>CAVOOB010000003.1:0-497500 GCA_963697435.1 uncultured Gemmatimonadales bacterium | reverse complement strand
GAACGTCGTGAGACAGTTCGGTCTGTATCCGTCGTGGGCGTGGGAGTGTTGAGGGACGTCGTCTCTAGTACGAGAGGACCGAGACGAAGCGACCGCTCGTGTACGGGCTGTTCCGCCAGGGGCAGCGCCCGGTAGCGATGTCGCGCGGAGATAACCGCTGAAAGCATCTAAGTGGGAAACTCTTCCCAAGATGAACACTCCTGGATCTTAAGATCCCTGAAGGGCCCTGGGAGACTACCAGGTTGATAGGGCGCAGATGTACGGGCCGCGAGGCCTTCAGTCGAGCGCTACTAATCGCCCGTGCAGTTTGATCTCTCCAAGTTGTTTCCCGCATGACAAACACATCCATCACTCAATTGCCAAGTTGCTGGCTCCCGGCACGCCGGGAGCCCTCAGATTGGCTGACGACTAGCGCGCAGGGGCCACACCCGTTCCCATTCCGAACACGGCAGTTAAGCCCTGTAGCGTCGATGGTACTTGGCTCGAGAGGGCCTGGGAGAGTAGACCGTCGCCAGCCATCCCTTTCACAGCGCCCGGGCTCCTGCGAGTCCGGGCGTTGTGCGTTCCCCCCCCCATCCGGGCCCGCAGCCCCGCAGCCCCGCGGCTCCGCTGTCTCGCTGACGAAAGGCACTACCTTTCCTCCATGCCCAAGACCGGACACGTCGCCCTCGCCGGCGTTCCCAACGTCGGGAAGTCCTCCCTCCTCAACGCCCTGGTGGGAGAGCACCTCGCCATCGTCTCCCCCAAGCCCCAGGCCACCCGGCTCCCCACCGTTGGGCTCCGGACCGAGGGGGACACCCAGTACGTCTTCCACGACCTGCCCGGCCTCCTCGAACCCCGGTACATGATGCAGGCCCGGATGCGGCACGCCGCGCTCGAGCAGCTCGCCCGCTCCCACGCCATCGTCTACCTCCACCCGGCCCCCGCCGGCGTCGCGCCCCCCTTCGCCTCCCTCGCCGGCCTGGAGGCCCCCCCCCGAGCCCCTGTCCTCACGGTCTACACCAAGGCCGACCTCGTCGCCCCCAAGGCCCGAGCGGCCCTCGGCGCCGACGCCACCCTGGTCTCCGCTGAGACAGGGGAGGGCATCGCGGAACTGCTCGCCCGCATCGAGGCCCTCCTCCCCGAAGGGGAATTCGAGTTCGATCCCGAGGACATCGGCACCCAGCCGCTGCGGTTCTTCGTGGTCGAGTATCTGCGCGAAGCGGCCTTCGAGCTGCTGGAGGACGAGCTCCCCTACGCCTTCACCGCCGAGGTCGAGGAGTTTCGCGAGAACTCCTCGCCGGTGTACATTCGGGTGACGCTGCTGGTGGAGCGGGAGAGCCAGAAGGGGATGATCATCGGGCAGGGGGGCCGGACCATCAAGGCCATCGGCTCGCGCGCGCGTGCGCGCCTCGAGGCATTGCTCGGCGGACCGGTCTACCTCGATTGCTGGGTCAAGGTGCTCCCGAACTGGCGGCGGAACGCCGTCGCGCTGTCCCGGCTCGGATTTCCCGACGACCCGTCGGCGCCCTGAACCCGTCACCCTCCAACCCCATGTGCCATGAGCCTCGCACCCGAACTCCTTGAGATCCTCGTCTGCCCCAAGTGCAAGGGTGATCTCGAATACCGCACGGAGCCCTCCGAGGCTCTCGTCTGCCACGCCTGCGCGCTTGTCTACGCCGTCGAAGACGGGATTCCCGTCATGCTCATCGACGAGGCGAAGCCCCTCTGACCACTCCCCGGGACGCATGACCGAACCAGCATCCACTGAGGGCGCAGGCCGCATTCTCGCCACCGCCCGCGAAGAGGCCGAACGCCTCGGCCACGCCCAGATCGGCACGGAGCACCTCCTGCTCGCCTTGCTGCGAGAGAAGGAGAGTCTCCCTCCCGAGGCGGCCGCGCTCCTGCCGAAGGACGTCGAAAACGCCGGCAAGCGACTGATGAGCGCCGGCAAGAAGGGGGCGCCGCCCGAGGATGGCCTCGCGCTGTCGAGCCGGGCGCGTCGGATCATGGACGAGGCCGCCGCCGAGGCGGAGCGCCAGGGGGGATCCACCATCACCCCGGAACATCTCCTCACCGCGCTGCAGGGTGAGAACAAGGGCATCGCCGCGGCCATCCTCCGCGAGGCGAGCGGGAAGAAGAAGGGAGATCGCGGCGGCCGACAGCAGCCGGCTGCCACCGTCGACGCGGAGAAGCCGGCCCAGCGGGAACGGCAGCGCGATCGCCAGCGCCAGAAATTCGGGGAGGAGCCGAGCGAACCGGCTGCGCCGCCGGCACAGGCGGCCGCCACTCCGGCCGAACGTCCGGAGCGCCCCGAGCGGGGTGAACGGGGGCGCGGTCGGGATCGGGAGAAGCGAGCCACCGCCGCTGCGGACCGAGGCCGCGAGCGCCGCGACCGCAAGCAGGAGGGGAAGAATCCGCCGGCCCCCCCGAGCCCGACGTCCTCACGGCGCGGCGCTACGCCGGAGGTACCCGATCCGCCGGCAACACCCCCGCCACGGCGTGTCGCCCCCGTCGTCGGCGAGCCCTTCCGGCTCAAGCTGCGGCATTTCCTCCTGCCCGCCGTCCCCGCCGCCATCTGGCTGGCTCGACAGGGGGCGGATCCCTACCTCGTCTTCGCGATTTCCTGCCTCGCGGTTCTTCCGCTGGCCCAGTATCTGGGCGAAGCGACGGAGCACCTCGGGGAGCGGACCGGGCCGACGATCGGCGGGTTCCTGAACGCCACCTTCGGCAACGCCGCCGAACTGATCATCGCGATTTTCGCGTTGCAGGCCGGATTGATCGAGCTGGTCAAGGCATCGATCATCGGCAGCATTCTCGGCAACCTGTTGCTGATTCTCGGGTTGTCGCTGATGGCGGCGGGGATGAACAAGCCGCTCTTTGCGTTCAACCGGACAGCCGCCGGCATGGCCGGCGCCATGCTGGCGCTGGCCGTCGCGGCGCTCGTCTTCCCGGCGCTCTTCCACGCCACACACCCGGAGGCATCGCTCCTCGTGGAGCTGCATCTCTCCGAGGCGGTGGCGATCGTCCTGGGCGCGGTCTATCTCCTGTCGCTGCTCTTCTCGCTCCGCACGCACCGCCGGCTGCTGGGCGGCGAACCGCACCCCACGGTGCACCCGGTGTGGGGCGTGCCACGGGCACTCGGGGTGCTGACCCTGTCGACGGTCGGCATCGCCATCGTGTCCGAGATCCTGGTGCATGCCATCGGTCCGATGACCGAAGGGGGCATCGTCTCGCAGGCGTTCCTCGGTCTGATCATCATCCCGGTCATCGGCAACGCGGCCGAGCACGCCTCGGCGGTGGTGGTCGCCCGGAAGGGGAAGGTCGACCTGGCGATCCAGATCGCGATGGGCTCGAGCACCCAGGTGGCGCTCTTCGTGGCGCCGGCCCTCGTCGCCGTCGGGGTGTTCATCGGGGCGGACATGAACCTCGTGTTCACGCCCTTCCAGGTCCTGGCCCTGGCTCTCGCGACCGGCGTCAGCGCGCTGATTACACTGGACGGCGAGTCGCACTGGTTCGAGGGGGTGCAATTACTGGCCCTCTACCTCCTGGTCGGCATTGCAGCGTATTTCATTTGACTTCGC
Source organism: uncultured Gemmatimonadales bacterium (assembly GCA_963697435.1). Taxonomy (GTDB): domain Bacteria; phylum Gemmatimonadota; class Gemmatimonadetes; order Gemmatimonadales; family GWC2-71-9; genus SPDF01. The sequence goes on along the minus strand of CAVOOB010000003.1, from coordinate 493,937 downwards.
CGAGGCACACTCCTAAGTTAGTTGTGGATAAACTCTTACGGGGTGCCTTGGGTGCGTAATCGCCCGACGATTCTCTTCCATTCGCCGGATGCGCGCCCAGTGCCTGCAGTTCTCCGGCGCTGGGCCGAGGCACGTGGCTTTCCCGTGCTCGAGTTTCAGGGCGGGGCAGAGCTCGAGTCGATCGTGCTTCGCGGGGCGTCGTGCCTGATCTTCCTCGATGGCGACGAGACCGGCACGCAGGGCCTCGCGATGGTACGCCGCCTCAAGGCCGATGCGTTCACGGCCATCGTGCCGGCGGTGGTCCTCTCCGGGACGCACGCGCCGGAACGGGTCGGCGAGTGGTTTGCCGCCGGGGCCGACGAGGTCATCACCGGCTTCTTCGCGCCGGCGGAGCAGCGTGCGCGGCTCGACGCGATGTTGTTGCGGACCGAGCGCGATGTCTCGGTGCATCCGTCGACCCGGTTGCCCGGGACGACGGAAATCGAGCGGGCCATTCGATTGCAGTTGGAGTCGGGTGACGAGTTCGCCGTCTGCTATGCGGACCTCGATCACTTCAAGGAGTACAACGACCGGTACAGTTACTACGATGGCGATCGGGTCATCTTCATTCTCTCGCGCATCCTGCACGACGTGGTGCGTGGGACGGTGGGCTCGGCGGGGTTCGTCGGGCATATCGGCGGGGACGATTTCATTTTCGTCATCCCGTCCGCGAGCGTCGGCGATGTCTGCGGCGAGATCCTGTCGGTGTTCGACACGCTCATCCCGCTGCAGTACAACGACCAGGACCGGCGCGCGGGGTATTTCTTCGGCAAGGATCGCCGGGGGCAGTTGCACCGCGTTCCGCTGATGACGCTCTCGATCGGCATCGTGACCAACCGGAACCGCCGATTCGCGCACCCGGCGCAGGTGAGTGAGTTGGCGACGGAAATGAAGAGTTACGCCAAGACCCTCCCCGGGTCGGTATTCGTTGTGGACCGCCGCCATGCGCCTGAGGGCGAATCGCCGGCCACCGGCGAAGGCCGGGACAAGCGATGAGGACGCTGCAATGAACGTGACCTGCCCAGGCTGTTCGACCGTGTTCCGGGTGGACCCTGCCAAGGTCCCCGCTGGGGGCGTGCGCGCGCGGTGCTCGGTCTGCCGAGCCGTCTTCCGTGTCGAGTCCGAGGCAACGGCGCCCGCGGCCAGCCCGGCTCCGGCTGCGCCGACCGCACACCGGCCCACGTTCCCACTGTCCCGCGCAGCGAGGCAGCGCCGGCCGATGCCGCGCCACCGTCCGCGCTACCGCGCGCATCAGCGCCTGCCCCGGTACACCTCCGTCGATCGCAGTGGCGCTGCCCCTCCATTCGTGGTGCCGCCGCCGAGGGCGACGCCGGCTCGGCCGGCCCCGGCTGCCTACCCGTCGGCTCCCGCGGGCGGAGCCCCGCACGTGCGGCCGCCCTTTTCCTCGCGCCCGGTGAGCATCGCGACCCCGTCCGCACAGCGGACCTCGTCGCCCCGGCCCTCGGTAAACCCCTTCCTGTCCAAGGACCCCGGGCAGAAGGCACGCCGCCTGGCGAGGGCCCTGGTGTCCGACATCGTGGTGTATCACCCCGAGAAACGGCTCGAGGGGCTCCGGCACGGCACGCTGAAGCAGATCTTCGACGAAGAGATCAAGAAGAGCTGGGAGGAGTATCGCCGGCCAGGTCGGCAAGGACCTCGCAGAGTCCTCGACGCATTTCAACGATGCGCTGAACGAGATCCTGGGGGACGGCAGCAAGATTTTCTGACGCAGCGCGCCCGGCGTGAAACGCGGAACCCGCGGCGTGTGCGCGCACCGGTTCCCGTTTCACGCCTTCTGTTTTCTGGCACCATGGACCGACCGAGGGTGGCTATGGCTGGAGTGACCGAACGACTCGAGGCGTTGCAGGCACAGACGGACGAACTCCGGAGATTTCTTTGACGTGATCGGCCGGCAGTCGCGTCTGTCCGAGCTGGAGTCGTCCCAGATGGACCCGGCGTTCTGGTCCGACCAGGAGCGGGCACGAACCGTGGTGCAGGAAATCAAGCAATTGAAGTCGTGGGTCACGCCGTTCGCGGATCTGGCGGGGCGCCTCACCGACGCCGTCGGCATGGCCGAGCTGCTGGAGAGCGAGCCGGACGAGGCGATGGTCCGTGAACTCGAGGCGGAGGTGGGCCGCCTGGAAAGCGCCGTAACCGCACTCGAGGTGCGGGGAATGCTTCAGGGCCCGGACGATGCGCGCGACGCGATCCTGACCATCCATCCCGGCGCCGGAGGGACGGAATCGCAGGACTGGGCCGAGATGCTGATGCGGATGTACGTCCGGTGGGCGGAGCGGCACGGGTACGGGGTCAGCGTGCTGGACCTGGTCGAGGGGGAGGAGGCGGGAATCAAATCCGTCACGCTTGGGATCACCGGCGAGTTCGCGTACGGATACCTCCGCGCCGAGAAGGGCGTCCATCGGCTGGTGCGGATTTCGCCCTATGACTCACAGGCCCGGCGGCACACCTCGTTCGCCTCGGTCTTCGTCTATCCCGACATCGACGACACGATCGAAGTCGACCTTCGCGAGGAAGACATCCGGATGGACGTCTTCCGGGCCTCGGGCGCGGGCGGCCAGCACGTCAACAAGACCTCCTCCGCCGTGCGCCTGACGCACGAGCCGAGCGGCCTGGTCGTGTCCTGCCAGCAGGAGCGCAGCCAGGGGAAGAACAAGGCGACCGCCATGAAGATGCTGCGCGCGGCCCTCTACCAGCGGAAACTGGAGGAGCAGGAGGCGGCGAAGGCGCTGGTGGAAGCCACCAAGACCGACAACTCCTGGGGCAACCAGATCCGTTCCTATGTGTTTCAGCCGTACACCATGGTCAACGACCATCGAACCGAGCTCAAGCTGGGCGATGTGCAGAAGGTGATGGACGGCGACATCGACGCATTCATCGAGGCGTTTCTCAAGGGCGCCGCCGGAGGGACACCCGCGTGACGGATGAGACCCGCTCGTTCGTGGAGGAGGCGCGCCGCGCCAAGCTCGATGAGCTGCGCGCCGCCGGGATCGAGCCATTCGGCTACTCGTTCAAGCGAACTTTCACCGCCGCCTCGGCCGTCGCGGCCTACGACGACGCCATGGGTGACGACGGTCCCGAGGTCGCGGTGGCCGGCCGCCTCGTGTCGTATCGACGCCAGGGGAAGACGGCGTTTGCCCACCTCGAGGACATCTCCGGCCGCCTGCAGCTCTACGTCCGCCAGGACGCGCTGGGCGCCGCCTGGGGACTGGTGCAGTTGCTCGACCTCGACGACCATGTCGGCGTGCACGGGAAGCTCTTCCGCACGCGGACGGGGGAAATCACGGTGCGCGTCACCGCCGTGGAGCTCCTCGCCAAGTCGCTCCGACCCCTCCCGCGCGGCAAGACGCAGGTGACGGAGTCGGGGGAGACCGTCACCTTCGGCGGGCTCGCCGACCCGGAATTGCGCTACCGCCAGCGGTACGCCGACCTGGCGGTGCATCCGGAGGTTCGGGAGGTGTTCCGCCTCCGGGCGCGCGCCGTCTCCTGGCTCCGAAGGTTCCTCGACGAGCGCGGATTCCTGGAGGTGGAGACCCCGATCCTCCAGCCGCTCTATGGCGGGGCCACCGCGCGGCCATTCGTCACGCACCACAACGCTCTCGACATGCCGCTCTACCTCCGGATCGCCGACGAGCTCTACCTCAAGCGATTGCTGGTGGGGGGCCTCGAGCGGGTCTACGAAATCGGCCACGACTTCCGGAACGAGGGGATGGACCGCACGCACCTGCCCGAGTTCACGATGCTGGAATGCTACCAGGCCTACGCCGACTACCGGGACATGATGGACCTGACCGAGGCGATGGTGAGCGGCCTGGTGGAGCACTGTTGCGGCACGCTGCGCCTCGAACGCGGGGGCGACGGTCCTCGACTTCACGCCGCCGTGGCCACGGGTGTCGTTTGTCGATGGAGTACGGCTCCGATGCGGGCTGGACGTCTGCGAGGCCTCGGACGCCGAGATGCGCGAGCGCCTGGCGCGCACCGGCCTCCCGGCGGAGGAAGCGGCCACCTTCAGCGGGGGCAAGCTGCAGGACGAGATGTTCAAGGCCTTCCTCGAGCCGCACCTCGTGCAGCCGACCTTCCTGGTGGACTACCCGGTGGCGCTGTCGCCGCTCGCGAAGCCGCACCGGGCCGACCCACGGCTCACCGAGCGCTTCGAACTCTTCGTGCTGGGTCGAGAAGTCGCGAACGCCTTCAGCGAGCTCAACGACCCCGACGAACAGCGGCGGCGCTTCGAGGATCAGGCGAAGCAGCGGGCGGACGGAGACGACGAGGCGCAACCATACGACGGAGACTACATCCGCGCGCTGGAGTACGGCATGCCGCCGGCCGGTGGACTCGGCGTGGGCGTGGACCGGCTGCTGGTGCTCCTGACCGGGCTGCCGTCGATTCGGGATGTGGTCCTTTTCCCGGCGATGCGTCCGGAATGAAGCCACCCGTGCCGACGGCCGTCAGTCTCCGGGAACTCTTCCGGTTTCCGTCCCGGCTCGAGCGCCGTATTGCCGTGCGCTATCTCCGGAGCCGGCGTGGGCGCCGTGGCGCATCGCTTGGGACGACGATCTCCATCGGCGGAGTGGCCGTCGGGATCATGGCGCTGATCGTGGTCCTGGGCGTGATGAACGGGCTTCGCAACGAACTGCTCGAGCGCATCCTCGTGGCGAGCCCCCACCTGCGGGTACTCACCTACGGGGACAATTTGCGGATCGACGACTGGGGCGGTGCGCTCGAGACGATTCGCAGTACGCCCGGGGTGGTGGCCGCGGCCCCGGAGGTGACGACGCAGTCCTTGATCCTGAACGCCGCCAGCTACCCCGAAGGGGTGTTCGTCATCGGGCTCGACACCGCCGCGGTGTCGTTGCCGGTCAATTCGATACCGGAGGCCATTACCGAGGGTGACCTCTCCTTCCAGGCGAGCGACACCGCGGTGGACGGCGCGCTGATCATCGGTCGCCGGCTCGCCCAGCGGCTGAGCGCCTTCCCCGGGGATGTCGTCGGGCTGATCTCGCCGACGGCCGCACGGGTCAATCCGGCCCTCGGCTACGCCATGCCCCGCATCTGGAAATTTCAGGTGACCGGCATCTTCGAGACCGGGATGTACCAGTACGACAACCAGTTCGTGCTCATGGACCGGGAGATGGCCCAGCGCTTCGCTGGGCTGGACACGGCCATCACCGGCATCCAGGTCCGGGTCGGCGACCCTTGGGAGGCTCCGCGCATCGGGAGGGAGTTGGAGGATCGCCTCGGCTTCCCGTACCGGAGCATGGACTGGCAGACCCAGAATCACGGCATGTTCGCGGCGCTCCAGCTCGAGAAGCTCGGCATGGGGCTGGTCATCTTCTTCGTCATGATCGTGGCGGCGTTCAACATTGTCGGCGACGCTCACCATGCTGGTGACGGACAAGACCCGCGAAATCGGCATTCTCCAGGCGATGGGGCTGCCGGCCGGCTCCATCGGGCGGATCTTCCTGGCGCAGGGTGCCATCATCGGGGCGATCGGCGTGGCGATGGGACTGGTGGCGGGGCTGGTCGTTGGCTTCGTCGTCGATCGGAGCGGGTGGGTCCGCATCGATCCCTCCGTCTACTTCATCGACCGGCTGCCGGTGCACATCGAGCTGTTCGACGTGGCCGTCGTCATCGCGGCCGGCCTCTTCGTCGCGATCGTGGCCACGCTCTACCCCTCGCGCGCCGCGACCCGGCTCACGCCGGTGGACGCGATCCGACACGAATGAATGTCGTGCTGGAGGCCCGCGGACTGCGGAAGAGCTACCTCGGCGGCGACGGCACGCTGATCGACGTGTTGTCAGGCGTGGACCTGCTCGTCTCCCAGGGTGAGTTCGTGGCCGTCATGGGGGCCAGCGGAGCGGGGAAGAGCACCCTCCTCCACCTCCTCGGAGCCCTCGATGCACCCACGGCCGGAGAGGTCCTGCTCGACGGGGAGCGCTATGCCGATCGGAGCGCCGGCGAACTCGCCGCGCTGCGCAACGCGCGCATCGGGTTCGTCTTCCAGTTTCATCACTCTGCTGCGGGAGTTCACCGCGAGGGAGAACGTGATGCTGCCGCTGCTGATTGCGGGGGCGGCCGATGCCGACGCCGGGCGCGCGCGCCGATGCGCTGCTCGAGGCGGTCGGGCTCACGGGGCGGCGGCTGCACCTGCCCACCCAGCTCTCCGGCGGCGAGCAGCAGCGCGTGGCGGTGGCCCGCGCCCTGGTCGAACGGCCCGGCGGTGGTCCTGGCCGACGAGCCCTCGGGCAACCTGGACCATGCACACAGTGAAAACCTGCATCGGATCTTTGCGGGACTGGCGCGCGACTTCCAGACGGCGCTGGTCGTCGTGACACACAATCGGCACCTGGCGGAGCGCGCCGATCGTTTGTTGATGATGGAGGCGGGCCTGCTGGTGCCCGCTGCGCGGGAGGCGATGCCGTCGTGACCTGCCAGCAATGCGAGAAACGGGAGGCCGTCGTCCTGCTGAAGAAGGTCGAGGAGGGGGACGTGCGGGTCCTCCACCTCTGCGAGAAGTGTGCGGCGGAGCGCGGTGTGCCGGAAGGCGAGGAGTCGGCCAAGACGCCGCTGGGCGCCTTCCTCGCGGCGATGGGGACCGATCCCTCGACCGAGTCGCCGCTGAGCAGCGGCGCCGCGCTGGCCGAGTGCCCCGGCTGTGGGGCCACGCTGCAGGATTTCCGGCGCACCGGCCGGTTGGGGTGCGCCACCTGCTGGACCACCTTCGAAGGCCCCCTCCGCGGCCTCACCCGCCGGGTGCACGGCGCGACCCGGCACGTCGGGGAGTTCTATGTGCAGCCGGGGGCGGAGCCCCTCGATCAGGCGGCGCTGGTGCGGCGACTCCGGGAACAGCTGGCCGTGGCCGTGGCCGATGAGAACTTCGAGCAGGCGGCCGAATTGCGGGACCGGCTCCGGGGCATGGAATGATCGACCTGACGCTCCTGGCCGACGGCGGGATCGGGTGGATTGATGCCTCGGGGCCGGCGAGTCCGCTGGTGCTCTCGACGCGGATCCGGCTGGCGCGCAACCTGGCCGGCCGGCCATTCGCCACGCGCAACGCCGCCGCCGACCGCGAGGCGATCGTCGAGGCGGTGGCGGGCGCGGTGGCGGGGACGGAGGCGTTGGGGCAGGCCGCCACCTTCCGGCTCGACCGCCTGGACCTCCGGGATCGACTTCTCCTCCACGAGCGACACCTCGTCAGCAAGGAGCTCGCCGGCCTGGGGGGCGAACCGGTGCCGGTGGGGGCGTCGCTGCTGGTCCAGGACCGGGTCGGGGCGATGGTCAACGAGGAAGATCACCTCCGGTTGCAGGGGGTCGTTTCGGGCTTCGCGCTGGAGGCGGCGTACGCGGAGGTCGACCGGCTGGACAGTGAATTGGGGCAACGACTTGCCTTCGCATTTCACCCTGAGTTTGGTTACCTTTCCGCCTGTCCAACCAACGTCGGAACCGGGCTGCGAGCCTCAGTTTTGATCCACCTGCCCGGGCTGGTGCTGACCAAGGAAATCTCGAAGGTGCTGCAGGGCCTGGCCCAGGTTGGGCTGGCCGTCCGGGGACTGTATGGCGAGGGCAGCGAGGTCGTCGGCAATTTCTTTCAGCTGTCGAACCAGACCACCCTCGGCAAGTCGGAGCGGGACCTGCTCGACCACCTCGGCAAGATGGTTCGCGAGGTGATGACATACGAGGACGAGGCACGCGCGGTGCTCCTGCGGGATGCACGCGCGGTGATCGAGGACAAAGTGTGGCGCGCGTACGGGCTGCTTCGCTATGCCCGGACGCTTTCCTACGAGGAGGCGATGAACCTCCTCAGCGGCGTACGGCTCGGCGTGGGACTACAGGTGATTCCCGACGTCGGGTTCTACGCGCTCAACAAGATGCTGGTTCACACGCAGCCGGCGCACCTGGCCTCGGCACATGGTGTGGCGCTCGACGATCCGTCGCTCGGCGTCCGCCGCGCCGACTTCGTGCGGACGCTGCTGCAAGACGAAGGACGGCGAGCAGGGTGACCCCATGAACGGCTATAACTTCACTGACCGCGTCCGGAAGGTCCTGCAGATGGCCCGCGAAGAGGCGGCCCGCCTGCACCACGAATACGTCGGCACCGAGCACATCCTGCTCGGCCTCATCCGCGAGGGAGAGGGCGTCGCCGCCGGCGTGCTGCAGAATCTGAACGTGGACCTCGAGGACATCCAGCAGAAAATCGAAGAGACGGTCAAGCGCGGGAAGGCCGCCGCCGCGGCCGGCCCCGACTTGCCGTACACGTCGCGCGCCAAGAAGGTGCTCGAACTGGCCATGGTCGAGGCGCGAGAGCTCAACCACTCCTACGTCGGCACCGAGCACCTCCTGCTCGGTCTGCTCCGCGAGGAAAAAGGCATCGCTGCGCAGGTGCTCGCCGACGCCGGGGTCAACCTCGAGCAGTCGCGCGCCGAGACGCTGCGCATTCTTGGCAGCGACTTGCCGGCGCCCACGTCGGCGGCGCCGGCCGGGCAGCCGCAGCCGGCCTCCAAGTCCGAGAAGAAGTCCAAGACGCCGGCGCTCGATCACTTCTGCCGCGACCTCACCCAACTGGCCGCCGACAACGAGCTCGACCCGACCATCGGCCGGGCGAGCGAGATCGAACGGGTCATGGAGATCCTGGCGCGGCGCAAGAAGAACAACCCCGTGCTGATTGGCGAGCCGGGCGTCGGCAAGACCGCCATCGTCGAGGGGCTCGCGCTCCTGATCGCCAGCGGCAATTGTCCCGACGTGCTCCGCGATCACCGTGTCCTGTCTCTGGACATGGCGGCGGTCATTGCGGGGACCAAGTATCGCGGGCAGTTCGAGGAGCGGCTGAAGGCGGTCATGAACGAGATCGCCCAGAACAAGCAGGTCGTGCTGTTCATCGACGAGCTGCACACCCTGGTCGGCGCCGGCGCCGCCGAAGGGGCTATCGACGCCTCGAACATGCTGAAGCCGGCGCTCGCGCGCGGCGAGCTGCAGTGCGTGGGCGCGTCGACCCTGAACGAGTACCGCAAGTACATCGAGAAGGACGGCGCGCTGGAGCGCCGGTTCCAGACGGTGGTGGTCGAGCCGCCGTCGATCGATGAGACCTTCGAGATCCTCAAGGGGCTCCGCAAGAAGTACGAAGACCACCACCGCGTCAGCATTCCCGACGAGACCCTGAAGGCGGCGGCCCAGCTCTCCGAGCGGTACATCACCGACCGGTTCCTGCCGGACAAGGCCATCGATGTCATCGACGAGGCGGGCGCCCGCGCCCGGCTCGCCTCCCAGGCCCCGCCGCCCGAGGTGGCGGCGCTCAAGGGCGATCTCGACACGGTGAACACCGACAAGGAAGAGGCGGTCCGCGACCAGAACTTCGAGCGCGCCGCGTCGCTGCGCGACCGGGAGCGCGACCTCCAGAACCAGATCCGCCTCCGCCAGGAGGAGTGGGAAAAGGACCGCCAGACCCGCCGGCCGACCATCGACGAGGAGGCCATCGCCTTCATCGTCTCGCGGTGGACCGGGATCCCGGTCAACCGGATCCAGGAGGCGGAGGCGGCCCGGCTGCTCCGGATGGAAGAGGAAATCCACGAGGCGGTCGTCGGCCAGGATGAAGCCATCCGCGCCGTGTCCCGGGCCATCCGGCGCTCCCGGGCGGGGCTCAAGGACCCCGACCGGCCCATCGGGTCGTTCATCTTCTCCGGCCCCACCGGCGTCGGCAAGACCGAGCTGGCGCGGGCCCTGGCCAAGTTCCTCTTCGCCGACCCGTCCGCGCTCATCCGGGTCGACATGTCCGAATACATGGAGAAGTTCTCCGTGTCGCGCCTGATCGGCGCCCCCCCCGGGTACGTCGGGTACGAGGATTCAGGCACGCTCACCAAGCTGGTGCGGCGCAAGCCGTACTCGGTCGTGCTGCTCGATGAAATCGAGAAGGCGCATCCCGACGTATTCAACATCCTGCTGCAGGTGCTCGACGAGGGGCACCTGACGGACAACTATGGCCGCGTCATCGACTTCAAGAACACGGTGGTCATCATGACCTCCAACGTCGGGGCGCGCGACATCACGCAATCCAAGAGCCTCGGGTTTCATTCCCAGGGAGCGGATGCCTCGTTCGAGACCATGGCCGGCAAGGTCAAGGAGGAGATGGCGAAGGTCTTCAATCCGGAGTTCCTCAACCGCCTCGACGACGTGATCGTGTTCCACCCGCTGGGTCGGGAGCACATTGCGGAAATCGTGACCATCCTGCTGCGCGAAGTCGCCCGGCGCCTCGGCGACGAAGTGCGGCTGACCCAGCCGGCCATCGACTTTCTTGCGGAAGAGGGCTACGACCAGCAGTACGGCGCCCGGCCACTCAAGCGTGCCATCCAGAAGTACGTGGAGGATCCGTTGAGCGAGAAGATCCTGCTCGGCGAAATCGGACGGGGTGACGAGATCGAGGTCGATCTGGCCCCCGACGGCAAGTCGCTGGCGTTCCGCGCCCTGACCGGAACCCAGGCCTGAGTCGTGCGAGGCCGGCCGCCCTCACGGTGGGGGCGGCCGGCCGCGCGTCCGGACGCCCTCCCCTGATGCTTCGTCGCTGCATCCTCCTGCTGGTCCTCGTGGTCCTGGCGGCGCACCCCCTGCGCGGCCAGGACGTGTCCTCGCCTCCGGTCGACAGCCTGGTCGTCGAGGGAAACGCCCGCATCACGACGGCGCAAATCGTCGGCACCTCCGGCCTCATCCTGAACCAGCCCGTCACCTACCGTGATATCCAGCGCGCCATCACCGCGCTCTTTCAAACCGGGCAATTCGACGACGTCCGGGTTGAGCAACGCGAGGCGGAGGGCCGCCTGCTCCTGGTCATTGTCGTCAGGGAGCGCCCGTTGCTCTCGGGGTGGAGCGTGCTCGGCGTCCAGCAACTGCCCGTGCAGTCGGTGCGCGACCGCGTGACGCTGGTGATCGGACGACCCCTCGATCGGGCCTCGATCGCGCGCAGCCGGGCGAGCATCGATTCGGTCTACGCCGACAAGGGCTTCTTCCAGGCCCAGACGACCGTGACCGAGTTTCCGCAGCCCGACGGGTCGGTGCAGGTCGTCTTCCAGGTGCTGGAGGGCATGCGGATCACCATCAGCCAGATCCTGATCCAGGGGAACGAGCGGTTCACGGACAAGGAAGTGGCCAAGCAGATGTCCACGAAGCCGGAGGGGTTTCTGTGGTTCAAGAAGGGGAGCTACGACGAGGACCGGGTCGAGTCCGACATGCGGCAGCAGCTGCCGACCTTCTACGGCTCGAAGGGGATGATCGACTTCCAGGTCGTCCAGGACACGGTCCTTGCCGACCCGAAGACCGGGAAGGCCGCGCTCTCGCTGACGGTGGAGGAAGGGAAGGTCTACTACGTCGGGACGATGGATCTCATCGGCAACCGACGGTATTCGGCCGATGAGATCGGGGCGTTCTATCCCTTCGGCGGGGACGAGGCCGTGCGCTCCGGGAAGCCGATGGCGAGCATGCCGTTCAACCGTTCCGCCTGGGAAGCGGCCACCACGCGGCTCCGCGACCTCTACCTGAACACCGGCTATATCTACTCCCGGGTCACGCCGGAGGAGAGCCGCCGCATCGCCGACGACGGAACGCCGACCGTCGATCTCCGGTGGCGCATCGAGGAGGGCGCACCGGCCACCGTCAACCGCGTGATGATCGTCGGCAACGACGTGACCCACGAGTCGGTCATCCGGTCCGCCATCGTCATCATTCCGGGTGCGGTGTTCAATCGCGAACTCCTCATCCGCAGCTACAACAACATCATGAACCTCGGCTTCTTCCAGCCATTGCCGCCGCCGGACGTCGCGCCTTCGGAGAACGGTCAGGACGTCGACATCACCTTTACCGTGATCGAGAAGCGGACCGGCAACGTAAATTTCGGCGCCTCGCTGGGGCAGGGGACCGGGCTCGGCGGCTTCCTGGGCCTCGAGGAGCCCAACCTCTTTGGCCGAGGCAAGCGGGGCAAGTTCCAGTGGCAGTTCGGCCGAAACATCAACGATTTCAACCTGTCGTACACCGACCCCTCGATCCAGGGATCGCGTGTCTCCGGCACCATCGCGCTCTTCAATTCGCGGCAGCGCTACATCATCGGCGACCTCGGGCGCCGGCAGCAGGCGGGCGGCTCGCTGCAGGTGGGGTTCCCGGTCTTCGGGTCCCGCTACACGCGGCTCTTCACCTCCTACAGCCTGATGCAGATCAGCTATATCGGCGGGTCGGTCAGCCTCCGGGAGCGCTACAGCTGCGATCAGTGCGGCAAGTCGAGCCTCGGCTTCAGCCTCGTCCGCGACACCCGTATCGGACTGCCCTTCGCCACCTCCGGCACCCGGACCACTGTCAACCTGGAGTTCACCGGCGGCCTCCTGGGCGGCGATGGCGACTACCAGACCCTGGGGTACGAGGGGCAGTGGTACGTCCCGCTCGGTGGCCTGGGTGGCTCGCCGCAAATGGGGACCGGCATCAAGTTCGTGCTCGGGCTGACCGCCAAGGCGGGGTGGATCTTCGGCGATGCGGGCCCATTCTTCACCGACCTCTACTCCATGGGTGGCGTCCAGTACGGCATCCCGCTGCGCGGTTACGAGGAGTTCTCCATCACCCCCGATGGGTATGACCCGTTCTCGAGCTCCAGCCGGGCCAGCCCCGACGCCTTTGGGCAGTCGTATGCCGCGTTCACCGCGGAAATCGGCGCCCGGATGAGCCAGTCGCTGTACGTCAACACCTTCTTCGATCTCGGCAACGTCTACCGGACGCCGTCGCAGTTCGATCCCGCCCGCCTCTACCGCGGCGTGGGCGTTGGAGTAGCTTTGATATCCCCGCTGGGGCCAATCGGGATCGACCTCGCGTACGGCATCGATCGCCTCGATATCCTTGGTCAGCCGGCCCCCGGGTGGAAGTTGCATTTCAAGATCGGCAATATTTTCTGATGACGCCGTTTCATATTCACTGACAATTTTGCAGGAGTTCACGATGGGACGTTTCTTCTCCATGCTTCTCTTCGCCGGGCTGGTGGCCGGCCTGGTGGCCACGCCGGCGACGGCGCAGCAGACCCCCGGCAAGGTCGCCTTCATCAACTCCCGGCTGGTGCTCGCATCGGCGCCCGGGTACGCCAAGGCCGAATCGCTCTACGCCGGCGAGGTCGCCAGTTACCGCCTCGAGGTGCAGAAGCTGCAGGCCAGCCTTGATTCGTCGGTCCAGGCCTTTCAGCAGAGCTCGGTCGTGCTGAGCCCGTCGGCCCGCACCGCCAAGCAGAAGGAACTCGAGGGCCAGCAACAGCGTCTCGAGCAGCGCATGCAGGAACTGCAGGACAAGGCCGTGCAGCGCGAGCGGGACCTCCTCGAGCCGATTCAGCAGCGGGTCACCGCGGTGGTCGAGGGCGTGCGCGCCGCCGGCGGATACGCCATGGTCTTTGATGTCGGAGTCCAGAATTCCGGCATCGTCGCCGCCGACCGATCGCTGGACCTGACCCAGAAGGTCATCGACCAGCTGAAGGCCGGCGGCAGCTGAGGAGGTGGCCATTCCCTCCCTCACGGCACAGGCGGTCGCTGACCTCGTCGGCGGCCGCCTGCTTGGCAATGGGGCGCAGTCCCTGACGACGGTCGGACCGCTCGATCGGGCCGACGGCAACACGCTGTCGTTCCTCAGCGGTCCTCGCTACCTCGGCATGTTCCACCGATCCGCGTCGGGGGCCGTCCTCCTCCGCGAGGAGCACGCGGAGGAGCCGGAGGGGCCGGCCACGCGGATCGTGGTCGCCGATCCGGCCCAGGCCATCACCCGCGTCGTTCCCATCCTCTTCCCTGAACCGTCGGCAGCCTGGGGTGTCGCACCCACGGCGGTCATCGGTCCGGGTGCGTCCTGGGAGGGCGAGGTCTCGATCGGCCCGCACGCGGTGCTTGGTCGCGATGTCACCCTCGGGGCCCGGTGCCGGGTTGGCCCGGGGGCGGTCTTGCACGACGGCGTCGTCCTTGGTGACGACTGTGACATCGGCGCGAACAGCGTCTGCCACTCGGGGTCCCGCCTGGGAAACCGTGTGCGACTCAAGGCGCTGGCGGTGATTGGCGGGGACGGCTTCGGGTTCGCGTCCGGGCCGGACGGGCACCGGCCGATTCGGCATGTCGGGGGCTGTGTGCTCGAGGACGACGTCCAGGTGGGCTCGCATTCGGCCATCGACCGCGGCAGCCTGGACGACACCGTCATCGGCGCCGGAACGAAAATCGACAATCAGGTTCATATTGCACATAACGTCCGGATGGGCCGGGGCTGTCTGATCATGGCCGGGGTCGGCGTGGCCGGGAGCGTTCGGTTGGGCCACGGCGTCATCCTGGCTGGACAGGTCGGCGTGACCGGGCACGTCACCTTGGGGGACGGGGTGCGCGTCAGCGCACAATCCGGTATCGGTCAGGATGTGCCGGCCGGCACCGACATGGGAGGCAGTCCGGCGCGCCGTCAGCGCGACTACCTCCGCGCGCAGTCCGCCCTGTACCGGGTGGCCAAGATCATCAACCAGCTCGAAGAACTCGTGTCGAAGCGAGGTGACCGTGGCTAGGCGAACGATTGAGCGGGAGATTGCCCTGAGCGGGGCGGGCCTCCACACCGGTGCCGCCGTGACCGTCACCTTCCGCCCGGCCCCCGCCGGTCGGCGGGTGGTCTTTCGTCGCACCGACTTGCCCGGGACTCCGGAAGTCGCGGCGCGCCTCGAAGAGGTAGAGGCGACCGACCGGCGCACGGTCCTCGGACAGGGCGATCAGGCGATCCACACCGTCGAGCATGCGCTGGCGGCGGTCGGCGCGCTGGCCATCGACGATCTCTACATCGACATCGATGGGCCTGAGCCACCGGCGCTCGACGGCTCGTTCCAGCCCTGGTTCGAGGCACTGCAGGGAGCCGGGGAACGGATGCAGGAAGGCGACCCGGTCGTCTTCCGGGTTCTGGCGCCGTTCACGGTCACCGAGGGGGGCTCGAGCTACGTGGTCTCCCCGGCAGGGTCGGGGCGGGTCACCGTGGCCATCGACTTCGATCATCCGCTCATCGGGTCGCAGGCCGGCAGCTACGAGGTGAACGCCGAGGTGTTTGGCCGCGAGTTGGCGGGGGCGCGCACCTTCGGGTTTGTCCACGAGGTGGACGGGCTCAAGGCCAAGGGCCTCATCCAGGGTGCGTCGACCGCCAACGCGGTCGTGCTCACGGACACCGGGCTGACGGATGGCACCACCCTCCGGTGGCCCGACGAATTTGTGCGGCACAAGGCGGCGGATCTGATCGGCGACCTGACCCTGATCGGCGGACGGATACAGGCCCACATCGTCGCCACCCGGCCTAGCCACCAGGGCAACATTGCCCTGGCGCGGGCGATCTCGCGCACCGGACAGCGTGAGGGCGGGATCGCGATGGACATCGGCCGGATCCTGGACGTCATTCCCCATCGATACCCGTTCCTGCTGGTCGACCGGATCATCGAGATCGAGGGGAAGAAGCGCATCGTCGGAATCAAGAACGTCACGATCAACGAGCCCTTCTTCCAGGGCCATTTTCCCGGGCACCCCATCATGCCCGGCGTGCTGATCATCGAGGCGATGGCGCAGGTCGGCGGGATGCTGGTGCTGGGATCGCTGGTGGAGATGACCGAGGAAAAGGTCATCTATTTCATGTCGCTCGACAAGGTGAAGTTCCGCCGGCCGGTGCTGCCCGGCGATCAGCTCCGCTTTGAACTCGAGATGATTCAGTTCCGGGGCAAGACCTGCAAGATGCAGGGCGTGGCGTACGTCGACGGAAAGGTGGCCGTGGAGGCGGAGATGATGGCCGCCGTGGTGGATCGGTGACCATCCGCGTCCACCCCACTGCGCTCGTCGACTCCGGCGCGCAGCTCGGCCAGGATGTCGAGGTGGGGCCGTTCGCGATTATCGGTCCCGACGTGATCGTCGGCGACCGCTGCCGCATTGGCGCGCGGGCCACGCTGGAACGGTATGTGCGCCTGGCCGCCGGTGTGTCGATCGGCGAGGGTTCGATCCTGGGCGGCCCCCCGCAGGACTTCAAGTTCAAGGACGAGGAGACCTGGGTCGAGGTGGGGGAAGGCACCGTCATCCGCGAGTATGCCACCGTGAACCGCGGAACGTCGGCCACCGGCAAGACGGTCCTCGGTGCCCGGTGCTTCCTGATGTCCTACGTGCATATCGCGCACGACTGTCGGGTCGGCGATCGCGTGATCATTGCCAACAGCACGCAAATCGCCGGGCACGTGACCATCCACGATCACGCCAACCTGAGCGGCCTCGCCGCTGTGCACCAGTTCGTCACTATCGGCAGCTATGCTTTTGTCAGCGGATGCACCCGGGTCAACCAGGACGTCCCTCCCTACGTCAAGGCCGCCGGCAATCCGATGGAGCTCTACGGGCTGAATTCCATCGGCCTGCAGCGCGCCGGGTTCACGCCGCAGACCATTGCCGGGCTGAAGCGGGCCTACCGGCTCTTCTTCAATTCCGACCTCAATCTCGGCCAGGCGATCGAACGCGCCCGGCTGGATCTGCCCGACTTGCCGGAAGTCGAGACCTTCATCGGGTTCGTGGAATCCTCCGGACGGGGCGTGCCGGCATGAAGGCGAAGCTGCCCATCGGCGTGATCGGCGTCGGAGCACTCGGCCGGCACCACGCGCGTCACCTCGCCACCCTTGATGGGGTACGACTCGTCGGCGTCTACGACGCGAATCCGGAGACGGCCGCGCGCGTGAGTGCTGAGGTCGGGGCGCCGGTCGTGGACGAGGTCGATACCATGCTGGGGCAGGTGAACGCAGTGTCCATCGCCGTGCCCACCTCGGTCCATGCGGAGGTCGGGTTGCGCGCGTTGGAGCGCGGGGTGTCGGTGCTGATGGAGAAACCCCTGGCGGCGACGCTCGCCGAGGCAGATGCCCTGGTCGCCGCGGCGGAGCAGGCGGGCGTCGTGCTGCATGTCGGGCAGATCGAGCGGTACAATCGCGCCGTGCGGGCGGCGCTGCCCGCCGTCGAAAACCCCCGGTACATTGAGGCCGAGCGCATCGCGCCCTATTCGCCGCGCGGAACCGACGTGTCGGTCGTCCTCGATCTCATGATCCACGATCTCGACCTGCTCCTCGCCTTCACCGGTTCCCCGGAGGTCACGGACGTCCGGGCCATCGGCGCGTCCGTGCTCTCCTCTCATCTCGACATGGTCAACGCGCGGCTGGAACTTCCCGGCGGCACGGTCGCGTCCATCACCGCCTCGCGGCTGGGCCGACACCGGGTGCGCCGCGTGCGGATTTATCAGGACACCGGGTACGTGACGCTCGACTTGTCCACTGGGCACGCCACCTTCCTGCGGGTCCGCCCCAGCTGGAAACGCGGGTCGGGCTCGAGCCTCGAAGAGGTGGTGGAGGAGATCGTGCTCGAGGCGCCGGAGGGCGATGCCCTGCGGCTTGAACTGACCGAATTTGTCCGGGCGGCGCGTGGCGAGCAGAACCGCGGCGTGACAGGCACCGCGGGCCGTGCGGCGCTCGAGCTGGCCCTGCGGGTCGGCGCGGTCGTGCGGGCGACATGACCGGGTCTGCCCCCCGGATTCTGGTGTCCGCGGGGGAACCATCCGGAGATTTGCACGGCGCAGAAGTCGTGGCGGCGCTCCGGGCGCGCTGGCCGGCGGCTCAGATCGACGGGGTCGGCGGGCCCCGCATGGCAGCGGCCGGAGCGGCCCTCCTCTTTCCGATGGAGCGGCTCAGCGCCATGGGCGCGGTCGAGATCGTCCGGCGCATTCCGGCGCACGTCGAGCTCTATCGCCAGTTGAAGGCAGAATTTCGCCGGGGTCGATGGGACCTCTATCTCCCCATCGATTACCCGGGGTTCCACCTGCGCACGGCGCGGGCAGCCCGAAGCGCCGGCAGGAAGGTGCTGTACTACATCCCGCCGCAGCTCTGGGCGTGGCGCCCGGGGCGGGCGCGCAAGCTGGCCGCAGCGGTCGACCGGCTCGCCGTTGTCTTGCCGTTCGAACCGGCGTTCTTCGCCGGCCTGGGGCTCTCGGCTGACTACGTCGGGCACCCCTTGCTCGACCGTCCGCCAGCGCCGAGTCGGGCGGCGGCCCGCGCGGCGCTCGGAATTCCCGGAGGGGCGCGCGTCCTCGCGCTCTTCCCGGGCAGTCGCGAGCAGGAGGTCCAGAGTCACTGGGAGACCTTTCGCGCCGTGGCGGCCCGACTGCGCGCAGAGGGTCGGTGTGACGCGGTCGTCGTGGCGGCGACGCCGGCGGGTACCTACCCCGATCCGGGGGAGGCCCGCCTGCATGCTGATGGGCGCACCGTCCTCGCGGCGGCCGATGCATGCCTGGCCAAGTCGGGCACGACAACGCTGGAGGCAGCATTGGCCGATGTGCCGATGGCCGTGGCATATCGAATGAACCCGCTCAGTTTTGCGGTGGCACGGCGCGTGGTCACGGTGCAGTGGGTCAGCCTGGTGAATCTGGTGGCGGAGCGGGAGGTGGTCCCGGAATACCTGCAGTCCGCGATGACGGTACCGGCCCTGGCCGCCGCGCTCGGGGACCTGCTCACGGAGGGCCACCCGGCCCGTGGCGCGCAGCTGGCGGGCCTGGCGGAGGTGCGGGGCCGGCTCGGCTCGCCAGGTGCCTCGGCGCGAGTGGCGGCCATGGCCGGGGAGCTTCTGGGCACGTGAAGATCAGGGTCCCGACGAGGGTGGTCGAGTGGGTGGCCACGCCCGTGGCGCAAGCGGTGGCGGCGAGTTGGCGGTTCGAGTACGTCAACCGGGAGGCCTGGGATGGATTGGTGGCCGCTGGGTCCGGCTTCGCGTGCATGCTCTGGCACGAGACGCTCTTGCCGTTGCTGTGGCACCATCGGAAGGCCCGGGCGGTGATCGTGGTGAGCCAGGCCCGGGACGGACAGTACCTCTCGGATTTCGCCGAGGCGATCGGCTACCGGCTGGTGCGCGGGTCCAGTTCACGGGGGGCTGTGGGGGCGTTGATCGCCGCGAGCCGGGAACTCGAGGGGGGCGCGATTGTGGCGCTCACTCCGGACGGGCCGCGGGGACCACGGAGGGAGATGAAGCCGGGTGTGCTGGCGGCGGCGCAGCGAGCCGGAGTGCCAGTCCTGCCGGTATACGCTGAAATGAAGTCGGGGTGGCGGGTACATTCATGGGATCGATTCTGCGTGCCGAAGCCGTTCGCGCGGATTCGGGTCGCCTATGGGGCGCCGCTGCGGGTGGCGCCGGGGGCAGACGCGTTGGCGGCAGCTGTATCCCAGGCACGGCTCGCCATGGACGACGTTGAGAGGATGGCGCAATGGCCCGACGGCACGGCGATACCCACCGACTGATCCGCTGGCTCTGGACCAGCCGTCGGTTCGGGGCCAGGCTCGCGCGGGTCGCGCTGCTTCCGGCGGCGGGACTCTGGAGGTCCGGCATGGCGTTCCGCGAACTCTCGTTCCGGCGCGGGTGGCGCGCGGCGCACGATTTGCCGAGACCTTCGGTCGCTGTCGGGAACCTGACCGTCGGCGGCTCTGGCAAGACGCCGATCGCGACGTGGATCGCCCGACATTACGCCGCGCAGGGGCGGCGCCCCGGGATCCTGCTGCGGGGGTACGGCCGGGACGAAGTGCTGGTGCACCGCCACGACGTGCCCGAGGCGCTCGTCGTCGCGAATCCTGATCGGCGTGCGGGCGCGGCGCAGGCCGTGGCAGAAGGCGCCGACGTGCTCGTGCTCGACGACGCCTTCCAGCGGCTCGATGTCCGCCGGGATCTCAACGTGCTCGTGGTGAGCGCCGAGACAACGCTGGCGGTCCGGTGGCCGCTGCCCGCCGGCCCCTGGCGTGAGGGGTGGGGCGCAATGGAACGGGCCGACTTCATTGTGGTCACCCGCAAACGTGCCACCGCCGAGGCGTCCGAGATGCTGGCGGCTGAGATCGGCCGGACGGTCGCGGTCCCGATTGCCCGGGTGCACCTCGGCCTCCACCACCTGGAGGGGATGGTGAGCGGCGTGTCCCGGCCGGTCGAATCGTTGCGCGGGGAGCGGGTCGTCGCGGCCACGGCCATCGCCGATCCCGATGCCTTCGTCGCCCAGGTCAAGGGAACTGGTGCCCAGGTGCAGGTGGCGACGTGGAAAGATCACTACGATTTTCGGGACGAGGACGTGGCGTGGATGGCGCGGGCGGCGCGGAAGGCCGATCACCTGGTCCTGACCGCCAAGGACGCCGTCAAGCTCCGGGACCGCTGGCCGGCCAGCGCGCCGGAGCCCCTTGTAGCCATATTGAATGTCAGGTTCGAATCGGGGGGCGACGCCTTCGTGGCGGCGCTGGACGCCCTCCTGTCACCCGTGAAGCACTCGCAGTCCACTTGAAGGTCCGGACTTCCCGGAGAGGATTATGAGCAGCGTCAACGTGCGAACCGGCCAGGATGTCGTCCGTCCCGATAAGGACACCTTCCTCAGCGAGGAAAACCCGTTCGAGGCGATGATGTCCCGCTTCGACTATGCCGCCAAGCGGCTGAACCTCGATGCCGGGCTGTACAAGGTCCTGCGCAATCCGGAGAAGCAGATCATCGTGTCGGTGCCGATGCAGCGGGACAGCGGCGACGTCGAGGTCTACACCGGCTACCGGGTCCTCTACAACACCTCCCGCGGCCCCGCCAAGGGCGGCATCCGCTTCGACGCGAACGTGACGCTCGACGAGGTGACGGCGCTCGCGGCGTGGATGACCTGGAAGTGCGCGGTCGTCAACATCCCGTTCGGTGGCGCCAAGGGCGGCGTCATCTGCGACCCGAGCACCATGTCGCATGGGCGAGCTGGAGCGGCTGACGCGGCGCTACACGTCGGCGATCATCGACACCCTGGGCCCGGACAGCGACGTGCCGGCGCCGGACGTCAACACCAACGAACGGGTCATGGCGTGGATCATGGATACCTATTCCATGCACAAGCGCCACACGGTCACCGCGGTCGTGACCGGCAAGCCGGTCGAGATGGGCGGCTCGCTCGGTCGCCGCGAAGCGACCGGCCGCGGTTGCATGATCGTGACGCTCGAGGCGCTCAAGCGCCACGGGATGCCGGTCAAGGGCGCCCGCATCGCGGTGCAGGGTTTCGGCAACGTCGGTTCGGTCGCCGCCGACCTGCTGGCCAGGGAGGGATGCAGTCATCGTCGCCGTCAGCGACAAGTCCGGCGGCCTCTACAACGCCGAAGGGCTTCGACGTGGCCGCACTGCTGGAGTGGGTGCGGGAGCAGCAGGTTGCTCGCGGGCTACCCCGACGGCGAAGTCGATCACCAACGAGCAGCTGCTCGCCTGCAACTGCGACGTCCTCGTGCCAGCCGCGATGGAGAACGTGATCACCAGCAAGAACGCGGCGAAGCATCCAGGCCAAGATCATCTGCGAGGGTGCCAACGGGCCGACCACCGCCAAGGCCGACGCGATCCTCGAGCAGAAGGGGATCTTCGTCATCCCCGACATCCTGGCCAACGCCGGTGGCGTCACGGTCAGCTACTTCGAGTGGGTCCAGGATCGCAGCGGCTACTTCTGGGACGAGGACACCGTCAACCACCGCCTCGAGCGGATCATGGGGACGGCGTTCGACGAGGTGGCGACCATGGCCGACAAGCACGAGGTCAATATGCGTATCGCGGCCTACATGCTCGCCATCGAGCGGGTCGCCGCGGTGCACCGCCTGCGCGGCATGTACGCCTGAGCCTGGCGGCGCTGGGTGGAGCTCTGGCTGCTGGCCGTCGGGAAGCTTCGGCCTGCCTACCGCGAGGCCTGTGACGACTACCTCCGCCGCGTCGGACGGCGCGCGAAGGTGCATGAGGTGGAAGTGCGCGAAGCGGCCCGGGCTCCGACCCGGGCCGTTCAGCAGGCGGAAGAGGCCAGTCGCCTCCGGGCGCGGCTCCCGCCGCGGGCCCGCGTGGTGGCGCTCGCCAGGGAAGGGAACGGCTGGAGCAGCACCGAACTGGCGCGCCGGATCGACAGCTGGGAAACCGACGCCCGCCCGCTGGCGTTCCTGATCGGTGGGTCCACGGGACTCGACCCGGAGCTCGTGGCGACCGCCGATGCCCGTTGGAGCCTCGGCCCGCTCACATTGCCCCATGAACTTGCGCGGGTCGTGGTGGTCGAACAGCTCTACCGCGCCGGCACCATTCGTCGTGGCGAACCGTATCACAAGGGGAGGTAGCGCTGGTCGAGTGGTTTAGGGACTGGTTCAACGCGGACTACCTCGCGCTCTATCCCCATCGCGACCAGGCCGAGGCCGAACACGCCGTGGCGCTGCTGACGCGAACGCTGCCCTGGAAGGCGGGATGGCGGGTGCTCGACGTCGGCTGTGGCGCGGGCCGGCACGCGCGGGCCCTGGCATCGGCCGGCGCGCACCCGGTGGGCCTCGACCTGTCGGCGGAACTTCTCCAGTCGGCGAAGCGTGTGGCCATTCCCCTGGTACGCGCCGACATGCGCCTCCTCCCGGTTCGAGCCCGCTCGATGGACCTCGTCGTGAATCTCTTCACCAGTTTCGGGTATTTTGAGGGCGACGAGGAACACGCAGCCGTCCTGCGCGGATTCGCCGACGTACTGGTCCCCGGCGGGTGGTTTGCGCTCGACTTCCTGAATGCCGACAGCGTCCGTGACGGGCTGGTGGCCGAGGAGGTCCAGCAGCTCGGCGTCGGTCCGGTGAAGATCACCCGGGAGCTTCGCGAGAATGGCCGACGCGTGCTCAAGACCATCGCGATACCGGACGGCCGGACATTCGTCGAACGAGTCCGGCTGTTCCAGATGGAGGAACTCGAGTCGATGCTCACGGCCGCCGGATTTTCCGTGGAGGCCCGCTACGGCGACTATCTCGGCGGCCCGTGGAATCGTGGCGCGCCGCGCACCATCCTCCTCTCCCGCCTGAACCCCTGATGCGCATTCTCCCCACGCCCTTTGCCCCGCCAGCCACCTGGCCTGTCCCGCACCAGGGGGGATTCGAGCCGGCGCTGCTGCCCGCCCTGATCGATGGCCCGGGGCAGGAAGCGCTGCGCGCCCGCCTGGCGGAGCCGGGTGCACTCGTCGTCACGACAGGGCAGCAGCCGGCGCTCTTCACCGGCCCACTCTATGCCGTGCACAAGGCGCTTTCCGCCGCCGCCCTCGCCCGCGTGCTGGCTGAGCGGTGGAGCCGCCCCGTTGTACCGCTCTTCTGGGTCGCGAACGACGACCACGACTTCGCGGAAGCGAATCACGCCGCCTGGCTCCGTCCCGACGGGTCCCTGCGCGTTGAAACGCTGCCCGACCGGCCCGCGGAGGCGGCACTGCGCCCAATGGGTCGCGAGCCCCTCGGGCCAGGGATCGGCCCCGCGCTGGACGCCCTCGCCGCCGACCTCGCGCCGTTCGACGGTCGGGACGATGTGCTGCAGTGGTTGCGCACACATTTCCGGCCCGATGCGATGCTGGGCGATGCCAGCGGCCGCGCGCTGGCCGAGTTGCTGGCGCCCCTCGGCGTGCTCTGCCTCGATGGGTCGCACGCCGCCCTGAAAGCCCTGGGTGCGCCGATCATCGGGCGTGCGCTCGAGGAGGCGGCCGGGATCGAGTCGGCGCTCGTGGCGCGGACTGCGGCGCTCCGCGACGCGGGGCGCGATCCCGGCGTGTCGGTCGGGGATGGCGCGACCCTCGTGATGCTGGAAGGCGCGCAGGGGCGGGATCGGCTGGTGCTCGACGGCAAGGGCGTCATTGCGCGACATGGCGGAGAGCGCTATTCCCTCGCCGAAGTGCGGGACCTGCTGGCCAGGGAGCCTGCGCGGTTTTCCGGGAATGTGCTCCTCCGCCCGGTGGTCGAGCGATCCGTCTTGCCGACGGTGGCTTATGTGGCCGGCCCCGGTGAGTTGCGGTATCTCGCGCTCGCCGAGGCGGTGTACGCCCACCTGGGCGTGGCGCGCCAGCTGCCGGTCCCCCGGTGGTCGGGGCTGCTGGTTGAACCGCGGGTCGATCGGGTGCTCGCCAAGTTCGGGGCCCCGCTGGAGGAGTTGCTGGCCCCCGGCGAGCGGCTCGAGAGTCGAGTGGCCAGGGAACACCTCCCCGCGCGGGCAACCGAATCGCTGAGTGCGCTGCGCGCGGGCATCGAGTCCGAGTACGGGGTCCTCGAGTCGGTCGCCGCCGAGGTGGATCCCACCCTGTTGCGTCCCATCCAGGGGCTGAAGGCACGGGCGCTGCAGGGGGCGGGGAAGGCGGAGAAGAAGCTGGTCCAGCACCTGAAGCGTCGCCACGAGACCGAGACGGCGCAGATCGCGCGGGCCCGAACCGCCGTCCAGCCAGGGGGCCGTCCGCAGGAGCGGGTGGTCACCGTGGCACCCTACCTGGCCCGATACGGTCCCGGAATCCTGCCCGCCCTGCTCGAGGAGATCGTCGGCTGGTACGGCTCCGCCCTTGAAGGCGGGGCGCCTCCCTCGTAAGATCGTTACATGGTAATGCTCATCGGGCTGGTCCTGCTGGTGGCGCTGATGCTCCCTATTTTGAGCATCGTGCTCGACTCTCCGTTCGGACGTGCGCTCGCGCGCAAGGTCGACGCGCCGGAGGTGGCGCCGCCGCCCGTCGCCGATCTAGCCAAGCGGGTCGAACTCCTCGAGAGTGAAATCGACGACCTCACCCGTGCCATCGAGGGGATCAAGGACGAGAACGCCTTCCTGCAGCGGTTGATCGAGGACGCCCCTGCGCGGCCCGCCCTGCCGCCGCGCAGTTCCCCCTGAGCATCCAGCTGTCCCGCCGACCCGCGGCCATGGTGGCCGCGGGGATCTTCCTGAGCAGGATTCTCGGGCTGGTCCGGCAGCGCGCCCTGGCGCACTTCCTCGGCAATTCCAGCGTGGCGGACGCCTTCACGGCGGCCTTCCGTATTCCCAACCTCCTCCAGAACCTGTTCGGCGAAGGCGCCCTGTCGGCGTCCTTCATTCCCGTCTACGCGGGGCTGCTCGCCGACAAGGACCGCGAAGAGGCCGACCGGGCCGCCGGGGCGGTGGGTGCGTTGCTCGCCGTGGTCGTCTCGGGCATCGTGGTGCTCGGCATCCTCGGGGCGCCGTTCCTGGTCACCGTCATTGCCCCCGGATTTGGCGGCGAGAAGCGCGACCTGACGATCCGCCTCGTCCGCATCCTCTTCCCCGGTGCCGGGCTGCTGGTCGTCTCCGCCTGGTGCCTCGGCATCCTGAACAGCCACCGGAAATTCTTCCTGAGCTACGCCGCGCCGGTCGCGTGGAATCTCGCCATCATCGGCACCCTGCTCGCGCTCGGGCCCACGCGGAGCATGGCCGACCTCGCGGTTGCCGCCGCGTGGGCCAGCGTCGCCGGGAGCCTCCTCCAGGTCCTCGTGCAGTGGCCTACCGTACGGCGGATCGCCCCCGACCTCCGGCTGCGCCTGACCACCACGACCGCGCATGTGCGCACCGTCATCCGCAACTTCATCCCCGCGTTCGTGGGGCGTGGCGTCGTGCAGGTGAGCGCCTTCATCGACTCGCTGCTCGCCACCCTGCTGCCGACAGGCGCCGTGGCCGCCATCGGGTACGCCCAGACGATCTACCTCATGCCGGTGAGCCTCTTCGGCATGGCCATCTCGGCCGCGGAACTGCCGGCCATGTCGGGCGCGCGGGGTACGGCCGAGGAGGTCGGCCGCTTCCTCCGCGCCCGACTCGATGCCGGGTTGCGGCGCGTGGCGTTCCTCGTGGTTCCCTCGGCCATGGCATTCCTGGCCCTCGGGCATATCATCGTCAGCGCGCTCTACCAGACTGGTGAGTTCGGCCGTCAGGACTCGCTCTATGTCTGGGGGATCCTGGCCGGGTCCGCCGTCGGATTGCTCGCCTCGACCATGGGGCGGCTCTACGCCTCCGCCTTCTACGCACTCCGAGACACCCGCACGCCGTTGCGGTTCGCGGTCGTCCGGGTGGTGCTCACGGGTGCGCTGGGCTGGTTCGCCGCGCTGCAGTTGCCGGGCCTGCTTGTCATCGGCCCGCAATGGGGTGCGGCGGGGCTGACCGCCTCGGCCGGCTTGGCGGGATGGGTCGAGTTCTTTCTCCTGCGGCGCGGCCTGCGTTCCCGCGTCGGCGCGACCGGCTTGCCGCCCGGCCTGCTGCCCCGACTCTGGGCGTCGGCCGTCGCGGGCGCGGCCATCGCCTGGGCCGCCCTGTGGTACCTGCCGACCTGGCACCCCGTGCCGACGGCGGTCGTTGTCCTCGGTGCGTACGGGGTGACCTACCTCGCGGCCGCCCGCCTCTTCGGTGTGCAGGAGGCGCGCGACCTGCTGGTGCGGCGATGAGTGAACCACTCTCCACCTCTGTGCCGCTGGCGCGCAAGCTCGACACCCTGCCGGACGGGCCCGGCGTGTATCTCTGGAAGGACGCGGCGGGCGCCGTCATCTACGTCGGGAAGGCGAAGCGGCTGCGGAGCCGCGTGCGCAGCTACTTCCTCGGCGATCACGCGGACAGCCCGAAGTCCCGCCTCCTCGTCCGGCATATCGCGGACGTGGAGACGATCGTCGTTCCGGACGAGGTGCAGTCGCTCCTCCTCGAAAACAACCTGATCAAGACCTACCAGCCACGCTTCAACGTCCGCCTCAAGGACGACAAGAGCTATCCCTCGATTGCCGTCACGGTCAAGGATCCCTTTCCCCGCGTCCTCGTGACGCGGCGGATGGACATCCCGGGCGCCCGCTACTTCGGGCCGTACACCGACGTGACGCTGATGCGGCGATCGCTCGCGCTGATCCGCCGGATGTTCACGGTCCGCAGCTGCAGCGACGACCTGCCACGGGAGCAGCGGGAGCGTCCCTGCCTCGACTACCACATCGGGCGGTGCCGGGCGCCCTGCGTCGGCTGGCAGGACGAGATCTCCTACCGCGCCATGATCGACGAGGTGCGTGGACTTCCTCGGCGGCCGCACCGTGGACGTGCGCACCCAGGTGCGCGACCTCATGGCCGCCGCGAGCGACCGGCAGGACTACGAGCGGGCCCGCGAGCTCCGGGACACGCTGAAGTGGCTGGATCGCGCGGAGGTGCCTGCGGCGGTGGAGGTCACCGGAACCGGCGACGCCGACGTCATCGGCTATGCCCGCGATGGCGACGACGCGGTCGGTGTCCTGATGCGCATTCGCGAGGGGCGGCTCATCGGCAGGGAGCACCGGGTGCTGGAGAACGTCGACGAGGTGAGCGACCCCGAGGTGCTCGGCGCGCTCCTCGTGCGCTATTACCTGCCCGCCGAGGGCCGGGCCGATCGACTGGTGCTCCCGATGCCTCCCGCCGACTTCGATCAGGTGGAGACGTTGTTGCCCGGGGTGCAGGTGCTGGTCCCGCAGCGGGGAACGGCGGCGCGGTGGCTGGAACTCGCCGACCAGAACGCGCGGCACCTGCTCGAGAGTCTCCGGATCGAGTCCTTCGAGACCGACGAACGGGCGGAGGACCCGGTGTACGCGCTGGGGCGCGACCTCGGATTGAGCGTCGTGCCGCGGAGCCTGATCTGCGTCGACATTTCGACCAACCAGGGCAGGGACACGGTGGGTTCGCTCGTCTGGTTCGAGGCGGGGCGGCCCAAGAAGGCGGAGTATCGCAAGTTTCGCATCCAGGGCGTCGGGCAGCAGGATGACTACGCCGCCATCCACGAGGTCGTGACCCGGTATCTCACCCGCCGCCGCGAGGAGGGGAAGCCGATCCCCGACCTGGTGGTGATCGACGGGGGGAAGGGCCAACTTGGCGCGGCGCGATCGGCGGCCGACACGATCGGCTTCGACGCGCTGCCGATCGTCTCGCTGGCCAAGCGCGAGGAGGAGATCTTCCTCGTCGGGCGGCCGGAGGCGCTCCGGCTTCCGCGTCGCTCCCCGTCGTTGCGACTGCTCCAGCGGGCGCGCGACGAGGCGCATCGGTTCGGCGTGGCGTACAGTCGCAAACGGCGCACGCAACGCACGATCACCTCGGAACTGCTCGACATCCCGGGCGTCGGGCCCCTCAAGCGGACACGCCTGCTGGAGCGTTTCGGGAGCCTGGCCGCGGTGAAGACCGCGAGCGTGGCCGAAATCGCTGCGGTGCCCGGCTTCTCCACCCTTCTCGCGGAACGGGTCCTTGCGACCCTGGGAACACGTTCATGACAACATCACCCGCCCCCACCTCCGACGGCATCGACTGGACACTCGAGTGCCTCGCCTGTGGAGCCACGAGCACCGCCGAAGGTCTGCCGACCGTGTGCATCTGCGGCCAGCCCTGGCTGGTGCGCTACCCACACCGGCAACCGGGCATCAAGCAGCGTGCGGAGGTGCGCCGGCGGCACAGCATGTGGCGCTTTCGGGACTTCCTCCCGCTCCGCCCGTTCGAGGAACCGGTCTCGCTGGGTGAAGGGGACACCCCCCTGCTTCGTTTGCGTCGCACGGCGAACCGGCTCGGCATTCCCCATCTCTGGCTGAAGGACGAGGGGAGCAATCCCACCGGGTCATTCAAGGCGCGTGGCCTGAGCGCGGCCATGACCCGGGCCACGGCCGCGGGTGCACGGCGGTTCACGCTGCCCACGGCGGGCAACGCTGGCGTGGCCGCTTCCGCCTACGCGGCACGCGCGGGCGCGGAGGTGCGGGTCTTTGCACCCGACACAACGCCACGCACTCTTCTCGCCCAGATCGAGGCGTTTGGGGGGACACTCGTCCTGCTGAAGGGACACATCGGGGATTGCGGCAAGGCGAGCCGGGCGTGGGCGGCGGAGTCGGGGGCATTTGACCTCTCCACCCTGCGGGAGCCATACCGGATCGAGGGGAAGAAGACGCTGGGTCTGGAACTGGCACTCCAGATGGCGTGGAAGATGCCCGATGTCATCCTGTACCCGACAGGCGGCGGGACTGGGCTGATCGGGATGTGGAAGGCGTTCGGGGAGTTGAAGGCCCACGGGTGGGTGGAGGGCGACCTCCCGCGGTTCTACTCCGTCCAGTCGACCGGGTGCGCTCCCATCGTGAAGGCGTTCACGGAGGGTGCCGATCGCGCCGAGGTCTGGGCGGATCCCTGGACCGTCGCCAGCGGCCTGCGGGTACCAGGGGCTCTGGGCGACCGGCTGATGCTGCGTGCACTGCGGGAAACGGGGGGCGGAGCGGTGGCCGTCGAGGACGCGGTGCTCGTCGAGGCCGCCGAGACGGTGTCGCGGGAGGAAGGGGTGGACGTCTCCCCCGAAGGTGGCGCGACGCTCGCCGCGCTGGAAGTGCTGGTGGGCCGGGGGGAAGTGGATCGTGGGGAGACGGTCGTGGTATTCAACACCGGGGCCGGCTGGCTCTACCGAAACCCCGCGGAATTGCGGGGAGAGCGTTAGGGAGCGATATTTTCAAGTCTATGCCCGACAGCCGTTTTGCCATCATCGACCCATCGTCGGGAATCAGCGGCGACATGCTGCTGGGCGCATTGCTCGATCTCGGCGCCGACGGGGAGTGGCTGCAGGGATTGCCGGCGCGGCTCGGGTGCCCGGACGTTGAGGTCGAAATCGCGAGCGTGGACCGGGCCGGCGTTGCCGCCCGTCGGGTCAGCATCCGGCTCCCCGATGGTTCCTCGGAAGCGCCGGCGGTGCCGGTCACCCATGCGGACGACGCTGGGCACGACTCGCATCACCACGGCGACTCGCATGGACAGGCTCCCCACCGCCATGTCGGGGAACTGCTCGCGATGGTCGAACGGGCCCCCTTGTCGGCCTGGGTGAAGGAGCGGGCGCTCCTGGCGTTCCGGCTCCTGGGAGAGGCCGAGGGACGCGTGCACGGCGTCCCGGCAGCCGATGTGGCGCTGCACGAGGTCGGGGCCTTAGACGCGCTTGTGGACATCGTAGGGGGTATCGAGGGGTTCGAGCGGCTGAAAATTGACCGGATCTTCAGGCGACCGGTCTCGGTGGGCGAGGGATGGGTGAGCGCCGCTCACGGCAGGCTCTCCGTGCCGGCCCCCGCGACCGGCCTGCTGCTGGAGGGCCTCGAGATCGGACCGAACGGTCCGGTCACCGGCGAGGCGACGACCCCGACCGGTGCGGTGCTCCTCCGGGTGTTGACCAGCGGGCCGCCGCCCCCCCGATGGCGGCCCACGGCCAGCGGATGGGGGGCAGGGGGCCGGAATCCCGCTGGGTATCCGAATGTGCTCCGGGTCCTGATCGGGGAGCCCGTGGAGGAATCAGCCGAGGTCGTGATCACCGCGACCGACCTGGATGACTTCACTCCCGAGTACCTCGAGCCGGTCCGGGTGGCACTGTTCGCGGCGGGGGCGCTGGATGTGCAGGTATGGAGCACCATGGCCAAGAAGGGCCGGGCGAGCCTCCGGATCGAGGTAGTCAGCGAGGCGGCCTCGGCGGGCGCCATGGCGGATGTGCTCTTCCGCCACACCACGACGGGAGGAGTCCGCCGCTGGGTGGCGAATCGGTCGACGCTGCCGCGCCGCGCGTTCGAGGTGACCACGCGGGACGGGGCCACCGTCCGGGTCAAGGTGCTGGAAGCCCCCGGCGGAGCCCGGATCAAGGCTGAGTACGATGACGTCGTCGCTGCCGCCCGGCTGGCCGGGCGTCCCACGGCGGAGATAGTGCGGGACGTTGAGCAACAAGCGGCAGACTGGATGACGCGCGACGTCGCGTCGCCATTGACAGATAACTAAGGAGCAACGATGCGGAAGGTCTTTGGAGCGCTGGTGGCAATCGCCTTCTCGGCGAGCAGCCTGGTGGCGCAGTCGGACGAGCCGAAGGTCAATCTCCGAGTGCAGCGGGCACAGCCGTCGACCTGGGTGGTGCCGGATTGCGGCCTGAACAAGGGCAACTATCTGATCGGCAGCTCTGCGACCTATCTGAGCAGCGGCCTCGGCACCAGTGACAGCGAGAAGAAGGAGCGGCTGTTCACCAATGCGCGCAACGTGGCGATCGAGGGCATCGAGAAGGGGCAGGCCGGCGCGAGCGGGGCGTGGTATTACCTCGGTCGGGCGTACCTGCAGCTCGGTGACCTGGAGGGTGCCGACACCGCGCTGGCGCGAGCGCAGTCGCTGTCCCCCGAATGTGGCAAGGAAATCCAGCTGCTCCGGCGGAACACCTGGGTGGCCCTGGTGAACGCCGGCAACACCTTCCTGAAGGACGAGAGCAAGGACTCGGCGGAAGTCCTCTTCCGCCAGGCCAACGAGATCTACCAGGGCGAGCCGAACTCCTTCACCAGCATGGCTGTCCTCTTCAACTCGGAAGGCCAGGCGGACAGCGCCATCGTCTACTTCGAGAAGGCTGTGGCCGCGGCGGGAGACGACCCGAAGAATGTCGAGGGGCGGGACATGGCCCAGTACAACCTGTCGGCGCTGCTCACCAATGAGGGGCGGCACAAGGAGGCCGTGGCCGCCTGGCAGCAGTACCTGGCGTGGAAGCCGAACGACATCGAGGGCAAGAAGGCGTACGCCCGTGCCCTGCGGGCGGACGGACAGCCCGATGCGGCGGCGGAAATCGAGCGTGACCTGATCAACGAATCCGGGGCGGATGTCCCGATTGCTGACCTCATGATGGCCGGCGTGAACTTCTTCAATGACAAGAATTACCCGGAGGCGGCCGCCACGTTCGGGCGCGTGGTCGCGCGGGAGCCGTGGAACCGGGACGCCCTGTTCAACATGGGCAATTCATACCTTGGCGCGCAGGACGGCGCCGGCGTGGTGAAGGCAGGCAACGCGCTCTACGCGATCGAGCCCATGAACGAGCGGAGCGTGCAGCTGCTGGCCAACGGCTACCAGCTCGAGAAGGACCAGGCCAACATCGTGAAGTTCTTCACCGAACTCGAGGGGATGGCGTTCAATCTGACCATTGAACAGCTCTTGCTGCAGTCGGGCGGGGCCAAGGTCATCGGCACCGCGACTGGACGCGCCGCGAAGAAGATCGATACCAAGCCGATTGCGCCGCACCCGGTCACGCTCGTCTTCGAATTCCTGGACGCGTCGATGGGTGTGGTCGCCATGAGTGAGCGTACGGTACCGGCGCTGGGCGTGGGTGAGACGGCGGTGGTCGAGGCGGAGGGGCTGGGGGCCGGCATCGTGGGATGGCGCTACAAGGTCAAGAAATAGGTCAATTGACAGGCACCCCGCGTGGGGTGATTTTTGGTGGGTCGCGGGCGTAATTCAGTGGTAGAATGCCAGCTTCCCAAGCTGGACGTCGCCGGTTCGAGCCCGGTCGCCCGCTCTCCAGCATGTCAGACAGCCCCCGCCGAACCGGATGGTTCGACGGGGGCTGTCGCGTGTGGGTCCCTCCCTGGACGCGGGCCGGCGCGCGTGCCGGTGTCGGCGGTGAGGAATGGGGTGATTGGGGGGGCTTGGAGGCTTCACGCCATCCTCACCATTTCCCTACACTGGCGGCCGACATTTGCGTGTGGCTCTGCTATGCCGCGCGCCGGCGTGCCGGGCCATCCCCACCCCAGGAGGACCCCATGAAAACCGCGCTGAAGCTCCTCGCCGT
Organism: uncultured Gemmatimonadales bacterium; assembly: GCA_963697435.1. Taxonomy (GTDB): domain Bacteria; phylum Gemmatimonadota; class Gemmatimonadetes; order Gemmatimonadales; family GWC2-71-9; genus SPDF01. The sequence continues at coordinate 461,507 of CAVOOB010000003.1, read as the reverse complement.
GCTGACCCTTGTCCTGGGCCAGGCCTGCTCCGATGCGACCGCCCCGACAAACCCGGCGCTTGATGAAGGCGCCATCCTGGCGGAGCATTTTGGCCGGAGAGACGGACCCAGCGATGTGACGGTCATGACACAAAACCTCTACGTCGGGGCGGACGTCGACGCCGTCATCACCGCCCTCGCCACGCCCGATCCGGACGACGACATTCCCGCCCTGCTCGACGCGGTGGCCACCATAAAGCGCACTGATTTTCCGGCCCGTGCCCGCGCCATCGCGAAGGAAATCGGCCGGACCCGTCCCGACGTCGTCGGGCTCCAGGAGGTCTCCACCATCCAGGTGATCATTCCGCCGCTCGGCGTCGACGTCAACCTGGACTTTCAGCAGATCCTCCTCGACGCGCTCGCGGCCGAGGGGTTGAATTACGCGGTGGCCATTCGGCTGGAGAACTTCACCGCCGCCCCGGCGCCTGGCATCAGCCTGACGGACGCCGATGTCCTGCTGGTGGAGTCACGGCGCGTGCAGGTGCTCAGCGCCTCGGGGCACACCTTCCAGGCGAACCTGGGGGTGGTGGCACCGGGCGTGGACCTCCAGCGCGGCTGGGTCGAAATGACGGCGGTGATCGACGGCGCGACGTATACCTTCGCCAGCACGCACACCGAGGGCACCGGGCCCGACGAACTGCTCCTGCAACTCCATGCGGCACAACTCGGGGAGATGGTGGCCTCGCTCGGCGATGCGTCGCCGGCCATCATCATGGGCGACTTCAATACCCCGCCCAACTCGCCGGCGTACCAGGTCGTGGAGAGCGCAGGGTTTACGGACGTGTGGCGCGCGCTGCGCCCGCGCGTTCGGGGGTACACCTGCTGCCAGGCGGCCGACCTCTCCAACCGGGGGCCCGTCTTCAGCGAGCGGATTGACTATGTCTGGACCCGTGGCCTGGGCGAACTCCGGGGCCGGCACTCGCTGCTCGGCCACATTGGCCGGTACGGCGACGTGCCCTCCGATCGCATCCGAAACAGCGCCGGCGAACTGATCTGGCCGTCCGATCACGCCGGGGTGGTCGCCGACATCCTGCTGCGCCGGGGTGGTCGGCACACCTGACCCCCGGTCGTTGAAGACGGTACCACCACAAGAGCCGCCGGCGTCGAATGATGCCGGCGGCTCGGTCGTTGGCGGAGAGCCTCTGTCAGCGCCGGCGGGGCTTGGCCCGGGGTCCGTAGACGGGGGAGACGCCGTGGGCGGCGGCGGCCCAGAGGGTAATGATCGACGTGATGCCGGCGATGGTCCGCTTTTCCTGCTCGGCGTGAATGACGAGTCCGTAGGTATCGGCCACGAAATGCATGTTGTCGAGCACCTGGCGCGCGGCTTTCGTGTTGATGTTGCCGTGCCAGAAATCGACCTGGTCGACGATCATATCCTCGTGCCGGCGGAGGAATTCACCGAGGGAAAAGACCTTCCGGCTCAGCGCGGTCCGGGTGCGGCAGAGCACCAGGAGGTCGCCGAGGTAGACGTCCCACAACTCGGCGAGCTGGCGGTTGGAGTCGCGGCGCAGGATGCGGGCGCGCGCGAGCGAGAACTGCGCCTTCGAGCGGCGCCGGTCCCGCGGGACCACGGGATGGAGGTCGTAGAAGGTGTGGACGGCGGTGTCGTCCAGCTCGTCGTCCTCGTGGTAGACCCACATCCGCTTCAACGTCGTCCAGCTGGCGATGGTGACGACCTTCTTCTCGCGGCTGTCGAGGAGGATGAACTTTCCCTGCTCGACGTTCACGACCGTCAGCCAGTGGCTCCACTCATCCACGCAGAGCAGCACGGGGATGCCCCGGCGGAGATACTTCACCAGTTCGGCCTTGGCGTGCTTCTCGTCGTGGCGACGGATCATGAGGATGTCGACGCCGAACTTCTTGGCGGCCCGGCCGAGCTGGAGTTCGTCCGTGCCGTGCCACCAGTGGCTGCCGGCGAGCTTGCTGATGTCCTTCTCGTCCTTGAGCACGCCGAACATCGCCAGCGCGTGTTTCAGGGCGAAGGGGCCGCACTGCCAGATGTTCGGTTGTGGGTATATTCCCATGTAGAGTCCGGTTCGGAGTTCCGCAAAAGTAAGCAGAATGGGGGATCGATGGCTACGGCACGCAAGCGCGGGTCGGTGGTGGTCCTGTACAATAGCGTCGGCGACGAGGGCTACGACAAGCTGCGCGACGTCGACCCCGAGACCCTGGGGTTCAAGCCGGAATACGACATCGCCGTCTCGACCGTGGCGGAGGAGTACGAGGCCATCGTGGACGGCCTCAAGAAGGAGCGGTACCAGGTCCGCAGCATCAACCTGGCCGAAGACATCAAGAACCTCGAGAAGGTGGTCCGCCGCCACCGGCCGGACGCGGTGTTCAACCTGGTCGAAGGGTTCCACGACGACGCCGACCTCGAGCCGGCGATCGCCGGCTTTCTCGATCTCTACCGCATCCCGTACACCGGCGCCCCCCGATCGCGCTCGCCAACTGCCGCCGCAAGGGACTGATGAAGCAGCTGCTCCTGGCCAACGGCGTCCCGACCCCGAAGTTCCTGCAGCTGGAGAAGCCGAAGATTGCCGTGCGCCACGGGCTGCACTATCCCCTGATCATCAAGCCGGCCCGCGAAGACGCCAGCGCCGGCGTCGACGAGAAGAGCGTGGTGTACGACCGGACCGAACTGCTGGCCCAGCTGGAGCGGGTCTTCGACGAGTTCGACCCGCCGATCCTGGTGGAGGAGTTCATCGAGGGCCGGGAATTCCACGTCGGCGTGCTCGGCAACGACCCTGGGGAGGTGCTGCCGCCCCTGGAGTACGACTTCTCCGAGTTGCCGGACGACCAGCCGGCGGTCATCAGCTACGCCGCCAAATGGGACCCGCTCGCCGAGGTGTTCCACCGGGTCGCGGCGCACTGTCCCGCCGACATGAGCAAGCGGCTCGCCAAGAAGATCGAGGACGTGGCCCTCCGGGCCTATCAGGTCTCGGGCTGCCGCGACTATGCCCGGCTCGATCTGCGGGTGTCGGCGGACAACCACGTCTACGTCCTCGAGGTGAACCCCAACCCCGACCTCACCGAGGGAGTGTCGTTCATGCACTCGGCAGAGGTGGCGGGGTACACCTTTTCCGAGGACGCTCCGGAAGATCGTGGAGATGGCGCTGGAGCGGACGCCGGAACCGCTGCCTGAACCCGCCGCCGGCCACGGGGTGAGCGCCCTTCACGAATCGTGAATGCCAGTGTATATTTAGGGCTGTCCGGCGCCCGGCCACGATGCGGATCGCATCCCCGGAGACCAGCTGGTCCGACGCACAGCAGCAGGCGATGATGGGCGACTCCACCATCGCGTCCAGGAATTCAACCCCTCGAAGGAGCAGGATATGCGGAGCATGAAGGGAACACTGTTCGCGGTTGCCAGCCCTCGTGGCGCTGGCCGGATGCGCGAAGGACAAGGCCCCCGAAGCGATGCCGGACATGGCACCGCCGGCCGCCGCGGCCGGCCCGACCATGTCGAGCCCGCCGACCGCGGCGACCACCGGCATGGCCGCCGCTCCGGCCGCCCCGGCAACCGCCACCATGGCCACCGCCGCCGGCAGCGGCCCGCTGAGCGTCAGCACCGCGCAGGCCGGCGACGCGGGCGATTCCTCCTGGGTCGCCGAGATCGACGTCGATGGCGACGGCACGGCGGCCGAGGCCACCTTCGTCTGGGACGACGAGACCAAGGTCCTCTACATCGCCGTCGAGGATGATGAAGTGTGCGCCGATGGCGGCACCGCCATGGCCAACACCCTGACCGCCCTGTATGCCACGGGCAACGTCATGGGTGCCCCCGTCGGCTCGGGCTGGACCGCCACCTACCTCGACGCCACCGAGTGCGGCGCCGCGGAGCCGGTCCTCTTCGGCGAGCGGTTCGATGCCAACGGCAACGTGACCGTCGCGGGCGAGGCGATGATCTCCCCGAGCACGGGCGATCTGGTCATCGTCGTGGCGGACGACGAATCAGACGGCATGTAACTGCGCCGCGCCCGCTGGCCCGGCCACCGCGGGCGCCAGCAGAGCCCCACTCGGACGCGTTCCGGGTGGGGCTCTGTCGTTGTTGCGGAGGCTGGGGCGCCCGGCAGACACGCCGCAAGTCATGCGTGGATGGGGAGTTGGCGCCTGAAACCATTACTTGAGGTGGGGAGCCCTAACCCTTGATATTGTAACACGATCCACGCATCTTTGTCCGGTGCCTTCGAGGGCTCGACTGCTTTGACATCAGGACAGGTGGATGATTCGTGTAAACGCGGTGCAGCCCGAATCGCTGGGTGAGGAGCTCGGGCTGTCGGTCGGGACGGAGTTGCTCGCCGTCAACGGGCGCCCCCTCGAGGACTTTCTCGACTGGGAGTTTCTGACCGCCGAGGACGCGTTTACGCTGCATGTCCGCCAGCCCGACGGCCAGGAAATCGAGTTCGATATCGAGCGTCCGGAGGGGCTGCCGATGGGGCTGGGGCTGGAGCCGCCCCGCATCCGTCGCTGCGCCAACCGCTGTGACTTCTGCTTCGTGGACGGCCTCCCCACCGGCCTCCGCGACACCCTCTACATTCGCGACGACGACTACCGGCTCTCCTTCCGGTACGGCAACTTCGCTACGCTGACCAACCTCAAGCAGCGCGACATCGACCGGATCATCGAGTATCGGCTGTCGCCGCTCTACGTGTCGGTGCACGCGACCGACCCCACCGCCCGGCGCTGGCTCCTGCGGAATCCCACGGCCCCGGACATCCTGGAGCAGCTGCGCGGCTTCGCGAAGCACGGCATCCAGTTCCACACGCAGATCGTCATGTCGCCCGGCGTCAACGACGGCGACGTGCTGGAGCAGTCCCTCAACGATCTCTACGCCTTCGGCGATGCGGTCCTGAGCGTCTCCGTGGTGCCGGTCGGCCTGACGGAGTTCAGCAAGCACCACCTGGTCCGCGAGCCGACCGAGGCCGAGTGCGCCGCGGCCGTGCGACTGGTGGAGCGGCACGCGGCGGTCGCGCGCGCCGAACGGGGACTCGCCTGGTGCCTCGGGGCGGACGAGCTGTACCTGCGCGCCGGGCTCCCGCTTCCGGGACCCGAGGCGTACGACGACTTCGACCAGGTGGAGAACGGTGTCGGATCGGTCCGGTACCTGCAGGCCCGCATCGCGGAAGGGGCGGGAGCACTTGGCCACCTGGCGGGCAAGCGCATCGGGGTGCTCACCGGCACCTCGATGGGCGCGCTCATGCCGCAGGTGCTGGCCCCGCTGACCGAGGCCACCGGCGCCACCTTCGAGCTGATCGTCCTCGAGAACACCCTCTTCGGCACGCGGGTGACGACCGCGGGTCTCCTGCCCGGCGCGGCCTTCCTCGAGGCGCTGCGGGGCCGCGACGACCTTGACCTGGCGCTGCTGCCGGCGGAGTCGATCAACGACGACCTGCTGTTCATGGACGACCTCGAGGCGCACGACCTGCAGGCGCAGGTGCCGGTGAAGATCCGCTTCTCTCACCATTTCACGGACGCGCTCGCCGCGCCGGTGCCCGCATGAGCATGCCGACCGTCGCCGTCGTGGGCCGCCCGAACGTGGGGAAGTCCACCCTGTTCAACCGACTCATCGGCGGTCGCCGGGCCATCGTCTCCGACCAGGCCGGGACGACGCGCGACCGGCATTTCGGCACCGCCGACTGGGGCGGGCGGCGCTTCTGGCTGATCGATACCGGCGGCCTGATGCCCGACTCGAGCGACTCGATGGACCGCGCCATCCGCCGGCAGGTGGACCTGGCGGTGGAGCAGTCGGACCTCGTGGTGCTGCTGGTCGACGGGAAGGAAGGCCTCAACCCGGTGGACGCGGAAATCGCCTCGCACCTGCGCCGCGCCGATCGACCGGTCCTGCTGGCGGTGAACAAGCTCGACGACCTGCCCGACACCACCGCGCACATGGCGTTCTACAAGCTGGGCCTCGGCGACCCGATTCCCGCTGTCGGCGGCCATCGGCAAGGCGAGCGGCGACCTGCTCGACGCGATCGTCGAGCGGCTGCCGGAGCAGGTGGAAGGCGAGCTCGACGAGTCGATCAACGTCGCGGTGGTGGGCCGTCCGAATGTCGGGAAGTCGTCGCTCATCAACCGCCTGCTCGGCGAGGACCGCGTGGTGGTCTCGCCCGGTGGCCGGCACCACGCGTGACGCGGTGGACTCCGTCTTCAAGGCGCACGGCAAGCTGTTCACGCTGATCGACACCGCGGGGCTCCGGAAGAAGGCCCGGGTCCACGAGGACGTCGAGTTCTACTCCACCCTCCGCACCCAGCGCGCCATCGAGCGGGCGCAGGTCTGCGTCCTGGTGGTCGATGCCGCGCTCGGCCTGCACACGCAGGATCTGCGGATCGCGAACGAGGCGTGGGACCGCGGGTGCGGCCTGATCATCGCCGTGAACAAGTGGGACCTGGTCGAGGAGAAGGACGCGAACACCGCGCGCCGCGGCGAAGAGGCGCTGCGGGCCAAGGCGCCGTTCCTGGCCTGGGTGAAGTTCGTCTACATGTCCGCGGAAACGGGGCAGCGGGTGCACCAGCTGCCGCAGGAGATCCTCGAAGTGGCCGAGGCCCGGGAGCGTCGGATTCCGACCGCCGAGGTCAACAAGGTGCTCGAGGAGCTTGTCCAGCGCACCAGCCCGCCCCAGAAGCCGGGGCAGGAGGTCAAGTTGCTGTACGCCTCGCAGGTCGGCACCGCGCCGCCGGTGTTCGCCATCGTCTGCAACCGCCCCGACGCGATCCCGGAATCGTACGAGCGCTACCTGATCAACGGCTTCCGCAAGGCGTGGTCGTTCGAGGGCGCGCCGCTGCGCCTGAAGTTCAAGGGCCGTTCGGGGCGCCGCCCATGACCGCCGTACAGATCGCGGCGCTCGTCGGCGTCGTACCTCCTCGGCGCGATCCCCACCAGTTTCCTGGCGGGGAAGGCGTTCAAGCGGATCGACCTTCGGGAGCACGGGAGCAAGAACCTCGGCGCCACGAACGTCTACCGGATCATGGGATGGCGCTACGCGATCCCGGTCGGGATCTTCGACGTCGCCAAGGGCGCTGTGCCGGTCCTGATCCTCGGGCCGGCGGTGAGCACGCTCGCGTGGTTCCCGCTGGTTTGCGGCGTGATGGCGGTGGTGGGGCACGTCTTCTCGGTGTTCGTCGGGTTCAAGGGCGGGAAGGGCGTCGCGACCAGCGCGGGCGTGGTCCTCGGCCTCGCGCCGATGGCGGTCGGCATCTGCCTCGTCGTCTGGGCGGTGGTCGTCTGGGTGTCGGGGTACGTCTCGCTCGGATCGGTCATCGCGACCGGCGTCTTTCCCGCGCTGGTGTGGGTGCTGTACCCGGCGCGCCGCGACAGCATCTGGCTCTATGCGCTGCTCGCCGCCGTGATCATCTGGATGCACCGCTCCAACATCCGGCGCCTGGTGGCCGGCACCGAGAATCGATTCGGGCGGCATGCGAAAGGGCCCGACTCCGCATGACGCGCATCGGCGTACTCGGCGCGGGGAGCTGGGGGACGACGCTCGCCGACCTGCTGGCCCGCAAGGGCCACGAGGTCCGGCTGTGGGCGTACGAGGTCGAAGTGGTGGAGAGCATCAACGCCCGGCACGAGAACCCCATCTTCCTCGCCGGGCACCCGCTCGACCCTCGCCTCGTCGCGTGCACCGATCCGTTCGAGGCCGTGGATGGCGCGCCGATCATCCTGTCGGCCGCGCCGAGCCACGTGGCGCGCAGCGTCACCGCCCCCTTGAATCCCGGGGTGCGCCAGGATGCGATCGTGGTGAGCGCGACCAAGGGGATCGAGGCGCCGGGCCTCCTCCTGCCGCACGAGGTGCTCGCGGAAAGCCTCCCCGGCCGGCCGTTCGTGGCGCTCTCCGGGCCGAGCTTTGCCGCCGAGGTCCACGAGGGGCAGCCGACCGCCGTGGTGGCGGCGGCGGTGGATCCCGACGTGGCGGCGACGGTCCAGGACGTGTTCTCGACGCCGCGGTTCCGCGTCTACTCCAACGACGACCTGGTCGGCGTCGAGCTCTGCGGCGCGCTCAAGAACGTGGTGGCGATCGCGGCCGGCATCCTGGAGGGGCTGGGGCTGGGCAACAATCCGCGCGCGGCGCTGATCACGCGCGGGCTGGCCGAGATGACGCGGCTGGGGCTCGCCATGGGCGCGAAGCCGATGACCTTTGCCGGGCTCGCCGGCATGGGCGACCTGATCCTGACCGCCACCGGCGGGCTGAGCCGGAACCGCGCGCTCGGGTTGGCGCTGGCCGGGGGCGAGCAGCTGGAGGAGTACACGGCGACGCACCGCACCGTGGCCGAGGGCGTCAATACCGCCCGCTCGGCGGTGGGACTGGCGGCGCGCCACGGCGTGGAACTGCCGATCACGGAGCAGGTGGCGGCCATTCTCTTCGACGGCAAGGCGCCGAAACAGGCGGTGGCCGACCTGATGGAACGGACCCTCAAGGCGGAGCAGTGGCGGTGACCAATCCACGTCCGACCCAGGAATTCTTCTCCATCGGTGAGGTGTGCGCCCTGACCGACCTCAAGCCGCACGTGCTGCGGTACTGGGAGAGTCAGTTTCGCTTCCTCAATCCGGCGAAGAACCGATCCGGCAATCGCGTCTACAAGAGCCGCGAAGTCGAACTCATCATGCTGGTGAAGCACCTGCTGTACACCGAGAAGTACACGATCGAGGGCGCGCGCCAGAAGATCGAGCAGTACCGCCGGACCGGCGAGCTGCGCGGGACGGCCAAGCGCGCCATGGGATCGGAGACGGTCCGGGAGCTGCGGCAGGAGGTCGACGAGGTGCTGAAGGTGCTCGACGGGCAGGACGACGCAAGGGCAAGGCGGTTGATGCACATCCTGGTCAGCAACGACGACGGCATCCTCGCGCCGGGGATCGGGCTCCTCGCCGACGCCTGCCGCAGCGTGGGGCACGTCACCGTGGTGGCGCCGGACCGCGAGCAGAGCGGCACCAGTCACTCCCTCACGCTGCATCGGCCGCTGCGCGCGGCGCTCCGTCCCGACGGTGCCTACCAGGTGGACGGCACGCCGACCGACTGCGTGCTCCTCGCGGTGAACGCGCTCCTGCCGGAGCGGCCCTCCTTCGTCTTTTCGGGGGTGAATCACGGCCCGAACATGGGCGAGGACGTCCTCTACTCCGGGACGGTGGCGGTCGCGATGGAGGCGGTCACCCTCGGGATTCCGGGCGTCGCCATCTCGTTTGCCGGCCAGGACCCCGAGACGCTGGCGACCTACGGCGCCGCTGCTGAAGCGGCTGGTGCAGCAGGTGGTGGCGGTGAAGGAGTTCCCGGCGGACACCCTGCTCAACGTCAACCTCCCCGCCGTGCCCGCCTCGGAGGTGAAGGGCACGATGGTGACGCGACTCGGCAGCCGGTTCTTCTCGGAGTCGCTCACGCGCATGAAGGACCCGTGGGGGCGCGAGATGTTCTGGGTCGGCGGCGGGACGATCACCTGGACCGGCGGGGAGGACTCCGACCATGGCGCGGTCGCGGAGGGCTACGTGTCCATCACGCCGCTGCACATGGACCTGACGCACTACCCATTGCTGGAAACGGTTCGGGAATGGCGTCTGGCGCTGTAGGGGCGGGGGACAGCTACGGCGGGTATCGCGCGCGCCTGGTCAGCGAGCTGCAGGCCAAGGGGATCCGCGATCTCGCCGTGCTGCGCGCCATCTCCCAGGTGCCGCGTCACCTCTTCGTGCCGGCGAGCGTGCGGCACCGCGCCTACGAGGACTCCGCGCTCCCGATCGGCGGCGGGCAGACCATCTCGCAGCCCTGGGTCCAGGCCCGCTACCTCGAGGTCCTCGAGCTGACCGGGCGCGAGAAGGTGCTCGAGGTCGGCACCGGCTCGGGATACCAGACGGCGCTGCTGGCCCTCCTGGCCGACACGGTGTTCAGCATCGAGCGGATCCAGTCGCTCGCCTCCGAGGCGCGGCGCGGTGCTGGAGGGCGGCCGGGCATTCGGAACGTCACGGTGCTCGTCGGCGACGGGACGCTCGGGTGGCGGCCCTTCGCGCCGTACGACGCCATCCTGGTGGCCGCCGCAAGCCCGTCGGTCCCCGCGCCGCTGCTCGAGCAGCTTGCTCCCGGTGGCAGGCTGGTCATCCCGATCGGCGACCGCGACACGCAGGTGCTCCAGCTGCTCCGCAAGGAGGGTGACCGGATCGTCACCACCTCCCTGGGCGACGTCCGCTTCGTGCCTCTCCTCGGCGAGTTCGGCTTTCGTCCCTCCACCTCCTGACCGGCTGGTTCATGCTTCATTCCGTCGTCCAGTGGCTCGTCGAGACGGTCTCGGCGCTCGGCTACCCCGGCATCACCGTCCTGATGGCCATCGAATCGTCCTTCATCCCGCTCCCGAGCGAAGTGGTCATGCCGCCGGCCGGGTACCTGGCGGCGCAGGGCCGCATGGATCCGGTACTGGCCGTGCTGGCGGGGACACTCGGCAGCGTGATCGGGGCGCTCTTCAACTACTGGTTTGCCATCGTGGTCGGGGAGCCGTTCCTCCGGCGGTACGGCAAGTACTTCCTGGTCAGCGCCGAGCACCTGGACCGGGCGGAGGCCTTCTTCGCCCGTCACGGGGAAATCAGCACCTTCATCGGCCGGCTGGTACCCGTGGTCCGCCAGCTGATCTCGATTCCGGCCGGCATGGCCAGGGTCCCTCTGGGCCGATTCGTGGCCTTCACGACCCTCGGGGCGGGGATCTGGTGCGCGGTGCTGGTCTACATCGGCTGGTTTGTGGGCCGGCACGAGGCCACGCTGGTGGAGGGGGTGGTCCGGGCCTACAGCACCCGGGCGTTTCTCTACATGTTGCCCGTCCTTATCTTGGTGGTAATCGGGTATGTTTTGTGGCACCGTCGGCGGAGGGCGTCGCCGTGAGGCGGATTCGATTCGTCGTGACGGGGAGAGTGCAGGGGGTTGGGTTCCGGTGGTTCGTGCGGGCCGAGGCGCGTCCCCTGGGGCTGAACGGCTGGATCCGGAACCGGGACGACGGGGCGGTGGAGGGGGAGGTCGAGGGCCGTGACGACGCGATCGAGGCGCTCATCCCGTGCCTGGAGGTCGGTCCGCGGAGTGCCATCGTAACCAATGTGGAGATCTCCGAGATTTCGGATGAGCTGCCATCATATAACAGGTTTGAGATCAGGTAGTTAGCCCATTGAGGCGAGAGGAGTTCGAAGCGATGTCCGAGTCCCTTCAGGAGCGAATCAAGAAGGCCCTCCGGCCGGTGCCGGACTATCCCAAGCTCGGTGCCATCTTCTATGACAGCGTCGAGGTCATCCGGAGCGGGCCCCTCTTCGGGGAGGTCGTCCGGGCGATGGCGGCGCCGTTCGAGGGGCAGGGAATCAGCCATGTCGTGGGCGTGGAGCCGCAGGGCCAGATCCTGGGTGGGGGCATCGCGGTGGCGCTGGGCGCCGGGTTCATCTCGGCGCGCAAGCCACGGAAACTCCCGTGGGTGACGGTTCGGCAGGTGTACTCCCTGGAATACGGCGATGATTCCCTGGAGGCCCGCCGGGACGATTTTCACGGGGAAGACAAGGTGATCGTGGTGGACGACCTGCTGTCCTCGGGCGGGACCGCGGCGGCGGCCGGCGAGCTGGTCGGCGCGCTCCGAGGCACCCTGGTCGGGTACACCTTCATGATGGAGGCGCTGGCGGACGGGGGACGGCCGAGGCTCGGCGATACCCCGGTCCACGTCCTCCTGCAGATCTAGACGACACGCCCCCGTAGCTCAGCTGGATAGAGCAGCAGTTTCCTAAACTGTTGGCCGCGCGTTCGAGTCGCGCCGGGGGTACTGGCGACACGAGCCCTGCTTCGTATGACGGAGCGGGGCTCTTGTCGTGTGCCCCTCTTGGAGAATGCCGGGGATCGTCGTGCTTGTGTTCGAGGCCATTGAGGGGAGATTGAGGTTGGGTGGCAGGATCCTGCACCCTTTCGTCGCCCGCGTGCTCCTGAAACGGCGACAACCAGGGAGCCCTCTTGACCCACCACGCGCTGCGGAAACTCGAACTGACACTCGGGTGCGCCCTTCTTGCGAGCGCCTGCGTGCTCACGGTCGACTCTGTTGTTCCGGAGTCCGAGGCCAACTTTGACCCGCGCCTCGTGGGCAGCTGGGAAGAAGTCTCTGGTTCGGATCGCGCGGTCGTTTCGCCCGCCGGGGAGAATGGCTACACGATCGCATACACCACCGAGGGGTCCGTCGGGACCTTTCACGCACGACTCGGTCGGGTGGGGGAGCGGTTGGTCCTGGACGTCTGGCCCGAGCCTGGCGGCGGGGAGATTCCCCCACCGTACGACGACGTGCTGCTCCCATCGCACCTCTTCCTCGCTATCGACATTGGTCCCGACGAGATTCGCACGACGGCCCTTGAGCCGGACTCACTCCTGGCGGCGCTCCGGGCCGGGCAGGTCGGGCTGTCCTACACGACCAGCCGAGAGTCAACTGCTCCTCCACGGGACGACGGTACAGTTGCGCGACGCCCTGGTGCCTTACCTCTCACGCTCAGGCGCCATGGCCAAGCCGGCCACCTGGCGCCGCGCATCGCCTGACGAGACGACGGCGCTGCGTCGCCCCGTCGAAGTCCCCTGCTTCGAGGCCTCGGCGTGGCGGGAGGCAGACCGGCTGTTCCACCGCGACCCGTTCTGGGTGGGCGCCGATGGGGCGTCATCCGTCGACCTGGGCGACGACCGGACCCTTTGGCTGTTCGGGGACACGTGGATCGATCCGTCGGGGACCGGAACCCGAAAGGGTGCGCGCATGGTGAGCAACAGTGTGGCGATCCAGTCGGGCACCGACCCGGCCACCGCCTCGATCACGTTCTACTGGGGCAGGGCCGCCGACGGGGGACCGGCGCCGATGTTTCCCGACCGTGGTGCGGAGGCGCTCTGGCTCGGCAACGGCGTACGCGTGGGCGACCGGCTCGTCCTGTTCTTTTCCGCTACCCTCCGCACGGGAGAGGGAATCGGTTTTGAAAGCACCGGGTGGACGGCGGTGCTGATCGAGAATCCGGACGACGAGCCGTCGGCGTGGCGCACTCGTCCACTGGAAACGCCGAAGAACCCCATCGGCGTGCTCGTGGGGTACGCGGCGGCATTTCAGCTGGGGGAGTATGTGTACGCGCTGGGGTCACAAGATCCCGTGAAGTCGCACCCGATATTCGCCGCGCGCTGGCCCGCAAGCCAGGTGCGCCGCGGAAAGCTGCTCCAGCCAGAGTGGTGGGCGGGCGACCGGCTCGGCTGGGTGCCGGACTCTTCCAGCACACGGCGGTGGCCGCTGTTCGAGAATGGATCATCGGACCTGACCATCCATCTGGACCCGGTCACACAGTGGTTTCTCGAGGTCCAGACGCGTGGGTTCGGCCCCGCCGATGTGGTCATGCGCGCGGCGCCGACGCTCACCGGCCCATGGTCCTCGGCGCGCCTGGTGTACCGGCCCCCTGAATATGACCGCTCCAACGTGATGATCTACTCCGGGAAGGCACATCCCCAGTTGACGGGCGGTGATGTGGTGCTGACGTACGATACGAATACTTTCGAGTTCGGCGAGATGCTGACGGACAGCCTCATCTATTACCCCCGCTTCGTGCGGCTCACGCGGTGCCAGTAGCGATGTGCGCGGCGCTCCTTCGAGCCCGGCCGTGGCACCTCGCGGTCCTTCTCGCCCTCGGATGCACCTCGACGGAAGGCGATCGTGCCCGGAGCACTGTGCGCGACAGCCTCGGCATCGCGATCGTCGAGAACCTCTCACCTGCCTCTGCAGAGCCTCCGTTTACGCTCGATTCGATCCCCGTCATCGACATCGGGCGCGATGCCGACAACCCGCACGAAGAACTCAGCGGATTCGTGTTTCCGGTGCGTCTCTCTGACGGCAGGGTAGTCGTTGGGAATGGCGGAACGCGCGAGCTTCGCGTCTTTGACTCGCAAGGCCGGTGGCTTCACTCGATCGGCCGAGAGGGGGAAGGGCCAGGGGAGTTTCGCGGCGTGGGGCGGTTCCATATCGGTGCCGGAGACACGCTGTATGTCTACGACATGAGACTTCGCCGCCTCTCGGTGTTCTCGCCCGATGGAACCTTTCAGCGGTCGCTGCTCATGCAGGCGCCCAGCGAGATGACCGGCCTTCGCACGGCCGGGGTGTTGGTTGATGGGCGAGTGGTCGCCCGTACACAGCGGGGATTCACAAGCCAGGCGAAGGAGGGGATGCGGCGTGATACCGTCTCGCTCTTCGTGTTCGATGCGGCAGGACGCCTCGATGACACGGTTGGGCAGTACCCAGGTCGGGAGGAGTGGATCATACGGAGCGAGAACAGCGTCACGATTTCGGATTGGCCATTCGGGAAGGATATCGTCGCCCTCACGCACCAGTCGCGGATCATCGTGGGGACGACCGACTCGCCGGAGGTGTTGATCCTGCAGGCCGATGGCACGCTCGAGCGGATCATCCGATGGGCTGCCACGGATCTCCCGGTGACCGCTGCGGACATTGACGCCTTCGTGAGGCGGGCCGGCGAAGGCTGGAACCCTGGTTCAGAGACATTCCGTGATGAGTATTTGGAGAAGCTCACGAGTGTCTCCTTTCCGGCCACCAAACCAGCCTACACGGACGCCCTCGTCAGTTCGGACGGCACCCTCTGGCTTCGCAAGTACGATGATCCGAGTCTTCCGGATGTTGAGGTCTTTGAGGTCTTCGATGCCGACGGCGTCTGGCTCGGGGCAGTTCGGATGCCACCGCGATTTACCCTGACCCAATTGTCGGGCGAGTATGCGATTGGCAAGTGGAACGACCCGGACGAAGTCCAGCACGTCAGGGTTTATCGGCTCACGGACCGTCACTAGCCAGCCGCGTGGCACCACAGCCAAATCGACAGAGTACGAGGGCAGGGCCCCCCAATCGGCGGCCTCGCCCGTGGCCCCCCGCGGGCGGCCGGCCGCCCGTAAGGTGCGCCGCAGTACTGAAATACGCCCCACGGGGTTAGTATTGTCGGGCGCTTGGAGGGGCAATCGGGCCTCTCCGTGGCCTCGACACTGTATTCATTGGCTGGTGGAGATCCATGGCGAAGAAGAACGTTGCACCCAAGAAGAGTGAGCCGGCCAAGCCGGTCAAACCCGTCACGGCTCCGACGGAGTCCGCCGACCCGATGGCCTGGGTCCGGGCCCACCAGAAGCTCGTCGTCGGCATCGCCGGGGCAGTGGTGATCGTGGCCCTCGGCACCTGGCTCGTGATCGAGACCGGCCAGCGCAGGCAGCTCCGGGCCGCCGAGCAGCTCGATCAGGCCCGCAACATCGCAGAATCGGGGAACCTTCCGCTGGCCGCCAGCGAACTGCAGAAGGTCATCACGAACTTCAGCGGGACCGATGCCGCTGTCGAGGCCGTCGTGACCCTCAACCAGGTTCGCATGGTCAACGGCCAGAACGAGCTCGCCGTCGTGGGCCTCCAGGAGTACCTCGAGACCAACCCGAAGAAGGTGTACAGGGTCCCGGCCCAGGGCCTCCTGGGCGAGGCGCTGGAGAACGCCGGCCGGCCCGAAGAGGCCGGGCAGGCCTACCTGGGCGCCGCCACCGACGCCGAACTGGACTATCTCAAGGCCCAATACCTCCTGTCCGCGGGCCGGGCCTTCACGAACGCGGGGAACGTCGATGAGGCCTTCAAGGCGCTCAGCTCGGTCCTCGAGAAGTACCCGAACACCAACGCCAAGACCGAGGCGACCGTCCGGCTGTCCGAACTGACCCAGGGGCGGATGACGCTGGCGAAGTAGGCACTGGTCCACGGCTTAAGCCGCGACCGACGCAGGGCCGAGGACCTACGAAACTGCTTGAGGGCGGGGCTCCGACCGGGGTGCCGCCCTTCCTGTTGGGGGTAACAACAACGACGTATAAGATATGTTATGTTAAGTAGCCATGGGGATAACTGTGGACAAGTGGCTGCCCTGCCGCTGGTCAGAGTGCTAAAGTGTTATGGCGTATTGATTTGGTGAAATGGCGCGGTGAGTGGAAATCTCGGTGCTGCGGGGCCCGCTAGGCGCTCAGAACGCCGGAAAAGACCAGCCGGCCCTCGCCACGGAGCCATACATCGGTGGCCCTCCCCCCCTCGATCGTGGCCCTGACGGTCAGTTCGCGGCCGCTCCGGGAGACGAAGGTCAGGGGCAACTGGGCCTCTCCTGAGGCCGCCAGGCCGAGCGCGGCCGCCACCGTGCCGGTGCCGCAGGCCAGCGTCTCCGCCTCGACCCCGCGTTCGTAGGTCCGGATCCGCCAGGGGCCCCCAGAGGCGGCCGGCTCAGCCACGAAGTTGCAGTTGGCGCCCTTCGGGGCGATGGCCGGATCGAAGCGCTGGGCCCGGCCCCGGCTCGGCAGGTCGAAGCCCTCGAGGTCCCGAACCCGGGTCACCAGGTGCTCCACTCCCACCACCGCCTTCCGGATCCACACCTCCCCCGCGGCCGGCTCCAAGCCCGGCACCGGCGCCGGGAGGTCGAAATCGGGGAGGTTCAGCTCGGCCAGGTTCCCATCGCCCACGCAGCGGGTCGGAAACGGTCCCGCCCCCGTGGCCAGGGTCATCCCGGAGGCCGGTACCATCCCCAGGTGGGTGGCCAGCCGAGTGCTGCAGAGGGCGGCGTTGCCACACATGTTGGCGGGGCTGCCATCGCAATTCCAGAACGTCATCCGGACCGTGGCCTCCCCCTCCGGGGTCAGGATCAGGAGCCCGTCGGCCCCGACCCCATCCCGGCGGTCGCAGATGGCCCGGATCCGCTCCGCCGGCCACTCCTGGGGGGTCGTCTGGCGGCCGTCGAGCATCACGAAGTCGTTGCCCGAGCCGGTCATCTTGAAGAAGCCCAAGCCGCTCATAGCTTCCCCACGATCGACCGCAGGCGGATCCACCAGACCATCCAGATCGCCTCCCGGACGATCTTCTTGTTCATCTTGCTCTGCCCCTCCACCCGGTCCACGAAGACGATCGGGATCTCCTTGAGTCGGAAGCCCTTCTTCCAGGCCCGGAAGCTCATCTCGATCTGGAAGGCGTAGCCGTTCGACACGACCCGGTCGAGTTCAAGTGTTGCTAGAACCGACCTGCGAAAGCACTTGAACCCCCCGGTCGAGTCGGTGAGCGGCAGCCCGGTGATCCACCGGGCGTAGATGTTGGCGCCATAGGACAGCAGGAGGCGGCTCATCGGCCAGTTGATGACGTTGACCCCGCTCTTGTACCGCGAGCCGATGACCAGGTCGGCATCCTCGATGGCGGTCAGGAACTGCACCAGGTACTTCGGGTCGTGGGAGAAGTCGGCGTCCATCTCGAAGATGAAGTCGTAGTCCCGCTCCAGCGCCCAGTGAAACCCCGCCAGGTACGCCTTGCCGAGCCCTTCCTTCTTGCTGCGGTGGAGGCAGTGGATCCGGCCGTCTTCCTCCCCCATCCGGTCGGCCAGCTCCCCGGTGCCGTCCGGCGACCCGTCATCCACCACCAGCACCTCGATCCGGGGATCCTGCCGAAGGATCTCGGGGACGATCTGCGCGAGATTCTTGATCTCGTTGTAGGTGGGGACAACGATCAGGACGCGCTCAGCCACGGGGCCTCCGCAGTCGGGCCACCCCATCGGCGAGGAGCATCAGGATCAGGAGCGCGGCGATGCTGAAGGTGACCGTCTTGCCGCGCTGGTACGCGCCGGAGCTGAAGGTGAGTTCCACGACCCTGGCGCCCGCCGGCACCGGCACCGCCATCAACGAGAACTGCGCGCGGACCACTTCCGCCGGCTTCCCGTCCACGGTGGCGTGCCAGTCGGGGTACCAGTTCTCCGAGACCGACAGGAAGGCATCCTGCGCCGCCGGTTCCGCCAGCGTGAAGCGATAGTACCCTTCCCGCGGCATTTCCGATTGCACCGGATTCTCGATGAGCTCCACCGCCCCGAGGGGCGCGGCCACGCCGACCGACGCGTCCTGCGGCACCAGCAGGAACCGGCGGCTGTCGAACCGGGGGTCCGTCAGCGTGGGGATGATCTGGTCTTCCGGCGCCTTGATGGCCATGGGGACCAGCGTGGCGAACGGCTGGGCATCCTGTACCTGGTAGACGAACGCCTGTTTCCCGTCGTGCGTCGGGACAGGGCCGGCCACCGGTGTCAGTGCCTCGCTCTCCATCGGCTCTGGAAGGACGACGTACTTCACTGCGAGGAGCCGCCAGATGCTGGGGCTGCCGATGTTCTCCCACACGTTCTTGCCGCCGAGGAGCTCGTCGTAGCGGTGGAGCTCCTGGCCGTTGTACCCCAGGACCGAGCGGATGCGGTGGACCATGAGGAAATTGCGGTTCTCGTCATACACCCCGTACGGAAGGACGCGGAAGATGGTGTTGTCCCCCTGCACCGCCTGCACCACCCCGTCCGCCGCGAAGCTCTGCGCCGCGGGGGGAGTCCACTGAATGAACTGCCGCTCCACGCTCCAGAGGTCGAGCAGGACGACCGCGCCAATGGCGAGTCCCCAGACCGCCTGTGGGAACCGACGCCACAGGAGGCCCATGGTGAGCAGGCCGAAGAACAGCACGCGTACCGCGTCGAGCCGAAAGTTCGGGTAGTTGACGATGAGACCGCCGAACCGCTGCGGGTCGGCCACCAGCTCCATGAAGGGCTGAATTCCGCCGCCGGCGGCGAGCAGGGTGAGCACGCCGAGGATGCCGGCCAGCCAGAGCAACCGTTTGCGGCGGAGCGCATCGTCGAGTTGCAGGAGCGCCTGCACGCCCATGGCGGTCAGGGCCGCGGCGCTGAACGACACGAGGAAGAAGATCATCGACGGTACGCGCGTCTTGCTGATGCCCGGCAGGATCGTGTAGGGAATGCGATAGAACGGCGTGTACCCGCCGAAGGCGTAGAGCAGTCCGTAGCCGGTCAGGAAGACGAAGAACCAGGCGAGCCGCTTCCGCCCCTCGAGGAGGAATCCGAAGCTCGCCAGGATGAGTGCGGCGACGCCGATGTAGTCGCTATGGAGCTTGAAGGGGTTCCGGCCCCAGTAGTCGCGCAGGTTGCCCATGAAGGCGGGCCAGAGGGTCCCGATCACCTCTTCCGGCGGCATCGACCAGCCCGTACCGTACTCGTAGCCGGTGCTGCTGCTCCCTGCCGCGCCGCGGGGCGAGTATTGGATGTACTCGAAGAAGGGCATCAGCTGGATGGCGGCGAGCGCAAAGCCGAGCCCCAGCGCGCCGACAAAGAGCACCGCCATTCTCGGCCAGGGGGTGCTCGCGGCGCGTTCCCCGCTGAGAAATACCAGGTAGAGCCACCAGAACCCCGCCGCCATGAGCAGGTAGTACGTCAGCTGGACGTGGGGCGTGATGAGCGAGAGCCCGACCGTGACGCCAAACCCCACATAGCTCCGCCACGAGGGGCCGGTGACGCCCTGGTAGAGGAAATAGAGCGCCAGCGGGAGCAGGGCGCTCACGAACAGCTTCCCGTCGTGGCCGGGGCTCACCAGCGAGACGATCTGTCCGCTCATGAGGTACGCCGCGCCGCCGGTGAACGCGGCGCCCCAATCCAGCTTGAGTGCGCGGAGGAAGAGGAACATGAACACCCCGGCGAGCACGAGGTGGATCATGAACCCGAGCGACACGCCCGCGTCCGGAGAGAGGACCAGCCGCAGGAGGAATGTCGGATAGAAGGTGTCGCCGTTGCCGGTGTTGGCCAGAAACGGCATGCCGCCGAAAGTGTACGGCATCCACTGCAGGATGCCGCCGTTGGCGTGGAAGTACGACGCCGCCAATTCGCGGCCCGGAAAGCCGGTCCGGGCGTCGCTCATTGCGTTGACGAGAAACTGGCCGCGGAAGAATGGGATGAACGCCAGGGCCACCGTCACCGAGTACAGGGTGGCGGCCGTCAGGACGGGGAATCGCTGGGTCAGTCGCGAAAGCATGGGCTCAAGTCACTCCGAGGAGGAGACGCTCCGGGGGCGCCACGCGAGCACGCCGAGGGCGGTGAGAATTTCGAGCGCCACGAGCCAGAGACGGGACGCGATGGCGAGCAGGAGCGCGGGGGCCGGGCCGGTGATCGGCGAGAGGAGGATCACCAGGGCGGCCTCCCGCACCCCCAGCCCGCCGGGTGCAAACACCGCGATGATTCCCGCCACGTAGCTCCCGATGAACGCCGCGGCCGCCGGCAGCACGCCGGGAGCGGTGTCCCCGAGGATAGCCAGCCCGAAGAGCCAGAACGCCACGCCGTACGCCATCCACGGGAGCACCAGTGTGCCGACATAGGCCGTCATCTCCCGGCGGGTGGGAGCCGGCCACTTGATTTCCCGCTTGAGAAGCCGGGTACTCCACCGTTCCAGGGTCGGGGCGGCGACCGGCAGGAAAATAATGGCGGCGACGACGCCGAGCGAGGTCAGTCCCAGCGCGAGGACGGGGTTGGTGGTGCCTGTCACGGACGTCGGCAGGACCGGCGCCAGGGAGACCGTGAGGGCGACACCGGTGCCCAGGAGGACCAGCTGCTGGAAGAGAATGGCGCCGGTGGCCGCGACGGGACTGATGCGGGCGCTGAGGGCCTCCGCCGAGACGTGGGCAAACTGCCAGATGGCGCCGGGGACGAAACGGCTCAGGTTGGTGATGAACCAGATCCGGATCGCGGGGCCGAAGGAGAGCGATGCTCCCCACCACCGGAGGCTCCGCGACCAGGTGCGCACCAGCAGGAACCAGGTGAGAACGGTGATAGCCGACGCGGCGAGAAGCGGGATGGGGCGGAGCGTGATCGGCACGGCGCCAAGCCCGGCGCGATGGCTGAGCGCGGTGTGCACCAGGTACCAGGCGGCGGCGGTCAGCCCGGCGACCTGGAGGAGGCGGCGGAACCAGCGCCGGGCGACCGGGCTCATGCAGCCTCCGCGGCCCGGCGATAGACGGCGTCGAAGCCGGCGGCCAGCCCCGCCGGCGAAAAGCGGCGGTCGAGATCGGCGTGCGCGGCCGCCGCCAGGCGACTCGCCAACGCGGGATCGTCGAGGAGGCGCGCGGCCGCGGCGGCGAGCGCCCTGGCGTCTCGTTCGGGAACCAGGAGCCCGGTCTCCCCATCGGTCACGACATCGGGAATCCCGCCGCACCGTGTGGCCACGATCGGCAAGTCGCTGGCCATCGCCTCGACCAGGACCATGCCGAACCCCTCCTGCTCGCCCTTCCAGTCGGTGACCGCCGGCATGAGCAGCATGGCCGCCGTGCGGTAGTGGTCCGCCACCGCTTCATGCGGCAGGGCGCCGGCCAGGTCGACGGCGTCGCGCACGCCGAGTTCGTCGACGAGGGGGACGAGGATCTTCCGTTCCGGTCCGTCGCCGATAATGGTGAGGCGAACCGCCCTGCCCTGCTGCCGGAGCTTGGCGACGGCGCGCACCGCGTACTCCGCTCCCTTCCGTTCGATGAGCCGCCCGACAAACAGGAGCCGGTTGGGATCCCGCTCCGGGTGGAGCGGCGGGGCAAACCGTTCCGCGCTGACGGGCATCGGCAGCACGGTAATCTGATCGGCGGCGACACCGAGGCGTTCGACCCGCGGCACCAGCGGACTGGAGATGACCGTCACCTCGGCGGCGGCGCGGAAGATCGGCCCCGCGACGGCTCGGGCAAGCGGGAAGCGGTCGAGGAGGAAGAGATCGGTCCCATGGGAGGTCAGGACGACGGGGCACTTCGAGGCGTTGCCCGGCCAGAACGAGAATCCCCCCGGTACCCACCAGTGCACATGCACGACGTCGGGGTTGAAGGCGTCGCATTCCCGCCGGAGCGCGCCTCTGCTCGCACGGAAGAACTGCACCAGCCGCCAGCGTGCACGCCAGGAATGGAGCGCCTGCTCGTGCATCGTGCCGGCGTACGCCAGCGTTTCCTGTTCGTCGGTGCCGTACCGGTAGCGGACCACCTCGACGCCCCCTACCGTCTCACGCTCCGCGAGCTCGGGGCCGTGCGGCGCGAGGACGCGCACCTCGTGCCCGAGGGCCTGCTGGCCGCGGGCCAGCGCGAGCAAGAACGCCCCCGCCATGTCGTCGACATGCCGGGGGAAGTTGTGGGTGACGAGGAGGATCTTCAGGCCAAGGCTCCGGCGCAAGCGGCGCAATGCCTCATCCGTCGTCCTGCTTGCCGGTGATGGCGCCGAGCCGGCTGACATCCCGTCGCATCCCCTGGATGTCCTCCCGGAACCCCGCGATCATTTCCCCGACAAACCCGAACCCGAAGAGGACGATGCCGGTGATGACCATCGTCTCGACCAGGTTGAGCAGGGGCCTGAAGCCGATACCATAGCCGAAGCGGAGCACCAGTGCCACGATGCCGGCCAGGAAGCCGACGCCGAAGAGGACGGCGCCCAACCCGCCGAAGAAGAGCAACGGCTTGCGGCCGAACCGGAGCTGGAACCAGACCGACAGGAGATCCAGCACCCCCACCGGGATCCGCTTCCAGTTGAACTTCGAGACGCCAGCCTTCCGGGGGTAGAGCGGCACCGGCAGCGACGTCAGCCGGGCCCCCTCGGCGGCGGCCACCACGACCATGTAGCGATGCCAATCCGGCCGCATCGGGATGTTGGCCATCACCTCGCGGCGGTACGCCTTCACCGAATTGAGGTCGGTCACCCGGACGCCGAAGAGCCAGCGGCACAGGGCATTGTACACGCTGGACACAAACGCCTTCTCGTACTTCCCCTGCTTGGTGCCGGTCACGATGTCGGCGCGGCCGGCCAGGATCGGTTCCACCAGCGCCGGGATGTCTTCGGGGAGGTACTGCAGGTCGGCCGGATAGAAGACGAAGATGTCCCCACGCGCGACGTCGCCGGCGGAACGGAGTGCGTCCGCGATCCCCCGCTGCCGGGTGTGGGTCACCACCGTCAGGAAGGGGCTGCGCACCCGCTCCGCCTCGAGCATCAGCGCGGTCCGGTCGCGGGAACCGTCGTCCACCACCACCACCTCGAAGGTGAACGGCGCCGGGCCGAGCGCCTCGGCGCAGAGCCGGAGGAACTCGGGGAGGTTGTCCGCCTCGTCCTTGGCGGGCACCAGCACGCTGACGTCCACCGGGCCGGTCCGCTCCGGGAAACTCATACCCGCTTCCGCATCCGGGCCGGGAGGATCCCCAGCTGGTCGCGATACTTGGCCACCGTCCGGCGGGCGATCTTGATGCCCTGTTCCTGGAAGAGATGGACGATCTGCTGGTCGGTCAGCGGCTTCCCGGTGTCCTCGTCGGCCACCATCTTCTCGAGCTTGGCGCGGATCGACCGGGCGCTGGCGTCCTCGCCCGACGATGTGCTGAGCGCACTGCTGAAGAAGAACTTGAGCGGCAGCACGCCGCGCGGCGTCTGCACGTACTTCTCGTTGGTCACCCGGCTCACGGTCGATTCGTGCATGTTGATGACCTCGGCGACCTCGCGCAGGGTGAGGGGCTTGAGGTACTCGATCCCCTTCTCGAAGAACTCCCGCTGCCGGTCCACGATGAAGTTCATCACCTTGAGCATGGTCTGGCGCCGCTGTTCGATGGCCTGGATCATCCAGGTGGCGCTGTTCATCTTCGTCGCAATGAATTCCCGGTTCTCCTGCGTGAGCCGCTTCCGGTCGCGGGTGACCTCCTGGTACGCACGTGACAGCCGGAGCCGCGGCATCCCGGTGTCGTTCAGGAAGACTTTGTATTCGGCGTCGACCTTCTTCACGATCAGGTCGGGCGTGATGTACCCGTCGTCCTTGCCGGAATACTTGAGGCCCGGTTTCGGGTCGAGCGAGGCGAGCGAGTCGGCGGCCGACTGCACGGCCACGGCCGGGACGCCGAAGCGCCGGGCGAGGTCGTTCCAGCGATGGGCAATCAGGTCGCCGAAGGCCTCCGAGACGAGGCGATAGGTGAGCGTCTCGGTCTGGTCGAACTCGCGGAGCTGGATCAGGAGGCACTCCTGGATGTCCCGCGCGCCGATACCCGGCGGGTCGAGGGCCTGGATGATGCGCAGCATCTCCTCGGCGTCCTTTATCCCGTAGAGTTCCACGCCCTCGGGGAGTTCCCCGGCGGCTGGATCGGCGTCGAGGGCGTCCAGGTCCAGCTCCTCGTCGACATCGGCGCTGTCCCGCGCGTGCGAGGTGATCAGCTGGTTGACGGAGCCGACGATTTCCTCGAGCGACGCCGCGAGGAATCCGTCCTCCTTGATGTTGCCGATGAACTCCTCGCTCAGGAGCACCTGCCGCGGGGTCAGGTCGAGCATCTTGAGCTGCTCGCGCAGGTGGTCGGTCAGGTCCCGGCTCTGGACGGTGACCGCTTCCGTGTATTCGAGCTGCTCGTGCTGCTCGCGGGTGCCGCCGACATCGAAGCCGTTGAGGAGGATCTCCTCCCAGTCCATCTCCTCTTCCTTGGCGGCCTGCTCCTTCTCCTGTTCCTTGTCCTTCTCGCGGTCCGCGCCCTCCTGCTCTTCCTCCTCAGGTTCGAGCAGTTCGAGGAACGGATTGACGAGCAGCTCCTGCTTCAGGTGCTGCTGCAGGTCCATCATCGGCATGTAGAGCATGTCCATCGCCTGGTACAGGCGAGGGTTGATGCGCAATTCCTGCCGTTGTCCGAGGTGCTGCGAGAGTCCTGTCTTCACGCGACGTTCTCCAATCGGGCCCGGAGCCTGGCCGTCAGGGTGGGCCCCAGGTAGAGCTGGGCGACCCGCTCGTCGAAGACGAGTTCGGGTACGGTCCCGGCGGCCTGGACTTTTCCTTCAAAGAGGATGTACGCCCGATCCACGATGTCGAGGGTCTGCTCGACGTTGTGGTCGGTGATCAGCACGCCGAGTCCGCGGTGGCGGAGTCCGGCGACAATGGTCTGGATGTCGTTCACCGCGATCGGGTCGACCCCGGCGAACGGTTCATCGAGCAGCATGAACTTCGGTTCGGTGACCAGCGCCCGGGTGATCTCGAGCCGCCGGCGCTCGCCGCCGCTGAGCGAGTAGGCCATGCTCTTCCGCAGGTGCTTGATCGACAGCTCGTCGAGCATCTGCTCGAGGCGCTCGAGGCGCTCCGGCTTCGAGAGCGGCAGCATCTCGAGGATGGCCATCACGTTTTCCTCGACCGTGAGGCGGCGGAAGACCGACGGTTCCTGCGCCAGGTACCCCAGCCCCTGCCGTGCCCGCTGGTACATCGCGGAGCTGGTCATGTCCTTGCCATCGAGGATGACCGACCCGGCGTCAGGACGAATGATCCCGGTCAGGCAATAGAAGGTGACGGTCTTCCCGGCGCCATTCGGCCCGAGGAGGGCCACGATCTCCCCCTGCTCCACCCGGATCGAGACGTTGTCCACGACGCGCCGCTGCCGAAAGCTCTTGCAGAGCCCGATCCCTTCGAGGACGCTTCCCGTTCCGACGGGGGTCGACCCGCCGGCGTCGTGCCGGGCGTGCCCCTCCTGGGCGGCGACGAGCAGGTGCGCCAGGGCGGCGCCCCGGTTGGCCACCGCATCCGGCCACCAGGTCGGCGAGGCGTGCACGGTCGCCCAGTCGGCGCCGCTCGCGTCGGTGATCCAGCCGCCGTCCGCCAACCGCGGCAGCACCGATTGCGTCAGGCTCTCGCGGAGCTGGTCCCCGCTGAGTTCCGAGCGCGGGAGTCCGGGGATCGTCTCGACCGCGCTGAGAAAGGAGCTGCGGTAGCCCATCACCAACCGGTCGAGTCCGATCGAGCCGTCATCTTCGGCCCCATGCACCATGGCGGCAAGCGCCAGCGAGAGCGATGCGTCGCGCTCCGGCAGTGCGCCGATCCACGCCGGGCGGGTCATGGCCGCACCGCCGGGGTCGAGTCTGGTGGCGTCGGCACAGCGGTCGAGTCGGCCGCTGTCGCGGTTGTGTCCCGCGCGACAGGCTTCGGCTGCAGTTGCACGCCGTCGACCTGTCCGAGGATCTCGACCCGCTCCACCCCGCTCTTCGGCCCGGCACTCATCTCGACCACGATCCGGTTTCCCCGGGCATAGTTGAGCGACGGCACGCCCGGAGTCGCGGCGTCGAACACCCGATACAGCGCGGTGGCATTGCCCCACGACTCGACCCGGTGCACCGCGGTCTTCGTCTTGCCCTCCACCTCGGTCTTGATGAACCGGGCGGTGACGGTGTCGCCGCGAAGCCAGTCCCGGTTCGCCGCCGTGGTGTCCTCCCCGCTGGCCACCCACGCCGTGCCGAAGGCGCGCGCCTCGGTCAGGACCTGGCCCGGCGTGTCGAGCGCGAGAGAATCGGCCGTGATCTCGTACGTGGTCGAGACGGCGTGGGGCCGGACGCCGTCGCCCCAGGCCAGGGTCTGCTCGAGCACGCGGTCGTTCACGTCGAGGCCGATCGTATCGGCCACGAGGGTCCAGTCCGCGCTGACGGCCCGTCCGGCACCGTCGGCCTGCACGTAGGTCAAGTCGTTTTGCTCCAGCTCGAGATTGATCCGGTCGCCAAAGAGCGAAAACGGATCCTTACCGAGCCCGTTGATCTGGGCGCCGCGTACGAGCGCGCCGTCCTGTCCCGTGCCGGTGTCGAGTCGCATCGAGTCGGCGCTTGCCGCCACGTCGCTGCGATTGATGGTGACCCGGCCACCCGCCCAGAGGCGATCCTCCCCCTTCATCCGGATCCGGTCGCCGACGATCACGTAGGGCTCCTGCGCCTCGCCGGTCGAATCGTGCGGGACGTAATCGATTGTCGGCCGCCCATTGGCGTACACCTCCACCACTTCGCGCTGGCCCGGAATGACGCGATAGTAGTCGAGCGTCGGGCCGTGCAACGAGGAACCGCCTGAGCTCCTGGTCTCGACGTTGCCGCGCGCCTCCCAGACTTCCCCGGCGCGCCGGTAGGTGCCCCGGTCGGCGGTCATCACCATCGACGAGTCCTCGTACCGCACCTGGCCGATGAATTCGACGATCTGTCCCCCGTAGGACGCGATACTGTCGCTTCGCATCCGGATCGACGTGCCATCGCAGCGAAGTCGGACATCACCGCCCGCGAAGTAGTTGTCCTGGCCGGCGGTGTAGCTCCGATCCGCATGCTCCAGCCGGATGCGGCACCGCTGCCCCTGCTCCGGGTCCTGCGCCGCTGCCGCCCGGGGCGCCCCCGAGCCGGCCGCCACCACGATGGCGCCAATCAGGAGCGCCCGCATCTCACTGCCCCGGCAGGATGATGCCTTCGTCCGCCCGGCCGCGGGCGTTGGCGGTCTGCATCCGCTGGAACGCCGGATCCGAGGTGAAGCCGTCTCCCTCGAGGTGGTTCGATCCCTGGTCGTACGTGTAGAACAGCTTCGACGAGATCTCGTTTCTTCCCGGGTCGTAGTGCAGCTGCTCGCTCTTGAGCGTCCGCGTGCCGTCGGTCGAGCGGACCACCACCTTCCCCCGGCCCTCCATGACGCCGGTCATCGTCTGGTAGGTGCCCTCGTGCGAGGTCAGGGTGGAGGTCGGCGCGCCGTCCTTGTCGTAGAACGTCACCGTGACCACCCGCAGCTCGAACGTCTGCGACCCCTCGTAGTAGTAGGCGGTGTCCGCCTCGACGAGGCTCTTCTGGACGCCGTCCCGCGTGATGATGTGCCGCACCTTGATGAGCGTCTGGTCCGCAGTGTCGGCCGCGGTGCCCAGCACACCGGGACTGGCGCCGGTGCGGTTGCACGCCGCGGCCAACACGATGACGCCAACCGCCAGCATGGCCCGCATCCACGGGGCAGCGTTCACCCGGCCCCCGCGCGCATCAGGTCGTGCAGGTGAATGACGCCGGCCAGCTTGTCCCCGGCGTCGAGCACCGGCATTGCCATGATGCCGTGCCGTTCCATCCGGCCGAGCACGGCCGCGGCGAGTTCGTCGGACACCGCCGACTTCGGCGTGCGGGTCATGACCGCGGACGCGAGGCCGTCGAGGAACCCGGCATCGGTCTGGGCCAGCCGGCTGAGGTCGCCCGCCGTCACGACGCCGAGCACCGTGCCCTGCTCCGCGACGATGGCGAGCCCGCGGTGGCGGGCCAGCGCGACGACGCATTCGCGCATGGTGGCGGTCGGCGGCAACACCCCCTGGGGCGGCAGCATCACGTCGCGGGCGCGGAGGAGCAGCTTCCGGCCCAGCGATCCCCCCGGATGCAGCTCGGCAAAGTCCTCCCGCTTGAACCCCTTCACCTCGAGGAGCGCGACGGCCAGGGCGTCGCCGAGGGCCAGCGCGACGCCGGTACTCGTCGTCGGCGCCAGGTCATGCGGGCAGGCTTCTTCTGCGACGCCGGCGTCGAGGACCTCCCGCGCCACCTTGGCGAGCGTGGAGTCCTCGCCGCCGGTCAGCGCGATGATCGGCACGTTCAGCCGCTGCAGCGCGGTCAGGAGGCCGAAGAGTTCCTCGGTTTCGCCGCTCTTGCTGAGCAGGATGGCCACGTCGTCGCGTCCCACGATGCCGAGGTCGCCGTGCAGGCTGTCCACCGGATGGAGATAGGCGGCCGGCGTGCCGGTGGAGGTGAGGGTCGCGGCGATCTTGCGCGCGATCAACCCCGACTTGCCGACGCCCGACACGATGACCCGTCCCTTGGCGGCGGCGAGCAGCGCCACGGCGCGGGCGAACGCCCCGTCCAGCCGCGCGCCGGCGCGCTCGATTTCCCGGGCCTCGAGCTCGAGGACGCGTCGGCCCAGCGCGGTCAACGCGGCGGGGTCACGCGTCACGGCCATCTCGCTTGGCGAGGTAGCGATCCACCGCCGCCTCGTATTCGTCGCGGGCGCCGAGCACCGCCGTCACAACCTCGCGCACCGCCCCGCGGCCGCCTTCGGCCTCGGTCACGTAGGCGGCGATCGCCTTCATCTCCGGCACGGCGTTGGCCACCGCGATCGGGAGCCCGACCCGCTGCATCACCGGCACGTCGGCCAGGTCGTCGCCGACGAACGCGACTTCGTCCCAGGCGATGCCGTGCTTCTCGATCAGGGCGCCGAGCGCGGGCACCTTGTGGGCGCCGGCGTCCTGGATCACGTCCTCGATCCGCAGCTCGCTCGCCCGCAGCGCGGTCGCCTCCGACACGCGGCCGCTCACGAGCGCAACGCGAATGCCGGTGCCGCGCAGCAGCGCGAGCCCGAGCCCGTCCTGGATGTCGAAGCGCTTGAGCTCCACCCGCTCCCCCTGGGACGCGCCGATATAGACGCCGTTATCGGTGAGCACCCCATCGACGTCGAGCGCCAGGAGGCGGATCTTGCGCGCCACCCGCGGATCAAGCACGGACGCCCTCCCGGGCGCGGGCCCAGAGGTCGAGCGTGCGATCCATCACGTCGTCGAGCTCCGCCAGTGGCCACTGAGTCGCGGCGTCGCTCAGTGCGCGCGCGGGGTCGGGGTGCGTCTCGAGGAAGAAGCCGTCCGCCCCGCTGACGGCCGCCGCCGCCAGCAGGGGCGGGATGAACTGCCGGAGCCCGCCGCTGGCGCCTCCCTCGGCCTGCCCCGGCTGCTGGACCGCGTGGGTCGCGTCGAAGATGACCGGGACGCCGGTCGCGGCCGCCATGCGCGGGAAGCTCCGCATGTCGACCACCAGGTCGCCATAGCCGAAGAAGGTCCCCCGCTCGGTCACCGCCACGTCCTTCGACCCGGCACCCGTCACCTTCTCGACGGCGCCGAGCATCCCCTCCGGCTGCATCCACTGCCCCTTCTTGATGTTGACCGGGCGTCCGGTCTGCCCGGCCGCCACCAGCAGGTCGGTCTGCCGGCAGAGGAAGGCCGGAATCTGCAGGACGTCGACGACCTCGGCGGCCGGGGCCGCCTGTGCGGCCTCGTGGATGTCGGTGAGGATCGGCAGCCCGGTCGCGGCGCGCACCCGTTCGAGTGCCCGCAGCCCCTCCTCCAGCCCGGGCCCCCGTTGCCCGCCCCGTCGCGAGCGATTGGCCTTGTCGAAGCTCGCCTTGAAGCAGACGGGCATCCCGTGCCGTGCCGAGAGGGCGGCCAATGCCTCCGCGACGCGGAGCATGAGCGCATCGTCTTCGACCATGCACGGCCCGGCGATCAGGAACGGCCGTCGGCCGAAGGTCCAGCTCATCAGTGCGCGGCCTCGGCGAGGTTCACCTTCTTGGCCGGTGCGGGCGCCGCCTGGTGGTGCCGCAGCGCCGCCCCGATGAACCCGGCGAAGAGCGGATGGGGTCGGGTCGGCCGCGACTTCAGCTCGGGGTGGAACTGGCAGCCGATGAACCAGGGATGGTCCGGCAGCTCGATCAGCTCCACCAGGCCACCGTCCGGCGACTGTCCGGAGAGGCGCAGCCCGAACTCGGCGAGCACGTCGCGATAGGAATTGTTCACCTCCCACCGGTGCCGATGCCGCTCGCTGATTTCGGTCGTGCCGTAGGCCTGGGCCACCTTGGAGCCGGGGCGGAGCCGCGCGGCATAGGCGCCGAGACGCATGGTGCCGCCGAGATTGCTCACGTCGCGCTGGCTCTCCATCAGGTTGACCACCGGCGTGCCGCACTCCGGCGCGAACTCCGTGCTGTTCGGGTCGGGAAGTTCGCAGACGTTGCGGGCAAACTCGATGATGGCGACCTGCAGCCCGAGGCAGATGCCGAAGAACGGCAGGTTGTTCTCGCGCGCCCAGCGCACCGCCTCGATCATCCCCTCGACGCCGCGGACGCCGAACCCACCGGGCACCAGCAGGCCGTCGTACCCGGCCAGGTGCGTGGCCGCCGCGTCCTGGTCGGTGAAGAGGTCGCTCGACAGCCAGTCGATCTGGACGTGGGTGTCATGGGCGATGCCGCCATGAATCAGCGCCTCCTGCACCGACTTGTAGGCGTCGGCGAGGTCGGTGTACTTGCCGACCACGGCGATGCGCGTCTCGTGCTTCGGCGTCAGCACCCGGTCGACGATGGCGCGCCACGGCCGCAGGTCGGGATCCTTGGTGTCCAGCCGGAGCCGCTCACAGACTTCGCGGTCGAGGCCCTGGTCGTGCAGCCGGAGCGGGATCTCGTAGATCGACTTCACGTCGGGGCTCTCGACCACGCAGGCAAAGTCCACGTTGCAGAAGAGGGCGATCTTCCGCTTGATGTCGGCGGAGAGCGGGCGCTCGGTGCGGCAGACGAGGATGTCGGGCTGGATACCGATCTGCATCAGCTCGCGGACCGAGTGCTGCGTCGGCTTGGTCTTGACCTCGCCTGCCGCGGCGATGTACGGCACCAGTGTCAGGTGCATGAAGAGCACGTTGTCCCGGCCGACTTCCTGGCGGAACTGCCGGATGGCCTCGAGAAACGGCAGCGACTCGATGTCGCCGACGGTGCCGCCGATCTCGGTGATGACCACGTCGTGGCCCGGCGCGGTGCGGCGGATGGCGTTCTTGATCTCGTCGGTGATGTGGGGAATGACCTGCACGGTCGCGCCCAGGTACTCGCCACGCCGCTCCTTGTTGATGACCGTCTGGTAGATGCGCCCGGTGGTGATGTTGTTCTGCTGGGAGAGCGACCGGTCGATGAAGCGCTCGTAGTGCCCGAGGTCGAGGTCGGTCTCCGCCCCATCGTCGGTGACGTACACCTCGCCGTGCTGGAAGGGCGACATCGTGCCGGGATCGACATTGATGTAGGGATCGAACTTCTGCATCGTCACGGTCAGCCCGCGCTCGACGAGGAGCCGTCCCAGCGAAGCGGCGGCGATCCCCTTCCCGAGGGACGAGACGACGCCGCCGGTCACGAAGATGTACTTGGTAGCGGTCGGGCCAGTGCTCATGGGGTCACCTCAAGAGGGCGTGCCAGTGGGCCTCAGCCCGTTTCAAGTCGTCAGGCGTGTCGACACCGGGCAGCGCCGAGGCGCTGAGGCGGGTCACGCCGATGGTCATGCCGTTCTGCAGGGCGCGGAGCTGTTCCAGTCGCTCCACCAGTTCCGCGGGCGTCGGGGGGAGTGACACCCACCGCGTCAGGGAGGCCCTGGTGTAGGCGTAAATGCCAAGGTGCTGCCAGTAGAGCCCCTCGGACGGGTCGTCGGCCTCGCGGCGGTACGGGATGACCGAGCGCGAGAAGTAGAGCGCTCGCCCATTCAGGTCGGTCACCACCTTGACCCGCGCGGGATCCTTCACCAGGTCGAGCTCCAGCGGTGCCGCGGCGGTGCCGACCTCGTCGCCGTCGGCGACGCGCGACAGCGACCCCTCGAGGGCTTCGCGGTCGAGGAACGGCTCGTCGCCCTGGATGTTGACGATCACGTCGAAATCCCGGTACTCGGGGCGGGAGGCGACCTCGGCGACGCGCTCGGTGCCGGTGGTATGGCTGTCGTCGGTCAGGACAGCCGACACACCGGTCCGCTCCACGACCTGCACCACCATGGGCGAGTCGGTGGCCACCACCAGGCGATCGACGAGCTCATACGCAGCCACACGCTCGACGACCCGGGTGACCAGAGGCTCGCCGGCCAGAAGCTGAAGCGGCTTGTTGAGGAGGCGTGTGGACCCGAGGCGGGCCGGGATGACACCGAGGACGCGCATCCCAGAATCTAATAGAGGGGGGCGCCCCCGTCAAAAGTCGTGCCGGGAACAATGTTGGGTCTTGACAAACTGCTAGGGAGTTGTGCTACAAAGACTTAGGCGTCCCCTACTCGCCGTGCTGCGCGGTCGAGGGAGGGAGTTCACGCCTGGCGCGAGCTGCGGCGGCCGCGTCGCCGGCTGCCGCGGCGGCCTGTGCCAGTCCTTCCAGCGAAAGAAGCCGTCTCGGTTGCATGGCGAGGGCATGTGTGAAGGCGGCCTGGGCCTCCTGCGGCCGATCCATGGCCAGGAGGAACTCACCCCGGAGCTCCCAGGTCGGCTTCACGATGGTCGGTGGGCCGAATTCCACGGGCAGCCCGTCTTCGATCTGATTCGCCTCTCCGATCAGCAGAAGCGCCTCGTCCCGAAGCCCTGCCTGGAACGCGATGGCGGCCTCGAGCGCCTTGTCGAGGGCGTCTACCGCGCCGGGCAAGGAGTAGTCGGGACTGGCGGCCACCCGATCCCTCAGCGCCGCGAACCGCCTCAGCTGCGCCGAGGCAGTTTCCGGTTCCCCGCGATGCAGCGCCGCATAGCCCTGCGCAAAAGCGTCCACCGCCTCCGAGGACACCGAGGTGTTCGACGTCTCCAGCGGTGCGTAGAGGGACGGCTCGCGCCACTGCCGTCCGTTGACGATCTGCGCCGCACGCATGCCGAGGGCATAGCTGGCCCGGCCGCCGCTGAGCGGCGTGCCCGCGTGGGTCAAGGTGCTGCGAAGCAACGAGTCGGCGGCCGCGCCGCGGCCAAGCTGCAGGAGGCCATACTGCAGCCACTGCGTGTAGTGCCCGGGCAGCCACGTCGAGCTGTCGGGACCGGCGGCGATGATGTTCTGGCTGACGACCTCGTTCCACATCCCCAGCGCCAGGAAGATGTGGGTGGTCATGTGCTGGGCGTGCGGGGCGCCGGGTGCGATCCGGGAATAGGCCCGCGCGGCCGGCAGCCCGATGATGGCGTGATCGGGATCGTCGAAGGAATGGATGGTATAGTGTGCCGCGCCAGGGTGGTCGGGATACTGCTGCAGGAGCTGCAACGAGATGGCACCGGCCCGCATGTAGGTCGGGACCACGCGCTCCCCCTGGCTCAGCCCCAGCAGCGCGAGCGCAAAGAACGCCTGCGCCTCGGCGTCGGCGGGATAGGCGGCGGCGAGCGATTCCATGGCCGAGGCATAGAGGGTGTCCCGCCGGGGTTTCGAGCCGGAGTCACCGTAGAGCACGTCGACGGCGTGCAGGTATTGCCGTTCGCGCTCGGTCGGCGCGCGCGCCTCGCGGGCCTCGCCGGTGGGCGCCAGGCGGGCCAGCACCGTCTGGGCCCCTGCCCGGTCCTGTTGGTTCCACACCGGGTGATTCAGCGACATCGCCTCGCCCCAATACGCCATGGCGAAGCCTGGCTCGAGGCGCTGGGCGTCCTGAAACGCCCTGGCGGCGGAGGCGTACTCGAAACTGTGGAGGTAGAGTACGCCGCGGATGAATGCGGCCTGGGCGGACGGTTGGCCCGAGGTCGGGAACTCGATCGTCCCGAGTCGCTGTTCCTGGGCCTGGGCCTGGGCTGGGAGGGTAATGGCCAGCGCGAGCACCAGCAGTGTCAACGCTCGAGGCAAGGGATCACTCCGCGGGGGACAGGGATCGGATGTTCAGACTGATCAATGTCCCCGCGCGCTCCGCTCGCCGCAAGGGCGCCGCAGGCGTCAGTCGAGCGTCGACCTGCCGGACGGCGGTCACCTCGGCCAGCGTGCGGAGCTGTTCGATGACGGCTGCGCTCAACCTCCCATCGACCCCGATCGCGGCCAGCGCCTCCCCGCCCGCCTCGAGGCGGGCCACGTGGTACTGGCCGATATTGACGGCGGCGGCGGCGAGCGCCGAGCCGACCCGGCCGATGACGCCCGGCACGTCGCGGTTGCGGAGCAGCACGAGATCGCCGCGTGGGTGGATATCAACGTGGTACTCTCCGATGCGTACGACGCGCGGGTGGGCCCCTTCGAGCACCGCTCCGCCGACGCGGATGATCTCCCCATCGCCCGTCAGGCGCACCTCGAGGTACTCCGCATAGTCGTTCCGCGGACTGAGCCGCGTGCGCTCGACGGCGATGTCCCGGCCGGTGGCGAGGTGCATCGCGTTGACGACGTTGACCGCGTCGTGACCGAGCACCTCCGACAGCACCCCGATGAGGGCGGCGGCGGCGATCGGGCCCAGCCCGTCCTCTTCCTTGCCGGCGTAGCGGACCTGCACCGTCTTCAGGGGTGCGGCCGTCAGGGTTGCGCCGATGCGGCCCAATCGTTCGGCGAGATCGAGCAGCGGGCGGAGCCGGCGCATGCGATCTCCACCGACGCCGGGAGCATTGACCGCCCGGCTGAGGTCGCCGTCCAGCAGGGCAGCGCGCACGGCGGCTGCGATTTCGAGCGCGACGTTCTGCTGCGCTTCCTCCGGTCGAGGCGCCCAGGTGCGGCGTCAGCACGGCGTTCTCGAGTGTGCGGAAGGGATGATCCGCCGGGAGCGGTTCGACTGGTGTACACGTCGAGCCCAGCCCCGGCGATGGCGCCCGTGCGGAGCGCGTCCGCGAGCGCGAGCTCGTCGATGATCTCGCCGCGGGCGACGTTCAGGACAATGGCGCTGGGCTTGAGCTTCCGCAGTTCGGCCGCGCCAATCAACCCTGCCGTGGCGTCGGTCAACGGCACGTGGACGGACAGGACGTCGGCCTGGGTGAGCACGTCATCGAGCGTCCCGAGATCGGCGCCGAGCGACTTGGCGCGGTCGGGCTGCAGGAAGGGATCGTAGATCAGGACACGCATGCCGAAGGCGCGCGCGCGCTTGGCCACCTCGCCGCCGATCCGGCCGGCACCGACCAGCCCGAGCGTCTTGTGATACAGCTCACCGCCGCCCAGCTTGGCTGCGGTCCCACCCGCCCGCCTTCATCGACCGATCGGCGGCCGCCACGCGCCGCACCACCGCGAGCATCAGCGCCATCGTCAGCTCGGCAGCCGAAATGGTGTTGCCGGCCGGGGCGTTCAGCACCGCGATCCCCTTCTCGGTAGCTGCCTCCACATCGATGGTGTCCACGCCGACGCCGGCGCGGCCGATCACCTTGAGGCGGGTCGTCTTCTCCAGCGCCTCGCGCGGCACCTTGGCCGCGCTCCGAACGATGACGGCGTCCACATCGGTGAGCGCCTGCGGTCAGGTCCGCGAGGCTCTGCCCTGGCTTGGTGATCAGTTCGAAGCGGGGGTCCTCGCGCAGCGGGGCGAGTCCGTCGGCGGCGATCTTGTCGGCGATCAGTACGCGGTAGGTCGCGGTCATGATGCGAGTACCTCCTCGAGCGCCGTCAACACCCGTGCGAGTTCCGGAATGGTGTGCTCTCCCATGTGACCGATTCGGATGGTGGAATCCTTGAGCTTGCCGTAGCCGGCCGAGATCGTGATCCCCTTCGCCTTCATGGCGGCGTTGACGTCGCTCCCCTTCTTCCCCGGCGGCACCGTCAGGCAGGTGACCGTCCACGAGCGGGAGCCCTCCGGGGCGAGCACGCTGACCGGCATACCGCGCGCCGTCATCTCGTCGGCCCACGCCCAGGTGCGCCTGGCCATCGCTTCATGGCGTGCCCAGCGGGCGGTGATCGTCTCGGCATCGATCCGCTCGAGTTGCTTGTCGAGCGCGTAGAGGAGGGAGACGGCGGGGGTGTTCGGCGTCTGGTTCTTGAGGGTGAACTTCTCGAATTCCAGGAAGTCGAAGTAGACCCCGCGACCGCCCCTGGCGGCGGCGCGTTCGAGGAGGTTGGGCTGGGCCACGCCGAACGCGAGGCCCGGCGGCAGCGCAAACGCCTTCTGCGATCCGGTGAGCACGAAGTCCAGTCCCCAGGCATCGCTCTCCACGCGTTCCCGGCGACGCCGGTCACGCTGTCCACCAGGAGCACGATGTCGCCCGCGGCATGCACCACCTTCGCCAGGTCGGCAACGGGATTGAGCGCCCCGGTGGAGGTCTCGGAGTGCACGACGGTAACGGCGTCGTAGCCCTTTCCCTTCAGCGCCTCCTCCACCCTCCCCAATTCGTGGATGCCACCCCAGTCCACTTCGAGCACATCCGTCTCCAGCCCGCAGGCCAGCGCGATCTTGTGGAACCGGTCGCTGAAGGCGCCGTTGACCAGCGAGAGCACCCGCTGGCGCGCGCCGTTCCGCAGCGCACCCTCCATCAGGCCGGTGGCCGAGGAGGAGGAGATGTAGACGGGCCGCGCCGTGCGGAAGACCCGCTGCAGCCGGGGCTGGATCCGGGCCAGGAGTTCCTCCATACCCTTGCCTCGGTGCCCGATCATCGGTCGGGCCTGGGCGGTCAGAATGTCGTCAGTGACTTCGGTGGGGCCGGGAAGGAAGAAATTGCCGAACGATGCCATGTTGGGGCTCTCAGGTGGGGGCAGGATTTGCTGGACGCGTAAGTATAGGTAGACCGTGCCTAAAGATTCAGCCTCTGTGTGTATGAAGAACTTCCTGAAGGACCGGCAGCAGCGAGGCGGTGCGGATGACGGCATCGGCGGCCGCGGTGACGGCCGGCCGGTCTACCACACCGGCATACGCCACGAACCGATCGACGGCGGGCCGCGCCTCGAGGTCGGTGATGCCATCGCCCACCATCAGGACCGGGGCCGGCACGGTCCCCCGCCACCCTTCCACGATGGTGCGCTTCCCGCCGGAACGGGCGAGCGGCGATCGCTCGTCGAAGCCCCGGTAAGCTCCCGTCGGCATTGAACCGGAGCATCGACGGCGGCGACGTCATCGGCCGCCACGCCGAGCCAGGCGGCAAAGGGAAGAATGGCCTGGCGGAGTCCGCCGGAGAGGATCTTGACCCGCACCCCCCGCTCGAGCAGTGCCTGGATCGTCGCGTGGGCATCGGGAACCGCCGCGGCGATGTACTGTGCCGCCAGCGCGTCGACGGAATCCCGATTCGGGCGGATCAACTCGAGCCGCTGGCCGTAGACGGCCTCGAGCGGGACCTCGCCCCGCATCGCCGCATCGGTGAGGGCGGCAATGGCCTCTCGATGTCCGGCGGCGAGTTCGTCGATCCCCTCGATGGCCGACAGGGTGGAGTCGCAGTCGAAGATGACGGTACGGAACCGGGGCGTCGTCATGGCGTGCTCAGTTCCGCCGGAGCGCGACATCGTCGCTGCGGATGTTGCGGCCGATGACGAGGACCAGCAGGCGCGGCTCGTAACCGGGCGCGCTGACGCGCACGTACTGTGTGCGGCACTGGTCGAGCAGCGAGGCGTCGAAGGTCAGGACGTATTCCCCGTTCTGGTCGGTGAAGGTGGTGAACGACGTGCCGATGATCTGCAGGTGGGCGTTCGGCATCGGTGCCCCACCCTGCACCGTGAGCACGCGACCGCTCGCCGAGCCCATGCGCGGTTCGCCGGGTTTGGTGGAATCCGGCATGACGGTGGGGCATTCCTCGATGCCGGCTGTCCGGCATCGACTGCTGCCAGGGCCGCGGGTCGCGCGGGGCGAGGCCGAGGCGCGGACCCAGCTGGATGCCGCCGGGAGTCCCGGAGGAGGCGGGGGCCGACGAGGGTGCCGGCTCGGCGGGTGAGGGCGCGGACGGGCCCGGGTTCAGCGCGAGCGGCATCGGTCGCGGTGGCGCGATCTTGGGCTGGTTCTCCTCCGCACCGTCGCCCAGCTTGGTGGCGTCGCCCCCCGGGTCGGCCACCGGTGACCGGATGGCTCGGATCGGATCGGCCTGCGGGTCCGGTTCCTTTCCAGGTCCGCCGGACTTGGGTGGAGGGAGCTGTGGTGGTGGGGTGCCGTCTGGCGGGGTTGGGCGGCGGGCGGGAGGTACACCATCCGCACCTGCCGCTTCTTCAGCTCCTCACGGGCGGCCTGAATCTCCTCGGGGGTGGCGGTGTTCTCGGTGGCCGGGGCCGGTCGAGGGGCGGCGCTGCAGCCACATCCCGGCCACGAAAAGGGCCGCATAGAGGGCGAGCGAGATTGCCATGCCCTGCCAGCGCGGCTCGGGTCGAAGCGGTGGCGTGAGCGAGAACGCCCTGTTGGCGGGCATCAAAGAAATATAACCCCATATGCGACAGCATGTTGCTTACGATTGGTGCCCGTGGTCGTCGATGACGACGCGCCCGATCCGGGCCTGCAGACGATGGCGTACCCGGCCGAGGAGGATGACGGCGACGGCGGCCAGGCCGAACACAAGTCCCCACCAGAGCCCCCGGGCACCGAATGCCCGCCTGGAAGCAGAGGAAGAGACTGGTTGGAATCCC
Source organism: uncultured Gemmatimonadales bacterium (assembly GCA_963697435.1). Classification (GTDB taxonomy): domain Bacteria; phylum Gemmatimonadota; class Gemmatimonadetes; order Gemmatimonadales; family GWC2-71-9; genus SPDF01. The sequence continues at coordinate 422,901 of CAVOOB010000003.1, read as the reverse complement.
TACGATCCAGAACCCGATAATGTTGATGATCATCGGCGACCGAGTGTCGCCGAGGCCCCGCAGGACCCCGCTCGCCACGACCTGGATCCCGTCGAAGACCTGGAAGATGCCGGCCAGCGGGAGGAGCGCGGCGGCCATGACCAGCACGGCGTCCGCATTGGTGTAGAGGCCCGGCGAGCGACCGCGGGATGGTCAGGAAGAGCGGTGCGGTGACGACCATGAAGGTGGCGCCGACCACGAGCGCCGTCCGCGCCGAGCGGCGGGCGCCCCTCGCGTCGCCTCGCCCGACCGCCTGCCCGACCAGGACCGCCACCGCAGCCGAGACGCCGAGGGGCACCATGTAGGTGAGCGACGCGAGGTTGAGCGCCACCTGGTGCCCCGCCATCTGGTTGGTGCCGAGGCGGCCCATCAGCACGCCCGGTCAGGCCGAACGCCCCGTACTCCAGCTCGAACTGGACGCCGATCGGCGCGCCGAGTCGGAGCATCCGGTTGAGTGGCGCCAGGCGCAGCACCTCGGGGCGGATCGGGAGCAGATGCCGGCGGAGGACGGGCCAGCTCAGTCCGAGGAGAACGAGCGCCATGATCCAGCGGCTGCAGGTGGTCGCGATGGAGGACCCGGCCACGCCGAGAGGCGGCAGGCCGAAGTGCCCGTAGACCAGCGCGTAGTTGAGGAGGACGTTGAGCAGGTTGGCCGCGACGATGGTGATGACGATGGCGCGAAGCCGGCCCATGGCCTGCAGGGTCTGGCGCAGGACCGCGTAGACGAGAAACGGCAGGACGCCGGGGATCACGAGGCGGGCGTAGGTCGCGGCGAGCGGGACGACATCGGCGGGTTGCTCCAGCCATGCGAAGACGGACCCTGCCGGCCAGAGGAGGAGCATCGCCGGCAGCGACGAGGAGTGCGGCGAGGAGCATGCCCCGCTGGACGCCGCGGGCGATGGCGGTGCATCCTGCGCGCCGACGGCCTGGGCGATGATGGGATCGAGCCCCATCAGGACGCCCATGCCGAAGATGGCCACGGCAAAGAAGTAGAGGTTGCCGAGGGCGACGGCGGCGAGGGCGGCCGGCGAGACGTGCCCCACCATCAGCGTGTCGACCACGCCCATGAGCATCATGCCGACCTGGACGGTCACGACCGGGACCGCCAGCGTCAGCAGCGCCCGCAGTTCGTCACGGGTTGGGAGGAGCGGTGCAGCGGACATGGAAACCGGCAGAAGGAGAGGAATGCGCCCGGTAGGATTCGAACCTACGACCCTCAGCTTAGAAGGCTGATGCTCTATCCACCTGAGCTACGGGCGCGCGAGAGGTGGCAGCGTGCAGCGATGTATGATAGTGTGCCCGGGGGCGAACCGACAGCAGGCTCCGCCCCACCGTCCGGGAAACCCGGCGCTGGGCCGGCCGCGTACGGCCAGGATCCCACTCACCACCCAGCCCTCTCGGAGGCATCGTTGCTCGCTCTTCCACTGATGATCGCCGTGCTCACGGTCGCTCCCCCCTCCCCGCCCCCCGCCGATCCGGCCACCGGTGCCGACGTCATCCGGATGATGCAGGCGAAGTACGAGGGGAAGTGGTACCAGACGCTGACCTTCGTGCAGGCGACGAAGCACGCCGACGGCTCGGTGGAGACCTGGTACGAGGCGCATGCGGATTCCCGGCGCACTCCGGATCGACATCGCTCCCCTCTCCTCCAGAGTGTCATCCTCTTCCGCAACGACTCCATCTATCGCTACGTCGGCCGGCGAGCTCAAGCTGGCCCGCCCGCTGGTGCATCCGCTGCTGCTGCTCGGCTTCGATGTGTATGGCCAGCCAGCCGAGAAGACGATCGGTACCCTCACGCAGCTCGGGTACGACCTGTCGAAGGTGCGCAGCGGCACCTGGCAGGGGCGGAAGGTGTGGATCGTCGGCGCCGCGGCGGGTGACAGCACGACCAATCAGTTCTGGATCGACCAGGAACGGCTGGTGTTCGTTCGGAGCCTGGGGACGAGCCCGCAGCGGCCCGGGGTGGTGACCGACGTCCAGTTCAACAAGTACGTCAAGCTTGGTCAGGGGTGGATCGAGACGGAGGTGCTCTTCCTCGAGAACGGGACGGTCACGCTGACCGAGGAATACCGCGACGTGGAGGCCGACCCGACGCCGGCGCTCGATCCGGCGATTTTCGAGCCGGGCGCCTACCGGGCGCCGGGGTGGGTCACGGAGTAGTGCTCAACGCCCGGTAGTTGCGCTCCCGGAGGGAGCTTAGCTACCTTAGTCCAGCGGTCGAAGCACGTATACGCGGAACAATTCCGAGTGAACGTTGGGGGCCAGGCTGATGCTGTGGCCCCCGTTTTGTTGCCGAGACCGTTGGTAGTGACCGGGGAGGTCCCTGGCGCTATCGCACCACCCTTCCCGTGAGGGCTTGTCACGGGGCTGTACAAGTCGGTATACACGGCAACGCCGCGGTCCGATTCAAGAACATGGAGTAAAGCAATGCGTACCACCGGAACGGTGAAGTGGTTCAACGATGCGAAGGGCTTTGGATTCATCACTCCCGAGGGGGGCGAGAAGGATTGTTTCGTCCATCACTCGGCCATCAGCGGCACCGGCTTCAAGTCGTTGGCCGAAGGTGAGAAGGTTGAGTTCGATGTGGTCCAGGGCGCCAAGGGCCCGGCGGCCGAGAACGTGACCCGCGCAGAGGCATAAGCACGGGAACACCGCAGTCGTAGGACAAGAACAGCCGGTCCGACATCAGTCGGGCCGGCTGTTTTCGTTCAGGGGGACGGTGCTCCACAGAGTCCGGCGGCGTGCCGCACCACGCCGCCGATCGTCCGGCCGGCGTCGGCGTCCTTGACCGGGATCGTGGCCAGGTACGACCGCAGCTCACCGCGACTCGAGATGGTCAGGAAGGGATAGGTGTCGGGCGCCCGCGCCGGGATGGTGACGAAGTACTGGCCGGGGATGTAGATGAAGTCGTGGTAGCCCTCGGGCCGAGACACCATCCGCACGCCGCCGATGTCCACGTCCTTCAGTGGAACCTGCATCTCCGTACGGGTGCCGGAGACGCCGGAGTTGTCGGTCACGACGATGGTCAGGCGACAGTCGCGCAGGGCGAGCGTCGCCGAGGCGGTATAGCTGACCCGCCGCAGATTTGTTGTCGCGGTTTCATCGCCGGAGCTGACGGCCAGGTCGGCGCCGTCTCGCTCCAGCCAGCGGGCGGTCTCGGCCAACGTCATGTCGTCGGACTGGGCGGCGAGGGCGCCGGCACTCACGGACAGGACAACGGCCGCCGCAAGGACGCGTCGCATGGTCATGGTGTGTGTCGCCTCCCCTCTAGTAGCCCGGCGTCCGTGCGGCAATCAATTGCGCGACGACGATGACGGTGAGGAAGACGATGGCCAGGCCGAGGCAGATGCGACCGGTCCAGGTGAGAACTCCCCGCCGGATGAACAGGCTGGACATCGCCGGCGGCACGCAGCCGATGACCGTGCCGACGGCATGCAGCGCGAAGGGCACGCGCCGTGGTTCCTGCCCGGACTCGTGCCAGCGATACCAGGCGTCCGTCAGCGCAGGCTCGAAGATGCGCTCGCGCACCTCCCTGCGGGAGCAGGCGGCCCACCCGTTGCCACCGGGTCATGGTCTCGCCACCTGCGATCAGGCACGCGCCGGTCCCCTGATCGCCTCAGGGTCGCCGATGACCTTGAGATAGAACTCGGCGCTCGACTGCCAGGCGGCCGATCCCGCGCCCGTGAGGCGGTACCGACGCTCGCGGATGATCTGGCCGTCGACCACCTGCTGCTGGTAGCTGCCTTCGACAAACCCGCCGTCTTCCAGTCGGGACATCAGCTGATAGAAGGCGGGGCCGCGGGTCCGGGCGCCGAAGGCTTCCAGACGGTCGCGGAGATCCCTCCCGAGAAGCGCTCCATCGCGGAGGACCCCGAGAACCAGGAACTGAAGATGCGGGAGTCGCGGGATCTTGCCCATCTGCCCTCAGTGAGATAAGTTCCAGTAACATAACACGCCATTAGCTTATATGGAGGCATGTCACTATGGGTCATTCTAGCACCGGAGCCGGCCTATCGCCAGCGGCAGGATCCACCAAGGCGAAGCTCCTGCGGGTCGGGTTTGGCCTCATCCTCGGGCTCGAAGCCCTTTCCATGGGGTTGGCCGGGCCTCACCAAATTCCTGAACCCGGCGATGTGGACGACCGCCTTCGCCACCTTCGGCTATCCGCCCCTCATGGCCTACTTCGTCGGCGGCGCAGAGGTCCTCGGCGTCGTCCTGCTGCTCGTTCCCCGGTTCAGTTCGTATGCGGCGATCGGCCTCGGGGTCATCATGGTGGGTGCGTTGCATGCCATGCTCACTTTCCCCAACGAGCTCGGCTGGTACGCTCCGGTGATGCACCTCGGCGCGCTGACGCTGATCGGGACGGTGCGGTGGAAGCGGCGCGGGGGAGGCGACAGGACACGTTGAGCGTCGGGGTGCCAGATCTCAGCTGCTTGAGGGTTGACCCTCGCCTGCGGGAATTCGCTCGCCCGCCGCGCGCCGAAAGAGCCCAGCAGAGATCAAGAAGAGCGCGACGAAGAACCCGTTGACACCCACGATCTCGGCCACTGAGTTGTTTGCGGCTTCGTGCATTCCGGTGACCAGTGCGATTCCGGCAATCGCCGCCTGGGACACCGCCATCGCGAACAACGTGCGTGCCATTCCCGGTGCGTGCAAGCGCGCGAGGAACGCACCAACCAGTCCGACGCCGAGCACGCCGAAATACATCAGGTTGATGGGGTTGTCCTCGTTGCCGATGATGCCGACGGCGAGGTTGCTCCAGACGAGCAGGAGGGCTGTCCCGACGGCAACGCCGACGGCGAGGCGGTATGTGGCGCCATTCCCCTTCCCCGCGACCCATACGTACGCGCTCCCGGCGCCGAAGAGGAGCACCCCGGCGACGATAAAATCACCGAGCGTCCAGGCGACGTCATCGGTGAACTGCATCGCCACCAGGGGAAGCAGGAGCAGGCACGCCGTCCCGGCCGCGACTCGCAGGATGCCGCGGTGATGCGTCACGGCGGCTGACTTGTGCTCGGTCACGATTCCTCCACAGGTGTCGATGTACATCGAGAGCGCGCAGCCGAAGACTCCGTTGCCGGCTTCCGCGCATTCCCGGAGCAGGTCGTTGAAGGTCTGTACCATCGGCGCTCCGAAGCGCTCGTGGTAGCGGCTCGGATACAACCGAAGCAACGCGGCGTACCAGCGCCGATATCGCTGGATGGAATGTTCAGGCGCCATATGCCATTGCTCCCGGCAAGACTCGCTGATGCCGGGCGACCGCGACGACCGCACGATAGCGCTCCAGCTCGGCGGTGAGTGCGGCCTGGCCCTGACCGGTGATCTTGTAGTAGATCCGCCGCTCGTCATCCATGTCGGGGTCGATCGCCTTGTCGCTCTCGCGGATCAATCCTGCCTCGATCATGCGCCGGATCGAGCCGTAGAGGGTGCCCGGCCCCATCTTCACCTTTCCCTCCGAGTCCGACTCGACCTGCTTCATGATGCCGTACCCATGCCGCTCCTGGGTGGAGAGGGCGAGGAGGATATGGAGCACGGCCGGCGTCAGAGGCGCCCTGGTCCTGGTCTTTGCCATGGCTCCACACTATATCCGTGACGGATATATGTCAAGCAGTGAAGTTGCCCCGCCCCGGCCGAGGGCGGGTCAGCGGATGACGGTCTCCTCGACGGCGTCGAGCAGCCAGCCCATCTGGCGGGCGCTGTTCGTGACCATGGTGAACGACCGGTCGCCCCGCCGCTCAAGCTGAAACTCCTTGAGGTTCGCGATGGAGTCGACGATGCTGTCGGGGAAGCTCCGGCGCAGCATGAACTCGATCCGGTAGGGGCGCTTCAGAGTGAAGGGGGCGAACTCGCCGTTCTTTTCCCGGCGCACCGCCTCGGCGGCCCCCGCCTCCAGCATGGCCTGCACGCGGGCGGGGCTGTAGGTGACGGCGGCGTTCCGCCCCACCGCCCGTTTCGTGACGACCGCGACGAATCCCTCGGGCAGCATCTTCTGCGTCTCCGCAATCAGCACGTCGTCGCCGCTCACCAGCGACACCGACACGCCCACTTCGCCGGCAATCAGCGCATTGATCCCGACCTCGTTGAGCACCTTGCCGTTCACCGTGAAGGAATCGAAGGCGAAGTTGTGTCCCATCACGCCCAGGCTCCCGGCGTTGGCGTGTGCTCCGGTAAACATCATCGTCCCGAAGGTGCTGTCGATGCCGGTGACCATCACGAGCGGCTTGGGGAAGCCGCGGATCAGGAGCGCCTGCTCGTCGAGTTCCCATGGCAGGACATTCGCGAAGCGGTTGCCGCCGTGGCCCTCGTTCACCACGAAGCTCTGCGCCCCTGCCGCCCGCGCGCCACGAATGGTGGCGTTCACCTCCTGCGTCACCATCTTGCGGAAGCCGTCCCAGTAGTCGGGACCGGTCAGCGTCTTGTACGCTGGTCCCTCATTGCCCGCGATGACCTCGTAGATGCTCACGGTACTTCCCATCCCCTCCATGTCGGGGACGAGGAAGACCCGGAAGCCCGGCTCGAAGGGGATCGTCTTGTCGCGGTAGGGTGCGGAGCGCGACTGGGCCTGCAGCACGGAGGCCAGGCAGAGGAGCGCGGGAACCAGGAGGCGGCGCATCGGATCTCCGGGGAGGTGGGAACTCGGCAAGAGCAGGCGCGGGCGTGCATGTACAGTACAGCGCGTGAAGGTGGTCGGTAAGGTGACTCGGAAGGCAGCCCGGAACGCAGCAACCCCGCCTCTCCAGAGAGACGGGGTCGGCGCTTCGATCATCGGGGCGCCCGGATTCGAACCGGGGACCTCCTGCTCCCAAAGCAGGCGCTCTACCAGGCTAAGCTACGCCCCGAACGACCTGCAAGATAACGAGTTGGCGCATTCTGCCAAGCGGGTGACAGGCGGGGTGTCTCCGACACTGTGCTATCAGGCCGAGTTGTATCGGCTGTGGCCCGACGTGAGTACGTCACTCACCTCGGCACCTTCCCCGCGAGCATCGACTGCACCTCGGCTGCCCAGTTCGTGACCTGTACGAGCTTGTCCATCGGGGGCGGACCCGTCGGTGCGGTCGGCACGACCGCCCGCATGAACACGAATCGTTGATCGTCCGGCGCTACGTCGTAGGACCGCGCAAATCTCCCAGAGGGGACGAGGAACTGACTTCCCTCGAAGAGCACGGACTGCTGCGGGCCCAGCGTAAACATCGCCGCAGGCACCACGGTGGCGGCGACAAGGGCGCCGTCGGCGTTCCGGAAGAACAGCTCCCGGCCACTGTGCGCCCAGCGCGGTTCCGAGCCCCCGCCCTGCGACACCTGCACACGAAAGCTGTTCACATCGGGGAATGGGCGGACATATACCTCGAAGCGGCCCTGGGTCTCGTTCGACGCGTAGGCCAGCCAGCGCCCGTCAGGCGACAGCGTCGGAAAGACTTCGTCGAAGGTCGAATCGGCGATCAACGGCGTAGAGGTGGTGTCCCCCCGGCGCGCCAGCACGATGTCCTGCCGGGTCCCCCCGGCTTGCGTGCGCTGGATGAAGGTGGCGATGAAGGTCGCGGTGTCGTGGGTTGGGACGACCTCGATGAAATTGTGCGTGCCGACAGCGTCAAGCACCGTGTCCACGGCCCCCGTCCCGTCGGCCCGCCGGCGGAGGAGCGACGTCCCCGGTTGGTTATTGCCCAGTGCCGTGGCGTACACCACAGACCCGCCGTCGGCGGTCCATGCCGGGCTCCAGTTGTCACCCGTAAAGGTGAGCGGCGTGAGGGCGAACGGTACCTGGTCGAGCTGCTTGATATTGATGTCACTGTTAACGCTCTCACGCCAGATGACCAGCGCCAGGCGGCGGCCGTCAGGTGACAACGCGAAGGCGCCATCGCAGGTGCAGTTGTTCCGACTGTAGGGGACCGTCCATGCCGTATCGATCGGCGTCGCGGCGCCCCTGCGCGTGACCCAGACGGGCTGGTAGCGGCGGTCCACGTTCGCCACGGTGGCGCCGGCAACGTACATCATCGTGCCGTTGGCTGAGACGGCGATGTCGGCCGAGTTCCTCGTCCTCCGCACCCCTTCCATCACGGACACCGGGGGCCGCGTGAAGGTGAGCGTGCGGAGATCGAACGGGGCCGCCCGCACGCCGCCATCCTTCCGGACGAACGCTACCAGTCCATCCGGCAGCGGCCAGGCTGCGAGGACATCGGGCATCAGGATCGTCATCTTGAGCGTCCGCAGATCGAGAACACGAAGCTCCGACTTCGGGCAGAGACTGGGACATGTCGCGACCAGGGCCGCCTCGCCGCCCGGCAGGCCTGCCACGCTGAGGAAATACCGGCTCGTTGTATCGGACGACGTGGGTCCCGCAAGTAGCTGGCGGGTGGGGCCGCCGTCCTGTGCCACCGCCCGTAAACCGTAACGCGCGTCCACGTACAGGATGCTGCCGCCGTCCAGCCACGCGAGGACGGGGAGGAACGTCGCAGCTGAGTCTGCGATGACGACGGGTGCCCCGCCATCCCGAGGCACCTTCTTCACCTTGCCGTCGCGGGTGACGAACGTGATCCAGGCGCCGTCGGGCGAGAAGTGTTGGCGCGCCGGCCACATCGGCGGTGCCTGCCACCACGGTGGCGTCGACGCGGTCGCGCTCCTTGGCCAGGAGCTGCCAGCCCGCCGCCGTGCTGTCCATGAACACGACCGTGCCACCGTCGGGCGAAATCGCCACCCTGCGGCCAACGAAACCGGCCCGAATCTGCGGCGTGTCCCAGAGCACGGTGCGGCCGCGGGTGACGACCGCCGGCTGGGCGGGCTTCAGCCAACCCCACAGCAGCAGTGCACTCACCACGACCGCGAGCGCTGTCACGGCGATAAACGGTCTGCGTCAGCAGCCTGGCCTTGCCACCGGCGCTCCCCGCGACTGTCGCACCGAACGCCGCATTCGTGTACCCCGGATTCGCCCAGCGCCTCGGCAAACGCCTTGGCGCTCTCGAACCGGTCGGCCGGCAGCTTCTCCAGCGCCTTGGCCACCGCCGCCGCCACGTTGGGCGGCACCGACTTCCGCAGCTCGGTGACCGGGCTGCGGCGTCCTCGGTCACGATCTTCATGATGATCTGCTGCGCGGAGCCGCCGAGATGCGGCGGCTGCCCGGCCAGCATCTCGTAGAGCACGCTGCCCAGCGAGTAGACGTCGCTCCGGGCGGTGATCTCCTTCTCGGCGGTGGCCTGCTCGGGGCTCATGTAGTGCGGCGTGCCGAGGCTGAGGCCGGTCTCGGTCATCCGGCCGCCCGCCGCGGCGCACACGGCCAGGGCGATGCCGAAGTCGGCCACCATCGGGCGGCCGTCGTGGAGCAGGATGTTCTCCGGCTTGATGTCGCGGTGGATCACGCCGTGGCGGTGGGCGTAGTCGAGCGCATCGGCCACCGCGATGGTGATCCTGACCGCCTCGTCCACGCCCAGCTGGGTCTCGCGGTCGAGCTTCGCGCGCAGCGTCTCGCCGTCGATGAACGGCATGACGTAGAAGAGGAAGCCGTCGGCGGTGCCGGAATCGAAGAGCGGCAGGATGTGGGGGTGCTGCAGCGCCGCGGTGGTCGTGATCTCCTGGACGAACCGCTCGGCGCCGAGGACGGCGGCGAGCTCGGGCTTGAGGACCTTGAGCGCCACCTTGCGCTTGTGCTTGAGGTCCTCGGCCAGGTACACCGTGGCCATGCCGCCCTGGCCCAGCTCGCGCTCGATGCGGTAGCGGTCGGCCAGGGCGGCGGTGAGGCGGTCCAGGGAGTCGGTCAGGTCATTGGCTCGAATGTTGGGGGCGTCCTCAAGCTACGGCCCAGAGGTATGCTGCGCCAGCGACTGTTCCGGGGTCAGCTGACAGAGGACGACGGTCATTCCATGAGCTTTCGCGTGAAGTAGGTGAGCTCGAGCGCGTTCGTGAGCGCCGTTTCCTCGACGTCGGCGCTGGCGCCATGGCCGCCCTGCAGTACTTCGTAAAACAGGTACGGAAGCCCCATGGCGCCGAGCTTCGCCGCGAATTTGCGGGCGTGCTGCGGGCCCACCCGATCGTCCTTGGTGGTGGTCCAGCGCCTTGTGCGGCATGTCGATCTGGCGGAGGCCCGAAGGCGTCGAGAGGCGCCACTCCGACTCGAAGAACGAGAGGCCGCGGCGGACGCCGAGCGCGCGATGGCCCTGACCATCGGACATGGCGAAGGGGTAGGCCGAGACATCGGTGGCTGTCCCGCGGTACACCTCGATGGCGCTCGACAGCGGCATGCCGCGCGCGAGCGACTTGACGATGAATGGGTAGCCGGAGGCGGTGAGGTCACCGGGCATCCACTCGCGCGAGACCAGCAGCGTGTCCTCACTGGCCCAGGCGGCGCCCTGCTTGCCCCGGGGGAGCATGAACCCATCCGCGACGAACTGGCCCGACACGAGGTCAAACTCGCGCATGGTCGCGGCGTCCTCGCCCCCATCGGACAGCCATATGAGGCAGCGCTGGCGGCTCGGCGAGTCACAATTGGCGCCCTTCCAGATCCAGTTCTGCCCCTCGGCGGTCGCGAGCGCGTCGAGGTCGAGGACGGTGGTCCATGAGGGAGAGGTCTGGGCATAGTCGGCGAGACTCGTCGTGCGCCAGATGCCGCGCACGTGCACCGAATCCCGCCAGAAATTATAGATCCGACCGTTGATGAGAGTTGGATAGGGAATCCGGTCCTCGGCCTGGCCGATCGCAAGGGCTTCGGAGTAGAGACTGGCGAAGTGCGGGTCCGCCTGCAGGACGGAGAGCGTCTTCGCGTTCTCGGCCTTTACCCAGTCGAGAGCCCTGGGGCCGTTCAGCTCCTCGAGCCAGAGGAAGGGGTCCGCGGTCGAGTCGGCCGGCGCGGCGGGCGGTGACTCCTGACCGGTAGCCGTTCCGGCGATGCTGCCGATCAGGAGCGCACTACAGAACACGAATTTGCGCATGGAGGCTTTCCTCGTTGGTCCAGGGGGACTCGAGTGACGCAGGCTCCCCGCCCTGCTCTCGCGCTCCTCCCCCTCGATGCGGTAGCGGTCGGCCAGGCAGCGGTGAGGCGGTCCAGGGAGTCGGTCAGGTCATTGGCTCGGCGGAAGGGGACGACCTCAAGCTACGGCTCGGCGGTCACCTGCGCCAGCGACTGTGCCACATACGGCGGGAGTGCAGTTGGGAGAAGGTGCGAGTCGTCTGGCTGAGGCCACTTACAACCAATCGGCCCGACGGACAGTCCAACATCGTATGGGTCCGACACACGCCAGCCGACGTCGTCTATCCCGGACGTCTTCCCCGTCGATCGCGGATCACTCTCGAGTGGAGCCACCAGATGCGACTGCCCCCCCGCTGGTCGGAGACGCCCATGATTGCCCTGCTTCGTGATCTCTTCGCTGATACTCGCCACGCGTTTCGCCAGTTCCGGCGGCAGCCAGGCTACTCCGTCCTCGGGATTGGCACTCTGGCGCTTGGGCTCGGGGCGACGATAGCCCTTGGGAGTGTCGTCCGGTCGGTCATGCTCCAGCCCCTGCCGGTCACCGACGAAATGGACCTCCGCGTGTTCTGGGACCAGTACGACTGGCGCGGGGTGGAGTTCGACTTCCTCACCGAGCGGGCGCGCGCCCTGCGGCTCGCCGCCTACTCGCTCGACATGGTCTCGCTCCGAACCGAGGAGGGATCCACGGCGGAGGAGGCGGGTATCGCGTCCGCAAACTTGTTCGACGTCCTGGGAGCTCCGCCGCTCCTGGGACGCACCTTCGCGCCTGGCGAGGATCGCCCCGGCGCGGAACCTGTGGTTGTGCTGAGCCACGGCCTCTGGCAACGGACATTCACCAGCGATTCCACAGTCATCGGGCGCCACATCATGGTGGACGGCAATCCGGCCCGAGTCGTCGGTGTCATGCCGCCGACATTCTTCTTCCCAACCCCGACGACCCGCCTCTGGCGCCCCCTGCTTCTCGATCAGGCGTCTTCTTCGTACCAGAACAACGGGTGGCTGGTGATCCTGGCCCGGAAGGCGCACGGAAGCGCGGAACGGCTGGTCACCGACGAGGTGGCCTCACTCGGCCGGGCGTTGGGTGAACGCTTCGACTACCCGGCTGCATGGGACAAGAGCAAGAGCCCCGGCTCCATTCCCCTGAGGACCTACCTGGTCGGCGATCTTGGCCCCGGCCTCCTCCTTCTCCTCAGCGCCGGCGTCCTGATCCTGCTCATGGCCTGCGCCAACGTGGCCGCGCTCATGCTTGCACGAACCACCGACCGGGCAAATGAAATGAGGCTGCGGGCCGCGTTGGGAGCGGGGCGGGCCCGCCTGGCCCGGCAGATCATTGCCGAATCGTTCGCCCTCTCCGCGCTGGCGGGCGTGGTCGGGGCGGTCGTTGCAAGGCTCGGTTTTGCCGTCCTCGTGGCCGCTCTGCCCCTTCCCAATGGACTGGCCACTATCGTCACCCTTGATTGGAAGGCGTACCTGCTGGCGTTCGGCCTGGCCCTGGTCGTCGCGCTCACGGTGTCCGCCGTGCCGGCGCGTGACCTGCTCCGGGGCGGCCTCGCGGGGGTTGGTTCGAGCCGGAGGGCACGTGGCGTCGGCCACCGCACCGGGCGAGCGCATGGGGTGCTCGTGGCGTCGGAGGCGGCCATCGCGGTCCTGCTGCTGGTGGGCGCCGGCCTCATGATCCGGTCTGTCGAACGGCTCTACGCCATCGACCTCGGATTCGACGTCGAAGGGCGCGCAGCCATCGACCTCTTCGCCGGGGGAGACGAGCTGTCGCCAGTGGCCCGACGCCGATTCTTCGATGCGATTGTCGATCAATCCGCTGCCCTGCCCGACGTCACGGGCGCGGCGCTGGTCCTGCGGCTGCCAGTTCGGGATGGCGGATGGCAGGGATCGGTAGAAATCGAGGACAATCCGGACCTGCAAGGGAAGACGGCGCCCAACAGTCTCTTCCGGCCGGTCACCCCGGACTATTTCCGCACCCTGGGGATCGCCGTCACCCGAGGCAGAGGCTTCACCCTGGCCGATCGCACCGGCAGTCCACTGGTTGCCGTAGTCAGCGAATCCTTCGCGGCCAAGGCCTGGCCGGACACCGACCCAATTGGCCGGCGGATTCGCGGCAGCTTCGGCACCGGCGATTCGGCGATGACCGTCGTCGGCGTGGTCGCGGAGATCAAGATTACGAGCATCACAGGGGCGAACGAACCGGTGCTCTACGTTCCCCTCGCGCAGCGACCAGGGCCGACGGAGGGGGCGGTGCTGGTCGTCACCAGCCGCAATCGACATTCGCTGGAGGTCGTGCCCTCCATCAGGCACCTCGTCAACCGCCTCGAGCCGCGGATCGCGATCGGCCGGGTCACCGACCTGGAATCCGTGGTCGCCGGCGCGCTCGCCGAGCCGCTTCGCCTCCGGTTCTTCCTCGTCCTCTTTGCCTCCCTCGCCCTGGTCCTGGGTGTGGCCGGCATCTATTCGGTGGTGTCCTACGCGGTGACGAGCCGGCGGAGCGAGTATGGCGTCCGCCTCGCGCTGGGTGCGACTGGTGGGCAGGTGCTTCGGCGTGTCATTCATCGTGGCCTGCGACCCGTTGCGGCAGGCACGGGCATCGGGCTCTTGTCAGCTTGGGCATTGAGTCGGGTGGCGGCGAGATTCCTGTACGGGATCTCACCGACCGACCCGGTCAGCAGCCTCGTGGCGGTCGTCGCGGTGCTCCTCGCCGGGATCGCGGCATCCGTCGTGCCGGGGTGGCGGGCGACGCGCGTCAGTCCATCGGAACTGCTTCGATCGGAGTAGCAACAATTGAGAAGGAAGGCGCGCGCACCGTCCGGCATCGGGTCGCTTCGGGACGGTATACTCCGGTGGTCGGTGCCAGGCCGACACGCCGCCATTCTGCAGGACCGACACAAACCGGGCGCAGCTCCACCGTACGCACACCGCCGCGGTGCGGCTTACCTCGTTTGCCCTGCCACCGACTGCAGTAGCGCCCGGTACTTCCCCGCCAACCGCCGGGCGGTCGCCACCCCATCGCCCTGCGGCTCGGTGGGAAACGAACCGGTCTCCCTTGACCACTGCTGTTCCCACGCGCACATCTCAGCGGCGAACGGCGCCCGGTCAACGGGCGTTCCGTTGGCGACGGATTGATCGAGCAGCTTGAAGAACGCCTCCCACCGTGGCAGGTAGTACGACGTAAACATCCCCTCCCACTCCTTGAAGGCGTAGAGATTCAGGTCGTCATTCTCCCCCTCGGTGCACTTGGTGCCCCAGAGGGTGATGATGTTCCGCGCGTTCCACTCGTAGAGGCGCCGCTCCTCGGCGTTGGTGCCCCACCGCCGGGCATCGGCCAGCCACACCCCTAGCAGGAACTCCCGGCGCGTGCCGGCGAGCAGGAGTGCTGCGAGCAGTTATGGAACCCTCTAGGCGACGGGGGGTGCCGGCCATTCTGCCTGCCCGATCAGATGACCCGCCGCAGCCGCCGGCCCATCCACCGCTGCGTGCTGGTGCCGGGAGGCAGGTACTGCTCGAGTTCCTCGGGACTCGTGACCCAGGTGACATAGCCCCATTCCGCAAAGAAATCAGGCCATCCGATGAGACTCCAGTCCCCCGAGAGGACGTACACCGTCTCCCCGTCGAGCACCGCACTGCGATAGTCCTTGTTGAGCGACCCGACGGTCAGGTAGGTCACGTTCCGGGCGCGCACGGCCGGCGGGAGCGCGTTCAGGGCGGTCGCCAGGCTCCGGAAGGCCGTGACCTCCGGCCGGTCCTCGATCGGGGTATGGCTCGCGGAGTCGGTGAACGGCACCTGCTGTAACGTCATCAGGTCTTTCAGAAACGCCAGCATTTCCGGACTCTTCGCCACCTGGTCGAGGGCCTCCCGGGTCCCGAAGAACTGGGTCTTCCGGTGGATCGTGACGGCACGCTCGGCCTCGTCCTCGAGGAGCTGGTTGGCCCGGACGTCGAGCCCGGACAGCGAGTCCGCCAGTCGACTGAGCGCGGCATAGACCGCGGGCGAGAACGGGTATTCCTCCTTCAGGAAGGGATACTTCTCGTAGTTGCGAGCGACTTCCGCGACGGCACCGCCGAGGTCGCCGATCGGCGTCTGCCGGGTGTACACGCCGACGTGGAGCGCCCCGCCGGTGGCCTCGATCTCCGGCTCCAGCATTTCGTGGACCAGGGCGAGGCGGGCATAGGTCTCCTGCATGCGCGACATCGTGAACGTGGCCGCGCTCGGCGCATGCCCGACGGCGGGCGCCACGACGTAGACGTGGCAGCCGCGCATGGCGGCGGCGACCAGCTGGCCGGCCCAGAGGAAGTTGGTCCAGATCGAGTCAGGGATGTAGAGCACGCTCCCCGGCGGCATCAGGTTGTACAGCGCCATGTGCACGATGCTGGCGTCCTTCTTGGCCCAGCCCGTCAGGTTATGCAGGTTCATCCCCCGGGCGATGGCACCGCGGGCCTCGAGCGCGGCGACGAGCGAGTCGTAGTTGGCCGGTTTCGGCTGCGGCTGGAGCGGCGCGGGAATCTCGGCCGCCGTGAACCCCTGTTGCAGCAGCAGAAACCTCGCTTCGTCCTTCAGCTCCAGCAGGGATGACCCGCTGACCAGGATGGCGCGGTCCTCCCAGGTCGGGGTCGCATAATGTTCCCCGATGCCGACGCCGGTGAAGATGGCCTCGCCGCTGGCGGGATCCGCCTCGGTGATGTCGCGGAAGGCGAGCTTCCGATGATCCCGGATCAGGTTGTCCGGCGCGAACGGCAGCCCGAGCAGGTGGCTCGATCGGAACGACAGATCCGCCGGATTGGTGATGCTGACATGGACCCGCACCGTCTCCCGCAGCCACCGCTGGGGGTCGGGATGCCGAGCCGCCTCGGCCTGCAGGCGCGACGCGCCGGCCACCGCCAGCCGAAGACTGTCCTGGCTCGCGCGCAACGCCGCCTGCATCGCGACCGACAGGGAATCCCGCCCCGGGAGCGAGAAGGGGGCGCCGAGCGGATCGTCGAGCACCCCGAGGAAGGTCTTCCCCTTGTTGGCCTCGTAGTAGTTCTGGTCGAGGAAGATCATGTAGGTCGGGTAGACGCCCGTCTGCTCGTAGCTCTCCACCTTCCGGCGCAGGTTGTCCATGTAACCACGCAAGGTCATCGCGAAGGCGACCTTGTCCGGACGCCCCTCGGGCGTCACCCCCCGGTAGTCGTGGATCCATAACACGTGGTACCGCTCGGTCTGCGCGATCATCCGCGACAGCTCGAACTGGAACTGCTGCCCGGAGATGTAGGCCGCGGCGTTGTCGTCGGTGAACGCCTGGTCGACCAGGCGCTCGATGATGGCGTCGATTTCACCCTGCTCGTCGTGCTGGTCCGGCCGGATGGCCAGCTGCATCGGCAGCCAGATCAGCCGGGAATCGTTGGTGCTGTCCAGGGAGTACTCGGCGCGCAGCTGGTCGAGCACCGTCAGCCAGCGATCCAGCACGGCAAGCGCGGCCGTCCGTTGCGCGGGCGACAGCCTTGCCTGGCCCGCGAGCCAGGCTTCGAACTTGTCGTGCGCCACCCCGCCGAGGCCAAGGAGGGAGTTGTTGTCCTTGTACTGACCGAAGACGCGGTCATAGGGGAGGATCACCTCGTCGAAGACGATCGTCTCCGCCTGGCGCGCGAGCGGCTGGCCGAGCACGGTATCGGGACGCCCGCCGGTCATCGCCGCCCCGAACGCCGCATCCAGGGCCCCGTGATAGGCGGCTTCCGTCGTGGCGTAACTCGGTGCGGGGGTATTGGGGGGCACCGGCGCGTCGAGAATCGCCTTGACGGCAAGGGCGCGGGAACGGCCCCGCTCCAGCGATTTCTCGTAACTCCCCCCCTCGTCATCGAAGAAGAAGGAGCTGAACTTCAGCAGTGTCGTGCCGCGCCGGTACACCTCCGCCATGAGTGAATCGAGATCCTCCGGGGGAACCCGTTGATGCGCGAGTTCGTGTGACGGTTTGGGAAGGTCCACCTCCAGCTTGTACTGCCGGCTCTTCCCGATGTAGGGCTGGAAGACCGGCATCCGGAGTCCGATCGCGAAGCTCTGGGCGCGGGCCGGGATCCAGTCGAGACGGACCTCCGTGCCGCGGTGGAAGAACCCGCCACGGGTGGTCGGAAACATCGCCGAGAGGATGAAGTCGGCCTGATCGAAGCTCACGCTGTAGTCCACGCCCGCCGCGATCCAGATGACCGGAATGGCCAGCAGCAGCCGCCCTCCCCCGTTGCTCCCCGCCGCGGTCCCGCCGAAGTAGGCTTCCCCGCGCAGCGCCGGGCCACCGAGGATCGGGTTCATCAGTTCCTTGTGGATCCCGACGAGCCCCTGCCCCCCGACGTCGGTGCCGGTCTCGGTGTTGCTGAGGAGGAGTGAAGCGCCCACATAGGGCTTCCAGGTGGACGGGAAGCCCATTGACTTGACCGGGGCGGCCGCGCTGTCCTGGGCCGCCGCGTGGCGCGCGGTGCCCGGCAGTGCCAGGCACGCGAGGACCAGCGCGCTGCGGGTCCACCGGCGCGCTGTCGTTGCAGTTGTCATCCGGGACCGACCTCCAGAGGCGCGCAAGCTACAGGACCGGCGCGGTGAGCCGCGCCACGGACGCCGCGAGGCGGCGGGTGAAGGGGGCGTCGCGCAAATCGGCCGGTTCCCAGGTCACGGCATGGGCCATGTCGTTGACCAGCATCGCCTCGACCGTACCCGCGAAGGCCGTATCGACGATGATCGCATTGATCTCGAACTGCAGCCGGAACGACCGATTGTCGAAATTGGCGGTGCCCACCGAGGCGACCTGCTGGTCGATGAGCAGCACCTTCTGATGCGGAAAGCCGTCCGTGTACCGGTAGAACCGCATGCCCCGCCCCGCGAGCTGGCTGGCATAGTAGCGCGCCGCGAGATCGGCAAGCGGGTTGTCGGACTTGTCGGGCACGATGATCCGCACATCCACCCCGCGCATCGCCGCCAGCTCCAGGGCCATCATGATCCCCTCGTCGGGCACGAAATACGGCGTGGCAATCCAGAGCCGCTCGCGGGCCGCATCGATCGCGTGCATGAAGAACAACTCGGCCGTTTCGAAATCGTCCGTCGGCGACATCGCGAGGATCATCGCCGGCACATCGGCGCCGCTGGCGGCGGCCCGGGGCTCCCAGCTGACGTCGGGTATCGTGCGCATCGCCCAGTACCAGTCGGCCAGGAAGGACATCTGGGCAACCTGGGCCGCGGGGCCCTCGACCCGCACGTGCGTATCCCGCCAGTGCCCGATCTTCGGGTCGAGTCCGAGGTACTCGTCGCCCACATTGTGCCCCCCGATCCACGCCACCCGTCCGTCGACCACCACGTTCTTGCGATGATTCCTGAAATTGAGCTGGAAGCGGTTGTGGGCGCCCTGCGTGGTGTTGAACTTGGACTGACGCACCCCCGCGGCCTCGAGCTCCTCCAGGTAGGTCTTGGGCAGCCCGGCGCTCCCCACCTCGTCGTACAGGAAGTAGACCGGCACGCCGCGACCGGCGCACTCGATCATCGCGGCCTTGAGCCGGCGTCCGAGGCCGTCGTCGTGGACGATATAGAACTGGACCAGGGCATAGGACCGGGCCTGCGCCAGCCCTGCGACGACGCTGTTGAACGTGGCATCGCCATCCACCAGCAGGGTCACGTCGTTCCCCCGGAGGAGCGGCGTTTGGGCCAGTCGCTCCATCGCCACGTAGTTCGGGTTCTCGTCCAGACCGGGCATCTCGAACGGCGCGAGCCGCGCCTCCATCTCGGTCCGGAACCGGTCCACCTCCACCTGGCGCTCACGCCACGCCGCGATGTATCCATTGAAGTTCCGGCGGCCGAGGACCAAATAAGCCGGGACCGCCACGTAGGGGAAGGTGTTGAGGCTCACCCCCCAGGCGATGGCGCCCTGCGAGGTCCGGACGGTCATCACGGCGTGGATGGACGCGAGGAAGCCGGCGAGGTGAAACAGGGCCACCACGAGGATCGTCATGCGCATTCTCCTGCTCCTGGAGGTCCCGCGCCAGGGGAGCTTCATCAGGTCTCCGGCTGCTTTGAGGGCGGTGGTGGCGGCGGCGGCACGTACGTCTTCGGATGCCAGGGTCCGCGGCGGTCCGGGCGGTGATCACCGCCCGGCGTGCCGGACTCCCATGATCTCAGATGCACCATGGCGCCCTGATGAGAAGCCAGTGAAGACTCCTTCCTGATGCGGGAACGACCTAGTTCTCCTGCGGCCACACCCGCAGCATCACCACCCCGTGCGAGGGCACCGTGGCGGTGTACCGGGACTCCACCGACGCTGAATCGGTGTGCGCCCAGAGGTCCCGCACCCGGGCCCGCTTGGTCTTGATGCCGACTCGGCTCCAGTAGGCGGTGATCGATGACGACACCGACGCGCGATTGAACAGTAGCACTGCCCGCGAGCCGTCGGCCAGCGGCTTGACCCACACCTGCAGCTCGCTGGGCCAGGCCTGCACGATGGTGCCCTGGATGCCGAGGGAGTCCTGGTCGACCGCGATGACTTCGCGGTTGAGGAGGATGTCGCGCGTGGCAGCGGCCTCCCGGGTGGAGTCGCTCATGGTCCGTACGTCGTTGCCGGCGATGAGCGGGGCCGCCATCATCGCCCAGAGGCTGAAGTGCGCCCGGTACTCGGTCGTGGTCATGCCGCCGTTGCCCACTTCGAGCATGTCCGGGTCGTTCCACGCGCCGGGCCGGGCCACGTGCCAGTATTGCGACGAGAGGTCCACGATCGACAGCACGCTGGCCCAGCGGTCGCTGATGTCGCCGGTGGTGCGCCAGAGGTTGCCGATGGGCGGCGCCCACTCCCACGGCCGGTTGCTCCCCCACTCGCAGATGCTGAAAACGATCTTCCGCCCGGAGGCCGCCAGGGCCTTCCCGAAGATGGCGTACTGGGTGGGCGCATCGAGCCCCTCGGAGTTGCACCAGTCCACCTTCACGTAGTCCACACCCCACGACGCATAGGTCTTCGCGTCGATGGCTTCGTACCCATAGCTTCCCGGCCGCCCCTCACAGGTCTTTCGGCCGGCGTCGGTGTAGATGCCGAACTTGAGCCCCTTCCCGTGCACGTAGTCGGCAAGCGCCTTCATGCCGTGCGGGAACCGGACCGGGTCGGCCTGGATGGTGCCATCCGCCGCGCGCCCCACCTGCCAGCAGTCGTCGATGGTGACGTACTGGTACCCCGCCTCGCGCATGCCGTTGGCGCTGATGGCGTCGGCCACGCCCCGGATCAGGGAGTCGCTCACGTTGCAGCCGAACTTGTTCCAGCTGTTCCACCCCATCGGTGGCGTGCGCGCAAGGCCGTTGTCGAGCCTGGCAGGTGGGCGGCTCGCGGCGAGGGCGGCGATCGCCAAGCCAGTGATGGCGGCGATCGATCCGGCACGACGGGCAAGCGGCATGGCACTGGCTCCCTTCAAGAACGCGCAGGGCTTGGAAGGAGTTGAAGCTACGGCGTGCACAGGGGCTTGGCTAGGACGCCCTGCACCCGAGTTGACACCGCATTCCACCCACCACGTATTGTAGAGATGCTACTCATCCGCCGTTCCTCGGCACTGGCCCTGGCCGTCTCCCTCAGTGCCGCGGTCCCGGTCAGCGCTCAGCGGCCACTCAACCTTGGGTTTGAGACGAGCAGCGTCTCCTATGCCGACCGTCCGTGGGGCTGGACCCTCGGGTGGTCGGCATTCACCACGACGGGGGTGGCCACGTTCCAGCTGGACCCGACGGTGCGAACGGAGGGAGAGAGGAGTCTTCGGATAACAGCCTCGGATTCCGGGGGCGACCCACCACCCAGGGAACTGATCCTCCAGCTTGCCGCCGGCTTCGCGCTCGGCAGAGAGCTGCGTCTCAAAGGGTCGGTCCGCACCTCGGGACTGGACGGGCGCGCCGTGCTGGTGCTCGCGGCCTGGGGTGACGAGAAGGTGCCGGCAGTCGATTCAGCGATCGCCATCGGGAGCGTCGCTGATACCGGGTGGCGCCGGTTCTCCCTGGTTGTTCGCGTGCCCCCGGACTCCTCCATCCACTCAATCGCCCTCATCGCCGGAGTGCAGGGATCCGGTTCGGCGTGGTTCGATGGCCTGGAGATGCGTGTTGATGGCACGCCTGTCACGGCACTCCCCCCGGATCTTCCACCGCCCACTGCAGCCGATCTTCGGTGGCTGCACGCGCAGAGCGCCGCCCTCGCCACGGTGAATCCCGCCGCAGAGGACGAGCGCGATCTCGCGCTCTTCGACCAGATTGTTGGCCACGCGCGGCTGGTCGGACTCGGGGAATCGACGCACGGAACGCATGAGTTCTTCCAGATGAAGCACCGCTTGCTGGAACACCTTGTACGGACGCAAGGGTTTGATCTCTTCGCCATCGAGGCAAACCAACTGGCAGTGGAGCGCCTGAACGCGTTCGTCCTGGGCGGGCCGGGCGAAACACGCGACGCGATGCGCGTGATGTTCCGGGTCTGGAACACGGAGGAGATGGAAGGGCTCGTCACATGGATGCGAGAGTACAACCGGGCGCACCCGAGTCGACCGGTTCGGTTCGTCGGCTACGACATGCAGGACCATCGGACGCCGATCGATTCCCTGCTGGCGTTCCTCGGTCGGACCGATCCGGAACTGACCCCTGCGGTCGAGCGGCTGACCGGCACCTACCGAGACCAGTCTTCCTACGCCACTCCGCACATTGCCGACACTGTGCGAGAGGGATGGCAAGCACAGGCTGACTCGCTCGAGCAGGCTGTTGCGTCCCGGCGAACCGTGTGGCTCGGTGCGGTCGCCTCGCTGGAGGATTCCGTGCGAGTGGAATGGGCAGTGCATGCGGCGGACCTCTACCGCCAGGCGGCCCGTTTGAATGCCTCGCTCTACTCCCCCGACCGCGACAGTCTCATGGCGGCGAACCTCGCCTGGGCCCTCCGCACCCTCTATCCCGACTCGCGGGCGGTAGTCTGGGCGCATGATGTGCACGTGAGCCACGGCGGGGATTCGGCACGCAGTTTCAACGGCGGGGCGCAGATGGGGGCCTACCTCAAGCGCGCGTTCAGCCTGGACTACGTGGCGTTCAGCCTGCTCACCGCAGTTGGTGAGTACAGCGCCACGCGGAGCTTTACCGACCACCAGATCATCCCGGTACGGGCATTCCCAGCCCCTGAGGGCAGCGTCGAGGCGGCATTGGCGGCGGTGCCCCGCCCTGCCGGAAGCCCCGGGTTGATTGTCGACCTCCGACCGCTCGCAGGCAACCCGGGTGGCGCTTGGCTCTCACTGCCGAGGCCGGTCCGGCACGTCGGATATGCAGCGTATGACTATGGATTTGACCTGCAGGGAGTCATGCCACTCGAGTTCGATGGATTGATCTTCATCGAGCGAACTACGGCGTCGCGGATGCTCCCGGCCCGCCGGTAGCCGCACCGCCCCGCAACTGCTTCTCATACTCCGCCGCCGGGAAGTGCCCCAGCGACAGGGCAATCAACCCGTCTTTCGTGAAGGTCCACTGCTCGTACCCGCTGACCCAGACCGCATTCCCCGTCCCGCCGGGGCCGGTATTGGTTCCGGTCAGCGTCCAGAAATATTCCGCCCCCGACCCGACGAGCTTGACCGAATCCATGAAGAGCGCCATGTCCGGCAGCGCCGACATGAAGCCCTGCGCCGCGGCGATGATCGCCTCGCGGCCGACGGCCGGTGTCCCGTCGTTGATCGTGAGCGAACCGTCTACCGCGTAGAACGCGGCGACGCTGGCAGGGTCCTGGCTTCCCCATGCCGTAGTGTAGCGCGCCGCGAAATCCTGCAACACGGTGATGTCCATCGAATGGTCCCTGGTGGCACAACCGGTGAGGACGCCGGCGAGGGCGACGCACGCGAGGAGGCGCATGACTAGTTGCCCAACCGCACGATCGCGTCGCCGAGGCCGGTGAAGTACACGACTCCACCCGGTGCGAGAATGACGCCCGTCATCAGGCCGGGGAGCGGGGCCCAGAGCTCCGGCGTCATCAAATCCAGCCGCGGCTCCCCGGCGTCTCCGCGGCGGACGAACTCGGCCGCAATGGCTTCCTGGGCTGGTGTTTGCGACCGGAACACCGACTGGTACTCCCCGGTGCCGGTATCGACGACGATCAGCTCGTTCCGGGCTGGGAGCGCGACCCAGAGCCGTCCCTGCCCGTCGAGTTCCAGGTTGTCCGGGAGGGGGATTTCGAGGAGGGTCGATTCGTTGCTGAGCTCTCCGGTGGCGGTGTCGAGGTCGAACTGGAGGATCCGGTTCCCCACCGTCTCGGCGACATAGAGCGTGCCGGCCGCGTTGTCGACGACCAGGCCGTTGGCAAACCGCATGTCAGCCAGGACGAGCTCCGGTTCCCCGAACGTCCCGTCGCTCCAGGGCAGTTTCCAGAGGGAGCCATCTCCCTCCGGGAAGTCCACGGCCGCGAACATCCGGCCCTCCCCGTCCTGCGGGGTGTTCCGGGTGCTCTGCGTGAACCAGATGGTGCCCGCGGCGTCGCGCACGGCCGTGTTGACGCCGAACGAGTGCTGGTAGAGGAGCTCGGTCAGGCCCGTCTCGACGTCGACCCGGTAGATCCCGCCGCCGAGGATATCGGCCACCAGCAGGTGGGTGCCATCGGGTTCCATTGCCACGCCATTGGGTGCACCGGCGTGGATCGGCGGGTTGTTCACGTACCCCGCGCCGGCGAGATCCCCGAAGGGAGCGTTCGATCCGTCAGTCTGAACCATCCGCAGTCCGGAGACGTGATCCGCCACGATCAACCGGCCGTCGGGCAGCGCCACGCCATCCTCGGGCCGCACCAGCGAGCGATCGGCGGGGAAGACCATGGACGGTTCAAAGGTCCACCGCGGCAAGGGGGTCGGCTTTTCCGCGGGTGCGGCACAGGCGAGCCCCAGTCCCAGCAGGACTGCGTACCTCATGTATTGCATCAGGTCTCTCCAGTGGTCAATGCTGCCACCAGCGCCTGGAACGCCCTGCCCCGGTGGCTCACGCCGTCTTTCTCCTCGTCCGTCGCCTCGCCGAAGCTCTTGCCGAGGTCGGTCGAGAAGAAGTACGGGTCGTACCCGAATCCCGCGGTGCCGGCCGGGGTCTCGAGGATGCGCCCGGCGCACTCCCCTTCGAACACTTCCGGCATCGCACCGAACTTCCTGATGAGTACGAGCGCGCAGCGATACCGCGCCATGCGCTTGAGGTCGGGCGCACCGGCCAGCCGCCGCACCAGCTCGGCGTTGTTGGCGGCATCGATTTCCTCCGCCGTGCCGCTCGCGCCGGCCCACCGCTTGGAGCGTGTCCCCGGGGCGCCGCCCAGGTAGAACACTTCGAGTCCCGAGTCGTCCGCCACCGTCGGCAGCGCCGACCGCTTGGCAAAATGCTCCGCCTTGGCCAGGGCGTTGGCCCGAAAGCTGTCCGCGTTCTCGAGGAGGTCTTCGGAGGGGTCTTCGAAGAGGTTCATGTCATTCGGAAACACGACATCCAGCCCGGACTCCGCGAGCAGCCGCTTCACCTCGCGCTGCTTCCCGGCGCTCCGGGTGGCGACCAGCAGCTTCACCGCCCGAGCGCCTTCCGCTGCAGCGCAAAAAGCTCAGCGATCCCCTGCTCGCCGAACGCCAGCAGGGTGTCGAGCTCCGCGCGGCTGAAGGTGCCGGCTTCACCCGTCCCCTGCACTTCCACGAACTTGTCGGGTTCGAGCATCACGAAGTTGGCGTCGACGTCGGCGTCCTTGTCCTCGAGATAGGCGAGGTCGAGGCGGACCTCACCCTCGACCACGCCGACCGACACCGCGGCCACCAGGCAGCCAAAGGGATCGGGCACGCCCGTGGTCCGGGACAGCCAGGCCGTCGCGTCCGCCAGCGCCACGCAGGCGCCGGTGATGCTGGCGGTGCGCGTCCCGCCGTCGGCCTGGAGCACGTCGCAGTCGATCCGAATGGTGTATTCGCCGAACGCCATGGTGCCCATCGCGGCCCGGAGTGATCGACCGATCAGCCGCTGGATTTCCTGGGTACGGCCGCCGGGGCCGTTCCGCTCCCGGGAGGTCCGCTCGGTGGTGGCGCGCGGGAGCATGGCGTACTCCGCGGTCACCCACCCCTGCCCCGAGCCGCGCCGCCAGGAGGGGACGCCCTGTTCGACGCTGGCGGTGCAGTGGACCAGGGTTCCGCCCGCGCGCACCAGGCAGGAGCCCTCCGCATAGGGATTGGCGCCCCGTTCGAGGACGAGGGGACGGAGTTCATCGTTCTTACGGCCGTCAGGGCGAGGCACGCAGGCGCTCCACGAGGCGAGTAGTCGATTGCTCGGGCACGAGTTCCACGCGGACGACCCGGCCGCCGCGTGCTTCGACGACATCGGCGCCGACAATCTGCTCACGGGTGTAGTCGGCGCCCTTGACCAGGACATCGGGTTCGAGCGCCTGGATCAGTTCGAGTGGTGTGTCTTCATCGAAGAGGACGACACAGTCGACGGCGGCGAACCCCGCCAGCAGCCGGGCGCGTGACTGTTCCGGAACGAGGGGACGGTCGGGGGATTTGCCGAGGCGGCGGACCGACGCATCGGTGTTCACGCCGACCACGAGCGATCCCCCCGCAGTCCGGGCGGCCTCCAGCAGTGCGAGGTGACCGGGATGGAGGATGTCGAAGACCCCGTTGGTGAAGACGACGTTGCCCATTTCGGCTCGGCGCCATGCCTGGGCCTCGGTCAGCGTGCGGACCTTGCGGTCGGTATTCAAAGGATGTGCTCTGCGCCGACGTCAGTCGACTGCCCCCGGAAGAGGATCTTGAGCAGTGGCGGCGCGACGAAGGTGGTGCCCATGACCATCAGGAGGACGACACTGAATACGTCGTCGGTGAGGAGCCCCGACTGGCGACCCACGGCGGCGAAGATCAGCCCGACCTCGCCGCGCGGGACCATGCCCACGCCGACGGCGAGCCGGCGGAACTTGTTCCAGGGGGCGGCGTAGCCCGCCGCCACCTTGCCGGCGATGGCCAGGAGCGTCAGCCCCAGCGCCACGAGGAGGAGGAAGCCGCCGCCGGGGCGGGTCGGGTTGAGCAGGTTGACGTCGAGTGCACTGCCGACGCTCACGAAGAAGATCGGCGTCAGCAACGCGCCGACCGGGCGGACGCGGTCTTCGATCGCGTGATACTGCTCGGTGCGCGCGAGGATAATGCCGGCGGCGAAGGCGCCCATGATCAGGGCGGAGCCGGCCATGTCCGCCACCGCCGCCAGCCCGAACGCGATGGCCAGCGCGATGGTCGGGACGGCATACGTGACCTTCATGTTGGCGATTGAGCGGAACAGCCGGGGGGCAACCCAGCCGCCGATGGCGATGGCGATAACGAGGAACCCGACGGCCACCGCCAGGATCCGGGCCACGCTGAACGGGGAGAGTGCCCCGCCCGCGGCGATGCCCGACACGACGGTCAGCATCACGAGCCCAAGGACATCGTCGATGACGGCGGCGCCGATGATGATCCGGCCTTCGATCGAGCCGAGGTTGGCGAGGTCGGAGAGCACGCGGGCGGTGATGCCAACCGAGGTGGCCGTGAGCGTCGCGCCGATGAACACGGCCGCCGTGGACAGGGTGTTCGGGTCGCCCATGCCGTGCGGCACGTTGACCCAGAAGAGATAGCCGGCCAGAAACGGGAGCACGACCCCGACCGCGGCGACCGACACCGCGGAGCCGCCGACCTTTCGCATCTCGCGCAAGTCGGTCTCGAGCCCGATCTCAAAGAGCAACACCAGGACGCCGAGTTCAGCCAGGATCGTGATAATCTCGGCGGTCGGCCCGGTGGCGGGGATGAGGCCAAGGGCGCTGGATCCGAGGAGCACGCCGGCGAGGAGTTCGCCGAGAACGGCGGGTTGGCCGATCCGTTCAGCGAGTTCGCCAAAGAGCTTGGCCGCGAGCAGGATGGCGGCCAGGGTCAGGAGGAAGCCGGCGATGCTGTGGCCCCCAGCGCCGGCGGCGGCCTCCAGCACGGGGGCGACGGCCCCGATGTTCAGACTCACAGTATCAAAGCCCCTCAGCCGCGCTTGGGCGGAAGTGGAAGGTGTGGTTGAAGAGGGGGAGGTGGACCTCCTCCTCGTACTCGCTTTCGATGGTGATTTGCCGGGGGCGCGCGGTGCGCTTGATCTTGATCTTCTGCGCCTCTGCGGGGAGGCCGAGGCGGTCGACGGTCAACAGCAGTCGCCGGCGGATGACCCCATCGGAGAGGCTCGGGGCCAGCCGGGCCTGGGAGCGCATCTCGTCCTGATACTGGTAGTAGCGCCAGTAGACCTCGCCGATGTTGATGCCATAGTAGAGCACCGCCGAGAAGACGAGCATGGTCAGGAGGCAGCCCGTGGAGCTCGACCCCCGCCGGTGCGATGCGCGATTTACCATTGTGATTGCGCTCCGTCTACGATGTCCGTCACCAGTTTGTCCAAGGCGCGCTCCCGACCGTCCTGCTCCCTGCCCGGCTCGTAGTTGGCCTCGACGATGAGGCCGTTGCGCTTCCAGATCGACTTGCCGGCCTTCTGATCGAAGATCTCGATATTGACCGTCATCTGCAGTGCCCGCTGGGTGACCACCACGTTCTGGTTGCCCGGCGGCGTTCGTGGCCCCGGTGCCGGTGTACGCGACCGGCAAGTCCGGCTCATACCGCGTGATCGAACCCCGGACGATCGCGTCGGCCGTGGGTTCGCCGGCGGCCCGGAGGCCGAGGCGCCCCTCCATGGCCGTCTTGACCGCTTCATTCACCTGCTGCGTCAGCGCTGGCTCGGTCGTCAGGTTGTCGAACGGCATGATCGCCACCGTCTTGATATCCCCCGGCAGCCCTCCTCCCGCAAAGCCATACCAGCATCCCGCCAGCAACGGGATGCTAAGGAGCAGGCGGAGTCCAGACGGACGCCGGGAAGGCCAGCGCAATCGAATCAACGACAATCGTGAGGTCCAGTCTGGCCGGTACTGATGGAACAGTGAGCCGGGCGGAGACCGGTGCTCCGTCGGCATCCAGTCGGGTCTCGACAATCCCCATCGTGACCCCGCCGCGCTGCCACTCTGCCCGCAAGGTACCCGCGGTCCCCGTCTGACGGGAATAGCGGACCGTATCGACCCCGGAGGCCCAGGCGAGATGGGTTGCCCCCGCGCCCTCGGACCCGCGGATTCTGGCGCCCGGTGGCGGCGGCCGAATCACGCCGAACATCGCCCACATCAGCGGGTAGCTCGGGATGAGGCGGGCGATGACATCGGGCGGTTGCACCCACCGCGCCTGATCGCCGACCACCATCGCGGCGGCGCCACCGATGCCGAGCGGTCCCGAGATGTCGAACCGCAACGAGTCTGGCCCGGCCATCCGGGCACTTCCCTGCCCACCGACGGAGGCCTGTCCGTCATTGAAGAGCCATCGGAAGCGGCGGAGGCGGTACCCTACGGGCTCCGTGGCCGATGCCCATCGACCGGCCTCCGCCTGACTCACCGCGGGCAGGTTCTGGGGCGCGGGCGAGGGAGTGGGTCGGCCGCAGGCCACCATGAGACCGAGGGAAAGGTATCGAAAGCGACTCAGGTGGTCAAGCCGAAAGCGTTGTGGCATAGGAGGTTATCGTCAATCAGCTCAAGGACTTCAACGGCGGATGAGCCGGATCGGATCACCTTCGGTCACGCGCAACAACGACGCCGGCGCCCCGACCACCCGCCCGAAGATCGTGTACCTGCCATCGAGCTGCGGTTGGGGTCCCAGGGTCAGGAAGAACTGGCTGCCGCCAGTATCCGGGCCGGCAAGCGCCATGGCCACCTGGTAGCCATCGAACTGCCGCTGGTTCAGTTCGTCCCGGATCGCGTATCCCGGCCCGCCCCACCCATCGCCCCGGGGGTCGCCGTCGCGCGCAATCAACGCAGGGATGACGCGCTGCCACCGTCCGTTGTCGAAGAAGCGCCGGTCCATCAATGTCAGGAAATTGACGACCGTCAACGGCGCCTCTGGCCCCAGGAGCTCAATCTCGATGACATCCCGCTGATCCGTCTCGATGAAGACCCGCGGATGGGCCTCGGGGGACTCGGGAACGGCCACGAATCGACGGGCAATCTCCCGGTAATCCTCCAAGGTGCGGCCGGTCCGGAGCGGGAACGCCGGGCCCCAGCGCCGTGCGGCCGCCGGCCAGCCCGTTTCCGCCCAGAGCCGCACCACGTAATCGGATGGTCTCGAGGATCGCGACAGGAACCCACGGGATACGGCGTCGGCGTCCTGCTCCGAGAGGCTGGAGAGCGCGCGGAGTGCGACAAGGGCACCGATGGCGGCGTCGGGAATGGAATCCGTCGCCGCCCGCTCATAGGCGGCGGTCAGGGGCACGATGTCACTCGCCAGCGGGGCGCGCGCGATCGCCTCGGCCGCCAGGGTTCGGACACCGACATCGCGATGCGTCAGTAACCCGCGGGCCGTGGTCAGCAGCTTGGGGTCCGGGCCACGCGTCGCTTCGCCCCATCCCTGCAACGCGGCGGCCGCCACCCGCCCGTCGGGGTCGGCGAAGAAGTCTGGATGCGACACGTCAGGGCCCGGCGCGACCCATCCCCATCCTTCGGCGGCAACGGCGCGCTCGGTCCAGCGGGGACTTGTGGTCCACCCCGCCGAACGAAACCTGAATGAGTCGGCGCTGATCCGCGCCAGTCCCAGGAGCGCCTCCTGGCGCAACGCGAAGGTCCCCTTCCCCTCCCGCACAATCCTGGAGAGCTGCGCGACGGCCACCGCCCCTCCCGACAGTCCCACCGTCTTGGCCGCCTCGACCTGCACGTTGAAGACAGGATCGCTCAGCTCCGCGATGACCAGGTCCGCGACCTCCGGGCGTCGAAAGGTTCCCAACGCCCGGAGGGCGTTGATCCGGACACCGGCGTTGTCGTCTCGGGCGGCGCGACCGAGCAGCGCGACGACGCTCCCCGGTTCGAGGTTGGCCGCGGCCGCGTAGGCCGCGGTGAGGGCACGTGCAGCGTACATCCGGACCGTGGGGTGTTGATCCAGCAGCGCGTTGAGGAAGGTCGGCCCGGCGGCGGGCGCCCCGATTTGACCGAGTGCGAAGATCGCGCGCCACCGCAGTTCATCGTCACTGCTTTCCGCCAGGGCGATGAGTTGCCGGCTCGGGCTGGCCGACCCCAATCGCCACGACTCCAGCGCGGCGTGCCGCACCAGCATGTCCGCCGCGCCAGTCATCGTGAGGTTTGCCGTGTTGTTCAGCACCCGGGCGACCATCTCGGCGGCCGCAGGCCCACCGATCTTCGTCAGCGCGGTCACGATCGCCTTCGCCGTCTCGAGTGTGGGGATCGGCATCGCGGTGAGGCGGGCGATGAGGGGCGCCACGGCCGCGGTATCCCGGAGGAGCCCGAGCGCAAATGCCACGGTGGGGTGCAGCGTCGAGTCCCGATCCTGCAACATCGGAATCAGCAGCGCCGTCCCCCGCAGGTCACCGATGCGCCCGATCGACATCGCGGCGGTTCGCCGGACGAGCAGTTCCGGCGAAAAGGTCGCCGTTTCCAGCACGCCCGGCGCCCACTGGCGGGCGTCCTCGGCCTGGATGAGGGGGGCAACCGCCTCGACCACGGCGGCGTCCTGCGCCAGCAACGGGCGCCCCATCGTGCCGAGCGCCACCAGGGCACACAGTAGCGTGCCGGCGGATCGTGTGCTCATGCTCATGCTCATGAAGGATCGGCCACCGGCTGGAGGAGTGCGGCAACGTCGGCCGGCAGGCGCGTTGGCTCGAATTGGTGGTTGAGGCTCATCATCCGGGTCTCCGCAGTCACCAGCAGCACTCCTGTGTCCGCGTGGGTGAGTCGATAGGCGAACGTCACCCGGCGACTCGCCAGGTCCCTGACCCAGCAGCGAACCTGCACCAGGTCGTCGTAGCGGGCGGGACGATGATACCGCATCGTGAGGTCCCCGACGACAAGGAAGAACCCCATCGCCTCCAACTCGCGGTAGCTCATGCCGGCCTGCCGCAGGTATTCGGTGCGCGCCACGTCGAGCCAGACCGCGTAGCGGGAGTGGTACACGACGCCCATCGCGTCGATTTCGGAGTAATTGACTCTCGCGAGGGTATCAGAGTGGGTGACGGGCATGGGAGGCCGAGGACGGAGTTGCGTGAAGGTAGGTCCGGGCAGCGGCGAAAGTCAAATGCTGCAAGCGCTTGCGAGACTGCCGGAGTGGTTCCTATCTTCGTTCGTGTTCGGCACTCAACTCCTCGTCCTGTCCGACGCCCATGTGGGCGCCACCCCGCCGGAAGTCGAGGAGGCTCTCCTCGCCTTCCTGGAGCGTGCTCCCACGCTGGGCGACTCGCTGCTCCTCAATGGTGACATCTTCGATTTCTGGTTTGCCTACCGCCGACTGATCCCGCGACGCGGGTTCGAGGTGGCCGCGGCCATCCGCCGGGTCCGGAAGCGGATGCCCGTCGCCTTGGTGGGAGGCAACCACGACCGATGGGGTGAGGACTTCTGGGAGCAGGACCTCGATGTGCGCTTCGCGCCGGTCCGGATGGAACTCCAGGTCGGTCCGCGTCGCGTCCTGGCCATTCACGGCGACGGCGTGACGGAATCCCACTGGTCCGCGGTGCTCCTGCAGCAGATTACCCGGAATCCTGCGTTCGTGACCGTGTGGAAGTACGCGCCGACCTGGTTTGCGTTCTGGGTGGTCGACCGCATGACGCATTCGCTGGGAAACACCGTGCGAGAGGAGGAGATCCTGCAGCGGGCCTCGGAGCGGCAGCGGGAGTGGGCTGAAGCCGAGCTGGCAAAGGACCCGGGGCTCGGTTGTCTCGTGATGGGGCATACGCACCGCCCCATGCTCACCGAGCCGAATCCGGGCCAGCAGTTCCTGAATCCGGGGGCCTGGCTCGATGGGTTCCGCTATGGCGTCGTGACGCCGACCGGCGCGCAGCTGGCGGTGTGGACGGGCTAGCCCAGCCGCACCAGCTCCGGTTCGCCCAGCCGCTCGCCGAGAATCCTCGCCCCCACCTGAAGAAACCGCGCCTGATCGTCGCTGACCACGAAGCGATGCGTTCCCGGCGCCGTCATCCCACTCCCCATCGCCGCCTGTTCCAGCGCCTCCGCCAGGCTGATGGCCGTCTCCTCGGCGCTGTCGATCAACGCCACCGAGCCCCCCATCACCTCGTGCAGCAGCGGCTTCAGCAACGGGTAGTGCGTGCACCCCAGCACGAGGGTGTCGGTCCCCGCCGCGCGCAGGGGGTTGAGGTACTCTTCCGCCACCAGTCGGGTGGCGGCGTGCTCGAACCATCCCTCCTCGACCAGTGGCACGAAGAGCGGACAGGCGACCTGCTCGATCCGGGCGGCGGGAAGGACCTGCCAAATGGCGGTGGGATAGGCCTGGCTCGCGACGGTGCCCGCGGTGCCGATGACGCCGATACCCCCGCCACGGGTGGCTCGCGCGGCGGCGCGCGCCCCAGGCGCAATGACGCCGAGCACCGGCACGGGGGAGGCCGCGCGCAGGGCGTCGAGCGCATGGGCGGTACTGGTGTTACAGGCGACGACCACCGACTTGACCCCCTGCCCCAGCAGCCAGTCGAGAATCTCGAGGCTGTATCGACGGACGGTGTCGGGCGACTTCGGACCGTAGGGCACGCGCGCGGTGTCGCCGAAGTAGATAGTCGATTCCATCGGCAACCGCTCGTAGATGGCGCGGGCGACGGTCAGACCGCCGATGCCCGAGTCGAAGATCCCGATCGGCGCGGCGTTCACCGCAGGCGCACCGGCACGGAGACGGCGCCCGCCACGCCGCCATGGGGGGCAGCCTGGATGGAGAGGTCGCCCGGGAAGTCCCAGAGATGTGCCGACACATAGGCCTCCATCGCTGCCAACAGGTGGTTCAACCCGAGCAGGACCAGCCAGTCCTCATACTGCTGTTGCTTGGAGTCTACGCTCCCGCTGTTGGTCTCCTCGAGGTAGTTCAGCTGGCTGCTGGTGGTGAGCACCATGCCCAGGGTGAGCCCCTCCGCGGCGAGGAAGAAGGCGCCGGCGGTCTTTCGTCCGAGCTTGGCCTGCCCCCAGCCTGGAATCAGCAGCGAGCGCCAGAACGCCCCCATCGGGCTGAGCGGGGGGCGGATGATCGGGACGGAGTCGACGGCGTACCTCGGTGCGGCACCCGTGCTCGCCGCAGAATCGGCGCCCGGCGCGGGGGCCTGCAACGCGTCCGGCGCCGGCATGGGGACGCCGGTGGAGTCCTGGGCCGCCGCGGGAGCCGCCGAGGCCAGACCGCACAGCAGGAGGAGAGCCCGGAACCTCACGACAAGTGCCTTTCCGGCGCTGTGGCGAGCACGGGCAGCGCGGCGCGATGCAGCGATACCTCGAGCGTGTCGTGCCCCGGCGCCCGGATCTCGCCGTCGAAATGGGCGGTGAGCGGGCCATCGTCTGAACGCACCCGCACCCGCTGACCTCGCGCCATGCGTACTTCCTTCAGTGTTGTGTGCCTGCCGCGGAGGACCAGCGGAGCCTTGGTCAGGAGGAAACGCCACCCGAAGGCGCCCACGACACAGACGTCGAGCAGGCCGTCGTCAGGGCGCGCATCAGGGACCAGGTAGAAGACACCGCCGGCGCAGGGGCCGATCCCGATTTCGAGCACGGTGGTCGGCTGGCTCCACGACGTCCCATCGACGTCGAGGTGAAGCCGCAGCGCGCGTCGGTGAATCACCGCCTGGAGCGCGGCGACCACATAGCCGAGCGCACCGGGCCAGTGCTTGTACTGGTTCACGCGACGCGCGACATCGGCGTCCAGCCCGACGCCGAGCGAGTTGACGAAGTACTCCCCCCAGGCCTCCCCGACGTCGAACCGCCGGACGGCGCTCGTGGCGAGTGCCGCGATGGCCGCACCGGGAGGGAGCCGCGCGGTCTGGGTCATCTTGGCAAAATCGTTGCCGGTGCCAACCGGCACCACCCCGAGCGGTGGGCGCGACTCGATGCCGCGTGCCATCAGGCCGTTCGCCACCTCATGCACGGTGCCGTCGCCGCCAACGGCGATGACCCGCTCCACCGACTCGCCAACCGCACGAGCGAGTGCGGTGGCATGCCCCGGCCCGGAGGTCAAGACCAGCTCCACCTCGCCCCAGTGGGCCCGCGCGTCGCGCAGCACCTCGTCGCGGAATCGCGCGCTGCGGCCATGGCCAGCCGCCGGGTTCAGGATGACGAGAGTGGTCAGCGCTGGCCTCGGCGGGAGGGGAGAGGTGGCGGGAGCGTGTGGGAATCGAACCCACCGGAGCCGCCTGAGGCGCCTCCATCGCGGTTTTGAAGACCGGCCGAACCACCAGGCCCGATCCGCCCCCGTAACAACCAGGACTGAGGGCAGAGGACGGAGGACTGTGAGGGGATGCGAGCCACTCAGTCCTCCGTCCCCCGTCCTCAGTCCTTGCGTGCGATTACATCGATTTCGACTCTGGCTCCCTTGGGGAGCCCCGCCACGGCCACCGTCGAGCGCGCGGGGCGATGCTCCCCGAAGTGCTTCGCGTACACCTCGTTCATCGCGCCGAAGTCGGCCATGTCCACGAGGTACACCGTGGCCTTCACCACCTGCTCGAGGCCGCTGCCGGCCGCGGCCAGGACCGCCCGCAGGTTGACGAAGACGCGCTCGGACTGCTCGGCGACGCCGCCGGGGACCAGCTCCATGGTGGCCGGATCGAGCGCCACCTGGCCAGCGGTATAGACCATCTGGCCATGGACGATGGCCTGGCTGTACGGCCCGATGGCCTTGGGGGCGTCGGGCGTGGAGACGACGGTGAGCGGCGGCATCAGGAGAGCCCCTCGATGCGGCCATCAGGGAAGACCCGCATCCCCTCGGCGGCGGGTGTCTTGCCGAGACCCGGCATGGTCATGATGTCGCCGGCCAGGGCGACGACAAATCCGGCGCCCGCGGAGGCGTAGACGTCGCGAATGGTGATCCGGAAGCCGAACGGCCGGCCCAGCTTGGTCGGGTCGTCGCTGAAGGAGTACTGCGTCTTGGCGATGCAGACCGGTGTCGTGCCGAGCCCGATCGAGGTGAGCAGCTTGATGTTCCGTTCCGCCGCCGCCGTGTAGTCCACTCCAGCGGCATTGTAGATCTCGTGCGCGATCGTCTCGATCTTTTCCTTGATCGGGAGCTTGTCGTCATAGATCGGCTGAAACTGTGCCTTGCCTTCCTTGAGCACGGCGAGGACTTCCTTCGCGACCGCCTCGCCCCCTTCCCCGCCCCTGGCCCACACATCGCTCAACGCCACCCGTGCACCCCACGACTTGGCCGCCTTGATCACCGCGTCGATTTCCTCCGGCGCGTCGGAGAGGAAGCGGTTGACGGCCACGACGACGGGCACGCCGAACTTGTGGACGTTGCGGACGTGGCCCTCGAGATTGGCCATGCCCGCTTCCAGAGCGGCGACGTTCGGGGTACTGAGATCGTCCTTTTTGACCCCGCCATGCATCTTGAGCGCGCGGATCGTCGCCACGACTACCGCCGCCTCCGGGTTGAGCCCACCCATGCGGCACTTGATGTCGAAAAACTTCTCGGCGCCAAGATCCGCCCCGAACCCGGCCTCGGTCAGCACCAGGTCGGCCATGCCGAGTCCGAGTCGGGTCGCCACCACGGAATTGCAGCCGTGTGCGATGTTGCCGAAGGGCCCGCCGTGGACGAGGGCCGGCCCCCCCTCGAGCGTCTGCACCAGGTTTGGCATCATCGCGTCGCGGAGGAGCAGCGTCATGGCGCCGGCGGCCTTGAGGTCGCCGGCGGTGATGGGCTTTTTGTCCCGCGTCAGGCCGACGATGATCCGTGAGATCCGCTGCTCGAGGTCGGTGACGGAGGTCGCCAGGCAGAGAATCGCCATGATCTCGCTGCCGGGGACGATCACGAAGCGGTCCTCGCGCGACGGCCCGCCGTTGAGGTTCCCGAGCCCGACGACGATGTGCCGGAGCGCGCGGTCGTTCATGTCGATGGTGCGGGGCCAGAGAATCCGGCGCACGTCCAGCCCGAGCGCGTTGCCCTGGTGGAGGTGGTTGTCGAGCAGCGCCGACAGGAGGTTGTGGGCCGAGGTAATGGCGTGAAAGTCACCGGTGAAGTGGAGGTTGATCTCGTCCATCGGGATGACCTGGGCGTACCCGCCGCCGGCGGCGCCGCCCTTGACGCCGAACACCGGTCCGAGGGACGGCTCACGGATGCAGACCATCACGTCTTTCCCCAACCGGCGAAATGCCTGCGCCAGCCCGACCGTGACCGTGGACTTTCCCTCGCCGGCCGGGGTCGGGTTGATCCCCGTCACCAGCACGAGGCGTCCCTTCGGCGGGCGCGCCGCCGCGGCTTCGTGCGTGATCTTGGCCTTGTAGCGGCCGTAGGGGAGAAACTCGTCCGGCCCCAGCCCCGCCTCGGCAGCGATCTCGGTGATAGGACGGGGGGTCGCGGCCTGCGCGATCTCGATGTCGGTGGGGAACTTGGAAGTCACGCGATCTCTCCAGATGAAGGCGGCAAGGTCAGGTGCTGTAACGGTAACCGACGCCGGGGCGCACGGGAATAGGTCGCGCCGTCAGGTCGGGCGCACACGCTCGCCAAAGACCCGCCGCGCATTGCGGCCGGTGCGCGCGATGGCGGCATCCGGATCCTCGCCGCGGGTCTTCGCGACCCGCTCAGCCACCTGGCGCACGTAGGCCGGCTCGTTGCGGTGCCCGCGGTGCGGAACCGGCGCCAGGTAGGGGGCGTCGGTCTCCACCAGCAGTCGGTCGGCGGGCGTGGCCCGGACCAGGTCGTCGAGCGCCCAGGACCGGAAGGTCACCATGCCGCTGAACGAGACATAGTGCCCCAGGGCGACGCCGGCGTCGAAGAGCGCGGGTCCGCTGCTGAACGAGTGCAGGATGGCGGTGACGCCGGGAAACGCCTGCAGCACGGCGGCGACGTCCGCATCCGCCTCGCGGGCGTGAATCACGACCGGCTTCCCCGCGGTCTCCGCCAGGGCCATCTGGCGCTCGAAGACGAGCCGTTGCGTGTCTCGCGGGGAGTGATCGTAGTGATAGTCGAGTCCGATCTCACCGCAGGCGACGACCCGCGGATCCTGCAGCGTCGCGGCGAGCCAGGCGGCGGTCTCGTCGGTCCAGGTGCGCGCGTCATGCGGATGAAGCCCCGCGGTCGTGGACACCCGGGCATCCGCGGAGGCCATCGCGAGGCCGATGCCGGTGGCGTCCCGGGACTCGCCGACGACCACCAGGTGCCCTACCCCCGCGGCGAATGCCCGCGCTGCCACCTCGGCCCGATCACCCGAGAAGGCGGCGTCGCCGAGGTGGCAGTGGGTGTCGACGAGCACCGAATCAGACGGTCGACGTGGCTCTCGTGACCCCGGCCCGCGGGGCGCTTGCCTTGACGCCCCGGGCGTCGGCCCCCGGCCAACGCTGCTCGATGGCGAGGAGAAGCGGCGCGGCGATGAAGATCGAGGAGAAGGTGCCCGTGAAGACGCCGAACGCCATGACCATGGCGAAGGGGCGAATGACCTGGCCGCCGAAGATGGCCAGCGCCAGCAGGGTGGCGAGCGTCGTCCCGTGCGTCAGCACGCTCCGCGGCAGGGTCTCGTTGATCGAGCGGTTCAGGACGGAGATGAAGTCGTCGCGGCGGTACTTGTGCAGATCCTCGCGGACCCGGTCGAAGATGATGATCGTGTCATTGAGCGAATAGCCGACCATCGACAGCACCGCGGCCACCACGACCAGGCTGACCTCGATCCGCATCACGGCGATGAAGATGATCGTCGCCAGGATGTCGTGGGCCGTCGCGCCGACGGCCGCGAGCCCGAAGCGCCATTCGAACCGCCACGCCAGGTAGGCCAGCACCGCGAAGAACGAGAGGAAGATGGCCAGGAAGGCCTGGGCGCGGAGTTCGCCGCCGACCTTCGGCCCCACGGCGGACGACTCGAGCATCACGTAGGTCCCGGCACCGAGCGAGGCGTCGAGAGCCTCGCCGACGGCGTTGGCGGTCTCTTCCGTGTTGTTGGCGTCGGTCCCTTCCTTGGCGACGCGGGCGCGGATCGAGTAATCCTGCGCGCTCCCCGTCGACTGGATCTCGGCCCCGGGAATGCCGCGGGCGTCGAGCGCCGAGCGCAGCTGCGAGGCGTCCACCGCCTGTTCGGTGCGGATCTGGATCAGTGTGCCGCCGGTGAATTCGATGCTGTAGCTGAGGCCGACGATCAGCAGAAAGAGCATGCCCGGAAGGAGCACGGCCGCGGTCAGGCCGTAGGCGTACTTCCGGAAGCCAATGAAGTCGTAGTTCGCGTTCGCGAAGAATCGGGTCATCGTCAGATACTCAGCGTAGTGAGGTCAGGCCGCCGCTGCAGCCAGATCATGAAGAAGGTGCGGGTGACGAACACCGCCGTGACCATCGAGGCGATGATGCCCATCGTCAGCGTGACGGCAAAGCCCTTGACGGGGCCAGTGCCGAACTGGAAGAGGAACATGGCCGTGATGACCGTGCTGACGTTCGAGTCGATGATGGCGCTCATGGCGTGCCGGAACCCTTCGTCCACCGCCAGGCGCACCGTCCGCCCGTGCAGCAGTTCTTCCCGGATGCGTTCGAAGATCAGCACGTTCGCGTCCACCGCAATGCCGATCGACAGGACCAGGCCGGCCAGGCCGGGGAGGGTCAGGGTCGCGTCGAGCATGGCGAGCCCGCCGAGCGTGAAGAGCAGGTAGAGCGTCAGCCCCGCCACGGCGAGGACGCCGCTCAGCCGGTAGTAGCCGATCATGATCAGGATGACCACCAGCGTGCCCACGAGCCCGGCCGTGATGCCACCGCGGATGCTGTCGGCGCCGAGGCTCGCGCCGACCTGGAAGCGTTCCACGATCTTGAGCGGCACCGGCAGCGCGCCGGCCTTGAGCGTGAGCGCGAGGTCCTGTGCCTCGACGATGGACTTGCCGCCGCCCATCGTGATCTGCCCGTTCCGGTCGATCCGGCCCTGGATGACCGGCGGCGGGCCCTGAATGCGCCCGTCGAGCACGATGGCCATGTAGTCGCCGATATGCGCCTGCGTGGCCGCACCGAACTGGCGGCCGCCGGCGCGGTCAAGCTCGAAGAGCACCACCGGCCCGTTCGTCAGCTGGTCAAACTGGGCGGAGGCGTCCACCAGGTTTCGGCCGGTGACGATCGGCTTCTCCTCGACGACATAGAAGAACCGGTACGGTTGGACGCCCACGCTCACGGGGGCGGCGGTCCAGAGGATCTCCACGCCGCGCGGAAGGGTCCGCGCCACTTCGGGGAGCCGAAGCATGCTGTCCACCCGGGGGTAGGCCGCCTCCGGCACGAAGTACTCGCCGGGGGTGGCGCTCCCCGCTGCGGCACCGGGCTGGATCAGGCTGCTCAGCACGCCGCCATCGACCGGCGTCGAATCGTTGTCGGCCGCTGTCGAGTCGCCGCCGAGGAGCGATTGCACCGCACTCGGCGAGGTCTTGCCCGCGGCGGCGGTGATGCCCAGCCCCCGGAGGGCGCGATCCATGGCGGGGAGCGCCTTGTCCAGCGCGCTGGTCCGGTCGGTAATCCGGAACTCGAGGAACGCCGCCTTCTGGACGATGTCCATTGCCCGCTGCGGGTCCCGGACGCCGGCCAGCTCGACGACAATCCGCTCGTCGCCCACCTTCTGGACCACCGGTTCCTGCACGCCGAACTCGTCGACGCGCTTCCGGAGCACGGTGAGGGCCAGGTCGATGTCGCGCGCGACGTCGCTGGAGACCCGGTTCGACTGGTCGAGTTCGAGGCCGAGGTGCATGCCGCCCTGCAGGTCGAGCCCGAGTTTCAGCGGAATGTGCGTCTCCACCGTGTCCCGCATGGCGCCGTCGGGCCCGCGCGTGCGGATACTCACCTCGCGCGGGAAGAGGCTGTACACGGAGAGCGCCACGAGGGCGCCGATGATCAGGAGGCGGTTTCGGATTGAGGCATTCATCGTCGCTTGGCCAGCCGTTGATTCAGGTAGACAGAGAACCGGTCGCGGCCGCGGCCAACGCCGCGCGCGCCGAGGAGCGGTCGCGTTCGAGCTGCGACCGCAGTGCATCGAGCGAGGGGAAGCGCTGCACATCCCGCAGCCGCGCCACCCATTCCACCTTCAGCCATTCGCCGTAGAGGGACCCTGCGTACTCGAACAGGTGCACCTCGAGGGATCGTCCCGCCTGCCGGAACGTCGGCTTCCCTCCTTGATTCATCATCCCGTCGGTGCGTCCGCCGCGCCACTCGACCCGCACCGCGTACACCCCATCGGGCGGCAACAACTTCCGGTCGGGCACCCCGGCGAGATTGGCCGTCGGGAACCCGATCGTCTTCCCCCGGCCGTCGCCCGGGACCACCTGCCCCGTGGCGTAGTAACGCCGCCCCAGCAGTCGCGTCGCGAGGGCAAGATCCCCGCCGGCGACCGCCCGGCGGACCAGGGTGCTCGACACCGGGTGACCATCCACCACCAGCGCCGGAACGACATCCACCGCAAAGCCGAGTTCCGCGCCGAGCCTGCCGAGGAGTTCGACGTCTCCCTGACGGCCCCGGCCGAAGCCGTGGTCGTGACCGATTACCAGTTCCCGCATGCCACATCCGCGGACCAGGATCTCCCGGACGAACCGTTCCGGTGGCATCGCCGCCAGCGCCCGGTCGAAGCGCAGCAGCACCGCGTAGTCGAGGCCGGTCTGCGCCAGGATCTCGCGCCGTTCGGGGCCGGTGGTCAACACCTGCGGCGCCGCCGCCGGGTTCACCACCTCCATCGGGTGCGGGTCGAAGGTGACCAGCACGCTTCGGCGGTCGGCCGCCCTGGCCCGGGCGGCGATTTCCCTGAGCACCGCTTCGTGGCCGCGGTGCACCCCGTCGAACGAGCCGACCGTCACCACGGTCCCCTCGGGGTGGGGCGGGAGGAAGCCAGTCACGCCGTGGCGAGTACGACGGTGGGCCTGAGCCATTCACCGTCCCCTTCCGCGACGGCGACCACCTCGTCGGCGTGCGCCAGCACCACGGTTCCCGCGGTCACCCCTCGCACCGGCCGTCCGTGACAGAGATCCTGCCGCGCCGCGACATCGACCACGATCCGCGGCAGGTGGCTCAACACCGCCCCCAGTGGCCAGAGCGCTGTGCCCGGCGCCAGGTCCTCGAGCCCAACGCCGTCCTCGACCCGGAGGCTGCCGATCGACTCCCGCCGCAGCGCCGTCAGGTGCGCACCCGTCCCGAGCGCTTCACCCAGGTCCCGCGCGATGGCCCGGATGTAGGTGCCGGTGCTCACCGTGACACGAAAGGTCACATCGGCCCCCACGACGCCCAGCACCTTCATCTCGTGGATCGTGACCGGCGCCGGCGGGAGTGCCACCGCCTCGCCGCGCCGTGCCCGCGCATACGCCCGCTCGCCGTCCTGCTTCTTGGCCGAGTACAGCGGCGGCGTCTGTTCCTGCGCGCCCCGGAAGGCGACCAGCGCCTCCGCCACGCGGTCTCGACCCGGCCACGCACCCCGAAAGGCCTCGCCGACCGGATCGCCGGTCAGGTCGTCGGTGGCGGTCCGTTGCCCGAGCCGCGCCGTCGCCAGGTACGTCTTGGCGAGTCCGTCGAGAAACCGGGCCACCCGCGTTCCCTTGCCCAGCAGCAGCACCAGCAGTCCGCTGGCAAAGGGGTCGAGTGTCCCCGTGTGCCCGATCGAGCGCTCCCCGAGGACCCGGCGCGCCCTGGCCACGACATCGTGCGACGTGGGGCCCACCGGCTTGTCGATCAGGAGCGCGCCGGTCAGTCCTGCTCCTCCTTCTTGAGCGACGCGAGCACCTCGTTGATCCGGGCGGCATGCTCCAGCCCGCGGTCGAGCTCGAAGTGCAGTTCCGGCACCGTGCGTGTGGTGAGCGCCTTGGCGACCCGCGTCCGGAGAAACCCGGCCGCGCTGTGGAGCCCCTCGAGCGCGCGCAGCTTGGTCT
Organism: uncultured Gemmatimonadales bacterium; assembly: GCA_963697435.1. Classification (GTDB taxonomy): domain Bacteria; phylum Gemmatimonadota; class Gemmatimonadetes; order Gemmatimonadales; family GWC2-71-9; genus SPDF01. The sequence continues at coordinate 381,063 of CAVOOB010000003.1, read as the reverse complement.
CCTCGTCGCCCGGCACGCTGACGCGGATCTTGGCGTGCGACAGGTCGGCCGTCACCGTCACCGCGGTGAGCGTCACGAACCCGACCCGTGGGTCGCGAATATCCTTGGTGAGGGCGTCGGCCACCACCTGCCGAAGATTCTCGGCCACCTGTTCCGGACGCCTCGACGACCCCTTCATCGGTCAGGCCGCGCCCACGGAGGCGGTGGGCTCGAGGGTCCGCTTGATTTCCTCGAGCTGGAACGACTCGATCCGGTCGCCAACCTTGATGTCGTTGAAGTTCTCGATGCCGATACCGCACTCGAGCCCTTCGCGCACTTCCTTCACGTCGTCCTTGAAGCGCTTGAGGCTGGAGAACGCGCCGGTGTACACCGTCACGCCGTCGCGCACCACGCGCGCCTTGGCGCCCCGCTGGACCATCCCGCTTCGGACGATCGAGCCGGCGATGGTGCCCACCCGGCTGACCTTGAAGATCTGCAGGACCTCGGCCTCGCCGAGCACCGTCTCCCGCTCCTCGGGTGCCAGGAGCCCTTCGAGCGCCTTGCGGATGTCGTCCACCGCCTCGTAGATGACGCGGTAGGTCCGGATATCGACCTGCTCCCGCTCCGCCGAGGCGCGGGCGTTGGAGTCGGGCCGCACATGGAAGCCGAGGATGATCGCCCCCGACGCCTTGGCGAGCAGCACGTCGCTGTCGCTGATGGCGCCGACGCCGCGGTGCACCACCTCGACCCGCACTTCCGGGGTGCTGAGCTGGGCCAGCGCGTCGGCGAGGGCTTCGGCGGGACCACCCTGGTCGGCCTTGATGATGATGGGCAGCGTGGACACCTGCCCTTCCTTCAGCGCGCGGCTGAAGTCTTCGAGCGTACCGCCGCGCTGACCGCGCCGGTTCTGCGCTTCGCGCTCGAGGCGCTGGCGCTTCTGCGCGATGTCGCGGGCTTCCGCCGCATCGGCGACGACCAGGAAGGAATCACCGGCGGAGGGCACGCCGTCGAAGCCAAGAATCTGCACCGGCATCGACGGGCCGGCCGATTCCATGGTGTTGCCGCGTTCGTCGAAGAGGGCGCGCACGCGTCCGGAGAACTTGCCGCAGATGAAGTCGTCGCCCACCGACAGGGTGCCGCGCTGCACCAGCAGCGTGGCGAGAGGGCCCTTGCCGGGATCGAGGGTGGACTCCACCACCGTCCCCTGGGCCTTGCGGTCGGGGTTGGCCTTGAGGTCGAGCACGTCGGCCTGGAGCAGGATCTTCTCGAGCAGCAGGTCGACGCCGGTGCCCTTCTTGGCCGAGACGCCGGCGGACAGCACGTCGCCGCCGAACTCCTCGAGGACGACGCTGTGCTGCAGGAGGTCCTGCATCGTCTTCTGCACGTTCGCCGCGGGGAGGTCCACCTTGTTGATGGCCACCACCATCGGGACGCCGGCGTTCTTCGAGTGGCTGATGGCCTCGATGGTCTGGGGCATGACCTGGTCGTCGGCCGCCACCAGCAGCACGACGAGGTCGGTCACCTGCGCGCCGCGGGCACGCATGGCGGTGAACGCCTCGTGTCCCGGCGTGTCGAGGAAGGTGATGCGGCGGCCATTCGGCAGTTCGACGTGGTAGGCGCCGATGTGCTGCGTGATCCCGCCCGCTTCGCCGGCGACGATGTTCGCCTTCCGGATGTAGTCGAGGAGGGAGGTCTTGCCGTGGTCGACGTGACCCATGATCGTGACGACCGGGGCGCGGGGCTTCAGCGTTTCCGGCGGATCCGCCTCGATTTCCTGCCCGAGGTCGGCGGCGTACTCATCTTCACGCACCGCCTCGAAGCCGAACTGCGACGCGATCAGCTCGATCTGGTCGAAGTCCAGCCGCTGGTTCACCGTCACCATCAGGCCCAGTTCCTTGAAGGCGAACTGGACGATCTGACTGGAGGGAATCTTCATCAGGTCGGCGAGTTCGGAGACGGAAATGAACTCGTTGACCCGGATCCGGGTCTTCTCGAGTTCCCGTTCCTCCGCCGCGCGGCCCGCCATCACGTCGCGGTAGGACGGCTCATCCGAACGCGAACCACGGGACTTCCGGCGTCCCTTCATGCCCTTGAGCGTCTTGAAAATGTTCTTGCTCACGGCTTCCTGGTCGACCTGGTTCTTGCCGCGCTTCTTCTTCCCCTTCTTGTAGTCCCCTTTCTTCGCGTCGGGACCGAACTCACGGGGGCGGGACGCCTCCGACGGGCCGGTGGCGCTGCTGAAGACGGGCCGCGGGCCGCGGGACGGCGGGCCCCGCCGACCTGGAGGCGACCCCGACGACGCGGGAGGTGTCCCGGGCGCGGGGCGCTGGATGCGGGGCGGGATGAACGGCTTGCGCGGCGCGGCGGGCGGCGGGGCAGCCGGCTCTGATGCGGCAGGCGCCCCCGGGGCGGCAGCGGCGGCCGGCGGCGTGGCCGGGAAGAGGTCTTCAACCTTGCGGCGCTTCGATTCCTTCAGCGGCGTATCCACCACGGGTTCGACGGCCTCCGCGCCTGCCTCGGCGGGTGCCGGGTCCTTGAAGAGCTCGCGGGCGCGATCCTCGAGGGACCGGGCCGGCGCTGCGCCTTCGCCACGGGCGGCCTCGCGCTCCGCTTCCAGCGCGGCGAGCGCCGACGCCTGGGCCTCCGCTTCGGCAGCAGCCTCCGCCTCGATCTTCTCGACCTCGGCCTTGGTGCGCCGGCGGCGCACCGGTGCGGTCGGCACCTCGGGCGCGACCGGCTCGGCCGCCGCCTTCTTGCGACGCCCGCGCTTTGGCTTGGGTTCCTCGGCGCTCTTCCGCTTCTCTCGCTCCCAGCGGACGCGCACCGCCGACACCTGTCCCGATTCCAGCGCGGACAGGTGGCTGCGGACGAAGATGTTCATCTCCTTGAGCGCCTGAATCAGCTGCTCAGAGGAAACGCCGAATTCTGCTGCCAACTCATGTACCCGGGTCTTGGCCACTTCATTCCTCCTCAGGAACTTCCCGCGCCAGGCGGCCCAAACCGTCGGCCAACGCGCGGTCCCGCACTCCGACCACCATCACGGGTGGCCGTCCCAACTGTCTGCCAATCACATCGGCGCTCGGCCCCGGCACCAGGGGAACACCCTGCGCCTCGGCCAGCCGGATCACCTTGTCGACTGCTCGCGGGCTCGCATCCGACGCGACGACCACGCACCGCACCTGCCCCGACTGCATCGATCGCCTGACGCCGTCCACTCCGATGACGACGTGCCCCGCCCGCAGGCCGAGGCCGAGCAGGCCGAGCACGCCGCCACTCACGCGGTAGGCGCCGCGTCCTCCCCTGCCTCACTCTCGTCCGTCGTGAGTTCGGTCAGGAACGCCACCAGCTGATCGGCCGATTCCGGCGTCATGCCGGGGACGCGGAGGAAGTCGTCGCGCTCGAGATCGAGGACATCGTTCAGCATGGTGAACCCGGCGTTGGCCAGCAGGCCGACCAGCTCCGGGGCCAGACCCTCCAGCTCCGCCAACGGCACCTGCAGCGCGATCTCTTCCTCGGGGGGCAACGGGGCAAAGAGAGGGCTCTCGCCGCCGCGCTCCAGCCACTCGCGGCTGGAGTAGAGGTCGATCTTCCAGCCGGTGAGCTCGGACGCCAGGCGCACATTCTGCCCATTCCGTCCGATCGCCAGCGACAACTGGTCCTCGTCTACCACGGCGTTGATCGTCTTCGACGCCGGATCGGCGATGACGCGCGCCACACGGGCCGGGGCCAGCGCCTGCTTGGCGAAGCGCTCCGGATCGGGCGACCACGGCACGATATCGATCCGTTCGCCGCTCAATTCATTGACCACCGCCTGCACGCGCGAGCCCTTGAGCCCCACGCAGGCGCCGACCGCGTCGATGGCGTCGTCGCGGGAAATCACGGCCACCTTGGTCCGGCTGCCGACTTCGCGCGCGATGGCGCGGATTTCGATGATGCCCTGCTGGATTTCCGGAACCTCCAGCTTGAAGAGCGCCTGGACGAAGAGACCGTCGGCGCGGCTCAGGATCAGCCGGGGACCCTTCGGGGTCTCCTCGAGGCGCTTGAGCACCGCCCGTATGGTGTCGCCCTGGTGGAAGTGCTCCCGGTGGTTCTGCTCGCGGTAGGGAATGATGGCCTCCGCCTCGCGGAACTTGTTGAGCATGATGACCAGCTTGCCCCGCTCGATCTGCTGGATTTCTCCACTGAGCAGCTCGCCGACCTTGTCCTCGAACTCGTCGCGAATCCGGGCCCGCTCCCCTTCCCGCACCCGCTGGATGATCCGCTGCTTGGCCGCCTGGACGGCCAGCCGGCCGAAGGCCGCGAAGGGAATGTCCTCTTCCAGCATGTCGCCGGGTTCGAATTCGGGATCTTCGAACCGCGCCTCCTCCACCGACACCTGGCTGGCCGGATCCTCCACCACCTCCACGACCTGTCGAAGCCGGGTGACCGTGAGGCCACCCTTCAATTCGTCCACCGCCAGCTCGAAGCGCACCGTCGGTCCGTACTTCCGGACCAGTGCCGCCTGGATGCCGTCGTGCAGCAAGTCGAGCAGTTCGGCCCGGTCGAGCTGTTTGGTGGTGGTCAGTTCGCGGAATGCTGCGAGCATTTCAGTCGAAGTCGCCATCGTTACTCCATGCCGGTGTCACCGGTCGGCCCCGTCAGTCGGGGAATACACAGTTCGTATGCACACAATTGCGGCCGCACCCGCCCGGCTCCCCCGCGAGACGACGAATCGTCCGGCGGACGGAAACCGGCACCCGGGCCCGGCTGACTTCAGCATCGGGTATGGGGTCGGAAGTCGCGTCGCGGGGTGAAAAAAAATGTGGGGGAACTCCCCCACATCAACAGCCGGCCCTGCACTAGCGGCCCCCACAGCATACAAAGGTACCCCGCAGGCGCCGGGGCGTCAATCACCTCAGGGTGAGGCGAGTGGGCGACCCAGGTAGGCAATCATCCGGCCGTCGGCTCCGTGCGACCGCCGATGGCTGTGGAAAAGCTCGTCGTCGTGGCCGCTGCAGAGGGGGGAGCTGCTGATTTCCCGGATCCCCAATTCCCTCCCCTGCCGTACCAATTGCTCCCTCACATCCAGGTGGCCCTTCCCGCCGGGCGGTGCCGCAAGCCCGAAGGCCTCAAATACTTCAGAACCTACTTCATAACACGGGCCGCAAATACCTACGCCACAATGCATTACCAAGTTAGCTGCGATGCTCCCTGTACGCCCCTCCAGGAGGCGCACTCCCCGCTCCAGAATCCGGCCACTCGCCCCCCGCCACCCTGCGTGGAGCAGGGCCATCGCCCCGGTGACAGGATCGACGAGGTAGACCGGGGTGCAATCTGCCACGGTGACGGTCAACAGGATGCCTCGGGCATCCGTGGCGTGGCCGTCTACCCCGTCGAGGAGGAGCCAGCCGCGCCCACTCTCGTACCAGACGACCTCCGTTCCGTGGACCTGGCGGCCGAGGGTGACAAGGGGGAAGCCTGGCTCGACACTGCGGAAGGCCGCCCACTGCCCCAACACCCGCCCAATCGGCTGGTCGCCGGCAAGGCCAAGGTCGAATGGTTCTGCGGGGGTACCGCGCGTGGTGAGGCCGGCGACGACCCCGAAACGCTCGCGCCAACCCGGGATTGCCATTCGGGGGACAGGCCGATTGCTGAAGAGCTCTTCCTGTACGATTGCCACATCGTTCACGGCGGTCTTCCTACTGTCTGGCAAGGATTGAAGCGGCGGCGCGTTGCGCGGGCTGAGCACGCCGACGAAATTGGGCGCCGCACGAGCTGCAGCAGGCTGGCCCGTATCCCCTTCTCGGAGTGCCAACGATGTTCCGCTCAGCTTTGATTCGCTCCAGCTGTCTGGCGGCCGTCCTCACCGGCGGCGCCGTCGGCAGCCTGAACGCACAGGAAGCCAAGTGGGAGAACACCCTGACGCTCTACGGCTGGGCCGCCGCCATGGAGGGGACGATCGGCATCAACCGCCTCTCCGCCACCATCGATGTCCCCTTCAGCGACATTCTCGACAACCTGAAGATGGGCGCGATGCTCAACTATACGGGCCGTGGCTCGCAATGGGTGACGGGGGCCGACTTCATCTACATGAACCTGGGCTCCGACGTGGCGAGGCCAAGCAACGGCGACACCTTCGCCGAAGCCAAGATGAAGCAGTGGCTCTTCGAGGTGAACGGCGGGTATCGGGTGACGCCGTGGATGGATGCGCTCATCGGTGTCCGCGTCCCCGTCATCGAGGCCGAGTTCGTCCCGAACACCGACAACCCGAACTTCACGGGCAAGAGCAAGAGTGAGAGCTGGTTCGCGCCGCTCATCGGTGCCCGAATTGTGCTGCCGGTCTCGAGGCACCTGACCGTGATTGCCCGCGGCGACCTCGGCGGGTTCGGGATCGGCGGCACCAACAGTACCTGGCAAGGCGCGGGCTACCTGAACTACGGCTTCGGGAAGGGCTGGTCGGGCACCCTCGGCTACCGGGCCATCAACGCCGACTATGATACCGGGACCCCGGGGGAGAGCGGCTACTTCCTCTATGATGTCACCAGCTACGGCGGGCTGCTGGGCGTGGGGTACACATTCTAGAGGGGTCGCTACTCCTCGAACCGCTCGATATCGGCGCCGAGGGCGCGGAGCCGCTCGTCGATCCGTTCGTAGCCTCGCTCGATCTGTCCCACGTTGTGCAGGTGGGTGGTTCCCTCCGCCGCCAGCGCCGCGATCAGCATCGCCATGCCCGCCCGAATGTCGGGCGACTCCACGGTACTCCCCCGCAGCTTGACCGGGCCCGCCACGACGGCGCGGTGCGGATCGCAGAGCACGATCCGGGCACCCATCCCGATCAGCTTGTCCACGAAGAACATCCGCGACTCGAACATCTTCTCGAACACCAGCAGCAGCCCCTCGCATTGGGTGGCGGCCACCAGGGCAATGGACATCGTGTCGGCGGGAAAGGCTGGCCACGGGCCGTCTTCGAGCTTGGGCACGTGGCCCCCGAGATCGGGGCGGATCCGGCGTTCCTGTTCGGCGTCGATGATCAGCGACTGCCCATCGAGGCGCGGGCGGATCCCCAGGCGTTCGAAGCCGAGGAGTGTGCCCCGGAGATCGTCCCCGCGCACTCCGTCGATGGTGAGGGCGCTGTTGGTGACCGCGGCCAGGCCGATGAAGCTGCCGATTTCGATATGATCGGGCCCGATGGTGTAGGACGCGCCATGCAGGGGGTGCCCCCCCTCGATGACATAGGTGTTCGATCCGATGCCCTCGATGTGGGCGCCCATCGCCACCAGCAGCCGGGCGAGATCCTGCACGTGCGGCTCGGAGGCGGCGTTCCGAAGGACGGTGCGCCCCTGGGCCTTCACGGCCGCCATCAGGGCGTTCTCGGTCCCGGTGACACTCGGTTCGTCCAGGAAGATGTCGGCGCCCTTCAGCGTCTTGCCGAAGATCTCGTAGTTGTCACCGAGTTGGACCTCGGCCCCCAGCGCCTCGAGGGCGAGGAAGTGGGTGTCCACCCGGCGCCGCCCGATGACATCACCGCCCGGCGGTGGCAGCGTCACCCGCCCGAAGCGGGCCAGCAAGGGGCCCGCCAGGAGGATCGAGGCGCGAATTCGGGCACAGAGCCTCGGGTCGAGCGGCTTGTTCTCGATGGTGCGCGGGTCGATCCGAACATGATTCAACTCGAGCCACTCGACCCCTGCCCCCATCTCGGCGAGGATGGCGAGCATCGTTTCCACATCCCGGATCCGCGGCATGTTGTCGAGTTCCACCGGCCCCTCGGCCATGACGGCCGCGGCGATGGCGGGCAGGGCGGCGTTCTTGTTGCCGGCGGGGCGGAGGGTGCCACGGAGGGTCGAACCGCCGCGGACGAGATAGCGTGGGGGCATGGCCAAAGCTCGCCCGGAGTGGCCGGGCTCGTCAAGCACGAGGGATTCCGAATGGACCCCGGCGGGGTCATACTTCGAGGGTGAACATGCTCTCGCTGGTCCTCCAGGATGCGCTGCAGCCGGTGCCGGGTTGGGTCGGTCCCACGATCGCGCTCTCCCTCACCGTCGTTGCCGTGGCGTGCGTCGTGATGTTTGCCGCGGTCGCCGTGGCGGCCATCGCCTTTCAGAAGCGCTTCGACGCCATGGCCGACAACCTCAGCGGGCTCCGGCAGGACCTGGCCGGTGTGCTCGAGGGGGCGCGGCGGGTGACGGAGGACGGCGAAGCCATGGTCGCCTCGCTCCGGGAGGAAGGAGAGGCGTACCTGGCCACCAGCCGGCGCTTCCGCACGCGGCTCGATCATGGGATCGACCGGGTTTCAGAGCGGGCGGCCGACCTGGACGCCCTCTACGAGGTCGTCCACGAAGAGGTGGAGGATACGGCCCTGCGGTTCGCCAGTGCGCTGCGCACCGCCCGCCTGAGTACGGGCATCATCGCCAAGGCGCTCCGGCGCCGGCGGCGGCGATGACCCTCGCACGGCTGGCGGCCGCGATGGTCCTGGTGGGCGCGGCCCTGGCCGCGGCGCCAGACGCCCTTCACGCCTGGACTCCCGGTACTCACATCTATCTCGCCCAGAACGTCCTGACCAGCGCCCACCTCCTCCCGCCGACGGTGGCCGATCTCATCCGGGCCTTCCCCTTTGACTTCCTCTACGGCAACATCGCGGCCGACAGCACCATCGCGAAGAATTTTGCGCCGGTCAGCCGGCACTGCCACCACTGGCACGTCGGGCAGGAAATCCATGACCTGGCGCCGACCGACGCGCTGCGCGCCTTCGGCCTCGGATACCTCGCGCATCTGGCTGCCGACACCGTGGCCCACAACTACTTCGTCCCGCGCCAGCTCGCGATTACCAGTTCCCGCTCGGGCCTCGGCCACGCCTACTGGGAGAGCCGGTTCGAGACGCACCTCGGCGAGGGGTTCGCCAGCACCGCCAAGGAGGTCATCCAACTCGACCATTCCCCCGCGGATGCCCACCTCGATCAGATCATCTCCCCCACCATTTTCAGCGTCCGCACCAATCGGCGCCTCTTCCGCGGCATGGTGCACCTGGTGGAGACGCGCAGCTGGCAGCGGGCCTTTCGAATGGCGCGGACCCACAGTCGGTGGGACCTGCCCGAGGAAGATGTCGAGCAGCACATGGCGCTGTCCTACGAGTTCGTGATGGAGATGCTGGGAGACGACCGGCCACTCGCGCGCCGGCTCGACCCGGCAGGTGCGGAGCCGCTGCGGGCGGCCCAGGCACTCCGCCGGGAAGTGCGCAACAGCGGTGGCGGCGGCGACACCCTGCGCGTCCACAAGTTGGCCGAGCGTGACTTCGGCCTGCCCAAAAAGCCGGATCTGACCTATTGGCGGGCGCTCTCGGCTCCCCGCCCCTGGAAAGAGCCGGCGGAAGGCAAGACCGATGCGGCCTGACGATCTCGGACTTCCCGAGGGAGACGACGAAGGCAGAACGAGCGTCCTGGTCGCGACCAGCACCCCGGTCCTGGTGCGTGTCGAACCGGTCGAAGACGAGCGGACCCCGGAAGGGTCGGTCTGTCTCGGGACATTCATCGGCGAACGGCTTGTGGGTCGGCGGGTGGCACCGACGGAGGCACTCGAAGAACTGCGGGAGTTCCATCTCTTCGACGAGCCGGTACACCTGGGACTGGTGGCCTACGAAGACGAGCCGGGGCTCCAGTGCCGCCTGCTGGCACTCCTGCCGGCCGAGCGCTTCCCCCTCTCCACGGAAGAGGATGACGAAGAGGAAGAGGAGGAGGACAGCGAGCCCTGGCGCGCCAGCGTGCCGGCGCCGTCATTCGAACTGGAGAGCGAACGCCCTCCCCCCTCCGAGGGCGAGACGCCCAGTCTGGAGGACGGCGCCGCCGTGCCGGTGTACCTCGGCAACATCGTCCGGCTCTCGCGCGATCGAAAGCACCCCGAAGACCTCGCTGCGGAAGCGAGCGACGTCCTGATGACGGTGCTCACCGGGACGGTTTCTGAAGTGGTGGATCGGGTGCTGGAAGAACTGCTGGGCGGGGATGCCGCGAGCGATAATGAGTCCGAGTCCGCGGACGGGGAAACGGGGCCCCTCAGCCCCTGAGCTTCTCCTGCAGGATCGGCGCGATCCCCTTCGGATCGGCCTTCCCCCTGCTCTTCTTCATGACCTGCCCCACGAAGAACCCGATCAACTTCGCCTCACCGCCGCGGAAGCGCTCGACCTCATCGGGATGCGCCGCCAGGACCTCGTCGACCCAGCCCTCCAGTGCACCGGTGTCCTGGACCTGGACCAGGCCGAGTTCCGCGGCTAGCCCGGCGATAGTGTATTGACCGGGCTCGACCTGCAGCACGTGGGCGAAGACCTGCTTCGCTCCTTGCTGGCTCAGGACGCCGCCCCCGATCGCGCCGATCAGTTCTGCAAGCTGTGTAGCTGACACCCGGAATCGACCGTCGGCGTTGTAGGCCGCCATCGCATCCCCCAGTACCCACCCCACCACTGACTTGGCTTCCGCCCCCGCCCCAACCGTCTCCTCGAAGTAGTCGGCCACCGCACGGTCGCCGGTGAGTTCCTGCGCGTGATACGCGGAGAGGCCGTACTCCTTCTCGAAACGCGCGCGCCGAGCGCCGGGCAGTTCCGGGAGCACGCGGCGCTGTTCCTCGATGAACTCCTCGGTGAGCACCAGCGGGGGCAGGTCGGGGTCGGGGAAATACCGATAGTCGTGGCTGTCTTCCTTCGAGCGTGTCGGGCGAACCGTCCCATTGGTCGCGTTGAAGAGGAGGGATACCTGCTCGACGCGTCCCCCTGATTCCAGCAGCGCCACCTGTCGCTCATACTCGGCGGTCAGCGCACGCTCCACGTTGGCGAAGCTGTTCATGTTCTTGATCTCGGTCTTGGTGCCGAGTGCCGCCTGCCCGGCCGGCCGGATGGAGAGGTTGGCGTCCACCCGCAGGGTGCCCTGTTCCATGCTGCAGTCGCTCACGCCGGCATAGAGCAGGATCTGCTTGAGGGCCACCAGGTAGGCGCGTGCTTCCGCCGGTGAGCGCAGGTCGGGCCCGCTGACAATTTCGGCGAGCGGCGTTCCCGCGCGGTTGAGGTCCACCGCGGTGTGGCCCGGGTAGCGGTCGTGCAGCGACTTGCCGGCGTCTTCCTCGATGTGCAGGCGGGTGATCGAGCAGGCGATGCGCCCCCGCGCTGGCGACTCGAACCAGACCTCGCCGCCGGTGGAGAGTGGTTTGTCGAACTGCGAGACCTGATACCCCTTCGGCAGGTCGGGGTAGAAGTAGTTCTTGCGCGCAAAGACGCTCTCGTGGTGAATCGTGCCGCCAAGCGCCAGCGCGCCGCGCACCGCGAGGCGAATCGCCTCGGCGTTTGGCACGGGCAGCGCCCCGGGGAGGCCGAGGCAGGTCGGACAGACGTTGGTGTTCGGCGGATCGCCGAACGAGGCGATGCAGCCGCAGAACATCTTGGTCCGGGTAGACTGCTGGACGTGGACCTCGAGTCCGATCACCGTCTCCCACGTCATCAGCGCACCTCCCCCCCGGCGTCGAGTGCCGACTCGACGGCACTCGCGACGGCCAGCATGCGCCGCTCGCCGAACGCCGGGGCGATCAGCTGCGCCCCGACCGGCAAACCCTCCGACGATCCCACCGGGATGCTCATGGCCGGTAAGCCGGCCAGGCTGACCGCGCAGACGAAGATGTCCGCCAGGTACATCGCCACCGGGTCGTCGGTCTTCTCGCCCGCGCGGAAGGCGGGGGTCGGGGTGGTCGGCGTGAGGAGGAGGTCCACGCCACCCGGCGTGAACGCCCGGGAGAAGTCATCGGCGATCAGGTTGCGCACCTGCTGCGCCTTGTGGTAGTAGGCGTCGTAGTAGCCGGCGCTCAGCACGTAGGTGCCCACGAGAATCCGGCGCCGTACTTCGGGCCCAAAGCCCTCACCCCGGGTTGCCCGGTAGAGCGCCGGCAGGTCTCCGGCCGCGCCGATGCGCCGTGCGCCGTACCGGACCCCGTCGTAGCGGGCCAGGTTGGAGGCCGCCTCCGCCGGGGCCAGGACGTAGTAGGTCGGGACCGCATACGAGGTATGCGGCAGGGAGACCGGGACCAGCTCGGCGCCGAGGGCGCGCAACGCATCCGCCGCCCGATCGACGCCCGCGCGCACGCCGGCATCGAGGTCGGCGGGGAAATACTCTGAGGGCAGCCCGACACGCAATCCACGCAGCGACCCTGGCGCGGCGTCGAGGGTGAGCGTCTCGGCCGTGACCGTCGTCGCGTCCAGTGGATCGGGGCCGCTGATCGCCGCGAGCACCCGTGCGGCATCGTCGACCGTGCGGCCGAACACCGAGACGCAGTCGAGCGACGAGCCGAACGCCACCAGCCCGTACCGGCTCACCCGGCCGTAGGTCGGCTTGACGCCGACGATGCCGCAGAAACTGGCCGGCTGCCGGACCGAGCCGCCGGTTTCGGACCCCAGCGCGGCGGGGACCACGCCGGCCGCCACGAGTGCGGCCGATCCACCTGAGGAACCCCCGGGCACGCGATCCGGGTGCGTCGGGTGCTGCACCCGCCCGAACGCCGAGTGCTCGGTGGAGGAGCCCATGGCGAACTCATCGAGATTGGCCTTGGCCGCGATGAGCGCACCCGCCGTGCGGAGCCGGCGCACCACCGTGGCATCGTACGGCGATCGGTAGCCCTGCAGGACTCGTGACGCGCAGGTGGTCGGGGCGTCGGTGGTGACGATGTTGTCCTTGATGGCAATCGGCATCCCGTCGAGCGCCAGTGCGGTGCCCGACTCCCGGAGCGCGTCGACCCGGGTCGCCTCCGCGCCGAGGGCCTCCTCACTCCAGTGCAGCGTCGCGTTGAGGCCGCGCGCGTCGGCCGCGCGCAGCCGCTCGGCCACGGCGAGTGCTTCCGCCCGCACACTGCTCATTCGCCCTCCATGGAGCCGAGGCGGGGCACCAGGAAGAGGCCGTCGCGGAACTCCGGGGCGAACGAGGCGATGTCGTGGGCCAGTGGGACGGAGCTGGGCACATCCTCACGCATCGTGACCGCAGCGGGACCCGCCCGGAACGGGGCCGCCGATTCGCCGGCCGGGACGTCATTCAACTGGGCCACGTACTCGACGATCCGTCCGATCTGCGACGCCAGCGCTTCGACATCCTGCGCGGGGACATCGAGCTCGGCGAGTTTCGCCACGCGGAGGATTTCTTCCCGGCCGATGGTCATGCGCTCTCCCACTCACGTTCGAGGCCCGCGAAGGCCACGAGCAGTTGTTTCATCCCGACTTCCTCGTCGTCGAACTGCACGGTCACCTTGAGGTCCCGCCCACCGCCAGAGAGTCCCTGGATCGAACCGCTGCCGAACCGGCGGTGGGTGACCCGTTCGCCCCTCACATAGCGCGGGGCGTCCTGCGAGATCTCTTCCGGCGCGGGCGGGGCCGCGGGGCCGGGAGGCAGGGAGGCCGATCTCGGGCTCCAGCCGCTGCGACCGAACGCTGCCCCCCTGCTCCCCTGCCCCCCTGCCCATCCTGCAACCGATGTCCGCCGCTCATCCAGAATGCCCGGCGGCAGCGATTCCAGGAAGCGCGAGGGCCGCCCGTACTGCAGACTGCCACCGCGCCGCCGGCTGCGCGCAAAGGTCAGGTACAACTTGTCCTTGGCGCGGGTCAGCCCGACATAGCAGAGGCGCCGCTCCTCCTCGACCCCACCGGGCTGCTCGTCGGCGCGTGCAAGCGGGAAGAGTCCATCCTCGAGGCCGGCGAGCACCACCACCGGCCATTCCAGGCCCTTGGCGGTGTGGATGGTCATCAGGGTGACCCCCTCCTCGGAGCCCTCGATCGAGTCGTGCGAGCTCAACAGGGCGGCATCGGCCAGGAATCGCTCGAGGGGCGAGCCAGGTTCCTCGGGGTCCTCCACCACAACTTCGGACCAGTTCGCCGCACTCGCCACCAGTTCGCGGACGTTCTCCCAGCGGTCCGCGCCCTCCGGCCCCTCCTGGTGAAGTAGCGCTTCGTAGTCGATGGCCTGGATCAACTCCTCCAGGACGTCGGCCGGGGGCTGGTGCCCTGCCTGGGTCCGAAGCCGGTCGAGCAGTGCGGCAAATCCGGTCAGGGCCTGACGCACGTTGGGTCGGAGATCGGCAATCCGGTCGGCAATCCCGGCGGTGGCCAGCAGCGGCTTCTCCCACCGGCGGGCCGACTCCGCCAGGGCGGCGAGGCTCGACCCGCCAATCCCCCGGCGCGGAACCGCGATGGCCCGGAGAAATGCCTCGTCGTCCGCCGGATTGGCCACCAGCCGGAGATAGGCCAGCAGATCCTTCACCTCGCGCCGGTCGTAGAAGCTGATGGCGCCGACGATACGGTAGGGCGTCCCGCTTCGGCGGAACGACTCCTCCAGCGCCCGTGACTGCGCGTTGGTCCGGTAGAGCACGGCCATTTCGCCGTAGCCCCAGTCACCATCCGCGGCGCGGCGGCGCAGCTCGCCGGAGATCCACTCCGCCTCGTCCCGTTCGTCCGCCGCGGCGACCAGCGTGACCGACTCCCCACCGCGCCGCGCGGTGCGCAGCGTCTTGCCGATGCGCCCGGTGTTCTCGGCGATGACGGCGTTGGCCGCGTCGAGCACCACCTGCGTGGACCGATAGTTTTCCTCGAGCCGGACCAGCCGCACCGCGCCGAAGTCCGTCTGGAAGTCGACCATGTTGCGCACTTCGGCACCGCGCCACCCATAGATCGACTGGTCGTCGTCGCCGACGGCGCTCACATTGCCGTGCGATCCCAGCGCGCGGATCAGGTCGTACTGCGCGCGGTTGGTGTCCTGGAATTCGTCCACGAGCACGAACTGAAATTTGCGGCGGTACGCCTCGAGGCGCTCGGGGTGGCGGCGGAAGAGCTCCAGGGGATGCAGCAGCAGATCGTCGAAATCCATCGCATTGGCCGACTTGAGTGCCGGCCCCAGCGCCGCATAGACCTCGGCGGCCACCTTGACCATCGGATTGAAGGTACTCGACGCGAGGAGTTCGCTGGGCGGCGTCATCCGGTTCTTGGCGCCCGAGATGATCGCCTGCACCGCCTTCGGGGGGAACGCCTTCGACGGGTGACCGAGTTGGTCGAGCAGCCGCCGGATGACCCGCAGTCGATCGTCCTCATCGTAAATCGTGTACCGGCGCGTGAACCCGAGGAGTTCCGCCTCGCGCCGGAGCAGGCGCGCCGAGAGGGAGTGAAAGGTGCCGATCCAGAGACCGCCCGGATCGCGCCCCAGGAGGTGGCCAATCCGCTCCTTCATTTCGGCGGCGGCCTTGTTGGTGAACGTGACCGCGAAGATCCGGTCGGGCGCCACGCCGTGAGTCTCGATGAGGTTGGCGACCCGCGCGGTGAGCACCCGCGTCTTGCCCGAGCCGGCGCCGGCCAGGACGAGCAGCGGCCCCTCGACATGCTCGACCGCTTCGCGCTGCGCCGGATTCAGGGTGCCGAGGAGGGGAGTGGTCATGTGGCGGCTTCCTCGCCCTGGAGCGGGAGCGCCAGCCGGAAGCAGGCACCGCTCGGCGAGGGCTCGAGCGACAGGCTTCCCTCGTGCGCCTCCTGCGCGACGCGCGTCGCGAGGGCAAGGCCAATCCCCCACCCGCCGGTCTTGGTGCTGATGCCCGCTTGAAAGAGCGTCCGCCGAATGCTCCCCTCGATGCCGGGACCATCGTCAATGATGCGGAGCACACCGTGACGGCCCTCGGACTCGACGCGGAGAATGATCGTGCCGGAGCGGCCACGCAGTGCGTCGATCGCGTTCTTGACGAGCGACTCGAGGGCCCACTCCAGGAGGATCGTGTCGCCGAGCACGGTGGGGCCGGCGCCGGAGGCCTCGACGCGGAGCTCGATCGGGTTGGCGTGCCGCGGCAGGCGGGGCCGGAAGTAGCCTGCCACCCGGTCGGCGAGCGCGCCCAGTCCGATCGGTTCCCGCCGCGCGGGGTTGCCGATCCGCTCGAAGCGCTGCGCCACCCGCTCCAGCCGTTCGGCGTCGGCCTGCAGATGCTCGGCCAGATCGACTGGCGGCGTCGGGCGGGACCGGACCACCTCGATCCACCCTTGCAGGCTCGTCAGCGGTGTGCCCATCTGGTGCGCCGCTTCGCGTGCCATCGCCACCCAGAGGCGGTCGCGCTGGGAGGACATGGCGTGCCGGTAGGCGAAGTACGCCACACCGATCATGACCGCCACGGTCAGCGCCTGGAGCAGGGCCAGGAGGCCAAGCTGCCGGCGCGCCGGCAATGTGCCGAAGTGCACGGTCCCCAGCCCTGGTTCGACGAGCGGGGGGTTCACCTTGTCGAGGTTCCGGGCGAACTCCTTGAGACGGGGGTCGTCGAGCGCCGCGGGAAACGGCAGGTTCGCGTAGGCGGTTACCTGCCCCATTCCATCGGTCACCACGAGCGGCAGGCCCTGCTGGCGTACCCGCTCGCCGAGCTGGAGGAGCGCGCCGGCCTCGGCCCCGGGCGTGGGGTCGTTCAATCCGGCGAATACGCCGGAGTAGAGTCGGCTGATGTTGAGGGCATCTTGCTGCAGGTGCTGGGTGACCATCAGGCCGGTGCCGGCCGTCAGGGCGATGAGCCCGACGGCCAGGGCGACGATGACGCCCGGTGCGAACCGGCGGACCGAGTCCCTACGCACGGGGGACCAGGCGATCGGTCCCCAGATAGGGCGCGAGCGCCTCGGGAATCTGGACAGAGCCATCCGCCTGCTGACCGTTTTCGAGCAGGGCGATGATGGTGCGTGGGAAAGCGAGGCCGCTGGCATTCAGGGTGTGCACGAACTCCGGCTTGGCGCCGGCCTCCGCCCGAAACCTGATGTTGGCTCTGCGCGCCTGGAAGTCGGTGAAGGTCGACGCGCTCGACACCTCGAGCCATCCGTTGACGCCGGCGGCCCAGACCTCGAGATCGAGGGTGCGGGCGCTGGCGAATCCGATATCGCCTGCCGCGAGCGAGAGCACCCGGTACGGCAGGCCGAGGCGCTGCAGCACCGCTTCGGCGTGGGCGGTGATCTGCTCGTGCTCCGCCGGGCCGTCCTCGGGGCGGACAAACCGGACGAGTTCCACCTTGTCGAACTGGTGGACGCGAATCAACCCGCGCGTGTCCTTGCCGTGCGCGCCCGCCTCCCGCCGAAAACAGGGGGTGCTTGCCACATAGCTGATGGGGAGTGCGGCGCCGTCGAGAATCTCGTCCCGGTGGAGATTCGTGACCGGCACCTCGGCGGTCGGCAGGAGGTAGAGCCCGTCGCGCTCGACGCGATACTGATCATCCTCGAACTTGGGGAGCTGTCCCGTGCCGAGCAGGCTGGCACGATTGAGCAGCAGGGGCGGGGCGACTTCGACGTATCCATGCTCGCGGGTGTGCATGTCGAGCATGAAGTTCTCGAGGGCGCGCACCAGGCGCGCGCCGAGTCCGATGAACACGGGGAATCCACTGCCCGACAGCTTGGCGCCACGCGGCAGGTCCAGGATGCCAAGGCGCTCGCCGAGCTCCCAGTGCGGCCGGGCGTCAAACGTGAAGCGCGGCACCGTGCCCCAGGTCCGGATCACCGCGTTGCCACCGGCATCGCCCTCGGGACATTCCGCCGCTGGAATGTTGGGTACCTCGAGCGTTCGCGCTTCCAACGACGTCTCGACGTCACGCAGTTCGGCATCGAGTGCCCGAACCGCTTCGCCCGAGGCACGGAGGTCGGCCAGCAGTGCCTCGGCAGGTTCCTTGGCCCGCTTCCGGCGCGCGACCTCTTCGGTGGCCTTGTTTCGCTCTGCCTTCAGGGCCTCGACGCGGGAAAGCACGGTGCGGCGCTGGACGTCGAGCGCGAGGATGTCCTCGAGCATGGCGTCCACGGCGGGATCGAGCCGTCGCGCCAGCCCGCGCCGCACGCCGTCGGGGTCCTGCCGCAGCTGCCGGAGATCAATCACGGCCTCAGTCCCTCGGAAGGCCGGGGAGCAAACTCTTGTAGCCGCAGTTCTCGTTGGCGAGCGCCTTGAACGTCATGGTCTGGTTTCCCGGCGTGTCGTCGATGGAGAGTACCTCCATCTTCCCGTAGAGCGGGACACCCAATCCACCACAGATGATGCGCGACCGGAGCAGCAGCACGGTTCCCGAGTCGACCTTGATGGTGTCGTTCGTGATCCAGCCGTTCGACGGGGCCTGCGAGACCTGGTCGAACGACTTCGACGTGAACTGCATCCCGGGGCCGGACCCGTTGGTGTTGACGAGTCGCATCACCTCGAGCGTCAGGAGCACGTGCTCGCCCGAGGCATCGACATCGTACGCGAAATCGAACGCGGATGTCAGATCGGTGCGGACCACGTTGCCGTCGGCCACGGAATAGGCGCTCGGCGTAGCCACCGGCGAACTCGTCAGTGAGCCGATCGTGAAGGTATCGACCACGTTCGGGATCGACGCCGGCGCAAGATTGTTGTTGTCGCTGCAGGCCGACATGGTCGCGACGGCGGCGAGCGTGGAAAGCAGGTAGGGAAGGCGCATAAGAACGGAAGGTTACCAACGGGGGAGAAGTGGGTCAACCCACCGTGGATTCTTGACTTCGCTCCAGTCGCCGCCTACGTTCCGCGGGCCCCGAACCCCCGCGCCGGAGCCCACCGAATGACCGCACTTTCAAGCCTCTTGGACGATCTGGCCGCCCGCCCCGGCGTGCTCGGCGTGCTGGTGCTGAGCGACGACGGTCTGTCGGTCGCCCAGGCGGGCAACGACCCCGCGGCCGATGAGCTGGCGGCCGTCGGATCGGCGGCGCTGCGGCAGCTCGGACAACTGGGCACGAGCACCCGGCAGGGGAAGCTCCAGATCGGAGTCATCGAATATGAATCCGGTCGCGTCGTCATCCACCCTGTCCGCGACGACGCCTCGCTCCTGCTCCTTGTCCGGCGGGACGTCAACGTCGGCACCCTCCTCTTCGAGCTGTCCGCGGACGCCGATGCTCTCGCCGCGCTCCTCTGACACCCCAGGCATTCGCGCCATGACCCACATGATCTCAGCCCCCGGCACGGGGATCCGCGCTCAATGAGGTGGGCTGTCCTGCTCGCCGGCGGGTCCGGGACCCGGTTCTGGCCGCTCAGCACCCCGGCCCACCCCAAGCAGCTCCTTCCGCTCGCGGGGCCCCGCTCGACGGCGGAGGAGGCGATCGACCGGCTCGCCGGCCTCGTGGAGCCGTCACACATCCTTGTGGTGACCGGGGAAGCGCTGGCGGGGCCGCTGGGCAAGGCGCTCCCGATCCCCGCGGACAACATCCTCATCGAGCCGCGTGCGGCCTCCACCGGGCCGGCGCTCTTCTGGGCCACGCTGGAGGCACAACGGCGAGACCCGGACGCCGAGGTACTGTCGCTGCACGCCGACTGGGTCATCAAGGATCCCGAAGCGTTTCGCCGCACGGCCGTGGCGGCCCTCGAGAGTGCACGCACGCATGATCGACTGGTGACGGTCGGCATGGTCCCCTCGCGCCCGGAAACGGGCTATGGCTACATCGTGCCGGGCCCGGCACTGGACGACACGGCGCGCCGCGTCGCGCGGTTCGTCGAGAAGCCGGATGCCGCGCGGGCCCTCGACCTGATCGCGGCGGGCGCACTCTGGAACAGCGGCCTGTTCGCCTGGACCGCCACACGCCTTCGCGCGGAAATCGAGCGGCACACGCCCGAGCTCTCTGTCGCCATCGCGGCGCTGGCCGGCGGCGACGTGCCCCGCTTCTTCTCGATGGTCACTCCCGTCTCGATCGATGTCGGGGTGCTCGAGCGGAGCAATGCCGTCGCCGTCGTCGCCGGTGCCTTTCACTGGGACGACGTCGGCACCTGGGAAGCGCTGGCGCGCGTCCGGGAGCACGGCGATGGCGACAACGTCTTCGTCGGCCCCGTGCATGCCCACGACGCGGAAGACTGCATCGCGTGGAGCGATGGTGACCCCATTGTCCTCTTCGGTGTGCGGGACATCGTGGTGGTGCGCGCCAACGGACGAGTGCTCGTGATGAACCGCGCCAACGCCTCGCGGCTTAAGGAAGCCCTGGATACCCTGCCCCCCGAGGTACGTGATGTCTGAGCGGCCGCTCTATCTCCTCGAACCGCTGGCACCCGGCGCCGCCTGGGCACCCTTTGCCGGCGTCCGACCCATCGCGGAACTGCGCGCGGGCATCTGGCCGATCCGGGAACGCTGGGAGGGAATCCTCGCTGCGGAGACGTCCACCATTCTCGGAGACCATTGCGCCGGATACGTCGAGGGCGTGGAGCCGCCCGTGCAGCCGATGGGACCGGTCGAGGGGCCGTGCATCGTCGCCGCCAGCTGGTTTGCACCGTCCGGCGAGCCGCTCGACCTCGATCCCGACGCCCGCCGGCTGACGCACGAGGGTGAGACGGTGGCCTGGCTCGTTCCCGATGGGGACCGGTGGGAGGCGCCGAACGAGGACGGGGAGGCCCAGGAACTCGACGGCCTCCTGCTCCACGGTGTGTACGATATCCTGACCGCCCTGGAACATCTCCTCCCCGCCGACGCCGCCGACTTGCTCGCCAACCGGGGCGATGACCTTCCGGGCGGCTCGATCGTCATCGGAGAACCCACCGAGGTGGTGGTTCTGGGTGCGTTCGTCGAGCCGGGCGTCGTCTTCGATACGCGCGCCGGCGGGATCATCATCGATGAAGCCGCCCAGGTGCGGAGCGGCGCCCGCCTGGAAGGCCCGCTCTATGTGGGGCCGCAGACGATCATCTTCGGTGGAGATGTGCGCGGCTCGGTATTCGGGCCCCAGTGCCGGGTCCGCGGTGAAGTCGCCGCCTCGGTGTTCCATGGCTACGTCAACAAGGCACATGACGGCTTCGTCGGGCACAGCGTCATCGGTGCCTGGGTCAACCTCGGCGCCGGCACCACGACCTCCAACCTCAAGAACACCTACGGCAATATTCGGCTGGAAACGCCCGAGGAGCGGATCGAAACGGGCCGTCAATTCCTCGGCAGCCTGATTGCCGATCACGCCAAGACGGCGATCGGCACGATGCTCAGCACGGGGACGATCGTCGGGGCTGGCGCGAACGTCTTCGGGGGTATCGTGCCGAAGTGGGTGCCGCCGTTCGCCTGGGGCGTGGCGGGAGGGGAACGGGTGACCGAGGAGGGTTTCCTCGAGGTGGCCGGCCGGGTGCTTCCCCGGCGGCAGGTCGAACTGACGCCGGAGCGGTCTGCCGCGCTCGCCGCCACGTACCGACGCCTTTCCGGATCGTGACCCGCCTCGTCGTCCTCGGTTCCGGTTCGAAGGGAAACGCCATCGCCATCGAGCATGGAGGCGCCACGCTCCTGGTGGATGTCGGGTTCAGCGCCCGGGAGATCCGCCGACGGGCCGCCGCGGCGGAGGTCTCGCTCGAACGCGTCGTCGGCATCGCGCTGACCCACGAGCATGGCGACCACACCTCCGGCGCCGCCCTGCTTGCGCGCAATCTCGATGCGCCCATCGTCTGCAGCGGCGGGACCTGGTCTCGGCTCCGCGGCAAGCTGGGGAAGGCGCGCCATGCCCCCCTCTCGATGACGACGACGGTCGAGCTGGGCCCCTTCCGGATTGACTCCGCCGAGACCAGCCACGACGCGGTGGAGCCCCTGGCACTCGCCATCTCGACTCCGGCGGCCAGTATCGGCGTGGCCTATGACCTTGGCCGGCCGACGGCGGCCGTTCGCTACCTCCTGCGGGAACGGACCGCGCTGGTGCTCGAGGCCAACCACGACGACGTGTTGCTGCGCACCAGCGGCTACCCGCCCGTGGTCCAGCAGCGGATCGCGGGCGCCGGCGGGCATCTCTCGAATCGCGTGGCGGCGGAACTCCTCGCCGAATTGGTCCACGCCGAGCTCGCCGTGGTCGTGCTCGCGCACCTCAGTGCGCGCTGCAACACCCCGGAGCACGCGCACGCGGCGGTGGCCCCTGCCCTTCAGGTGGCCGGCTATCGGGGGGATCTCCACGTGGCGACCCAGAACGATCCAACCGGTCCCTTCACCTTCACCCCGCGAGTGACGCAGGCCACCCTGTCCTTGGGCTGACGCGGTGGACGCTGTCCGTGCGGGGCCACGGAGTGGCGGAGGCAGTCCCGGATGGAAGCACAACGGGGGCGACCAGATGGTCGCCCCCGTCGCATTCGCATCGTGCTGCCGGGCTACTGCGTCAACGCCTGGCTGGCCGCCTGCGGCTTCTTGGCGCCGAGCGGGATGCCCAGGCCGAGGCCGAGGAGAATGTCGTTTTGCCTCGCCTCGGTCGTCTCGATCGGGCCGTTGCTGAATTGCGCCCCGTAGATGTAGTCGGTGGCCGAGAGATTGAGGTTGACGACGCCGAGATTGAAGCCGATGGTGGCGCCGGCAAGTCCACCGAAGTCGGTGGTGCCGGTCCATCCGTCGTAGGCCTGCCCGCTGCGGCTCACCACGCTGCCGCCACCGCTCAGTGAAATCCACACCGGGCTGGTCGGCTTGATGAGGTAGACCGTGATGTTGGCGTTCCCGAAGAAGAGATTCGCATCCGACTGCGACCACGACCCGTCGCCGCCGATGGTACCGCTCAGCTGGCTGGGCACATACGAGCCGGCGAACACCAGCCCCACCCGGGAGCTGAGGCCGACACCGAGGTTCGCGCCGAGCGCGAGGCCGACGTCCTGCCGGAAGTTGGCGATGCTGTCGGTGCCCACCACGATGTCGGCGATGTTCGAGGTCGGCAGGTAGGCGCCGACGGTCGGGCTGAATGAGACCTGCGCCTGGACGGGCGCGGCGACCGCGACCAGCGCGGCCACCGTGAGGTGGCGAAGGCGAAGCATGAATTCCTCCTGCGAGAGTCGTGCGGAAGGCAGGCAGAAGCACTGCCTCCGTCACGACGGACACCCCCTCCCGATGCAAATCCGATTCCGGCCACACTGTTGTGGGGATGTGGAAGGCCAAGTAATGGATTGACAAGAGCTTACGCAAACGCAAGAGGGGGGCAACCTGACGGTCGCCCCCCTGATTTCCTCGCGTATCGCCGTGCTTTTCGGTGCCTATTCCGTGTCGGGATCCGGCGGAATCGGCACGCTGTCCGGTCTCGGGGCTGGGGGCCCCGTCCGCTTGAGTGTGATCGGCTCGCTGAGATCTCCGCCGGAGAGAGTCAGCTTGTCACCCTTGAGCTTCATCCGGTACGTCTCCCACTCGCCGCCCAGCGCGATCATGATCCGGTTCGACTCGGGGAGTCGCCAGCGCACCGTCTCCTTGCCCCAGGAGGCGCTGCTGTCGGAGCGGATAATGACCTCCCGCGGGCCTTTGCCGGCCACGGAAGAGGCATCCACCTGCCAGGTGCCCTCCACGGCGGGGGCGGGCGTGGGCGTGCTCTGCGCCGCGACCGTGGCGGGAATGAGGGCAGCGGCGAGCACGAGGATTCCAAAGCGCATAGTGTGAACTACCTGAGTTAGGGTCGGTCCTGCCGTCCAAGAATAACAGAAAGACAAAACGGGCGCACGACTGTGCGCCCGCCTCGTGTCCGGAAGCTGGGGAGGGCTAGTACATCCCGCCCATGCCGCCGCCACCCTGACCTGCCGGGGCCGGCTTGTCTTCCTTCCGCTCGACCACGACACACTCGGTCGTGAGGAGCAGGGCCGCGATCGACGCGGCGTTCTGCAGCGCCGTGCGGGTGACCTTGGTCGGGTCGATGACGCCGGACTTGACCAGGTCCTCGTAGACTGTCCGTGGCGGCGTTGTAGCCGAAGTTCTTGTCCTTCGACTCCTTCACCTTGGCCACGACGATCGAGCCCTCGACGCCGGCGTTGACGGAGATGGCCCGGATCGGCTCCTCGATCGCGCGGCGCACGATGTCGACGCCGATCTTCTCGTCCTCGGTCAGGCCCTTGATCTTCTCGAGCACCGACTGCGCGCGGATCAGCGCGACGCCGCCGCCGGGGACGATGCCTTCCTCGACCGCGGCACGGGTGGCGTGCAGCGCGTCCTCGACCCGGGCCTTCTTCTCCTTCATCTCGGTCTCGGTCGCGGCGCCGACGTTGATGACGGCCACACCGCCGGCGAGCTTGGCCAGACGCTCCTGGAGCTTCTCACGGTCGTAGTCGCTGGTGCTCTTCTCGATCGCGGCGCGGATCTCCTTGATCCGGCCCTGGATGTCGCCTGCCTTGCCCTTGCCGTCGACGATCGTGGTGTTGTCCTTGTCCACGGTGACGCGCTTGGCGGAACCGAGATCGTCCATCGTGGCGTTCTCGAGCTTGAAGCCGAGTTCCTCGGAGATGACCTTGCCGCCGGTCAGCATGGCGATGTCGAGCAGCATTTCCTTGCGGCGATCACCGAAGCCCGGCGCCTTGACGGCGGCGACCTTCAGGGTGCCACGGAGCTTGTTCACGACGAGGGTGGCCAGCGCCTCGCCCTCGATGTCCTCGGCGATGATGAGCAACGGCTTGCCGGTCTGGGCCACCTTCTCGAGCACCGGGAGGAGGTCCTTCATGGCCGAGATCTTCTTGTCGTGGATCAGGATGTACGGGGCCTCGAGCACGGCCTCCATCTTCTCCGGGTCGGTCACGAAGTACGGCGAGAGGTAGCCGCGGTCGAACTGCATGCCGTCGACCGTCTCCAGCGTGGTGTCGAGACCCTTGGCCTCCTCGACCGTGATGACGCCGTCCTTGCCGACCTTCTCCATCGCCTCGGCGATGAGGTCGCCGATTTCCTTGTCGTTGTTGGCGGAAATGGCGCCGACCTGGGCGATCTCCTTGCGGCCGGTCGTCTTGACCGAGAGACGCGCGAGCTCCTCGACGATCAGCTCGACGGCCTTGTCGATGCCGCGCTTCAATTCCATCGGGTTGGCGCCGGCGGTCACGTTCTTCAGGCCTTCGCGGTAGATGGCCTGGGCCAGCACGGTGGCGGTCGTGGTGCCGTCGCCGGCGAGGTCGGTGGTCTTGGTGGCGACTTCCTTCACCATCTGGGCGCCCATGTTCTCGATCGGATCGAGCAGCTCGATTTCCTTGGCGACGGTGACGCCGTCCTTGGTGATCGTGGGCGAGCCGAACTTCTTGTCGATGACGACGTTCCGGCCCTTGGGGCCGAGGGTCACCTTGACCGCCTCGGCGAGCTGGTCAACGCCCTTCTTGAGCTTGGCGCGGGCGTCCACGCTGAACATCAGTTCCTTCGATGCCATGGTGCGAATCTCCTGGAATGTGTTACGGACGCTCAGCCAATCTTGGCGAGGATGTCCGAGGCCTTGATGATGATGACTTCGTCGTCGCCGAGCTGAAACGGCGTGCCGCTGTACTTGCCGTAGATGACCTTGTCGCCCACCGCCAGGTCCATCGGGACCCGCGCGCCCTTGTCCATCCGGCCCGGACCAACCGCGATCACCTCGCCCTGGGTCGGCTTTTCCTTGGCCGTATCGGGGATGTACAGCCCGCCGCGCATGCTCTCGGCTTCGTCGGACGGCATGATGACAACACGGTCTTCGAGCGGCTTGATGCTCACCTTCGTCTTGCTCTTGGTCGCAGTGGACATTTCCTGCCTCCAACAACGTGGGTGTGATGGTGTAAAGTATTGAATCACAATATATTGGCACTCTGGTACCGTGAGTGCCAGAACACCGGAAACGTAATCCAAACGGCCCCGATGTCAAGCCTTCGGGTCCCCGGATTGGCAATCGGCGGGCCAGAGTGCTAAGCCAGAATGACAGGAATGGGCCGTACGGAGGACCGGAAGCTTGCCGAGGCGGCGGCCGCCCTGCCAACCAGACAATTCAGATGTCCTTCACGCTTTTTCATCACTCCGGCTGCCACTATGCTTCATCCCGCAGCCTCCTCCGACCCGAACGGGACATCAACCATGCTGACCTCGGCGCTCATCCTCCTCGCCCCGCTCCTGGTTGCCCCCCAGGCACCTGATCCCGGCCCCACCGTGCGAGTGGCGGTCGACTCGTCCCGCAAGGAAGTGGTGGTCACTGCCGGTCCCTTTACGATTGCGCACATGCCCCCGAACATGGACCACGGCATGATGCACGAAATGGCCGGCACCACGACGCCCCTGCTCCGCTTCGAGTGGCCGATGGAGGCCTGGTTTCGCGGCTTCGATATCGAGGTGACCGACAAGGAGGGAACCGCACTCGGCAGCCAGCTGGTGCACCACCTGAACATCATGAACTACGATCGGCGTCAGCTCCTCTACCCCGCGGTCGAGCGGATGGTGGCAGCGGGATCCGAGACGGGCAGTGTCAGCATCCCCAAAACGATCGGGATGCCGATGGAACCGGGGTACCAGCTCGCCATGTACGCCGCCTGGAACAACCTCGGCAATGCCGACATCGAGGGCGCGTGGCTGACCGTTCGCCTCTCCTGGAGCCCGAAGAATCTGGCGCCCCGACCGAAGACGATCCTGCCGATCTACATGGACGTGAACTACAACCGTGTCACCGATTCCTACGATCTCCCCGCCGGGCGTTCCTCCAAGTCATACGAGTTCACCATGCCCCTGACTGGCCGCGTGCTGGCCATCGGCGGGCATGCCCACGACTATGCGGAGTTCGTGTCACTGGAGGAAGTGGAAAGCGGCAAGACGATCATCATGCTCAAGGCGGAAACCGCGCCGTCCGGCCTCCTGCTCAAGATGCCGCGGAAGTACTACGGCATCCGGGGTGACGGACTCAAGCTCTCGGCCGGGAAGCGGTACCGGGTCCGGGCCGACTACAACAACGTCACCGGGAAGCTGATCCCGAGCGGCGCCATGGGGCTGCTGGCCGGCGCCTTCGCGCCCGACGATCTGGCCGACTGGCCGGCACTCGACCCGGATAATCCGGACATCGAGGCCGATATCATGATGTTGGAGAAGATCGGGAAACCGTCAGGCGAAGGGGAGATGGACCACGAGCACATGAATCACGAATAGCGGCGCAGCGCGACACGAGAGTCACCCCGGCACCACCCGCCGAGCTCCCACCCACCGGTTCCACCACCACTTGCCGTACGGGTCCGTGGAGCTGAGCACGCTCTTCTGCACGCCGTTCGTGGCACTGTGGATGAACTCCCCGCCACCCAGGTACAGCCCGACGTGTGAGACCGTCGATCCCCCTGCCCCACTGGAGAAGGTGAGGATGTCCCCCGGCGCCAGCGCGCTCAGGTTCCGTTCGACCCCCACCCCGTAGTTCGCCTGATCCGCGCTTGTTCTCGGCAGCATGAGGCCATGCGCGCCGTAGGCGTACTGAATCAACCCGGAGCAGTCGAATCCGTTGGCGCTGCTCCCGCCCCAGGTGTACGGCGTTCCCATCACGCTCACGGCAGTCTCCACCGCGGACAGTGCGACCGGAGTACCAGCCACTCCCGTCGGCGCAGGGGGCGGAGTCGTGGTTGCGGTCGATGGCGTGGTCGCTGGCGTGGCCGCCTTCCGCCGCATGCCGCCACCCAGCCGGATGCCAACCTGCACACCTTCGTTTCCGCCCTGCGTGAGCCCGACCCACCGCGCCTCGGCCCCCAGCCCTACCGCCTTGAAGAGCCGGAAATCGTAGCCGACCCCGATGGAGTAGGTGCCGTAGAAGACATCGGCGCCGTTGAACCCGAAGCCCCCTCCCACACCGCCCACGATGTACGCCCCGGGATTTCCGCCACGCCAGAGGTTGAGATCGAGTCCGGCACCCACGAGATCGCCGCCACCATCGTTCTCTGGCGACCACCATGATGCGGAAATGGTCGTGGAGAGCGGCGAGCCCAGCCGCCGGGAGGTCCCGACGCTGAAGATCCAATAGGTCTCGGGCGATCCGGAATACCACGTGGCCCCGACACCGAGACCCTGCGCCACGGCCCCGCCGGGGGGCACCAGGATGACGGCGCCGAGGACGCCGAGGACGACGCGAAGGGTGTTCCGCCGGCGCGCGGTCACTTGACCCGCGTCGGAGTGCCGGTGCGCAGGTTCACCTCGTAGGTGTTGCCGGGTCGGCAATGCAGCCAGATACGGGCGCGAAGCGTGCTGTCGTTCACGAGCACAGGAGCCGCGCCGGTCATGAGGAGAGGGACAAGCGTCCTGTCTTCGTCCCGAACGATGACCAGCCCTCGCTCGGTACAGGTGGCGCCCAGCGAGTCCGTTCCGATCCGCGCGCCGGAAAACCAGACCGTCGCGCCATCCGGCGCCGTCAGGACCAGCGAGTCTGGGAGCACCGGGAAGGCGGCATTCGCGGGGGGAGCGTCGGCATCAGCCACCGGTTCTCGCGGTGGTGGGTCGCCCCCACACGCCACGGCAAGCGCGATGGCGAGCAATCCACCGGCCCCCGGGGGTCGCATCACGTCTCCGCCTCGTCGGAAGCACCGTCGGGGGCCGCGACCTCGGGGGTCCCATCGGGCAGGACGTGCAGGGCGTGCTGGAGCTTGGGCGAGTGCCGGAGGGCACGGAGCCAGTAGTGGACCGTCACGAAGCCGGCCGTCCCGCCGATGATGACGGTCAACGCCACGCCGTGAATCGGATTCGGGAGGAGCGCGGCGAGCACGGTGCCGAGGAGGGCACCAAAGAAAGCGGCTGCCAACGCCACGATGGGCGTCAGCAGCCAACCGGAGGCGCGGAGGAAGATGATCTTCGCGCGCATCGCCTCAGCTGCGCCGACCGCTGAGCGCTCCCAGCACCGCGGTGAGCGTCACGCCGGGAAGGAATGCCACGCCGAAGCTGCCGAGATTCCAGCCGGCCCCCGGGAAGTGCACCAGGACCGCAATCACCCAGCAGGCCACCGTCAGGACGAGCGCCGTCACCAGTCCCCTGGCCATCGACACCGCCCCCGCGCGCGCCTGGCTCGCCAGTATCTGGGCACCCATCCACGGCAGGTAGGTGCCGACCATCCACCAGACCGGGTGGTACCACCAGTTGCTCCCGCCGCCGATCTCGCGCCACCGGTTGGTGTACATCCCGGCCGGCTGGAGGATGGAGACGTCGATCACGAGGAAGATGATCGTGGCCGCCAGGCCGAGCCCGGCGGCGCCGGCGATGCCCTCGATGGTCCGGGGCTTGGTCCAGTTGCCCGGCATGAAGGTCACGGCGGCCAGGCCGGCCACCAGCACAAGGGCACCGAGCCCGAACTCCACCGCGCCGGCGAGGTACCGCGTGATGACCGACATCGCCACGACGATGGCGGCCGTGATGACGCCCAGCGTGACCGCCGAGCGGAGAACGTAGGGCAGGTCGGTCAGGTCGGTGCCTGACTCGGCGCGAACTGCGGAACTCATGCCGACTCCCGGAGAGTGTGGAATACAGAATAATAGCGGACGGCCAACCGCCCGGCCAAGGGTTCAGGCCAGCCCAAACCCCACGGCGATAGCGACATCGGTCACGGCCCAGGCACCCAGCGCGGCGTACATGCCGCGCTGGTGCTGCTCAGGGGTCATGCGATGGCACCGGGCCAGCCACGGGAGGAGCACGGCCAGCCAGGCCCCGAAGGCGACCAGGAGGAGGCCGGCGCGCCACCCTCCCCAGGCCATGTCCGTGAACCACCCCCGCCCCGCGGCAGCCATGCCGAACAACGCGAACGCAGCAACGGCGGAGCCGAGGGCAAGGAGCAGACTCGTCCGCTCCCCAAGCATCAGCGCCAGGGTCTTGTCGCCGCGGCGTCGGTCCTCCTCGAACTGGTAGATCTGCGTCAGTGGATAGAGTGCGGCAAAGAGCGGGGCAAACGCGGCAAAGACCAGGAAGGCAGGCCGGTCGAGGGGGCGCCCGGTCAGCGCCCACCCCGCATACGGCGTGAGTGCGCCAAACCCGATCATGTTGATGATCCAGTCCACCCCCGCCACGGCCTTGAACCGGAAGGGCGGCACGGAGTAGAGCACGGACATCAGGAAGCAGACACCGTATGCCGCCGTGAACCCGGGCGGTAACTGCAGCGACAGCGCGCCGCCGATCACCATCAGCCCCATCCCGAATCCGAAGAGATGACGCGGTACCGGCGGCGGTTGCCGCAGGTACCCGATGTCTCCCTCGTCCTTGTCGAAGGCCGAATTGATGGCCAGCGTTCCGCCGTTCAGGAACACGACCCAGAGGACGAGCCCGAAGACGGCTGCGCCGAGCGACACCCCGGCCGCTGCCGCGGCCAGCCCCACGGCCAGCAGGTAGCCGAGGGCCGTATGCGCCGCCATGATGGGCCATTCGGCGGGACGGGTATGGAGGAGGTAATCGAAGGAGGGGCCGAGAAGGCGGTAGCCGCTGCGGCGGAACAGCGAGGTTGCTGCGTCGCTCACCAGGTGAGCCCGAGGTGGCCGGCAGCGATTCGCAGGCCGCGCAACGTCAGGTCCGGTTCGATCCGCCTGATCGACTCCGAGAACGGCGCGATGACAGCGGCGAGTCCACCGGTGGCAATCACGACCGGCGTGTTCGGCGTGGGCCACTCGGCACAGATCCGGCGCACCATGCCGTCGGCGGCGTCCGCCGCGCCATAGAGCACCCCCGCCTGAATACACTCTTCGGTCCGGCGGCCGATGACACGGTCCGGGGCGGCAAGCTCCGTGGCCGGCAGCTTGGCCGCGAGCCGCGTCAGCTGATCCGCCGCCGTGCGAAGGCCCGGCATGATGGCGCCGCCGATGAACCGGCCATCCCCGGTAATGCAGTCGAAGGTCGTGGCGGTGCCGAAGTCGACCACCACCGCATCTCCCCCGACCAATTCGAGCACCGCGAGCCCGTTCACGATCCGGTCGGCGCCCACGCTGAGCGGTTCGTCCACATCGAGCCGGAGCGGAAGCGGCGAGCGCGGATCGATGGAAACCGCGGTGCAGGCCGTGGCCGACTCGATCCCCGCCTTGATGCTCTGGGTGATGTGGGGAGCCACCGAAGCGAGGATGACGCCGCGCACCTCGTTGGGTGAATGGCCGGCGTGGATGAGAAAGGTCCCGATGGCGGTACCCCATTCGTCCGGGGTGCGGTCGGGGTTCGTCGTCAGGCGCCAGTGGGCGGTGATCTGATCGCCGCGGAAGAGGCCGACGGTGATCTCGGTATTGCCGATGTCGAGGGCGAGAAGCATGGGGGGAATCTAGGCGCGGAGGGGACGGTCGGTAAGGCGGGAATCAGCGCGCGACAACATCGCCGGCGGAGATTCGGTGGAGGGCACCCGCCCCATCCCGGAGCTCGAGGCGCCCATCGCGTCCCACCCCTGCGCCGGTCCCCAGGATCGGTGTGTCCACGGCCCGCCCCAGCAGCCAGTCCCGACTGGCATATTCCGCGACCTCCTCCGGGGTCAACGCTGGCGTCGCCAGGTCGAGGGCGCACAGCACCCGCGCAATTGGGCCGGCCAGCGCCTCGATGGTCGTTTCCGTACAGCACTCGGAGAGCGACGCGGCACGACCCGCCAACTCTGGTGGAATGGGGTTGGCCACGTTGAGCCCCAGGCCGATGGCGACCCACTGCAGCCGATCCCCCTGCCAGCGCGCCTCCGCAAGCACGCCGCCGACCTTCCGGTCCCGCACCATCAGGTCGTTGGGCCATTTGAGCATCGCTGGCACGACGGCAGGGAGTCCATCCAGCACCCGCGCGATGGCCAGACCGGCGCGGAGGCTCAGCAGTTCGAAGCCGCCGGGGGTCCCGTGGCCGCGCCGGAGCACGCTCATCCACAGCCCCCCCCGTGGCGAGTGCCAGGCCCGGCCACGGGACCCCCTCCCTGCCCGCTGTTCCGCCGCCACCACCCACGTGCCGTCTGCCGCCCCTTGCGCGGCGCGGGCATGCAACTCGTCGAGCGTCGAATCCACCACCCCGAGCCAGATGCCGGAGGTCACGCGCCTCCAGCCTTCCACCAGACCAGGAGCGCCGCGCCGACGACGATCCGATACCAGCCGAACGGCGTGAAGTCCCGCTTGGCGACGAACCCGATAAACGCCCGGATCACCACCAGCGCACTGAGGAACGAGACCACGAATCCGACGGCGAAGACGGGGATGTCGGCCGGCGTCAGGTTGCCCCGGCTGCTCACGACGTCGAGGAGGGTGGCCGCCACCATGACGGGGATCGCCAGGAAGAACGAGAACTCGGTCGCGGCCGTGCGGGAGAGGCCGAGCAGGTATCCGCCCAGGATGGTGGCGCCGGCGCGGGAGACGCCCGGAAAGAGGGCCAGCACCTGGGCGAACCCGACACCCAACGCCAGCCGGGGTGGCAGCACGTCGACGGTGGGCACCCGCTGGATCGGTCGGGTCCGCTCGATGATGAGAATGGCGATACCGCCAACCACCAGCGCGCCCGCCACCGTCGGCACGGTGAAGAGGTGGGCCTTGATCCACTTGTGCGCCCAGAGCCCGATGACGGCCGCGGGCAGGAACCCCAGTACCAGGTTGAGTACGAAGACTCTGCTCTCGGTGCTCGTCTCCAGGCTCCTCAGGATGTTCAGAAACCGCGCGCGGTACAGCCAGACGACGGCGAGGATGGCCCCGAGCTGGATGAAGATCTCGAACGTCTTGGCGCGCTCCCCGGTGAACCCCAGCATGTCGCCCGCCACGATCAAGTGGCCGGTGGAGGAGACGGGAATGAACTCCGTAATGCCCTCGACCAGACCGAGCACGGCGGCCTGCAGCAGCACGAAGAGATCCATTAGCCCAGCGCCTCGCGATACATCTCCTCATACATCGGCACCACGCGGTCGGCGGAAAACACTTTGGCCTTCTCGACGGCGGCGAGAGCCATGGCCCGATGCCGGTCCGGATCTCGCAACAACTCGACCGCCCGGCGCCCCATCGCCTCGACGGATCCGACCGGTTCCAGGATGCCATTGACGCCGTCCTCGACCACCTCGGGAACGCCGCCGGCGTGGCTTGCCACGACCGGCGCCCCGCATGACATCGCCTCCAGAGCCGCCAGCCCGAACGACTCCGACTGCGAAGGGAGCAGGAAGAGATCGGTCGCCTGCATCAACTCGACCACCCGGTCGAGTCGGCCGAGGAACCGCACGTCTGCCGACACATCGAGCAATTCCGCCTCCCGCTCCGCCTCGCCGCGCTCCGGCCCGTCGCCGATCATGAGGAGCGTGGCGGGCATCGCCCGGCGGATGCGGGAGAAGATCCGGACCACGTCCTTGACCCGCTTCACTTCGCGGAAGTTGGAGGTGTGGCTGATGATCTTGTGCCCGGCTGGCGCCAGCCCTTCGCGTTTCGGCGCGTCCACCGGATGGTACTCGGCGAGGTTCACGAAGTTCGGAATCACTCGCAGATTGCCGTGCACCGGCCCGAACGCGCGCAGCGTCTCGCTCCGCAGAAAAGCCGAGACGGCGCTCACTTCGTCGGACCGTTCGATCGAAAAGCGCGTGATGTCGAAGAAGCTGGACTCCTGCCCGACGAGCGTGATGTCGGTGCCGTGCAGGGTGGTCACCACCTTGATCGGGTGTTCCTTGGCCAGCATTTCCCGCGCGATCCAGGCGGTGGTGGCGTAGGGGATCGCGTAGTGCACGTGCAGCAGGTCGAGCTTTTCCGGCGGCTCACTTCGTACTGCTGCGAGGCCAGTGCCAGGGTGATGGGAAAGTGATCGAACAACGGGTACGCCCCGTGCCGGGTCTCGACCTCGTGATAGTAGACCCGCTCCGCAAACCCGCCGCGCAGCCGGAAGGGAGAGGCATACGTGATGAAGTGCACTTCGTGGCCCCGCTTGGCCAGCTCAAGCCCGAGTTCGGTGGCCACCGCACCGGAGCCGCCGTAGGTCGGATAGCAGGTGATGCCGATCTTCATGTCTGGCTCCAATGCGCTGCGATGTCCGCGGCGAGGTCGGCCGCCGGTCGCGTGGCGTCGAGGCGGAGGATGTCGCCATCCAGTTGGTGGCGAAACCAGGTCTCCTGTCGCTTGGCGTACTGCCGGGTGCTGATGGTGATGGCCTCCGCCACGGACTCGCGCGTGCGCTTGCCGTGCAGGTACTCCACCGCCTCCTTCACCCCAATCCCGTCGAGTCCGGGCGCGTGGGCGGCATGGCCTTCCGCGAGCACCGCCGCCACCTCCTCGATCAATCCGCGCTGAACCATCTGGTTTGCCCGTCGCTCGATCCGCTGGTGGAGAATCGGTCGT
Organism: uncultured Gemmatimonadales bacterium; assembly: GCA_963697435.1. Classification (GTDB taxonomy): domain Bacteria; phylum Gemmatimonadota; class Gemmatimonadetes; order Gemmatimonadales; family GWC2-71-9; genus SPDF01. The sequence continues at coordinate 347,194 of CAVOOB010000003.1, read as the reverse complement.
GGGACACTGAGGACCACGTACCAGGGCTCAAACCGGCGACCCTCCCGGGCGGCACGCTGCCAGTGCGTCAGCGGATGGCCGGTCATCACGGCCATCTCGATGCAGCGCAGTGCCCGTTGCCGTCCCCCGCCCGCGTACTCCGAATCGAGCCGGCTTGCCCATCGAACCAATTGGGCCGGGGTGAGGTGCGCCAGGTAGGCTTCGAGCCGTTTCCGCCGTGGCGCGTCCAGCGCCGGCTCGCGAAAGAGCCCGTCCATTAACGCTCGGACGTAGAGCCCGGTTCCCCCAACCACCACCGGGAGCCGCTGGCGCGCCTGCACCATCTCGACCCAGGCACTCGCTGCGGCCGCCCACCGCCCCGCGCTGAACCGATGCCCTGGTTCGAGGATATCGACACCGTGGTGCGGCACCCGCGCCTGTTCCTTGCGCGTCGGCTTGGCGGTGCCGATGTCGAGCCGGCGATACACCTGGCGGGAATCGGCGGAAACAACCTCCAGCGGCCAATGGGCGGCGAGGGCAAGTGCGACGGCCGTCTTGCCCACCGCGGTCGGTCCGACAATGACCGGAACCCTACCGCCGGCCAAAGCGCCTCTCGAGCTCTTCCCTCGGCAACTGGACGATGGTGGAGCGGCCATGGACGTCGTGCGGCGGCAGCTCCGTGGCAAAGAGCCGCAGGAGCAGTTCGCGCATTTCGCCCTGGCTGAGTCGCTGCCCCGCCTTCACGGCCGCGCGGCAGGCGTAGGTGGCGCCGAACCGTTCGAGCGGATTGGGCCACCCGCCGAACCGGCCGCGCGCCAGATCGGCGATCATTTCCTGGAAACAGGCGACGGCGTCGAACCGGGGATGGGGGGTCGGCACCGCCTGCAGCACCACCGTCTTGCCGCCGAATTCCTCCACACTGAACCCGACCCGCTCCAGGGTTTCGCGGTGGCGTTCAAGGGCATCGAGCTCTTCATCGGTCACTTCGACCGCCGCGGGGATCAACAGGCGTTGCGCCGGCGCCCCCGCCCCCGAGATGGCCAGCATCACTTCCTCGAACAACACCCGCTCATGCGCCGAGTGCTGATCGACAAACACCACCCCCTCGGCGGCCTGATAAACGATGTAGGTATCGAAGAGCTGGGTCAGGCCGCCCGCGAATGGATCAGCGGCACCCACCGCCTCCGAGGCGCCCGATTCGGGTGGCTGGGCGGAATCCGCCTCTGCTCCGAAGAGCGAGGTGAGCAGCTCGCTCGCGTCGACCGTGGAGTGGCCGACCGGCATGGGCCGCCAGTCCCCAACCGGCGCCGCCGCCACGAGCGCGCCGATGGCCTGCCGGACGGCGTCCTCCATCGTCCGTTCCAGGCCGATCCGGTCCCGAAAGCGGACTTCCATCTTGGAGGGGTGGACGTTGACATCCACCTCGCCGGGCGCCAGGTCGATCCGCAGGTACAGGGAGGGGCGATCGCCCGGATGAATCGCGGCGCGATACCCCGCCTCCGCCGCCCGCACGAGGAAGGGATCGCGAAACGGCCGGCCGTTCACGAACAACTGCGTCCGCCGACCGCTGGGCGAGGCATCGCCTGGCCGCTGCACGAAGCCGGAGATCCGAAACGCGCCCGCGGCATAATCGACACCGACCATCGTGCCGACGAGGTCGCGCCCCCACACCGTGACCAGGCGCTCGGTCTCGTCCTGAGCCGGCGGGGCGGCGAGGCGCACCTGTCCGTCTTGCGCGAACTCGAGCCCAACGCCCGGATGCGCGAGCGCGAGCGTCGCCACCGCCTCATACGATGCCCGCGATTCACTCGCGGCCGACCGAAGGAATTTGCGGCGCGCCGGCGTGTTGAAGAAGAGCCCGCGCACCGTGACCGTCGTGCCGCGCTGGCGAGCCACCGGCCCGACATGCTCGAGCCGGCCGCCGGCGACCCGCAACTCGGTGCCTTCGCCCCCGTCTTCCGCCGTGGTGAGCGTCACACGGCTGACCGAGCCGATGGCCGGGAGCGCCTCCCCACGAAACCCGAACGTCGTCACCCCGGTGAGATCGGCCGCGCTCCGGATCTTGCTCGTGGCATGGCGATCGAGGGAAAGGACGGCATCCTCCCTCCCCATCCCGCAGCCATCGTCGGCAACCTCGATCAGTGTCTTGCCGCCGTGCTCGATGGCGATCCGAACCCGTGTGGCGCCGGCATCGATGGCGTTCTCCACGAGTTCCTTGAGCGCGGAGGCGGGACGCGCCACCACTTCGCCTGCGGCAATCTGGTCGGCGACGGCATCGGGAAGGATGGAGATACGGCGTGGCATGCCTGCAATCTACTCCGGGTCGAGCGGGACGACGGCGGCCCCCGGCACCCAGCCGCGACGGCCCGAGGGATCCTGCACCAGATGCCAGCCACGCTGGCTCTGGAGGCGCAACAGCGCCTGGCCCTCGTCGAGCGCGGCGACGGCGGACCCGCGGCCGTGCGGGCTCACGCGGAGCGGCACGGCCTCGAGCACCAGGTCGACCGGCTGGGCATAGCGGGCAGTCAGCCAGACGGTGAGGGCCCCGAAGAGGAGAGCCGCGGCACCCACCCAGAACCACCGCCGGACCAGCGTTGGCCGCAGGAAGAGCCCGATCCAGGCGGTCAGCCAGAGCAGCCCGGCGGCGCACGCGAGTTCGGCGGGCGTGACGGGAGCGGTCCAGAGCCGGCTCGCCGACACCGGATCGGGGGGCGGCGTCAACTGCAGGGCCTGCCGTACGCTGCCGTTGCGCGGCGCGAGCCGCAGGGCCCGGTGCCACTCGGCGCTCGCCATCACCGGCTCGCCAAGGCGATAGTCGGCCGCGCCGAGGTTGTACCAATGCCCGGGAACGAGTGGCTGGGCCTCCGCGCGCACCGCAAAGGCGGCTCGCGCCGCCGCGAGCGCGCCGCTCTCATAGAGCGATTCCGCCGATCGCTCCTGCGCCGCCGCGCGGCCACCCAACAGCACAAGGATCATGAGCGAGGCGAGCAACCCATGGGAGACGCGGCGGCGGCGGGCACCGCCGGCCAACTGGCTGCGCAACGCCTCCCACCGCGCTACGATCTCCTCATCCTGCCCCGCCTGCGTGGGGGCATACCGCCGTTCGCGCAACATCCCCCGCAACTCGAGCAGGTGCCGGACGGTGTCCGGCTCGAGACCCGCGGCCCGGAGGGCGGCGGAGAGGTCGGACTCATCGCCCGTGACGATCGCGGCAGGTGCCAGTCCTGTCACCAGGCCGTCGAGTTCGATCTCGACCGTCCGAGCACTCATGCCGTGCGAGTCGGTGGCCGGCGGCGGCCTTGGTCGCCACCGGGCCAGCTGCAAGCCGCCCCACAGCAGCGGCGGCCCGGCCACCAGCAGCAACCAGCCCCAGCGACCGGGGAGTTGCACCAGGTTCGCGGGCACGAGCCCGCGTCGCGCCTTGAGCAGTGGCGGCGGCAGTGCCCCCTCCGCGAGCGCAGCGGCTTCTGCCACCGCGAGCGACATCGCAGGCACCTTCGCGACGCGGAAGCTCTTGGTTCCCAGGTCGTAGTACGGGTACTCGATCGCCGGCAGCGCCAGGGTGCCGACCGCATCGGGGACGAGTGAAAAGGCAAAGCTCTTCGTGCCGTTCACGATACCGTCACGCGTCTCTGGACGCTCCTCGACGAGTTCCGGATAGGCCCGCGCGCCCTCGGGCCAGGTGAGCTCCGGCGCCGGCCAGAGCGTCACATTTCCCTTCCCCTTGATCACCACCGACACATGAATCGGCTCGCGTGCGCGCGCGGTGGGAGGGTCGAGCACGCGCTCGGCCAGGAGGTCCGTGCCGACCGCGCCGACGAAGCCCGGTGGCCGCCCCTCCTCCGGAACGGGGCGGACCGTGATGTAGCCGCTGTCGCTGGTGACTGCGAAGCGCTCTTCCTGGCTGAAGAACTGCAGGGCGAGGGGCACGGAGTACTGCATCTGCGCCGGCGAGATCGTCAGGTCTCCGCTCCGGACGGGGAACGCGATCTGATGCGCCACGAAGAGATCGTACCAGACCCCGCCCACCCTGCGGCTCGCCGCGATTCCCACGGGAGCCGGCTGTGGATAGCTCCACATCCCTTCGACCGCGGGAGGCACCAGCGTCGGCGCACGGCGAAGCCGGAGGCGCAGTTCGCGCGGGAACCAGGCGGCGGTCACGATGTCCACCTGTTCCCCCACGGTGGCGGTGGCGCTGGACAGCAGGAGCGACAGCCCGACCTCGCCGGGCTTTGTGGGGGGGCGAGCCTGTTCCAGGAGCCGTCGGATGCGTGGGTTGATTTGGGCCGCGACCGCGGCACTGCCGGTATCGGTGACCTTGACGGTCAAGGCCACCACTTCGGCAATCGCGTCGCCCTGCCGCGCCTGGAAGGGACCGAACTGCCAGCTGCCGGCGCGGATGGCGCGAAGCCGCAATTCGATCGTCTTGGTGCGCGAGATCGTGGCGTTCGGGTTGACGCTCGTTCCTTCGGTGCGGGACACGACCACGAATCCGTCGGCGGCACCGAGGCGCAGCTCGATGGGGAGCGATGATGCGCTCCTCGTTTTGACGGTGAGCAAGACCTCCTCGCCGACCGCCACCTCATCCCGGTCGAGGGTGACCGTGAGTTCGGGGGGATGCGCCTGCTGGAGCGAGGCCAGCAGCAGGAATGTCGCTACCAATCCTTGGCCCCTCCCATGCCACCGGAGAGCCGGTCCAACTGGCGGTTTCTGGTCGCGCGCTCTTCCCGCTCGACCGAATTCAGGATCTGCTCTGCCTGCTCCCGCGTCAGACCGCGGTTCTGGTTCTGCTGCTGCTCGGGTGGCTTCGGTTGCTGCCCGCCTTGCGGCGGAGGGGGTTGCTGCCCGCCACCCCCGGACGGGGGCGGGGGCGGCCGCATCAGCTCGGCGAGTTCCAGGTTCCACTTGGCTCGCGCGGATCCCGGTTCGAGCAGCAGCGCCTCACGCAGATGCGCAGCCGCCTCGCCGACCAGCGTGTCGCGGAGGGTCGAATCGGCGAGGGCCGCGCGGAGGTTCACCACGCCGAGATTGTACAGGGCGCGGTAGCGCAACGCCGGGTCGGTGGTCTTGGTCGCCTCGAGCAGCGCGCGCCGTGCCACCTTGAAGTCGCCGGCGCGCAGGGCCGCGGTCCCGGCGTTGTAAAAGGCCGTGTCCCTCCGCCCGCCCTCCTTGGCCTCCTGCAGGAACGCACCGGCGGCGCCGGTCGGATCGCCGGAGGAAAGGGCTCGCGCCCCATCCGAGGGACGCTGGGCCGCTGCCATGCTGGGAAGCGAGAGGGCGAGTGCGATCGCCACGAGCGACGCCCCGCGGCGCAGGAGGGTGACACCCATCAGCGCCAGGGCAGCGAGCAACAGCGGCAACCACCCCATCGGCCGGAGGTCGGCGGCACGGCTCTCCGTGCTTGGGCTCCGCTTGAAGGCCGCCACCAGATCGCGGACGGCCCCGGCCTGGTCCGAGAGCGAGGCAGGCACGACGGTCCCGCCGGCGGCGTCCGCGGCAGCCCGAAGCACCTCTTCGTGCAGGCCTGTCTCGACCACCTGGCCCGCCTGGTCGAGCTTGTACTCGATCAGTTGGCCCGACGGATCCCGGATGGGGATCTTCACGGGAATGGGCGTACCCTCGCCGACGAGGATCAGGCGAATACCGGCGTCCTTGATGGCGGCCGCTGCCTCCTTGACCGCGGACATCGAGTCATGGATCTCGCCGTCGGTGAAGACGACCAGCACACGATCGGAGATCTCGGTGGTGGCTTCGAGAAGCTCCAATCCCTGATTCAATGTCGCGGCCAGGTTCGTGCCGCCTTCGCTCGCGAGATCGGGGTCGAGCCCATCGAGGTAGAGGGCCACCGCCCCGCCATCCACGGTGAGCGGCGTGAGGATATAGCTGCGGCCGGCGAAGGCGAGCAGGCCGAGCCGGTCGCCATCGAGGTCCTGCACGAGGCGGCGCGCCTCGCGCTTGGCGCGACCGAGCCGGTTCGGAGCCACATCCTCCGCCAGCATCGACCGGCTGATGTCCGTGGCAATGACGAGGCTGAGGGCGCGCGCCTCGGTCTTCACGGTGGTGCGCCCTCCGCGCGGACCGGCCACCGCCACCGCAGCCAGGAGCACCGCCACGCCGATGACCCAGGGGGTCGCCTTCCCCCGCAAGGCGGACTGGGCCCCGAGGCCGGCCGACCAGGCGGTGGTCGCGCCGATGCGCCGCCGGCGCCCCCACCAGGCGAGCACCCCTCCGCCGACGGCAATCAGGGGGGCGAGCAGCAGGAGCCAGTGCGAATCGAATATCATGGGACCCGCACCGCCACGGTCGCGCCCATCAGCAGCTCGAGGCCGAGCAACGCCAGCCCAGCGATCGCGAGCGGCTTGGTCAACTCCTCGTAGTGCAGGTAGCGCGTGATCTGCACCGGCGTCTTTTCCAGACCGTCGATCTGCCGGAAGATCCGGCCCAGCGCTTCGCCGTCGGTCGCGCGGAAGTACCTGCCCCCGGTCGTCGCGGCGATCTCCTTCAACAACGGCTCGTCGATCCGGACGGGCAGGACCTCGTAGCGAAGGCCCGTGGCGCTTCGTCCCGTCGGGATCGGCGCCTCACCCTCGGTGCCCACGCCGATGGTATAGACACGGATACCGAACGAGGCCGCCGTCGCCGCCGCCGTGCGGGGGTCAATGAGACCGCGATTATTCTCGCCGTCGGTCAGCAGGAGGACGACTTTCGACTTCTCGGGGGCGCGTCGGAGTCGATTAACGGCGGTCGCGAGCCCGCTCCCGATGGCGGTCCCGTCTTCCAGGCTGCCGATGCGCAGCCCCATCACCGCCTGCTCGAGGACCGGATAGTCGAGCGTGACCGGCACCTGGGTCAGCGCCTCCGCCGCGAAGGCGATCAAGCCGATCCGATCGGCGCTCCGCCCGCGAATGAATTCGATCGCCTGCGCCTTGGCGACCTCCAGCCGGTTCGATGGCGCGAAGTCCTCGGCGTACATGCTGCTCGAGATGTCGATCGCAATGGCAATTGCGATCCCCTCCTTCTTCATCTCGATCCGGCTCCCCCCCACCCGCGGCCCCGCCGCGCCGACAATGAAGCAGCCGAGCGCCACCGTGCGCAGGATCGGGGGAAGGTGCAGCCACCACGGCGGGTCGCCGAGCGCCCTGGGCAACGACACATCGCTGTACAGGAGGCCCGGGGAGGGATGCCGACGGCGCCACCACCACCAGAACAGTGGCAGCAGGAGCAGCAGCAGGAGCGGACGGGCGAGGCTCATGCGGGCGGAGGTTCCTCCAGCTGCACCGCGAGCGCGACGGCCTCCTCCGCGCGCGGGAGGACCGCCGAGACGTCTCCCGGTCCGTAGAGAGCGTCGTCGAGCAGCTGGAGCAACGCGTCCGCCGCCGGCGACGGATGTGCCGCCGATGCCGCGCGAAGCCGGGCCGCCGCCGCGGCCAGCACCGCGCGTGATTCCCCCGCGGCCATCCAATGCTCGAGCGGCAGCGCCGGGGGCAGCGGCGCCTCCCCGGTGCTCGGTGCGGGAATCGGGCGGCCCCGTTTCCGCCACCAGAGATGGACCGGGATCAGGAGCAGCCCGGCGAGCAGCACAAGCACCAGCACGGGCACCGCGGTCCGGATCGGTCGGAGGATCGGGGCGGCTTCGGGTTGGGCCGCCGGCAGCGAATCGCCCGGCAGGTCCGGCAGCACGCTCGCGATGGTGACGGTCAGTGTCGCGGGAGGTAGGGAGTCGGTGGTGCCGTCGGGCGACACGAGGACCGGTCCGGGCACTTCGACGGTGTGCGAGCCGGGCAGCCAGCCGACGGCCGGGTAGCGCACGTCCAGGGAGTCGCCGCGGCGGATGAGCATCCCGGGCCCGAGCGTCTCCACCGCCCCTTCGGGGTTCCATGGCGCCACGCGCGCGACGCGCCCGACGGGCGCCGGTATGGTCCGCACCAGCCAGATCGTGTCTCCGACCTGCGGCAACGGCGCCTGCTGCAGCGCGAAAAGCAGAAGCAGCGACATCACCGGTGCAACCGCTTGGCGCGGAGCGCGAATGCCCTTCGAAGCGGCAACGCGTAGTCCTGCCCGGTGATGAGGGCCACATGATCGACGCCCGCGGCGGCGAGACTGCGCCGCCGCTCCTCCGCGCGCCGCTCGGCGAGGCTGGCAAGGCGACCCCGCACCTCCCGGTTTCCGGCATCGATCATCACCCGCTGCCCGGACTCGGCGTCTTCGAGGTCGAGCCAGCCGGAGGCCGGCAAGGCACGCTCCCGCGGATCATCCACGGTGACGGCCACCACCTCATGCCGGGCAGCGAGTCGCTGCAGTGGGCGCTCCCAGTTCGGCGCGAGAAAGTCGGAGAGGATGACGACGATGCTCCGGTGATTCAGCAGGCGCACGGCGTAGGTGAGGCTGGCCGCGAGGTCGGTACGCCGACCGGCGGGCTGAAAGGCCACGAGATCGCGGATGACGCGCAGCGCATGCCGCCGGCCCTTCCGGGGCGGGATGACCTGCTCGACGCGATCGGAGAAGAGGAGCGCGCCGACCCGATCGCTCTGCCGCGCGGCCGCGAGGGCCAGCACTGCCGCGACCTCGGCGGCGAGTCCTGCCTTGGTGCGCGGCTCACCGAATCGGGTGGATCCGGAGTGATCCACCACGAGCAGCACGGTGAGCTCCCGCTCCTCGGTGAAGGTCTTGACGTAGGGACTGCCGAGGCGGGCGGAGACGTTCCAGTCGATGGTGCGGTAGTCGTCGCCGATTTCGTAGGCGCGCACCTCCGCGAACTCCATCCCCTGTCCACGAAAGGTAGAGCGGTATTCACCCGCAAAGAGCGACGACACCAGCCCGCGGGTGCGCAGCTCGATCGTCTTGACCTGCTTGAGGACTTCCTGGGACACCAGCGTCATGTCGGGAGGCGCCTCCAGGTGGGGGCGCCGGGCATCACGGGACGGGAACGGCGGCGAGGACGCGCTGAATCACGACATCGGCGTCGACGTCCTCGGCTTCCGCCTCGAACGTCAGGACCACGCGGTGACGGAGGACATCGGGCGCGAGCGCCCGCACGTCCTCGGGCACGACGTAGGACCGGCCGCGAAGGAACGCATGGGCTTTTGCGGCCTGCGCCAGCGCGATGGAGGCGCGGGGGGAGGCGCCCCATGCGATGAGCGGCTTGAGTTCGGAGAGCCCGACCGCCGCCGGTTCACGGGTGGCACGCACCACGTCGACGAGGTAGTCGAGCACCTTCTGGTCGGCGTAGAGATTCGCGATCTCGGCGCGCGCCGCCATGATGCTCGCCGGGTCGAGGAGCTTCCGAACCGGGATCGGCGTGCCGCCCGCCATGCGGAGCAGGATCTCCCGTTCTTCATCGCGCGTCGGATAGCCGACGCGCACCTTCAGCATGAACCGATCGAGCTGCGCCTCAGGGAGCGGATAGGTGCCCTCGTTCTCGATCGGGTTCTGCGTCGCGAGCACGAGGAAGGGCTCGGCCAGGGGGAAGGTGGCGCCACCGATGGTCACCTGCTTTTCCTGCATCGCTTCGAGGAGCGCCGACTGCACCTTGGCGGGGGCGCGGTTGATTTCATCGGCCAGGATGATCTGCGCGAACAGCGGCCCCTTCTTGACCCGGAACTCCTGGTTCTTCTGGTCGAAGACCATCGTGCCGATCACGTCGGCCGGGAGGAGATCAGGCGTGAACTGAATCCGGGAGAAGGTGGCGGAGATGATCTCGGACAGCGATCGCACCGCCAGCGTCTTGGCGAGGCCGGGGACGCCCTCGAGCAGGACATGGCCGCCGGTCAGCAACCCGATGAGCAGTCGTTCGATCATCAGGTCCTGCCCGACGATACGGAGGCCGACCTCCTTGACGACGAGCGGGAGGCGTTCCGAAATGGCGCTGGGGGTGGGTGCCTGCTGTGCGGTCATGCGTACTCCTCCGGAGGGTGGTCCGTGCGGCCGGGGGGAATGCCGGTCAGTCGCCGGACGGATCGAGCCGAATCGCCTTGTAGAGCGCAGCCTCCTCGCGAGGCGTGAGGGGCCGCGAACGTCCGACGGGAAGATCACCGAGGCGCACCGGTCCATACGAGAGCCGGGCGAGGCGTTCGACCTTGAGTCCCATCTCCTCACACCAGCGTCGGACGATCCGGTTGCGGCCCTCGGTGAGGGTGACGTCGAGAATGCTGCGCCCTTCCTTGCCCGGCCGCACCCGAACGTCCTCCGCCACCACGGGCCGGCCTTCGACCATGACCCGTTCGCGCACCCGCTTCTCGAGTTCGGCGGTCGGCCGACCGTGCACCAGCGCGGTGTAGCGACGGGGCACCCGGTACTTGGGGTGTGTCAGGCGGTGGACCGCCTCGCCATCGGTGGTCAGCAGCAGCAGGCCGGTCGTCATGACGTCCAGCCGTCCGACGTAGGTGAGGCCCGCCGGATCCTGGATGAAATCGAGGACATTGCGCCGTCCCTGCTCGTCGCTGGCGGTAGTCACCACGCCGAGCGGCTTGTGGAAGGCGAGCCACCGGCGGGTCACGATCCGCACGGCCTTGCCCCCGACCGTGATCTTCTGGCGGTCGGGATCGACCTTGCTGCCGAGTTCGGCCACCTTCCCGTCAACCCGTACGCGGCCGGCGCGGATTAGTTCCTCTGCAGCACGCCGAGAGGCGATCCCCGCGCGGGCGAGCGCGCGCTGCAATCGCATTTCGCTCACGATTCGGCCGGCACGTACGCCGCAGCGTCTTCGCCGTCTGGCGTAAGGGGCTTCGGCGGCTGAATCGCGATGCTCAATTCTTCCGCCCGCGGGAGATCGGTCAGGTCCGTGAGGCCGAGGAGTTCGAGGAACATCGGCGACGTGCCGTACAGCAGGGGGCGGCCGAGGGACTCGCTCCGGCCCACCACCTCGATCAAGCCACGCTCCTGCAGGGACCGCAGCACGCCGCCGGCCGACACCCCCCGGATCTCCTCAATCTCGCTCCGACCGACCGGCTGCCGATAGGCGATGATGCTGAGCGTCTCGAGCGCCGCCGAGGTGAGCTTCGAGGCGCGCGTCGTGAACTGCGCGCGCTCCAGCGCCTGCGCGAAGGCGGGTCTCGTGAGCAGCTGGTACCCGCCGGCCATCTCGACCAGTTCGATGGCGTGCTGGCTGAAGTCGTAGACGTCCCGCAACTGATCGAGGGCCGTGCGGACATCGGCCAGCGACGCGTCTGCGTCGAGCACGGACAGCTCCTCCACCGTCAGCGGGCGGGCGGCGGCGAAAAGCGCGGCTTCAATCAGCTGAGCGAGAGGCGTCACGACGAATCACCATAGGCGCAAAGGGAGCCGCCTGGGTCAGGGAAAGGGTGCCCCGGCGCGCGAGCTCGAGCAGCGCGAGGAGGGTGGAGAGCACGTCGGTAATCGTCGGGGCCGGTCCCAGCGCCTCGCGCCAGCCAAACTCCTCCCGGTCTTCGAGGAGGGCCGTCAGCCGGCGGGTCGCCCCTTCGACATCGAGCGGCCGGGCGACCACGCGATGCAGCACCGGTGCGGGGATCGCCTCGATGACCCGCTGGACCGCCTCAAGCAACTCGATGAGGTCGACTTGCAGCGGGGGAGGCGGGAGCGCGGGCGGCGCCGGGAGGAAGCCCCGCGCGTACCGATCGGCCCGACGCTCCGCGGCGCGGCCCACCCAGAGCGCAACCTCCCGAATCTGCTGATACTCGAGCAGCCGCCGGACCAACTCGGCCCGCGGATCCTCCCACCCCTCCTCGTCGCTCCGGCGAGGCAGGAGCATCTGTGCCTTGAGGCGCAGGAGGCGCCCGGCCATCTCCAGGTAGTCGGCCGCCTGGTTCAGGCCCAGGTCGTGGATGACGAGGAGAAACTGATCGGCAATGCGCGCGATCGGAATGTCGGATATCTCGAGCTCTTCCTCCCGCAACAGGTGGAGCAGGAGATCGAGGGGACCCGAAAAGGCCTCGAGTTCGACCACGAAGGCCGGCGAGGCTCCCAACGCCGCAGTCGGCGGTTCAGGCATGGTGAGGGCGGCAGGCTGTTCCAACCGTCGTCCGGATCGAGGGTGGGGTGGACCGGGTGTGGCGCCACAGGTGGCGCGCGGAACAATACACCCCGGCGGGAAGCAAGTCAAAGCACCGTGCCGCTTGACGTTGCGGGGGGCCCAGGCTAGTATTCCCGCTTGCTCATGATGGGGGGGATGGGCCCTCCCGCCGTACCGATTCAGAGAGGTCCGCTGTGCCCCGCATCAAGTCCGCCAAGAAGCGCATGCGTCAGACGAAGGTTCGCACGGCCCGCAACAAGTCTCACCGGAGCGAGTTGCGCACGGCCGTCAAGAATGTTCGGACCGCCGCCACCAAGGCCGACGCCACCAAGGCGCTCACCGAGGCCGCGAGCCTGCTTGACCGCGCCGGTCGAAAGCACCTGGTGCACCCCCGGACCGCGGCGCGCCAGAAGAGCCGCCTCGCCAAGGCCGTGAACGCCAAGGCGTAGTTCCCACAGCGCTCGTTGCAACGACACGGGGCCCGGCATTTTGCCGGGCCCCGTTCTCGTTCGGCATCCCGGCCGGCTAGAGCGCGGCCAACTCCGCCCCGCAGCGCTCACAATACCATTCCGTCGGGCGGTTCAGCGTCCCGCACTCCCCGCACTTCAGCGTCTTGGGGGCTGCGGCCTGGCTCGGCCGCTCGAGGCTGGCGCCCGGCTTCGGAGTCTCCTCCGATGGTGGCGCGCCGGAGCCACTCACACGAGGGGTGGCCCCGCTCCCCCGCTTGGTGAGCGGCTCATCGTCGGCCATCGACTTCAGGAACGCCAGGTCATCCGGCGACGGCTCAGACCGCTGGGGAAATGGAATCGTGCGCGGCGGGGCCGGCTCCGATGTCCGACCGGTGGTGCGCGGCGTGAACCGCGGGGCGCTCGGCACCACGGGCGCCTCGGCCAGCGGAATCTCGGGCTCCCAGTCCCCTGCCTCGTCGGTGCCTGCTGCGCCGGACTCTGGGGCCACGACGTCCGGCTCGGGCTCGGGCTCCGCTGGCGCCTCAGGCTCGGCCGCGATCAGCGCCTGCACCTCGCCCAGTCTGGTGATCTCGTCGCTGACGCGAGCGAGCTCCTCCCGGACATCGATCAACACGCGCTCGCTCCCGCCGCGGACCCGCTCCCACTCCGCCTCCTCGTACTCGCCGACCGCATGGCGAAGCTCCGCTTCCGCCAGCGTCTCCTGGGCGGCAGCCTCCTGCGTCGCCATGTCATCCTCGCGCACCCGCAGCGTGGCCAGCTGCTCGGCGACTGACTCCGCATGTGTCCGAAGCTCGTCGATCACCTGGTCGAGTCGCTGCTGATAGTCGCCCCGAATCTTGTCCCGGACTGCCGCTGGCGCCTCGGAATCGGTGGAGTCGAGACGCGTCAACCAGGTCTGGAATCGCGCCCGCTCTTCGAGCAAGGCGTCGATCGGGTTGTCGGATTTGGGGGTCGATTTCGCCATGGTCGTACTTCCCTCTCGTGACGGCGGACGCCAGCAGGACTGGCGGCACGGCGGGCGGCCGGAACGCGCGCACAGGCACGCTTCTCTGCCAAATGTAACGAGGTGCTGGGCGGGGGGAACCCCGCCGAATCTCCCGAACCGGCTAGGCGGCCCGGATGTCGAACACGACCCTGCCCCGCACCACCGTCTGGTGGGCCCGGCCGACCAGCTCCACGCCCGCATACGGCGTGTTCCGGCTCTTGGAAAAGAAGCCTCCCGGCTGCACGACCCAGCGCTCGCCCGGATCGAACACCACGACGTCGGCCGGCGCCCCCACGGCCAGGGTGCCGCCGGGCAGGTTGAAGATCCTGGCCGCCTGGGTGCTCATGCGGTGGACCAGCTCCGGAAGGGTCAGCACTCCCGTCTCGACCAGGTCGCGGATCGCCACTCCCAGCGCCGTCTCGAGACCGATGATCCCGTTCGGCGCATGATCGAATTCCCGTTCCTTGGCGTCGTAGTGATGCGGGGCATGATCGCTGGCGATGACGTCGATCGTGCCGTCCCGCAGCCCCTGCCGAATCGCCTCCACATCCTCCGCCTCCCGAAGCGGCGGATTCATCTTGGCATTGGTGTCGTACTCGGCGCACCGTTCGTGTGTCAGGGAGAAATGATGCGGCGTCGCCTCGGCCGTGACACGGATTCCCCGCTCTTTCCCCCGCCGGATCAGTTCCACCGACCCGCGCGTGGACATGTGACAGAGGTGCACGTGCCCACCGGTCAACTCCGCCAGAATGATGTCGCGCGCCACCATGATCTCTTCCGCCGCGGCGGGAATCCCCTTGAGGCCGAGCCGGGTGCTGACGAGCCCCTCGTGCATGGCGCCGCCCTCCGCCAGGCTCATCTCCTCGCAGTGATTGGCCACGGGAATGCCGAAGGTCTGGGCGTATTCGAGCGCCGTGCGCATCATGTGGCTGGAGGCGACCGGCTTCCCGTCATCGCTGACCGCGACGGCCCCCGCCCCCACAAGCTCGCCGAACTCGGCCATCTGGTCGCCGCGCTGCCCAAGCGTGACCGCGCCGATCGGATAGACCCTCGCCTTGCCGGCCCGCTGCGCCTGGCTGACAATGAACCCGACGGCGGCCTGATTGTCGGTCACCGGATCGGTGTTCGGCATGGCGCAGACCGCCGTGAATCCGCCGGCTGCCGCTGCCATGGCCCCCGATGCGACGGTCTCCAGATCTTCCTGGCCCGGCTCGCGGAGATGGACGTGCAGGTCGATCAGCCCGGGAGCGACCACCTTCCCGGCGGCATCGATGATGGTGGCGCCCGCTGGCGCCTCGACCCCCCGGCCGACGGCGGCGATCTTGCCGTCTTCGATGAGGAGGTCCGCCTCCCCATCGGTCGCCCGGGAGGGATCGATGACGCGCCCGCCACGAATCAGGATGCGTGTCACGCGGCTTCACCTCGTGCGGCGGCGGCAACCGCTCCCGTGCCGCCTGCCAGCAAATAAAGGACTGCCATCCGAACCGCCACGCCGTTCGTGACCTGCGGGAGGATGACGCTGTGCGCACCATCGGCGACGTCACTGTCGATTTCGACCCCGCGATTCATCGGCCCGGGGTGCAGGATGACGAGGTCCTTCGGCGCGCGCGCCAGGCGCTCGCGGGTAACACCGAAGACCCGATTGTACTCCCGCAGGGACGGGATGAACCCCGCCTGCATCCGCTCCAGCTGGAGCCGGAGAATGTTCAGCGCGTCCGCCCAGGCGATGGCGTCTTCGATCCGCGGGAGGATGGTGACCCCCAGCGACTCGATGTCCCGCGGCAGCAGCGAGAGTGGTCCGCAGATCCCGACCTCCGCGCCCAGCTTGGTCAGCCCCCAGATGTTGCTCCGCGCGACGCGACTGTGCAGGATGTCGCCGCAGATGGCCACCTTCAGGCCCTCGATCCGGCCGAATTTGTCCCGCAGCGTAAGCAGGTCGAGCAGCGCCTGGGTCGGGTGCTCGTGCTTGCCGTCGCCGGCGTTGATGACATTCGACGCGATCCGGTCGCCGAGGAACTTCGCGGCGCCCGAGGAGCCGTGCCGGATGACGACCATGTCGATCCGCATCGCCTCGAGATTCCGCGCGGTGTCCACCAGCGTCTCGCCCTTCGAGACGGAGGACGCCTGCGTCGCGACGTTCACCGTGTCGGCAGAGAGGCGCTTCTCGGCGAATTCGAAGGAGATGCGGGTGCGGGTGGATGCTTCGAAGAAGAGGTTGACGATGGTCTTGCCGCGGAGGGCCGGCACCTTCTTGATGGCCCGTTCGCTGACTTCCTTGAACGGCTCCGCGGTGTCGAGGATGAACTGGAGCTGCGCCGCGCTCAGGGTCTCGAGCCCGATGAGGTCCTTCCCGAGGGCGAGGGCGGCGGCGTCAGCGGACATCGGCGAGCTCCACCGCATCCTTGCCGTCGAGTTCTGAGACGAAGACGTCCACTCGTTCGCCCGCGCCCACACGCACGGTCTGACCGGCGATGTCGGGCTGAATGGGGAGTTCCCGGCCGCCCCGATCGATCAGGACGCAGAGGAGGATGCGCTGGGGGCGGCCGAAGTCGGCGAGTTCATCGAGCGCGGCCCGAATGGTCCGCCCGGTGTGGAGGACATCGTCCACGATGATGACCGTGCGGCCGTCGAGTGAGCCGGGGAGGCTGGTCTCCCCAACGACGGGCCCCACGCCAACGGTCTGCAGGTCATCACGGTAGAGGGTGATGTCGAGCTTGCCCAGGGGCACCGATACGCCCTCCGAGCCCTCGATCAGCCGACCGATCCGTTCGGAGAGCTCGACGCCTCGGCGCTGGATACCGACCAGCAAAAGGCCCTCCGTTCCCTGGCATCGCTCGACGATTTCAACGGCCATGCGCGCCAGGGTGCGTGCGATGGCTCGTTCATCGAGCAGAGGGGAACGTGAGGGCATCAAAGGGTGAAGCTAGCGGGGGGCTCCGGTCGAATCAAGCGTGCGCCGCGATCGGGGGGTGCGGGCGGAATCCCAGCGGGGCAACCGAGCCGCCAGCAGCAGGACGAGCGCGACCCCGAAGAGCGCGGGCGTTCCGACATCCTTCTTGACCAGCCAGAGGAAGTGCAACACGCCAGCCGCGGCCGCCAGGTAGACGAGCCGGTGCAGGCGCTGCCACCGGCCGCCGCCGAGCCGCCGGATCCACCCCTTCGTGGAAGTGATCGCCAGGGGGGTCAGGAGCAGCCAGGCCGACAACCCGGCGAAGACCCATGGATGCTCGAGCACGTCCGCCTGAATCTCGGCGAGCGAGAGTGCCTGGTCGAAGACGATGTAGGAGAGGAAGTGGAGCGTGCCGAGGAAGTAGGCGAAGAGGCCGAGGAGACGGCGAAGCCTGATGAACTCGTTCCAGCCGGTCAGTCGGCGGAGGGGGGAGACGGCCAGCGTCAGGAGGAGGCCAACGAGCGCCCCCTTACCGGTCCACTGCTGGATGGTCTCCACGGGGTCGCTGCCGAGGCCGTCGTTGAACGCACCCCAGAGGAGCCACGCGGGGATGCCGAGCCCGATCGCCCAGATGACCGGTTTGAGGACCCATCGCACAACGGCCACCCGGCTCAGGACAAACTCAGTAGTTGGTGCGCAGGTTCATTCCTGCGTACAGGCTGGCCACCTCGTCGGCGTACCCGTTGAACATCAGCGTGTCGCGCTTGAAGAACTCCCCGATGCGGCGTTCCTTCGCCTGGCTCCAGCGGGGGTGAGCGACCTCCGGATTCACGTTGGCATAGAACCCGTATTCGCGCGGGATGGCGATGTTCCACGTCGTCCGGGGCTGCGTTTCGGTGAACCGAATCCGGACGATGGCCTTCCCCCCCTTGAACCCGTACTTCCAGGGGACGATCAGCCGCAGCGGCGCCCCGTTCTGGTTTGGGAGCGGCTTCCCGTAGACCCCGGTCACCATGAGCGTGAGCGGGTGGAGCGCCTCGTCCAGGCGGAGCCCCTCCACGTACGGCCAGGGGAGGATGTTGCTCCGCTGGCCCGGCATCTGGGCCGGATCGTTCAAGGTGGTAAACTCCACATACTTCGCCTTGCTGGTGGGCTCCAGGCGACGCACCAGATCGCCGAGGGGGAATCCCATCCAGGGGACGACCATCGACCACCCCTCCACGCACCGGTGTCGGTAGACCCGTTCCTCGGCGGGATGAGGGCGGATCAGGTCGTCGTAGGCGTACGACCCTGCCCGCTTGACCTCTCCAGCCACCTCCACGGTCCAGGGACGGGTCTTCAGGTCACCCGCCAGCTTGGCTGGCGAGGACTTGTCGGTGCCGAATTCGTAGTAGTTGTTGTACCCGACGACGTCTTTGTAGGGAGTCAGCTCGTCATCGCGACGCCGGAGCGAGGCCCCGAGCTCGGTCGGCAACGCGGCGCCAAGCGCCACGGCGCCGGCAGCCACCATGAAGGACCGGCGGTCGAGATAGTGCCGATATGACGTGACTTCAGACGCGGGAATGGCCCCGCCCGGGCGGATGAGCATGAGCGTCGCTCCAGGTGTTGACTCTATGCTAACACATGGAGAGGGGAAATAGTTCCCCGGCGGGGCAGCGGGGCAGCGGACAGTGAGGGATTCGATCCGCAGCCCGCGACCGCGGGCAAGGAGACCGAGGCCGCACGGCGGCCGCAGGTCCACCCTCGAGCTGGATGCGGGATGGAGCCGGGAGGCAGGAGTGAACGCAGCGGACAGGGAGGGATTCGATCCGCAGCCCGCGACCGCGGGCAAGGAGACCGAGGCCGCACGGCGGCCGCAGGTCCACCCTCGAGCTGGATGCGGGATGGGGCCGGGAGGCAGGAGTGAACGCAGCGGACAGGGAGGGATTCGATCCGCAGCCCGCGACCGCGGGCAAGGAGACCGAGGCCGCACGGCGGCCGCAGGTCCACCCTCGAGCTGGATGCGGGATGGGGCCGGGAGGCAGGAGTGAACGCAGCGGACAGGGAGGGATTCGAACCCTCGAAACGGCGTAAACCGTTTACACGCTTTCCAGGCGTGCCTCTTAAACCACTCGAGCACCCGTCCGGGATGGCCGACTTGGACCGGGGCGCATACTAGCCGTTGGGTGCAGTGAGGTCAACGTCCTGCTAACGCCGGCCTACTGCGCCTTCGAGTCCTTCAGAAACCTGATCCACTCCCCGCGGTCGGGAGACCTGGTGTCGATCGGGGCAGCGGGAAGCGTCGAGGGAATGTGCTCGTCCCACCAGGCGCGGGCCCGCTCCGGCGTCCAGGGGCTCTCGAACTGGATGCCGTCGAGCCTGGTGATGAGGGCCTCGGTGTCCGCCGGGCGGTCGTTCGGGGCCTTGGCCATGCAGGCCAGCACCACATCGTCCAGCGCGGCCGGGACCGGATGCCTCGCCTTCGCGGAGGGCCTGGGTGCCGGCTCGTTGGCCTGCTTGAACAGCATCTGGACCGTGTTGGTTGCGTAGAAGGGGAGCTCCCCGGTCAACAGCCAGTAGGCGGTGCACCCGAGGGCGTAGATGTCCACGCGGTGGTCGATGTCGGGATCGCCCAGCGCCAGCTCCGGCGCCATGAAGGCGGGGGTGCCGGTCATGGCATCGGCGGCGGTGAGTTTCATGTCGGCCGATTCGCTGGCGACATTCTCCTTGACGAGGCCGAAGTCGAGCACCTTCACGAAGTCCACCTCGACCCCTGCCCTGGAGGCGAAGAGGTTCGACGGCTTGATATCGCGATGGACGAGGTTTCTTCGGTGCGCCTCGGCAAGGGAAAGGCAGGCCTGGCGCAGGAGGTACACCACCCGTTCACCCGGCAACGCTCCGAACTTCTTGCCCATCTCCTCCAGGCTCATTCCCTCGAGCAGCTCCATCGCGTAGAAGAAGCTCCCGTCGCCGGTAGGCCCGAAGTCGTACAGAGCGATCGTGTGGGGTGAGCTGAGTGCCGCCGCGGCGGCGGCCTCGCGGCGGAACCGTTCCATGGCGGTTCGGGCCGACTCGGCGCTGACGCCCCGAATGTTGTCGGGACGGATCAATTTTACCGCCGCGGGCCGGGCGAGGAGCTGGTGCGTGGCGAAGAACACCTGCCCCATGCCCCCTTCGCCCAGGAGCTTGCCGAGTCGGTACGCCCCGATTTCCCGCGCCCGCTTGACCGCCTGCCCCAGCCGGCTGATCAGTCGCGCCGGGACGACCGCGATGGCGGCGCAAAGGAATGGCGGGACGACCAGGACGGCCACGGAGATGGCCGCCTCCGGCAGGGCCACGCCGCGGAACGAGGCCATCACGAGGGCGATCGGGACGGTGAGCGCCGCGAGGAGGGAAACCACCAGCGTGCGCCGCGGCGACTCGGTGACGATCAACGGGTAGAGCAGAATGATGACGTTCACCCATGACAGGCGCCCCGGCTGGGTCATCGGTACCCGCGACTCGAGAATCGC
This sequence comes from uncultured Gemmatimonadales bacterium, assembly GCA_963697435.1. Taxonomy (GTDB): domain Bacteria; phylum Gemmatimonadota; class Gemmatimonadetes; order Gemmatimonadales; family GWC2-71-9; genus SPDF01. The sequence continues at coordinate 327,390 of CAVOOB010000003.1, read as the reverse complement.
CAGCATCAGGCAGGTGCCGACCATCAGGAGGGCCGTTGCGTCGCGCAGCCAGTGCGACCTGGGCCCCACGCGGCGGGCCACGGCGGCGAGCCCAAGCCCTCCGAGGATGCCAATGAGGGCGAAATAGCGGCCGGGCCTTGGCCAGGTCGCATCGATATTCGGGAGCTCCGACGCGAAGTAGCGCCCCGCGATCCCGATGAAGGCGATGATGACGAGCCAGATCGCCGCAATGACCAGCCCGGCCACTCCGATCCGCTTGCGGGACTCCTCCAGCACGTCGTCGGGGAGAAACCTCGAGGAAGCGAGCAGGCTCCGCTGGCCCGTGGGCATAGTCATCGAATGCTCCTCATCCGGCGGCTGCCGAGTTGCGGCGCTGGTGCTCGGTCTTTATTGCCGCGGCCTCGAAGGCGGAGCCGCCATCGAGTCCCGCCAGGCTGATCAGGCCCAGGCCCAGGCCCTTGAGCGTATTGTGCCAGAGGATGGCGCCGGTCGCCGGGTCGAGGCCGTAAATGTGGCCACCCGTGGCGGCGATCACGCGATCTTCGGCGACCCCGGTGGTCACGAACCCCATGCCCCGCAGCTTGGTGCGCCATAGCTCCCGGCCGGTCGAGGCCTCCAGGCCAACCACGTGGCCCTTGGCGCCGATGAATATCCTGTCCCTCGGCATCCCTGACATCACCCGCCTCCGATCAAGTCGATTGGCCCTGCGCCCTCCGCCCTCTATCTTACACCAACCTTTCAATGGTGGGAGTCCCCATGAGTCAACTCGTCCTCGGTTTCTTCGTCCTGGTGATCGGCTCGCTCGTCATGCTGGGCGCCGCAGGGATCCGGGCCAAGGGGCCCTCGCAGGGCGGTGCCATCGGCCGCGCCGTGGGGATGGGCCTGCTGGGACTCGGCGGCTTCATCATCGTCACCTCGGCGGTGGTCGTCATCCAGCCGGGCACCGTGGGGGTCCGGCACGCCTTCGGCACCGTCGATCCCACCGCCCTCCTGCCAGGGATCCGTTTCGTCACGCCCTGGTCCGAAGTCGAGCGCTATTCGACCCGGGAAGAGCAATTCCCGGTCGTCGGGGACGAGGCGGAACGGATGGATGCCCTCTCCAGTGAACAGATGTCGATGAAGGTGGACGCAGCACTGCGCTACCAGATCGATCCGCTCCTGGCGCCCCGGCTGTTCCAGGAGATCGGCGGCCAGGCCCAGATCGACAATATCGTCCGGAACGCCATCCGCAACGGGGTGCGCGACGGCATGGTGGAGTTCTCCATCAACCAGGTCTCACAGCGCAACCTGATCGCCCAGACCATGGAGAAGGAGGTGGACTCCGCCCTCGTGACGACGCCGAGAACGGGCGGTGAGCCGTTCCGGATCGCGACCGTCACGGCGTTCTATCTCCGCAACCTCGAGCCGCCGCCGCAGGTGGTGCAGGCGATCAACAACAAGATCGCCCAGGAACAGCAGATCGAGACCGAGAAGCACCGGGTCGAGGTGGCCCGGCTGCAGAGCGACCAGCAGCGGCTGTTGAACCTGACGCTCACACCGGAACAGCTGACGAAGCAGTACCTCGAGGTGCTGCATGACATGAAGGGGTCGAGCAACATGGTGATCATGGTGCCGACGGAGGGCGGAATCCCGGTGCTGGATGTGGGGACGCTGCGGAAGAACCTGAATCAGTAGCAGGCGGCGGGGCCGCGGGGCCGCAAATTGAAATCCTCGTCATCCCGGCGCACGCCGGGATCCCATTCAGTGGATTCACCTGGACCCCGGCGTGCGCCGGGGTGACGAATGGAGTGGCGGTCAGGGTGGCCGTGTCGCTTCAGCGACATCAGCCGGGCCGCGGCTTCCGCTGCGACGAGCACGAACAGGGTGGGATTCGATCCGAAGCCCACCATGGTGGGCCAGAACCATACTGCGGACGGACAGGGTGGGATTCGATCCGAAGCCCACCATGGTGGGCCAGAACCATACTGCGGACGGACAGGGTGGGATTCGAACCCACGAGACCCTTGCGGGCCCACCGGTTTTCGAGACCGGCTCCTTCAGCCACTCGGACACCTGTCCTGATCCGCCCGAACTCGGCGGACGTCAATAGTAGTGACGAGACAACGATTTTTCCAGCAGGAGACGAAGGATTTCAGTGACCGCCACGCACCCTGACGAAGCCCTCGCCCGCGCCGTCGCGCGCCGCCGGACCTTCGCCATCATCAGCCATCCTGACGCCGGCAAGACCACCCTCACCGAAAAGCTGCTGCTCTACGGCGGCGCCATCCACTTGGCGGGGACGGTCAAGGCGCGGCGCGCCGATCGGCACGTCACCTCCGACTGGATGGAACTGGAGCGGCAGCGCGGCATCTCCGTGACCTCGAGCGTCCTGCAGTTCGAGTACGCGGACTGCCAGGTGAACCTGCTCGACACCCCCGGCCACCAGGACTTCTCCGAAGACACCTACCGGACGCTCGTCGCGGCCGACAGCGCGGTGATGCTCCTCGACAACCGAAAGGGTGTCGAGGAACGTACCCGGCAGCTCTTCGACGTCTGCAAGCGACGCCGGATGCCGATCGTCACCTTCGTCAACAAGTGCGACCGGGCGGGCGTCGACCCGATGACCCTGCTGGGGGATGTCGAGCGCGACCTCGGCATCGCCTGCTGGCCGGCGACGTGGCCGGTGTACCACGGGGACCGGTTCGTCGGCGTGGTGGACCGCACCGCCCACGAGGTGCTGCTCTTCGACCGGCGGGGCGACCACGGCGCCTCCCGCTCCTCCACGCAGCGCTTCGCGCTCGCTGCGCCGGCCCTCGCGGCTGAACTCGGCGCCGAGGCGGTGGCACGGTCTGACCGAAGAGATTCAGCTCCTCGACGGGGCTGGGGCTCCCTTCGACCGCGAGGAATTCCTGGCGGGGACGCTGTCCCCCGTCTACTTCGGCAGCGCGCTGAGCAACTTCGGCGTCGAGCCATTCCTCCGCGAATTCCTGACGCTCGCCCCGTCGCCCGTCGCCCGCGAATCCTCGATCGGCCCCATCTCGCCCCTGTCGGAGGCGTTCACCGGATTCGTCTTCAAGATCCAGGCGAACATGGATCCACGGCACCGCGACCGCGTCGCGTTTGTGCGGATCTGCTCCGGCCACTTCGAAGCGGGGATGGACGTCCGCCAGGTCCGGACAGGGAAGCCCATGCGACTCTCGGCCCCGCAGCAGTTCATGGCGCGGGAGCGGGTCAGCATCGAGGAGGCGTGGCCTGGCGACGTGATTGGCGTCATGGATCGCGGCAGTCTCCGGATCGGCGACACGCTTTCCTCCGGCCCCGACCTCGAATTCCACGACATCCCCCGGTTTCCCCCGGAACACTTCGCCCGGGCGTACCCCGCCGATCCGCTCCGACGGAAGCAGCTCGACGCCGGCCTCCGCGAGCTCTCCGAGGAAGGCGCCGCGCAGGTGTTCTACGCCGAGAGCGAAACCGGCCCCGCGCCGATCGTGGGCGCCATCGGACAGCTCCAGTTCGACGTCATGCTCTTCCGTCTGGAAAACGAATACGGTGCCCCCTGCCGTTTTGAACCGGTCGGCTACCGGTACCCCCGGTGGGTGACCGGGACGCCCGAGGCCATCGAACAGGCGGCGTCCGCGCGCGGTCGTTTGCGCCTGTATGACATCAAGGGGCATCCCCTGCTGCTCTTCGAGAACGAATGGGCGCTGCGGTGGGCACAGGAAAACGAACGCAAGCTGGAGTTTCACGAGGTGGCGCCGTAGGCGGCGGGACCGCGCAACGCAGTACGGGCCACCGACATCGTCGGTGGCCCGCTTCGCGTTCAGGGCTCGAAGACCGTGTCGTGTTTAGGCGGCCTGCCGGTCGGCGCGGGTCCGGCGGGCGACCGTGCCGAAGACATAGTCCCAGAGCGGGGAGCTCACGCCGTAGCCGAGGTCATCGTCGCGATAGTGGTGCCGGAGGTGATACTCCCGCAGGTACCGGCCGATGGGGCCCTTCATCTTCCAGTGGTGGGTGGCGTAGTGGGTCGTGTCGTAGATGACATACCCGACCAGGAAGCCGGCGAAGATGGCGGGGTACTGTGCCCCGAAGGCGCCGCGGAAGGCGAGGCCGAAGAGCGCCGCGAGGGGGAGGCTCACCGGAGGGGGCATCACCAGCCGGGTATGGTCCTGCGGGTAGTCGTGGTGGATGCCGTGCATCAGGAAGTGGAGCTTCTGGCCGATGCCGCTCTTGGGCTGGTAGTGGAAGACCCAGCGATGCAGTGAGTACTCGGTGAGCGACCAGACGAACAACCCGACGACCACCAGGCCGGCCACGGTCGGCCACGCGGCCGCCTGCAAGGCCTGCCAGAGAAACCACCCCGCGATCGGCAGGAAGAGCACGGCCGGCGTGGCGGGGTGGATGTGGGTGAGCCGCTCGAGCATGGGGTTCTCGAACAGGGGAATCGTCTCGTCCTTGTTCGATACAAACTTGGCAGGCATGGCTCGGTACTCCTGTTGCTCAATCATGTCGGCGCAACCGGTTCGACTCCCCGCCCCTCAATCCGCCGACACCCGAAAATAGGCTCGCCGCCCATCACCGTCAACGCCGTTCCGCAACCTCGTGACGCCTCGTGAGGATGCTCAGGAGCGGGAGGTGATCGGAGCCGTAACTGTCCTGGACGACACGGTAGGGGGAGGCGTCCCATTCGCGGAGATCGCCCGTGAACAGGTAGTCGGTGCAGAAGCGGCCCCGTGTCCAGCATGGGGTGGCCTCCTCCCACGAGGGCCAGCGCGCCCGAAGTAGCCTCACCTGGGGATCCGTCGGGGTGAGGGCATTCAGATCTGCGCCGACGATCGTCGGGGTCCCGCTGTCGGCCGCCGCCGTCAGGAAGCCCCCCGCCTGCCGGTGCCGTCGGGAAGGGTCGAGGAGCGATGGCAGAATCGACGGCCAGACGTCGAGGTGGAGGCTGGCGAGCTGGATCGCCGAGGGAGCGCCGTGAGTGCCGGGAATCATCACGGTCGCGAGGATCGCCGCCCGGCGCTGCCGTTCGTGCGGCAGGGTCACCACCCGGAATCCTTCCAGCGGCAAGGTGGAGAGGATGGCGTTCCCGCGGTCCTCCCTCGCTTCTCCCGGCGCCGCGAGGCCGTTGCGCATCGACGGTGCGTAGAAGAATCCCAGGCCGAGCGCCCGGGCCAGAGTCAGCACATCTTCCCGGGGGGCGCCGGCGGCGTTGTCAGCACGAATGCCGGGGGGGATGGGGGCGGAGGCCGGGGGGTCACCGGGGATGTCGTTCCCTTGCCGGTAGGCCTCCTGGAGGAGGAGCACAAACTGGTCGACCGGCACACCGTCCGTGAGGAAACCCGCCTGCAAGTCGGCCACGAGTTGCCGGACATTCCCGGCCCCGACGTTCTGGTTCCAGGAAATGACGGCAAGCCGTTCCACCACCTCCAGCTCGACGCGGGCCGACAGCGCGGCAACGAGCGCCGGCCCGACGGTCTGGCACCATCGCCCGAGGTCGGTTCGGTCGCCGTCGTCGGCTGGGGTGATCCACGTGACGCCACCCAGCGGTGCCGGTGCGGGGCCGAAGAAGATGGCGCGCTCACACCCCCGGGGAGTGGGACGGAGTTCATGACCGCGGTGGAGGCGCAACCCAGGAGGGCACCGACGACCGAGAGGAGGCCGACCGCACCGCGCGCGCGCTTACCGCCTGGCACGGAAGAACTCCTTCAGCAGTTCCCCGCACTCCTCGGCCAGGACCCCACCCACCACGTCGGGCCGGTGGTTGAGCCGCGGATGCCGCAGCAGGTCGTAGACCGATCCCGCCATCCCGGCGCGGTTGTCCCAGGCACCGAACACGACGGTGCCGACCTTGGCGAGGACGATGGCACCGGCGCACTGCGCGCACGGTTCCAGGGTCACGTAGAGGGTCGCGTCGACCAGGCGATCTACTCCCACCGCTCCGACGGCCCGCTGGATGGCCAGCAATTCCGCGTGCGCCGTCGGGTCGTTGCGATGCACCATCTCGTTGTGCGCCTGCGCGATGACCTGCCCCTCACGGACGACGAGGGCCCCGACGGGGACTTCCTCGCGAACGGCCGCCGCCCGCGCCAGGCGCAGGGCCGCCGTAATGAAGGCCACGTCCGCCGCGGTGGCGCCGCCCCTACGCACTCGCGGGCTCCATGGCCGGCACCGCGTTCGTGAACACCAGGTCGTCGCCATGGCGCTCGACCTTGATGGTGGCACCCTCGGGGAAATGCCCCTCGAGCACCTCCAGCGCGATCGGATTCTGCAGCCGCTGCTGGATGACACGCTTGAGCGGGCGCGCACCGTAGACGGGATCGTAGCCGAGCTCCGCGAGAAGCTGTCGCGCCTCGGCGGTCACCTCGAGACCGAGCTTGCGGTCGGTCAGCAATTGTTCGAGACGCGTGAGCTGCAGGTCCACGATCTGGCGAATATCGTCGCGCGACAGCGGGCGGAAGACAATGATGTCGTCGACGCGGTTCAGGAATTCCGGGCGGAAATGGTGCCGGAGCTCGTTGCGGACCGCCCGGTCGACCACCGCCCACGCCGCGTCGTCCACGGTCGCGCCCGCCTCCACGATGTGCCCGCTCCCGAGATTGCTCGTCATGATGATGACGGTATTCCTGAAGTCCACGACCCGGCCCTGGCTGTCCGTCAGCCGGCCGTCGTCGAGGATCTGGAGCAGCACGTTGAACACATCGGCGTGCGCCTTCTCGATTTCGTCGAAGAGGACCACGCTGTAGGGGCGACGCCGAACCGCCTCGGTCAGCTGGCCACCCTCCTCGTAGCCGACGTAGCCGGGCGGCGCCCCGATCATCCGGGCGACCGCGTGCTTCTCCATGTACTCCGACATATCCAGCCGGACGATGGCGCGTTCGTCGTCGAAGAGGAAATCCGCCAGCGCGCGTGCCGTCTCCGTCTTCCCGACGCCGGTCGGCCCGAGGAAGATGAAGGAGCCGGTCGGCCGGTTCGGGTCCTGGAGCCCCGCCCTGCTCCGCCGGACAGCGTTCGACACCGCCGCCACCGCCTGCGCCTGCCCCACGACCCGCTCCGCCAGCTCCTCCTCGAGCCGGGTGAGCCGCTCGCGTTCCGACTCCATCATTCGGGAGACCGGGATGCCGGTCCACTTCGCGACGATGTCCGCGATGTCGTCTGCGTCGACCTCTTCCTTGAGGTAGCGGGCACTGCGCTGCACTTCCTGCAACCGCGCCTCCTGCGCCTGCAGGGTCGCCTCGAGCTCCGGGATCCTGCCGTACCGGAGTTCGGCGGCCTTCTGGAGGTCGCCGCTGCGGGTGGCGAGATCCACCTCGGTGCGGAGCTCGTCCACCTCCGCCCGGGCCGCCTGCAGCTCGCCGATTGCCGCCTTCTCCGATTGCCACTGCGTCTTCATCCCGGCGCTCTTCTCTTTGAGCTCCGAGATTTCCTGTTCCACCGACTTGCGGCGCTCCTTGCCGGCCGCGTCCTTCTCCTTCAGCAGCGCCTGCCGCTCGATCTCGAGCTGCACCAGGCGGCGCTCCACCTCGTCGATTTCCTGCGGGAGGCTGTCGATCTCGATCCGGAGTCGGCTGGCGGCCTCATCGACCAGGTCGATGGCCTTGTCCGGCAGGAAGCGGTCGCCGATGTACCGGTCGGAGAGCGTCGCCGCGGCCACCAGCGCGTTGTCGGTAATCCGCACGCCATGATGGACCTCGTAGCGCTCCTTGAGCCCACGCAGGATGGCAATCGTGTCGGTGACGTTGGGTTCCCCCACCAGGACCGGCTGGAACCGACGCTCAAGGGCGGCATCCTTCTCGACATGCTTGCGGTACTCGTCGAGCGTGGTGGCCCCGACAACGTGCAGCTCACCACGGGCGAGGGCCGGCTTGAGCAGGTTGCTGGCATCCACGGCGCCCTCTGCCGCGCCCGCTCCCACCAGCGTATGCATCTCGTCGATGAACACGACGTACCGCCCCTCCGCGTCGGTCAGTTCCTTGATGACCGACTTCAGCCGTTCCTCGAACTCCCCCCGATACTTGGCACCCGCCAGCAACAGGCCGACGTCGAGCGCCACGATGTCCTTGTTGCGGAGTGACTCCGGCACATCGCCGTGCACGATCCGCTGCGCCAGCCCCTCGACGATGGCGGTCTTGCCGACGCCGGGTTCGCCGATGAGCACGGGGTTGTTCTTGGTGCGCCGGGAGAGCACCTGCATGACCCGGCGGACCTCCTCGTCGCGGCCGATGACCGGATCGAGCTTCCCCTTGCGGGCCTGGTCGGTGAGGTTGCGGGTGAAGCGCTGCAGCGACTGATACTGGTCTTCCGGCGATTGATCCGCGACACGATGTCCACCGCGCACGCCCTCCAGCGCCTCGCGGAGGATGTCTGCGGTCACCTCGCTCTCGTTCAACAGGTTGCGCGCGGTGGTGCCCTTGACGTCGGCGAGCCCGAGAATCAGGTGTTCAGTGGAGACGTAGGCGTCCTTCAGTGCCTTGGCTTCCTCCTCGGCCCGGTCGAACACCTTGTGCAGTTCCCTGCTGAAGGTCGGTTCGCCGGTGGCGCCCTCCTGCCTGGGGAGGCGGGCGAGCTCCCGCTCCACCTCTTCACGGAGCGCCGCAATGTTCAATCCGGCCTTCTGGAGGAGTGGTTGCACCACCCCCTCGTCCTGGGCGAGGAGGGCGGCGAAGAGGTGGGTATCGTTGAGGACAGGATTCCCGCGCCGCCGCGCATCCTCCGAGGCGTCGCGAAAGGCCTCCTGGGCCTTCAGGGTCAAGCGTTCAGGTCTCAGCATGGTGGACCACAGGGGCAAGGGATATACCGCACGATCCTGCCGTTCTGACAGCGTCCTCCGCCAGCCTCCGAAGCGAACGAGGGGCATTCAGGTGAATGCCCCTCGCCGGGTCGCGCGTCTACTGCGTCGGTTGGTTCTCCTTGCGAACGATCATCTTCTTCACCTGACTTCGACCGTCCACGGTCAAACGGTAGTAGTACACCCCGGGCGTGACCTCCCGTTCCTCATCCAGATAGCGGCCGCTCCAGTAGGCGACATATGAACCGCACTGGAGCCGGAGTCCGCGCACTCGCTCGCGCCCCCCGGTTTGAAGCTCCGGAACGGCGACGACCTGCACAAGCACGTTGTAGATCTCCAGCGTCACCAACGGCACATGGCCGTCGGTACAAGCCTCCGGTGTCAGAACGAACGGAATGGACGTGGCCGGGAAGAACGGGTTGGGGAAGTTGTCTCCGAGCTCAAACGTCGGCGGTGGCGACTGGACCTGCGCGGTCGCGGGTGCTGCCGTTCCCACCATGAGCCCGAGCAACAGCCCCGTCCAGGCACGGCCTGTCATACGGAACCTCACTCGAACAAGGGTTGTGAAGCGGGTGGAAGCACCTCCGTCGAAGCGATTGATAGTGGCGCACTTACGTTACTGCAACCTAAGTATGCGGCTCCTTCAAGCACCGTGTCAAGTGAGACGCCTGACCTCACCCTCTCGTCGCGTGATCCCCTTCCGGTCGGCCCATTCCAGGAGGGGTATCAAGTACTTTCTCGAGAGCCCGGTCCGCTCCCTGACTTCTCCCAGCGTGACCTCCCCGGCCGTGGCCGCCGACGTCAAAAGCTCCGCGAACCCCGCCAACGTCTCGGTGGCGAGGTACCAGTCCTCAGTGACGGCCTCGACTCTTCCCGTGCCGGCCCCGAGCCGGAGTGCTCCCACTACGTCCACCTGGCTCAACTGGCGCTTGAGGTCCTGGACCGATGGCGCCCCGAGCCCCGCGGCGCGCACCACGCCAAGGACCTGCTCGACCGCCGCCGCTCCCCCCTCGATCCGGGCCTCGAACCCGGGCAACCGGACTGTTCCGGCCTCCACTTCGACCATCCCGGTGCTGGCCAGGTCGGTCACCGCCGCCTCGGCGACGGCGGCAACCCGATGAATTCCCCTTCGCAGCGTTTCCACTGGCATTCCGGGCAGGGAGGGGTGCGCCACGTGGTACCGGGTCAGGAGCTCAAGCCCCCGCTCCCCCGCCGCAGTCAGCAGCTGCGCTGACACCCACCCGGTCGGCAGCTCTCGACTGCGGGCATCTGCACCCAGCAGCGCGGCGACTTCCTCCAGGGGGAGCCCTGCGCGAAGTGCCAGCGACTCCGTCGACGCCGCCGGGGGATGGCGGCGGAGGAGTGCCATGAGGTGGTCGGCGGCGCTCGCCGAACCCAGCTGCTCGGGCCAGGCTGCGCGGCGTCGAGGGGGATCCGGATCGAGCACCACGCCGCCGCCGATGGTCGAAACCGGGCTATAGCTCCGCAGGACGAACCGGTCGCCCCCCCGCGCCACCAGCGGCGTTTCGCAGGTCACCCGGGCCAGCCCGACCGCGCCGGGGTGAATGGGTGCCCGCGGCAGCACGCGGGCGACAACCTCGGAGGTGCCGAGATGCAGGTGTACCCGCGTCCGCGAGGTGAGCGGTCGTGGCGCGTCCCGGAGGAGCCCGATCCGCACATCCAGCGCGGAGGCCGCTCCCCAGGGAAGCCGCGTATCGACGAGGACGTCGCCGCGGCGAACCGATTGCCGATCGACCGTGGCGAGCCCCAGCGCCGCTCGGCTTCCCGGGAGGGCCTGCTCACTTCGCGAACCATGCGACTCGATCGTGCGCACCCGAACCGACAGATTCGAGGGGAGGAGCCGGAGATGATCGCCGACGGCCACCGACCCCGACCAGATGCTGCCGGTAACCACGGTCCCTGCGCCGGCCACGGAGAAGGCCCGGTCGATGGGCAACCGAAACGGGGCAGACGTGTCCCGGGGGCGAACCGCCTCGGCTTCCCTGGCCAACGCAGCCCGCAACTGGTCGAGCCCGGCGCCCGAGCGCGCGGACACCGGCAGCGCCTTCGCGAAGGTGACCGACGACTCGGCCAGCCACTCATCGACCTCGTCCCGGACCAGCGCGAGCCACTCGGGGTCGGCGAGGTCGGTCTTGGCAAGCACGGGGATCCCCCGTGGCACGCCCAGCGCCTCGACGATGGCGAGATGCTCCCGCGTCTGCGGCATGATGCCTTCGTCAGCGGCGATGACGAGGAGCACGAGGTCCATTCCTGCCGCACCGGCCACCATGGTCCGCACAAAATCCTCGTGCCCGGGCACATCCACCACGCCGGCGACCTGACCACCTGGGAGGCGCAGCGGCGCGAAATTCAGATCGATCGTGATGCCGCGATCCCGCTCCTCCCGCAGCCGATCCATCGGCTGGCCGGTGAGTGCCTCGACCAGCGCCGACTTCCCATGATCGATGTGTCCGGCCGTCCCGATAATCACGCAGCCACCCAGGGCCGGTCTTCCCAGAAGGTGATGGCGGGCATCTCTCCGCCCTCGGCCAGATGGTGGCGAAGGAACCGCGCGAAGAGCCGGCGGTGCGAGGCGGCATGCGGGTCATCGAGCACCGGAAGCTCCGCCTCCGGACTCACCAGCGCCTCCAGGTCGCTGCGATCGGCGGGAGACAGCGTCGCCACACCCTGCCCCACGGCACACCCCGGGCAGAGTGCGCCGCCCTCGGCGGCGCTGAACTGGAGCAGGGCGCCGGGAGCGAGCGGAGTCCCGTCCCGCGCACATCGGTCCAGCGCCGGGGCGAACCCGAGCACGCTGACCAGCCGCCAGAGCATGCGGAGCCCGAGCACCTCGATCGCTTCGGACGGCGCCGTTTCGAGAACCGCCAGCGCTCCGCTGAGCAGGTCATAGCTGTCGGGGTGTGCCTCGGCAGGCGAGAAGCGCCAGGCGACCTCGCCGATGGCCGCGGCGGCCGCGAAGCGCGGCAGGTCAGCCGCCAAACCGGCGCGAAGGCTGGTCAGGTCGAAGGCCGCAAGTGTCTGAAGGTCGCGGGTGTCCTTGAGGTAGAGATGGGCCACCCCTTCGCTCAGCAGCTGCAGCGACGCGCCGAACCGGCTGCGGGGGCGGAGCGCCCCCTTGGCCAGGGCACTCCTGATTCCGAGGTCGCGCGTGGCCAGGCGCACGATCTTGGACGTGTCGCCGTAGCGAAGCGCGCCCAGGATGATGGCCGGGGTGGTGATCGGGGGCATCCCCCAATCTACTCCGCAGGAATGCGGGTGACGGCCGATCCGATCGCGCAAACGCCCAGGGGAACGACCGCCCGTTCGGTAAAGTCTGGCCGCAGGACATGCGCCTCGCCCCCGGCGCCTCCTCCACACCCTGCCGAAATCGCGTAGATCCGTCCATCGGAGTCCACCGCGACGCCGGAGTTGTCCGGGATCGGGATGCCGTCACCGGCGCCCAACACGAGGGTGCGCGTGGCAATATTGAACTCCATCAGCCCCTCGGTGAAGGAACTGACGAAGAGGCGGTCGTCGCCGCCGGTGGCCACATCGCCGGGGCCGGGCCCGAACCCGCCGAAGTTGGCCAGCTCGACCCGAGCCACCGGATCGACGATGGAGAGGCGGCCGTCATCGATGTAATTGCCGACGCTCATCACGTAGAGCCGTCCGTCGCCGCCGACCACCGCAAACTGCGGATTCCCCGGTGCCGGCAAGGGGATCGAATCGATCCCCGTGGCCTTGGTGTTGGTGATCGGGTCGATCACGGTAATCCACCCCGGCCCATTCACGGCGAAGTTGACGAGGTTTCCGTTGAGCACGAAGACCTTGCCCCGGGTGGCGACCACGCCCTGCGGGTACACCCCGACCGCCACACTCGCCGTGTCACCGGTCATGTAGTTGATCCGGGTGACCGTGTTCAGCCCGGGGTTCGCGACATAGGCAATCGAGTCGTCCACGATGGCCGAACCGGTGGCACCCGATCCGCTGGCGAGTGGAATCACCCGTGACACCGTACCGGTCGACAGGTCCACGATCGTCGCCGCGTGGTCGATGCCCATGGGAACCACCGCAAAGGCGCCCAGCGCCGACACACCGACCGGCGTCGGCGTCGTACCGCCGAGGGGAATCTTGTAGGCGGAGCCTGTCGCATGCACCGGCACCACGCTCAGCGACGCCTCGATCGAGTTGACCACGAGGACCACTTCCGACGGCGCCGGTAGCGGTGCTTCCGGATCGGCGCACCCGACTGCGGACGCCGCCAGGCAGCCAATGACAACGCGCCGGACGCGAAGAGGACTCATTATTGCCACTCCATTGAAATAGAGACGATCACCGTGCGTCCCGGCGTCGGATAGCCGGCCAGGAATTCCGCTCGCGTATCGAAGAGATCCCGCAGGTCAGCCCGGAGCGTGGCCATGCCGGTCGACCATTCCGCCCCGACATCCATGACGCCGAAGGAGGGGCGGGGATTCACGCCGCCCGGATTCGGATACCGCTCACCGACCCAGTGCCACCGGGCATCGGCGCCCCACCGGTCCGAGGCCCACCCCACCGACGCTCCCCAGGTGCCCGTCGGCCTGTACTGCACCTGGGCACCACCCGGTACATCATACGTAATCGGTGTCCACGCCCCCTGCACGGCCACGGACAGCGAGGGTGGGAGGCGTACCGTCAGGGATCCGTCCACACCACGCCGAAGGACATCGTAGTTTCGAGGGCTCCAGATGAACCCGACACCCGGGGCCCAGAGGATCATGTCCTCCACGCGGCCGTAGTACCCGCGGATCGACGCGGTGACCGCCGTCTCGAACAGCGACCACTCCTGCGTCGCGCCGAGTTCCACCTCCCACGCCACCTGCTCGGGGCGGAGGAACGGGTTGAGGGCCACCCCCACCCCCTCGCGAAAGAACAGGTCCGCGAGCGGAGGCGCGGCAACCGCGGAGCCCACCGAGCCGTGGAGCGCGGTCCCGCCGCGTCGCCATCCGGCATCGAGTCTGGCGCTTCCCAGCGGCGCGCGCTCCCCCGTCCACCAGTCCAGGCGGAGCGACGGCGTCAACGACCAGGGCGACGACCCGGGCGGCCGCAGGGTACTCGTGGCACGAACGCCGCCGCGCGAGAACCGGGTTCCGTCCCGCACAACATCACCCGCGTAGGAGTCGTGTCGCGCGGCGGCGCCGATTTCCGCATCCCCCTCCCATCCGCCGATCCTGAGCGGCAGCTGCAGCGACCCATCGAGTGTTCCGCTCCAGCCCGTGGATTGTACATCGTACGCCGGACCGCCGGGCGGCGACGAGTCCGCCACTCTCGTTTGCAGATACTGCACTGAGCCGCTCAGCATAGTCCCGCCGCCGATCGTCACCCCCAGGAATGCCGCGCGATCGTCGGCCGTCGCATTCGGCGTTTCGTTCCCCACGGAGCCGGGGAGACCTCGACTCGATGCGCTGGCTCTTCCCTGCACCGCGACGTGGCCCGAGCTTCGAATCGAGAATGAACCGATGGTGCCGCCAGCGTTCACCCGCGCCCCCTCGCCGCCGCCCCGGTTCACAGGCACGTCGTACAGAAAGCCATCAGCCAATCGGTCTCCCCGCAGGAAGAACCTCGTTCCCCCGATCGATCCCGCCACCGTGCCCCCGGCAGACCCATGGCTCCCGACCCAGCCGGAAGCCTCCGCATCACTCGTGACCCGGCTCCGAATGTCGATGACCCCACCCACGGCAGTCCCCTCCCCTCCCGCTGACTGCGCCCCGGGCCGCACCTGGACCGACGCGACGTCCCGGGTGGACAGCCGGCTGAGATCGGCGCGCCCGGTCAACGGATCGTTGATGGCGAACCCGTCGAGGATCACAATCACCTCTTCGGGAGCGCTGCCCCGCACTTGCGGTGCGGCCGGACCGTTGCCGCCGCTTCGCCGGACCACCACCCCTTCCCACCCGTCGATGGCGGTCGCGAGATCCGCCCCGCGACGGATCAACGCCTCGTGACCGAGCGTGGCTCCCTGCCCGGGCGCCGCCCGCACGCTGAGTTCCGGGAGCACCGGCGGCAGGATGTCGAGCCGCAGCGTCCGATCGATCTCGAGTCCTGGAAGGAGGCTGAGCTGCTCTCGCATCGGGCGGTATCCGACCGCCGTCACGAGCAACAGCACCACGCCGCCGGGCAGCCCACCGAGGCGAAACCGTCCATCGGCATCGGCCCGCGCCGACGACGACCCCACCTCGATGCGCGCCGCAGCAATCGGTGCCCCCGTGCCCCCGTCCAGCACCCGGCCATTGATGGTTGCGGGTGCCTGCGCCGCCAGGAGCGCGGGTGCACACAGCACCCCGGTGAGGAGGGCGGCCAGCCGGCTCATTGGTCGGGCACCTCACCGGGGCGGAGCGGCACCACCTGTGGCGCGCCGCCGCGCCAGGGCGACACCGCGACGGGCCACTGGAATACGGAGGAGAGCGTCTCTTCGCACAAGACCTCCGCGGGCGGGCCGTGCGCCACGGCACTTCCGTGGTTCAGCAGCAGGAGCTCGTCCGCATATCGCGCGGCGAGGTTCAGGTGGTGCGTGATGACCAGCGCCCCAAGGCCGCCCTCCGTCAGCGACCGCACCAGCTCGAAGACCTCCATCTCGTGCCGCACATCGAGCGCGACCGTGGGTTCGTCCAGCAGAAGTGCTTCCGGCTCTTGCGCGAGCGCCCGCGCCACCCGCACCCGCTGCCACTCGCCGCCGGAGAGCGTCTCCGTTCGGCGATGTCGCAGCGACCAGGCGTCGCATCGTTCGAGGGCGGTACGCACGGCCGCCCGGTCCTGTTCACCAGCGGGCGCCAGCGGCCCCAACCGCGCATACCGCGCCATGAGTACCGTCTCCTCGACGCCCAGCGGGAAGATGATCTCTTCCCGCTGGCTCACGACGCCAATCACCGCGGCAATGTCTGCCCGGCGCCATGCGCCCAACGGACGCCCCTTGAGGGAGACTGAGCCGGACTCGAGGTCGGCGAGGCCGAGCAATGCCCGGAGGAGGGTCGACTTGCCACTCCCATTCGGTCCGACGACAGCCAGCAACCGTCCTGGTGCAACCTCGCAATCGACCTGGCGGAGAGCGGGCGCTGACGCACCTGGGTACCGGACGGTGAGGTCGATGCCACGAAGCGTCATTGGAGTGACCGCCGCAGTTGCAGCGCGAAGATCGGGACGCCGATCAGCGCGGTGACCACGCCGACCGGAAGCTCCAGTGGACGGAAGAGGCTCCGTGCCAGCAGGTCAGAGAGGACGAGGAAGGCCCCACCCGCGAGAAACGCCGCCGGGAGCAGCTGCCGGTGGAGGGGCCCCCCCCATCGCCGCATGACGTGCGGCACCACAAGGCCGACGAAGCCGATGATGCCGGAGACGGCCACCGCAGCGCCCGTCAGGGCCGCCACCGACAGGTAGACCCGTCGCTTGAGCACTTCGACGTCTGCGCCGAGGTGCTGGGCGTTCTCTTCTCCCAGCGTGAGCAGGTCGAGCCCGCGGGCGCTCCCCGCGAGCACGCCAAGGGGCACGAGGGCATACACGCCGAAGATGGCCACCGCCGGCCACGACGCCATCCCGAAGCCCCCCAGCAGCCAGAGCATGGCACTGCGCAGTTCGGCTGCGGGTGCAAGGATGATGACGGCACTCATGAGGGAGCCCGCAAACGCACCGATCACCACGCCCCCGAGGAGGAGGATGTGAGGGTCGAGCCGTCGCCCCGCCACGACGCTGAGGCGATAGACGATGGCCACAGCACCGAGCGCGCCGGCGAACGCGGCGAGGGGGACTGCCCAGGCCCCACCGATGTGCAACGCAATGGCCAAGACGGCGCCAAGACCAGCACCGCCCGACAGCCCGACGAGATACGGATCGGCAAGAGGATTCCGTACCAACGCCTGGAGAGACGCGCCGGCCACCGAGAGAGCGCCACCCACGAGGAACGCCAGCAGCACGCGGGGCATCCGCAGGAACCGCACGAGGGCGGCGTCGCCGGTCGGCGACGTCGCGAAGGCGCCGGTCAGCCCATCCCACCCGATGTCGACCGCGCCGACCCCCAGCCCCGCAAGCAGGGCCACCAGGGTCGTGCCCAGCAGGACGCTCCACCGGCCGCGCGTCACGATGGCGCTCCCGCCGCGAGCGCGCCGACGAGTGCGCGGAGGGCGGTGGGGCTTCTCGGCCCCGGACGACTGAAGAGATCGGCCGGCACGTACACGAATCGCCGCTCCCGCACCGCCGTCACCGCCTGCCATTCGGCACGGCTCGCCCATGCCGGCACGCTATCACCGAGCACCAGCACGGCATCGATGTCGCGGCTGGCAATCGCCTCGAGGCTCACGGGCGCTGACGGCGCGGGCAGATCCCCGAACACATTCTCGCCTCCGGCACGGTCCACCAACTCGCTCAGGAAACTCCCTGCCCCGATGGCGATCGGCGGCTGGTCCCAGGCGAGAATCAGGACGCGCCGGGGCGCGGCCGGCGCCCTGGACGGTGGCGCTGTCCAGCTGGGAATCGAATCGACGTGCAAGGCTCTTTCCCGCCTCCGCTCGGCCCGCGAGCTCCGCCAGCATGCGCGCGAGCCGGGGTACGTCCGAGAGGTGGTCGGTGGTGACCAGCAGTGTTGGGATCTGTTGTGCGCGGAGCCGCGCGGCGGCGGCCACGTTCTGGATGGAGTTGTAGAGGATGACCAGGTCGGGGCGGGCGGCCACGATGGCTTCGAGGTTGGGCTGGAGGCCGTCGCCGAGGCTGGGCACGGCGCTCGCTTCCGCGGGGTAATCGCACCAGGAGGTCCGCCCCACCACCTGCTCGCCGAGCCCCAGTGCAAAGAGGATTTCGGTCGTGGCAGGAATGAGCGAGACGATCCGGGTGGCCGGAGCGGCGAGGCGCACCGTGTCGCCGAGGTCGTCCACGGCGAGGAACGGCCGTGGTCCGGCCGAACGCTCGCGTCCACCGCAGCCCCCCAGGCCGAGCAGGAGTGCGACGAGGATCCACGCAGAGCGACGAGTGTGGTGCAAAGAAAACCGCCCACTTCCGGGAGGGCGGCGATGGGCGGGACTCGGCGGGAACAGGCCGGGGCACGCCACCTGTCCCTCCCCCGAGGGAACTTGCGGTGGCGCGAACGGAGAGGTCTCCTGGCTCCGGGCCTCCACTCGCCTTCCCGGTTTCCCAGTGGCGTCGTGAGTGAAGAGGATTGCCCGTTACAGTGGCGGGGCCGCGCCGGAATTTCACCGGCTTCCGAAAATCTGCGTTCGCTTTCGATCAATTGTGACTGCCGCAAACCTACGGTCGGGGGCGCCCCCCGGCAAGGGCGGCGGACTTGAGCCGGGCTCGCTCCGCCTCATACGCAGCCCATTCCTCGATGGACACTTGCGCCTGCCTCCCGACATACCTGGCGTCGAGCCGGGCGAGTTCCTCGATGTGATCCACCCTGGAGGTCGCGGCGATTGCCCCTGCGGCGCGGCGTCCCCGACGAGCCGCCAGCGCCGCACCCCCAAGGAGCAGGAGGCCGGCGCCACCGACCAGCCAGTAGAGCGCCGTCCTCGACCCCATCGCGTTCGAGCCGAAGTCGGCCTCGCCGAATCCTCCCGTCGGGGGGGCGGCTGTCCATCGCTTGAGGGTGCTCCCCATCAGCTCGACGGGTGCCGCAGCGGCGAGGCCGGCCCCTCGGGCCGTGGCGCCGGCCTCTTCGATCAGGAGGTCGAAGGAATCGACCGGTGCCATCCACCTCGGGTGCTCGAGATCGACCGGCAGGCGGTAGCTCACCATGATGTTCTTCCGGCCAGGCGCGATGGGCGCCAGGACGAACATCGAGTCGCCTTCAAAGCGTATGGCCGTCGGGCTGACATCTCCTTCCGGCACTTCTGGCTGCAGAGCCCCCGCGGGAAGCACGCCCCGCCACGAGGCACTGAGGCTGTCGCGACCGACGCGGGTGTCCGGGCCGTCGTTCCGGATCGTGAGCAGGTCGAGCACGGTGCGGGTGCCCGTCTCGTCCGGGGGCCGAATGATTACGTGACGGCTCGCGAGGCGCACCGGGGCCGTCGAGGAGGTATCCGATACCACGATGCGAATCCGCCCTGCCCCGGGTGCCCGGATCGGTTCGCTGAAGTACTCGATCCCGGCGAACCTCGCGCTCACCAGGTAGATCGCACTGGTGTCGCCCGTGGCACGGAACCGGAACTCCCCATCCCGGTCCGACAGGCTCGAATCTATGGCGCCCTGAACGGTGCGGCTGATTCGGTGAAGGGTGATGCCGACACCCGCGACGGCCACGGAATCGCCATTCTGCACGCGAACGATCTGTCCGGAAAGGCCGAGGGGAAGTTGCGCGGCAAGAGGCGTCTTGCCGAGGCAGGCGAGGCCCGCCAGCAGGGTACCGATGCTACGGAGTGAAGCGGCCGAAGTCCTGCGGGTCGAGCTTTTCCAGGTACTGCTTGAGGGACTCCGCGTCGAGCCGACGCTCGGGCGCCGGCGGCCCGCCCTCTGCGCCGTTCTGGTCGAGGAGGTCGTCGCTGGTGAAGATGGGCGCCCCGAGCCGGAGCGCCAGCGCGATGCTGTCCGACGGGCGGGCATCGACCTGGACCATCTGTTCTTCACGGCGGATGAGCAGTTCGGCAAAGTAGGTGTTGTCCCGGACATTCGTGATCGTGACCCTCCGGAGTTCACCGCCCATTCCGAGGATCACGTGTTTCAGGAGGTCGTGCGTCATCGGCCGCTGCGCCTTGACCCCCTGCATCTCCATGGCGATGGCACTGGCCTCCGAGGGTCCAATCCAGATGGGCAGGACGCGCTCGCCATTGCGCTCCTTCAACAGGACCACCGGGCTGTTGGTGGTCTGATCGAGGCCGAGATGGGCCACCTGAACCTCGATCATCGGCGTGCTACCGCGCTTCCTTGAGCAGGGCGCGCACCCGGCTGGGCTGTTCCCACGTGAAGAACTCCTGCATCCGCCCGTTCACCTTCGCCTTGACCGGCTTGCGCCCGAAATGACCATAGGCGGCGGTCGGGCCGTAAATCGGGCGCTTGAGCTTCAGCGCAGTGATGATCCCGCGCGGCGTGAGATCGAACGACCGCCGCACCACGCGCTCGAGCTGGGCGTCCGGCATGACGCCGGTCCCGAAGGTATCCACCATGATGGACACCGGCTCCGCGACACCGATCGCGTACGCCACCTGGACCTCGCATCGATCGGCGAGCTTGGCCTCCACGATGTTCTTGGCCACCCACCGGGCGGCATAGGTGGCGCTGCGGTCCACCTTCGAGGGGTCCTTGCCGCTGAAGGCGCCGCCGCCGTGACGCGCCATGCCCCCGTAGGTGTCCACGATGATCTTGCGCCCCGTCACCCCGGCATCGCCGTGCGGACCGCCGATGACAAACCGGCCGGTCGGATTGATCAGGAACTTGGTGCGGCCATCGCCGAAGCCCGCCTTTTCCAGCACCGGACGAATGACATGCTCGATGACGGCCTGCCGAATGGTCGACTGGGCCAGCTGACGATTGGCGTGACGCTCCGCATGCTGGGTGGAGACCACGACGGTGCGGACGGCCACCGGTTTGTCGCCCTCGTACTCGACGGAGACCTGTGACTTCCCGTCCGGCCGGAGCCAGGCGAGCTGATCGAGCCCGTGCGCCCCCTTCCGGACCGCCGCGAGTCGCTCGGCAATCCGGTGCGCGAGCATGATCGGGAGCGGCATCCGCTCCCGCGTTTCGCGCGTGGCATACCCGAACATCATCCCTTGATCGCCCGCGCCCTGCGCCTTATCGCTCGACTCGTCGACGCCCATGGCGATGTCGGCCGACTGCCGCCCGATCGATGAGAGGACCGCGCAGGTCCGTGCATCGAAGCCGTGCGTGGCGTCGTTGTAGCCGATCCGCTCGACGGTCTGCCGGACGATGCCCGGGATGTCGACGTAGGTCTTGGTGGTGATCTCCCCCGCGACCATGACCATGCCGGTGGTCACGAGCGTCTCGCACGCCACACGCCCGTTGGGATCTTCGGCGAGGATCGCATCGAGCACAGCATCGGAGATCTGGTCGGCCACCTTGTCCGGGTGGCCTTCGGTCACGGATTCGGACGTGAACAGGTATCGCTTGTTCTTGGCGCGCTTGGCAGTCATCGGGGAACCGGTGAGAGAGGGAGGAACGGTCAGGTGGATGGAATACTAGTTGGCGGTCGATATGCGGGCAACGCACCGGCCGGATCAAGCACCGAGAGGTCGAGGTGCTCACCGACCGCGGCGCGGATAATGGCGCGCACCTGCTCCGCGCTGTCGGCTTCGAGCGCCTGCCTGGCGGCCTCCTCGGCCACCGACACCGGCACACTCCGCACGATCAATTTCAGGATGGGAAGCGCCGGCGGCGCGACACTCAGTTCGACGAAACCCAGCCCCAGGAGGAGGACGGCCGAGAGCGGATCGGAGGCCATCTCCCCGCAGATGCTGACGGGGATACCCGCGGCGTCGGCCGCCTGGCGCACCATCCGAAGCTGTCGGAGGATGGCCGGATGCTCCGTGCGGAACCGATCGGCCAGGCGCGCGTTCCCGCGGTCCACCACGAGCGTGTACTGCGTCAGGTCGTTGGTCCCGATGCTGAAGAAGTCGGAGACCGCCGCGAGGCGATCGGCGATGATGACGGCCGCGGGCGTCTCGATCATCACCCCGACCAGGAGGTGCTCCGCGGCCGCCTCTCCGGCGGCGAGCAATCGCGCGCGCTCCTCATCCACCATTTCGCGGGCGCGTTGGACCTCGTCGACGCGGGTGATAAGCGGCAGCATCATTCGGATGTCACGACCGACGGCGGCGCGGAGAATCGCGCGGATCTGCGGCCGGAAGATTTCAGGATGATCGAGGCAGACGCGAATCGAGCGCCAACCCAGGAACGGGTTCGCCTCAACGGGCGCATCGAAGGCCACCGGGAACTTGTCCCCGCCAAGATCGAAGGTCCGGACCACGACCGGCTGGTCGGGGAAGGCCTGCGCCACGCGCCGGATGTAGTCGGTCTGCTCGGTCTCGGACGGCACCACCGCCCTCCCGGTCAGAAGGAACTCGGTCCGCAGCAGGCCCACCCCTTCCGCGCCGTGACGAACGGCAGGCTCGATCTCTTCCGGCAGGTCGATGTTGCCCCGCAGCGCCAGTCGCCGCCCGTCGGGCGTGACAGCGGGCTCCAGCAGCCCCGCCTCGAGTTTGAGTTCGAGGCGGTGCCGCCGGTGAAGCCGTGTCTTGGCCTCCTCCAGCTCACCCCGGGTCGGGTCGAGGATGACCGTACCAGTGCGCCCGTCGAGGAGGATCATCTGTCCATCCCGGACGCGTTGGATCGCCCCCGGTACGCCCATGACGGCCGGAATCCCGAGCGAGTGGGCCAGGATGGCCGCGTGGGACGTCCGGGTGCCCTCTTCGCTCAGCAGGCCGACCACATGCTCCCGGTCGAGCTGGACGGTCAATCCGGGGGAAAGCTCGTGCGCGACCACGATCACCTGCTCATCGAGCGTCCCGGACCACGGCTCGCGCTCGGTCTGTCCCATCAGCTTCAGGACGACCCTGCGCTGGATTGCCGTCAGGTCCGCGAGGCGTTCCCGCAGCTGCGCACTGCCCGAACTGGCCCAGAGATTCCTGAGTTCGAGCGCCTTGAACTCGTACGCCGTCTCGGCGCTCAGCTGGTTCTGCCGAATGAGCAACTCGACCCCGGCAAGGAAGTCGGGATCCTGCACCATGAGAATTTGCGCCTCGAAGATGCGTGATTCCTCGACCCCGGCGCGCACCAGCACCCGTTCACGCAACGCCTCCAGGCCCGCGACGGCCCCGCCGACCGCGGCGAGCAACCGCGCGACTTCGCCCGCGACCTCCTCCTCCTCCACGGTGCGGTCGGGTACATCGGGGAATCCCCAATGCACCACCATGGCGGCCGCGAAGCCAACCCCGGGTGAGACCCCGATCCCCTGCAGGCGGCGCAGATCGCTCACGACTCGCCGAACCCGTCCGCCACGAGCGCGACCAGCGCATCCAGCGCCGCCTCGGCGTCCGGTCCCTCGGCGCGAATGGTGATGGCGCTCCCACACTCGGCGGCCAGCATCATCACCCCCATGATGCTCTTCCCGTTGATCGCCAGGTCGTCCTTGACCAGTTCGATGTGCGACTGGAAACCGGACGCCAGCTTGACCAGACGTGCCGCAGGCCGTGCGTGCATTCCCAGCGGATTCACGATCGTCGCTTGGCGTTCGATCACGGCGCAAACCTCGTCCAGAGAAGAGTGAGTACGGCAAGCAGCAGCCCAACGCGAAGCGACGACCAGCGGGGGCCGCCCCACCGGCGCGCCGCAAGCGCGATGCCCGCGCTGGCGCCGGTCAGGACAACCGCGTCGCCCATCGCGGCCACCCAGGGCAACAGCAGCCACAGGCCCGTCAGCGGCAACGCCAGGCCGACGGCAAATCCCGCCGGCGCGGAAATCCGGGACACGGCCTTCGGCAACCACGAGGAAGAAATGGCACTGCCCACCTGCATACCGGTGTTCAGCCCCGTGGCCAGTGCCCATCGCGTCACCGCGATCCGGATGACGTTGTACACCACGACCACGGCACCGAGCAGCCCCCCACCGCCCCCGAACACGACCCCGATCAGGGCCAGCGCCATCAGCAGCGGGACCAGGCCGGCCCAGAAGAACTGATCGCCGAGCGCTCCAAGCGGACTGCAGAGCGCGGTCCGGAGCCGCTGAATCTGTGCTCCCGGAACCCGGTCGTGCTCCGCCCGTGCCGAGGCGCCGAGGGCCAGCCCCGCCAGGTAGGGATGGCAGTTGAAGAATTCGGCCGATCGCGCCGTCGCCTCCCGGTGGCGGGCCGGATCCTCCTGTGCGATAGCGCCGAGGAGTGGCTGTGCGGCGTACCCCATCCCGACGCCGATCATCCGCTCGTAGCTCCAGGCGCCCTGTACGGCGAGCAACCGAAGCAGCGCCCGACCACGCCCGTTCATGCCGCCACTCCGAGTCCCACAGCGACCAGGACGCCGGTGGCAACGCCGAGGCCCAGCCACACCAGGCGCCTCCCATGACCCGCGGTGCGAAAGGCGCCGGTGAACGCGGCAGCCAGCGCGACACCCACGAGCACTGGTGTCAACGCTGGCGGCAGCCACTCGAGCCGCACCCAGTTCATGACGCCGAGCGCGAGCACCAGTCCGAGCGCGGTGATCCCGACACTCCGCGCGGCATCCCGACCGAGGCCGGCCCATTGCAGTCGCCGAATGGCGGTCGTGGACCCGGCCTCGAGCTCGGCGGCCAGACGATGGACATGCCGGGCGTTTGCGTGGCGCAGCCCGTCGAGGGTGCGGGCCGCGACGGCGGCGACCATGAGGCCGAGGAGCACTCCGATGCCCGTGCCGAGGCCCGGCGGCAGAAATGCCGCGGCGGCAACGGCCCCCACCGAGGCCGGGCCGTACTCGGGGTACCTGCTTGCCCCGACGGGGAGGACGTCGAGCGCGAACAGCTCGAGCACCGCGCCGACACGCAACCCCGCCTCGATGTCCCCGACCAGCCAGCCGGCCACCGACCCAGCCACCAGCGGCCGCGCGAGCAGCCCCTGGGGTACGCTCACGAGATCGAGCCCGACGATGGTCCCCCACAGCAGGAGAGCCGCCAGGAGCAGCGGCAGCGGCATGTGCATCACGCGAGCGCCTCGAGGCTGACCGCCCCTCCTCCCGGGACATCCTCGGCCGACACCTTGATGCCGGCGGCATGGAGCCGCTGGAGCTCCTGCAGCTCTTCGTCCGTCAGGTAGAGGTAGGGCAGTCGCTCCGTGCGGCCATCGCGATGGTGAATACCGCCGAGATTGATCGCGGGAGGATGCGGAACGTCGGCCAGCAACCGCGCCATCGTCTCGATGGATCCGGTGAGGATGAGCACCGCGAGGGCGCCCCGCTGCCATTCGGCGAGGCGCGCGCGGGCCTGCTCGGTATTCACGAATTCGACCTGCAGTTCCGGCGGTACCGCCATCCGGTAGAGGTCCTGCTCCCATGCGCTGGCGGCGACCTCATCGTCGACGAGGACGATGTCGGCGATATCGAGTGACCGTGCCCAGCCGAGCACCACCTGTCCGTGGATCAGCCGATCATCGATGCGACAGAGCCGGATGGGCATCAGGGCGCCTTGATGGCCTGTTCGCCAGTGGCGAGGGCGCGAGTGACCGCGTCTGCCGGCGATTCCTCGACATGGAACGCGAAGTCGATGAGCATGGCGAGGTTCACGCCGGTCACGACCTTGACGGTGGGCTCGCCACGGAAACGGTGCAGCGCGGCGAAGAGGCAGGACCCGCTTGGCATGTCGACAAAGATCACCGCCGGCGCGCCAGCGATCGCATCGGCGATACGCGCCTCGAGGCTGTCACGGTCGCAACCGGTGTTGGTGACCGCCACGAGGTGCCCGGTCAGGCCGGTGATCTGCTCGACCGCCGTGACGAGCGCCGCCGCCAAACCTCCATGACAGACGACGACGCCGCGCAGGGTGTCACTCATAGTCTTCCTGCAGGTATTCGCGGATGCCCCGCTGCTCCTTCATGCGGCGGATGAGTCGCTCGTTGAACGCGGCCGCCACATCCACGCCCGAATACCGAAGCAGGTGCATCATGGCCACGACTTCGGAAATGACGGTGAGGTTCTTGCCCGGATTCAGCGGGACGATCACCTTGGGCACCTTCACGTCCAGGATCTCGACTTCCTGCTGCCCGAGCCCGGTCCGTTCGGCCTCCTGGGCGTGTTCCCAGTCTTCGAGCTGGACCACGACCTCGATGCGCTTCTGCTGGCGGATGGCCCGCACGCCGAAGAGCGCGGAGATATCCACCAGGCCAATGCCGCGGATTTCCATGTGATGCTGCGCGAGTTCGTGACCCTTCCCGATCAGGACGCCGTTGCCCCGGCGAGAGACCTGCACCACGTCATCGGCGACCAGGCGATGGCCCCGTTCGACCAGGTCGAGCACGCACTCGCTCTTGCCGATGCCGGAGCGGCCGATGAACAACAGGCCCACGCCGTAGACGTCGGCGAGGGAGCCGTGCAGGGTCGTCCTCGGGGCAAAGGCCTCCTCGAGCACCGGCTTGATCCGCCGATAGAACTCCGCCGTCTTGAGCTGCGTGCGGACCACCGGGACCTGGCGGCGTTCTGCGAGCGCCATCAGCTCGGCGGGAGCATCAAGACCCTTCGTAATGAAGATGACGGGGAGATCAAAGGCGAAGAGCGCGTCGAGCGCGGCCTGCCGGCCGGGCGCGTCCAGCGATGCCAGATAGGTGATCTCGGTCTCGCCGAAGACGTGGATGCGCTGCGCGATGAAGCGGGGCGTGAAGCCGGCGAGCGCCAGGCCAGGGCTCGCCACCTCCGAGTCCGGCAGGAAGCGGTCGAGGCCGAGTGCCCCAGTCAGGCACTCGAGCTGGAGCGTCTCGCCACTCCCTTCAACCAGATCGCGGAGACGGAGCGTCACACGTTGTCCACTTCCGTCGATTTCCGGTTGCGCAGCCGCCGGGTGCCCGGCTTTGCCATTTGCCGGCGCAACCGCCCCTCTGCCTGGTCGAGCGCGGACCGGTGATCATCCCCGCGGCCGGTGGCGAGAATCGGTTCCTCACCTGGCGCACGAAGCTGGAGTTCCGCCGTCGGTACGCCGGCTTCGATGTCGAACAGGACACTGATGTCGGCGGGGCGGCCGGCACGCTGCTCCAGGCGCGTGGCAATCTCGTTGGCGCGCTCACGCAGCAGGTCGGGCAACTCACAGTGGCGGGCTGAAATGATGACGGGCATGCATCCCCCCGAGAAGATGACGGGTCAGCGGCCGGCGAGGTCCCGGAGGTGGGACTCGGTTCGATCGGCCGCAAGCTCCCAGGAATGGGTTTCGGCGAACCGCCGCCCAGCGACGCCCAACTGCTCGACGAGGGCCGGATTGGCGGCGAGTTCCAGCATTCGATCGGCGAGCGCGCCCGGGTCCCCATGCGGGACCAGGTACCCGGTCTCTCCAGGCCGGACAGAGTCCCTGAGGCCGGGACTGTCCGAGGCCAGCGAGGGGGTGCCGCACGCTGCCGCCTCCACAACGGTAATACCCCACCCCTCCTTGGGCGAAGGGAAGAGATTACCCCACGTACTGCGGAGGAGTTTCAACTTCTGTTCCTCCGAGACAAACCCGTGAAACCGGACCGCCTCTGCGAGGCCCAACTCGGCGGCGAATGACTCGAGCCGCTGCCGGTCGTCTCCCGACCCGGCGATATCGAGCGTCAGCTCCGGCCGGGTCTCGCGGGCCTTCCGCAGCGCCCGAATGGCCAGGTCCACGCCCTTGTACCGCTTCAAGCGCCCCACGTAGAGAAACGATGGCGGACTCGTGCGCCGGACCGCCGGATCGGGCCGGAAGGCCGTCGCGTCGACGCCGGGATGAATCACCGTGATCCGCCCGGCCGGGACGCCGCGCGCCACGAGGTCGTCGCGCGTGCTCTCGCTGATCACTTCGAACGCCGCCCGGCGATAGCCCCACGGAATCGGGCGTTCCGCAAGCCAGACGATGGCCGCCATCGGCCACGGAGCCTCCTGAAAGGCGGTGGTCCCGAACAGGTGCGGAACCAGGACGCAGAAGGGACGATCGGTCAGCCCCGCAAGGTAGAGGGGCAGCTTGTTGATGTCCTCCACGACGACATCCGGTGGCTCTTCGGCAAGCGCCCGCCGCACCGCCCCTCGTGCCGCAAGGGCAAAGGTGTTCCTGCCGGCAACGCGTGTGACCGCGATGCCATCGACCACCTCCGACCGGACGGCGCCGGGCCACCCCGAGCAGACCAGCCGCACTCGATGCCCGCGCGCGGCAATGCGCCGAAAGATCTCGAAGAGGTGAATCTCCGCGCCGCCGGCCTGCGGGTTGAGGCGGTCGAGCCAGTTGACCAGGAGGAGATTCACAATCGCCCGAGCGAGTGGGCGATCCGGTCGAGCACGCCGTTCACAAAGGCGGGCGTCTTCGGGCCGCCAAACCACTGGCTGAGGCGGATCGCCTCGTCGATGACGACCTTCGGCGGCGTCTCCCCGACCTCCAACTCGTAAATACCGAGCCGGAGAATGTTCCGCTCCACGATGCCGATCCGCTCGACCCGCCAGTTGTCCGCCGCATCCCGGATGTGTCGGTCCAACGCCTCGCGGTTGGCCAGCACACCGCCGGCGAGCGCCTCGGCCCCGTCGAGCGCCCGCGCGGGCCCGGTCAATCGTGCGAGGCCCTGCACGGCGGTGCCCGAACTGGTCCCGGTGATTTCACACGCGTAGAGCAGTTGCAGGGCGCGCGCCCGGGCACGGGTCTCACGTCGGAGCATCAGCTCTCCTGATCCGCGCCAGTGCATCGGCCGCCGTGATGGCGGCCTCGGCCGCTTCGTACCCCTTGTTCCCCGCCGACCCCCCGGCCCGCTCGAGCGCCTGTTCCAGCGTATCCACGGTCAGCAGCCCGAACCCGATCGGCAGCACGTGGGTGCGTGCCACCGTGCCGAGCCCCCGCGTGGTCTCGCCGGCGACGAACTCGAAGTGCGGCGTGCCACCGCGCACCACCGCCCCAAGCGCAATGAGGCAGGCATACTGCCCCGACCGGGCGACCTCCTCGGCCAGCATCGGCAGCTCGAAGGCGCCCGAGACCCAGAAGACGTCGACGTGCCGATCCGCGATGCGGGCGTCCCGGCAGCAATGGCGGGCCCCCTCCAGCAGGCGACCAGTCACGATCTCGTTGTAGCGGCTGACGAGGATGGCGATGCGGCCGACGGGGCCGAGTCGGCCGGTGTATTCAGGCATGAGGTTCAGTGGGCCAGGAGGTGGCCGAGCTTGTCGCGCTTGGCGGCGAGATAGTCGGTGTTTTCGCGTGTCTGATCGATCAGGAGCGGCACCCGCTCCGTGATATCCAGCCCGTACCCTTCGACGCCGACCAGCTTCCGAGGATTGTTGGTCAGGATGCGGATGGTGGTCAGCCCGAGGTCGCGCAGGATCTGCGCACCGATGCCATAGTTCCGCAGATCAGGAGCGAAGCCGAGCCGTTCGTTGGCTTCGACGGTGTCATCGCCCCCATCCTGCAGCGCATAGGCCCGGAGCTTGTTGAGGAGGCCGATCCCCCGCCCTTCCTGGTCGAGATAGACGATTACCCCAGTGCCGGCCGCCACGACCTGGCGCATCGCCGCATGCAGCTGGGCGCCGCAGTCGCAGCGCCTGGATCCGAAAACGTCGCCGGTCAGACACTTCGAGTGCATGCGGACCAGCACGTTGGCCGCGCCCTCCACTTCACCGTGGACCAGGGCGACGTGCTCGGCATCATCGACGTCGTTCCGGTATCCGATGACCCGGAACGGCCCAAACTCCGTGGGGAGGCGGGCCGTGGCCACCCGGTGCACCAACCGCTCCTTTTGGAGCCGGTAGGCCACGAGATCGGCCACGGTGACGAAGGTCAGCTCGTGCTGGGTAGCAAAGACCTCGAGTTCGGGACGCCGGGCCATCGAGCCGTCGGCGTTCAGGATTTCGCAGATGACGCCAGCCGGCGCCAGCCCGGCCAGGCGCGCGAGGTCGACACTCGCTTCGGTCTGGCCGACGCGCTGCAGGACGCCGCCGGGCCTGGCGCGGAGGGGGAAGATGTGGCCGGGGCGCCGAAGATCGGAGGCGACCGTGGCCGGGTTGATGGCCACGTGAATGGTGGCGGCCCGGTCCGCGGCCGAGATGCCCGTGGTCACGCCGAAGCGACGCTCGGCGTCGATGCTGACCGTGAAAGCGGTGCTCAACGCTTCGGTGTTGTGCTCCGCCATCTGTGGCAGCCCCAGCTGGTCGCACCGCTCGCCCGTCAGCGCCAGGCAGATGAGCCCCCGCCCGTGCAGCGCCATGAAGTTGACCATCTCGGGCGTGACCAGCTCCGCCGCACAGACGAGGTCACCCTCATTCTCGCGGTTCTCGTCGTCCGCGACGATGACGATCTTGCCGTGCCGGAGGTCCTCGATAGCCTGTTCGATCTTTGCGAACATCAGGAACGCTTTCCGCGGCGCGACAGCCACGCCGCCACATATTTGCCGATCGTGTCACCCTCGAGGTGCACCCGATCGCCAACCTCGCGATCCCCGAGGGTCGTATGCTGCAAGGTAAATGGTATCAGCGACACCTGGACGATGTTCCGTGACCGCAAGGCGTTGACGGTCAGGCTGACCCCGTCCACCGTGATCGAGCCGAGCGGAATGGACGCCTCGGCGACCGCCGCAGGTACCGCGATGTCCATCAAGAGGGCATCGGCGTTCCAGGCGAGGCGGCGCACCGTCCCCACTCCATCGACATGCCCCTGCACCAGGTGGCCGCCCAGCCGGTCGCCCGCCCGCAGCGCCCGCTCCAGATTCACCCGCCGGCCGGCCCGATACGCGCCGAAGGCGGTGCGTTCGAGGCTGGTCGCAATGATGTGCACCGTGAAAGCGC
Source organism: uncultured Gemmatimonadales bacterium (assembly GCA_963697435.1). Lineage (GTDB taxonomy): Bacteria > Gemmatimonadota > Gemmatimonadetes > Gemmatimonadales > GWC2-71-9 > SPDF01. The sequence continues at coordinate 297,222 of CAVOOB010000003.1, read as the reverse complement.
CCTGCAGTCGTCGGGCCACGGTCAGGCAGGCACCGTCGACGGCGATGCTCTCCCCCAGGGCCAGTCCCCGCCAGGGAGCGCGAATCGCGAGGGCCCGGCCCCCGCCGGCCGCCCGGGCCGACTGCACGGTGCCCACAGCCGAGACAAGTCCCGTGAACATCAGGCCCGGTCCACCACGAGAAGGGTGTCGGCACCCAGCACCCGTCGTTCCACGACCTCCCACCGGCCGACCGAGGCCAGCTCGATGCCCGGCAATCCCGCCACCGCCGGGACGGCGCCGTCGCCCAGCCAGATCGGGCTTTGGATCCAGTAGTATCGGTCCACGAGTCCCTCTCGGAGCAAGGCCCCCGCCAGCTGCCCTCCACCCTCGATCAGCAGCGAGCCAACGCCCATTCGGCGGAGCTCGACCATTCCCTGGTGCAGCCCGTGGGTGCGGAGCAGCCTTGTGCCGGTCGCCTCGATGGCAGCTGCCCGCTCGCTCGAGAGCAAGGGGCCCGCCACGACACAGGTCGGCAATTCCCGGGCGGTCCGCAATACCTCCAGCGTCGTCGGCAGGTTGCCCGTCTGGTCGAAAACGACCCGGAGGGGGGCTCGCCGCGGCTCCACCGTTCCGCGGACCGTCAGCGACGGATCATCGGCGCGGGCCGTGGCACCGCCCACGCCAATCGCGTCCATCCCCGCCCGGAGCCAGTGCACGTAGTCACGGGCCTCCTCGCCGGAGATCCACCGCGACCGCCCGAAACCATCGGCGATCCGCGCATCGAGCGACGTTGCGAGCTTCAGGGCCACCCAGGGGATGTCTGGATTGCGCGAGCGAGCGAGGAACGCGGCGTTCTGGGCCGCGGCCGCCTCTCGCTCGACTCCCCCCTCGACTGCGACACCGGCTGCCCGCAGCAGTTCCGCGCCGCCGCCTGCCTCGGGGCTCGGATCCTCCAGCGCAAACACCACACGCGCGATGCCGGCGGCGAGGATCGCGTCCGTACAGGGGGGCTGTTTCCCGTGATGCCGGCACGGCTCCAGCGTTATGAGCAGCGTGCCACCGCGCGCACGGTCGCCGGCGGCGTCGAGGGCCATGCGTTCCGCGTGTGGGCCACCGAATTCGGCGTGCCAGCCTTCTCCTGCGACCTCGCCTGCCGGGTCGAGCACCACCGCGCCGACCAGGGGGTTGGGATGCACCCGCCCCCAGCCGCGCCAGGCGAGCTCGATTGCGCGTGGCATCCGGGCGGCTGGGCTCACGTCAGCGAGGCGCCTCACTCACGAGGTGAACCGCACGCCGCGGGGTCCGGAGACGATCTGCCCCATGACCCAGGCCTTCACGCCGTCCGCGGCGGCGGCGGCTTCCGCCGCTGCGACGGCGCCCTGCGGCAACACCGCGATCATCCCTGCCCCGAGATTGAAAACGTCCCGCATCTCGTCGGTGGAGACCTTGCCGGCTTCCTGCATCAGTCGGAACAGCGGCGGCCATTCCCAGCTGTGGGTCTCCACGACCGCCTCGCATCTCTCCGGCAGGACCCGGACCAGGTTGCCGGGGATTCCGCCTCCGGTGATGTGCGCGAGCGCATGGACTTGGGCAAACACCGGCGTGACCGCCTTGGCGTAGCTCCGATGCACCGCCAGGAATGCATCGGCGACAGATTGCCCGAGGCCGGGCCACTCATCCGTGATCCCGAGCCCGAGGTCCTGCCCGGCAATCTTGCGCGCCAGCGTGTACCCGTTGGTGTGGAGGCCGGTGGAGGCGTAGCCCAGGAGGACATCGCCTGGCGCCACGGCGTCGCCGTGGAGGGCCTCGTCCTCCTCGACCACCCCGATGATGGTGCCGGCCAGGTCGAAGTGCCCGTGCGCGTAGAGCCCCGGCATCTGGGCCGTTTCCCCACCGGCGAGGTCCATCGCATGTGCGCGGCATCCGCGGGCGACGCCTTCGACGATGTCGGCGATCATCTCGATGCCGAGGCCCGCCCCGGCGATGTAGTCCATGAACGCCACCGGCCGTGCGCCGTGCACGAGGATGTCGTTGACGCTGTGGTTGACGAGGCATTCACCGACGGTGTCGAAGCGACCCACCTGCTGGGCAACGAGGACCTTGGTGCCCACGCCATCGGTGCTCATGACCAGCGTCGGGTTCCGCATGCCCGGGGGAATCCGGACCATGCCCCCGAAGGCCCCGACGCGCCCCACCGTCAACGGCGTCCGGGTGCCGGCGACGAGTCGCCCGATCCGTTCCTTGGCGGCATCCGCGTCGACCAGGTCCACCCCTGCCGCCGCGTACTGCCGGGGGTTGCCTGACTCCGTCATGGGACGCGCTCCGCCTGCGCGACATGGGTAAGATCGTGGAATGCCCGGACCCGCTTCTCGACATCCACCGTGGTCACCCCGTCGAACCCCTTGATGCCGAATTGGGAGACCGCGAACGATCCCATCGCCGCGCCGTACACCATGGCCCGCCGCAGGTGATCGCTGTCGGCGCTGCCCGCCCGCGCCAGGTACCCCATGAACCCGCCGGCAAATGCGTCGCCCGCCCCCGTGGGGTCGAAGACCTCCTCCAACGGGTACGCGGGCACGTAAAACGTCCGGCCCGGTTCGATGAGCAAGGCGCCGAATTCTCCCTGCTTGATGACCACCCGCTTCGGACCGTGGGCCAGGATCCATCGCCCCGCCCGGTGGATATTCCAGTCGCCGGAGAGCTCGCGCGCCTCGCCATCATTGACCATCAGGACATCCACCCGCTTCAGCAGCTTCATCAGCTCCGGCTTCGCGCTCTGGATCCAGTAGTTCATGGTGTCACAGACGACGAGCGTGGGCGAAGTCACCTGATCGAGCACGCCGTTCTGCAGCGCCGGGTCGATGTTCCCGAGGAAGACGAACTTCGCCGCGCGCAGCGCCGCCGGAATCTTGGGCTGGAATGCCGCGAAGACACCGAGCCGGGTCTCCAGCGTCTCCCGGCTTTGGAGGTCGTAGGAATACTTCCCCTTCCAGCGAAAGCTCTCGCCCTTGGCGCGCTCCACCCCCGTCCAGTCGATGCCCCGCGGCGCCAGGCGATCGAGCTCCGCCACCGGATAGTCGTCGCCGACCACACCGACGACGTGCACCCGATGCATGAGGGATCCCGCCACGCTGAAATACACCGCGGAGCCGCCCAGCGCATCGGCCGTCTCGCCGAAGGGGGTATGGATTGAGTCGAGCGCCACGCTGCCGACAACCATCAGAGTCATCGCATCACATCCGGTCGGGGGCCGTCAGGCCGAGAAGGGTGAGGCCGTTGGCCAGGACAATGCGTGTGGCACGGGCCAGGGCGAGGCGGGCCCGCTCGACCTCGGGCGGTTCGCCGAGGACTCGGCATTTGTGGTACCAGCCGTGGGTCAGCCGCGCGAGTTCCTCGAGGTAGCCGGTGACCCGGTGCGGCTCGAGCTCCCTCGCCGCACGAGCGGTGACTTCCGGAAACGCGGTCAGCTTCTTGAGCAATTCGCGGTCCTCGGGAGCGGGCAGCGCATCGAGTTGCACGTCCGCGCTCACGCTCTCGGGGTCGATCTCCGCCACCCGGAAGATGCCGCTCACCCGGGCGTGCGCCATCTGCACGTAGAAGACCGGGTTCTCGTCGCTCTGGCTCGTGGCCAGGTCGAGGTCGAAATTGAGTTGCGAGTCGCCCCGGCGCATCAGGAAGAAATACCGGGCGGCATCGGGTCCCGTCTCGTCGATCAGGTCGCGCAAGGTGATGAACTCCCCTGACCGCTTCGACATCTTCACCTCTTCGCCACCGCGCAGCACCTTGACCAGCTGCACGATCGAGACGTGGAAGAACTCGTCGGGGTACCCGAGCGCACGCATCGCGGCCCGGACGCGGGGGACGTAGCCATGGTGATCCGCGCCCCACACGTCGATGACGCGATCAAATCCGCGGTCGTGCTTGTCGACGTGATAGGCGATATCCGGCAGGAAGTAGGTGTAGGTCCCGTCGCTCTTCCGCAGCACCCGGTCCTGGTCGTCGCCGAAGTCGGTGGTCCGCAGCCACAGGGCGCCGTCGCGTTCGAAGGTGAGCCTGCGGGCGTCCAGCAATGCGAGCGTGTCGTCGATCGCGCCCCGATCGTAGATGGCCTGCTCTGAGGAAATCAGGTCAAAGCGAACGCCGAAGCTGGCCAGGTCCTCATCCTGGGTTTCCCGCTGCATCTGCACCGCGAGCACCCGGCAGCGCCGGACTCCTTCCTCCTCCGGCAGCTCCGCGAGCGCGCGCCCTTCCCGCTCCAGCAGCCGGGCGGCATCGCCGCGCAGATACTCTCCGTGGTAGCCACCCTCGGGGATCGCGCCGGGACGACCCACCGCCTCCTGCACTCGCGCCCAGAGGCTCTGGGCCAGCCGGTCAATCTGGACACCGGCATCGTTGAGATAGAACTCGCGCGTCACCCGGTGCCCGGTCCACTCCAGCAGCGACGAGATGGCGTCTCCCAACGCCCCGCCGCGCCCATGCCCCACATGCAGCGGGCCGGTGGGGTTGACCGACACGAACTCGACGTTGACGCGCAGCCCCGCACCGGACTCGTGCGCGCCGTACCGATCTCCCGCCGCGATGATCGCGCGGAGCGCGGCGGCGAGTTCGTCGGTCGCGAGCCAGAAATTGATGAACCCGGGGCCGGCGATTGCGGTCTTCTCCACCACGCCGGGTGGCAACTCGAGCGTCTCGATGATCCTGGCTGCCACGGTGCGAGGCGACGTCTGCTGCACCCGTGCCAGCACCATGGCCAGGTTCGTGGCGAGGTCGCCGTGGCCCGCGTCTTTCGGCCGCTCCAGCACGAACTCAGCATCCGGCGCGCCCAGCGCCTCGGCCACGCGCCCGAGCGCCTCCCGCAGCACGTCGCTCACTCCGCCGCCTTCTTGGCGCTGCCGGCAGCCTTGGGTCCCGACTCCTTGGCAGGCGTTGATTCCGTCTTGCCTGGCTTGGCGGGCGCGGCTGACCCGCCGGCATCCGGCTTCGTGGCCGCGGCTCCAGAACCCTCCCCCGTTTCGGCCTTCCGGGCCCCCTTGCCGTCCTTGCCATAGTCGGTGATGTAGAATCCGCTGCCCTTGAACACGAGGCCGGCTCCGCCAGAAATCTGGCGCGCTGCCGCCTTGCCACAGATCGGACACTTGACTCGTGGCGATTCGGACATCTTGTGGATTTTCTCGAAATCGTGCCCTGCGGTGCACTGATAGTCGTACGTCGGCATGCCGCTCCATCCGGTCTAAGTAAAGCCAGCCGATAAACTTAGCCCCTCAGGGAGCGGGGTTCAAGGAAGGTTCACCGCCCCGGTCGATAGGTCCCCCAGGCATCGCGCAGCACGTCGCTGAGCTCACCCAGCGTCGCCCGGCTCCGCACCGCTTCAAGAATCGGTGGCATCATCGGCGTGGTGGTGCCAGCCGCCTCCCGGACGGCGGCCAGCGAGGCCTCGACGCGGGCCTGGTCACGGCCGGCTCGCACCGCATCCAGCCGGGCGCGCTGGCGGGTCGCGAGCTCCGCGAAGTCGGGCGTCGCGATGACCGGCGGGGGCTCGTCATCCGTGAACTTGTTGACGCCGACGACCACCTGCGCACCCGCTTCCTGCCGCTGCTGCGCCTCCCAGGCGCTCGACGCGATCGCCTCCTGGAAGTGACCGCGAGACACGGCCTCCGCCGCACCACCGATCGCATCGACCTCCTCGATAAGCGCCAGCGCGTCCGCCTCGATCCGGTCGGTGAGCGCTTCCACGAAATAGCTCCCGCCCAGCGGATCGATCACCTCGGCGACGCCGCTCTCGTACCCGAGGACCTGCTGTGTACGGAGCGCCAGCGTGGCGGCATCGGCCGACGGCAGGGCCAGCGCCTCATCAAACCCGTTGGTGTGCAGGGACTGCGTGCCACCGAGCACCGCCGAGAGGGCCTGGACGGTGACACGCACGACGTTGTTGAGGGGCTGCTGGGCCTGCAGGGTGACCCCACCCGTCTGGGTATGGAAGCGGAGCCGGGCCGTCTTGTCGTCGGCGCCGAACCGCGACTGGACCAGCCGCGCCCAGAGCCGCCGAGCCGCACGGAACTTGGCCGCTTCCTCGAACAGGTTGTTGTGCGCCGCGAAAAAGAACGACAGGCGCGGGCCGAAGCTGTTGACCGGCAAGCCGGCGGCCACCCCGACGCGCACGTACTCGAGGGCATTGGCGAGCGTGAACCCGACCTCCTGCGCGGCGGTGGCCCCCGCTTCGCGCATGTGATAGCCGCTGATCGAGATCGGGTTGATGTTCATCCCGTTCTCGGACACGTACCGGAAGATGTCACCGATCAGGCGGAGCGACGGCGCCGGCGGAAAGATGTACGTTCCGCGGGCGATATACTCCTTGAGGATGTCGTTCTGGATGGTGCCGCTCAGCGCGCCCGGCGACACCCCCTGCTCTTCCCCGACCACCACGTACATCGCCAGGAGGATGGCAGCGGTGGCGTTGATGGTCATCGACGTGGACACCTGGTCCAGTGGGATGCCCCGGAACAGCAGCGCCAGGTCGTCGACGGTATCGATCGCCACGCCGACTCGACCGACCTCCCCCTCCGCGAGCGGATGATCGGAATCAAGGCCCATCTGGGTCGGCAGATCGAACGCCGTCGACAACCCGGACTGGCCTGCCGCCAACAGGTGGTGAAAGCGCGAGTTCGTCTCTTCGGCCGTGCCAAACCCGGCGTACTGGCGCATCGTCCAGAGCCGCTCGGTGTACATCGTTGGGTATGGGCCCCGGGTAAACGGGAACCGGCCCGGGGCGCCGATGTCCCGGGCCGGGTCGCCGCTCCAGTCACCGGGACCGTACAACGGCTTCGGGGTCGGGTCGGTCATGGGGCGTCGGTCCCGAATTCCAGCATCGTCCTGGTCACGAACTCGACGTCGGCCTTCGATCCAATGGCCAGCGGCACCCGCTGATGCAGCGACTCGGGTTGCAGGTCGAGAATCCGCCGCACGCCGTCGGTGGCCGCGCCCCCCGCTTGCTCGACGAGGAACGCCATCGGGCTGCATTCGTACAGCAGCCGCAGCTTCCCGTTCGGGTTCTTGGTGTCGGCGGGATAAAGGAAGATCCCTCCGTTGATCAGGTTGCGATGGAAGTCGGCCACAAACGCCCCGATGTACCGGCTGTTCTTGCCCGGGATCCGTTCCGGTGTGTCGCCGTGGAAGCCGCGCACCGCCATCTGGCTCCCCCGGTTCCAGCGCGCGTAGTTCGATTCATTCACGCTGTAGTACTTGCCGACCTCCGGCGTCTTGATGTCAGGATGCGACAGCAGGAACTCCCCGATCGTGGGGTCGAGGGTAAAGCCGTGCACCCCCTGCCCCGTGGTGTACACCAGCATGGTGCTCGACCCATAGAGCACATACCCGGCGGCAACCTGGTGATGCCCCGGCTGCAGGACGTCGTCCATCGTGCCCCGGCCCTCCATCGAGACGCGCCGGTAGACGCTGAAGATCGTCCCCACGGAGGCGTTCGAGTCGATGTTGGAGGAACCGTCGAGCGGGTCGAACAGTACGACATACTTGCCGGCGGGATACTCCGGCGGGATGGGGATCGGTGCATCGTCCTCTTCGGAGGCCATGACGCAGACCCGTCCCGTGTGGTTCAGCGCGTTCTTCAGGATCTCGTTGGCGAAGACATCGAGCTTCTGCTGCTCCTCGCCCTGCACGTTCACCTGTCCCATGGCGCCGAGGATGTTCACCAACCCGGCCCGGCGGGTGGCTGCAGCGATGAGCTTGGCCCCCAGCGCGATGTCGTAGAGCAGGTTTGACAGCTCCCCGGTCGCCTCGGGGTACTTGTGTTCCTGGTCGATGATGAACCGTTCAATGGTCGTGACCGCCGTGCTTCCGATCATGGCTCACTCACTGTGTGCGTGATCACTCCCTGGCGGGAATGGATGGTCATGGCCCGGCCGTCCGTCCGAACCTCGATGGTGCCGTCGTGATCAGTGCGGAATACCTCCACGCCCGCGGCGCCCAGCCGCGCCATCGCCTCGGGCGAAGGATGGCCATACCGATTGTCCTTCCCGACGCTGATGACCGCGGTGGTTGGCGCCAGTTCCGCGAGCCACCGCGCCCCCGTCGCCCCCCGACTCCCGTGGTGGCCCACCTTAAGCAGGTCTGCCCGCCCCACCCGCCCTGCGAGGACCGCCTCCACGGGAAGGCCGGCATCCCCGGCCAGAATCGCTCGGAACTCCCGGTATTCGACGGACAGGACGAGCGAATTCTCATTCAGATCCTGCCCCCAGCCATCCCAGGTCGTGTCCGGGTGGAGGACGCGGAACTCGACGCTGTCGAGCGTGAAGCGGTCCCCGCGGCGCGCACGCATCCACGGGGTATCGAGCGCATCGAGCTGCGCCAGGAATTCGGCGTAGAGCGGTTCCGCGCTCGCGAGCGCGGGATCGACCACTTCCCGCACCACCACCCGGTCGAGGATCGAGGGAACTCCCCCCAGGTGATCGGCGTGGGCATGCGACAGCACCACCGCATCCACCCGCCGAACCCCGTGCCGTCGCAGGAACGGAACGACGATCCGCCGACCGGCATCGAAGGAGTGCCCCGCCGGCCCTCCGTCGACGAGGATCCAGTGCCCCCCCGGGGTCCGGATCGCCACGGCGTCGCCCTGCCCGACGTCCAGAAAATGTAACGCCAGTTCCGACCCCCCGTCAGGTCGAACTCCAATTCCAGAAACGGCGACGAGGGCGATCCACGCCCACACCACCGCCGTCGCGCACCAGCCAAGTCGGCGGAGTGCCTCGAGACGGGTCGTGCGGTTGAAGATCCAGAGCAGTGCCAGGAGGACGGCCACCCAGGGAAGCGCGGCCCAGGGCGTGGCCGACACGATGAGGTGCCCGGCCGGCAGGGCGTTGCCCCAGCGGGCCACCTCCTGCAAGAGCCCCAGCCCCACGCCGGCGCCGGCGGCGAGCGGCGCGGCCGCGGCCGGGAGTACCGTTCCGATGGCCAGGCTGGCCACGACGGCGGGAACGACCAGCGCCGCAAGGGGAATGGCGACCAGGTTGAGGGCGATCCCAGCCAGGGCAACCGTCCCGAGGGCGGCGGCGGTCACGGGCGCCGTGGCAAAGGTGGCTCCGATGGAGGTCGCGAGGGTGCGAAGCACTGCGCCGCTACCCAATCGCCGTCCGGCCCAGCCGGCGAAGGTGACCGCGCCCCAGAGCGCCGCGATGGAGAGCCAGCCACCGACTGCGAGCACCGCCCACGGGTCGCCAATGAGGACGAGGAGCGCCGTCGTCCCGAGGAGTGCCCCTCCCCGGGGCATGCGCTGCCTGCTCCGCTCCAACGCAAGGAGCACCGCGAGCGTCGCTGCCCGTGCGGCGGGAGCGGGCCATCCAAGGAACGTGGTGTAGGCAACCGCAAACCACGCCGCCGCAAATCCGGCGGTCTCGCGGCGAACCCGGCAGAGCCGCAGGAGGAGGAACACCCAGCCGGCCAGCACGCCGAGATGAAACCCGCTGATCGCCAATAGGTGCATCAACCCTGCGCCGGCGAAGTCTTCCAGGAGGTCCCGATCAAGGTCGGTTCTCCGTCCGAGCACGAGTGCGTCGACCAGCGGAGCGCGCCGGCCATACAGCCGCCGGGCGGTTTCATGAATGCCGGTCCTGATGCGGTTCCCGGTTGTGGCGCGCAGCGCCAGTTGGCTCACCTCCGAAACCAGGAGGATTCCTCCTGGACGGCCGAAGCGCGCAGCCCTCGGCCGCCAGCGCCCTTGGGCTTCCAGTTCCGTTCCGGCCGGCGCCCGCATCGACTTCGGCCACGCCACGGTGACGGCGCCCCGACATCCACTCCTCGGCAGCGTGGCTCGCGTCCGTGCTCCCCCTGAATCGACCGGTTCCTCGGCGCGGAGGGTGACGGTAACGTGACCCGACGGGAGCATTGCCGCGCAGGTGGCCTGGTCGGCGCGCCGGGCGAGCGAGCCGGCAGCCAAACCGAGGACAATGCCGATCACGCTGAGTTTCCGGACCGGCCCGGTGCCGGCTATCACCAGAGGGAGGATGAGCAGGAGGGCGACGACTGGGGCTGGAAAACGCGCGAGGCCGGTCGCGAGACCGGCCCCGTAGGCGAATGCGATGCAGGCGGCGAGCGGGGGGTTCATGGCCCCGGGCGCCTCATGTGGAAGGGGGCGCCGCCCGGCCACAGCGTGGAGTCCGCGTCACCTTCCGGAAACCCTCCATCACATGAATTTCGATCGTGACCCGGGTCTGGTCCTTATCGAGATTCAGCTCGGTGACCACCTTGCCCTCGATGCTCGCGACATACTTCGCCGGCAGGCGATTGAGCGCATAGACCATCACGTCACTCCGGCAGACCTCACATCCGCAAAAGCCGGGGAAGTGGCCCTTCAACGCATCGTAGGCCGCGATCACGTGCTCTTCAACCAGATTGTGAATCATAGGACCGCCAGTTGGGGGGCGACCACGGCGCCCGTGAACGTGGATCCTGTGGTGCCCGTGAGCCGCACCGTGTGATACTCGCCAACGCTCTCCATGGGAAGGTCGAGCACGACGAGCAGATTGGACCGGGTGCGCCCGAGCATCTGCCCGCCTCGACGGGCGGGTCGCTCGACCAGCACCTCGTGGACCCCGCCCACCCGGCCTGCGTTGCGCTGGCGGGTCCCGCTCCGCACGTGCGCAATCAACCGTTGCAGCCGTTCCGCCCCGACCGTTTCGGGCACATGCCCGGGGATCCGCATGGCGGGGGTGCCGTCTCTGGGCGAATAGAGAAATGTATACGCTTCGTCGAATCCCGCCTCGTCCACCAGCGACAGAGTCTCGTCGAGGTCCCCCTCGGTCTCGCCAGGGAAGCCGACGATGAGGTCCGTCGAAATCGTGATGCCGGGCATGGCCGTGCGCAACTCCGCCACCACTTCAAGGTACCGTGCGCGGGTGTACCGCCGCAGCATCCGGCGGAGTACGCCATCCGACCCACTCTGGGCGGGAAGATGGACATGCTCGCACACCGCCGGCGTCTCCACCATGGCCTGGATGACCCGGGGAGTGAAGTCAGTCGGGTATGGGCTCGTGAACCGCACCCGCCGGATGCCGGCAACCGCACCGACGGCCCGCAACAAGTCGCCGAAGTCGTGCGTGCCGTCGTGGTAGCTGTTGACCGTCTGCCCGAGGAGGGTGACCTCGCTGGTGCCGGTGGCGACCAGCTGTTCCACCTCCCCGACGACCTCCCGCAAACTGCGGCTGCGTTCCGCGCCACGCGTGTACGGAACGATGCAGAACGTGCACTTGTAATCGCAGCCCCGCTGGACGGTCACGAAGGCCATCGGCCCGGTGTCCCGCGCCTGCGGAACGTCCTCGTAGTGTTCCCACGAGCGGAATTCCGTGTCCAGGACCCGATCGCCGGCAAAGGCCTGCCGAATCAGGTCGGGGAGGTTTCGGTAGGCATCGGGTCCCGCCACGAGATCGACACGGGGGACACGCGCCAGCAGTTCGGGTCCGAGCCGCTGGGCCATGCAGCCGACCACACCGAGGACGGTCCCTGGATGGGCATAGCGCTGCAACTCCCCAACCCGCCCAAACACCCGCTGTTCCGCGTTGTCGCGCACGGCGCAGGTGTTGACCAGGAGAACGTCGGCACCGTCGGGGTTGTCGGTGGGCACAAAGCCCTCGCGGCCGAGCGCGCCGAGAATGAGCGACGAATCCGCCACGTTCATTTGGCAGCCGTAGGTTTCTACGTAGACTCGGCGCGGGGTGGAGTCGGAGCGCATCTCAGGGCTTGAGGGTCAGCCCGAGGGTGAGCACCCAGGCGTCCTCGGAGAAGCCGTTGTCGTCCGACCGCCAGAGTCGCTGCAGCGCGACGTCGGCGGCTGCGTGCCCCTTGGCAAATCGCCCGCCGGTGCCGATAGCCACGCTGAATTCGGAGGGCTGTACCCCCGGCGTCAGCGGGAACGGGAGCTTTCGGCTCCGCAGGCCGAGGCGGAGCGGGAACTTGCTCGGGGTCGGGCGGGAGGTGGTGAGCTCCACTCCCAGGGCGGCGTCGAGGGCATTCTCCGCGCCGGTTCCGCCGTTGCTTAGCAACTCCTGGTTGGCGTTCGCCCAGGTCGTATAGGTGACCTCGGCGCTGACGGTCCCGCGCCCCTTGATCTGGTACTGGGCGCCGCCGGCGAGGGTCCACGGGAGCTCGTAGGTGTAGGCCTGCAGGGAGTCCCGGTCGACATTCATCGAGCCATCCTTCCGCACCAACGCTGAGATCAGCAGCGGCTCGATCGGATGGTAGACCGCGCCGAGGCTCATGCCGATGGCGTTGTAGGCCAACTCGGAGCGCTGCCGAACCGGTGCAAAGAGCGAGTCATCGAAGATGCGGCTCAGGAAGAAGCGGTTGGAGCCGGTGATGAAATGCAACCCCAGGCCGACGGCCAGGATGTTTCCGTTTCGGTAGCCGAGGGCCAGCCGGAAGTCGGAGGTCCCGCCGCGCGACTCGAGTGAGTCCCGGAATCCGACGGGCTGGCCGTTGACGGGCGTCGAGTCGGTGGTGACGAAACCGAAATCGCGGTCGGTGTACGACCCGAAACTCCCGGACACGTAGTACGGCGTGTCCTTGATTCGGTTGACGACGATGAGGTTTGGCATCCCGGCGTCGGAACCGGATCCCGTCCCGCCTGGCGTCGTGCTGGAGCGCCAGTTCTGGAACATATTGATGCCGATCGTCAGGCCAATGATGGACGTGATCGCCGCGGGATTCGTGGCCGACATGCCGTCGAGCATGCTCATGCTGCCGGCCATCCCGACCGAGCGTGCCGAGAGCGGCGGCTGCGGGATCCCGAGCGCGCGCGCGTCGAAGGCCGAGGACTGGGCAGCCGCGCTGCCTCCCGCGCCACAGAGGAGCGCGAGGGTCATCAGGAAGCGTCGCACTCAGGGCTCCTCGAAATCGAGCGGGGCCACATAGGTGACGCGAAGACGAGGGATACCGCCAGGGCTTCGCGTCGACGCGAAAATCGGAATGGTGAACGACGAGGATTCGGGCTGGAGCGAAATGAAGAACGCCTGCGCCGGGGGGTTCGTCTCCAGCTGCCAGGTGCGCACGATCTCCACCACTTCCACCACCACCGTGTCCGCGGAGCCGACCGTGACCTCCGTTGAGGTGGCGATCAGCGGCACCAGGGGCGACTTGCCTCCCTGGTCGCTCAGCACGCCGCGGGCGGTAATGGTCGTGCCGATGCCCGGGACACCGACGATCGGCTGCACGGGAGTCAGCATCAATTCGGCACGCAGGATCTGCGCGCCGACGAGCACGCTATCGGGGACGCTGAACCGGACAATGAACCGCGCCGACGGCCCGCCCCCGACCATGAGTTGGTCTGGATCGACGGCTGGGGGATTCTCCTGCACATACGTCGTGAAGGTCGGCACCCGGCGAATGTTCGCCGGCTGTTTGGTGGAATCGACCTCGGGGACGCTGATGTACCAGGTGATCGTCGGAAGGAACGTGGCCGCCGAGGTGTTGCCGATTTCCACCCCGGTCGTTGAGTCTGCCGTCACGGAGACCGCGATGGCCAAGACGCCACTGTCCGCAGGCGGGATGTCGAGCTTGACCAGGTCCGCCCCCTCAAACACCGCCCGCACATTGCCTGACTCGAGGGTATCCTCGATCGCGATGCTGTCCAGGAAGGTCGCAGGGGTCATGTACCCCGAGACATCGGTATAGGTCACGCCGCTGTCGAGGGTCGCCGGCGCCCGGAACATCTGCAGCCAGAGCCCTGTGGCCGACGAGTCGCGGGCCAACACGCCCAGGGTGATGGCGACGCTGTCGATGGTGTACGTGTAGAGCGAATCGTCGATGCGAACGGAGTCGGGCAACAGGCCGAACCGCATCGCGGTCAGGTACTGATTCGAGGAGGGCGCCGTCGAGACGAGGAGCCCCGTGCCCTCCCCGGGGAAGACATAGCCGACGTAGGTGCTGTCTCCGTCAAGCGTGGCGTCGATGACAGTGTCGCGCACGACGATCGTTCCGCCCGGACAGGTCTGGGGGCAGGACCCTGGCGTGGTAAAATCCTCGGTACAGCCCGCAAGGCCGACGGCAACCAGGCCGACAACACAGAGCGCCACTCGTTGCGCGCCAAACCGGGATAGAAGAGCGATCAAGATGCCTCAAGACGGTGCGAGGTAAATGCATCCGGCAGGAGTTCTGCCAGGGTCCAATGCAGGGCCTGCCCCGGCCCGACCGCCTCAACACGCAGCGCGATCCCGAACTCCGCCAGCATCTGGCGGCAGGCCCCGCACGGCGAGGCCGGCGGCTCGCTGTCGCTGACGATGACGATGCGGCGAAACCGGCGGTGGCCGGCCGCGACGGCCGAGGCGAGCGCCGTCCGCTCGGCACAAATCGTGATGCCGTACGAGGCGTTCTCCACGTTGCAGCCGACGAAGATCCGGCCGTCCTCGGTCTCAAGTGCCGCCCCGACCCGGAACCCGGAATAGGGGGCGTAGGCATGATGCTGGACCGCGCGGGCAGCCTCCAGCAGGACGTCAGCCATTCCACACCTCTCCCAGGAACGAGCGCCCCCACTCCAGTGGCTCGGTGCCAAGGAACTCCGCCACGGTCTGCCCGACATCCGCAAAGGTCGCGCGTTCCCCCAGCGGGGCGGACCTGACACGGGGGCCATAGACGAGCAACGGCACCCGTTCGCGCGAATGATCGGTGGACGGGGTGGTCGGGTCGTTCCCGTGATCCGCGGTAAAGATAACGAGGTCGCCTTCCCGCACTTGGGCCAGAAGCCCCGGCAGGGCGCCGTCGAGTTCACGGAGCCCAGCGGTGAATCCGGGCACGTCGTTTCGATGACCCCACGACTGATCGAATTCGAGGATGTTCGCGAAGATCAGCCCACGGCGTGCGCTCTCCAGCGCGGAGCCGATCAGCCGATACCCCTCAGCATTGGTGGCCGCGTGGACGCTGGCGATGTTCCGGCCGGCAAAGAGGTCGTCGACCTTGCCGATGCCCAGCCGCGGGACGTGGCGATCTGCCAGGCGGTCGAGCAGTGTGGGGCCCGGTGGCGGCAGGCTGATGTCCTTGCGGCGGGAGGTCCGAGTCCACGCACCCGGGGTCCCGACGAAGGGACGGGCGATGACCCGCGAGACGCCGTGGGGGGGCTGCAGCATGTCGCGCGCCTCCGCGCATGCCGCGTACAACTCCCGCAGCGGCACCGTTTCCTCGTGCGCCGCCACCTGAAAGACACTGTCTGCCGAGGTGTAGACAATCCACGCCCCGGTCCGTTGGTGCTCTTCGCCCAGCTCGTCGAGAATGGCGGTCCCGGATGCGGCCACGTTTCCAAGCACTGGGCGGCCGGTCCGGCGGGAGAATTCCGCGAGCACCTCGTCCGGGAATCCGGCCGGGTAGGTCGGGAATGGGCGCTCGAGCGTCAGGCCGCACAGTTCCCAGTGCCCCGTGGTCGAGTCCTTTCCCGCACCGGCAGGCTGACAGGTGCCCCACGCCGCGGAGGGCATGGCGACGGCCTCGACGCCCGCGAGCGGCGCACAGCACCCGAGGCCCAGCGCCTCGAGATTCGGCAGCGACAGGCCGCCGACGCTCCGGAGCGTGTTGCCCAGGGTATCACTCCCGGTATCGCCGTAGGTGGCCGTGTCGTGCGCCGGACCAATGCCGAGCCCGTCGAGCACGATGACCACCGCGCGCCGGTTCATTGCGTGGCAGTTCCCTGGACAAAGCGGAATCGAAGCGCCGTGAGGACTTCATCGAGCAGCTTCTTCTCGTCGACCTCCAGCTGGCCGGCCGTCTTCTCCTGGAGCATGCCAAGCGTATCGATCAGCGCCTGCCCCACCTGCCGGGCATCGGTCGTGCTCAATCCCTCGGCCCCCGGCGGCAACTTGCCAGCCAACGCCCCCTCGGCCTGCTGCGCCAGGCCGAGCACGAGTGACATGAAATGCTGGTTCATTTACCCTCCCACGTAGCGACGGACGACTCGGCCACCGAGTCCCGTCAACAGTTCATAGCTGATGCCGCCCGCTGCAGCCGCCTGGGCATCGAGCGAGATGGCACCGCCGTAGACAGTCGCGATGGCGCCGATTGGCACGTCGGCGTCCCCGACATCAACCATCGTGAAGTCCATCGTCACCCGACCCACGATCGGGTACAGGGCTCCTCCCACCTCCACCTTCCCCACCCCACCCAGCGCTCTCGGAATACCATCGGCGTATCCTGCCGCGAGGGTGACGATGGTGGTGGGCTCCGTCGCACGCCACGTAGCCTCGTAGCTGACCGTATCGCCCGGCAAGACCATCCGGCGCGACACCACCGCCGCACGAAACCGCACCACGACCTCGGGCGCCGGCACTCCAGCGGCACCGCCATACAGGAAGATGCCCGGCCGGACCATATCGCCGGCGAAGCGACGACCCTCCAGCGCCGCAGCGCTGCTGGCCGCGTGAATCAGCGCGGGTCGCCGCGGGAAGCCGCTGAGCACCGACTGAAACCGGTCCCACTGCACGCCGGCCGACTCCAGGTCGACGTCGGCGGAATGAAAATGCGTGCAGAGCCCCTCCCACCCCACCGCCCCCGCCAGCAAACGCCCCGCCTCCCCGAGGAGGCTCCGGTCGTTCCAGTCGAAGCCGAGCCGCCGCATCCCGGTGTCGATCTCGACGTGAAAGGGGCGATCGCCGGTGGCCAGCCACCGTCTCAATTGGTCGAGGTCGCCGATGACCGGGCGCATCTCCTCGCGGAGACAGATCTCGACCCCCTCAGTGGAGAGGGGTTCAAACACGACGATCGGGCGCCGAATCCCCGCTCGGCGCAGTTCCACCCCTTCGCCTGCGGTCACCACACCGTAGCCCCACGGGTCCACCGCCTCGAGGGCGCGCGTCGCCTCAGCAGCGCCGATGCCGTAGGCGTTGGCCTTGACCATGGGGAGGAGTCGGGAGCCGGAGACCGAGAGCACGGTCCGGGCATTGGCGACGAGGGCGCCAAGGTCGATATCGGCCCAGGAACGGGCAGGCGGGATCGGGTTTGACGTGCTCACGAGACGGCGGGTATGATACCGTTCACGGAGGATAAATGCAAGAGACATCAGCGCTTGGGCGTGCCATGGAAATCGTCAGGGACCTGCGCACGCGGTGCCCCTGGGATCGGGCGCAGACGCGCGACACACTGCGCCCCTATCTGGTCGAGGAAGTGCTCGAAGTCGACCAGGCGATTGGCGCCGGCGACCCGGAATTATTGCGGGACGAGATGGGGGATTTCCTCCTGCATCTCGCCTGGCAGCTGGTGCTCGCCGAGGAGCTCGGTGAATTCACCGCCGAGGAGGTGGCAGATGACCTGGTCGCCAAGATGCAGCGGCGGCACCCCCATCTCTTTGACCTGGGTCCGGCCCGGCCATGGGAGGAGCTAAAGCGTCGCGAGCGCATTCGAGGCACCCTCGAGGGTCTCCCCCCGACGCTCCCCCCGCTGCTCCATGCCTTCCGGCTGCAGGAACGGGCGGCATCCGTCGGGTTCGACTGGGACGATACGCATGGACCGTTGGAGAAGGTCAAGGAGGAGATCGAGGAGGTCGAGGAGCAATTGCCTGAGGGGCGGCAGGGAGGCCGGGAGGCAGGGAGGCCGTACGAGGAGCACACGGCCGAGTCGGAAGCGTCAGCCGAGCTGGTCGAGGAGATTGGGGACCTGCTCTTTGCGGTGGTGAACCTGTCCCGGAAAGCGGGTGTCGCCCCCGGTGTCGCGCTCGACAGGGCCAACCGAAAGTTCATCGACCGGTTTCAGGGCGTCGAACGGCTCGCCGCCGAGCGGGGAATCGACCTCCACTCGGCCGGACTAGCGGGATTGGATCGGTTGTGGGATGAGGTGAAGGAACGGGGACTGAGGACCGAGGACTGAGGACTGCGCGGTACCGGTGCCCACGCAGCCCTCAGTCCTCGGTCCTGCGGGGCCTCAAGGGTATAATCGGTGGATCTGGCGGGGAAACGCGATCGATTCCCTGATATGTGGGTTTCCACAGATCCATGAGATGGTGCGCTCCACGCCCAGACCGAATCCGCTGTGCACGAAGGTCCCGTACTTCCGCAAGTCGAGGTACCAGCGATACGCCTCGGGGTCGAGCCCCTGGGCCAGGATGCGGGCGAGCAACCGATCGTGGTCGTCTTCGCGCTGGGAACCGCCGATGATTTCGCCGTACCCCTCGGGTGCCAGGCAGTCGTTGTTGAGCACGGTCCGGGGGTCGTCGGGGTTCTCCTTCATGTAGAAGGCCTTCACCTCCTTCGGGTAGTTAAAGACGAACACCGGCCGATCGTACTCCTTGGCCAGCAGCGTCTCGTCGTCCCCGCCCAGGTCCTTCCCCCACGTGATGTCCGAACCCAGTCCCTGCAGCCGAGCGACCGCATCGGTGTAGCTGATGCGCGGAAACGGCCCGACCACCCGTTCCAGGGGCGTCGTGTCACGCTCCAGCTCCTTCAATTCCTCCTGGCGCCGATCCAGCACCCGTGCCACCACCGAGGAGATGAACTCCTCCTGCAGCGTCATGTTGGCATCCGAATCGTTCCATGCGACCTCGGGCTCAACCATCCAGAATTCGGTCAGGTGGCGCCGCGTCTTCGACTTCTCCGCCCGGAATGTGGGCCCGAAACAGTAGACCTTTCCGAGCGCGGCGGCGGCGGCTTCGACGTACAGCTGGCCGGTCTGCGCGAGGTACGCCTTGCCCAGGTCGAAATAGTCGGTGCTGAAGAGATTGCCCGCCTCCTCGCCGATCGACCCGGTGAGGATGGGCGTGTCGACCAGCACGAAGTCGCGGTCGTAGAAGAAATCCCGGATCCCCTGCACCACTTCGTTCCGCACCTTGGCGATCGCGACCTGGCGGCGACTCCGCAACCAGAGGTGCCGGTGCTCGAAGAGGAACGCGCTCCCATGTTCCTTGGGCGAGATCGGAAACTCGGGGCTGGCCCCCAGGATCTCCACCTCGCTGGCCGTCAACTCATGGCCCCCGGGTGCGCGCGCGTCGGCGCGCACGTCGCCGGTCACGGCGATCGACGCCTCCTGCGTCAGCTCGGACAGCCGGAGCCAGGTGGCGTCCGGAATCTCCCGCTTGGAAAAGACGGTCTGCAGGTAGCCCGAACCGTCCCGGAGGACGACGAAGGCGATCTTGCCGCTCGAACGGGTGGTGGCCACCCAACCTCGAACGGTGACAGACTGACCGACGTGGCGGTTCAGCTCGCTGATCTGGACGTAGGGCATGGGGCTCGGCTGCGGTAAGGGTCGTAGACGGTAGGATTGTACACCCGCTACCCGACGCGGAACAACTCCGTTGCCCGCGGAAAGCGGGCCAGTGCACGGGTGCGGATGGGCTGGTTGGCCGTCCGCTGGAGCATCGGGTCAGCGGCCAGGACCTGCCCGGCCAGTTCGCGCGCCCGCTGCAGCAGGGCCACATCCTCCGGGAGCCGCGCATGCCGCACCTCGATGCCGCCGGACTGGCGCGCGCCGATCAGGTCGCCCATTCCCCGCTCTCTCAGGTCGAGCTCGGCAATCGCAAACCCGTCGTTGGTGGCGGCGAACGCCTTCAGGCGATCGGGCGTCCGCCCGCCGGGCAGCAGGATGCAATGGCTGTCGCCGGCTCCCCGCCCGATCCGTCCACGCAATTGGTGCAACTGCGCCAGGCCGAAGCGTTCCGGATGTTCGATCACCATCACCGTGGCGTTCGGCACGTCGATACCGACCTCGATCACGGTAGTGGCGACGAGCACGTCCACGGTGCCGTCGCGGAATCGACGCATCACCCGGTCGCGCTCCTCCGCCTTGAGGCGCCCGTGTACCAGCGCAACCCTGAGGTCGGGCCAGCGCGCGTCCAGCATCTCCGCCATCGTGGTCGCGGCGCGGAGGTCCGCCTTTTCCGACTCCTCGATGATCGGCAACACCACGTACGCCTGCCGTCCCGCCCGGCACTCTGCTTCGATGAACGACATGACCCGTTCCCGATGCTGCTCGCTGCGGATCGTGGTCCGGACCGTCCCCCTGCCCGGCGGCCGCTCCCGCAGCTGCGACTGATCGAGGTCGCCATAGATGGTCAAGGCGAGTGACCGCGGGATCGGCGTCGCGGAGAGGAGCAGGACGTCGGGCGACGAGCCCTTCCCGATGAGCGCCGCGCGCTGTTCCACGCCGAACCGGTGCTGCTCGTCGATCACGACGAGGCCGAGCCGGCGGAAGGAGACACTCTCCTGCATCAGCGCGTGGGTCCCAACGACGATGCGCGCTCCACCCTGCCCAAGCCGTTGCTTCGCCGCCTTCTTCGCGGCAGGGGTCATCTTCCCCAGGAGCAGCTCGGGAACGATGCCCAGCGGGGTGAGCAATGCCGTGAGGGTCCGCGCATGCTGCTCGGCGAGCAGTTCCGTCGGCGCCATCAGCGCCGCCTGAAAGTCGTTCTCGACCGCCAGCAGCATCGCGAAGAGCGCCACCACCGTCTTCCCCGTCCCGACATCTCCCATCAGGAGCCGGTGCATCCGCTCAGGGGAGGTCATGTCCGTGGTGATCTCGCGGATGGCGCGCTTCTGGTCATCGGTCAGTGCATACGGGAGCGCCGCCTTCAGCGCCGAGGTGAGGTCGCGCTTGACCTCAAACGCGATGCCGCTCCGCTGGCGCTTGGCAAGGGTTCGTGCCCGCACCAGCATCAGCTGCAGATCGAACAACTCATCGAAGGCGAGCCGCCGCCGGCCCCGTTCGGCATCCGCCACGGTGGCGGGCCGATGGACGTCGCGCAGCGCTTCGACCAGCGTGGGCAGGGCCAATTCGGCTCGGAGCGACGCCGGGAGGGCATCCTTGACCAGGGGGAGCAGGTGGTCGAGATGCCGGTCCACGAGGGACCGGATCATCTTGTGGCTCAGCCCCTCGGTGGCGGGATAGACCGGCAGGACCCGGCCGCTCTCCGGAACGATGGCCTCATCCTCATCGGCCAGAATGAGGAACTCGGTCGGCGCGAGTTGCCGGCCGTGGTAGAAGCGCACCGTACCGGCCACAAGCAGCGTCTGCCCGACCTCGATGGTCCGGTCAAGGAATGCCTGGCCCGGCCAGGCGCACTCGATGACGCCCGACGCATCACGCAGCACGGCGCGGAAGATCCGCAGCCCCTTGCGCGTCGGGACAATTCCCTTGTCGACGACTCGGCCGATGCAGGCGACCTCGTCCCCTACCCGGGCGCGGGCGACGGGAACGACAGACGAGGCGTCGAGATAACGATGCGGGAGGTGCCAGAGAAGATCCTGCGCCGTCGCGACCCCGAGGCGGGCAAACGCGTCGGACCGTCGCTCGCCGACCCCCTTGAGGAACTTGACGGGGGTGTCGAGCCGGAGGGCGGGCGGTGCGCTACCCTTCGTCGGCAAGGAGGTGCCTGGCGAACGCTCGTGCGTCGAACGGTTCCAGGTCCGCGAGAGCCTCCCCGCGCCCCAGAAACCGGATCGGCACGCCAAGCTCGCGGCGCAGCGCCACGGCTGCCCCACCCTTGGCGGTCCCATCGAGCTTGGTGATGATCAGCCCCGTCGGCTGCACAGCCTCCGCAAAGAGTCGGCCCTGCTGCACCGCGTTCTGCCCGACCGTCCCATCGAGGACAAGCAGGGCCTCGTGAGGCGCGCCAGGCGCGCGGCGTCCAACCACGCGCGCCACCTTCCGGAGCTCGTCCATCAGACCTTCCTGGGTGTGCAGCCTGCCCGCGGTGTCCACCAGCACCGTGTCGGCGCCGCGCGCCACGGCCGCTTCCACGGCATCGAACGCGACCGCCGCCGGATCGCCACCCGGCGCACCCGAGACACACGGCAGATCGAGCCGTTCCGCCCACACTTCCAACTGGGCGATTGCCCCGGCGCGCCACGTGTCCGCCGCTGCCAGCAACACGCGTCGTCCCTGCCCCTTCAAGCGATGCGCCAGCTTCGCCACGGTGGTGGTCTTGCCGACACCGTTGACACCCATCACCAGCACCACCGTCGGGCCCGGCTCGGCACGCGTGATCTCACCCGAATCGCCGACCGGCGCGAGCAGCTCCGCGATGCGCTCAACCAGGGCGTCCCTGAGGTCCGCCTCGCTCTTCCACGTCCCTCGCCGAACCCCGTTCTCGAGCACGGCCATGAGGTCCATCGTGGCAGGCACGCCGAAGTCGGCCTCGAGCAGGAGGCGCTCCACCGCCTCGAGATCGGCGGCGTTGAAGCCCCGGACCATTGCGCCCACATCGGTGAGCGCCAACCGCTTGAGGCGGCCCCAGAGTCCCAGCTTCTGTTGTTCCGTGACACGGTCGCGTTTCATGGGGGGAATCTAACGCCGGCGCCTAGCGCAGACCGAGTCGCCGACGGGCCAGCCATTCTCCCGCCAGCGCCAACAAGGCGAGCAGGTACAGCCAGGGCCACTGCCGGGCCGACGTGCGCTCTCCTGACCCGGCCGCCGGGAGGGCGCGAGCCTGTACCACTACTCCCCGCGGGAGCCATTCCCGCGACCAGCTGTCCACGGCAACCATCCCCGTCCCACCCCGGGCGCCCGAAAGCCGGTACCGATAGATCCCCGGTGCGAGCCAGAGCGAGGCGCGCCCGTCGCCCCCGAACCGAAGGGTGTCGTACCGTTCCTGTCCCTCCCGCAGCAGGGTGACCGGCAGCACCACCGTCGAGTCGCTCGCCCGTTCAAAGGTGAGCGGCATGCCCTGCGCCACGACCGGTTGCAGCACCCTCGCGTCGGCCGTGCGCCCAGCCTCTTCGGCGAGCAGCCAGGAGACCGCGGCTGCGACGGTCGCACGATAGACGTCTGCGCTTGGCCCGCCCCGGAACCCCCAGCGCCAGAACCCGTCGGCGCCGATGACGACCTCCCGCTGCCGGCCCGCGTCCCCGCCGACGATGACGGGTCGTGCGGCCCCACGGCGCCCCAATTGCACCGTCAGGCCCACCCAACCGCCGGCGCCCGGTGCGAGTGCCCGGACATTGGTGAGTGGCGGCAACGAGTCGACGGGCACACCAAGAAAGGCCAGCGCCACCGGTGAGACCGGAGCGCCGGAGGCGTACCACTCGCCCTCACCTGCCCCCGCCGCGGCAGGCCAGCGGAGGATTCCCCTCGCCTTCGAGCTGCCCACCAACGCGGGAGCGTCGCCCCGCACAACGAGGAGATCAGCCCCGGCCACCGCACGTTGCACCTGGGCCGCCCCGACGGCTGTGAGCCCATCCATGTCGCGCCACTGGTCTCGTTCCAGGCGGACGTACCCCTTCAACGGCAGGTCGGCCACGTCGCGCAGGGCGCGGTAGAGAAATCGTGCATCCCAGTCGCCGGGGCTGGCCAGCATCACGATGCCAGGCGTGCCGCTGAAATCGACCGCCGTGAGGCGTGCGTCGTTTCGTGGTTCGGTATCCGCGGCGCCGGCGATCCCCACGGTAAGGAACTGCGTGCCGACCGCGACTCCCTTCGTCGCCGCGAGGATCCGCACCGCAGTCGACGCCCCCGGGGGCACCACCGCCCGTACCCGGCCCAGGACCCGCTGCCCGGCCCGTACCTCGACCGAGACGCTTTCAGGTACCTCACCCCCATCGGACAGGAGGTCGGCGGTCACGAGGATGGTGTCGCCGACCGTCACGCGCGCCGGGGCCCGCACCTGCCTGACCGCCAGGTCCCGGCCACGGGCTCTGGGGAGCACCACGAACCCGGCGGATGCCACGCGGTCGGCGGGGAGATCCGCCACATCGTCCAACTCCCCGTCGGTGACGATGACGGTCCTCCCGCCGAGTGCCGAGGCGGACGCGAGGGCCGGCGCCAGATCGCTCCGTCCCCGTCCGGGAACGGAGTCGGTCCAGGGCCGCGCATCACCGAACCACCGCACCCGCCCCAACAGACGCGCCGTGTCGCTCGCCGCGCGCCAGTGTGCGCTGTCCGCGAGCATGCTGAGGGAGGCGTCAAGCAAGACGAGGGGCGGGCGACCATCGACGGGGCCGGGGCAGCTCGGGTTGGCCAGCAACGTGGCCAGGGCTCCCCATGCCACGGCCCGCGAGAGCATCGGGACCCAGGTCCGCTCTCCCCGGGATTCCAGGCGGAGGTAGGTGACGAACGCGAGCGAGGCCGCGAGCAGGATGAGGAGGAGCGTCAGCATTGTGGTTTGAGGAATCCTACGCGGGCGGCGGCGTCAGGATTCGGGAGCAGCCGGAAGACGGGGAGATGTCAGTCGCCGAGCTGGGCCATGGCGGGCGCCGACGTCTGGTACAACTCCGCCGAGAGGCGGCCCCGCTCCTCCTCGAACGCCGGGCGGTCCGCGGCAGCCACCGGCTTTCCGTTCCCGAGATCGAGCCGGCGGGAATCGCGCGCGACACCGTTCACGCGGAATTCGTAGTGCAGGTGGGATGCGGTCGCGAGTCCGGTGGCACCGACCCGGCCGATGACCTGTCCCTGGCTGACGCGCGATCCGGTCCGGACGAGAATGGCACTCAGATGGCCGTACCGCGTGGTGATTCCATTGGCATGCCGGATCTCCACCAGGTTTCCGTAGCCACCGGCCCGGCCCGCCTTGACCACCGTGCCTTCGCCAGCCGCGAGGACCGGCGTGCCATACGCCGCGGAGTAATCGGTGCCTTCATGGCGTCTCGCGTACCCCAGGATCGGGTGTCGACGCGACCGGTTGAAGCTGGAAGAGATCCGCCGGAACTGGAGTGGCGCCCGCAGGAACGCCCGCCGGAGTGATTCGCCATTGGCATCGTAGAATGACACGGCGCCGCTCGCCGATTCGAACCGGTAGGCGGTCAGGGTGCGGCCGTTGATCGACAGGTCGCTGGCCAGGATGCGCCCGAAGCGGATTTCGCCCTCTTCGGAGATCTCCCGCTCGAGCAGGACCTGGAACCGGTCGCCCGCCCTGATGTCGCGCGTGAAGTCCACCGACCAGGCGTAGACGTCGGCAAGGTCCCAGGCCAGGCGCTCGCGTTCGCCCGGCCCGAGCAGCTGCGCGTCCACGCCCTCGTCGAGCGCCACATAGAGTGAATTGTCGATCGACCCCTCGATCCGTACCACCTCCGGGCGCCACGCGATCGGCTGGATCTCCGTGGTCCAGCCACCGCTGTCGGCACGCAAGAACTGCAGCCGTTGTTCGGCGCCGGTCCGCACGGAGAAGGCCGTGGGCAGCGAATCGAGGCGAGGGCGCCGGAAGCTGAAGATCATCCCGGACCGTGCACGGCGCGGATCGAATTTCGAGCGCTCGACGACCTCCTGAAGGTTGAGGCCGACCACTCCCTGGCGCGCCAACAACTCGCCGATGGTCTCGCCCCGCTGCAATGTGTCGGCGTTCTCGGTCCAGGCGTTGTCGACCACGATCGGGGGTGCCACGAGCACCCGCTTCCACGGCCAGGAGCCGGTCAGCGAGGCCCAGGCCCCGAGGAGGACGATCGCGATGGCGACGAGAAACCGAGCGGCCTTCATCAGTCCATCTGCCGCCGAATGAACGTCGGGATTTCCATGTCAGGCACGTCGGCGGGCGCCGCGTTCCGGCGCGGTTCCGGCCGGCCGGTCGGCGCCGGTGTCGGCGCGCTGAGCGGCGGTGGCGTGGACGCGCGGCGCGGCGCCGGGAACGGGAGGATGCCCGGTGCGGTGCGTCCACCACCATCGTGCGCCATGGTCCGGTCGAAGCCGGTGGCGATGACCGTGACCCGGACCTCGCCCTCCATTGCCTCGTCATTGTGCGCGCCGAAGATGATCTCGGCATCGTCGCCCGCGGCGTCGTGAATGATCTGGTTGATGGTGCTGGCCTCGCCCAGGGTCAGGTCGTTGCCGCCGGTGATGTTGATCAGCACGCCGGTCGCGCCGGTGATCGACACATTGTCGAGGAGGGGGCTCGAGATGGCCTGCTGAGCCGCCTCCATGGCACGGTTGTCGCCTCGTCCGGTGCCCGTACCCATCAACGCGGCGCCGCCGTTCTGCATGATCGTCCGCACGTCGGCGAAGTCGACGTTGATGATTCCCGTCGACGTGATGAGTCCGGCGATGCCCTGCGTCGCGTGGAGCAGGACCTCGTCCGCTTTCTTGAGCGCGTCCTGGAACGGAATCCCCTTCCCGACCACGGCCAGCAGCCGCTCGTTGGGGACCACGATCATCGTATCCACGTTGTTGCGCAGCTCGGCGATGCCCATTTCGGCCTGGCGCATCCGCTTCCGGCCCTCGAAGAGGAACGGCTTCGTCACGATGCCGACGGTGAGCGCGCCGATGTCCCGGGCCACCTGGGCCACGATCGGCGCCGCACCGGTTCCGGTGCCGCCGCCCATGCCGCAGGTCACGAACACCAGGTCGGCTCCCTGGACGGCAGCGATGATCTCGTCGCGGTTCTCTTCGACCGCCTGGCGGCCGATTTCCGGCCGCGCCCCGGCCCCGAGCCCGCGCGTGAGCTTCTTGCCGATCTGGACCTTGAGGTCCGATCGCGAGGCCGCCAGCGCCTGGGCGTCGGTGTTGACCGAGATGAACTCCACGCCCAGCAGGCGCTCCTCGATCATCCGGTTCACCGCGTTGCCGCCGCCGCCGCCGACGCCGATCACCTTCATCCTGGCGCTTTGGGTGACCGTTTCCTCGAGCTCGAAGATCATGGGTGTGTCCTCTCAGGACCTGATCAGAAGAAGTCTTGCAGCCAACGCTTGACCGGGGCGAGGTACTTCTCAACCTGGGTACCACGGCGCCCGCCGCTGCCGAAGCCGCTGCCAAGCGCCAACTGCCGCGCGCCGTAGAGGGCCAGGCCCGCGGGCACCACCATCCGCGGCGATTCCACACTGTCCGCCAGCCCGGTGAGTCCCTGCCGGGGCACCCCCACCCGCACCGGCATGGCAAACACCTCGCGGCCGAGCTCCACGATGCCGGTGGCCTGGGCGCCGCCGCCGGTCAGGATGACGCCGGCCGGCAGTCGCTGGTGGTACCCCGAGCGGGTGATCTCGTCGAGGGCGTACTCCAGCACCTCCTGCAGGCGCATATGCATGATATGCGCAAGCACCCGTCGGTGCGCACTTCGCGCGCCCTGGCCCGGGGTGCTCGGCAGCTGGATGACGTCGTCCTCCGGCACCAGCGGCTCGTACGCCGCGCCAAACCGCTCCTTGATTCGCTCCGCATCCTGCTGGGTCACCTGCAGGCCGTGCACCAGGTCGGCGGTGACATGCCCTCCGGCGCACAGGAGCGAGGCGGTATGGCGGATCTTGCCGCCCTGGAAGATCGAGACGTTGGTCGACCCGCCGCCGAGCTCCACGATGGCGCACCCGAGCTCGCGTTCGTCGGGACTGAGGACCGCCAGCGAGGCCGCCAGCGGCTCGAGCACGAACTCCCCGACGTGGAACCCGGCCCGCTCGACCGCCCGACGGAGATTCTGGAGCACACTCGAGAGCACCGTGACCAGGTAGACCTCGGCCTCGAGGCGCGAACCGGTCATCCCGATCGGTTCGTTGATGCCCGGCTGCTGGTCGATGATGTAGTCCTGCGGAATGGCGTGCAGGAGTTCGTGATCGCGGCCGAAGGAGACGTTGCTGGCCATGTCGTTGACCCGGGCCACGTCGCCGGTGCGGATCTCGTCTCCCGTGACGGAGACCATCCCGTGCGAACTCCGGCCCGCCACATGCTCCCCGGCGATGCCGCAATAGACCGTGCCGACTTCGACACCGGCCATCCGCTGCGCATCCGCCATCGCCTTGGTGATGGCACGGGTCGTTTCCTCGAGGTCGCGGACGACGCCGCGCCGCATCCCCGCCGAGCGGACGATGCCGACGCCGAGGACGCGCGCCAGCGGCTCCCGGGAGTCGCCGGTGGCCTCCGCCACGATGGCGACGGTGCGGGTGGATCCGAGGTCGAGCGCGGCGACGAGCCGTTGCGGAGAGGCGGTCATGCCGGACGCCCCCGTCCCCGCACCACCACCTGTCCGGCAAACCGACCGTCCAGCTCAACCCACGCGCGGCCCTGCTGGCCGAGTACCTGTTCTGCTGCCATCACCGCGCGAATGACCTCCGCTGTCACGTCGGGGCGGAGCCACAGTCGGCGGCCGCCTAGATCCACGAGCACGTCCCCCTGCACCGGCGAGGCCGTGACGACTCTGGAAAATAACTCCGGATCGAGCTCCTGCAGGCGCGCGAGCACGCGCGCGACTGCGCGGTCTGGCTTGCCGATGACCGGCAGGTCGGGTGCGGAAACGGCCGGGTCGAATGGCAGGAACTTCCCGTTTCGCCCGACCATGGTCAGGCGTCCGTCCTTCGGCGCCAGCGCGACCGCGCGCGCCTCCGTGACCTCGACCACCAGCGTCCCCGGGAGGCGACGAATCACCTGCGCGCTGCGAACCCCCGGAAATGCCAGCGCCCGCTCCTGGTACGGCGCGAGGTCATCGAAGAGGCTCCCCTTCGTGGGAATCTCCAGGGCCGCCACCAGGTCCTCTGGCTTGACCGCCGTCACACCGACGAGCTCCACCCGCCTCACCTGAAAGAACTGGACGCGCCTCAGGAGATGGGGCCCCCCGAACCAGAGGAGCGCCACTCCCGCAATCCCGGCGAGGGCCAGAAGCCCGGGACGGAGCCAGCGCGTCATCCGGCCTGCAGTCCCGCCGCCAACTCCGGGCCCAAACGAGTGATATCACCGGCCCCCAGCGTCAGGAGGACGTCGCCCGGCGCGAGGAGCCCCAGCACGAACTGCCCCACCGTTGCCCGTTGCGGCGCGAAATGGACGTCGGCACCCGCGGCCCGAGCCGCTTCCACGACGAGAATGCCGCTCACCCCGGGCACCGGCTGCTCTCGCGCGGCGTAGATCTCGGTAACGATTGCCACGTCCGCTCCGGCGAGGGCCTGCCCCATGGCGGCGCTGTGTATCTGCGTCCGGCTGTACAGGTGGGGTTGAAACACCGCCACCAGCCTCCGGCCGGGAAAGGCCTGACGGGCGGCCTCCAGCGTCGCCACCAGTTCCGTCGGATGGTGCGCGTAGTCGTCCACCAGCGTCACACCACCGGCATCCCCCAGTCGTTCGAACCTCCGACCCACGCCGCGAAACTCTCCCAGCGCCTCCAGCGCCGAGTCGACCGACCCGTCCAGGACATGGACCACACCCAGCGCGGCCGTCGCGTTCCGGAGGTTGTGCAGTCCTGGCACGCGCAGCCGGAGCGTGACCGTCCCGCGCCCCGGCAGGGCCACGGATGCGATCGTCGTCGAGGCCTCCTGCCGAATCTCGGAGATTCGGAGTTCGGCCCCGGCTGCCATGCCGAACTTCAGGGTGCCAGGCCCCAGTCGGGCGGCCAGGCGCGCGGCGCCGGCGTCGTCGATGCCAATGAGTCGGACCGGGGCACGCTCGGCGAACGTGGCGAACGCCTCTTCCAGGGCACCGTAGGAACCGTAGCACTCGAGGTGGTCAGCCTCGACGTTGTTCACCACCGCGACCGTCGGATGCAGGGCCAGAAACGCCTTGTCGTACTCATCCGCCTCGACCACGAACAGGGCATTGCCATCGAGCCGGGCATTGCCGCCCCACAGGCCCACCCGGCCACCAGCCAGGCCGGTGGGCGCCAGCCCGCCAGCCGCCAGCGCTTCAGTCGTCATGACGGTGGTCGTCGTCTTGCCATGCGTGCCCGCGACCCCGACGACTCTGCCCCCGGCCACCAGCGCGGCAAGCGCCTCCTTGCGCGGAACAACCGGAATCCCCAGTTCCCGGGCCCGAGCCAGCTCCGGGTGGTCCACCGCAATGGCAGCGGTGTAGACCAATGCCCGAGCGCCCTCGACATGCGCCGGATCGTGGCGGCCGGCGATCTCGGCCCCAAGCGCCGCCACATCGGCAGCTCCCTCGGGGGCCGTGTCACAGCCAGTCACCGACACCCCTCGCCGACGCGCGACCAACGCCAGGGCGCTCATCCCCGCCCCGCCAATGCCGACGAAGTGCACAGGCCGCGGGTCCGAGGGGTTGAATAAGTCCATTGGAATTGAGCTAATGTAAAATCTTATCGAGAGTTGCGAAAGAGCGAGACTAGCCGAGAAGCGTCAAAAGATGCGACACAATGTCGCTGGCGGCGTTGGGCCGACCCCTTGCCCGGGCAGCGCGAGCCATCTCGGCCCTCCGCCCGGAATCGTCGATCAACCCCGAAATGGCAGATCCCAGCGAGGCGGGCGTCAACTCGGCCTGGAGGAGGATGGTGGCGGCCCCGGAGGCCTCGAGCGCTCGTGCGTTCCCGGTCTGGTGGTCGGCCGCCGCCGTTGGAAGGGGGATGAGGATGCTCGGCAGGCCCCAGGCACAAATCTCGGCACAGGTCATCATCCCGGCTCTCGAGACGACCAGGTCGGCGACCGCGAAGGCGTCGCCGATCGGATCGAGGAAGTCGAAGACCTGGACATCGGGCGGGCTGTCCGCCGCCGCAAAGCGGCTGTAGGAGCCCTTTCCGGTGGCCCAGAGGACGTGCAGTCCCGTGGCCCCGCCGGTCGACAGCCACCCCGCCGTCGCTTCGTTGATGGCCACCGCCCCCTGACTGCCACCGGTGACGAAGACGACCGGGCGGTCCGCCGTCAGGCCAAACCGCGCGCGCGCGGCAGCCGCCCGCGCCCGATCGGGGGGATTGATCGGGCTCCCGGTCTCGAAGACCACGGTCTCCCCTCCGGTCTTGAGCTGACGTGCCGCCTCGGGAGCCCCGAGGTAGATGTGGCGAACGCGACGGCTCAACAGCTTCGAGGCGAGGCCGGGGATGGCGTTCTGTTCCTGGATCGCGGTCGGAATGCCCCTCCGCGCGGCGAGGAACACCACCGGCGCGGAGGCATATCCCCCCGTCCCCAGCACCGCCACCGGCCGCTCCTCATCGAGCAGACGGATGACCGACCGCAGCAACCCGCCGGCGACGAACGGCCACCGCCAGTTCTTCCACCATTGCCGGCGGTACAGGGGTTCGGCGGGCAGCAGCACATGCCGAAACCCCCGGGTGGGGAGCAGCGTCCGCTCGATGCCGCGCTCCGCACCCACGAGCACCGGCTCGAGGTCGGGCCGCCGTCGCCGGAGCTCCGACGCGATCGCGAGCGCCGGCATCAGGTGCCCCCCCGTTCCCCCACCGGCGATGAGGATGGTGCTCATTCGGCGCGGGACTCCCGGGCGGGCCGCCCTCGCATGCGACCGATGTTGATCAGGATTCCCGTGGCGACCAGGGAAATGATCAGGCTGGACCGGCCGTAGGACATGAACGGAAGCGTGAGGCCGGTTGTCGGCATGAGGGCGAGCGACACGGCCATGTGCATCACGGCGGTGATGCCAATCATCGCCGTGATACCCACCGCCAGGAACTGGCCGAAGGGATCGGGCGCGCTCCGGGCAATCCGCATCCCCAGCCAGAGAAAGAGCCCGAAGAGGACCACCACCAGCAGGACCCCGAGGAACCCCCACTCCTCACCGATGGTGCTGAAGATGAAGTCCGAATAGGCATACGGCAGAAAGAGCTTCTGTTGCCCTTCCCCGAATCCGACACCGAGGACGCGGCCAGATCCGATGCCGACCAGCGACTGGTGAATCTGCATTCCGGCCGCTTCAGTCGCCTCGCCAGGATTCAGGAAGGTGGTCCACCGTGCGAGGCGGTACTGGGCCGACTGGATCTTCTCGAAGAGGAGGAGGAGACCGGCGAGGCCGAGGAGGATGAAATGGCCGATCTTCGCGCCAGCCGAGAACAGGACGATGAGCCCGAGCAGGGTCACGAGGATCGCCATGGACAGATTCGGCTGGCCGAGAATGAGGAGCGCCACGGTTCCGATCCCGACGAGGAAGGGGAGCACCCCCTTCTTGAATTCCCGGACCTGGGCACCCTTCTTGGCGGCCAGTGCGGCGCACCAGATGATCACGGCGAGTCGGGCCACCTCCGACGGCTGCACGTTGACCGGGCCGATATCGAGCCAACGCCGCGCGCCATTGATCTCGGGCGCAAGCCGTTCGGTACCGGGGAGCAGCAGGATGAGCAGTACGCCGATCGTCGCCAGCAGGAACGGCCAGGCAAGGCTGCGCCAGATATGATAGTCGACACGAGAGACCACGCTCAGCCCCAGCAAACCGAGCAGCGCCCCGACGAGTTGCCGAAGCGCAAACCCTGCCCCGTCGCCGCTGGCGGTCTGCAGGCTGAGCGCCCCGTAGGTATTGGCGATGCCGAACACCACCATCGTCGCGGTGACCACGGTCAGGAGACGGGTCTCCCACCGCAATTCACCGGGGTGACGTGCGACCGGCGCCCTCACAACGACTCCACCGCTGCGCGAAATGCCGCGCCGCGCTCCTCGTAGTTCAGGAACATGTCGTAACTGGAGCAGGCCGGTGAGAGCAGCACCGCGTCGCCTGGCTCGGCCAGTGTGCGTGCGATCGCCAGGACCTCGTCGAAGGCGCCGCCTCGCACGACCCGGACGGCGTCGCCCAGGTCGGCCTCCACGATTGCCGCGGCCTCGCCGTACGCCACGACGGCACGGCAACCGGGTGCGAGGATGGGCGCGAGGCGCTGGTAGGACTCCCCCTTGTGGCGCCCCCCGAGGAGCAGGACATATCGGCGCTCCAGCGCAGCGAGCGCCACCGCCGTCGAGGCGATGTTCGTCGCCTTGCTGTCGTTGATCCAGAGCACGCCATTCACTTCGCGGATGGGCTCGAGCCGGTGCGGCAGCGCACGGAACGACCGGAGCCCCTCGGCCACCGCCTCGAGGCGGCACATCGGCGATGCGCACCGCGAGTGACGCCGCCAGCGCGTTGGCCACGT
Organism: uncultured Gemmatimonadales bacterium; assembly: GCA_963697435.1. Lineage (GTDB taxonomy): Bacteria > Gemmatimonadota > Gemmatimonadetes > Gemmatimonadales > GWC2-71-9 > SPDF01. The sequence continues at coordinate 264,595 of CAVOOB010000003.1, read as the reverse complement.
TGTGATCGCCCAGCAGCTGGAGATCACCGCGCGGCAGAATTGGCACATCGTCGAGCACGAGCTGGCCCGCGTCGCGATCGTACCAGGCATCGCGACTTCGCCTGAACCGAGAAGCGATGGTGCGTGCCGGGCACCCCCTCCACCATTCGCTGGACGACCGGATCGTCCGCGTTCGTGATCCAGGTCGATCCCGGGGGCGGCGTTGCGGAACAGCAGCGCCTTGTCGGCGTAGTAGTCCTGGAGGGTCGCATATCGGTCGAGGTGGTCCGGCGAGAGATTGGTGAGGACGCCGGCCGTCGGTGTCAGGCTCGGCATGTCGTGCAGCTGAAAGGACGACAGCTCCACGGCCAGCCACTCCGGAGGTTCCGCCTCGAGCGCCACGGCGGAGAGCGGACGCCCGATGTTTCCCGCCGCGACCGCGCGCAGCCCGGCCGAGACCAGCAGGTGCGCCGTCAGCGCCGTCGTCGTCGTCTTGCCGTTGGTGCCGGTGATGGCCGCCGTCCGGCAGGCGGGGAGGCCCCGGAGCCCGAGCTCCGCCTCGGCGAGAACCGGCACGCCCGCCTCCCGGCCACCCGCAGCGCCGCCGCGTCCGGGGGAATGCCGGGCGACACCACGGCGGCCACGGCGCGCCCGATCCGCGCGAGATCGTGGGTGCCGATCGCCACCTCAACCCCAGCCGCGCGCAGGCCGGCGGCCTGGGCATCGAGCGTCGCGCCACTCCCTCCATCGGAGGCGTACACGGCGACCCGGTGATGCCGCAGCAGCCGGGCCGCCGCGCCGCCACTCCTCCCGAGGCCGATCACCGCCACCTCGCACCCGGCGCCGCGCCACTCCGCGAACATCAGCGGACCTTCAACGTGGCCAGCGCCACCAGCGCGCAGAGAATGCCCAGAATCCAGAACCGGGTGACGACGGTCGTCTCCGCCCACCCATGCTTCTCGAAGTGATGGTGCAGCGGCGCCATCCGGAACACCTTGTGCGCATCGGCATACTCCCGCCCGCGCGTCCGCTTGAACCACTTGTACACCGAGGTCTGCAGCATCACCGACACCGCCTCGGCCACGAAGACCCCGCCGATCAGTACCAGCAGGAACTCCGCCTTCAGCAGGATCGCCACCGTTCCGAACGCCCCGCCGATGGCGAGGCTGCCGGTGTCGCCCATGAAGACCTCCGCCGGGTGGGCGTTGAACCAGAGAAACCCGAGGGCCGCCCCCATCAGCGCCGCGCAGAAGACCGCGAGCTCACCCGCGCCCGGCAGATAGATCAGGTTCAGGTACGAAGTGAAGTCCACCCGGCCGAAGAGGTAGGCAAACGCCGCAAAGGCCGCGGCCGCAATCGCGGTGAGCCCGGTCGCCAGGCCGTCCAGCCCGTCGGTCAGGTTGACGGCGTTGCTCCATGCCGTGATGACGAACATGACGAAGCCGACGAAGAGAAGCGGGGCGAAGTTCACCACCAGGTACTTGAAGAACGGCACCGTCGTGGCGGTAGCCGGGATGATCGCGTCGGGCACCACGGGGAAGAACAGGCAGGTAGAGCCCGAGCACCAGGCCGAAGGTGCACTGCCCCGCCAGTTTCCATTTCGCCACGAGCCCGCGCGATTTCCCCTGCACCATCTTCAGGTAGTCATCCAGGAAGCCGATGGCCCCCATCCACAACGTGGCGATCATGGCGACCACGACCATCCGGTTGTCAATCCGTGCCCAGAGCAGCGTCGGGAGGATGGTGGCGAAAATGATGACCAGCCCGCCCATGGTCGGCGTGCCCCGCTTCCCCTGATGGCTCGCGGGGCCTTCGGCACGGATGACCTGGCCGATCTTGTAGGCATGGAGTCGTCGAATGACCGCCGGTCCGATAATGAAGGACAGCACGAGCGCGGTCACCCCCGCGCCCGCCGCGCGAAAGGCGATGTAGTTGAACAGGTTGAACAGGATGAACTGCTTGCCGAGCGGGGCCAGCCAGAAGTAGAACATCTCGCCTCAGGATCCGTGGGCTGCGCGCGGGGTGAGCAGGGGAATAATACGCTCAAGGGCGACGCCGCGGGACGCCTTGAGGACAATCAACTCCGTCCCGTCGAGGCGCGGGGCCAGGAGGTGGCCCAGCGCCGCCACATCATCGGCCACCACGAGGCGCTCCCCGAGCTCGCCCCGGAGTGCTTCCAGCGCCGGGACGAAATCGCCGACCACGGCGAGCAGGTCCGGCTTGAGCCCAACCAGGTCGCGGGCCACCGCCGCATGCCAGGCGGCCGACTCCGCCCCCAGCTCGCGCATCGTCCCCGCCACGAAGACCAGCCGCCGGCCGGCCCGCATCGCCTGCGCCGTGGCGATCGCCGCGCGGAAGGAAAGGGGGTTGGCGTTGTAGCAGTCGTTGAGAATGGTCATGGAGCCAAACTCCGCGACCTGTCCCCGCCCTCCGGGCACTTCGAGCCGTTCGAGCGCGCGCGCCACCGCCCGAGGGTCCAGGCCAAGATGAATTGCGACCCCCCAGGCGAGCATGGCGTTGGCCGCCAGGTGTCTGCCCGGCAGCGGCAGGGTGAACCGGGCCTGATCCGTCACGACGGTGGCCCGGCCGGTGGCGTCGAGGGTCACCGATCCAGGCCGGAGCTCCGCACTCTCGAGCCCGGCGGTGACGACCCGGCGGGCCAGTTTCCGGGCCCCGCCGGTCAAGGCGGGCGGATCGGTCCCCACCACGGCGAGCGGCACGCCATCGAGGAGGGACAGCTTTTCGGCGAGGACTCCCTCGAGCGAACCGAACCCCTCCAGGTGGCCCGCCGAGACGTTGGTGATGACCGCCACGGTCGGCTCGATGATCTGGCGGTACCGCGCAATCTCGCCGGGCACGCTGGCGCCCGCCTCGATGACCAGCGCCTCGGTGTCCTCCGGCGCTTCGAGAATGGTGAGCGGCACGCCAATCAGGTTGTTGAGATTTGCCCGCGTCGCGTGGACTCGGTACCGTGTGCCGAGCGCGACGCCAAGCATCTCCTTCGTGCTGGTCTTCCCGTTGGTGCCGGTCACCGCCACCACGGGGCCGGAGATGTTCCTCCGCCGTGCCCGTGCCAGCCATCCGAGCGCCTCGACCGTGTCCTCGACCTCGAACATCTCGAGCCCCGGCACGCCCGGCGTCCCCTTCCGGACCACCGCCCCCAACGCCCCGCGCGCGGCCGCCTCCTCGAGATGGGCATGCCCGTCGAAACGGTCACCGGCAATCGCCACAAAGAGTGCCCCGGGGGCAATCGTCCGCGTGTCGGTCGAAATACCGGTGAAGGTCGCGGCTTCGTCTCCCCCCATCGGGAGGTCCAGGGCAGCGCGCACGCCGGCGCTCGTCCAGTTCATGCCCGGCCTTCCAGCGCGGCCTGGACGATGGTTCGCTCATCGAAGGGGTGCTTCGTCTTCCCGATGAGCTGGTAGGTCTCATGCCCCTTCCCGGCAAGCAGGACGGTGTCTCCCGGCTCCGCGTCGGCCAGGACCTGGTGAATGGCTCGCTCCCGATCGTCGAACCTGAGGTGATGCGCGCCTCCCATGCCCGATTCCATGTCGTCCATGATCCGCTCGGGATCCTCGGTCCGCGGATTGTCCGGCGTGATGGCCACGAGATCCGCCCCCTCCACGGCAATCCTGGCCATCTCCGGGCGCTTCGTGCGGTCGCGGTCGCCCCCGCAACCGAAGATGAGGATCAACCGACCTGGCGTGAGGGGACGGAGGGTGGCGAGCACCCGCGTCATCGCGTCCGGGGTATGGGCGTAGTCGCGGAGCACCACCATCGGCGCATCGGCCAGGCGTTCCATCCGGCCGGGGACCTGCGGGGCCGCTCCCAGGCGATCGACCACCTCGGAGAGCGGCCGGCCGAGCACCAACGCGGTCGCCGCCGCCGCCAGCGCATTCGAGACATTGAACGCGCCCATCAGCGGAATGCGGACCTCGGCCCTGCCAAAGCGGCCGGTGAGGCGGAAGCTGCTTCCCCCGGCTTCGAGCAGGACCTCCTCCGCGCGTACATCGGCATCGGGAGATTCTCCGAAGGTCACGCGCCGCGGAAATGGCGGCAGCGCGGACCATGCTGGATCGTCCGCGTTCACGACCTCATGCCCCGACGGGCCGAGGAGTGCACTGAGCCGCAGCTTGGCGGCGAGGTACGCCTCCATGGTGCGGTGGTAGTCGAGATGCTCGTGCGTCAGATTGGTGAAGACGCCAGCGGCGAAGTCGAGGCCATCGAGCCTGCCCTGGTCGAGGCTGTGCGAAGACGCCTCCATGGCGATGTGGGTCATCCCCCGCGTCCGGAACTCCGCGAAGGTCGCGTGGAGATCCACCGGCCCGGGCGTCGTCAGGCTGCCGGCCGTGGAGGGCACGCGCGCTCCCGCTCCGTCGAACGCCCCGAGCGTGCCGATGCTGCCCGCCGTGCCCTCGGCGTTGAAGAGATGCCGCACCAATCCGGTCGTCGTGGTCTTGCCGTTCGTGCCGGTGATGCCGATGAGCGTCATCGCGGCGGCGGGCTCACCATACCAGCTCCGGGCCGCGACACTGGCGGCGCGCCGCCCGTCGGTCACGAGGATTTCCGGCACGCCGGCGGCCATCGGGCGTTCCCCCATCACCGCGACCGCACCCCGCGCGACCGCCTCGGCGGCGAAATCGTGTCCATCCGCGGTCGTCCCCCGCACGGCGCAGTACAGCTGCCCCCGCGTCATCGCCCGGGTGTCGATCCCGAGGCCGGTGAGGGGCACCCCGTCCGCCGGCGCTTCCACGAGCAATCCCGCTCGCCTGAGCGCTGTCACCAACTCGTTCCAATCGACCATGGTCACTCCACCTGCAGACGTACGGTTGTGCCGACCCTGGCGTCTGTGCCGGCCACTGGGCTCGAACCCCGGACCGTGCCGGCTCCCGGAGCCGACACCTCAAAGCCGCGGCGATGCAAGGCAGCGGCGGCGGCACGAACGCTCAATCCGACGAGGGGCGGCACAACGGCCGTCACGACACCCACGCTGTCGGGCGGGGCCGGCCACGGAACGACCACCCGCGTCGGTGCAGCGTGCGGCACCTGCGGCCGCGTCGGGGCGGCGCTGGCGATGCTGGCAGGCTGACCGCCGAGCATCCTGGCCCGGTCGAATGATACGCGTTTCGAGGCGAGCGCCTGCTCCAGCATCGTCCGAACGACCGGGGCGGCGACTTCCCCGCCATAAAACTGCCCGCTGGTCGGGCCATCGATCTTGACCACGACCACCAACTGCGGATCGTCCGCCGGGAACATCGCGGCAAAGGACGCGACATACTCGTTCACGTACTTCCCGTTTCGGATGCGGCGTGCCGTGCCGGTCTTCCCCAGCACGCCGTAACTGCCGACCTGCGCCCTGCTGCCGGTGCCGCCGGCGCCGGTCGCCCCCTTCAGGTACGCACGGAGCTGCGCCGCGATCTCCGGCGACACCGCCCGCCGTACCGGCTCAGGCTGATGGCGGTAGAGGACGGTACCATCGGGCGCGCGCACTTCACGGATCAGCGTCGGCGTCAGCAGGACCCCATCGTTGGCGATCGCGGCGTACGCCGCTGCCAACTGGAGCGCGGTCACCTCGAAATAGTACCCCATGGCCACGCTCACGCGGTCGTACTCCGGCTGCCACCGCTCTGGCCGGTAGACGATCCCGCGGGACTCGGAGGGAAGTTCCACTCCGGTCGGGGAGCCGAATCCGAAGTCGCGGAGCTGCTGGTACTGCTCTGCCGGCGTGAGGCGGTCAGCCAACTTCGCCATGGCGACGTTGCTCGATACTTCGATGGCCTGGGCCAGCGTCAGCATGCCGGGCTTGGCGTGCTCATCGGTGATCTCGCGGATTCGGCCATTGGAGAGTTCCATCTTCCAGTGGCCACCCTCATTATCGACCTGATCGCTGCTATCCACCCGCTCGAGCGTCAGGAGTGCCGCAGCCGTGAAGAGCTTGGCCGTGGAGCCCGGCTCGAACGGTTCCGTGAACGCCATCAGGTCGGGGGATCCATGTTTCTGCGACGCCACGGCGAGGATCTCACCGGTCCGGGGGTCGAGGAAGATGACATCGCCCCCCTGCGCCCCGAACTCCGCCACCGTCTCCGCCAGTGCCTGCTCGGCGATGTCCTGCAATTCCGCGTCAATCGTCAGGACGACGTCGTTGCCGGGAATGGGGTCCCTGCGAAGCCGTCCCGGCGACTCATAGCGGCGACCCCGGCGGTCCTTCAGGACCACTTCCTCTCCGGCAGTCCCGGTGATGAGCGGCTCCAGCGCGCGCTCCAGCCCCGAGGATGCCCCGCCGTCGGGATGCACCCGCCCGATCACCCGGCCGGCGAGCCGCTGCGACGGATAGAACCGGAGGAAGACCCCTTCGATGTGCACACCCTTGAACGCGCGGAGAGGCTCCACATCGCTGGCAGTGAACGGGCCGTAGAAATAGAGGTAGGGTCTCCGCGCAAAATCCCGCTTCAGTGTCGAAGCCGATACGTCCAGCTGCCGCGACGCAGCACGGATGAGTGCGGTCCGCTCCTCGACCTCGTTCGGGGCAATCCCGACACGGTAGAACTCCTGCGTCACGGCCATCGGCAACCCGCCGCGATCATAGAGCGTTCCGCGCCGCGCCTCGAGGGCCCGCAGCTCGGTACGGCTCTTCGCTGCCTCTGCCGCGTAGTCTCCACCCTTGACCAGTTGCACCTGCGCGGCGCGCGCCACGACCGCAAGAAGGCTCGCGATCAGTACCCCCTGGATCAGGCCGATCCGGGCTCGCACGCGTGCCATCAGCGGCCTCCCGGCGGTGGTGGGAGTGAAAGCGGCGCCTGCTCCGAGTCCCTGGGGAAATGGAGATTCAGGTCCACCAGTGCCTTGCGCCCGAGGACCGCCCGACTGGAGGCGGCCCGGATGCGTCGCTCAAAATCTGCCTGGCGCGCTTCGAGATTGGCGCGCTCCTGGCGCAGGGCCGCGACCCGCTGGGCCATGCGGATACTCGCTGTCTGCCGCAGCTGGACGACCGTGGCCACGAACAGGAACAGCAGGAGCCAGAGCATGACCCAGTGACGGCCTTTAAGCGTCATCGGCGACCTGGAATGCGCGGAGCCTCGCGCTCCGCGCCCGGGGGTTGGCGGCAATTTCCTCCGCGGACGGGAGGATCGACTTTCGCGGCGCCACCTTCCCGAGCGCGTGACCGCGGCAGGTGCACATCGGCTGGACTGGGGGGCAGACGCACGCGGTGGCCCACTCGCGAAAGGTGTGTTTGGCGAGTCGATCCTCACCGGAATGATAACTGATCACGGCGAGACGCCCACGCGGGACGAGGCTCTCCCGCAGGGCCGGCAGCGCCCGCGCCAGGCCAGGCAGTTCGTCATTGACCGCGATGCGGACCGCCTGGAAGAGGCGGGCAAAATCCCCCGGACCGGAACGCGGTCCGAGCACGCGTCGAATGGCGTTGACGAAGTCGTCACTGGTCGCGAGCGGGGCGTGCGCGCGGCGCTCCATCACCTCACTGGCGAGCCGCCTCGCGCGTGGCTCGTCGCCGAACTCCTTGAAGATGCCGGCGAGCACGTCAACCGGCGACTCATTGAGCAGATCGGCGGCCGTCGGGCCGGAGCGCGACATCCGCATGTCCAGCGCCGCGCCGCGCCGAAAGGTGAATCCGAGCGCCTCATCGTCCAGCTGTCGCGACGACACACCGAGATCGAGGAGGATAAACGCGGGCCGGAAGGCAGCGATGGCCTCGAGCGCCTCGGGTGAGGCATAGGGAGCGGCGAGATGGTCGGATGCCGTCGGATCCGAGCCGTGCGCGTGCGCGTGCGATCGCGTCCGGATCCCGGTCGATGCCAAGCACCTCGGCACCTGCTGCGCGGAGGGCCGCGGCATGCCCACCATCCCCGAGTGTGCAATCCACGGCCCGTCGCGCGCCGGCAGCCAACTCCAGCACGGTGTCGAGGAGGACGGGAAGGTGGTAGTGGGTCACCGGGGGTCCTGGGAGGGCGCGGGTAAAGCGAACACCCCGTCCGCCAAGGCGAACGGGGTGCCGGGTATTCCGGAAACGGGGCTGACGGGGCTCGAACCCGCGACCTCCGCAGTGACAGTGCGGCACTCTAACCAAGCTGAGCTACAGCCCCCGATACAGCGCACCATAATAACCGGAGGCGGCTCCGGGTGGAACCCCTTACTTGCAGTATGCCTTGATCATCGAGGCCACACGCGGCTTGTACTGCGCGACGTACCCGAGATAGCGCGTGACATCCTCAGGCTTCGCCGACCGACCCAGGTTGAATGCGGTTTCGGCCTCGGTCAACAGCCCCTCTTCCTGGCGGGCCAGCTCGCACGACTTGTTGGACTCCGCCTCCTTGTCGACATCGGGAATCTGGAGGAAGGTCGCCAGACCGAGCACGTAGTTCGCGGTGGGCGCGACCGGACCCGAAGGATTGGCGGCCGCCACGGCGCGCCGCAGGACGTCGGCGGCGAGCGGCAGGTTCTTGGACTCCGCCTGCAGCAGCGGCAGGGCACCATTGGTGAGGACCGCGGCCGCCGCCTCCTTGCTCTGGTCGTCTCCGTTGTCGATAACGAAGTTGGCGAAGCGGAGCGCTTCCGCCATCCGCTTCTGTGCGGCGAGCGCCTTGGCAGCTTCGAGCGCGGGAGCCACAGCCGCGGCCGGGTCGAGCACCATGAGGCGGCTCGTCACAGCGACCAGGCTGTCCGTCGGGCCGGCGAGGCTGTAGGCCATCACCAACTGGCCAAGCAGCGTCGGGTTGTTCGGGTACTTGTCGACGCCAATCCGCGACCACTTGAGCAGGGCGGCGGTGTCGGGTTGCACCGCGGCAAAGACGGTGACCTTCAGGAAATAGGTCGAGTCGGCCCGGTCTGGCGCCTCCGTGTATACATGCTCGAGCGCCTCGATGGCCTGCCCATAGTCTCCACCGGTCGCGTACGCGTTGCTCAGGAGATCCCAGAGGTCGGCGTTGGTCGGGTCGAGCCGGAGGCCTTCCTTGGCGACGTCCACCGCCGCATCGGGCCGGCCGTACTGGAGGAAGAGCTTGAAGGCCGCCTCGCGCAACGGCTGGTTGGTGGGTGCCGCAAGGAGCATCCGCTGAAACGACGCGATGACCCGCGTGCTGTCGGCTCTGGCGGAATCTGGATTCGTGGCAGTGGCGGCCCTCGATTCGTACTCCTTGGCCAGCGCAGTCCACGCCGGGAGGCTCTGCGGGTCGCCCTTGACCGCTTCACGGAGGCTGGCGATCACCTCGGGGGCCGGCGCCTTGCGGTCCTGGGCGATCATCGCGAGGCAATACTGGGCCAGGCCGTTGGTCGGCAGGATCTTGATGGCCTTGTTCGCCGCCGCCGCCGCGTCGTCGGGCTTGGTGGCGCGCTGATCGACGCATTCCTTCGCCTCATCGGCCGACTTGACGGCCGGGGAGAATGCATCGGCGATGGACTCGCCGAACTGCTTCGGTGACTGGCCGGGTGCCTGCCGCACGACGACGACGTTGCCAGCATCATCATTGACGCCCGCGAGGCGCGCCGTCACCGTGTACACACCGGATTCGTTCTTGCTGAGCGAGGAAGTCATCAGGACGCGCGACTGCAACTGAAGCGCGAGGACCCGCGCCACGACCGGCGAGAGGATGGCATCGGCCGGATAGCCGTACTGGACGAGCGCCGACTGCATCTGCTCCAGCGGGACGACACGGTAGGTCGAACCCGAGACCCGGTCCATGCGGTTCCGGAGCGCGTTCCCCACCTCCACCGCCAGCGTCGAATCACCCTCCACGAAGGCAAAGGGCGTCGCCACCATCAGCTTGGGGGCCGCCGCCACGGGGGCGCCAAGGCGCCGGGCCCCGGACGGGATCTGGGCGTGGGCGGTCGGCGCGATCAACAGGGCCATCGCTGCGAGCGGGGCGAATCGGTTCAGGCGCATTCCTGCGGCCTCCTGGAAATTCAAGACGAATGGCGAACGCGGTGCGGTCGGGAGGTGGCTCCTCCCGGCCAGTGGGCGAAGAGGGACTCGAACCCCCGACATCCTGCGTGTAAGGCAGGCGCTCTAACCAGCTGAGCTATTCGCCCGGCTGCACATGCGGCCCAGCGCTAGAGCGCGATCCCCAACGGGAGCAAGACGCAATACCCGAGGACCAGCAACACGGCTGCGAGGCTGGTGCTCCCTGAGGACAGAAGCAAGTATCCCGCCACCAGCGAAATGGCCCCGGCCCCGAGCAGGGCCAAGTTCCGAGGTCCCAGCGGGATAGCGCGTGCCTTGGTCGGCTTGGAAGATTCGGACATAAGCTACTAACGCTAGCCGGGTGGCCCACGGCGGTCAAGCGCATCGGCCTCTATGGAGGTCACTTCTGGGGGCTCCTCCGGTGCGTAGTGCCAGCCGGCATCGAGCGCCGCCCGGCGCGGTGCGTCCCGCCGACGCCGCAGGTCATAACCCAGCACGACCAGCAGCGCCATCCCGAGCCAGATGCCCGTGCCGATCATCCAGGTCGCCAGGCCGAACCGCGTCCGCACGCTCTTTCGCCACGCCTCGTCGAAGCGGTCGAGGGTGAGGCCGGTCGTGGCGATGACCGCATCCTCGAACCGCACCCCGCCGGCCAGCTGCCCAAAGAGGGGCTCCAGCGTGCCCGTCGGGTTCCGCCGGGCCAGTTCCATGACCGCAGTTGCCGCCAGCGCGTAGGCCTCATCGGCGGCTTGCGCGGAGGCGCGCAGTTCTCCATCGAGCGCCCGCAGTTCCGGAACCGTGCCTCTCGCCACCGCGAGGTTCAGCCCGACGCGGTCGAAGAGATCCCATTGGCCGCTCGCCATGGTGGCGTACCCCTCGTCAAACCAGAGAGGTACCCTGCCCCGGACCGCCTGATGCAACGCCAGATGGGCCAACTCGTGCCGCAGCGTGCCCATCACATCGCCGGCGTCCGCGCGCAGGACGATGGTGCGCCCACCCGGGAACGCCGCCCCCGCTCCCCACCCCGGCAGACGCCCTCTGGTGTAGTCACGGAAGGCCAGCGAATCGGCGGTGACGACCAGTCGGATTTCCCCGAGGTCCCTCGAGCCGAGCCCCGGCCACGGCCCCGGCTGATCCGCGACCTCCGCCAGCCCGACCGCGAGCGCCGCCTGCGCGGGCCAGGCCACGGCGGTGACCCGCCCGACGATGACGGCGGTCGGCTCGCCCTGCCAGAGCGCCCACGCGAGGATCAGGCTGACGAACGGCGCGGGATCTCTCCTCCCGAGGCGGCGAGTTCGAGCAGCTCCAGACAGCGCTTGCCCCAGGGGTTGAACTTGTTGGCTTTGTGGCCGTCGGTCCACGTCTGGCGGGCATCGTCCGCCCGGCCAAGAAACCAGAGCGCCCGGCCCAGCTCGTAGTACGCCTCGATCAGGTTGGGGCCGAGGCTCAGCGCCTTGCGGAAGAATGCCTCCGCGTCCTCGTGCATCTCCCGTTCCTGATAGACGAGGCCGAGGTAGAAGTGGGCGTAGAGGGTCGCCTTGCGATCGTTGTCCAGGCGGATGGCGCGGGAAAGGTGTTCGATGGCCTCGCCGAAAATCCCCTTCTTCAGGCAGATATACCCGACGTTGATCCGCGCGAGGGCGTTGGCGGGCTCGCGCATCAGCACTTTTGAAAAGGTGCCGAGCGCCTCGTCGTACGCTTCGGCGAGCATCTGCGCCCACCCCAGCAGCGACAACGCCTGGATATCATCGGGCGAGAGGGCCAGCGCCTTGTCGAGCGACTGGATGGCGCCGGGAAAATCGCCCAGGGAAATCAGGCTCCACCCCTTCTCGATGAAGGTCGATGCCCCCAGGTGGTCGGCCTGCAGCACCGGCCGCGCCCCGGAGAACTGCGGAGCCGCGCCCCCGTCGGCGTCGGCGGCGAGCTGCTTGTACTGCTCCACCAGCCCGCGGATCTGCTCCTTCAGCGTGGTCAGTTCTCCGAGCGCGCCGTCAACCCGCTTGAAGTACGCCACGATGTCCCGCTTGACCGCCTGACGATCCGCGCCGGATGGCGTGGCGTCGAGACGAGCGGCGAGCGCGGCGTACTCATCGCGCAGGCCAGTGAGCCAGGGTTCGCTCACGATGCGGCCGCCTCGAGCTGCAGCCGTTCCTCGCTGCTGAAGAGACGGCCGGCCTGAAGGAGAATCACCGTGCGGTCCTCGAGGGTCAGCACGCCGAGGATGTACTTGGCGGCCAGTCCGCGCACCATCGGCGGCGACGGGGCGATCCGGCGGCTGTCCACCCGGAGCACCTCGCGGACGCCATCCACCACCATGCCCACGCGCTGGCCGTCCATCGTCACAATCATGACACGGGTCTCCTCGACCTGCGTGGCCGGAAGCTCGAGCCGCTTCCGCAGATCGACGACGGGCACGACCCCCCCACCGTAGGGCAGGACCCCCTCGAGGAAGTCCGGCGCGCTCGGCACCGGGGAGGGCTCCTGGTATCGGAGGATCCGGTCCACCTGAGAGATTTCCAGGGCAAACTCCTGCGTCCCGCCCCGGAAGATCACCACCTGAATGTCGTCGCCGGTCGTCATGGACCGCTCTTCCCCCCCAGGAGTCGGACTCCCAGGGCCTTGAGGTCAAGGATTGGCACCAACGCGCCCTCGCGGCGCGCGACACCGAGCGCCCACGGGAGCGATTGCCCCGCCGGCACCGGCACCACTTCTTCGACGAGCACCGCTTCCGCCCCGTCCACCTCGAGACAGACCCGCTGCCGACCCGCCCGGGCGAGCACACCCACGCCACCGACCATGACCGGGCAGTCGTCGCCCCAGAGAACCGTGGCGAGGTTCACCACCGGGACCAGCCGTTCCCGCACGGCCACCACTCCCCGCACCGCGGCATCGGTCGTCGGGACGACGAAGGTCGCCGCCAGGTCCACGACTTCGAGCACCTCCGCCACATCGAGGCCGATGTCCCGGCCGCCGACCTGGACAAGCAGGTACTGACAGGTGCCCGTTGCGCTCATGCCGCGTTCATCCGGGTGAGGAGGGCGGTGACTCGCGCACCGACCTCGGAAACGGGAAGCACGAGGTCGGCACCGCCGGCCGCCTGAGCCTCCTTCGGCATCCCGAAGATGGTCGAGCTCTCCCTGTCCTGCGCGATGCCCTTCCCCCCCGCATCGTGGATCTGCCGGAGCCCTTCCGCGCCATCGCGCCCGAGCCCGGTCAGGACGACCCCGATGGCCCGGTTGCCAAAGAGCTGAGCGACCGATCGAAAGAGGGGATCGGCGGCAGGCCGCACACCCCAGAGCGGCGGCTCCTGGTCGAGTGCGAGGGCGAGCCCGTCGGATCCCCCTGTCACTCGCATATGATAATCCCCGGGTGCGATGTAGGCGGTGTCCGACACGAGTGGCGCGCCCTGCTCCGCCTCGACCACCGACAGCTCACTCTGCGCCGACAGACGCTCCGCCAGACTCCGCGTGAACCGCGGCGGCATGTGCTGGACGATCACGACCGCGGCGTGGTGCCCGCGTGCGATCCGGGGCACGACCTCCGCGAGGGCGCGCGGCCCGCCGGTCGACGCCGCGATCGCCACACAGAACCGCGCCCGGCCCGGAAGCGCAAAGAGGCCGGCCGGCAGATCCGGTTGGTTGGGCCGGGCGAGCATCGGCATCCGATGGATGTCGGCCGCCCTCGCCGCCCGCAGCGCCTCCAGGACCCGGGCCCCGAAGCGATCGCGCGATGCTTCATCGCGCCCCGCCTCCTTGGCCACCAGTTCCACGGCGCCCAGTTCGAGCGCACGAATGGCCCCCGCAGTTCCCGGGCCGGCATATGAACTGACGACGACGACAGGCCGCGGGGACTCCGACATCAGGTACCCGATGGCGCCCAGGCCGTCGAGCTCGGGCATTTCGAGATCCATCGTCACCAGGTCGGGCTGGTACTCGTGCACCTTTCGCAGCGCATCGAGTCCGTTCCGCGCGGTCGTCACCACGCGGAACTCCCCTGATCCGTCGATGATCTCGGTCAGCAAGCGTCGGAGGAGCGCGCTGTCGTCCGCCACGAGCACGGTCGGGAGGCTAGAGATGGGCCACTCCCCGCCGCACGGTCGACACTTCGATTCGACCGTCGTCCGCGAAGAGCCGCACCGTCCGCCCGAAGTCGCCCCCCACCTCGCTGCCCACCAGCGGGATCGAGTGGTGGGTCAGTACCGTCTGCACGGCGACAAGATTGCGCTCGCCCATCTGGATCGTGCCGACCGGCTGCAGGCTGGCAAACATCGAGGCGCCGCCGGCGATCCGGGCCGTGGTGCGCGACGCCCGTGCGCCCCGGCCGACCATCTCCTGGAGCAGGAGCGGCACCGCGGTCTGCGGGAACTTGCCGGCGTTCTGGTCGCGGCGGCTGAGTGCCGGCGACGGGAGGAGGATATGGGCCATTCCGCCAATCTGGGCCTCGGCGTCGTACAGCATGATCGCCACGCAGCTTCCCAACCCGACCGTCAGCAACACATCGCCCGGCCCGCCGGTCTTGTACTCCGCCACGTGGACGAGGATTTCACCCGCGCTCATGCCGCCCTCCGAAAGATGCGTTCACGGGCGTCGACGAGGGTCAGGCGCTCCCGGGCACTCCCGAGCAGCGTTTCGACCTTGCCGAGCACGAGGATACCACCGGGCGTCAGCGCCTCGGCGAACTGCGCAAACAACTGCTCCTGCACGGGCCGATCGAAGTAGATCACGACGTTGCGACAGAAGATGAGATCGTAGGCCTCCGGCGGGATGGCCTCCTGGGTGAGATCGAACCGGCGCACGGAAACGATCCGGCGGATGGCATCGCTGACCTGCCACGAATCGCCCACCCGGGTGCAGTACTTCTCCGTGATCCACGCCGGCGCCTCCAGGAACGCCGCCTGCGGATACACACCGGCCTCGGCGCGCTCCAGGCTGCCCCGATCGATGTCGGTGGCGGTGACCTGCGCCCGCTCGACCCACGATCGATGCCCTGCCGCCTCGGCCGCCTCCGCACAGAGCATCGCGATGGTATACGGTTCTTCGCCCGAAGAGCATCCCGCGCTCCAGGCGGCCAATCGCCCCTGTCGAGCCTGCAGGAGCTCCGGCAGCAAGTCGGAGCGCAGGCGATCCCAGGTTTCCGGGTTTCGGTAGAAGCGCGTCACGTTGATGGTGAGCGCGTCCTTCAGCTTGTCCCACTCCTCCGGCTTCCGGTCGAGGACCCCCATGTACTCCGCGTAGGTATGCACGCTGCAGGCGCGCATCCGGACGAGCAGCCGTCGGCGGAGACACTTGTCCTTGTAGGCATCGAGACTCAGTCCCGCCTCCCGGGACACTCGGCGCGTCAGTGCCTTGAATCCTGCCTCATCGTCTGGGATCACGCCGGCACATCCAGAATCTCAAGGTTCGATCGCGCCAGCTGGTGCCCGGGATTCAATTCGGCGGCGCGGCGCCAGCAATCGCGGGCGCGGTCGCGGTCGCGCTGCCGGAAGGCGAGGTTGCCCAGCTTGAAGTAGAGATCGTCACCGAGGTCGGGCGCGAGCTTCGCCGCGCGGTCGAAGGCCGCCTGCGCGTCGTCATACCGGCCGGCACGATAGAGCAGGTCGCCCAGATTCTTCGACAACTGGGGCAGGCTCGGCTCGTCGGCGAGCGCCGCACGGAGCAGCGTCTCCGCAGCGGCCAGATCGCCCGTTGCCTCGAGGAGCACCGCCAGATTGTTCCGCAACACCGGATGCTGGGGCCAGGCCTTGGTGCCTTCCTTCGCGACGGCCACCGCACGGGGCATGTCGCCAGCCGATCCGGCGGCAAGCGCGGCGGCCCAGAACCAGACCGCGGGCACGGCCTTGCTCCCGAGGAGTTCGCGCGCCTTGGTCAGCCGCCCCTCGGCCACCTCGGGATCCTCCCGCTTCAGCGCGATCACCCCCCAGAGCAGCATCGGTCGGGGGTCCTGCGGGGCGCGTGCCACCGCCTCCGCCCCCGCTGCCTCCGCCTCGGCCAGCCGTTCGGCCCGCTCGAGGGCGAGGGCGAGGTTGTGCAGCGCGGCCGCTCGCGCCCCACCAAGGTCGATCGCGCTTCGAAACGCCTCCACGGCGTCCTCCCACCGCGCCTGCCGCAGCGCCAGGAGCCCGAGGTAGAAGGGCGCGTTCCCCTCCGTCGGCCGCAGCTCGGCGACGCGCCTGAATTCGCGTTCCGCCTCCTCCAACATTCCCGTCTTGTAGAAGGCGATCCCCAGGTTCCGGTGCTCTTCGACCCGTGCGTCGTTGACGCGTTCCGACTGCTGCGTGGCTGACGTGCCGACGCGGCGCACGAACCCGGCGGAGAGCAGGCCGTAGATCGCCTTGCCCACCTCGAACTCCACCAGGCCGGAGGCGTCCATCACATCCTGGACGTCGTTGCGGCCGTTGAGGAGGGTGAGAATCGCCTCCTGCTCGTCACTGAGTCGGACCCCGGCCGCCTGCAACCGTTCCTGATCGACCTCGAAGACGATGTCGAGCGTCGGGATCTTCTTGGCGATCAGGCTCCATTCGTCCACCCGGCGCGCGCCCTCGAGGAGCAACGACTCGGGGTTGATCGAGACGAGGAAGTCCTCGCGCTCCGGTCGGACGCCGGCCTCGAAATTGAACGTCCCGCTGCTCCAGGTGAACAGGTAGTAGACCGCTTCCTCGACCTGGACCCTGATGTGATCCTCGAGCTCGGCACGCGTGATATGACCGAGCTCGACGAGGATCTCGCCGATCTTGCGGTCCCGGTCTCCTGTCTGGCGGTCCACCGCGGCGCGGAGCTGCTCATCGGTGATCCGCCCGTTTCGCACCAGCAGGTCGCCGATCCGGTCGCGGCGATTCACGATGGAGGCGTAGATGATCCGCCCGTCGTCGAAATAGGTGTAGCCGAAATTCTGGCGGTCGGCGACGGCCAGGCAGCCAGTCTTCCGGCCGAGGGCCAGCAGCTGGATCACGTCGGGAAGGCTGGCTTCCTTGAGGCTGCCCTTGATGGCCATCAGCGCCACTCCTCGATCAGGCGCTCACCCAGGTCGGGCCACTCCCAGACCCCCTTCTCAGGGCTGCGGAATCCGCCCGCCCCGACGCCACTGGTGCGAACACCCGGTGCCGGCCGCGGGGCGCGGGGCGCGGCGCCTTCCAGCACCTCGCGCGCCAGCGCCACGTCGGGGTTTGTGTGTCGCGCGTCGGCCGCCGACTCGATTCGCTGCACGATCGCCTGCACTGCCCGGACCGACTCCGCCGGCCGGCCGGCGAGATAGCTCACCAATTCGGCGTCGGCCTTGTCGTAGCGCGCGCCGAGCAGGCGCTCGATGACCGCCTGCCGCACCTCGCGTTCCGGCGCCGGGAGGTGCACCACCAGCCCGCCACGCAGGCGACTCGCGAGCCGCTCCTCGAACCCTTCGATCTCCCCCGGTTCCGCGGAGGCGGTGAAGACGAGCTGTGCGCCCTGCTCCGCCAGGTGATTGTAGAGGAGGTAAAGCTCCTCCTGGGTGCGCTCCCGGTTGGCGAGCAGCTGCACGTCGTCGAGGAGGAAGGCGGTGACGCGCCGGTAACGCGCCCGCCATGGGGCGATCCGCTCGAGCTCGATCGCCTCGATCAGCTCTTCTGTGAAATCCTGCGCGTTGAGGCAGGCCACGGTGGCAGCGGGCGCAACCTGCAGCAGGTTCCCGACCGCGTGCAGCAGATGCGTCTTGCCGACCCCGGCTCCCCCGACGATGACCAGCGGATTGTACGCGGCACCGGGGCGGCTGGCGGCGTCTCGCGCCGAGCGGAGTGCGACGCGGTTTCCCTCGGACTCCACGAGGTCCTCGAACACCCAGACGGGTTCCGGGGCGGGCGGAGGCGCGCCCCCGTCTCGCGCCTTTGCCAGGAACGCTTCGGCATCCGGAATCGCGTCGGGATTCCGGAAGACAGGGTCGGTCGCCAGGTCGGCGGCGAAGGCCGCGGCCTCCGCCTGCATCGCCTGGAGGGTCTCCACGTCCGCCACGAACGCGGTGAGCGCTTCGGCAGGGTCGCCATCCACGCCACGGTCGAGCAGCCCCCGCAAGCGCGCTGTCCGGTAGCCCTGGCCCTCCCATCGCGCGACTGCCTCCTCGACGCGGCGGCGCCACCCCTCGACCTGACGCGTGAGCGTGTCGGCCACCTCGCTGAGGAATTCCCCGAATTCGTCCGCCAGCGGATCGCTCTCCTCCGGTGCCGGCACGGGAGGCGCGCCACCGGCCTCACCCGTGGGTACATCCTCGAGCGGCGCGGCCGCGCCGGGCGCATCGGCCGCGGTGGTGCGCACGCCGAGCACCAGGCGCGCCTGGTCCGCGTCGAGCGGCGCGTTGCCGACCGACTGGAACGCGACGAGCCGGTTCAGGGCCCCCACCAGCTCGCGGACGCTCTCGAGCGCGAGCGACGCCACCGCCTCAAGGACCCCCGGCTGGAACTCCACCTGCCGTTCCTCCGCCTTGCGGCGCAGGATCGCCACGCGCGTTTCGTAGTCGGGAGGCGCGATGTCGATCACCAGGCCACCCGCCACTCGTCGGAGCAGCCGCTCGTCGAAGGCCTCGATATCGGCGGGGGGGCGGTCGCTGGTCAGGACGATCTGCCGGCCGCTCGTCTGCATCTGATCGACGAGGCGGAGCAGCTCGGCCTGGGTCTCCCGGCGATGCGCGACAAACTGGACGTCGTCGAGGAGAAGGATATCCGCCTCCGCAAAGCGACGGCGATACACATCCCCCTGCCCCGCCCCGACCGCCGTGTGGAACGCCTCGACAAAATCATCGAGGGTCACATACTCGACGCTCAACGCGGGATTGATCGACTGGGCCGCATGGCCGATGGCCATGAGCAGATGGGTCTTGCCGAGGCCGGGGCGGGCATAGATGAAGAGGGGGTTGTAGCCGGTGCCTGGAGACTCCGCGACGGCGCGCGCCGCGGTGGCCGCCAGTCGATTGGCGGCGCCCACGATGAATCCGTCGAACCGCAATTGCGGGCTCAGCTGGGTGGTCACGCGGACGGGTTCCCCGCCGCCAGGCGTTGCAGCACGAGTTCGGAAATCCCCTTGAGCGTCTCGAAAACGCCATGACCATGCAGGCAGTCGGCGCCGAAACTCCTCACGCCCCGGAAATTGAGTGCGTCGTCGAGTTCGTCGGGGCTGAGGATCAGGTCGCGGGGGAGGTCCTGCTTGTTGTACTGGAACACCACCGGCAGCTGACGCATGTCCACGCCCTGCGCCAGCAGATTCTCCTGCAGGTTCTGCAGACTCTCAACATTGTCGTCATAGCGACGCGCCTGGCTGTCCCCGACGAACACCACGCCGTCCGCGCCCTGGAGCACCAGCTTCCGGGTGGCATTGTAGTACACCTGCCCTGGCACGGTGTACAACTGAAAGCGCGTGGTGAACCCGCTGATGCTCCCGAGATCGATGGGGAGAAAGTCGAAGAAGAGGGTGCGGTCGGACTGGGTGGCGAGCGACACCATCCGGCCGCGGCGCCCCTCCGGCACCCTGCCGTAGATGTACTGCAGGTTGGTCGTCTTCCCCGACCGTCCCGGTCCGTAGTAGACGATCTTGCAGGTGATTTCGCGGGTCGTGAAGTTGACGAGCGACATCCGTTACCGTCCGAACAGCGAGCGCAGGCTCGCATTGAGTTCATTCTCGAAGTCGGCGGCGAGTACTTCACGGGCCGGCGTTTCCGTCGGGGCGAGTGCGCGCAGTTCCTCGACCATCCGGTCGAAAAAGAGCCGCACCAGCCCCAGTGAACTGTCCCGATCGTACACCACCAGCCCGATCCACCGGCCCTGCGGGAGGTCGAACCCCGCCAGGAACAGCCCGCGTGACGGCCCCTGATGACTCAGTGATCGCGACGCGCCGGAGGCGGTCAGGCGGCCAAGTTCTTCCGTGCTGGCCATGATCGCCGCCCCAAGCGCCGAGGCCGACATCACGTCGAGTGCGCGGGTGAAGCCGTGCTGCGCCACCACCTGCCCCGACGCGGTGGTCAACAGGACCACCCGGGCCGAGGACTCGGCGAGAAAACGCTGCAACGGCTCAGCCACCCACGGCTCGATGACCCGCATCAGGCGAGATTCTCCGCGACGCGCCGTAACTCCAGTCGCACCAGCCCGACGTTCACCTCGGGATCGGTCACCGCCACCACCAGCAGGTCGGCCAGTGCCGGCACCGCCATCAGGCCACCGCCCTCGGCTCGGAGGTGCGCGAACGCAGGCGGCGTGCGGCCCGCCGCCTCCGTCGCCCGGGCCAGCCGAGCCACGACCCCGGCCGTCAGCGCCGCCACCGCCGCGCCGTCGATCCCTTCCATCGACGACTCGGCCACGACGAGACCTTCCTCGGCCGAGACGATCATGGCGCCGCGCACGCCCCGCACCCGGGTCACCGATTCGAGCACGCCGACAATATCGGTATTCATGCGACCCCCTCGAGCCAGCGACGCGCCGCTTCCGATGCGCGCTCGGCCTGGAGCGCGAGCCGACCAATGGGCACGCTGTTGTCCCGAACCAGCAGGAGGAGCGACTCCGGCGTGGGCGCGCTGAGGAAGAGGTTCGCATCGGCCGTCTCGGCGGCCACGCTCCTCCACGGACCGAGCGACAGGAGCCGGGCGGCGCGCTCGGCGTCGCGGAAGACACCCGCCAGGTGTGCCGCGACGGAGTCGCCCACCAGCGTCCCATCCGGCGCGGAGAGCCCGCCCCCAAGGCGAAGCCCTTCCGCATCGAGGAGGAGCAATCCGTCCTGGGCCCCTTCGAGGCCGGCAAAGATTGCGGGCCCGGGGTCGGCCGGGCGGTCGGCCACGGGGCCGGGCGTCGAGGGGTCGGCATCAGCGGCGCTGACGGGCTGCGGGGCGGCGTCAGCGGGGCCGCCTGGCAGGGGGGCGGCGCGGGCCGTGTCCGGAGATGCCAGCGCCTCACGGACGCGGGCCAGGGCGGCGGCGACGCCTTCGGCGCCGGGATCGGCGTCCAAGGCCGACTGGAGGTGCTCGAGCGCCTTGGGCAGGTCGCCCGCGACATAATAAAGGAACCCGATGCCCTTGTGGGCGCCGGCATGCCGACCGTCGTGCCGCAAGGCGATGTCCCACTCGTCGAAGGCCCGTTCCAAGTCGCCCCGGTCGCCGAGAATTCGCGCCAGGAGATCATGCGCATCGGCCAGGTCGGGGTACCGGTGCAGGCCCGCGATGGCGACTTTCTCCGCCGCCTCCAGCTGGCCCCGGCGCCGGAGCGCCTCGCCCAGCGGGAGGAAGACCAGGCTCGAGGGATCGGCTGCGAGTTGCGCGGTCAGGACGCGAATATCTTCATTGCTCACGGCGTCCTCCCAGTGCGTCCTTGAGGGTGGTCACGGCGGCACGCCAGCGGCCTACCGTCTCTTCCCGTCCGCGTTCGCTGTCGGGGCGGGTCTCCAACGCATCCCACCGCGCCCAGGCGTCCAGTGCCGCGCCAAAGTGCGCGCGACCGGTCTCGGCCAATCCCAGCAGGCGAAGTGCCACGGGAGTGTCGGGTTCGCAGGTGAGCGCCTGGTTCAGCCGCAACACCGCCTCATCGTACCGCGCCTCCTGCAGGAGGACCCGTCCGAGCACCAGATGGGCCGCCGCCTCTTCGGAAAAGGCGAGCACCGCCTCTTCGGCCGTAAACCGTGCGCGTGCCACCTCGCCGAGCAGCAGCGCCTCTTCGGTCGCCGCGATCAGCACGGCCAGGTCGTGGACTGGCGCATCGGGGTCCTGCCCGAGCACCGCCGGCTCCGAGACGGCGATGACGCCTGCTGACGCCAGGCCGAACAGGGTTCGTGCGACGTCGAAATCCGAGCGCCCCAACTGGGCGGCCAGTGAACGGACATCGGTGGCCCCATCGATTCCGGCGAGCACCTCCCATTCGAACGGGAGGAGATCCAGCTGACCGCCGTCGTCGTCCGCCGACCCCGTGAACCGCGGGACGACGCCCAGGTGAGGCACCTTCGCCTCGATCCGCGACCACTCGTCGATCCGCCGGGCCGCCTCCATCAGGAGGGACTCGGTCGGGATGCGGGTGGTCGCCTCGCCGAGCGCCTCGGGCAGCGGCCCATCCTCGAACGAAAAATAGCCCTCTGACCAGCTCATCAGTTCGAAGATGACTTCCTCGACCTGGGCACGGATCTGCCGTTCAAGTTCCTTCCGGGGCAACGCGCCGATCTCGACCAGGATATCGCCGAGCCGATGCCCGGGCCGGGTCCGCTGAATCGCGGCTGCCCGGGTCACGTCATCCTCGCGCACCTTGCCGGTCGCCATCAGCATGGCGCCGAGCCGATGCGGGTTGCTCCGGATTTCCGCGGCGATGACCCCGCCCCCGTCGAAGTACACGACGCCCGCATTCTGCCGGAGCTCGGAAGTGACGCGCAGCACCCCCGTCTTCCGCCCCAGGTCGAGCAGCTGGAAGACGTCGTGGATCTGCAGTTCCTTCAGCGGTCCTTCGATCGGCACCGGTTACTCCGCCGCGGCGGTGAAAATGTGCACCAGGTCTCGCGTCGAGCGGAGCTGGTTCCTGGCGGCCGAGGCGAGGGCACCGCCGGGATCGGCCCGCACCACCGCCTCCCACTGCTCCGAGGCTTCGCGGTAGCGGCGTCGCTTGACCAGGGCGGCGCCGTACGCGAGTCGTGCCTGTCCGGCTTCGGGATCGAACTTCAGCACCCGTTCGAACGCCTCGATCGCCTGCTCCGCGCGGCCGTCCTCGAGCAGGAGCTCGCCCAGCAGGGTCAGGGCTTCGAGATCCCATGGGTCGGCCCCGAGCAGGGCGATGAGCGGCACCATGGCGTTCTTCGGTGTGTCCACCCGCCGCAGCAGCCGCGCGAGCGCGCGGGCCGCCTCGGAGTAGGTTGGCAGCAGGTCCAGCGCGCGCTGAAGCGCCAGCCGGGCGCCCGTCCAGTTGTGTCGCTCCTCCTCGAGAGTTCCCAGTTCGAGCCACACCTGCACCAATCCGCTGTCGAGCTGCAGCGCGGCCTGATAGGCATCGAGCGCGGCCTCGCGCTCGCCGAGCCGACGCGAAACGCCCGCCTGGAGCTGGAGGAGATCCGCCCGCCCCGGCGCCCGGGACTGCGCCTCGCGGAGCGCATCGAGGGCACGGACGGGATCACCGGTCGCGAGACGCACCCGGGCACAGGCGACGAGTGCCTCGACGTGGTTCGGCGCGAGCTGGGCCAGCCCCTCCGCCCCCGCCGCCGCCTCTTCTGCCCGGTTCAGCGCGAGGAGCGACCGGACCTCGCCGAGCAGCGCGTTCACATCCGCGGGGTCCGCGGTGCGCGCCTCGCGATAGCGCTCCAGCGCCTCGCCGTGCAGGCCACGCTTGCTGAAGATGTCGCCCAGGAGCACGGCGACCCGCCCCCGGGAGGCTCCCCGGGTGATGGCGCGCGTGAGTTCCGCCGAGGCCAGCTCGAGGAGCCCCTTGCTGATGTAGTCTCGTGCCAGGGAGAGCGCGGCCTCTTCCGCGGCGGGGGCAGCGGGTGCCGCCGGTGACTCGGGCGCGAGGTCCTCGAAAATGCCCTCGAGCACGGTCGCGTCGAACGCGAACGAGTCGCCGAGATCGGTGGCGGTCACGTCGGCGCTGATTTCCGGGACGATGGCGATCAGCGGATCTTCGTACTGCAAGTCGATGGAGAGCTGGAACTTCTGCTGGATGTAGTACGGCTCGAGCTCCAGGGCCCGCTTCGTGGCGCGCAGCGCGCCGTCGAAGTCCCCCAGCTGGCTCAGGGTGAAGCTCAGGTTGTAGTGCGCCGAGGCATAGTCGGGCGCGGCGTCCACCGCCCGGGCAAAGGCGTTCTTCGCGTCCGCATACCGGTGCAGCTCCATGAGGACGAGTCCGATGCCGTTCCAGGCGGCGGCGTCGGTCGGATGATCGGCGAGGACGGCGCGATAGGTCTCGAGCGCGGGCTGGAACCGCCGCAACTGGAAGAGGAGGAGCGCCAGGTTGAGGCGCGGAGCGGCCAGGTCGGGCTGCACCTGCAGCGCGGCACGAAACGCCGCCTCCGCCTCGCCGGTCCCCGGCTCATGGGCCAGGAGAACGCCGAGGTTGTTCCACGCGAGGGCGT
Source organism: uncultured Gemmatimonadales bacterium (assembly GCA_963697435.1). GTDB lineage: Bacteria > Gemmatimonadota > Gemmatimonadetes > Gemmatimonadales > GWC2-71-9 > SPDF01. The sequence continues at coordinate 240,661 of CAVOOB010000003.1, read as the reverse complement.
AGTCGGCGTCGAGCGATATGGCCCGCTCGTAGGAATCGCGCGCGGCATCGCGCCGCCCTGCCTGATGCAGGCAGACGCCCCGCTCGTTCCAGCTCTTCGGAGACTCCGCGTGCTCTTCGACCAGCGCGTCGTACAACTCCAGCGCACTGGTGAGGTCGCGGCGGAGCAGATGCACTTCGGCCATGGCCTGCAGGGTCAGGCGACGATCCTCGCCATGGTCGAGCGCCATCCGATACTCGCGGAGCGCTTCCGGGTAGTAGCCCTTCTGGCGGAAGGCGAGCCCGAGGTTGAAGTGCGCGAGCGTGCTCCCCTCGGCGAGCGCCGGGCGCATCGAGTCGGCCAGCGACTGGCGGCCGGGGATCGACCCATCCTCCGGGCTGTCGATCGTCAGGTTGGCCTGGGCACGCCCGAGGGTGGGATTGAGCGCGATGGCGCGCTTCGTCGAGGCGCGGGCGTCGTCGTGGAGGCCCATGTCGCCAAGGACGAAGGCGAGGAGGTAGTGCGCGTCGGCGTAATCGGGGTTCCGGTGGACTGCCTGCCGCAGGGTTTCGAGCGCCGTCTCGTTCAGCCCGCGATTGTAGAGCGCCTCACCGTGGTAGAACAGCGCCACCGCGCTGTCGGGGTCCTGCTCGGCGGCCTGGCGGAACCAGTCCTCCGCCACCTCCACGCGCCCCCGCGCCTTCTCGGCGAGGCCGAGCTGCAGGAGCGCGGGAATGTCGTCGGGATGCCAGGCGAGGAGCGCCTCGAACTCCGCGACCGCCTCGTCGGTGTGCCCGAGCGCGGCGTAGGCGCGGGCCAGCTCCCAGCGGGCCTCCCGGTCCCCTGCCTCGCGACGGAGCCGTTCGCGCAGTTCCGTGACCCGCTTGTCGTAATAGCCGCTCGCGCGGTAGGTGATTTCGAGATTGCCCTGCGCCACCTGCATGCGGGGATCGAGCTCGAGGGCGCGGGAAAACTCGGCGACGGCCTCGGGGATGAGGCCCTTCTGGTAGTAGAGCACGCCGAGGTTGTTGTGCGCCCCGGCGTCGGACGGGTCAATGCGCCGGGCGAACGATCGCAGGACCGCGAGGTCCCGTTCGGGCAGCGCCGGACCGCCCATCGATCAGCCGACGCGGATGGCGTCGAAAATGGCCCGCAGCGACGCCAAGTCCGGCAAGAGGAGGAAGTGCCCCTTGAGATTGGACGACTCACCATCGAACTGGAACTCGGACTCGACACAGAAGACGTAGTCGCGTTCCGAGCCGAAGTTGAGGTAGGTCGAGGTCAGCACCGCGGCGCTGAGGTCCACCACGAGGCTGGGCACCGAGGGCACCAGCATCATCCCCATGAAATCGCTGAGCGCGTTCAGGTAGGCGCTGCTCAGGATGTTGCCCACTTCCTTGATGCCCGACTGCTCCATCACGCCAAACTCCGTCGTCGTGCCCATCGGGCGTCGCAGGAGGATATCGCAGAGGGCGTGCGCTGACGGTTCGGGGAACAGCAGCAGCGTCCGGCCGGTCAGGTCGCCCATCATGTGCATCAGGACGGCGGCCACGACCTCCTCCGGGTTCCCGAGGACGTCGGGCACCTCTTCGAGCGGCGTGACCGTCACCTCGGGCACGCTGATCATGATCTTCTTGTTGGTCATCTGGGAGAGCGCCGTGGCGGCGTGCCCAGCACCGATGTTCGCCACCTCTTTCAGGGCGTCGAACTGGAGCTCCTTCAGATCGCGCACGTCTTCCATACGAGTCTCCCTAGACGAGGGCAGCGGCATCCAGGATCAGTGCCGGCGTGCCGTCCGCGAGGATGGTCGCGCCACCGAAGAGTGGCGCGGTCCCCTTGGGGGCATCGAACGTCTCGACGACCACTTCCTGCTGTCCCATCAACGCATCCACCACCACGGCCGACCGGCGGTCGCCCACCTCCAGCACCAGGCCCGGCCGCCGCAGGGGAATCTCCCCGCCCTCGACGCCGAGTAGCGCGCGCAGGTGCACCGTCGGGATGACCCGGTCCCGCAGGACGATCGCCTCCCGCCCGTTGACCTGGGTGGCCGGCTGGACGTCAAACTCCACGGTCTCCGCCACGTACGACAACGGCAACAGGTACCGCTCGCTGCCCACCCTGGCGGTGAGCACCCGCAGGATGGCGAGCGTCAGCGGCATCCGAAGCGTGAACGTCGTTCCCACGCCCGGCTCGCTCGTGATTTCCACCGCGCCACCGTGGGCACGCACCCGCGTGAGGACCACGTCGATCCCGACCCCCCGGCCCGATACACTGCTCACCTGATCGGCGGTGCTGAACCCGGGTCGCCCCAGCACCTTGAGCAGGAGGTCATCCGTCAGCGTCTCGACCTCGGGGCCGACCACGCCCTCCCGTTTCGCCTTGGCCAGAATGGCGCGCCGATCGATGCCCCGCCCGTCGTCCTGGATGCGGATGGCGACGCTGCTGTGCTCGCGCTCGGCCGACAAGACGAGCCGGCCCTCCGCCGGCTTGCCCCGGCGCTGCCGCTCCTCGGGAGACTCGAGGCCGTGATCCACCGCATTCCGCAAGAGATGCAGCAGCGGATCGCCGAGCTCGTCGAGAATGGCCCGGTCGAGCTCGATGCCTTCCCCTTCCATCTCGAAGCGCACCTGCTTGCCCAGCTGCCGGGCCAGGTCGCGGACCGCGCGCGGGAACCGGTCGAACACCTGCCACACCGGGGTCATGCGCGCCTCGATGATCTCAGCCTGCAGGTCCGAGACCAATCGGCTGATCCGCGCCGCCGAGTCGCCTCGAGCTCGCCACCGGGATCGAGCTGGGCGATTTCCACCAGTCGATTCCGCGCGACCACCAGCTCGCCGACCTGGCTCATCAGGGCGTCGAGACGGCGCCGGTCGACGCGAATCTGCCCAGTCCGGGCCGACGGGGCGGCCGGCGCCGCCGGTGTCACGGCCGTCGGGATCCGCCACTCGGCGGTCTGGACGGTATCGGCGTCGACGGCAACGCTGGCGATGTCACCGACCGCCTCGATGGCCGCGACGATCTGCGACTCGCCGACCGGAGCGTCGAGCCGGAAGGTGAACCGCCCGTCGAATCCCTGGACTGGTCGAACGACGTCGCGGGCGGCATCACGCCGGTCACCTTGCCGAGCTGCTCCGCCCGCCGAAGCGCCAGGTGCGCCCGGTGCGCCCATGAGCGGCGCGTCCTGGTCGGATCTCGACCCGCACCACTCGCCCGGCCTCGTCCGCGAGATCGGCCAGCTGAATCGGCACCACCGCGGGCAGGGCCACGTCGGCGAGCGGGTTCCGGCGCGCCGGCTTTCTTTCCCTTCCGGCTCGCTGCCTTGCCCTTCTTGACCGGTGCCGCGGTCGAGATCGACGCGGCTGCCTCGAGCGCCGCCTGCACGCTCGCCGCATCGAACGCGGCGTCCGGCCTGCCGCGGCCTCATCCACCCCGCGCTCGAGCGCGTCGACCGCCTTGAGGAGCAGATCCACGACGTCGGGCCCACCGGGGGCGCGGCCACCGCGGATCGCGTCGAGCAGGTGCTCCGTGTGGTGGGCCAGATCGGCCAGCCGCGCGTACCCCATCGTGGCCGCCATGCCCTTGAGCGAGTGCATGGCCCGGAACAGCCCCGCCACCGCGTCGCTGGCACCGGGCTCCCGCTCCCATTCGAGCAGAAGGCGGTCGCACGTGGTCAGGTGTTCGCGGCTCTCGGCAAGGAAGAGGGCGGCGTACTTGTTCAGGTCCATGGCTCAGCCGAGGACGCGCTGTACGGCCTCGAGCACCCGGGAAGGTTGGAAGGGCTTGACGACGAAATCCTTGGCGCCGGCCTGGATCGCCTCGACCACCAGGGCCTGCTGCCCCATGGCGCTGCACATCAGGATCTTGGCCTCGGGCGCTTCCCGGCAGATCTCGCGAACGGCGTCGATGCCCGCCCATGTCAGGCATGACGATGTCCATCGTGACGAGATCGGGCTTCAGCTGGCGGAACTGCTCGACCGCCTGTACCCCGGTCTCGGCCTCACCGACGACCTCGTACCCGGCCTGGGTGAGGATATCGCCGATCATCGTCCGCATGAAGATGGCATCGTCGCACACCAGGACCGTGTGGCTCACAGGTCAGTCTCCAGGCGTCTAAGAGGTTCGTGAGAAGGAGCGGCCGGCGCCGCTGGCGGCGCTGAGCAATGGTGCCAGCAGCGCCTCGGTATCGAGTACCACGAAATGGCGGCCATCCCGTCGTCCAACCGCCTTGACGAGCCGGACATCCACCCCCGGCAGCGCCTCGCGCGCTTCCAGCTGATCGGCCGGCAGTTCGAAGAGATCATCGACTCGGCCCACGGCCAGCCCGACGCGGCGGGTGCCGACATCGACCACCAGGAGCGCGCCCTCGTGTTCCGGAACGGGCGCCCGGTCCAGCAACCGATGGCCGTCGACAACGGTGAGAAGCGTCCCCCGGACATTCACGAGCCCGATGATGGTGTCAGGGGCCCCGGGAATCCGGGTTGTCGGGAGGGGCGCGAGAATCTCGCGGGCGCGGCTGGCAAGCATCCCGCAGGCCAGATTGCCCACCTGAAAAACGACGACGCGCACCGCCTGGGAGTCAGCCATCTCTATTAAAGAAAAGAAGATAGCGAAGAGCCTCATCGGGAGCAACAGAGATCGAGTCCCCTGCCGCCAATTCCAGCGCCAGGCGCAAATCGGCCGGCCATTCTGACCGGAATTCGAGCGCTTCCTCCGTCACGGGGTGTTTGAAGGCGAGCGAGGCGGCGTGGAGCGCCTGGCGGCCGGCGGCCCGTTCCACCGCCTCGGCAATGAGCCGCGCCGAGCCCGAGATCCGCCGACTCCCCCCCGCCCCGTACACCGGGTCGCCGACGACGGGGTGGCCGATGTGCGCCAGATGGACCCTGATCTGGTGCGTCCGCCCCGAATGCAGCTCGAGTCGGAGGAGGTCGGCCACCTGAAATCGGGCGGCACACCAGGCATCGGTTCGGGCGGCGCGCCCCCCGGCCACGACCGCCATCCGCTTTCGGTCCGTCGGGCTGCGCCCGAGTGGCGCGTCGATGTGGGTCGGGCTCTCATCGAGATGGCCCCAGACCAGCGCGGCGTAGACCCGCCGGATCCGCCGCGCCGAAAGCATCTGGCCCGAACCGTCGATGGGAGAGATCGGTCTTGGCGACCAGCATCAGTCCGGAGGTGTCCTTGTCCAGGCGATGGACGATGCCCGGCCGTCCTGCCGCCCCGCCGGAGAGCGTCGTGCCACGTGCCACGAGGGCGTTCACGAGGGTGTCGTCCCAGTGCCCCGGGGCGGGGTGCACCACCAGGCCTGCCGGCTTGTCGATGACGGCGAGGTGCTCGTCCTCGTACACCACGGTCAGCGGGATGTCGGCGGGCCGGAGCTGCCGGGGGGGCTCATCCTCCGGCAAGGTCACCTCGACGGCATCGCCGCGCACCAGCAGCCGGGAGGCGCGGGCCACCTTCCCGTTGACCGTCACCCGCTTGGCGGCCACGAGCCGGGCCGCCTGCGTGCGGGAGTGCTGGAGTTGATCGGCGAGGAAGCGATCGAGCCGTTCGGTGTCGTCGGCGAGGACGGTGAAGCGCTGGGGTGCCGTCATGGGGCCGGCCTCAGCCGGCCGATGCGGCTTCGCGGCGAGCGTGTCGGTTGTCTTCCATCCAGAGGGAGATGGCGAGCGCCACCGCCCCGCAGGTCACCGCGATGTCGGCCACGTTGAAGGTCGGCCAGCGCAGCGCGCCGAGGCCGAAGTCGAGGAAGTCCACGACGCCGCGGGGGCTGCGGATCCGGTCGACCAGGTTGCCCGCGGCCCCACCGGCCACAAGCCCGAGCGCGATCTGGCGCAGGCGGTCGCCCGTTTCGGCGGTGGCCGACATCCGCGTGAGCAGCACGACGGCCCCGAGGGCCATCGCCAGGAAGATCCAGCGGGAGTAGGCCCCGAGATGCAACCCGAAGGCGGCGCCGGGGTTGTAGACCAGGGTGAGCTGAAACCACTCCCCGATGACCGCGATTCCGGTGGTCCGAAGCAGGTACGCTTCGGCGACCACCTTGGTCACGGCATCGAGAATGAGCACGGCGAGAGCGGTGGCGACAGAACAGCCGCCGCTCACCGGCGCTTGGCATCCTCTTCCTTTTCCTTGCAGCTGATACACAGCCGGGCGTGCGGCAGGGCGTCGAGCCGCTCGAAGTTGATGGCCGACCCGCAGCTCTCGCAGGTGCCGAACTTGTCGGGGTTGTTGTACAGCCGACCGAGCGCCTGATTGACATGCCAGAGGTACCGGCCCTCCTTCGAGGCCATCAGGAACTGCTTCTCGCGCTCCATGGCGTCGGTCCCCTGGTCCGCCATGTGGAACGAGTAGGAACTGAGGTCGCCATCGGCCCCCTGGAGGGTGGAATTGAAGGACTCGTCGTAGTGGCCGAGTTCCTTCATTACGCGCGCGCGCTCCTCGATGAGGCGCTTTTCGAAATAGGTCAGCTGCTTCTTGTTCATGCCTCGTCCGTGTCTGAGTGCCGGCCTTCGGGCCGGGCATCGTCGTCTCGTTGAATACCAATGACCGCCTCGACCCCGTCAAGCGTGACACTCTGCTCCCGGTCCGGGCGGTCCGCCCGTGATCCTACCAGCAATGCGCGGGCGAGCGTCTCGCCCTGGATGAATCCCGCGTACGCCCTCACCGCGGCAAGGAGCTCGGGGGCGCCGTCGATCGCCAGACGCACACGGGTCGAGATGTCGTACCCGGCATCCTTGCGGAGTCGCTGGATCCGGTTGACCATCTCGCGTGCCACCCCCTCCTGCCGGAGGGCCGCGGTGAGGACGGGATCGAGCGCCGCGACGAATGGGCCCTCGCTCTGGACGGCCAGATCACTGGCCACCTCCCGGCTCACTGCCACATCCTCGGAAAGATACTCAAATCGACGCCCATCCACCTCCACCACCGCTCCCCCTCCCCCTTCGAGCTTCCGGAGCTGTTCCGGCGTGAGTCGGGCGGCCGCCGTGGCGGCGAGCGGCGTCTCCTTGCCGTAGCGCTTGCCGAGGGACCGGAAATTGGGTTTGGCCCGGAGGGTGACGAGGTCGGCGTCGGAGGCAACGATCTCGACCGCCTTGACGTTGACTTCGCGGCTGAGGAGCCCGAGCAGCGAGGTGAAGACGGGCCCCTGGACCGCCGACGGGACGGCCACGACCATCCGAGCCAGCGGCTGGCGGACACCCGAGCCGATTTCTTCCCGGGCGGCGCGCGCAAGCGACGCCAGGCGGCGGACCGCATCCATCGCCGTCTCGAGTGCCTCGTCGCGTGGGCCACCCGGCTCTGGAAAGCGGGCCAAGTGCACTGACGTGCCAACCAGGCCGCGATGCATCCAGTCGGAAAGGAAGGGGGCGGCGGGAGCGAGAAGCCTGGCGACCGTGACGAGGCAGGAGTGCAGCGTCTCGAGCGCCTCCGGATCGGCCTCTCCATCGACCGCCCAGAACCGAGCCCGGTTCAGCCGGACATACCAATTCGAGAGGTCGTCCACCACGAACTCCATCAGCGCCCGCGTCCCGGTCGTCACATCGTACCCATCCCACGCGCGGTTCACCTCGTCGACGACCGAGGCGAGTCGACTGAGTATCCACCGGTCGGCATGCGACTGCGGCGCGTTGCGGCCGGTGCCCGCTGGCGTCCAGCGGCGGCATACTGCGCGAAGAAACGGTAGGTGTTGCGCAGCGTGTTCACGAATCCGCCGGCCACCTCAGGAATGTTCCGCGCGTCGAACTTCTTCGGAAGCCAGACCTGGCTGGACACGAGCAGGTAGAACCGCAGCACATCCGCCCCGTGCTCGGCCAGCAGATCCGTCGGGTTCACCACGTTGCCGCGGCTCTTGGACATCTTCTGGCCATCGGCATCGAGGACCAGTTCGTTGACGATCACGTTGCGATACGCCGGCGCGTCGAAGGCCGCGGTGGAAATGGCGAGCAGCGAGTAGAACCACCCCCGCGTCTGGTCCACCCCTTCACAGATGAAGTCCGCCGGGAAGTGGGACGTGAATTCCCCCTCGTGCTCGAACGGATAGTGCCACTGGGCGTACGGCATCGACCCCGAATCGAACCAGGTGTCGATGACCTCGGCCGCCCGCGTCATCGTCCCGCCGCAGTCGCAGGTCCAGGTATAGGCGTCGATGAACGGCTTGTGCGGATCGAAGGCCTCGGGGAGTGCCTTGCCCCACCGCTCCGCCAACTCCGCGTAGCTGCCGATCACCGTCACATGGGCCGGGTCGCGGTCGCAGGACCAGACCGGGAGCGGGGTCCCCCAGTACCGGTCGCGGCTGAGCGCCCAGTCCACGTTATTGGAGAGCCACTCGCCGAAGCGGCCTGCGCCGACCTCGGGCGGGTGCCACGCCACCGCGGCATTGAGGCTCAGCATCCGATCGCGCAGCGAGGAGGTGCGGACGAACCAGGAATCACGGGCGTAGTAGATGAGCTTGCTGCGGCACCGCCAGCAGTGCGGGTAGGTGTGGATGTATTGCTCGGTCAGCAGATGCCGACCGTCGGCCTTAAGGCGACGGATGATGAGTTCGTTGGTCTCATCGGCGGTGACCAGCAGTCCCTCGAGTTCAGGCCAGGTGGTGCCCACGAACGTGCCATCGGCCGCCACCGGCCGGACCAGCGCCAGCCCATGCGTTTGCCCCGCCGCGTAGTCGTCGGCGCCGAAGGCGGGCGCCATGTGCACGATACCGGAGCCGTCGGTCGCGGTCACGAAGTCGCCGGCCACGACGACGCTGTGTTCCCGGTCGTCGGGCAACGGCACGACGTCCAGCGGCCGGACGTACCGCAGACCGACCAGGTCGGTGCCGGAGACGACCCGGTCCGGGGCAGAGACCGCGCCCTCGCCGAAGAGTCGTGCCAGCAGTTTCGGGGCGGTACTGGTGGCCATGACCAGCCGGCGGCCCGGCGTGCGAGGATCGAGGTACTCGCCGTACTCGAGTTCGGGATGGACCGCCGCGGCCACGTTCGAGGGAAGGGTCCACGGCGTCGTGGTCCAGACCACGAGCTCCCGGCCCGAACCGTCCGCGAGCGGGAAGGTCACGAAGATGGCCCGGTCCCGCACCTCCTCGTATCCTTGCGCCAGCTCATGACTCGACAGCACGGTGCCGCAACGCGGGCAGTAGGGCAATACCCGGTGTCCCCGGTAGAGCAGGTCGCGGTCGTGGAGGCGGCGGAGGATCGACCAGACCGACTCCACGTACTCGTTGCTGAAGGTGATGTACGGATGATCGTAGTCGAGCCAGTACCCGATCCGGTCGGAGAGTTGTTCCCAATCGGACTTGTAGGTGAACACGCTGCTCCGGCAGAGCGCGTTGAATCGCTCGACGCCATACTCCTCGATCGCCTTCTTCCCCTTGAGCCCCAGCTGCTTCTCCACCTCGATCTCCACCGGCAGCCCGTGGGTGTCCCACCCCGCGATACGGGTGACGGACCGCCCCTGCATGGCGCGATACCGACAGATGAGATCCTTGATCGTCCGGGAGAACACGTGGTGGATGCCGGGCCGACCGTTGGCCGTCGGCGGCCCCTCGAAGAAGACGAAGGGTTTCCCGCCCTCACCTGCCGCGACGCTCTGCCGGAAGAGGTCTTCCGCTTTCCAGGTCTCGAGGAGTTGCTGCTCGAGCTGGTCGGCGGCGAGATCGGGGAGGAGGGGAAAGGCCATCAGGGTATTGGGCGCCGGGGAGCGCCTATGCCTGCTTCTTGAGCACAGGCTCGGTCTTGGCCTGGGCGGCGGTCTGCGCGTACGCCTGCAACCCGTCGACCTCCCCGAGCTGGCGCTCGAGCAGGGCACGAAAGTTGGCGAGGAACGCGGCAAACTGGCGCTTGCCGGCATCGGTCCGCTCCCGGAGCAGGCGGTCCTCGCCCTGCGCCTCGTTCAGGTGCCGGAGCGCCTCGGTCTTCGCCTCGCGAATGATCATCTCGGATTCCTTCCGCGCCTGTACCTCGGCGTCGACGCGGAGTTGCTGGGCGGCAAGGAGCGCCTCGTTCATGGCGCGCTCCCGGTCGCGGAAGGCGCGCAGCTGCTCCTGGAATCCGCGCAAACGTTCTTCCAGCTGCGCCCGCTCCCGCAGGACCCGGTCGAACTCCTCGGACACCCGCTGCTGGAATGACTCGACAAGGACGGGATCGTACCCGCGGAAGGTGCGCGGGAACTCGTGGCCCCGAATGTCATGCGGCGTGAGTTGGAAGCTGTCGTCTGTCGTCATCACTGGCGTCCCCCGAACAGGATCGTCCCCAACCTGACCATCGTGGCCCCTTCCTCAACCGCGACCTCGTAGTCGCCCGACATCCCCATCGAGAGTTCAGCCACGGAGTGCCCGCGCGCGGCGGCTTCGTCTCGCAAACGGCGGAGCATGGCGAAGGCGGCGCGCTGGCGCCCGGCATCATCCGTCAACTCGGCCATGGTCATCAGGCCGCGCACTTCCACCCGCGGCAACTCCCGCAAGGTATCGAGCAGCGCCGGCAACTCCCCCGGCTCGACCCCGCCCTTCTGCGGCTCGGCCGAGCAGTTGACCTGCACCAGCACCCGCTGCCGCGTCCCCGCCGCGGCCCGGCGATCGATTTCCTGCGCGAGTGCAGGCCGATCGACCGAGTGGATCAGTGCGAAGCGTCCGACCACCCGCCGAGCCTTGTTCTGCTGCAGCGACCCGATCAGGTGCCAGTCGACAGCGAGGTCGGGCAGCGCATCCTGCTTCGGCAGCGCCTCCTGCACCCGGTTCTCGCCCACGGCATCCAGCCCTGCCGCTACGGCGGCCTGCACCGCCTCGGGACCGAACGTCTTGGTGACCGCCACGATCGTGACCGCGTGGGTGAGCCCGGCGCGGGCCTGGGCGGCGGAGATCCGCTCCCGGACCGAGGCGAGTCGGTCGGGGAGCTCCGGGAATGTCATAACTATGAAAAATACAACGACTTGACGCGAATGTGCAGGGAGGCGTTACGGGGAATCGATGGTCGGGAGCAACGGGCGAAGCCTCGCCTGGCTGAGCGCGGAGGCCAGCGCCGGATTCGGGGAGAGGGCGAATGCCAACTCGAGATTCCGGATCAGCATCGGCTCGTCTCCGAGCACCTGGTAGGCGTATGCCAACTGGGTCACCGGAAGCGCCAGCGTTGACGCGAATGACCGACTCGTCACTTCCAGGCCGCCAGCGGGACGGGTGCGCAAGGGACCGTACCGATAGGTCTCCCACACCAGGCGGTCGGTCGTGGGAACGTCGAGCAGAGCGCCCGCGAGCCGCTGACGATCGATGCCGGGGGCGAGCGAGTCGGGGGGCGCAGGCTGCAACTCGAGGACCAGGCCCTTCTGCACGAGGAACGGGTCAAGCGAGAGGAAGTTCCGGCCGGTCGTGACGGACCACGCCACCGGCCGCCGGCCAATATTCTGTTGAATGACCCGGGCGGCGACAAAGTCGGCGGTGTAGAAGACCGTCCCTGGCTGGTAGCTCCGCCGGTACGGCCCATAGGTGACGGTGACCGCCTTGTCGAGCTGTCGAGGATAGGCCGCCTCGATCTCCTCATTGGTCATGGGTAGCGTCGGCCAGTCCGGCTTCACCGGATCCCGCCCCTGCCAGATTGGTGGCGCCGCCGCCTCGTCGAACGTCCGGATCGGCGTGTCCCGCAGCTGCCGCGCAAACCAGTGCGTGTTGGCCAGGGCGATGCAGACGATGGTCACGTCCTGGCGGATGCCCGCCACCTCCTGCGCCCACCAGAGCGGAAAGGTGTCGTTGTCGCCGTAGGTGAAGAGAATGCCGTACGGCGGGACGGAATTCAGCAGATCATAGGCGAAGTCGGCCGCCAGGCGCGCGTCGGCTCCGTGCCGGCGGCTCGCCGCGCTCACGTTGGCCACGGCGGGGAGGAATGCGACGAGCAAGAGCAGTGGCACGGCCGCCCGCAACGCAGGGCGCGTGACCCGGGTGAGGCCATCCCGGACCAGGGTGGCGAGACCGATGCCGGCCCAGAGTCCCCAGACGAGGAAACTCACCACGAAGAAGTAGTCGCGCTCCCGTACTTCGTGCTGCGGACCCTGCGGGAAGAGATCGTAGCCCAGGATGCGCCGGGCTTGAAGTTCATGTAGGCCACGAGGCCGAAGCCGGTCACGAGGAAGAGCGTGAACAACAGCCACCAGCCCGCCCGGTCGGCACGGCGTTGCGCAAAGAAACCGCGCAGCCCAAGCGCCGTCACCACGACCGACCCGACGATCTGGCCGGTGACGACACCCGTGCCCCACCTGGCGAGCCCACGGGCCCACTGCCAATTGAAGTACTGCAGATAGTTCTGGATCTGGAGCCAGATGATCGTGAGACTGCGGCCGGGGTTGGCAGGCCCGTGTGGGATGGTGGGATCATCGAGCGGCGTCCGGATCGGGTACTGCTCGCGCCGGATCACGGCGAGGAGGGCGTCCCAGGTGGAGGGGTCGGCCTCATTGGGCATCGGCGATTGCCCGGCGCGAATGTAGAGAAAGAAGTAGGTCGTGACCCCGACAGCCGCGAGGCCGAGCGCCAGCAGCGCAAAGGGAAGAATGCCCGCCATGGCGGCGAACGCCGCGGCGGCCACGAAGCAGAGCCCGCCCAGCACGATCAACGGTGTGCTCCCCAGTCCGGTGCCGATCAGCAGCGCCCAGAGTCCCGCCACGACGGCGACCGTCGCCCATTCCTGCCGTCGTTCCCGCTCCGACGCGACCGGTGACCCGTGCAGGGTGGCCAGGAGGAACATCACCACCGCCGGCCCCACGAGGAGCGCGAGCAGGTGGTTCCCCATCGAGATCCCGGCGAGATAGACGATCAGCAGGAGAATCCGCATGGAGCGCTCGGTTCCGCGCGCCGCGCGCCAGCGCAGGCAGAGCCAGCAGATGAACGCGATGGTGAAGGTCGCGACGCTGTAGACCTCGGTCTCGTTGGAATTCTGCCACTGCGTGAAACTGAACGCCGCCATGAACCCGGCGGCCATCGCCCCGCCGAGGGTCACGACTCGACGCGTGTCGGCCGCGAGGTCCGTGGTGGCGCGGCGCAGCGTCTCGTGGGCCACGAGGAAGAAGAAGCCCGATCCCGCCGCGCTGAACGTGGCACTCATCACATTGGTCCGCCACGCATACTCTCCGACCGGGAAGAGGTCCGCCCACACGTGGCCGAGCAAGACGAAGAGCGGGGTCCCCGGCGGGTGTGGGATGCCGAGGTTATGGATCGAGGCGATCAACTCGCCCGCGTCCCAGAAGGTGACGCTGGGAGCGAGGGTGAACACGTACCCGGTCAGCACGAGGGCGAACAGGGCAAACGCCGCGAGGTATGGTGGCCGGCTGTCGTCGAGGGAAGTCAGTGGGCCGCTCCGAGGGCGTGAGCAACGGTGAGCGCATCGCGCACCGCCGAAGGGTCATGAACACGGAAGAGGCGAGCTCCCCGCGCGTAGGTCAGCGCACAGAGCGCCGCCGTGGCCCGATCGCGGTCGGACACGTCGCGTTCGGTCACGGCCCCGAGGAAGCGCTTGCGCGACGGCCCGACGAACATCGGCCGACCCAGCGCGTGCAGCGCCACCAGCTGGTCGGCGAGCAGAATATTCTGGTCTACCGTTTTGGAAAAGCCGAACCCGGGATCGATGACGATCCGGTCGGCGCCGATGCCGGCCGATGTGGCCCGCTCGACCGCCTGGCGCAGTTCGGCGACCACGCCGCCAACGACGTCGCCCCCGTAGTCCGCAGCCTCATAGGACGCCATCGACGCCAGGTCGCCTCGCGAATGCATCACGATGATCCCCGCCCCCGCCGCCGAGACCACGCCCGCCAGCTCGGGGTCGAGGCGCAACCCGGATACGTCGTTGATAGCGGCTGCGCCGCCTGCCAGCGCGGCCCGGGCCGTTGCGGCCTTCACCGTGTCGACGGACACCGGCACCTCCGGCCAGCGGCGCACCAGCGCCTCCACCACCGGCACCACCCGTGCGATTTCCTCCTCGGCGGGAACGGGCGCCGGTCGACCGGGGCGCGTCGATTCCCCCCCGACGTCGAGGACTGCTGCGCCCCCCGCGATGAGCCGCTCGGCACGAGTGAGGGCGGCGTCCACCGTCAGGAGCTGCCCGCCGTCACTGAAGCTGTCGGGAGTGACGTTCACGATGCCGACGATGATCGGGCGATCGAGGTCAATAGTGCCGGCAGCCGTGATCCACACGCCGGGGAGTTCCATCGGCAGGGCCAGTCCGACCTGGAACGCCACTTCGGCGAGTTCCGGCGGGCCGACCCACGGGCGGGCGAGCGCCTGGAGCCGGGCTCTGCTGCCGCTGATCAGCGCGCCAGACTCGGTGGTGAGGACATCGAGCCCGAGTTTCCCACCGGCGTAGGCCACCAGCGCCTCCCGGGTGGCCGCATCGAGACCGGACAAATGCAATGCGGCCGGCTCAGTCCCCTGAGCGGCCGCATCGGCCTTCCATTCCTCGAAGCCCCCTGCCCGGAGCACCGCCCGCACCGCCTCCCGCGAGGCCGCGGCGAGCGGAGTCACCTTCACGCGCCGGCGGGCTCCGCCGGAGGGGCGCCCAGGGTCGGAATCGCCGCCGGAGCGGCGGCCGTGGGCGCGACAGGAGGCGCGGCAGGCGCCGGCGGCGCGGGGGGAGCCTCGCGAGGCGGGAGTGCCTCGTTCTTGACGAGCAAGTCGAGGTCCTCACGGTCGATCGTCTCGCGATCCAGCAGCGCCTGGGCGATGCGCTCGAGGAGGTCCCGGTGCTCGTTCAGCAGCACCGCGGCCTTGGCATACGCCTCGTCGAGCAGCCGCTTGACCTCGTCGTCCACCATCTCGGCGGTCCGTTCCGACACTTCGCGCCGCTGCCCGAATTCGCGGCCGAGGAAGACTTCCTGCTCCCGGTCGCCGATGGCCATGGCGCCCACCCGTTCGCTCATGCCGAACTGGGTTACCATCCGCCGCGCGAGGCCGGTGGCGCGCTCGATGTCGTTGCCCGCCCCGGTCGTCACCTTCTCGGCGCCGAAGATGAGCTCCTCGGCAACGCGTCCGCCGAAGAACATGGCCAGGTTGCCGATCAACCAGTCCTTCGTGTAGCTGTGGCGGTCGGTCTCGGGCAGCGAAGCGGTGAGGCCCAGCGCCCGGCCGCGAGGCACGATCGTGACCTTGTGCACCGGGTCGCTGCCCGGCGTCTTGAGCGCCACGACGGCGTGGCCCGCCTCGTGGTAGGCGGTGAGCTTCCGCTCGTCATCGGTGAGCACGAGGCTCCGCCGCTCGACGCCGAGCATCACCTTGTCCTTCGCGTCCTCGAAGTCGGACATCGAGACCAGCGACTTGTTGGTCCGCGCGGCGAGCAGGGCGGCCTCGTTCACGAGGTTCGCGAGGTCGGCCCCGGCGAGCCCGGGCGTCCCCTTGGCGAGAATCTCGAGGCGGACATCCGCCGCGAGCGGGATCTTCCGGGTGTGCACCCGCAGGATGCCCTCGCGCCCGCGCACATCGGGCGCGTCCACCACGATCTGTCGATCGAAGCGGCCGGGCCGCAGCAACGCGGGATCAAGCACGTCCGGCCGGTTGGTGGCCGCGATGAGGATGACACCGTCGTTGGACTCGAAGCCGTCCATCTCGACCAGCAGCTGATTGAGCGTCTGCTCCCGCTCGTCGTGACCGCCGCCGAGGCCGGCGCCGCGGTGGCGCCCGACGGCGTCGATCTCGTCGATGAAGATGATGCAGGGGGCATTCGTCTTCCCCTGCTCGAAGAGGTCGCGCACGCGGCTCGCGCCGACGCCCACGAACATCTCCACGAAGTCCGAACCGGACATCGAGAAGAAGGGCCGCCCGCCTCGCCCGCGACCGCCTTGGCGAGCAGCGTCTTGCCGGTACCGGGAGGTCCGACGAGCAGCGCGCCCTTCGGCAGCCGTCCGCCGAGCCGGGTGAACCGCTGCGGGTCCTTGAGGAACTCGATGATCTCCTGCAGCTCGACCTTCGCCTCGTCGGCACCCGCCACATCGGCGAAGGTCAGCTTTGGCGTGTCGCCGGTAAGCAGCTTGGCTTTCGACTTCCCGAACGAGAAGGCGCGGTTGCCACCCGCCTGCATGTTCCGGAAGAGGAATACCCAGAGGCGCGATGATCAGGATCCAGGGGAGCAGGTTGAGCAGGATGCTGATGAGACCCGTCTTCGACTCCTTGGCCTCGATCGTCACCCCCGACTCTTCGAGCCGGGTCTGCAACTGCTCGCTGTTGGTGAACGGCAGCAGGACCGTGAAGCCCTTGGCCGGTCGGGAATCCTGGAGCACCTGCGTCCGGAACTCGCCTTCGAGGCGTTTGCCGTCGACGACCGTCACCTGCCCGATGTTCCCGGCGTCGAGCTGCGTGAGAAACGACGTATAGGAGAATTCCTGCGTCGGGTTCTTCTGGCGGCTCATCGTGTTGTAGAGCGTCAACGCCAACAGGCCCACGAGCAGCCAGAGCGCGAGGTTCTTGCTCATGCCGGCCCAGTTGGGTCCTGTCGGGCGAGGAGGGATGCGGTCAGCCATTCGTCAGTCCAGATCTACGATATAGGGTAAATGCCGGCAGTCCTCGGCGTGATCCAAGCCATACCCCACCAGGAAGGCGGGGGGGGCCTTGAATCCGACGAAGCGAAGTTCCGGGGGAGGCTCCGGGGCGATCTGCTTGTCCAGCAGGGTGCAGATGGCCAGACTGGCCGGGTGCCGCGCGCGGAGCAATTCGGCCAGCCGGGTCAGCGTCCTCCCACTATCAATTATATCCTCAACGACCACAATATGTTTCCCGGCGAGGTCGGTGGCCGGGTCGTACACCAGCCGGACGTTTCCGCTGGAGACGGTCCCCGCGCCATAGCTGCTGACGACAAGGAAGTCGACCTGAAGGGGCCGCTCGATGGCCCGCGCGAGGTCGGCGAGGAAGATGAAGCTCCCCTTCAGCAGCCCCAGGAGGAGCAGGTCGCCCTCGGGATAGGCCTCGGTGATTTCGCGCCCCAGCGCCGCGACCCGCTCGGCGATCTGTTCCGCGGTGAAGACCACTGACTTCACCCTGCGCCCCCCGATCCGACGGTCCGGGTCACCCACTGCTCACCTCGATCACGAGTGCGTCGTCCCCCTCGCCGGGCCGCGCCCCTGCCCCCCGACAGATACCCCCCACCCACACAATGTTGCCCTCGAGCTCCACGATCGGCCACGAGGCCCGACGGCTCCGTTCGATTCTGGCCTCCTGAAGCAGCCTGGACACCGCCCGCCGCCCGGTGCCACCGAGCGGGAGGAGGCGATCGCCGGCAACTGGCGCACGCACCGTCACCTCTCCCCCGATGAACCAACCGACCCAGCCGTCGCGCCGGACAACCGGCGGGGCCTGGGCCCGTCTCCAGGAAATGCTCCACGGCCCCCATTGCGCGCGGCCCTGCCCGCCGCGGAGCTGAAGCGGCGCAGGCGGTCCCACGATGCGGTGGAAACACACCCGGCCAAAGCAAAGTTCCGCCCGCCACTCCCCCCCGAGCTCAACCACCGCACCACTCCGTCCCCCATGAATCATCTCCAAGAGTCGCTCGGCGCGCCTCGGGCCGAGCACGCATCCGATCCGTCGGGCCGCGGCGCGCAGGAGGGTGTTCGCCAGGGCGGCATCGTAGGTCGCCAGCGGGAGGGCGGAGAGCGACAGCCGCCCCGCCGACTGCTGCGGATCCAGTCCGGGCAGGGTATCGAGTGCAGCCTCCCACGCAGCACGATCGACGGCGGCGTGACGGGCCAGCCGGAGCAGGCGGTCGGGGGCCGCCGGCTCGCGTTCGCTGAGCATCGGCAGGAGGGCGGTGCGAACCCAGGACCGCCCGTGCACCGGGTCGAGGTTGGCGGGGTCTTCCCAGCTGGGGATTCCCTTTGATGCGAGCCAGGAGACCAGCTCGGCCTTCCGAAATTCGAGGAGGGGCCGCAGCAGCATCTCCTGTCGCGGGAGCATGCCGGAGAGTCCCGCCAGGCCACTCCCGGCGAGGACACGCAAGAGGACAGTCTCGACCTGGTCGTCAGCGTGGTGGGCCAGCACAATCGCATCGGCGTGCGCGGAGCGGCGGGCCTGCAGCAGCCAGGCATGGCGCGCCTCCCGCGCGGAGGTCTCGGAGGTGCCAGCGCCGAGCTCGAGCCGTCCGACGACGACCGGGAGACCAAGGTCGGTGGCGGCGGCCGCAACCCGTCGTGCGACCCCGGCGCTTTCCGGATGGATGCCGTGGTCGGCGTGCGCAACGACGAGTTCCATCCGATGGATGCCGCGCGTCTGGTGGAGGAGATGGAGCAGCGCGAGGGAGTCGGGGCCGCCGGAGACGGCAACCAGCACGCGGCGCCAATCCCGTGGACACTCCAGGGCCATCCAGGCACGCTGAAAGCGCCCGGCCATGTCGTCGGGGGCACGCACAGCGGCGCCAGTCTGGATTGGGGAATCAGGCGAGGGCATGCAAGGAAGTTACCCGCCCGACGCCCTCGGGGAAGGCAGGGTTATTCGGAGTAACTGTGGACGAGGTGCCCAGCCGCATCCAGCACGGCGATGACGCGCCCTCCCGACTCGCGGTACCCGTAGACCTTCATGTGGCCGGGTGCCGTCTGCTGCGGGAGGGGCACCCGCAGCAGCCACCGCTGCACGATCCAGCCGCCATCCGGCAGCGGCGCGAAGGCCAGCACGCCGCCCGCCTCGAAGCCGTACGCCCACTTCGGCACCCGCGTGTAGTGGAACTCCAGCCGCCGCAGCTCGGCAGACTTGCGGTCGAGCCAGAGGGTGCCCTTGATGTCGGTCCTCGAGCCGCGCGCCCCCGGCTCGAACGCGAGGCCGACCCACTCGGCGGGCTGACCTTCGCCCGGCGGCACGGTCCAGAAGCAGTGCCCAATGAAGAACGGCTCGGAGAGCAGGAACTCGGCGTCGGGGCCGTACCAGGTGGGGCCCTGCACCATGTCATCGAGGTTCTCGACGAATCCCACGGCCAGGAGGGTGTCCGGCGGCGGCGCGCGTACCGGCCATGCGCTGATGTTGAGTTCGTTGAGTTCCGCGACCTCGGTGACGTTGCCGAGGCGGTCGATGTTGCGGTTCTCGAGTTCCGTCTGGAAGCGGAATGACCTTGACTTGACGGTCTGTGCCGTGATGGCCAGCGCCGTGCCGGCCTGGGTCCAGAGCGCCGAGGAGAGCGTGTCGCCCCGTGCCCGGTCACCGCACATCGAGGTGCCCGCGATCGCAATTTCGGGAAGAGAAACGGGAGTCCCACTGAGGACCAGCGTGCGGTTCAGATATTCGCCGGACTCGAGGAAGACCGGTGTCTCGAAGGGGAAGTAGCCGATTCGAAGGACACGGAGCGTGTAGTCCCCACCCACCGCGGCGCGCAGGGAGTACCTGCCTTCGGCGCTGCTCACCCCCTCGCTGACGCGATGGCCCAGGGTATCCTCGAGCACGACGAGCGCGCCGATGACCGGGGCTTCAGAGCCTGCCTCGAGGAGCCGGCCGCGAACGGTCTGTGCCGAGAGGGGGGCGGCGAGCACCGAGAGACAGGTGGATAGCAGGAGGAGTGGGCGGATCACCCTGGACAAGCTGGGCCTTCCTTCGACGCCCCGCAAGGAGAACCGGCGCACCGACTACCGCAGCGACTCAAGACCCGCCCGGGCCGACGACCAACGCCACTTCACTGCCCGCCCCTCCAGATGCACGCCCCCGATCCAGCGGTCCACCCCGTTGACCTCCACGTGGTCAAACCGGCCAGCAAGCGCATCCTGCCCCGCTGCCGTCAGCTCCGCTTCGTTTGGGGCGTTGTCGCTGACCCGGAGGGGTGCAACGGTGGCGTCGGCGAGCCGCTTGAGCTGCCATTCGAACACGAGGTCGCCGAGGAATTCCGCCTCTTCCCGGTCGAGATGGGCTGCCCGGAAGAGTTCTCCGAAGGAGAGAGGACCCCCGGCGAGTGCCTGGAGGATCTGCCGTTCGGTCCGGGAGAGGCCGTCCCCGGTTCCGGGGTATTCCTGCAGCAGACGGTTGACGGCACTGGCGAGATGCGGCAGCGCCGCCTGCGGATTCCGCGCTCGTGCAACCAGGGCGACCGGGTCGGGCGACCGGAACTCCTGCCAGGTGCCCGCGGCGAGCGCGAGGACGTCCGGTGTCACGGCGCGTCGAGCCGCGAAGAGGTCGCGCATCCGCCGCGCCGATTGCTTGCCGAGGAACTCTCCCGGATTGACGAGCGACAGCCGAACCGGGCCGGGGTCGACCGCGCCGAACCAGTCGAGCACCTGCAGGAGTTGCAGCTGGTCATAGAGATCATGCTCGAACCAGAGAACCACCTCGGCGTACGCGCGGAATCCCGCAAGCATCGCGTCACGCCACCGGAGCCTGGACAGCACGGTCTCTGGATCGTCCCACCCCGCCGTACCGATGAACTCCGCGCGCACCACGGTCAGGTCGTCGAGTGCGAGTCCCGCCGGGACCGGCCCCTCGTGCAGCACATCGCGCCAGGGGAGGACGCTCCCGCCGAGGCCCGCCTCGATAATCCGCTCCGCGGCGGCGTCGCCGTTGGTGACGTGGAGGCGTTCAGGGCTCGCGGGCATAGACACCGTCGAAGGCCGTCATCCAGGTGACGCCGCCATCGGTGGACGACTCCCAGAGCTGGCGCACCGTCCCATCCGCGCGCGGCGTCCAGGTGACACGGTCGGTGGTCAGCCCATCCGCCTGGCCCGGTGTCGGGCGCGTCCCCGAGAGAACCATCTCCTTCCCGACCAGCCGTCCCTTCAGCTCCAGCAGGTTGCCGCCGGCATCCATCCATACCTGCCGCCAGGTGCTGTCCGCCGCATTCCACATGTTGAGGCTGGTGCCGTCCCCTCCGCCCGAGCTCGCCCAGTGTTCCTGCAGGACGCAGCCGCCAAGGATCGACTCGATGCGGTTCGTCCCCGCGACATTCCCCGCGGGGTTGGTCACCGACCAGGAGCCGACCCAGAAATCGAACTGCCGGTACTCGGGCGCGACACATCCCTTCGGGCCTTGCCCAACGGCGGGGCCGGCGGCGAACAGGCTGATGAGGAACAGGAGGATGGGAAGCCGACGGAAGACGAACGGGGCAGGATGCATCGGGCGCTCAGGGTGTCGGGAGTGAACCGGGGGACTCCCTTCCCTACGCGCCTCATCCAGAGAGGGTTTCCTGCGGCGCCGTCAGCGCGTGCCTGTGCGGCGCCGGGGCGGAACTACTTCTTGGCGTAGACGGTGGTCTTGCCGGTCTGGTCCCACGACAGCACGTCGTAGTGTTGCACCGGGCTGCCGGGCATGCCGGGCGACCCAATGGGCATGCCGGGTACGCCGATGCCGGCGAGCTTGGGCTGCTCCTTCAACAGCTTCGTGATGACATCCGCCGGGACATGGCCTTCGATGACATACCCGCCGACGACCGCGGTGTGGCAGGTCTGGATTGGGCGGGGTACGCCAGAGGCGGCCTTGATTTCACTCAGGTCGTCCATGTCGATCGTCTTGACCTCGAACCCGTTGGCCTTGAGGTAGTCCACCCACAGCTGGCAGCAGCCGCAGGACGGGGACTTGTACACCGTGATGACCGAGCCGGCCTCGCTCGCCGTTGCCGGCGCCGCCCGGGTGGCGGCGGCGCCGAGGGCCACCACGGCGACGAGCGCAAGGAGTATTGGGGCGATCCGGGAGACTCTCATGACAACCTCACATCCTTAGATATCAGAAGACTATCGAGTCGGCTCGTGGCCTTCGGCATCGCGGCGATGCCACTCGAATACCATCCCCCTGAACAGCAGGAAGCCAAAAAACCAAACGGCGATGGCCACGGTCACAGGGCCGTAAATCGTGACAGGCATGCAGTTCCTCGAGTAGGGGACAGACTCCGCAGTCTAATGAAATCACGGCCGCTCGGCCAGCGCCTGCAGCGCGGACAGGTGTTCCTCGAGCAGTTCGGAGGTGACCGCCTCCACCTTCCGGCGGGGGATGACCGTGCCCAGGGCCAGGCCGTGCACCGACGCCTGGCAGATCACTTCAGTGGCCTGGCGCCCGCCCTCGGCGAAGTCGTAGCCGATGTCGAGGGCGAACAGGGAATGGCGCACTACAACCGCCAGCCGTGACGGGGCCTCAAACACCGTCACCTCGCCGTTGCAGGCCGAAGCGACGAGGCCGATCTTCACCCGCTGCACGAACGTGGCACCGAGCGCAAACCCCCCGGGCCCGCCGTCCGCCGCCGTGACGCTCCGGAGGCCGTGGACCCACTGCATCAGGGCTTCGGGCTCCTCGACCAGCCGCCAGACACGATTCCTCGGCGCGGCGATCCGCACCCGATGCTCCAGGCGGTGCGGGTCCGCCCGCCCTGCCGCGGGTGCCCTCACAACATCCGTCGAATACGACCGAATCCCTCGCGGATCTCGTCGCCGAGCAGCTTGGCGGCCATGCCGACATCCTCCATCACCTCGCCGGCCTCGTCGCCCGCCCTGTCGAGGCGGACCCGCAGTTCGGCGATGCGCCCCTCCATCTTCTCCCATTCCTCGCGCGCCTCGGCCTTGCCGAGGTGCAACCGCACTTTCAGCTCATCGCGTTCCTGCTCGAGCTTCTCGAGCATCTCCTGCAAACGCTCACGCATCGTGCTCATGGTACGTCCCCTCGGCAAAAGTGATTTCAGGATCCCGGCCCGGCCGGATTCGACTCGAAAAGGAGCAGCCACCCCTGCCCTGGCGCAACCGGGATCGGATCGTAGGGGCCGAAGCTGGCTGCGGGCTGGTAGCCCGGAAGCTCCGGCGCCACGATCCGGGCATTGGCCGGATCGAGGCCCAGGCGCGTCCAGTCCACGGCGAGCCGCACCCGCGCGGTATCGGCGGCCCAACTCGCAACCGCCACGATGCTGCGCCCCTCTCCCTGGTAGACGGTGGCGAGCACGTCGGGCCGGCCGGTGCGCACCGGCGAACCGGGCACCCACCAGCCGATCATGCGGGTGTCCTGGATACGGTAGGTGTCCCAGAAGTTCCAGATCTCGCGCGGATCGCCCGACCAGGGGAGCCGATTCGTCATGCCGAAGAGCATCCCCCGCCAGGGGTTCCCCCCGTCCTGGAGCATCTCGCCCATCAGGCCGTACGGGATGCCGGACATCTCGACCAGCCAGTAGGCGGGCGCGGCGTCATAATCGAAATACTCGCCGAACCAGAGCCGGTCGATGAACGGGAAATGCTCGAGGTAGAGATTCGCGCTGCTCGCGAAGCCGTCCCGCGGGTTGTACTGGTTGGCGGAGTGCAGATCGATGAGCGGATCGGGACGCCCCCGTGTCAGCGCCTTTCGGACGCGCACCATGATGCTCCGGTCGAACGCGACGTCGTCGATGTAGAGGCCATCGATGCCGATGTTGTCCACCAACCAGTCCAGCCCCTCCACGTAGAAGTTGTGCCACCGTGAGATGCCGGTATTCACGAACGCCGCATCGCGAATCCGCGCGACGTACCACCCGCCGATGTAGTTGCCGTCGAGGTGCTCCTGCAGCCACGACGCGCCGCCGCCGGGCCCGGGGGCCATCACCTCGGTGCCGAGGCTGCGAAGCGCGGGTATTTCCGGCGCGTGATTGGTGAGCTCACGCACCGTGTAGTAGATCTTGACCCGCATCCCCATGGCGTGGGCGCTGTCGACATAGGCCTTCATCGCGTCGGGCCGGAGGAACGGATAGTTGATGTATGGGTTGATGGCCGTCGCATGATGCACGTTGACGGTGTTGGCCCCCATCTTCGCGATGGAGTCGAGCGGCACGTAGGAGTGGAAGTACCGTGTGGCCCACTGCGCCCTGGTGTTGAGGGGGTGGAAGGGTGTCAGCAGGAGCCGGAAGTCGAAATGCTGCACCTCACCGACGGCCATGGTGCGCGCGCCGCTGTAGCAGACGACGGCGTAGACCTCCCGCCGGGCGCGCAATCGGCACCCACCCTGCCCTGCGTTGGCCCAGGAGGCCGGCATGACGAGCGGCTTGGAGAGGTAGAAGTTGGTGTTGAGCGGGCGGCTGTACTGGTCGTCCTTGAGGCTGAACTGCACGCCGGCGTTGACATCACCCAGCCAGGCGCCGTCCTGGTTGTGCTTCACTTCCCAGGTCCAGTCGAGCGAGTCTGGCCGCGCGCCGCCCTTGTACCCGAGACCCATCATGTAGCGCGCGGCCTCGGGGCGGAGCGGAATCTCCAGACGGACATCCCGCAGGGACACCTCAGCATCGGCGGTGAGCGCCACCGCGAACTCGGCGTTGCCGTCGAACTCGAGGCTGCCCGTCACCTGCATGCGGAGGGCGCCCGCGGATGACGTGGCCTCCCAGATGATCACGCCGGTGTCGTGCTCGACCACGCGCCAGCCGCTTGAACTCCACACCGTTTCTCGCCCATCCGCGCCGGTGGCCGTGAGCTGAACCGGCCCGGCGAGGAGCTCCCGCGACGTCTCGCCGATGGAGGTCATTTCAATCGTGAAGAAGCTGCGGAGAGAGGTCGGGAATCCGTTCTTCCCAATCACCATCTTGCGACCCAGGACACCCAGGGTGTCGCCTCGGCGGGAGACCGGTATGTAGGGCGGGACGATGCCGTGGTCCTCTTCAAGCCGGGAATCGAGCCAGGCGAGGCGCGCCAGGCGCCAGGGCTCGTCCGCCCCAGCGTTGCGGATGGTGTCGGCACCCACGGCGAGGGTCACAGCGACCGGCACTGCCGGCAGGCCGGCCGCACGCACGGTCACCGTGCCGCGATAGTCGCCCGGGCGAGCCTCGAGCGGTACCTGGACGCCGCACCAGATCGGCTGGATGCGACCGAGGGCGACGTCGACGGTGGTGGTGAAGTCCCGACCCTGCCAGTCCACCCCGCCCTGGTTGAAGCAGCGCATGGCCGAGGGCGGGATGGAGCCCACCGAGCCGCTCAACGGCGCAAACTCGACGCGTACGTCGGTCAGTGGACGCCTGGCGGCCCAGACACCCAGTTGGAGCACGTAGAACTCACCCCGCGAGGCGCTGCCGGCAAAGGTCGGCGGCCCGGCGCGGTCGACCCAGCGGTGCGGCAGGTCGGAGGGCATCACGATCGGGTGGGTCCGGTCCTCCGGAAAGACGAGGAATGGGCTCTCGGGCGAGGCCGCGAGCAGCTGCACGGTCTCGTTGGACGTCGCGATGACCTGCATCGGGAAAAAGGAGTCGAGCGTGTCCGCCGCCTCGAAGGCCACCAGCCGCGCCTGGGGCAAGCGACTGTACGCGCGGGCATCGAAGAGCCCCAGCCAGGCGGTCGATGCGGTCGAGTCAGGCGCCGGATAGGTGATCTTCGGATAGGGCGAGGTGACGGTGCCGGTGTAGCGGAGGTAATAGACGTAGTAGGTACCTGGCCCGCTGGTCGGCTCGAAGACGATGTCGCCCGCCTCGCGGTTGATCGGCCCGCGGAGGACGTTCTTGACCCGCCGCCCGGTCTGCGCATCGATGACCCAGATGTCCTTCTGCGCCGGATTGGCATCGGGGCGGCGCCAGGGAAGATGCGCCCAGACGGCGGGAGCGGGCTCAGAGACAGCGACCACCGCGCGGTGATTCCCGAAGGAGTCCGCGGTCCACGTGCCCGTGCGATATGGGTAGGACTGCGCGGTGGCTGGGAGGGCCAGGACCGGGGCGGCGAGCAGAGCCAGCGACAGGGTGTGCAGCCAGGACCGCCGTGCTGTGTTCATCGATTCCCTCATCCGCAAATGGCCGCCCGCGTGGACCACCGCGCGCGAAATGTCCCGGCGACCGTGTCGCCGGAGAAGGTCAGTCTGTACGAACCACGCAGGGTGCCGTCCGGCTCGGAGGCGTCAAACGCTACCGTTCCCCGGTTGGAAGTTGCGCACCCGCCCCCGGCCTGGCACCGCACGGCAATCCCGGAGCCCCCCTCGACGCGGCCAAACTCGATGCGGCGGGATGCCAGCCGGGCCCTCGGCTCATAGATGATCAACTGCAGGTAGGGAGGTGGCGGAGGCAGCAGATCGGCGTCAGGGGATTCCGACAGGTATATGGAGGTGGCGGAGCCGTCCCAGGGGGCGCAGTCGGCGGCGGCGACACCGTCGGAATGCGCACCGCCGACAGCGGCGCGCCCGCCCCCCGGATTACGACCGACGATCGACGCGTTGAGGACACCGGCGAACGCGACCCAGAGGAGATACGGAACCAGCAGCCAGCCCGCCAGCGGCTTGATCCGGTGGAAGGCGATCATGGTCCCGAGGATCACGGCCCACAGGACCACCAGATCAGCCAGCGCCAGATCGGGGCGGTGCCAGTGGAAGAACAGCCATGACCAGAGTGCGTTGAGCGCGAGTTGCAGGCCAAAGAGGAGGAACCCGGCCCGGCCAGATCGGGTCCGGCGGCCCTCCCAAGCCAGCGCTGCGGCGACACCCATCAGGATATAGAGAGTTGTCCACACCGGCCCAAAAACCCATGAGGGGGGATTCCAGACCGGCTTGTTCAGGGAGGCATACCACTCACCCGGCGCCGCCGCCAAGCCACCGATTGCCCCGGCGAGAAGGGCGACCGCCACCCAGACGATCACCGTCGTGAGGCTGGTTCTACGCCGAGTGGCCTGAGAAACTCCCATGTGAATGGAATCCTTAATATGTTGAAGGAAATGATGTTACCTGTTGTCACATCAAGTTACACCTTATGTCATGCATCTCCTCAAGCGCCGTCGAGTTGCCCCAGTTAGGTCCCTACAACGATTCCCGACCGCCGTGCGTATTAGGCAGGTCACTCACCATTCACGGAGGCACCATGAAGTTCAGCACCCTCGCTTCGGCAGCAGTCCTGGCCCTCGGCCTCGCCGCAGCTCCTACCCTCCCGGCCCAGACTCCAAGCACACCACCCCCCGGCGGCCAGGGTCAGCGCGGCGGCGGCCGTATGCAGGCCGCGGCCATGCAGGGCATCACCCTGACGGCGGCCCAGCAGGCCAAGGTCGACTCGATCACGGCCAAGACGCGGGCCCAGATGCCCGCCATGACCCCGGGCACGCCGCCAAGCGACGCTGACCGCCAGAAGATGATGACCCTGACGCAGGCCTCACTCAAGGAAGTCCGGGCGGTCCTGACCCCCGAGCAGCAGAAGATCTACGACAAGAACGTCGCCGAGATCCAGCAGAGGATGCAGCAGCGGATGCAGGGCGGTCCGCCGCCGTCTGCGCCGAGTAACCCCTAGGACCCGGCGCGTCGGCTTCGGCCGGAACTGCAACGCCCCGGACGGGCAGCGGCGGACCTGTTCCGCCACGCGCTCGGCCGGGGCGTTTTCCGGCCGGATCCACCGCTTCAGCGTCACGTCGAAGACCGAGGGGAGTCCACGCACACAGTCCCCGGCGTGAATACAGACGTTGGGGTCGAAGGTGACCACGACATCGTCGCTCTCATAGCTCTGTACCCGCTTCGGCATCGCTGATTACCTCCAAGTCACAACGTCCTCGATCGGCTTCCGGCTGATATCCGGCACCCGCGCGTCCGGCGCGGGGAATCCCACCACGAGCAGGAGCGTTGCCTTCTCACGAGCGGGCCGCTCCAGCAATTCGTTCAGAAACCCCATGGGGCTCGGCGTGTGCGTCAGTGTCGCGAGCCCGGCGTGGTGCAGCGCCGCGATGAGCATCCCCATCGCGATCCCCACCGACTCCTGCACATAGTAGTGGGTGGCCCGGCTGCCATCGGGACGGATCCCATACCGCTCGGCGAAGATGGCAATGAGCGCCGGAGCCACCTCGAGGTACGGCTTCACCTCGTCCGTCCCCAGCGGGGCCAGCGCCTCGAGCCACTCGGCGGGGGCGGTGGCATAGAACTCCCGCTCCTCCCGCTCGGCCGCCTCGCGGATGCGACGCTTGAGGTCGGGGTCGCGCACGACCACGAAGTGCCAGGGCTGGATGTTCGCCCCACTCGGCGCCGTCGCCGCCGCCCGCAGGCAATCCTCCAGCACCCCATCGGGAATGGGCCGGTCGCTGAACTGACGGATGGTGCGGCGGCGCGCCAGTTCCTCGGCAAACTCCCTCCCCCGCGCCTGCATCTCCTCCGGGGCGCGCGGCTGCCAGGTCGTCAGCGGCACGAAGCGCGGCTCGCTCGGCACTAGTCCGCTTCCGCCTTGAAGGCGGGGTTCTCGATGATGCCGAAGATGTTGCCGAACGGGTCGCGCACGGCGCCAATCATGACCCCGTGGTCCGCGAGCGGCTCGAAGGGAACCGCCCCCAGCTCGATCAGGCGGTTCCACGCCGCCTCCGCATCGGGTACCCCCCAGTAGGCCACGCCAGCCGGCGTCCGTACCGCATCGGCGCTTTCGTCCGGGAGGAGGCCGAGCTCGTAGCCTGCGACATTGAACCCGACATAGTACGGCTCGTCAAAGTAGGGCCCGAAGCCGAGCACCGTGGTATACCAGGCCTTCGCCGCCGCCAGGTGCTTCGTCGTGTACCCCGCGGTCCGGAGACCGAGAAAGTGCTTCATCGACTATCCCTCCGGTGTGGACGGTTCATGGAACAGTGTCCTCAATGCTCAACGCCAAACATCGCGAGATACTGCCGGACCTCGCCGAGCACGAAGTTTTGGCGGGCGACCATGTCACGCAGGGGAATCTCCGCTACCCGCTGCATGGAATCGGTCGTCCAGACGATGAGCGTCGTGTCGCGGAAGAGGTACTGCGACACGGGGCCCCGCACGAATTCCAGCCGCCCATCGACGAAATAGTACTCGGTCAACCCATCCATCACGCCTGCGGCGTTCGGCTGCGTGATGGTGAGCTTGACGGCCCGCCCACTGTCGGCCCAGAGCGAGAGGACGCGCGCCTCCCATCCGGGTGCCTCGGGTTGCAGCCGGCGTGTCACGGGCTCGGATCCGGTGGTCAATCCGTCGATGGAGTCTGCCACCTGCCGAGCCAGGGCGGTGGTCGGCGCCGATTCTGGCTCCGACATCGATTCCCCCGTCCGGCAGGAGGCGAGGAGTAGCGTGCCCATCCTCTCCAATCGCGCCTCGTCGCCCTTGGTGTGGAGGGAGTACCGGCCGTCGCCGTACCTCGCACCGGACGCCGCCCGCTCCGGGTAGAGCCGAACGGTGCGGTCGGGTGGCAGATGCAGTTCGGCATAGCGGTCCCCGAACGCGACCTCGAGCACCTCGCCACCGGCGCAGAGATACCTCGTCGGGGTGGCGGGCCGGGAGCAGGCCGCGGCGGTCAGGAGCAACGCGGCCAGG
This sequence comes from uncultured Gemmatimonadales bacterium, assembly GCA_963697435.1. GTDB lineage: Bacteria > Gemmatimonadota > Gemmatimonadetes > Gemmatimonadales > GWC2-71-9 > SPDF01. Next base: position 211,578 of record CAVOOB010000003.1, on the reverse strand, counting down.
GTCGACCGGAGGGGGACCACATGTCCTCCAGCGTGCAGAGCGGATGGTGGAGTAGATACCTTTCTGAAGATCACGCCCCGCGGCCGGGGCGGCAAGGACTGGAATGGAGGTCTTTCGTGCGTCGTTTGCTCATCGTACTCGGACTGCTGGTGGCGGGCGCAGTGCAGCTGGAGGCTCAGGAGGCCGGGGGCCAGCCTGCGGCCACCCTCCAAGAGATCACCGCATCGGTATCGAGCGCCCGGCTCGAGGCGACTGTCCGCACCCTGGTCGGCTTCGGGACCCGCCACACCCTCAGCGACACCCTCTCCAGCAGCCGGGGCATCGGCGCGGCCCGCCGGTGGGTCCGCGCCGAGTTCGAGCGGATCTCCGCGGCGTGTGGCGGCTGCCTTGAGGTGCAGGAGGTGTCCGAGATCTACGAGGGACTGCCCCGGGTGCCGGGGCCGACCAACGTGGTCAACATCGTGGCCATTCAGCGGGGCACCGGCGACCCCAACCGATACGTGCTGCTCAGCGGCGACATCGACAGCAGGGTGTCCGACATCATGAATGCGGTGGATTCGAGTCCCGGGGCCAACGACAACGCGAGCGGCGTGGCAGCGGTGCTCGAGGCCGCGCGGGTGCTGACCAGACACCGCTTTCGTGGCTCGATCGTGTACGCCGCGCTCTCCGGTGAGGAGAACGGACTGCTCGGTGGGAGGACACTCGCCAATATGGCCCAGGCAGAGGGGTGGCGGCTCACTGCCGCGATCAACAACGACATGATCGGCAACGTCCATGGCGGTGACGGCGTCTACGATACGGCCACCGTGCGAGTGTTCTCGGAAGGCACCTCGCCGATCGAGAGCGACTCCGCGCGCCGCGCGCGCCGATACACCGGCGGCGAGGTCGACGGCGCCTCTCGCCAGCTGGCGCGCTACATCCAGGCCACTGCGGCTGCGGCCCTCCCCGAACTCGACGTCTGGCTGATCTATCGGCTGGACCGGTTCGGGCGCGGCGGACATCACCGCCCCTTCGCCGATCTCGGCTTTCCGGCGGTCCGGGTGATGGAGGCGCATGAGAACTACACCCGCCAGCATCAGGACATCCGCGTGGAAGGCGGGGTGGCGTACGGCGACGTGATCGAGGGGATCGACTTCAACTACGCCCGCAAGGTGACGGCGCTGGATGCCGCGGTCCTGGCATCCCTGTCATGGGCGCCGGACGCACCCCAGGGAGTCCGACTCCGCGGGGCGGTCCAGCCGGCGGCCACGCTCAGCTGGGTGCCTCCCGCCGACTCGACGGCCGTGGCGGGCTACCGGGTGTACTGGCGGCGCACCGACTCCCCAACCTGGGACCACTGGCAGGATGTCGGACAAACGACAAGCCACCGATTCGATGGCCTGGTCGTGGATAACTGGTTTTTCGGTGTGGCGAGCGTGAGCCCCGAGGGATTCACCAGCGTGGTGGCCGTCTCGGGGGTGCGGTAGGACGCACCGGCTCAGTCCGGGGGGTACGCCGCATCGAGGATCACGTCGATCTGCCCGACGCTCTCGTCGAGGCTGAAGGTCACGGTCCACGCTCCCGGTGTGCCGTCCAGCGTCCGGTCATCCAGTTCATAGAGCAGCTTCCCGTTGTACACCTCCGTGCCGTCCGCATCCGTGATGATCAGCAACGTGGTGCCGTGCGGCATGAAGCTGAGGTGCTGAATCGCGGCGTAGACACCGGGATTCTGCCAGGCGTACGTCATCTTGGTCGTGACGTTCTGAATATTGTCCGCGGTCAGCTCGAAGTGCCCGACCAGGTTGGTCACCTTCACATTGTTGCCCGGGCCGAGTGTTTCGGACGGATTGCTGCATCCGAGGCCGAACGCCACGACGACGCTCGAGGCGAGGACGGCACGCCACTGTCTGATCATGATGCTGCTCCTGCGCAAGGTCTGGTTCATTTCGGCAACGCGGGAATGGCGGTACTGACGAAGGCGCGAAAGAAATTGGCTTCCTCGGCGACATCATCCTGTCCGGTGTAGTCGCTCTGCCGTGAGTACCGGGTGTAACTGGTGCCCAGCCCAAACCGCCTGTTCAACCAGTATCGCACTTCGAACTGCGACGCGTCCTGGTAGTGGGCGGAATTGGCGCCATTGACGGTGTGGATCCAGATCGAGAGGATCGTGAGGTCGGCCTGGAGGCGGTTCTTGTAGAGCAAGTTCCCGGTGATCAGCGCGCCGAGCCCCGGCCCATAGTCGTAGTCTCGGCCTTCCAGTGCCGTGTAGTAGTCGGACTGGGTTGCGCCGATGATGACGCCGTTGAACATCACGTTCGTCCTGATCAGGAGGTCGTCACCTTCTTCCCCCCAGTTGGAGACCAACCCGGCCAACACGCTCTGCCCGCCGTATTCCACGGCAGGGTTCGAGAAGTAATCGTACTCCATCATCAGCGCGAACTGGTGATGACCGGACGAGCCGAGCGGCCAGGCGGCGATGCTGCCGCGGGCCGAGAGCCGGTTCAGGAGCCGCGCGCTGTCCGGCGGCGGGCCGGCGATCTCTGCGGCCAGCCCGAAGTATGAAAACGGTTTCCCGGAGAGGTCCTTCGCGGGGTCGCCGTACGCCAGCTTGAAGCCGATGTCCCACTGGCTGAGATCGGAGGTGACGCTGTCGACCACGGCTTCGTTGGCCGCATATCGATATCCGGCGTCGAGGACGCCAAAGACCTTGCTCGGCCGCCAGTCCGCCGGATTCGCGGTAACGCCGTGCGTCTCCCCGCGGATGAGACGGTTGAAGCCGCGGAGCGGATCGAGGAGGAAGCCGCCGATTTCGCGGAAGGTACGCTCACTCCCGGTGGCGGTGTTGTCCAGCGCCAGGGACGAGAGCCGGAAGAGCGTCTCGCCGAGGACGACGCCGCCAAAGCTGGTGTTCAGGAAGTCGTTGGGCGCCGGTGCCCAGGATTCGCCCGCGATCTCCCACATGGCACTGCCGACGAACGGCCAGGCAAACGACTCCCAGAAGTCGTAGCCGTTGGTACGCGCGGAGTTGAAGTAGAGGCTGCCGTGATAGGGGTGGGAGAACTGGTTGTTGACGAACTGGTTGTCGTCCCACTGCCACGGATAGGTCAGGTTGTTCTTGATGCTCTGCACGGTGGTCGGGGCCCAGACCGCATCACGCACCGAGGCGTTGTAATAGTGCGGCAGGAACTGCACCAGCATCAGCTCGCCGAAGCCGGCCCAGAAGCGCTTGGGCGGATTGCAGTCGCGACAGGGGAGGGTGTCGCTTGGCGTGGCGTCCGCTTCGCCGGCCGAATAAGCCCAGGGGGGAGTGACGGCCGGTTGCGCCAGCTGCTGCGCTGGAGGAGCAAGACTGGACGTCGGGCGCGGGCCCTGTGCCGACGCGGCTGAGGCGCCAGCCGTGATGCACCCCAGCAGCAGGCAGATTGTCTTGGCCTTCATGGTCGCTCTCATGGTAGCGGGAGCCCGGGAATCGCACTGGTCACAAAGAACCGCAGAAAATTCGCCGACTCGACGACGTTCGGCTGGTTCTCGTAGTCGCTGTGCCGAGTATATCCAGTATAACCGAATCCGACACCATACTTTCTGCTGGCCCAGTACCGGGCCTCGAGCAGCAGCGCGTCCTGGTAGTGGGCCGACTCGGTCCCCTCGATCGTGGTCAGCCAGAGCCCCGTGTAGCCGACGGTGCCCTGGAGCGTGTTCTTGTAGAGGATGCGACCGGCGAAGATGCCGCCGACACCGGGCCCATAATCATAATCCCGACCCTCGACGGAGGTGTAGTAGTCGGACTGGACCGCGCCGAGGATCACCCCGTTCGCCAGGATCTGGGTCTGCCCCCACCAGGTCTGGCCTGGCTTCCCGATCGTACTCACGACGCCTAGCTGCGTGCTCACCCCACCGTACTCGAAGGCAGGGTTATTGAAGTAGTCATACTCCAGGCTCAGCGCCAGCTGGTGGCGCCGCTTGGCACCGAGGTTCCAGGCGGCCAGGCTCCCGCGGGCGCTCAGCTGGTTGATCAGCCCCTCGTTGCCGGGGCCGGCCAGATCGGCACGGATCGCGAAATAGGAGAATGGGTCCCGCGAGAGGTCCTTGACCGGATCGCCGTACGAGAGCAGGAGCGAAAGGTTCCACTGATTGGATCCGGTCTCGATGTTGCCACTGCCGATCGACTGCACCGTCCGCCGGTAACCCAGGTCGAGCAATCCGAGAATGGCGCTCGGCCGCCACTCTTGCGGGTTCGCGCTGACCTCGTGCGTCTCGCCCCGCAGCAGGCGGTTCAGGCCGCCGACCGGGTTGAGCACCGCCCCGCCGATTTCCCGCCAGACCCGTTCGCTGCCCGTCGCCTCGTTGTCGAGCACCAGCCGGGAGAGCCGGTAGAGCGACTCGCCCAGCACCATCCCGCCGAAGGTGGTGTTGACCACGTCGTTGGGCGCCGGGGCCCACGCCTCGAAGAAGTACTCCCACATCAGGCTGCCGCCGAGCGTCCAGGCGGACGAGGCCCAGAAATCGTAGCCGTTGGTGCGGCCGGCGTTGAAGTAGGCGTTTCCCTGGTAGGGGTGGGCAAACTGGTTGTTCTTGAAGTCGTTGTCGTCCCACTGCCAGGGATAGCTGAAATTGTTGGCCCAGGTCTGGGGACTGACCTTCGCCCACTCCTCCTTCGTGACGTAATTGCTGACCGTGAAGGGAATGAACTGGACAATGATGACGTTGCCCACGCCCATCCAGAAGTTCTTTGGAGGATGGCAGTCGGGACAGGGGAGCGAGTCGGCACCCTGATCGGCGTGAGCCGCGGCCGGGGCTGGCAGACCGAGCAGCCGGGGGTCGATCGGCTGCGGTCCGGGAATCCGCGGTGCGCCAAGCGGCGGCGTGGACTCCCCCATCGCGACGCCCTGCGCCGCCGCAGGCGCGAGGGGAACGCCCCACCACAGCAGCACCGCCACCAGGCACATCCGAACCAGAGCGAACCGCAGCGTCAGCCCCGCAGCCGATCGAGGTGGTGCTTGCGGAGCGCTGTCACCTTCGGCGCGATGACCACCTGGCAGTAGCGCTGTCCCTCATTCCTCCGGTAATACCCCTGATGCCCTGCTTCCGCTGGGTAGAACACGGTGCACGGAGACACCTCGGTTACGATCGGGTCGGGCCACAGCCCCTCGCCGCCGAGGCGCCTGATGACCTCCTCCGCGTCGGCGCGCTGTGCCGGGGAATGAGTGAGGATGATCGACCGGTACTGCGTGCCGACGTCCGCCCCCTGCCGGTTGAGCGTCGTCGGGTCGTGCATCGAGAAGAAGACCTCGAGCAGGTCATGATAGGGGATGACCGCGGGGTCGAACGTGACCTGCACCACCTCCGCATGCCCTGTCCTTCCCCCACACACCTGCTCGTAGGTGGGATTGTCCACCACCCCGCCTGCATACCCGGACTCCACCCGCTCGACGCCTCGCAATTGCTCGAAGACCGCTTCGAGGCACCAGAAGCACCCGCCGCCCAAGGTCGCGAGTTCTGTAGTCATCATGAGTCCCTCGAAACGGGATGCACGAACCGGCGGAGGAGCCAGAACACAGGGACCGACAGGGCGAGCACCCCAAGGCCCAGCAAGGCGTGCCGTGGGTCACTCCACACGACCCCAACCAGGAACACGACGGCCATCGCGACCGCGGCACCGGTCGTCCAGGGATACCCCCAGGCCCGATAGGGCCGCGGACGATCGGCCTCCGTCCGCCGCAGGCGGAAAATGGCGAGAAAACAAATCAGGTAGTTCAGCACAATGAAGACCGAGAGGGTGGCAATCACGGCGTTGAAGGTCCCGGAGAGGAGGAAGAAGAACGCCACGCCAGTGGAGAGCAGCAACGCCGTGGTCGGGGTCCCGCCTGCGTTGACCGCGGTCGCATGCACCGGGAAGAGGCGGTCTCGACTCAGGGAGAAGACGATGCGGCTCGAGGCGAGGAACTGGGTGTTGATGGTGCCGAGAATCGACACGATCATCAGCCCCCGCAGGACCGTGTCGCCCGCGGGGCCCAGCAACCGCTCGGCGGCCGTCGCCATCACGAATGGGTCCCCCGCCATCCCTGGCAGCGAGAGCAACCGGACGAAGGCCACATTGAGGAGGATGTAGAGCGCGGTGATGAGGCCGAGGCCCATGAAGATGGCCCGCGGGATCTCGCGCCCCGGGTTCCTGAACTCTTCACCGGAATAGATCGGGTAGTAGTACCCGTCAAAGGTGAAGATCACCCCCTGCATGGCGAGCACAATGGCGGCGAGAATCGGGAGATCGGGGCGGACGGCGGGAGCTCCAGGAGCCGCGGCAGGGAGGAAGAAGATGGCCACCACCAGCAAGGTCAGCGCGAGGGCCTTCAACGCCGTGGTAACCAGCTGGATTCCCTCCCCCGTCTTGATCCCCCGCCACTGGGAGACCACAAAGGCAAGGAGGATTGCCGAGGCGACTCCCAGCGAGCGCCCCTCCAGGGCCGGGACGACGGCGCCGGTGTACTCGCCGACCAGAAGACCGAGCGCCGCCATCGACGCGCACTGCTGCAGCCAGTCGTTGTAGCCGACGAGAAAGGCGGGGTAGTCGCCGAAAGCGCGTCGGGCCCACGGATAGACGCCGCCTGCGCCAGGGTCCATGGCCCCATGCTCCGCGTAGGCCGTGGCGCCCAGGAATGCGAACGCTGCGCCGGCCATCCACACGCCAAAGAACAGCACCGGCGTGGGAAGCAACGCCGCCACCTCGCCAGGGACGCGGAGAATGCCGCCCCCGACCACGGCACCGATTGCCACCGCCAGGCCGAACGCCAAGCCGAGGACCCGGAGGAGTCCCTTCCCCGAGGTGTTGTCGCGCTCAGGCGTCACGGCCGGATCGATTCAGCATGCGGGGAGTGGTGTGGGGTCATGAACGTCGGCGAAATACTCGGGGCGGCGCGCCATCCTCTTTCGGTAGAGCGATCGCAACTGCGCGATGTCGCCGGCGGCATCGCCGGTAACGGCGAACGGCGGTTCGGTGAGGCTGATGGTGCGGGTCGACCAGTCGAAGGCCACTGGCATGACCGGCACCTTGGCCGCCACCGCGATGCGGTAGAACCCCGTCTTCCAGTGGTCGATGTATTTGCGGGTGCCTTCGGGCGCGAGCGCGAGGACGAAGGTCGGGGCACCCTGCATACCGTCCAGGACGCCCTCGATCACGCCGTCGGGGCGGGAGCGGTCGACCGGAATGCCGCCGAGCGCCCGGAGAATCCACCCGATCGGCCCGCGGAAGAGGGTGTGCTTTCCCAGCCACTGCGCCCGGAGCCCGAGCGCAAATTTGGCGGCAAGGCCGACGAAGAAGTCCCAGTTGGATGTGTGGGGCGCGACGATGATGATGAACCGTGGCAACGAGGGCAGCGTCCCGTCGATGCGCCACCCCATGAGACGGAGTGCCACGTGGCCCATCAGCACGAGCGGGCCCCGGCCGCCATGCGGGAGTGTGGGAGTGTTCGATGTCACCTTGCGGACGCCTACCGTGTTCCGAGCGCTTCCCAACCCACCGGCGCTGGATCGGGATAACGGCAGGTTCCGCAGGTGCGGCGGAGCGCGGAGAGGCCGCAGAGTGTGACGTCCGGTGTCAGGAATCCCTCGCGCAACGGCTCCTCGCGGAGGAGGTCGGTACTCAGGTACTTCTTGTTGTCGTCGGCGAAGACCGTGGCCACGACGGCCTGGCCCCCCAACGTTTCCTGGGCCTGCACGGCGGCGAGAAAGTTGGCGCCGGATGAGATCCCCACGCCGAGCCCCAGCCTGGTGGCGAGCTTCTGCGCCATCAGGATGGCATCCCCATCATCGATCGCGAGGATCGTATCGAGCTTGTCCAGTTCGACGATGGCGGGAATGAACTCGTCCGAAATCCCCTGGATCCGGTGCTGCCCCACCTTGTGCCCGGTGGACATCGTCGGCGAGTTGGACGGTTCGACCGGATAGAGCTTGATGTCCGGGACCTGTTCCCGCAGATAATTGCCGGTTCCCATGATGGTCCCTCCCGTGCCGACCCCGGCAACGAACGCCGCCGGCACGAGCCCCAACGCCCCCAATTGCGCGAGGATTTCGGGCCCGGTGGTCAGGAAATGGGCCTCGCAATTGTCGCGGTTGGAGAATTGCCTCGGCAGGAAGGCACCGGGGGTCTTCCGGGCCAGATCCTCGGCCATCTCGATGCTGCCGAGAAAGCCACCCTCCTCACGGCTGACCAGCACGATGCTCGCACCGAGGCTGCGGATGAGGTTGATGCGCTCGCTGCTCATCCACGCAGGCATGAAGATCGTGACCGGATGCCCAAGCGCGCGCCCGATCGACGCGAAGGCGATCCCGGTGTTCCCGCTGGTCGCCTCGACGATGAGCGCGCCGGGCTGCAGCGCTCCGGTGGCGTACCCGCGCCGGAGGATGTGGATCGCCATGCGATCCTTGATGCTTCCGGAGAGGTTCAGGTGCTCCGCCTTCGCATGAATCACCCGACGTTCGCCGCGATATTCGACCTCGATGGCGAGCAGGGGAGTATTGCCGATCAGGCTGGCCAGTCCGCCGAGTCGTTCCTGCGGCTGTTGGTCAGTCATGCGATGCTCCAGGTCAGGGAGACGGAGGTGTCCCAGGTTCGTGCCGCGCACAAAGTTACACCGTTCGGCAGCCAACGTCACGCCGGGGCATTCGCGGGCATTCCGCTTCACTCTCCCGGAGAATCGGGCTAGAATCCAGCATGGGTCATCCTCTGAACCAGATGAGGCGGCGAACCACCGCGCTGCTGATCGCCAGCGCGCTCCTCGGGGTCGCTTCCCTGACCGGTTGTCGGGCCGACCGGGGCGCCGAGGGATCCGACGCGAGCGCCGCGGTGGCCGAACCGCCTGCCGGTGACTCGGCGCTCCGGGCGATGACGGTCGTTCGGCTCGGCGATCTCGACTCGATGCGTGCCCATCACCGTATCCGGATGCTGGTGGTGCCGAGCAAGACGCAGTACTTCCTGGACGAGGGCACGCCGCGTGGCCTCGCGGTGGACGCCGCCGCGCTCTTTGAACAGAGTCTCAACAAGAAGTTCCGGACCGGGGCTGAACCAATACACGTGGTCCTGCTTCCCGTCCGGCGCGACGAACTCCTCCCGGCGCTCCTCGCGGGCCGGGGGGACATCGTGGCGGCGGGGTTGACGATCACGCCGGAGCGGCAGGCCGTGGCCGAGTTCTCCGCACCGACATTGTCGGATGTTTCGGAGATCGTGGTGACCGGACCGGCGTCCCCCCTCCTGGACTCGATCGAGGATCTGTCGGGGCAGGAAGTATTCGTGCGACGCTCGTCGGCCTACTACGAGAGCCTCGAGGCGCTGAACGCGACCTTCCAGCGGCGCGGCCTCGCTCCGATCCGGCTGCGTCCGGCGCCCGAGGAGCTGGAAGACGAGGATCTGCTCGAGATGCTGAACGCCGGCCTGGTCGAGCTGGTGGTCGTCAACGACGTCCTCGCCAACTTCTGGCAGCAGGTGTTCCCCGACATCACGCCGCAACCTGGCCTGACCGTGAAGTCGGGTGCCGACATCGCCTGGATGTTCCGGAAGGACAGCCCGCAGCTCCAGGCAGAGATCAACCGATTTCTCGCGGAGTACCCCGCCGGCTCCGCCACGAGGAATACGATCCTCCACCGCTACCTGCGGAGCACGAAGTATGTCACGGGAGCGGCGTCGGAGGCGGAGCTGCGGAAGTTCCGGGAGTTGGTCGACCTCTTCCGGAAGTACGCCGCACAGTACGACCTCGATCACCTGCTGATGATGGCGCAGGGCTACCAGGAATCGCGGCTGGACCAGCGGGCCCGCAGCCGTGTGGGCGCGGTCGGCATCATGCAGGTCATGCCGGCGACGGGGAAGTCGCTGGGCGTCGGTGACATCCACGAACTCGAACCCAACATCCATGCCGGCGTCAAGTACGTCCGCCGGCTGATGGACCAGCACTTCAGCGGCGACTCGCTCGACGACTTCAACCGGACACTCTTCACCTTCGCCGCGTACAATGCCGGACCGGGACGGGTGGCCGGGCTGCGCCGCAAGGCGGCGGCACAGGGCCTCGATCCGAACCGGTGGCTGGGCAACGTGGAGCAAGTGGCGGCGCGGGACATCGGGAGGGAAACCGTCACCTACGTGTCCAACATCTACAAGTACTATGTCGCCTACACGCTGGTGATGGAGCAGGAATCCGAGCGCGCAGCGGCGCTGAAGGACCAACGCTAAGTGATCCGGAGCATCCGATGTTGACCGTTCTTCCCCTCTTGGCGGCCACGCTCCTCGGCGCCGACACCGTCCTGGTCAGTCCGGCGTGGCTCTCCGCGCACCTCGGCGAGCCTGGCATCGTGGTCGTGCACGTCGACCGGAATCGGACGGCGTTCGATGCGGGCCACATCGAGGGGAGCCAGTTCCTCCCGCTGTCGGCGATCATCGTGGAGCGCAACGGCCTCCCGAACGAGCTTCCGCCAGTGGCGGCGCTCGACTCGGTCCTCGAGTCCCTCGGCATCGGGGACGAGACCCGCGTGATCATCACCGGCCCTCCGCTGGCGGCCGCGCGGCTCTTCTTCACCCTCGACTACCTTGGGCACTCCTCCCAGGCGGCCCTCCTGGATGGCGGCACGGAGATGTGGGTCGAGGGAGGGTGGCCGGTGAACTCCGCCCCCTCCCCTGCCCGCCGCGCGACCTTCACGCCTGACCCACAAGCAGAGCTGGTCGTGGATGGGGCGTGGGTCAAGGCCAACTTGAAGGCACCCGGCGTGGTCCTGCTCGACGCGCGTCCGGCGGCGGACTTCACCGCAGGGCGGATCCCCAGCGCGCGGAGCATCTTCTGGAAGACGACGATGGAGGGAACTCCACCCGTGCTCCGCAGCCGCGCTGCACTGGAGGAGATGTTCACCGGTGTCGGTGTGCACCCCGGGGACCGCATCGTCACCTACTGCCGCTCGGGGATGCAGGCGAGCTACCTCTACTTCGTGGCGCGGTATCTCGGGTACGAGACGAAGATGTACGACGGGTCGATGGCGGAATGGACCAGGCTGCCGGGAGCGGCGGTGGAAAGCGGGGCACATGCAGTTGCTCCCTGACGGTGCCGGCGCCTCCCTGCGTGGGGTAGTCAGCCTCACCATCGCGGTGCTCGCGGCTGGTGGATGTGCCAGCGTCCCGAGCCAGTCGGCAAGCATGCAGGCGGCGCCCGACCTCGTCGTCTCGGCCAACCGGCTCCAGCTGCGGACCTTCGAATTGGGGCGCACCCTCTCGACGCTGATCGAGCAGGCGGCGGACAGTATCCAGGCCGTGTCCACCGATCCGGTCGTCCAGCAGCGCGCGCTCCTGTGGAAGATCTCGGGCATCCCCCTCGTCCAGGAAGCAGCGCTCCGCATCGACCCCCTCGTCGCCGGAGTCGATCTCATCGCGTTCACGGTTCAGCAGCTGGGTTATCTCACCACCGGATCGGGCCGGGAGGTGTTCGGACCCCAGCAATCCATTGCGGTCGCCGCGGCGGCCGAGTCCGAACGCCGCGCGCTGGCCGTCGGGGCCTCGAGTGTGAAGGGCGACACGTTGCGGACGGTCGTCGAAGCCAACATGCGACGGTGGGCCGCCAATCACCCGATGCACGGGCCGAACCTCACACGGGCGTCCGTCCTCGATTCGGACTGGGACGCCCTCGGGCTTACCGAGCAGAGCCTCCAGGCCACGATCGGCAACGTCGATCGCACCCTCGCGAACATCACCTATCGCCTGAGTTACCTGAACGAGACGCTCGCCGAGCAGGCGCGCTGGAACGCCGAGCTCGCCGTGCTGCTCGCGATGCGGTCTCCGAGAGCCGACTCGATGTTCGGGATGGGCGTCGCGACGCTGGGATCCGTGGGCCTGTTCCTGGACTCCACCCCCACCCTGCTTGACCGCCAGCGCGAGGCACTGATGCGCGAGGTCGACCACCAGCGGATCCTGGCGTTCGCGGACCTGGCCACGCAGGTCTCACAACTCGAGGCTGCCCTGGCCGCCGAGCGCAGGGCGCTCATGGACCAGGTGCGCCAGGAGCGGGTCGCCGCCTTTCTCGCCGCCGACAGCGTGGTGACGCGTTCGCTCGCCGCGTCAGACGCCATCCTGCGGCGGCTCGTCCTGCAGATTGTCGCCGGAGCTCTCGTGGTGGTGCTGGCGCTGCTGGTGAGCGGGATGCTGCTCGTCAAGCGGTGGAAGACGGCGACGACGTAGGGGGGGCATAGCAGGGGCGGGACTCGAGCCGAAGGCCGAGGCCCAAAGAAAAGGCCCGGGAGTTACCCGGGCATAGCAGGGGCGGGACTCGAACCCGCGACCCCGGCATTATGAGTGCCGTGCTCTAACCACCTGAGCTACCCTGCCAACAACTACGACAGACTGAGGACTGAGGACCGAGGGGGCCAATGCTAGCCACCCCTCTTCCCTCGGTCAAGGTTCGGAGGGCGGCAGGACCCGGAACAGAAACTCGCCGTCCTTGATCATCCCGAACGACTCGCGCGCCACCCGCTCCTGCACCCTGGGGTCGGTCTCGATCGCGATGGCTGCCTTCTCCAGCGAATCCACGGCCGCCTCCAACTCCGCGACCGCTGTCGTTTCCCGCGCCTCCGCCCGCCGCAGTTCCAGCCAGTTCCAGAGGCTGTATTCCCCGCCCTGCAGCGTGAAGACCGCCGCCAGCACGACGATCACGATCCGGGCGATGACGATGCGGCTCACAGCGGATAGAGGTCCCGGCCCGGATAGTGGGCCACCTCGTCGAGTTCCTCGGCGATCCGGAGCAGCTGGTTGTACTTCGCCACCCGATCGGTCCGGCTGGCGCTCCCCGTCTTGATCTGCGCCGCCCCGGTGGCCACCGCCAGGTCGGCGATGAAGGTGTCTTCCGTCTCCCCCGACCGGTGGCTGATGACCACGCCGTAGGAACTCCCCTTGGCCAGCTCGATGCACTGGAGCGTCTCGGTCAGCGTGCCGATCTGGTTGACCTTGATCAGGATGGCGTTGGCCGTTCCCGCTTCGATGCCCGCGCGCCAGCCGGTCCACGTTGGTGCAGAAGAGGTCGTCGCCCACCAGCTGGACCCGGTCGTGCAGCTTCTCCGTCAGCAGTGCCCAGCCGTCCCAGTCGTCTTCCGCCAGCCCGTCCTCGATGGAGACGATCGGGTACCGGTCGACCCACTGCGCATAGAGGTCCACCAGCTCCTCGGCGGTGCGCGCGCTGCCGTCGCCCTTCTTGAAGACGTACTTCCCGTCCTTGTACAGCTCGGACGCCGCCACGTCGAGCGCGATCGCCACGTCCTTGCCCGGCTGGTAGCCCGCCGACTCGATGGCCTGCATCACCACGTCGAGCGCCGCCTCGTTGCTCGGCAGCATCGGCGCGAAGCCGCCCTCGTCGCCCACGGCGGTGGAGAGCTTCATCCCGGTCAGCACCTTCTTCAGCGCGTGGAACACCTCGACCCCCATCCGCAGCCCCTCCGGGAAGGTGTCCGCCCCGATCGGCACGATCATGAACTCCTGGGCGTCCACGTTGTTGCTGGCGTGCGCACCGCCGTTCAGGATGTTCATCATCGGCACCGGCATCACGTGCGCCATCGGCCCGCCGAGGTAGCGATAGAGCGGCAGTGCCGACATCCTCGGCGGCCGCCCGCGCCACCGCCAGCGACACCGCGAGGATCGCGTTGGCGCCGAGCTTGCTCTTGTTGGGCGTGCCGTCGAGGTCCATCATCTCGCTGTCGATGAGAATCTGGTCCTCCGCGGCCATCCCCTCGAGCCGCGGACCGATCAGCTCGTTCACGTTGCGCACCGCCTCGGACACGCCCTTGCCCGCGAAGCGCTTCGCGTCGCCGTCGCGGAGCTCCGCCGCCTCGTGCTCCCCGGTGGACGCCCCGCTCGGCACGGCCGCCCGCCCGCTGGCGCCGCTGGACAGGATCACGTCAGCCTCGACGGTGGGGTTGCCCCGGCTGTCGAGAATCTCGCGCGCATGCACTTCGATGATGGTCGACATGGAATTGCCAGGTGAAAAAGCGATTGGTGATCTACGCCAGACTGCCCCGCTGCCCCGCCTGCGCTGCGCCGCAAAGCTACCCGTTTCCGACGCGACCGCGTCAACGCGCCGCCATCGCCTCGACCGCCGCCCTCGCCGTACCGCTCAGCGCGTCGCGATCGTCGTACGTCATGCCGCGCGGTCTCGATCGGCTCGCCGATGCGGACCACGACATCGCCGGGCCGGACGCTGAGGACCCCCTTGGGCGTCCGCTCGAAGCGCGCCGCAGATGCAGAGCGGCACCAGCGGTACCCCGCGCCTGGATGGCGAGGACGAACGGGCCCTTCTTGAACGGAAGGAGACGGCCGTCGAGGCTCCGGGTCCCCTCCGCGAAGACCATCGCGGACCGCCCGTTGCTGAGCATGGCGGCGGCGGTCGTCATAGCTGGAGAAGGAGGAAGACGAGGTTGCCGCGGTCGATGAAGATGTTGCCGGCCGAGGCCATGGCCCGGCCGAAGACCGGGACGCGGGAGAGCTCACGCTTCGCGACATACCGGAAGCTGTTGGGGATCGCGACCAGGAGCGCCCAGATGTCCACGATCGACGTGTGGTTGGCGATGAACACGTACGACCGCGCCTGGATCGATATGCTCCAACCCCTCCGCCGTCACCCGGACGCCATTGGCCCGCAGGAGAATGCGCGACCAGCCGATCATGATGCGGTCGTACACGTTGTGCGGGGCGTAGCGGATGCCGACCAACGACGCCAGCACTGCCCAGGTGGCGTAGAACGCCGTGACCGGAATCGCAACCACGACGAAGCCAGACCGTCCGCAGCCATTTCACGCGAAGTGATCGTGCCCCGACAGCGCGACGGGCACACCGGCGAAGGTGGCGGCAACCCCGCTTCCCCGCCGGATCCGGCCGATCCGGGTCAGTACCGTCCCGGTGTCCTGCTGGAATCGACGGGCCTCGATCGTCGTCGAAGCTCTTCGGCAGCGCGACGAGCAGTTCGTAGTCCTCCCCGCCCCGCGCCGCAAACGCCTGCACCGCGTCGCCCTGCGCCAACGCACTGGTGACGGCGTCGGGATGGACCGGGATCTGTTCGAGGTCGATCTCCACCCTGACGTCCGAGGCGGCCGCGAGGTGCCCGGCGTCGCCCCCCAGACCGTCGGAAATGTCGAGCATCGCGTGGGCACCATGCCCGGCAAGCCACCGCCCCTCCGCGATGCGCGGGACCGGATGGGCGAACCGTTCACGCGCTCCCGGCGCCGGCGCCTCGTCGCTCTCCCAGGCGTAGCAGGGCGGCGCGGGCGCCCCCAAGGGTGCCCGTGACCCAGAGGGTGTCGCCGGGCCGTGCCTCGGAGCGGCCGACCGGGCGTGCCGACCGCCCGATGACGGTGATGTCGACCACCCACCCCGGCGCGCGGGTGAGATCTCCGCCGAGTGACCCGCCCACCTGCCGCAGCGGCGGCTGCCCCGACCCCCCGCATCAGCTCCACCAGGTCGTCGGAGGACGCCTCGCGCGGGGCGCCGACACTCGCCGTCAGCCCGACGACCTCCGCCCCGGCGGCCGCCAGGTCCGAAAGCGAGGCGGACGCCGCCCGCCACCCGATTTCCTGGAGCGAGAGCCAGTCCCGGCGGAAATGCACCCCCTCGATGCTCAGGTCGGTGCTGAGCACGACCTCGCCGAAGCCGGGCGGAAGGACCGCGCAGTCGTTGCCCAGGCCCGTCGCGGCGGGACCGAGTGCGGCGGCGATGGCCCGGATCCGATCGAACTCCAGGCCGCCGCCGAGGGGGATGTCCGTCACGGCCTCACCTCCAGCGAGACGAAACCGCACCAGCCCCGCGGTCGTGCGCCACCCACAGGTAGTCCACGTCGACGGCCACGTCGAGCGGGATGCCGGGGAGATCCGCGTCGGTGAGGAGGGGCCGTACCGGTATCCCATCGAGCCGGCGTCCACCCGACGCCGAGATCGCCCGCCACCCAGAACCCGTCGCCCTCGGCGACCAGCCGCCGAAGTGGGCCGAGGACGCCCGAAATCGGCGCCCCCAGGGTCCAGCGGTCCTCGCCCGGCGCCTTCCAGATGAACTGGTCGCTCGTCACGCCGACGAGGGTGTCCGCCATCCAGGCGAAGTCGTAGATCGTGCTGGTGAACGCCGCCGACTCCTCGAGCGAGAACTGGACGGATGAGCCCAGAGAGCGCGGCGACGGCACCTCGCGGGGCCGTTCGGCGTGCGCGGCCCAGACCGTATCGGCCCCGAAGCCACCGCGCTCACCGAGCCGGCGTAGTCGGGGGCGAGCGGCTCGGCGCCGCTGGTGTCGGCGAATCGGGCCAGCCCGCGCGCGGTGCCGGCCACCACCACGCCCCGCCGCGACGTCAGGGAGGTGATGCGCCGATCGGGAAGGCCCTGCGTTTCTGCGTAGAGCCGATAGTCGGCGGGGTTTTCGGAATTGAATCGGAGCACGCCCGCATCAGTGGCCGCCCAGACCGCCGACCCCACACCGATCAGGTGGCGCGCCCGGGTGAAAGGGAGGCCGGTCGCGGCGGGCCCGCTGTACACCCGAAACTCGGAGAGATCGGTCGAGACGAACGTCAGCGCCGCCGCGGCCGATTCCGACCGATCGGTCATCACCCAGATGCCGCCCGGCACGGCGTAGAGCGCACCCACGACCGGACCGGGGAGTCCAAAGGTGAGGCGCTGCGGGACGACCGTTCCGTCGGGGAGCCAGAGCGCCCCCACGCCGTCGCTGCCGAGGTACCAGCCGAAATTGTCGAACGACCGCGCCGCAGCGGTCAGCCGAGCGGCGCGGAGGGAAGGATCGAGGAGGAACGCGGACGAGGACCCGCCGAGCGCCGGATTGGAGGCGACTGCCTGCGCCACGGTCGCCGGCCTGACGGGCCGGATGGGCGGTGCGGACGGCAGGGCGTTGAATCCGCCCCGCGGCACCTTGGACCACCCGGTTGCCGTGCGGATGAAGAGCCCGTCATAGGGGGCCGCCATGTCGAAGGCGATCTCGATCACGCGGCCGTCGGCGTCCCCTCGCTCCCAGAGCTGGAGGTCGGGCTGGAAGTGCACCCACCCATTCAGCGTGGCGAGCCAGAGACTGTTGTCGAGCGGGTCAATCATGCCCGCCGTCACCCGTTCGAGCGCGCCCGGGGACCGGCGGCTCGAACGGCCCTTCCCAGCGGCGCCTGAGCGGGCTCCAGGAAAGGACCGCGTCCGGTGAGACGACAAACACGCGGTCGGGGCCGGCCGCGACCGCACGAATCGTGGTCCAGTCGCCGACCACGACTCGATCGTCGGGCCGCCAGTTCCGCGATACCTGCGCGGCGAGCGGGACGGCGGTCCCGAGGAGCAGGAAGAGAATGGAGGAGCGCAGGCGCATTCAGGAAAGGTACCGCATTCGGTGGTGACCGGTGCTTTGCGGCCTCAGGACGGGGGACGATCGAGTGTCACCAGCACCGGAGGGTCAATTCGGGGAGGACTGGTGCGCAGAAGCGCCCAGGCGCGCCAGAGATCGGGGAGCGCGTCGACCACATCCATCGGGCGCATGGCCCGCGCCGTGTGGCGGCGGGCGGCGAGCTCACCGGCTCGACCGAGCGCTTGGGCGGCAAATGCCGCGGCCTGTTCCCCCGGTAGCCCCGCCCCGAGCATGGCCCCGCAGATGCCGGCCAGGATGTCGCCGCTCCCCCCCGTCGCCAGGCCAGGACTGCCCACGGCTATGGACCGGGAGGGATAGCCTGGGCGGGCCACGACACTCGGGACCCCCTTCAGGAGAACGGTCGCGCCGGTCTCCTCGGCCGCCGATTCCGCCGCGCCCCAGGGATCGGTGTCGAGCGAGGCCGCCAGATGGGGGAAGAGCGCGCGGAACTCACCTGGGTGTGGTGTGAGCACGAGATCCCGACCGGCCGCAATCTCCCGCAGCAGAGGCAGCGCCCCGTGAAACGCCGCCAGTCCGTCCGCATCGAGTACCGCGGCGCTGGCACGGCGCAGGAGCGGCTCAGCGAACTCCCCGATGCCGGGTGACCGTCCGAGACCAGGCCCGACGACGACGGCATCGGCCTCGTCCACCAGGGCGAGGAGCTTCGCGGTCGGCGCGCCCTCCAGCGGATGGGCCCACACCTGGAGATCCGGCTCTGCACCCGCGAGGATGCTCGTGGTCTCGAGCCGCGCCACCCCGAACACGAGGCCCGCTCCCGTGGCGAACGCACCCCGCCCCGCCATCCGCAGGGCGCCGCTCATTCCGACGCTGCCACCAACCACCACGACCCGCCCGCGATCGCCCTTGTGCGCGCGGGCGGGGAACGGCACGAGCCACTCTGCCGCCTGCGCATCCGTCATCAGGACCGGCCAGCCGGGATCAGGGGAAGGCAGGCCGATGTCCACGACGACCACGTCGCCCATTTCGTCCCGCGCAATCAGGTGCCCGCGCCGCGGGGCGCCGAAGGTGATCGACAGGTCGGCTCCCGCGGGGCCCCACGCTGCGCCGGTGAGCAGATCGACTCCCGTGGGTCCATCCAGCGCGATCAGCGGAATGCGGAGGTCGCGCAGGCGCTCGAGGAGGGAGGCGGCCGGTTGGCGGGGCGCGCCTGCGGCCCCCGTGCCGAGCACGGCGTCGACCGCCAACCCCACGGTCGGCCAGGGCCCGTCGGGCGACACCTGCCGGACGCCCGCGGCGAGTGCGATGGAGCGGACCTGTGCATTGAGGGGAGAGAGCGAGCCGGCGAGCGGCGCGACCCAGACCGGGACATCATGGGCGTGGAGCGTACGGGCAAGCACCCAGCCGTCACCGCCGTTGTTGCCGATCCCCGCCGCGATGAGCACGCCACCGCGCAACGCGGGACCAAAGCGCGAGGCGACCACCGCCGCGCTCGCCCGCCCCGCCGCATCCATCAGCGTGCCGACGGCGATGCCGGCGGCTTCCGCCTGCCTGTCCCACTCGGCGGACTGCGTGGGGGTGATGACCGGGATGTGCATGGTTGCTTCCGAAGGAGGACTGTGGGCTGGCCCTAAGCGGTCGAGGTCGCGCGCCAGCACCCTGCCACAGCAGCCCGCAGTCCTCGATCCGACTACTTAAATGATTGACCGATGACGCGCCCGAAAGAAATCTCACCGTTGTCGATCCGCAGGTTGAATCCGCATTCCGGATTGGTGCAGACCCAGGCCTTGTAGGTGATCGGTGCCCCCTCGCGCCCGTAGTCGGACAGCGGAATCAGCTTTCCATCGGCGCACTTCTGACATGCCGGCCAGTCTTTCCCTTCCATGTGCCCCTCCCAGGCTAGGTCTCGATCTGCTCCGCCGCGGGCCCCTTCCAGACGTAGCCGGTCCGGAACGCCTCCGCGAAGTCGTACACCCCGATGAAGTCATCGGCGGAGTCACCGGGCTGTGCCACCAGCAAGCCGGCCTCCACGAGCGCGAAGACGACGCGCCCGACGGCATCCGTCGAGGTAATACCCCAATGTTCCAGCACCGACGGCGCGAGGAGCCCGAACTGCTCCCAGGCCAGGTCGCGACAGGCCCAGGCGACTTCGGCACCGGCAAGATGCCGCCGCGCGGGCAGCCGGCCCTGGACGTGTTCAATGGCGCCAAGCACGAAGAGATAGGCACGCTCATCAAACGGGCCGCCCCGCGAACGGATCCGGGTCAGCACGTCGGCGACGAACGTGAGGTCGTTCACGCGGAGTCCGCCTGGTACAGCGGGAAACTCCGGGCGAGTTCCTCGACCTCGCCGCGGACCGCCTCGATGGTCACGTCATCCTGCCCCACGATGACCCGGTCGATCAGCTTGGCGATCCGCTTCATCTCCGACGTCCCCATGCCGCGCGTCGTCAGGGCGGGCGTGCCCAGTCGGATACCGCTCGTGACGAACGGCGACTGCGGGTCGTCGGGAATGGTGTTCTTGTTGACGGTGATCGCGGCGCGGTCAAGCAGTTGTTCCGCGACTTTGCCGGTCAGTCCTTTCGGCCGCAGGTCGACCAGCATCAGGTGCGAGTCGGTGCCGCCCGACACGATGTCGAATCCGCAGCCCTGCAATGCCGCGGCGAGCGCCTTGGCGTTCTCGACCACCTTCCGCGCGTAGATGCGGAAGTCGGGCTCCAGCACTTCGCCGAACGCTACCGCCTTGGCGGCGATGACATGCATCAGCGGGCCACCCTGGTGGCCGGGGAAGACCGACTTGTCCACCTGCTTGGCGAGCGCCTCGCCACAGAGGATCATCCCGCCCCGCGGTCCGCGGAGCGTCTTGTGGGTGGTGCTGGTCGTGACGTCGGCGAACGGAATGGGCGACGGATAGACACCGCCGGCCACCAGTCCCGAGAAGTGCGCCATGTCCACCAGCAGGTAGGCCTCGACCTCGTCGGCGATGCTGCGGAACGCCTCGAAGTCGATGATGCGCGCGTAAGCGCTGCCGCCGGCGATGATCATCTTCGGACGCTCGGCGCGCGCCAGGTCGCGCACGGCGTCATAGTCGATCAGCCCGGTGGCCGGATCGACCCCGTACTGCACCGCACGGAAGATCATGCCGCTGTGGTTGACCGAGGCGCCGTGCGTCAGGTGCCCGCCATGCGGGAGGGACATCCCCATCAGCAGGTCGCCCGGCGAGATCAGCGCCATGTACGCCGCGAGATTGGCCTGCGCGCCGCTGTGCGGCTGCACGTTGGCATGCTCGGCGCCGAAGATGCGCTTGGCCCGTTCGATGGCGAGCCGCTCCACCTCGTCGACCACCTCGCAGCCGCCGTAGTATCGGCGCCCCGGGTAGCCCTCCGCGTACTTGTTGGTCAGCGGCGTCCCCATCGCGTCGATGACGGCCCGGCTGGCGAAGTTCTCGCTCGCGATCAGCTCGAGCCCGTCCCGCTGCCGGCGCAGTTCGCGGTCCACGATGGCGGCAACGGCCGGATCGGCTTCTCGCAGGCCGGCGGTGTTATGACGACTCACTTCCCCTCCCCTTCCTCGATCTTGGCGACGCGACGGCTGTGCCGGCCTCCGGCAAAGGGAGTGTCCAGCCAGCGCTTGAGAATGTCCACAGCCTGCGTTTCACTGACGAACCGTGCCGGCAGGACCAGCACGTTGGCGTCGTTGTGCTCCCGCGCCAACTCGGCGATTTCCGGCGTCCAGACGACTCCCGCCCGCACCCCCGGGTGGCGATTGGCCGCGTACGCCATCCCGAGCCCAGTCCCGCACAGCAGCACGCCGCGCTGCACCTCGCCCCGCTCCACCTTCTCCGCGAGCGGATGGGCAAAGTCGGGATAGTCCACCGACTCGGCGCTGTTGGTGCCCATGTCGAGCGGCGCGTAACCGAGCGCAGTCAGCTCGCGCTTCAGCCGCTCCTTCAGCTCGACGCCGGCGTGGTCGGATGCTATCGGAATGATCTCAGGCATAGTCACCAATGTAAGGGTACGCGTTCGGGGATGCGGGGAGGTCTGCCCCCCCGGCCTCCCTGCCCCGCGGCCCAGCCTACTGCGGCATCCACATCGGCCGCATCCCGCCGACCTTCTGGAGCCGATCCTCGGCGAGGCGATCGGCGGCGAGATAGCTCGGGATCTTCTGGGCCGCGGCGATATCGTAGATCCGCAGCAGCGTGTCATAGATTTCCCCTGCCTTGTTCTTCGAGCGCTCCGCCGTCCACCCGTGGATCTCGCCGTACACGTTGATGAGGCCGCCCCCGTTGATCACGAAGTCGGGCGCGTAGAGGATCCCCTTCGCGTCGAGGGCGTCGCCGTGCCGCTCCTCGGCGAGCTGGTTGTTGGCGCCACCGGCCACGATGGCCACCTTGAGCCGCTTGAGGGTGTCGTCGTTGATCGTGGCACCGAGCGCGCAGGGCGCGTAGACGTCGGCGGCCTGGTCGTAGATCTTGTCCGGCGCCACGGCGGTCGCACCGGTGACCGCGACCACCTTCTTGACCTTCGCCTCGTCCACGTCCGCGACGATCAGCTTGACCCCCTCCGCGTGGAGATAGGTACAGAGGTACTGGCCGACGTGGCCGCAGCCCTGCACGAGCACGGTCTTGCCGCTCAGCTGGTCGCTGCCCCACTTCGCCTTGGCGGTCGCCTTGATGCCGACGTAGACGCCGTGGGCCGTGACCGGCGACGGGTCGCCCGACAGCCCGGTCAGCCCCGCCACGTGGTTGGTCTCGTAGTGCACGAATTCCATGTCGGCGGGGCTGGTGCCGACGTCCTCGGCGGTGATGTACCGGCCACCGAGCGACTCGACGAAGCGGCCATGGGCGCGGAAGATCGCCTCGCGGTCGGTCCGCTTGTTGTCGCCGATGATGACGGACTTGCCCCCGCCGAGGCTGAGCCCCGCCACCGCCGCCTTGTAGGTCATGCCGCGCGCGAGCCGCAACGCGTCGGTGGTGGCGGCGTCGGTCGAGTCGTACTGCCAGAAGCGCGTGCCGCCGAGGGCGGGGCCGAGGGTGGTGTCGTGGATGGCGATGATGCCGAAATAGCCGCAGGCGGGTTCGTGGCAGAAGACTACCTGCTCGTGACCGTATCCGGCGATGTCGCTGAACAGATCCATGGCAGCGCTCACTGGGAAATGGCGGTCGTGCAACGGGCCAGGAGAGTCCGGCCGGTCGTCGACAGCGTCACTTGCTGTACTCGTAGAACCCGCGGCCGCTCTTCCGCCCGAGATGCCCCGCGGCGACCATGCGGCGGAGCAACGGACAGGCCCGGTACTTGTCGTCGCCCAGGCCGCGGTGCAGCACCTCCAGAATGGCGAGGCAGACGTCGAGCCCGATGAAGTCGGCCAGGGCGAGCGGCCCCATCGGGTGCGCCATCCCCAGCTTCATCACGGTATCGATCGACTCCGGGGTGGCCACCCCTTCCATCACGCAGAAGATCGCCTCGTTGATCATCGGCATCAGGACGCGGTTGGACACGAACCCGGGATAGTCGTTCACCTCGACCGGGGTCTTCCCGAGCGACCGTGACGTTTCCATCGTCCAGGCGGCGGTGGCGTCCGTCGTCGAATGCCCCCGGATGACCTCCACCAGCTGCATGACCGGCACCGGGTTCATGAAATGCATGCCGATGACCTGGCCGGGCCGCTTGGTCCGCGCCGCGATTTCGGTGATGGAGATCGAGCTGGTGTTGGTGGCGAGAATCGCCTCCGGCTTCGCGATCCGGTCGAGTTCGGCGAACAGCGCAAACTTGATGTCCGGCCGCTCCGAGGCCGCCTCGACGACGACGTCGGCCGCGGCGGCTGCGTCGAGCGACAGATGCGCGGAGATGCGACCCATCACCTCGTCGGCCTGTGGCGCGGCGAGCGCTCCCTTCTTGACCTGCCGGTCGAGGTTGCCGCGAATCGTGGCCATGCCGCGATCGAGCGCGGGTTGGGCCACATCGATGAGCGCCACCTGCCACCCATGCTGTGAAAAGACGTGCGCAATGCCGTTCCCCATGGTCCCGGCACCCACGACAGCCGCTCGCTTCATGCCTCCCCCTCCCCCTTCGGGATCCAGCGTGACACCAGGATGATGGCGCCGATCGTGGCCACCGAGGCCAGGATCCCGCCCTCCGGTCCAAAGGCGCCGCCGCTCAGCCACACGGGGCCACCCGGATGGTACTCCAGCACCGGGATCGCCAGCGGGAGTCCGCTCACCGGGGCGCCGAGCGCCGCGAGCGACAGGTTCCAGCCGAGATGCGCCCCCCACGCCGCCCAGATGCCCCCCGGGGTGAAGAACACCACGCCGAGCAGGACGCCGGCGAGGGTGATGTTCGCGAGCCCCAGCGCCGTCGCGTCCGGGTTCCCCAGGTGGGAAAGGCCGAAGAGCAGCGACGTGGCCACGACCGCCTGCCATCGACCGATCACGCCGGCCAGGAGCACCAGCGGCAACCCGCGGAACATGATCTCCTCACTCAGCGCCGGCAGGCTCAGCGCCACCGCCGTGAGGACCGCGGAGCGGGCCCACGCGAACAGCGACCCCTCGCCGAGGGTCCAGCTCGCGCCGGCCACCGCCAGGCCGAAGACCATGGCGAGGGCGGCCGCCATGAGCCCGAGCGCCATGCCCTTCCCGAACCATCTGCCGCGCGTCGTCTGGCCGTTCCAGCGCAGTTCCTGCCACGTGCGGCCGAGGACGCGGTGCCCCAGGTGGTAGGTCGCGAAGCCGAACCCGATGGTCAGCCCCGCCCCCTGCACCATCGCCTGTGCAAGCCCGGCCGCCAGGAACCAGTCGGGATCCAGTCCACCGGTGATGAGCGCGCCGAGACCGACCGACACCGCCAGCCCGATGACAAACCCCTCTATACCAAAGGCGATCGACCAACCGATCGCCTTGAGCAGGCCCTTCCAGCCAGCACCGATGTCGCGGCGGCTCAAAGCAGCTTGGCCAGCTTTGGCGAAATGCGGGAGACCAGGGCGGCGGCGAGCGCCACCTTGATGATACCCATCGGCAGGAAGGGCAGCGACCCGACCTGGAACGCCGCCGCCGGATCACCACTCAGGATGGCGAGTTGTGCGACGCCGCCGGCGTGAATGATCAGCATGCCGAGGAGCGCGCCCAGGAAGGTGCGGCGGAAGTCACCGCGCCTGGACATGGCGCCCACGACGAGTGCCGCGACCGGGAAGGCGAGCAGGTAGCCACCGGTCGGGCCGAGGAGCCAGGCGATGCCCGACGCGCCGCCGGAGAAGACCGGCAATCCGGCGAGGCCGAGGCCGAGATAGGTCACCAGCGCTGCGACGCCGGCGGCGGGGCCGAGCAGGCCGCCGACGGTGAGGACCGCAAGGTCCTGCAGGGTGACCGGCACGGGGGTCATGGGCAGGGGGATCCGCACCTGCGCGGCCACGGCGACGACGAGGGCGCCGATGGCGATGGCAACGACGCGGCGTCCGGTGGACGACACGGGTGCGGCCACCAGGACCGGCGTGTCCGTCTTGCTGATCACATTGCCTCCACGCTGAGCGCCACGGCGTTGCCACCACCGAGGCAGAGAGTTGCGAGGCCTGTCTCGACGCCGCGGTCCTTCATGGCGTAGAGCAGGGTGGTGAGTACGCGGGCGCCGGAGGCGCCGATGGGATGGCCGAGGGCCACCGCGCCGCCCCGGACGTTTACGCGGGTCCAGTCCCAGCCGAGGGCGCGCCCGTCGGCCAGCGCCTGTACGGCAAACGCCTCGTTGGCCTCGATCAGGCCGTAGTTGCCGATGGTGCTGCCGCTCTGCTTCATCAGGTTCTGCACGGCGAGGATCGGCGCGAAGAAGAGGTCCTTCGGCTCGCCGCCACCGGTGGCGTACCCGGTCACCCGGGCGAGCGGCTTCAGTCCGTTCGCCTTCGCGAAGGCGAGCGAGGTCACGACCAGGGCGCTGGCCCCGTCGTTCAGCCCCGGGGCGTTTCCGGCCGTCACGCTACCATCCGTCTGGAAGACCGGCTTGAGCCTGGCCAGCGCCTCGAGATTCGTGTCCTTGCGCGGCGACTCGTCGGTGTCGACGATGGTCGGTCCCTTGCGGCCAGGCACTTCGACCGGAACGATCTCGGCCTTGAACTCGCCCGCCTCGATGGCGGCGACCGCCTTCCGGTGGCTCTCGACGGCGAACTTGTCCTGGTCTTCCCGCGAGATGCCCGCCTTGGTGGCGGTGTACTCCGCGTACACGCCCATGTGATTGTCGCCGAAACTGTCCCAGAGCCCGTCGTGGATCATCCCGTCGACCATCGTCTGATTGCCGGCCTTGATCCCGTTGCGCATGCCGTACACATAGTGCGGCGAGGCGGACATCGCCTCCTGGCCACCCGCCACGATGCACTGGGCGTCGCCCGCCTTGATGGCCTGGGCCGCCAGCATCACCGCCTTCAGTCCCGACCCGCAGACCTTGTTGATGGTCAGCGCCGGGACCACGCCGGGGACCCCGGCATGGATCATCGCCTGCCGCGCGGTGGCCTGGCCGGCGCCTCCCTGGAGGACGTGGCCCATGATGACCTCGTCCACAGCGGCGGGGTCGACGCCGGCACGCTTCAGGGCGTCGCGAATGACGACGGCCCCGAGCTGCGGGGCCGACAGGGACGACAGACCACCGAGATAGCGGCCGATCGGCGTGCGGACGGCGGAGACCAGGACTGGAGTTGTGGAATCGCTCACGATGCATCCAGACGTTGAAGAAATCGACGGCTCAAAGATACTCGCCGAAAAGACGGTACGCGAGGTGAGATCGTCTACATGTCCAATTGCCTCGAAGCGATCTGCCCCGCCACCCGCTGCACGAACTCCTCCACCGCCACGACCTCCTGCTTGTTCCCCGCCCCGCGCACCCGGATGGCCACCGTATCCGCTTCGGCCTCCCGCTGCCCCACCACCGCCATGTAGGGCACCTTCCCCACCTCGCCGTCGCGGATCCGGTAGTTCAGCGTCGAGTTGCCGGCGTCGAGCGTCGCACGGATGCCGGCCGCGCGGAGCCGCGCCACCACCTTGCCCGCCGCCTCCGCCTGCTGGTCGGAGATCGGCAGCACCCGCACCTGCTCCGGCGAGAGCCAGACCGGAAACGCCCCGGCAAAGTGCTCGATGAGAATCGCGATGAACCGCTCGAACGACCCGCACATGGCGCGGTGAATGACCACCGGCCGGTGTTCGGCGTTGTCCTCGCCGACGTAGCCGAGGTCGAACCGCTCCGGCGCGGCGTAGTCGAGCTGGATGGTCCCCAGCTGCCACTTCCGTCCGATCGAGTCCGAGACGTCGAAGTCGATCTTCGGCCCGTAGAAGGCGCCGTCGCCCGCCTTCAGCTCGTAGGGGAGCCCCGTCGCCTCCAGCGCGGCCCGCAGGTCCGCCTCGGCGCGGTCCCACATCGCGTCGTCGCCGATCCGCTCCGGGGGCCGGGTGGCGAACTTCAGCGTGGCGGTCAGGCCGAAGGTGGCGTAAACGTCGAGAATCATCTGGGCGACGGCGCGTACCTCGCCCGCGATCTGGTCGGGGCGCAGGTAGATGTGGCAGTCGTCCTGCTGGAACTGCCGGACGCGGGTCAGCCCCGACAGCGCCCCCGTCACCTCGTTCCGGTGCAGCACGTCGAAGGTGGCGTAGCGCACCGGCAGCTCGCGGTACGAGTGCTTCCGCATCCCGTACAGCAGGTGGTGACTCGGGCAGTTCATCGGCTTGAGCGAAAAGTCGTGCTCGCCCGACTCGTTGTCGAGCACCATGAACATGTTCTCCCGGTACTTCCCCCAGTGCCCCGAGCGCTCCCAGAGGAGCTTGTTGTAGAGGAGCGGGGTCTTGATCTCCTGGTAGTCGGCCGCCTGCTGCAGTTCCCGGATGTAGTCGTTCACCTCGCGGTAGATGGTCGTCCCCCGGTCGGTCCAGAACGCGGACCCCGGCGACGAAGGGTGGAACACGAAGAGATCGAGCTCCTTGCCGAGCCGGCGGTGGTCGCGCTTCCGCGCCTCCTCCAGCCGGTGGAGATAGGCCGCCAGGTCTTCCTTCTTGAACCACGCCGTGCCGTAGATGCGCTGCAGCATCTGGCGCCGCTCGTCGCCGCGCCAGTAGGCGCCCGCCCCGTGGAGCAGCTTGAAATGCTTCAGCCGCCCGGTCGAGGGGATGTGGGGCCCCCGGCAGAGGTCCTGGAACGGCCCGTCGGTGTAGACCGTGATGACCTCGTCGTCGCCGAGCTCGCTGATCCGCTCGAGCTTGAGGGGGTCGTCGGCGAAACGGCGATTGGCCTCCGTCCCGGTCGACCACCTCGCGGCGGAAGGGGAAGTCCCGCTCCACCACTTCGCCCATCTTCTGCTCGATGGCCGCGAGGTCCTCCGGCGTGAAGGGGCGCGGCACGTCGAAGTCGTAGTAGAAGCCGTCCTCGATGGGCGGACCGAAGCCGATGCCGGCGCCGGGAAAGAGCTCCCGCACCGCCGTGGCCATGATGTGCGCCGTGCTGTGGCGCAGTAGTTCGAGCGAGTCGGCGTCCCGATCGGTGAGGACGGCGAACGCGGCGTCCTGCTCGATCGGCCGGTCGAGGTCCCAGATGGCGCCGTCCACCCGCGCGGCGAGCGCCGCCTTGGCCAGCCCGGGGCCGATCATCCGCGCCACCTCGCGGCTCGTGGTGCCCGCGGGCACTTCGCGCACGGCATTGTCGGGCAGGGTCAGGCGGATCTGCGTCATGGCGTGCTGTCCTGCATGATCGGCGTCACGATCGGTTCGGCGTGCGTGGCATATCGGAAATAGAGCACGATTCCGACGAGGATCAGGATCGCGACGAAGAGCCAGCGACTCAGTTCCGCGCCGGGAATCCGGGAGCGTTCGTCGGCCATGAGACACCCCGGGATGGAGGGGAAACGATACCTGCGACTTCGCGAGCGAACGTGATTAACTTAACGCGTCTGAGCCAATATTTGCACAAGGAGCACGCGCGTGAAGCGGGAGCGTCTGAGCACGGCGGAAACGCTGGGCTGGTCGGTGATCGGATTCGGGGCCGGGCTGGCCGGTGGACTCTGGGCCGCCGGCTGGCTGGGCCGGGTCACGCGGGGGCGGATTGCCGACGAGGTCCGGGCCTACCGGACCCCCGCGGGTACCTCCAGCGTGGCCCTGGCCGACGCCGTGCAGTCCGCCCTGGAGGCCGACCCGGCGCTCGCCATCCACCGACTGACCGCCGTCGCCGTGACCCGGAGGGCGGTCGAACTGTCCGGATGGGTACCGGACCGGTCGACCCGCGCCCGTGCCGTTCGGGTGGCCGCCCGGGTGCCCGGACTCGAGGACCTGATCAACAGTATCCTGGTGCACGGCGAGGATGACATTCCCTCCACTCCCGAGTTGACCCTCGAGGACCGGTCGGCATGACGGAGGAACTCGCCCCGCAGTACCAGCCCGGCGATATCGAGCAGGGACTCTACCGCTGGTGGACCGAGCAGGACCTCTTCGCGCCGCGATCCGGCAGCCGCCCCTACGTGATCATGATGCCGCCGCCCAACGTGACGGCACAGCTGCACATGGGGCACGGGCTCAACAACACCATCCAGGACGCCGTCATCCGCTTCGAGCGGATGCGGGGGCGCGATGTCCTCTGGCTCCCCGGCACCGACCACGCCGGCATCGCCACGCAGAACGTGGTCGAACGGATGCTGACCACGGAGGGCAAGACCCGCTTCGACCTGGGTCGCGAGGCCTTCGTGGAGCGGGTCTGGGAGCATGTGGAGACCACCGGCGCGACCATCCTCGAACAGCTCAAGGCCATCGGCGCCAGCTGCGACTGGAGCCGGACCTACTTCACCCTCGACGAGGGGCTCTCGCGGGCGGTGCGCGAGGTGTTCGTGCGCCTGTACGAGCAGGACCTCATCTACCGCGGCAACTACATCATCAACTGGTGCCCCCGCTGCCTCACCGCCCTCTCCAACGAGGAGGCGGAGAAGGAAGAGGAGGACGGCAAACTCTGGCACCTGCGGTATCCGCTCAGCGACGGACGGCACCTGACCGTCGCCACGACGCGGCCCGAGACGATGCTCGGCGACACCGCCGTGGCTGTGCATCCCTCCGACACCAGGTACGCGGCGCTGATCGGCAGCACCATCCGGCTGCCGCTCGTGGATCGAGAGATTCCGATCATCGCCGACGACGAGATCGACCCCGCCTTCGGGACCGGTGCGGTCAAGGTGACCCCGGCGCACGACCCGCTCGACTTCGAGATCGGGAAGCGCCACGGACTGGATGCGCTCAACGTCCTGACCCCCGACGCGCACGTCAACGAGAACGCACCGGAACGATTCCAGCGCCTGACGCGCGAAGCGGCGCGGAAGCAGGTGGTGCAGGAGTTCGAGGCGCTGGGCCTGCTCGAGAAGGTGGAGAATCACCACCACGCCGTCGGCCACTGCTATCGCTGCGGCACCGTCATCGAGCCGCGGCTCTCCGAGCAGTGGTTCGTGCGGATGGCCCCGCTCGCGGCCCCCGCCCTCAAGGCCTACACCGACGGCGACGTCCGGTTCATCCCCGAACGCCGTGGCACCGAGTACGCCCAGTGGATGGAGGGGATCCGCGACTGGTGCATCTCGCGGCAGCTCTGGTGGGGGCACCGGATTCCCGTCTGGTACTGCGACGCGCCCGGCTGCGGACAGATCAGCGTCTCGCGCACCGACCTGACCGCCTGCCCCGGCTGTGGTGGCGCCGTGCGGCAGGACGAGGATGTCCTCGACACCTGGTTCTCGTCGTGGCTGGTGCCCTTCTCCAGCCTCGGCTGGCCGGAGCAGACGGGGGACCTGAAGCGGTTCTACCCCGGCGACACCCTCGTGACCGCCCCGGAGATTCTCTTCTTCTGGGTGGCGCGGATGATCATGGCGGGGCTGGAGTTCCAGGGGAAGGTGCCGTTCCACACCGTGTACCTGCACGGCACGGTGCGCGACACGCAACACCGGAAGATGTCCAAGTCGCTGGGCAACGGCATCGATCCGCTGGAAGTGATCGAGCGCTACGGCGCCGACGCGCTGCGCTACACCGTGATCTCGGGCATGGCCGTCGGCACCGACCTGATCCTCGATCCCGCCGACCTCGAGTCGTCGTTCGCCGCGGGCCGGAACTTCGCCAACAAGCTCTGGAATGCCGGTCGCTTTGCGCTCGGCACGCTCGATGGCCCCACCCGTCCGCTTGCGGGACCGTACGCCAACGTGGTGCGGCACGAGGAGCTGACCCTCCCCGATCGATGGATCATCGCCCGCTGCGACGCCACGGTGCGGACCGCCACGGAGGCGTTCGAGCGGTTCCGCCTGAACGACGCGGCCGCGGCGGTCTATCGCTTCCTCTGGAGCGACCTCGCCGACTGGTACATCGAACAGGCCAAGCCCCGGCTCTACAATCAGCAACCCGGCGGCGACGTGGCCCGCGCGGTGCTGGCGCAGACCTTCGATGTGGCCCTGCGCCTCCTGCACCCGGTCATGCCGTTCGTGACCGAGACGCTCTGGAAGCGACTCCCCGGGCCGGGACGAGCACGCATCGATTTCCGTCGCGCCGTGGCCCCGCCCCGATGACCGGGCCACCGACGACGAGGCGCTGGCGCAATTCGCCGAGGTGCAGCTGGTCGTCACCAGCTTCCGGCAGCTCTGCGCCGATGCCGGCGTGCGGCCCGGCGAGAAGGCCGACGGGGCACTGACCGCCGCAGCGCGCCGGTCGGCAGCCAGAGCTTACCCCCCAGCTGGAGACCATCGCCCGGCTGGCGAGGGTGAACCTGGCGCGGGTGTCCATCGGTGGCGGCGGCGCCGAGGGCGACACCGGCCGCAAGACCGCCGTGCTCCCGGGCGGCGATCGAAGTCTCCATCGAGCTGAGCGCCGCCGACCGGGAACGCGAATGCGCGCGGCTGGCCAAGGAGGAAGCGAACCTCCGGCAGCTGGTGACGGCGCAGGAGAAGAAACTCGGCAACGAGCAATTCGTCGCCCGTGCCCCCGCCGCGGTCGTCGAGGGAGAACGACAGAAGCTCGCCACCTGGCTGGCGCAGGCCGACGCCCTCGGCCGAGAACCGCCGCCGCCTGGGCTGCGGATGACCCGCCGTCGCCTGGCGGGAGCGTTCCTGGCAGCTCGCCATCGCGGCGTGCGCCAAGATGGAACCCCCGCCGGGTGGCCCGCCCGATCTCGTCCCCCCGGAGTTGATCGCCACCGTGCCCGACTCCGTCGCCGTCCTCCCCGACTTTTCGGGTGACGTCGAGTTTCTCTTCAATGAGACCGTCTCCGAGGGTGGGAGCGCGAACATGGGCCTCGGCACCGGCGACCTCGAGAAGCTCGTCATCCTCTCGCCGAGCGAGCGCGTGCCGAAGGTGCGGTGGAAGCGGAGCCGCATCACGGTGCGGCCCGCGGAGGGGTGGCGGCCCAACACCGTCTACCGCGTCCAACTCCTCCCCGGCGTCATGGACATCCGGCGCAACCGCTACGACAGCACGCGCGTCGTCACCTTCACCACCGGCGCGCCGCTTCCCGAGCTGCATCTCACGGGGCAGGTCTGGGACTGGACCACGGCCCGCCCCGCGGCCGAGCGCGCTCGTCGTCGCCATCCTCCTTCCCGACAGCCTGCGATACCGGATGCTCGCCGACAGTGCCGGGAAGTTCGATTTCGGCCCGCTGCCGAGCGGCGACTACCTCGTCTACGGCGCCATCGACCAGAACAAGAACGCCCGGCTCGATCGACGGGAGGCGTGGGACTCCCTGCCGATGCCGAGGGACAGCGCCGCCGTGCCGGAGCTCTGGGTCTTTCCGCACGATTCCGTCGGCCCGCGTCTCTCGAAGGCCGAGGTGAAGGACTCGCTCTCGGCGACCCTCACCTTCACCCAACCCCTCGACCCCGAACAGCGATTCGCTCCGGGCACGGTACGCGTCCTCCTGCTCCCCGACTCGGTCGCGGTCGAAGTCCTGACGCTGCTGTCCGAGAGTCGAACACGACTCGCTCTACCGCCCGCCGCCGCCCCCACCCGATTCGACCGTGCCGGCGCCCGCCAAGGCACCGGCCAAGCCGATCGGCCCGCCGGCGACGGACAGCCTCACGCCTGCCGCGGACAGCGTCAAGCCGGCGCGGACGCCGCTCTACTCCGCGCTGCTCGCTGCGTGTCGCGGAAATGTGGAAGCCCGGCGCCACGTACGTGGTGGAGATCGACTCGATCAGAAATGCCAACGGGGCCGCCGCGGATGTCCGGGGCCCGCTGGAAGTTCCGGAGGTGAAGGTCGATACGACAGCGGTCGCCATCGATACGCTCGGCACGCCCGCGGATTCACTGCGGATGCCAACCGATTCCGCAGCGGTACGCCCCGATCCGCCGCCGATGCCCGGGAACGATTCTCTCCCGCCGACAGCGGCCGGCCCGTTGATGGACGACCCGCGCCGCCAGCTGCCCTCGGTGGACCGGCTGCTGCAGGAGCCCGGCATCAGCCGACTTCTCGATACGATTCCGCGGAGTGTCGTGGTCGCCGCTGCACGGGAGGCAGTGGCCGTGGCGCGCCGCGGCCGGTCCGAGGTGCCGGAAGACTGGGCCGCGGACGTGATGGAACGCGCGAGTCGCCTCGGGCGCCGTTCCCTGCTGCCGGTGCTCAACGCCACCGGCGTGGTGCTTCACACCAACCTCGGCCGCGCCCCGCTCGCAGAGGCAGCCATCGAGGCGGTTACCGCCGTCGCCAGCGGCTACAGCGCGCTGGAATTCGACCTCGAGGCCGGCGTGCGCGGCCACCGGACCGACCATGGGCGCCGCCTCCTGGCCGACCTGGCCGGCGCGGCGGACGCGCTGGTGGTGAACAACGCGGCGTCGGCGCTGGTGGTCGCGCTCAACACGGTGGCGGCGGGGATGGAAGTCGTCATTTCCCGGGGCGAGCTGGTCGAGATCGGCGGTTCCTTCCGGATCCCCGATATTCTCGCGAGAGAGCGGCGCCCGGCTCCGCGAGGTCGGCACCACCAACCGCACGCACCTCGACGACTACCGGCGCGCACTCGGACCGGCCACGGGCGCCATCCTCAAGGTCCATCGGTCGAACTTCGAGCAGACCGGCTTCGTGCACGAGCCCGCGGCGGCGGACCTGGCCCGCCTGGCGCGCGAGCGCGGCGGTGCCGCATGCTGCACGACATCGGCAGCGGATTGCTGGCCGATCTCTCGCCGTTCGGGCTGACCTCGGAACCACGGGTGCCGGACGCCGTCGCCGACGGGCGCCGACCTCGTCATCTTCTCCGGCGACAAGCTCCTCGGCGGACCACA
The DNA here is from genome assembly GCA_963697435.1 of uncultured Gemmatimonadales bacterium. Classification (GTDB taxonomy): domain Bacteria; phylum Gemmatimonadota; class Gemmatimonadetes; order Gemmatimonadales; family GWC2-71-9; genus SPDF01. The sequence continues at coordinate 178,024 of CAVOOB010000003.1, read as the reverse complement.
GGCGGGGTGCCTGGTCGGGCGGGCGGACGCTGCTGGCGCGCTGCCGCGCCAATCCACTCGCCCGCGCGGCGCGCGCCGACAAGATGACCTTCGCCGCACTCGAGGCGACGCTCGAGCTCTATCGGGATCCGGAGCTCGCCCTCCGTGAGATCCCGGTCCTGGCCATGCTGACGGTGTCGCCGGACGAGCTGGCGACGTCGGCGCAGAAGCTCGCCGACGCAATCGCTGCCACCTGCCCCGCTGCCCCGCCGCCCCGCCTCACCGACGGTACGTCGGTGACTGGCGGTGGCTCCTTCCCTGCCGCCAACCTGCCGACGACGCTCGTGGTGCTCGACCCCGGCCCGCGCGGCGCCGATGCCCTGGCGCTCGCCCTCCGGCTCGGCGACCCGCCGGTCGTGGCCCGCGTGGAGAACGGCAGCGGTCGTCCTCGACCCGCGGACGCTTCCCGAGGATTGCTTCCGCCAGGTGGCCGCGGCTGTCGCCAGGCGCAGCGCCAGAATGACTCCCCGCTGCCCCGCGGCCTCCCCGCTTCCCCGCTGCCCCGCCGCTGCCTTTCTCGACCGCGACGGCACCCTCGTCAACGACCCCGGTTTCCAGCGCGATCCCTCCACCGTGCGAGCTCCTGCCGGGAGCCGCCGCCGCGGTGGCGCGGCTGAACGCGGCGGGATTCGTCGTCATCGTGGTCACCAACCAGTCGGGAATCGCCCGGGGGCTGATCACCCCGGAGGAGTATGCCGCCGTCGAGCGGGCCGATCACCGAGCGCTTCGCCGAGGAGGGCGCGCGGCTCGACGCGACCTACCACTGCCCCCACTATCCCGCCGTCGGCGGGCCCTGCGAGTGCCGCAAGCCGGGGACGCTGCTCTACCGGCGGGCCGCGGAGGAGTGGCAGCTGGACCTCGCCTCGAGCTGGGGGGTCGGCGACCGGGTCTCGGACCTCGAGCCGGTCGCGGCGCTCGGCGGACGCGGACTCCTGGTGCGCACCGGTGCGGGCCGGAAGCACGAATCGGCGGCGATGGCGGCTGGGTTCCCGGTGGTGGCCGATCTCTCGGCGGCGGTGGACCAGATCCTTCGGCGGTCGATGCCCGCCGAACGGCCCCTAGGGAGCGAGGGGGTCTCCCCCTTACTTTTCAGGGGTTATGTCGTATCGCGTCGCGGTCTGTGTTTCGGGTGGGGGCAGCAACCTGCAGGCGCTGCTCGATCGGCTCCAGGGTGAGGAGCCTGCGCGGGTGGTGCTGGTGCTGAGCAATCGCGCGGACGCCGGGCGGGCTGGAGCGGGCCCGGCGCGCGGGCGTCCCGGCCGAGGTGCTGGCCGACCCGGCCGACGCGTCGGAGTGGATTACCCGGCTCGGCCGGCGGGACGTCGACCTGCTGGTGCTCGCCGGGTACCTGAAGCTGGTGCCGCCCGGCGTCGTGCAGAAGTACGCCGGGCGCATCGTGAACGTCCACCCTGCCCTCCTCCCCGCGTTCGGCGGAGCCGGGGATGTACGGGCAGCGGGTGCACGAGGCGGTCATCGCCAGCGGGGCCGCGGAGTCCGGCCCGACGGTGCACCTGGTGGACGAGGTCTACGACCGGGGCGCGATCCTGGCGCAGCGCCGGGTGCCGGTGCTGCCGGGCGACACGCCGGCGGCGCTGGCCGAGCGGGTGCTGGCCGAGGAGCATCGCCTCCTGCCGGAGGTGGTCGTGGCGGCGGCGCGGGCGGGACATCCCGTCCCGGTGCGCACACGCAGATCTGATTCAACAGTCGGATTCTACCTGGGAGTACCATGCCGAGGGCATTGCTTTCTGTCAGTGACAAGCGGGGCGTCGTCGCGTTCGCGCAGGGCCTGGTGCAGCTGGGCTGGGACATCGTCTCGACCGGCGGGACGGCGGCGGCGCTGAAGGCGGCGGGCGTCCCGGTGCAATCGGTGGAGTCGATCACGAACTTCCCCGAGATGCTCGACGGCCGCGTCAAGACGCTGCACCCGATGGTGCACGGCGGCCTGCTGGGGCGGCGCGACAATCCCGTCCACCTGCGCGCCATGGACGAGCACGGCATCACGCCGATCGACCTGGTGGCGGTGAACCTCTATCCCTTCCGCGCCACCATCTCCCAGCCGGACGTGTCGTTCGAGGACGCGATCGAGAACATCGACATCGGCGGCCCGTCGATGCTCCGCTCGGCGGCCAAGAACCACGAGTTCGTCCTCCCCGTGGTGGAACCGTTCGACTACCCCGAGGTGCTGGCGCTGCTCCGCGCCGGCGAGATTCCGGCGGAGACCCGCCGCGCCTACGCCGCGAAGGTCTTTGCGCACACCGCGGACTACGACAGCGCCATCGCCGGGTACCTGACCCCTCGCGAGGAAGGGCTCCCTGCGCGGCTGGGCGGCTCGCTGGAGCGGGTGGCGTCGCTGCGGTACGGCGAGAACCCGCAACCAGCGGGCGGCGCTGTACGTGACCGAGGAGCCCCGCGGCATCCGGGACCTGAAGCAGCGCCAGGGGAAGGAACTCTCCTTCAACAACATCCTCGACCTCGACGGGGCCATGGCGGCGGTGGCGCCGTGGACCAACCGGCCGGCCTGCGCCGTCATCAAGCACACCACCCCCTGCGGGCTGGCCGTCGGCGCCGTCGGCGCTGGAGGCGTGGCACAAGGCGCTGGCCACCGACCCGCAATCGGCCTTCGGCGGCGTGGTGGCGTTCAACACCGTGGTCTGCCAGGCCACCGCCGAGGCGATGGTCAAGATGTTCCTCGAGGTGATCGTGGCGCCCGTCCTTCCACGACGAGGCGCTCAAGGTCCTCGCGGCCAAGAAGAACCTGCGCGTGGTCGAGCTTCCGGTCAGTCACGGCGAGCAGGGACTCGACTACAAGTGCGTCCGCGGCGGGTTCCTGGTGCAGGATCGCTTCCTCTTCGACCCCTCCGAGGAGGCGTGGCGGGTGCCGACGGTCGCGGCATCCCACCGAGCAGGAGTGGAGCGACCTCCGGTTCGGCTGGGCCGGGGTGGCCTCCGTCAAGTCGAACGCCATCATGCTGGTCCGCGACGAGGCCGCGATCGGCATCGGCGCCGGCCAGATGAGCCGGGTGGACGCCTCCTTCCTGGCGGTGCACAAGGCGCGGCAGCAGGGGCACGACCCGCGCGGCGCCGTCCTCGCGAGCGACGGGTTCTTCCCCTTCCCCGACGGTGTGGAAGCGGCGGCCGACGCCGGCGTCACCGCCATCATCCAGCCCGGCGGCTCGGTCAAGGACGACGACGTGATCGCCGCGGCGGACCGGCTCGGCCTCGCCATGGTGCTCACCGGTTCGCGGCAGTTCCGGCACTAACGGAGATTTCGTGACGAACACCAAACCCGCGACCCCGTACCGCTGGGCCGCCCTGGTCGGGCCTGGCGGTCTTCGGCATCTACTACGTGACACTGGCCCCGACGACCGCCTTCTGGGACACCTCCGAGTACATCGCCGCGGCGAAGGTGCTCGGCATTCCCCACCCGCCGGGCAACCCGCTCTTCGTCGATCCTGGCCCACGCCTGGGGACTGCTGCCGCTGGCCGGCGAGTACGCCAAGCGGATCAATCTCTTCGCCGCCTTCACCAGCGCGGCCTCGGCGGCGCTCTGGTTCCTGATTGCCGAGCGCTGGCTCCGCGAGATCGTCGCCGGTCCGCTGGGGCCGCGCCTCGCCGCCGCGGCCGCCGGCACCCTCGTCTCCGCCACCTCGTGGACCGTCTGGAACCAGTCCGCGGTCAACGAGAAGGTCTACACCGTCTCGCTGCTGTCGATGGCGCTGGTGACCTGGCTCGCGGTGCACTGGGGCGACGACAAGCCCGGGCCCGCACCGCGACCGCTGGGTCATCCTGATTGCCTACATCATCGCGCTCTCCTCCACCAACCACCTGATGGGGCTGCTCGCCGCGCCCGCGGTCGCCATCTACATCCTCTGGACCGACTGGAAGGTCATCACCCGGCCCTGGGTCGTGATCGGCGTCATCACCGCCGTCGTCGTGGGCGTGTCGCTCAACTACATCTTCCTGCCGATCCGGGCCGGGCTGTTCCCGCCGATCAACGAGGGGGAACCGGTCGGCTTCTTCAGCCAGGCGCTGATGGACGTCATCAACCGGGTGCAGTACGCCAAGCCGTCGGTCATCGAGCGGCAGGCCGACATCTTCTCCCAGTACGCGAACTACCTGCAGTACTTCCGCTGGCAGTTTGCCCGCGACTGGGGCTCCGCGGCCGGCGCCGCCGCGGCGCTCTTCGGCATGCTCGGCCTCTACGGTCTGTGGGAACTGCTCCGGCGCGACAAGCGGGCGGGGTTCGCCGCGCTCGCCATGTTCGGCACGCTGACGCGTGGCGCTGATCTTCTACCTCAACTTCAAGTACGGCTTCTCGATGCACCTCGAGCGGGACCTCCCCCGCGAGGTCCGTGAGCGCGACTACTTCTTCATGGGGTCGTTCTCGTACTTCGGCGTGCTGGTGGCCGCTCGGCCTCGGGGCGCTGTATCGCGGGCATCGCCGATTCCCTCGCGCGTGCGCGATCCCCGACGCCAAGCGATGGCTCTACGCCTCTCCCGTCTTCCTCGTCGCCCTGATTCCGCTGGCCGGCAATCACGCCTCGGCCACCCGCGCCAACGAGTACCTGGCGCGCGACCTCGCGATCGACATGCTCGAGTCGATCGAGCCGTACGGCATCCTGATCACCGCCGGCGACAACGACACCTTCCCGCTCTGGTTCGCGCAGGAAGTCCTCGGCGTCCGGCCCGACGTGACGCTCGCCAACCTCTCGCTGATGAACACCCGCTGGCACCTGCGGCAGCTGCAGCGCCGGGAGACGCCGGAGTTCGACGCGGGCAGCGCCGCGCGCGTCTGGCGGCCGGGCCCCGCCGAGACCGGCATCGCGCTGACCGACTCCACGACCGAGGCTCCGGCGCCGGCCTGGCCCCGCCCCGACGGCTCCGTCTTCCAGAGCTTCTCCGCGGCGCAGATGGACAGCCTGCCGGAGGCGATTGCCGTCAAGCAGGGGACGGGGCTCCGGGTGGACAGCCTCGTGGTGGCGTTCGGGCAGGACTACCTGACGCTTCAGGACATCGCCACGGTGGCGCTGATCCGCGACAACCTCGGCAAGCGACCCATCTACTTCAGCTGGAGTGACGGCAACTACCCCGACCAGACCTTCGGCCTGACCGAGTACCTCCTCACCACCGGGCTGGTCCGGAAGCTGATGCCGAAGCCGATCGAGGAGGGGAACGGGATCGTCCTGAGCAAGACGCTCGGGTTCGTGGACCTCGAGGTCACGCGGCAGCTGCTCTGGGACACCTATCACTGGCAGAGTGCCACCCGGGACCGGGAGCGCGGCTGGGTGGACGTGCCGTCGTCCTCGATCCTGCAGCTCTACGGCATCATCTATCGGGAGACGGGCCTCATCCTGCGGTCGGAAGGGCTGGTCGACGAGGCGGCGCGGGCCGACTCCATCTCGATCATGGTACAGCAGAACATCATGAAGGGGGAGCGGAACTAGCTGCCGTAGCCGAGTGATTCAGGGCAGTGGCCTCAACGAAGGCCGGGCTGCGGCCAATACCTTAGAGAGGACTGCGGGATCAGTACTGCTCAGTCCAATAGACGCTAGGTGGTGCTCCGAAGGTACTCAATGCTCAAACGCGCACTCAGGCTCGCCGCCTGGCCCGTGGTCATTTCTCTCTTCATCACGCCGGTTCGCGTCTTCCTCGAATTGGCCGGCGTGCCCACGGTCTTCGTTTTTCCGCTTGGCTTGCTCTGGCTGGCCTTGGGGTTCGCGGTGTACCTGGGCACGAGACTGAGCGAGGAGGAACATCCGTATCTGCTCCTGCTGCTGAGCCTTGTCATCTTCTCCCCACCCTCTCGGCTCCCCGTTTTCGTGATGTGGGTGATCGATACGACGTGGGAACTCGGTACTCACTACAACATGTTCGACAGCTGGGGGCAGGCCCTGTTCGCCCAGCTCTTCTGGGGCTCCGTCATCCAGGTGGTCCCGGGCTTCTTGATCGGGTCAGTGGTCCTCGGCATCAAGAGGGCCCGGGCGAGCGTCAACTAACCAGCGCATGCGAGTGTGGAGGGCGCGCGCCATCCGCGGCAGCCCCCTTGGGATGACCCTCCACGCGGGTCCCGCCTGTGCTCGCATCAGGCGCTATCACCGCATGGCCGAGGCCGGGATTTCCGTTCTTTTGTTGTGGCACGCGGCCCGCTGTCGGTGATGGTGTATCATGAAGGGACGCAACACCAGCAGGAATGTCATCGAGCAGGAGGAGAGAAGATATGGATCTGTCCATTTTGATTCCCATCGCCGCCGTTGTGATTGGCGTCCCCGGGTTTGTCGGTTTTGTTGCTCTGATTGCTGGTCACACCCGCAAGATGAAAGAGCTGGAGATTCGAGACAAAGAGCTTGCGATTGGAGGCAGCGATGCGGCGCTCGGGCCGGCGGTCGACGCGCTCAATGACGATCTCAACGTGATGCGCTCGGAGGTGGCTGAAATTCGGGAACGCCTCGAGTTTGCGGAACGCCTGCTGACTGCCGGGGGGCCGCCTGAGGCTGATAGACGTGGCTGACCGTCTGACCAGATGAAGGAGGGCTGAACATGCCGGTGCCGATGCAAGCCCAACGTGTCACGCGCGGGCTACTGAGCCTGGCCGTCGTGCTCTTGATTGGCGTACTGCTGATAGCCTACGGCTACTACCACCCCAGCAGGATCGCACTCTACGCCGGTTCGCTCTTGACGGTTGGCGGTGTCATCGCAGGGATCATCCGCCTCGTGGCGCGGGGCGGCGGTGGAGAGGCTGGCGGGTGACGGCGTTTGGCAGGTCAGACGGTTCACCCGGGCATGTGCTCTGCGCAACTCATGGCGGTGTGCCTCGCGGCGTCAATTGATGCGCCATTCGTCAGGCCGCCACTCCAACATCACCAGGACAGCATGGACCAACGCCGCCTCAACGTCTTCTTCTACGGGCTCTTCATGGATCGCCAGTTGCTGGAGAGCAAGGGCATCCGGCCCGCAGACATCCGACCCGCCGTCGTTCAGGGTTTCGTGTTGCGTATCGGCGCGCGGGCGGCGCTTGTGCCGACCCCGGAAGGGGAAGCGCACGGCCTGCTCATGACGATCTCGCACGCGGATCTCGAGACGCTGTACTCGGAGTCCAGCGTACAGGCGTACCGTCCGGAGCCGGTGCTTGCCGTTGCGCATGACGGCGCGAGCGTCGCCGCTCTCTGCTACAACCTGCCGGAGCCCCCTCCACCGGACGAGCGGAACGCCGAATACGCCTCCAGGCTCCGGTCCCTCGCGCACCGTGTCGGCCTGCCCACCCAATACATAGCGTCCATCCAGTGAAGTAGTGGCCCGACCGGCGCTCGAACCTGGCTGGCGCGTACTCTATCTGCGGCAGCGCAATCAGGGCCGACGCAGGCTTGCAGAACCTCATGCGGGTCAATAGCTTAGCTGACTCAGGCGTGGTGGCCGAGTGGTTTAAGGCAGCGGTCTTGAAAACCGCCGAACCGGCAACGGTTCCGTGAGTTCGAATCTCACCCACGCCGTTGTATGGCAGTTGAACGATGCGCCAAGCTCAGGCGACCGCAGGCTACGCTGTCGATCAACGGCTCCAGGCGGGAGCCCAATCAACCGCGGGGTTCCTCGTGATGTTCACCAGGTCAGATCCATCGGGATTCACCGACCAGAGGTCGTAGTCCCCCGCGGCTTCCTCGACGATCAGGCGTGAGCCATCCGGCTTCCATGTCACACCACCGGTCAAGAACGGCGTGGGAACCACCCGCACATTCGTCCCATCGGGATCCATCAGGTAGGTGGCTACGATCAGCGCGTTGTCCCTGAAGCTCCGAAATGCGATCGCGGTCCCGTCCGGACTCCATGCAGGGCTTCCGTCTGTGGCTGGATCATTGGTCAGGTTTGTCGGGGGCTGCCCGTCCAGGTGACTGACGTAGATTTCTCCGTTCCCATCACGAGTGGAATAGAATGCGATCGCGGACCCATCGGGCGACCACGATGGGTAGCCATCAATGGCGGCATCGAACGTCGCTCGGGTGAGGTTGGATCCGTCCGCGTCCATGATGAACACATCCCACTGGTACCGAAGGCCCGATCTGTCGGAATGAAAGGCAATCCGCTTGCCATCCGGCGACCAGGAAGGTGCTTGGTCATAGGGGGGGGTATACGGTGTCAAACGTTGGAAGTCACTTCCGTCAGCACTGAGCTTGAAGATGTCCCGCCCGTCGGAGTAAGCCAGCCACTTACCGTCGGGCGAAATCACAGAGAACGATGCTCCGGCGGTGCCCTCGATCAGCCGCACGTCGGTACCGTCAGGGTTCATCCGATAGAGGTGCCACGCACCGCCGTCGCGGTTCGACGCGAACACGATTTCGTTTTGAAACGTAGCCGAGGTCGGTGGAGGGTCCGTCGTCGTGTCACATCCATAGCCCACCGCAATCGTGAGGGCTCCCATCAACCTGAGTGGGAGTCGGGTCACTGGGGACCTCCCCCACACCCCGCGACCGCATCCTCCCCAGGGATCGACCCCTGCGCGTACATCAGCGATCCCCCTGCACCGCTTGTGCAGACGTTCACGAATCGTATGAGTGGGTACCCGAAGGTGCTGTCCGCGACGTGATGAGGCAACGCCGTCACGCTCAACGCATAGCTGCCGCTCGGTACAGAGTACGTTACTTGATACTGTTGGTTCAGGAGCGTCGTGGTCGGGAGTCCCGGCTTGCTCGGATCAAAGGTCCAGTCATAGAGCACCGGCCCTTGGCACCCCACGGCGCTGGCCAGGAAGGTATGCCAACCGCTGGAGGTGATGGCAGGTTCCTGGTCGGTGGTGACACTCGTGACCCTCAACGTCGGTGCGGGTGGGCAGCCGGCACTCGTATCATTCACCGTTATCGGGAGAGAATGGCCTCGGTCGAGGAGATCCGTGCTCACGATGTAAACCGGAGGAACCGCTGTGGGCCTGATGACAATCGATCCGGATCCGACGAGTTGACCGGTGACCTGCCCAGCACTGTTCACGGTCGCCAGCGATGGCGGTAGAACTGACCAGGCATACGCGCTCGCGCCGGGAGGCGTTGGGAATTGCTGACCGCGGTCGAAGCGAAGTTCATCCACTGTGACTTGAGTTGAGCTGCCCTGGTCCACGCTCACGGAGTATGGCGATGTCCCGTACCCCGTAACAACCGGGTGGTCCCAGAATGAGTTTGGAGAGAAGCCGCCGAGCCGTTGGCCGTAGGCCTGGTACACATACTCGACCTCGTGCTGGCAGAAGTTGGCATGTAGTACGTTCTTTTCCGGGCCGCTGCTGGCAATAGGGAAAACGCACTCCTCGGACACGCCTGCCTGGCCTTGCACCGTGTGGCTGGTGAATCCAATCGCATGCGCAAATTCGTGCTTGAGCACTACACCGAATTCGCCGCAAGGACCACTGGACATGGTAATTGAATGTTTGCCAACCCCCCGAGAATCACGATCGAACTGTCCGCACCAGGTGGCCGGGCTTCCAGAAACCCTAACTAGGATCTCTGATGCGCCGGTATCCGACGTCCAATCGAAATGCGGAATCCGGCCGCTGACGTATGGAATATTCAGCGCGCTGTTCCAACCGGTGAACGCACCTTCGATGCTTCCCTGCCAGTTCGACGGTCCAGACACGTCCACGTTCAGGTTGTTGCATGGCCAAATTATCGTGAAGATGCCCAATGAAGGATTCGCGAGACAGGGCGCCTGGACTGACTGCGTCATACCCGGCAGACTAGCCGCGAACCCTAATGGGGGGGGGGGGTGGGATCTTGGGGGGTGTCGGACAGACATCCTCCGAGGGCTATGCCCGATGCGAGGGCTACGGAGCACACGAAACCGAGGCGAATATCCAGCAATTGAACCCTCCTTGTCACAGGATTGCAGATTGACCGCACTGCCGTTGCCGTGCCTAGCGGCGCCCCATGAATGACAGGCCGACGCTGAAGTACTGGTAGGACGCCGACTCCCCGCCGAGGAACGAACCGGCATTCGCCGGATAGTTGTACTTGCCGAAAATGGCGATTTCGGTCTGCGAACCCTTGTTCAGGATGAACCCGAGCTCGGGGGCGAACCCCATGATCCAGTTGGTGGTCTCGACCGTGCCCGGCCCGATGTCCATCAACTGTTTCATGTAGTAGACGCCGAGGCCCAAACCGATGTAGGTCTGGATACGCCCGCCCGCCTTGCTGTAGAGGTGCCCCGTCACCAGCAGGGGGAAGACATTGAGCGACCGGTACTGCTCGCCCGACACGGTGCCGCCGGGGAAGAAGATGGCGTCGGTCGTCGTCTCGTAGAAGGCGGTGTAGCCGAGCGAAAGGCCGATGGTGGCGTTCGGATTGATGAACCGCCGGCCCTCGACGCTGAACGCGAGCCAGCTGTCGTTGCTGATGAAGTCGCGGGAGAGATCGCCCACCGGAGTGGACCAGGAGTAGGTCAGGCCGCCGAGCACCTGGGCGCTGGCGGGTGCGGCCCCGGCCAGGCCGAGGGCGACGAAGAGCGCCGCGACGCGGAGACGGGGCGTCATGGGTTCACCCGGAAGATGTAGAGGGACTGGTCGAAGGCCTGGTCGATGCCGTCGACGATTTCCTTGGCAAGCGCACTGGAGGAGGTTCCGCTGACCACGCCATTGATTCCGGCGAGCCAGACCACGGGCGGCCTGGAGACGCCCGGAGGCACCCCATCCGCCAGGTTGGCCATCGGGATCAGGAGGGTGCCGGTGCTGTAGGTGTATCCCACCACATCGTCCGGATAGTCCGGAATCCAGCCGCTGCAGATCCAGGGATACCAGTCCTCCCAGACGGCGCACCAGTCCTCACCGGAGATGAGCGTAGTTGTCCTTGAGGGTCACGGCGGGGTTCAGCGTCAGGTCGGCCGCGGCTGGATCGACGACCCGGGTGTAGCCCCGGGCCACCATGTTGGCGGCGGTGCGCGCAACGATCAGGCTGTCGTAGACATGGCTGATGTTGTCGGTGCCGCCGAGGTGGACGACGGTGTCCGGCATGTAGAAGGTGACAGCCGAGTCGTACGCGAAGAGGCTGTCGTACAGCGTCGTGACCGACGCATAGACATTGGGCTGGCTGGCACGGTCCGGATAGCAGGCGGCGAGCACCGCCCCGACCGCCATGGCAAGGCCGGTCGCCCGCAGGAACTTGCGCATCAATGGCTCCATGAGTGGTGAAGTGATACCCGCAAAGATACCCATATGACGCCGGGGGAACCACCCGCTGCACACGATCCCGCCGGGGTTGCGTAAACCCTTCCCCGGTGGCAGTTTCCTCGCGCGCTGGAGCGGTGGCCGAGTGGCTGAAGGCATCGGTTTGCTAAACCGACATAGGGGTCTAAAGCTTCTATCGGGGGTTCGAATCCCCCCCGCTCCGTGTTCCGAGGACTGGGGACTGAGGACTGAGGGTCTACCCTCGCCGACCTCAGTCCCCAGTCCTCAGTCCTTTTCGGGTGGTGACCCCATGACCGTTCGAGTCCGCTTCGCCCCCTCCCCCACCGGCTACCTCCACGTCGGCGGTGCCCGCACCGCCCTCTTCAACTGGCTCTACGCCCGCAAGGTCGGCGGCGTCCACGTCCTCCGGATCGAGGACACCGACCGCGAGCGGAGCACGGAGGCCCACACCCAGGTCATCCTGGACGGGCTCCGCTGGCTGGGCGTCGAGTGGGACGAGGGGCCCCTCTTCCAGGGGGCCTACGGCGACCGGCACCGCGCCGACGCCGAGCGGCTGCTGGCCGAGGGGAAGGCGTACCGGTGCTTCTGCACCAGCGCCGAGCTCGATGCGCAGCGGAAGGCGATGGCGGGGATGAAGACGGCGTTCCGCTACGACGGGCGGTGCGGCCGCCTCCCGGCGGCGGAGGTGGAAGCCCGCGTGGCGGCGGCACGCCGAGCGCCATCCGGTTCCGGATGCCGCAGGAGGAGATCGCCTGGGACGACGCCGTCCACGGGCGGATCAGCTTCCAGGGGCACGACCTCGACGACCTGGTCATCCTCCGCAGCGACAACACCCCGATCTACAACCTGGCGGTGGTCTCCGACGACATCGAGATGCGGATCACCCACGTCATCCGCGGCGACGACCACGTCTCCAACACCCCCAAGCAGATTGCCCTCTACCGGGCGCTGGGGCACGAGCCGCCGATCTTTGCCCACGTCCCGATGATCCTGGGCGACGACGGGAAGAAGCTCTCGAAGCGCCACGGCGCCACGGCGGTGGGCGACTACCAGGACAAGGGGATCCTCCCCGCCGCCATGCGGAACTTCCTGGCCCTCCTCGGCTGGAGCCCCGGCGGCGACCGCGAGATCATGTCCGAGGCGGAGCTGATCGAGGCGTTCTCGCTCGAGGGGATCCAGAAGAAGCCGGCGGTGTTCGACACCGCCAAGCTGGAGTGGATGAACGGGCAGTACCTCTCGCAGCGCTCGGCCGACGAACTCCTGGCCCCGACGGAGCGTGAACTGGAGCGGATGGGTGTCGCCACCGGTGGCCGCGACCTCAAGCCGCTGATCGACTCGGTCAAGGCGCGCTCGCGCACCATCCTCAACATCGCCGAGCAGGTGGCGGTCCGGCTCGACGCCGAGCCGGGTGGTGCGCGACGAGAAGGGGGAGAAGCTGGCCGCCAAGCTCGGCCCCGCCTTCGACGCCAATCTCACGCTGGTGGCCGACGCGCTGGACGCCATCCCCGCCGCCGAGTGGAACTCCGAGCGGATCCTGGCCGACGTGAAGGCGCTGGCCGAGGCGCAGGGCGCCAAGCTCGGCGACCTGCTGCAGCCGGTGCGGGTGGTGCTGACGGGCTCCACGGTGTCGGAGCCGGTCAACGACCTGCTGGTGGTGATCGGGCGGGAAGAGAGCCTGCGTCGAATCCGCGGGTAGGCACCACCGCGTTGCCTCGTGTTGCGCATCCTGAGAGCCACCCGCCACTCGGAGCCGTGATGAGCCGTCCGTCCGCCGTCCTGCTCGCCCTGTCCCTCCTCGCCACACCGCTTCTCGCCCAGGTCGCCACGCTGCCGGACACCACGCTCGGGGATACGCTCCTCGTCGACCGCACGCTGAGCGGTGTCGCCGACTCCTTTCCCGTGAAGCTGGCGGCGGGTGGCCAGTACCGAATCATGCTGACGCCGGGCAGCGCCACCCTGAGCGCGATCAGCGCCGACAAGCGCGCCTCCTCGGCGTTTCCCGCCCGGGTGCGCGAAGGCTCCGGCAGCACCCCGACGCTCATCGAGCTCTACCCCCCGCGAACCGCCGATTACATAGTGCGGATCAGCGCGAGCACCGGGCTAGCGGGCGGCCGGTGCAGCTCTGGTCCGACCGAAAGCTGGCAGAGGAGAAACGGGCGTCCAAGGACCGGGCGTGGGGACTCGGGGTGGGATTTGCGGGCGGGTGGCACTCGGGATTCTACACCGGCGCCGATGACGAGAATTCGGGCCAGTCGGGGTCGGTTCTCGAGGGGTGCCTCCTGGTGGGGAGCAGCGGCCCGGTCAGCGGCTGCCTCGGGTTCACAACCATGGGACTCGGCAGCGACGAGAACAAGCTCACCTGGTTCTTCCTCGAGCCCCGGTTCCGGGTGGTCAGTCTCGGGTCGGCTGATCGGCCGATCGACGTGATCATTTCGGCCCGAATCGGACAGGGCAACTCGGAGCGCCTCGGAGTCGACCCGACCATGCTGGCCCCGGGGGTGATCGTTTCCTACCATCTCGACAGCCGGCCCGGCGCCCGCGGCTGGCGGCTGAACTTCCAGGTCCTCTACGCCCTGCTGGGCAACGTCGACACGCCGAACAACTCCGACTTCGCGCAGCTGACGCTGGGCCTGGCGTGGATTCCGTAGGCGGGCCCGGGAGGTTGACGGAGCGCCAGATCAGTCGCAGGATTCGATGGGGCCGCGGAGTGACCCGGCCCATCACCGGGAGCACCCTCATGCCGTCCTCATGGTTGCCACGGACATCCCTCGTCCTCGGGCCCGCCATCCTCGTCCTGATGGCGGCCTGCGGAGAGAATGCCTCCGGGCCCGCCTCCTGCAGCCCGGCTGTCACCTTCGCCCCCGCCGAACCGCGACTCGCCACCGGGGACTCGCTCGCCCTCACTGCGTCGCTGGCGACGTCGTCGGGGTGCGGAGGTGTGGCGCTCACCTGGCGCTCGTCCGACCCCGCCACGATTTCGATCGATGCGGCCACCGGCGTCGCCCACGCCCACCAGGCAGGAAGCGTTCTCCTCTACGTGACTTCGGGCGCCTCCTCCGATGCGATCGACTCCGTCACCGCGGTCGCGTACGCGCCGCTGTTCGACCGCATCATCTTCACCCGCCAAGCCGCTTATGTAGTGGGGTCGGACGCCAGTCGACCACTGGAACTGTGGACCGTCAACGCCAGCGGAGGTGACCTCCGTAAGGCCGTGGACGACCTGCACTACCCGGAGCACCCCCGGGTATCGCCGGATGGCAAGTTGATCGTCGTCGAAGACTGGGGGGAGCTGGTTGTCACCGACGCCGGCGGGGGTGCCCGCCGCATTCTCGACACTGGCACCAACAGGGCATTTAGGCCGTGGTGGTCGCCTGATGGCGAGTGGATCCTCTTCGTCGGCGGCAGCTCCCTGAACCCGCCCTGGCAGCTCCACAAGGTGCGCGCCGACAATTCCGAACGGATGCAACTGACCGGCACCATCCTCGGGACGTACGGCGGGGATTGGTCACCCGACGGGACCAGGATCATCGGGACCAGGAACAATGCCATCGGGCTCGGCCCCCTCTTCACCGAGGCGGTCGTCATGGATGCGAACGGGGTCGTCCTCAATGTCCTGAGCGAGAACTTCCCGAACTTCCGGCGGGGTCCCCGCCTGGTCGCCCGATGGCCAGAGCATTCTTTTCTTCGACGACTCCTGGAACATCACCAAACTGACGCTGGCGACGATGCAGTACGACACGCTCGGAGACGGGCGGGGGAATCGGGAGGGGGACTGGTCCCCGGATGGCGCCCGCATTGTCTACGGCACAGGCGATCTCTGGACCATGAAGGCGGACGGCACCGACGAGCGGATCTTGCTCAGCGATGGGTTCAACAACTTTGAGGCGGCGTGGACCCCCGGACGGCCGGGCCCGCCTTGACTATCGTTGCGCGGAGCCGAGCAAGTCGCTCCGAAGCGGCTGGACAGGGGAGTAGACGTCGTCGTAGATGGCAGATGAGTTGTTCCACATGTCTTCGTAGCAATAGACCTGGCCGTCGACCAAGCGGACACAAATCAGGGCGTTGTTGGCAAATTCAACGACTGGCTTCCCCTCCAGCCCGTGCATCGTCTGGACCCCTAGATAGCCCGGCCCCTTCCACCGGATCATCGCTCCTCCGGCGAGGATGGCCTGCATCCCGTACCACTCCGAGGCGATGTGAAACGCACCTGATGTCGAGTAGACGGGATCCAGGGGCACCGGGTCGTTGAACCGCGTCAGCCAGCACCAGACATCCCCGTCCGGCTCCAAGCCGCAGGCGTAGCCCTGCGCAATGGCGAGCTCAGTGAACCGGTGATTACCGTTGACGGCGACGGGCGTTGCCGGGGCCCCGTCGCCCTCACCCCAGCAGGCCGCCGTCGAGTCGGCGCGAAGACCGCAAAATACGTTGGCGTCCGCCATTCCCACTGTGCGGAAGGGCTCAGCAACAAACAGGTGCTCCGGCATCCCCCCGACGCGCCAACACCAGATCGTGGAATCACTGTCGGCCACCCCGCAGTATCGCTGGGCATATCCCCCGCCGACGATGTTGTGCATTGCCGGCACTCCGGTCACCTGGTTCATCTCCGGGTAGTCGGCATTGGCACACCACACCTGCGACTGCTCCGTGAGCGCACAGACGGACGAGCCGGCCATGGCGATTTCGACGTACTGATGCGTGTCGTCGAGCAGAGTCGGGCCACTATCCCAGTGACCAAACAGCGGATAGTGGGAAGGCACCTGAGCCGAGAAGGCAACGTTTGCCCAGCACCAGACGGCGCCAGAGGAGAGCCCGCACCCAGCGGCCAACCGATCCACCCGAAACGCCTCCCCCGTGGACTCGAAGTCCACCTGCGATCCCTCCAGCGTGCTGACCCGCACCTGATTCACACCGGAGGTTGCCCCCAGCGTCCACACTGCCTTCGCGTAGCCGTCCGCATCAGTCGCCTCGGCGGTCGGCGCGATGCTTCCCCCGCCCTGCCGCACCGTCCACGTCACCCCCACGCCCGCCCTTGGCGAGCCCGATGGGTCCACCGCACGAACGATTAGGGTGTCGATCAATTCCCACCCGGGCGCCCCCACCGTGGAGGGCGCCTGGATGATGACCAGCTCCGCCGGCCCAGGTTCGGTGGGCTGGTCGTTGCAGGCGGCAGAAGCCCACAGGGAGAACACCCCAATGAGCAGTCGGTTGGCGGACTGGTTCACTGGACCACCACCGATGTGTGTGGAACGCGCCTCGTCGGCTGGACCGGCACGTATTGCCGAAGCGGAACGTCTGACGAGTAATCCCACATGAGGTCGTAGCAGTAGACCTGTCCATTGGCGAGACGAACGCAGGAAAGGCAATTGTTTGTGGAAAACGCGTCGACCTGGAGCCCCTCCAGTCCCGTCGCGAATCCTGGCTCAGACTGGAGCACCCCGTTCCAAATCCAGCGATACATCGCGCCATCAGGACGGAGGCTCGCCATGTCGCCGGTCCAGGTGGCGACTCCCCACGACTCCGTCTCGAGCAGCGCCGGCGTCAGCAGGTCAGGGGTACCCCAGCACCAGAGCTCCAGCGTGCGCGTCCGGCCACAGGCGAGGCTGTTTCCAACCACCAGGTCTACGAATCGATGGCCACCGCTCACCACCACTGCGGAATCGGAAGAACTCGCCGAGCCATCACCAAGGGGCGCTGCTCCCCAACACGCCGCTGTGGAGTCACTGCAGAGTCCGCAGGTGCGCGAAGGAGACGACCAGAGCCTGGTGAAGGCCGGCGACCCCGGTACGGCGCTGCCGGTCTGGCCGACCCTCCAGCACCATGCCGTCGAGTCGCTCTGACCACGAGCCCGCAGCAGCTCGTCTCCGTCCCAGCGCATCCCCGTCGCTGGCCAGGCTGAACAGTGGAGGAAGGCCGCCCTGAAGGGTCATCGACGGCTGAGCCTGGGTCGCACACCAGACGGCGTGCTGGGAGTCCGAGCGCGCATACCGCGACGGCCGCTGACTGCCAGGTCGACGAAGTTGTGACTGTCATCGACCAGCGCGGGGCTGTCGCTCCTTCGGCCCGAGCCCGGATGCAGCGATGGCGCCGGACCATTCGTAATGCCCACCAGCCCCAGCACCAGACGGCGCCACTCACCAAGCCCACAACCTGTTCCGCCATTGGCCGACGCCAGCCGATCCACCCGAAACGCCTCCCCCGTGGACTCGAAATCGGCCTGCGAGCCCTCAAGGGTGCTGGCCCGGACCTGGTTCACCCCCGATGTGCCCCCCAGCGTCCACACCGCCTTCGCGTAGCCATCCGCATCAGTCGTCTCGGCGGTCGGCGCGATGCTCCCCCCGCCCTGCCGGACCGCCCACGTCACCTTGACCCCCGCCCTCGGCGCCCCGACGGATCCACCGCGCGAACGATGAGCGTATCGATCAGTTCCCACCCCGGTGCCCCCACCGTCGAGGGCGCCTGGACGACGACCAGCTCCGCCGGCCCTGGCTCAGTCGGCTGGTCGTTGCAGGCGGCGACCAGTGTAATCGGTGCGGCAACGACCAAGCAGGCGCGCGCGAATGTCATGGCAGATCCTCCTACGGCCGGCTCCTGCCGAACCGGTTGCACCGGTGAATATCGAGTCGATGGGAATTTCGGAGGATATGTCCACAGAGGTCATCGTAGCAGTAGACCTGTTTGTCGGCGAGATGCACACAGGAGAAGCTGTTGTTGCCTGGCAAAGGATTCCACGGGGCAGGCCCTCCAACCCGGCGGCGATCGTGGACTCGCGTATGATCGTCCCTCCCCAACTCCACTGCGCCAGGCGTAGTCCCAAGGGAGTACATCCCGATCCACTCCCACTCCACGCCGAACAGCGATGCCCCGGTTGCGAGCTGGGTCGGCTCAAGCACCTCGGGCTCGGACAGGGGATAGCCAACACTTCCCCAACACCAGACCGCACCAGGCACCGTACGCCCGCAGGCGAAGTACCGTCCGACGGCCATCTCGACAAACCGATGGCCTCCGCGAGACCACGACGGCAGTATCCGACGGACCGGTGGATCCGTCGCCCGGAGGAGGATCTCCCCAGCAGGTCGCTGTCGAGTCCGCGAGCAGACCACATGCCATCGAGGCGGACATCCACACCCTGTGAATGCGGGTGAACCCGGAAGCTGGTCGCGGCGGACCCACCACTCCCAGCACCAGGCAGTCGAGTCGCCCGCCGCGAGCCCGCAGATCCGCTCCGAACATCGACCTCCACCTGCTGCGACGGCCAGGCTCGCAATCGGGGGGAGTCCTGCCTACCGTTGCCATGGCAGGCCGGTTCACCGTCGCGCACCAGACGGCCTGCGACGGGTCCAAGCGCACACACTCTTCCAACTGTCACTGCGAAGTCGGTGAACAGATGTGAATCATCGACCAGTCCGGGGCTGGCAGCTTTGCCAAGGTCCATCTCGGGCTGAGGGAAGGAGCCTGGCGCCTCGTTGCCCAGAAGTGGATCCCCCAGCACCACAGGGCGCCGGCTTTCCAGCCCGCAGGCGAGGGACGATGTCGGAGGCCACCACGTCCGCACGAAACGCCTCTCCCGTCGACTCGAAGTCTGCCTGCGAGCCCTCGACCGTACGTGCGCGGACCTGATTCACTCCCGACCTGCCCCCCAGCGTCCACACCGCCTTCGCATAGCCATCGGCATCGGTCACATCCGCCGTCGGCGCAATGCTCCCCCCGCCCTGCCGCACCGCCCACGTCACCTTGACCCCCGCCCTCGGCTGCCCCGACGGGTCCACCGCGCGGACGACGAGGGTGTCGATCAGCTCCCACCCCGGCGCCCCGACCGTCGAGGGCGCCTGCACGATGACCAGCTCGGTCGGCCCCGGCTCGGTCGGCTGGTCGTTGCACCCCAGCGCCAACGCGCCGGCCGCACAGACGAGCGATGCCCTGATGAGTTGCGTCATGAGTCCATCCGGTGTGCTGCAGGGGGGGGATATATCGGAGACGTTTCACGGGCCCTGCAACACACAGGCGGCCCGCCCCGCGTCTCCTTAAGAGACCTACCACAAAGGAGTTGGAAGTTCAAGCAGTTTCGAGGTCCGGACCTGAACCAGCGTCTCAACTGCTTGACACCACCCCACCCGTCACCAATACTGGGTCAGCCACCTTCCTCGAGACTTGAGGCCCGCACCATGGCGGTGACCGTCCTGTCAACCGACCGTTCCGACGATGCAGTCACCGTGCTGTGCGACGCCTTCTTCGACTATCCCGTCATGCGCTACGTCCTCGGCAGCAAGCCCGAGTACCCCCGCCGCCTCAACGCGCTTGTCCGGCTCTTCGTGGCCACGCGCGCCTACCGGAATGGCCTGATGCTGGGGGTGGACGACGAGTCCGGCACCCCGGCCGCCAGCGCCATGGTAGACCTCCCAGGGGAGCGGCCCCACTCACCCCCATTGGAGGAGCTCCGGGAGTCGGTGTGGGCGGAATTGGGAGCCGACGCACGGGCCCGCTACGACGAGTATGGCAGGGTCGGCCGTGAGAATGCCCCACATGAAGACCATCACCACCTCGGCATGATCGGCGTACTTCACAAGGCACAGGGCACCGGGTTGGGGCGGATCCTGCTGGAGCACGTCCAGGCCCTGGCCGACGCCGACCCGAACTCCAACGGGGTCTCCCTGACCACCGAACTCGCGCGCAACGTCCCGCTCTATGAACACTTCGGCTACCAGGTCACCGCCCATGCGCGGGTCGCCCCGGACCTGGAAACCTGGGCGATGTTCCGGCCCTGTTGAGCCATGCGATACCTGACCCCGCTGCTCACGTCTGCGTGCTGCTCACCGGGCTCGGCTGCTCCGATTCGACGGCACCGAATGTCGCCGACGAGTGGGGCGGCCCGGAGGCGACCCTCGACGCTCAGCACCACCGGCGGGAGTGTGGAGTTTCTCTGCGGGACGGGGACGATCGACCCCGGGTGGGGTATCACACCGGGCGGCCACTGGAACGCGAGCGGGCAGTACTACGCCGGTGGAGGCCCGCTACCCGCGGGCGGACGCCCTCCGCACCCCGCCACCTACAGCGGCCGGTTTGCGGGCGACGTCCTCACCTTTTCCGTGTCCGTGCCCGATCTGAGCATCACCCTCGGCCCGTACGCGGTGAGGCGCGGCAAATCAGGCGCATCCGAAATCTGTCTCTGACATTCGAGGGGGGGGGATATGAACAACCTCGTGGTGGCGCGCTACCTGGACGGCAGAATTCTCAAGGGGACCAGCCTGGATGTCGACCCGAACAAGCCGGCCTTTCACGTGCGTCCACCGGAGGGCATCACCGCCGAGGTCAAGCTGAAGGACCTCAAGGCGCTCTTCTTTGTCCGCACCCTCGAGGGCGACATGGCCCGCCACGAGGCCCATACGCTCGACCCCGCCGACCCGCGAGCCCACGGCTCCACTGCCGTTTCGATGCACTTTCCCGATGGCGAGGTGATGACCGGCCTCACCAACCGCTTCCCGCCAAACCGCCCCTTCTTCTTCGTGGTGCCGGTCGATCCCGAGAGCAACAACATCCGGGTGCTGGTCAACCGGAGCGCGGTCAAAAAGATCGAGCCGCTCGGAAGCGGCTCGATGTAGACGACAGGAGTTCGGCACCGGCTACTCGGGCCCGATCGCTCCCGCCGCCGGCCAGTCGGAGTCACCGACGCGGACAAGGTTGCCCTCGTAGAATCGCACCGGTTCCTTGCCGGGCAACAGCTGGTCGCCCACCTCGTTCCACTTGCCGTCCTTGACCACCGCCGTGTACCGGATGGTCATCGGGCCGGCGGGAATCTCCCAGATGAACCCGTCGGTTGTCGGCGTAAGCGTGAAGTCGCCGACGTTGCCCTGCGCATACGAGCGCATGGTGTAGGTCTTTGTGGCGGGATCGAAGGAAATTGTCGCAAACGCGTCGAACGTGAGGGTGCCGTCCGCTTCATACCCGCGGCCTTCGATGACTTTCACGGCCCCGCCGAGGAAGGGCCCGATCCGCTCGGTTTGCGTCAGTGTGTGCTTCTGCCCCGACCGGTCCACGGTCCACGCCGTACCCCGCCACACGCCATCCATGGATGCGAGCGGCGTCATCGCCTGCCGCTGGGCCGCCAGCAGGGTGGAAGGGTCCGGTCGGCCCTGCGCCGACACACCTGTGGCTCCCCACATGGCCACCATCGCCGCCACGATCGCACATGTTCGTGATGTCATCGCTGTTCCTCCGAGGCGGTCATGCCAGGCGCCGAGAATCGACGACTGGTGTACCGTTGTTTCCTCGAACGTTACCGCGGCGACGGGCCCGTGGCTTGAAGATTTGCGACGTCAGGGCCGCACCCTGCCGTGCCCGATGCGCCGGATCCGCTCCGAGACCACCACCGGCGGAAGCCCAGCCAGGGCGCTGAACTCCCGAATCAGGTGGGCCTGGTCGGCAAACCCCAGTTCGGCCGCGACCGCGGCCCAGCTCACGTCGGATTCCTCCACGAGGTGCAGCAGCGCCTCGCGGAGTCGCCGCACCCGGGCAAACTGCTTGGGCGACAGCCCCACGGCCGCGCTGAACCGCCGCTGCAGCTGCCGCGAACTCAACTGAACGGATTCGCGGCCAACTCGCCGATCGGCGCCCCGCCACGCGCCGCCACGATGGCGAGGACGGCGGCACGGACCACCGGGTCGAGCGGCGGACTCGCCCCGATCATGGGTGCCAAGGCGTCTTCCCAGCACACCCGCGCGGCTTCCTCCTCCTGGCACCCCGCCAGCCGCTCGGCGAGCGCCTGCGCCACCGGGCCGAGCGTCATGGCGGCCGGCTCGAGCGCGTCGAGGAGCTCCCGCGCTGGGCGACCGACAATTCCGCCGCCGGCGTCGGGCCAGAACCGGACCCCCCAGTACCGCTCCCCCGTGGCGATCGGAATCCACAGCGCCGTCAACCGTGGTCCCTGGAGTGTCAGCCACGCCGAGCCGTCAGGACGGCGGCTCGCCACCAGGCCGACGCAGCCGTCGGGAATGACCTGGTGCAGATGCCCGGGCTCGATGTCGCCGACCTGGAACCCCCAGTAGCAGGCGATGTGGCCGCCCAACACCTCCGAGGATTCGAATTCGTGGTAGTACGCCGGCTGGCCCGCCATCACCAGCCCTCACCTGCCGCCCGAGTCATTTCGCGGAATCCCCCTCCGGAACCAACCGCTGCTTCCGATTGAGCTCCCGCTCGGCTTCCATCCGTTCTCGAATCAGTTTGGCCTGCTCTCGCTGATCGGTCGCCGCCGCGTCGCGCGGCATGGCCAGCCGGTAGTCTTCCACCCGCATCCGTCCCTGCACGTCGAGCGCCTTCGATTCGTTGCCGCCATTCGGCAAGGGAATCAGCGCCAGAATGAGGCTGGGAATCCTGACTCCCGCCACCGTAATCCACTGGCCGTCGATACCGTACTCCCGCCCGCCAATCGTCGCCTTCCAGGAGGGCGGGAGCAGCCGCCCACCCCCGGGCAGCGCGGCGAGCGAGTCGAGATAGTGATTGAGGATGGCCTTGACCGCGCTGTCGGTCAGCTCCGCGTGCGTGCGTCCAAACAGAGTCTGCGTGCCAGTGCGTCGATCCCACAAGACCCCGCTCCCGAGCGACGGCCACGGAATCGCCGGCTGTGGTTCCGGGTTCAGCCATGATGGGGCGGAATCGCTCGGCAGTTCACCCGCGGGCGTCGGAGCGACATCGAAGAGATCTCCCGAGGGTGCAGCGGGCGTCGAGGGTGGAACGGGACGCGGTTCGGAGGGCGGCGCAGGAGGGCCCGTCGATGGCGGTGGCGCCAGCGGGATGTGTCGGGGCCCGGTGCGCTGCGGCGGCGAGAGCGACACCAGCAAATGGCGCGCCCCCGATCGCTTCGTTGGCACAAACAGGAGGATGAGAGCCGCGAACGCCGCCAGGTGCATCGCGACGCTCGTGGCCAGGGCCCACGGCGGCCAGCGCGGCGGCCGCGGGAGCTGAAGCTCAGGCGGTCTGTCCGCCCCCATCTTCCTGTACTCCTGCGAGCGCCCTGGCGAGCCGGCCGACGGCTTCCTGCAGGCGCGCCGGCGAGACGACCAATGCAATCCGGAAGTATCCCTCCCCTGCCGGTCCGAACGCGCTGCCGGGCAGCACCATGACGCCTTCGACTTCGAGCGCGTGCCGGGCAAAGGCCTTGGAGCTGATGCCGCGGGGCAACGCCACCCAGAGATACATCGCCGCCTTCGGCAGCGCGACGCGGAACCCTGCCTCACGAAGAGCGGGCACCGCGGCGTCGCGGCGCCGACCGATCTCCTCACAAATCGGCGGGATGAGTTGCTCGGCCTGATCGAGGACCGCGGCCGCTGCCTCCTGCACCGCCAGGAAGGGCCCCGTGTCCTTGTACGTCTTGGCGCTGGTCAGCGGACCGATGAGGTTCGTTTCGCCCACCGCAAACCCGATACGCCACCCCGTCATCGAGAAGCTCTTCGAGAGGGAGAAGAACTCCACCGCCACCTCGTGCGCGCCGCGAATCTCGAAGATGCTCGGTGCCTTGTACCCGTCGAAGACGATGTCGCAGTAGGCGTTGTCGTAGGCCAGCACAATCTGGTGCTTCCGGCAGACCGCCACGATGCGCTCGAGATACTCGGGCGTCGCGACCGCCGCGGTCGGGTTGTTGGGATAGTTGAGGAAGAGCAGTCGCGTCCTGCGCAGCACCTCCACGGGTACGCTCTCGAGGTCCAGCAGGAAGTCGTGCTCCTCGCGCAGCGGGACCACGTACGGCTCCGCACCGACGGAGACGGTCCCGCCGAGGTAGGCCTGGTAGCCCGGCTCGGGCATGATGGCCACGTCGCCCACGTTGAGGAAGGCAAATGGCATGTGCGCCAGCCCCTCCTTCGAACCGATGAGCGGGAGGAGCTCGGTGGCAGGATCGAGCCGCTTGCCGAACCGCCGGTACACGTAGTCACTGGCGGCCCGGCGGAATTCCGGGTGTCCCTGCTGGAAGCCGTACTTGCTGTTGGCCGGGTTGTCGATGGCGCGCTTGAGGGCGTCCACCGCCACCTGCGGCGGCGGGGTGTCGTTGTCTCCCGCCGCGACGTCGATGATGTCCCGACCGGCTGCCATGAGCCGCCGCTTGATACTCGGGAGCTCCGCCAGAGGGTAGCCCGGCAGGGAGAGGAGGCGCGCGCTCGGTGTAATCATGGCTTTCCGTCGCTCCGGACAGGATTGGACAGCACGCCGACTCCGGGAATCTCCACCTCGACCACATCACCCGCCGTCAGTGGGCCTACCCCGGCGGGGGTACCGGTCGCCACGAGGTCGCCCGGTTCCAGCGTCATGATGGCGCTGATATAGGAGAGGAGCTGCGGGATGTTGAACATCATCTGCCCGGTGTTCCCCCGCTGCCGTTCCTCGCCGTTGACCCGGCCGATCACCTCCAGCGCCCGCCAGTCGAGCCCCTCGACCACCGTCGGTCCCACCGGACAGAAGGTGTCGAAGCCCTTGGCGCGCGCCCACTGTCCGTCCGTCTTCTGGAGATCGCGGGCGGTGACGTCGTTGACACAGGTGAATCCACCGATTCCCCGCTCCGCCTCGTCCAGCGACGCGTTGCGGAGGCGCCGGCCGATGACCACCCCGATCTCCGCCTCGTGCTCGACGCGCGTGGAGGCCGCCGGGAGCACGATCGCCTCTCCCGTTCCAATCACCGCGCTGGGCGGCTTGAAGAAGAGCAGCGGGCGCTCCGGCACCGCATTCCCGAGTTCTCTGGCGTGCTCGGCGTAGTTCCGCCCGACGCAGACGATCTTCGACGGCCGTAACGGCGTCATTCAAGCACCCCCAGCCCGTGACGGGCAAAGAAGTCTTCGCACTTGGTGCGCACCTCGGCCCACGACCCGATGACCTTCTCGGCCCTGGGCAGGCCCGCCAGCATCAGGGGGCCGTACCGCTTGGTGACCACCCGTCGGTCGAGCAACACCACCACGCCGACATCGGACGTCGACCGGATCAACCGCCCGAACCCCTGCTTGAGCTTGAGCGCGGCGTGCGGCAGGAGATAGCCCATGAAGCCGTCCTCTCCCGCCTCCGCCAGTCGTTCGAGCCGGGCCGCGGTGATCGGTTCCGAGGGCACCTTGAAGGGCAGCTTGCAGAGCACCAGCCCCCGCAACGCCCGCCCCGGCACGTCCACCCCTTCCCAGAAGGAATCGGTCCCCAGAAGAATAGCGTTACCGGCCTCGCGGAACCGGCGGAGGAGGGTGTCGCGGCTGCTCTCCCCCTGCACCAGCAGCGGCCAGCGCGGATCGAGCATGCCCCGCAGCCCCTGCGCGGCGCGGCGGAGCGCGGCGTGACTGGTGAAGAGGACGAACAGCCCCCCATCGGCGGCGTGCGCGAGGTCGGTGACCGCCTGGGCCAGCGCGGCATCGTGGGCCGCCTCGTCCTCGCGCGGGTCGGGAAAGTTGTCCGGAATGCCGAAGAGGCACTGGGAGGGATAGTCAAATGGCGACGAGAAGATCTCCCGGGTGGTGACCGGGCTCGGCGACGTCGCGAGGCCCAGCCGCTTCTCGAGGAACTCGAACTCGCCGCCCGCCGCCAGCGTCGCGCTGGTGAGCACGACCGTCTTCAGTCGCTCGAAGAGCAACTCGCGCAGCACCGGCGCAAGGTCGAGCGGGACGGCGGAGAGCTGCGTGTGCTGCCGCCGGGCGCCAGAGCGCTCGATCCACCGCACCGTCGCCGCGCCGCCGGCCGCCGGCCGCAGCGCCTTGTTGAGCCCGTCCGACACGTTGTTCAGGCGGCGCACCACGGCGCGCATCTCCTGCAGCAGCTGATCGCCCCGCTCGGTGGACTCCACCTGTGCCAGGCGGTCCTCCACCGTCTCCACCTGGTTCCTGATCTGGTCGAAGCTCGACAGGAGCGCGTCGAGTTCCGTCCGCAGGCCCTCGTCCCAGACCTCGTCTTTGTCGAACTCGTCGGTCAGCCGGCGCTGGCCTCCGCCCGCCGCCTCCGCCAGCCCGTGGAGCCGCAGGAAGAGCTGCTCGGCGGCCCGCCGGGCGTCACCGATGGCCGGGAGCAGCCGCTCCCGCACCAGGTCGAGACTCGCACGGCTCAGCAAATCGCCGCGGCCGGAGAGCTCCATCACCAGCGACGGCACCAGCCCCTTCCGGTTCCGCTCGAACCGACCGAGGAGGCGCTGCACACCGCGGCTGGTGACCTGGGTCCCAAGGTGCGATGCCGCGA
Organism: uncultured Gemmatimonadales bacterium; assembly: GCA_963697435.1. Classification (GTDB taxonomy): domain Bacteria; phylum Gemmatimonadota; class Gemmatimonadetes; order Gemmatimonadales; family GWC2-71-9; genus SPDF01. The sequence goes on along the minus strand of CAVOOB010000003.1, from coordinate 151,650 downwards.
CATCTTCGAGATGGTGCGCCTCGTCGAGAATGAGCCGCTGGTACGGCGGAAGCACCGCCGCCTCTTCCCAGTTGTCCGAGGCCTGGCGGACGGCGAGGTCCGCGGCGAGGAGATGGTGATTCACCACCACCACGTCCGCCTCCGCGGCCCGGCGGCGGGCCTTGAAGAGAAAGCACTGATCGAAGAAGCTGCACTTGACCCGGGTACAGAGATCCGATTCGGCGGAGATCTCGTCCCAGACCTCGCTGGTCGGCTGGACCGGCAGGTCGCTCAGCGTCCCGTCGGCGGTGCGCGAGGCCCATTCGGCGAGGGAGACGAGCTCGTCCTGCTTCTCCGGTTCCAGCAGGCTCTGTTGCGCGCCCGTGGCGTGCTGGAGCCGGGAGAGGCAGAGGTAGTTCCGCCATCCCTTCAGCAACGCGAAGGTCGGCGCCCACCCCTCCTCCGCCAGCGCCTCCCGCAGCATCGGCAGGTCCTTGCCCACCAGCTGTTCCTGCAGGTTGATGGTGTTGGTGCTGATGACCGTCCGTTCGCCGTTGGCGCGCGACCAGGCCAGCGCGGGGACCAGGTAGGCGAACGACTTGCCCACACCGGTGCCCGCCTCCAGCACGAGCACGCCGCCGTCGTTGTACCCGTCGGCGATGTAGGCCGCCATGTCGCGCTGACTCTGCCGGTCCTCGTACTGCCCCAGCACTCCAGCGACGGGACCATGCTCCCCCAGCGTCTCGACAATCGCGTAGGGGTCGAGCCGCTGCACCACCTGCGCGTGCGGGACTTCGACGACGACGTAGAGCTGTTCGGCGGTGTTGTCGATGATCCCGAACCCGACTCCGCCGTCGTGCAGCCGGGCCGCCACCGCCAGGTCGGCCTCGGACGGCTCGAGATTGCCGCTTGGATGGTTGTGGAGAAACATCTGGCCGCGGCGCGCCGCACCCGGGCAGTGCGAGCACCATCTGCACCGTGCCCCGCGCCACCGCCCGCGCGGCGGTCACGACCCCCTCCGCATCGATGTCGGCCACGAACGACACTTCCCGCCCCCCGGCCGCGCGAATCTCGCCCGCCAACAGCGAGCGCACGTCGGCGGGAATCCGGACGATCGAGACTGTCATGGGGCTGGGGCGGGATCGATGAGGATGAAGGGAGCGTCGTCCTCACCCATCGCGCGGAACCAGGTGATCAGGTCGCCGATCCGGTCCGGCGGGAAGATGCCGCGCGTGCCGACCACCCGCCGCGTGATTTCCAGCGTCCCGTCGGTGAACGCGTACGTACCCCAGAACTCCCCGAACTCGCTGGATGCATGGACCGACGGTGGAAGTTGCGGTTGCCAGCCGGCTGGCAGGGCGATGCGGATCCTGATGATGTTCTCCTCGGGCCCGAACACCTTGGCGGCGTCGATCGGGAAGACGCGCGTCGGTTCCGCCTCGAGGGCGTCGGCGGCATCGATGAACTTCCCGGCGCTGCCCACCGGGTTCTCGAGAATCCAGTTGCTCCCCGACCGACGGAGCGCCTTGCCATCCTGCACCGCGAGGGAGACGCGGGCCGGTGCGGCCAGGTCCAGCCCGCGGAACGTCTCGAGGCTGTCACCCCTGGCGCCCGGGAACCATCCCTGCGCGATGCGCCGCGAGAAGTTCGCGCGTCCAGCCGAATCCATCGGCGACTCGAAGAGGTCCCGCAACTCCCACTGCCGGGATCCGGTCATCTCCTCGGAGTAGGCGCCGTTGAACTTCCCCTCCGGCGTGAGGCCGCCGCTCAGTTGGATCAACGAGAGCCGTTCCGCCGCGGTCTCCTCCGGAAAGGTGAGTTCCTCCACCGGCCCCGCATCGGGGACCGCCAGCCCGAACTCCCCTTGCAACGCCGGCGGGAGAACGCCGAACGGAAGCAAGGCCACCGTGAGATCGGTGTAGACCCGACCCTCCGGCAGGGAGACATAGGCAATCGCGTGATTGAACTGGTCCATCGAGGGGAGCGCCCGCTGAACGCCGCCGGATGTACTGGTCAGCACGGTGACGGCGTTGAACCCGAGTGATCGCAGCGCCGCCACGAAGAGCGTCGCCTTGTCCTTGCAGTCGCCGAACCCGGACGCGACGACCTCGACGGGGAACCGGGGCTGGTACCCGCCGATGCCGAGCGAAATCGAAAGATAACGGATGTCCTGGGCCACCCAGCGCTGGATGGCCGCCGCGGTATCGCGTGCGGTCGCGGCCCCGGCCACGAGGGCTCTGACCTGGTCGGCGAGCTCGGGCGGGAGTGCGTATCGATCGTCGGCCAGCGCGCCGTACCAGCGACCGATGTCGCTCCAGGTGAGCGGCGACGAGACCGCGACCGACATATAGATGTCGTTCGAATCGGCGGCATAGGCCTCGGGCTTGATCCGCTTGAGGTCGCCGGTGGCCCAGGTGAGTACCTGTCGGCCGCCGGCCTGTTCAGTCCGCCTCGGGAAGCTCAGGTTCCGCTCCTCGATGCGGAGCTTCTCGGTGGCGGGGGCGTCGACGATCAGCCGGGACCGCTTCACGCTCAACCCCGTGCTGACACCCCACCACTGATAGAAATCCCCCGGCACCCAGGGCTTCGTCTTGCTGGTCGTGTAGCTGTAGTCGACGATGGTCCCCACGGCCACGCCGCTCATCGACGCGCGGATCACCTTGCGATTGGCGTAGACCGGGGCACCCATCGCCGCCGGCACGTCGCTCTCCTGCTGCTGCGCGGGGCCCGCACTGATGACCGTGCCGTCGGGCTGCACGACGCGGATCCAGTTGATGGTGAATTCCTCGTTGTCCGGCGACCACGAAAAGGAATGCTCGGCCAGCCCGTCCACGGCCGACTGCTTGAGGACCTGCACGATTTGCCGAAAGGTGCGGCGCTCCCGGCCGTCGGCTTCGACGACGATGACGCCGTCGTCCAGCAGGAAGAGCGCCGCCTCGTCGGGATAGTCCGCCGGATCGACGGCGAGCCGGTAGATCGAATCCGGCTGCACCGACGGGTCGCCCGCGGGCGTGATGCGAGGTGCCTGCGCGGCCGCACTCCACGGCACGAGGAGGAACCCGGCGACGAACCATGGGAGGCGTGTCAGGCTCACGTCTTCAGTTCCTTCTTCTTGGCCGCAGGAAAGAGCACGTTGTTCAGGATCAGGCGATATCCGGGCGAATGCGGATGCAGGGACAGGTCGGTCGGGGCGTCCCCGATCTGGTGCTGGGGATCTTCCGGGTCGTGGCCGCCATAGAACGTCCATGTGCCCTGTCCATGCTCCCCATGAAGATACTTGGCCCACGGCGCCCCCGGCTCATCGGCCAGGATCGTCACCCCCGGCTTGATCCGGCTCTTCCGAAACGAGGTCGTCAGCCCGTAGAAATCGGGAATCGTCTCCCGGTGGTTCTGAACGAGCATCGTGGCCACGGGGTCGATCTTGGCGCTGAAGCCGAAGGTCCGGAAGCTCCCCAGCTCCTGGCGGCGGCTGAGCGCGTTGACCTCGTGTCCGTCGATGTCGGAGAACTGCGACACGGTCGGGCTGAGCTCCAGCCGCCCATCCTGGAATGCGAGCGCGCGGCGCCAATCCATCTTGGCCGTCGCGTTCGGATCCATGGGCGTCTGGTCGGCGTAGGCCGCGGCGATGTCCACCCCTGCCCCGGCCAGCGCCAGGTCGAGGGTCTCCGTGGCCGCGCACATCGCGAAGAGGAAGCCCCCCTGGTGCACGTAGGCGGCGATCGCCTCGGCGACGGCGCGCTTTTCAGCGGGCACGTTGGGGAAGCCGAAGGCGCGCGCCATGGCGGTGTTCCGCTCGACCATCTCGGTGAGCCAGGGCGCGCCGGCATAGGTGAGGTAGAACTTGGAATACTGCCCCGTGAAGTCCTCGTGGTGCAGGTGCAGCCAGTCGTACCGCGCCAGGCCCGCGCCGCCCGGCGCCAGCACCTCCGGATCCCACACCTTGTCGAAATTGACGCCGGCGTAGCGCAGGGCCATCGTCACCGCATCGTCCCATGGGGCGGCATTCGGTGGCGCGTAGACGGCCACCTTCGGCGCCTTCTCGAGTGGCACCGCCTCCATGTTCCCCATCTGAATCTCGGCGCGGATCCCGAGCAGGGCGCCTTCGCCCAGCGCTTCCGTCGTGACGCCGGCCAGCGCCGCATCGCGCGTGGTGACCGGATCGGCAGGCAGGAGAAACGCCCCGTTCCGATAGTTGAGGAACCACTCCGCGCGCCCGCCCCGCTCCAGCAGCCGGAACACCACGCCGTACGCCTTGAGATGATCGGCCTGCGAGTCGTCCATCGGAATCAGCAGCCACGGTGCCTGCGGCGACACAAACCGCGGCCAGGCAACGAAGGGCGAGGCCGCCAGGACGCCGCCGGCGCTGCGAACAAAGTCACGTCGCCGCATCAACTCTCCGGGATGCCGCCGCGGGCGGCGTCGAGGACCCTGCGCGCCTGGGGCACGGCGGCGCTGCCGGGATAGGTCAGGATCAGGTGCTCGAGCTGCGCCACCGCTTCGCCCGTCCGACCGAGGGTGAGGAGCAGGCGCGCCAGCGCCAGCTCGGCGGCCGGCGCGGTCGCCGGAGCCGAGGCGTCGGCCGCGCTCCGCAGGAGCCTCTCCGCCCTCCACCGACCGACCCCGGGCAACTTCAATCTGCCCGGCCAGGAGCCGCAGTTCCGCCCCGCCACCGGCGGCGGGGAGCGTCCCGGCCACGTCCGCCAGGCTCGTGACGGCGGCGGCCGAATCCCCCCGAGCCAGGGTGAGGAGCGCCGCGCCGAGGGCGGGGAGTGAGTCCGCCTCGATCGGCTGGATGAGCGCGAGCAGCGCGGTGCGCGCCGTCGCTTCTTCCCGCGTGCCGGCAAAGGGTCCCGTCGAGCGAAGCGCCTCGGACGCGCCGGCCAGATCGCCCCGATAGAGCCGGATCCGGCCGGTCACCGCCAACGCCTCGACGGTGCTGTCGCTCGCGAGGGCTGTCTCGGCGCGGTCGAGGTTTCCCTGCTGAATCCACCCTTCGGCCACCTGGCGCGTGAACCGGTCGGCGTTCTCCTGGCCGAGGCTTGGCCGGAGCTCATCGAGTTGCCGCTGGGCCTCCGCGACCTGGCCCTCGCGCAGGAGCACTGTTACGAGCGTCGCCGCGGCGCCGGCCGCCATGTCCGGTGGCGTGCTGCCATCGACGGCGAGGGCGCCGAGCATCCGCCGTGCGGCGATGGCGTCGCCGCCATCGGCATACGCCCGAGCCGATTCAAGCCGCAGCCGCGCTCCACCGCCGCCGCTGGTCCGGTCGGCGAGTTGCTCCAGCGCCTGGCCACGGACCCTGGCCACTTCCGGCCCCCCGACCCCACGCGCCGCGTCGAGGAACTGCCGGAGTGCGTCGACCGCTTCCGGCTGGGCGCTCGGCAGGTTGGCCATTAACTGCGCATAGGCCTCCACAGGATGGCCCCACTGAACGCCGAGTTCAGCGCCGAGGCGCTGTGCCGCGGGAGTGCCCCGGGCCAGCTGCTTGAGAATTCGTTCCTCTTCGGCCGGTGGTGCGCGCAGGAGTGCGTTGCGTGCGGTGAGGCGATAGCCCGGATACCGGTCCATCGCGAGCGCCCACTCCCGTGCGGCCTCTTCCCAGTTGTTCTGCGCGGCGGCGAGCAACGCGAGCTCGCCGGCGAGCGCCGCGGGGTCGCCCAACCGCTCCCGCCCCGTCAGGTATGCCCGGCGAGCGCCGTTCCCGTCTCGCTGGCCAAGGAGAGTATTTCCCCACTCCCGGTAGGGGACCTCACTACCTGGCTCCACTGCCGCCCATCGCCGAGCCGCACTCGCCACGCTGTCCGGACGGTTGGCGGCCGCCCATCCGCGCATCGCGATCGAATACGCGGCGGTGATGGCCGGGTCGCTGGCCAGGAGCGCCTCCGCCGGCAACGCCAGCTCCGCGTCGCGACGCAGGGGTGCCAGGGCACGCTCAAGTCCCAGCAAGGCGGAAAGGTTGTCCGGATACTGCCGCAGGATCTGCGCATAGGCGTCGGCCGCGCCGGCGAAGTCGCTGCGACGCTCCATCTCGTAGGCACGCGTCATCATCTCCGTCTGCGCGGCCACCGGGCCCGTCAGGCCGACGATGAGCAGCAGCGCTGCGAGGGCGCCCCTCACGGTGCCGGTCGCTCGGTCAGGCGCCTGAAATACTCGAGGACGAGCCGTCGGTCCTCCGGCGATAACCCCTGGAGCTGCTCCCAGGTGGGGAGGCGGACCTGGCGGCCGTCGTCCTCCAGCTGGGCCCGGAGCGCGGGGGGGAGCCGGAAGTCGTCCTGGGCCCCCGTGGTGCTCTGCCGTTCCTTCTGTTCGTCCTGCTCCTCGCCCTGCAGCGTCCGCCCGGCGTCCAGCATGCGCCGGAAGAGCCGCTCCTGGCGCTCCACCGTCCGTCGGTCCAGGCGACCCGCCTCCAACTGCCGCGCAAGGTCCCGCGCCTCGCCGGCCAGCTCCCCCGCCCCCGCCGACTGCGTTTCCGCGCGGAGTCGTTCCAGCTGCTCGGCGAGTGCCCGCTGTTGCTCCGACAGCCGGCGAATCTGTTCCTGCATCGATCCGCCTCCCACCATCGGCAACATCTGCGCGCCCTGCTGGCTCAGCTGCCCCTGCTGCTGTGCCATCTGCGCCATCCGCTCCATCGCCTCCGCGAGCCCTGAACCGGACCCTGCCCCCGACACGTCGCCGCGGGCGCGGGCCATCTGGTAGGCCGCCGCGTTGAGGGCGTCGACCGCATCCCCCGCGCGTGCGGTGGCGTCACGCTGGCCGGGAATCGCGGTCGACAACGCCTCCCGTGCCTTCGTCATCTGCCGCCTGGCCGCTTCGAGCGTGGCGCCGATTTGCGGCGGCACCAGCGCGTTTTCGCCCGACACCTCCTTGTACTGCTCCGTCAACTTCTCGACGCCCTCCTCCACCGCCGCCTGCTGGGCCCTGAAGGTCGATGGGGACTCGCCCTGCTTCAGCGCCTCCGTGATGGCGAGCTGGCGGTCGGCCAGGCGACTGGTCTCCGCCATCATCTGGTCGATGGCCGCGATCACCTCGGCCTTCCACTCTCCCTGTACGTCCTCCCGCTGCTGCTCCAGCTGCTCGCCGAGCGATTGCAGCTGCTCTGCCGCCTGCTGGCCCTGGCGCTTCGCCTCCTGCGCCTTCCCCTGCTTCGCCGCCGCGCCCGCCTCCTTCATTTCCTGGGCGGCGCTCGACGCCACCTCCGCGGTGGCCTCCATGCGATCGGCCTGCTCGGCCTGCTGCATTTTATCCAGGCTCTCGGCCGTCTCCCGCAGCGCCGCGGCAAGGGAATCGGCGCGTGCCGCGAGGTCCGCCTCCTGTGCGGCGGCCTGCGTCGAGTCGGCGCTCGCCACCTCATCATTCCAGCGGTTCTGTTCCTGGGCGAGGTCGCGCGCCTCCGCCTCCATGTTGGCCATCTCCCCTTCCACGGCGGCACGCTCGAAGAGTGTCTGGCTGCGCTCGAGCGCCTCCTTCAGCCTGCGCTGCGCCTCGGCGAGTTCCTCCAGCGCCTGCCGCGACCGCGCGGCGTCGAGTTGGCTCAGCGCCTCCCGCAGCTCCTCGAGCTGCTGGCGCATTTCCGGTGTGAGGGCGCGATCGATCTGTTCCGCAATCTCCTGCATCCGCCGCTGAAACTCCGGATCCTGCGTGCCGGTTTCCGCCGCCGCCCGCTGGAGATCCTCGATGGCCGCCCGCGTCTCCTCCGCCTGGCGTACCAGTTCCTCCTGCTGGCGCGCCACCGCCTCCGCCCGCTTCGCCTCCTCGAAGGACATCGCCGAGGCGTCGCGACGGCCCGATTGGTCCGCCGAGGAACGGGACGCCTCGCGCGAGAGGTCTTCGGTCTGGCGCTGCAGCTGCTTGCTGGCCTTCGCCAGCGAGTCGAGTTGTGCGCCGACCGACTCCGTGGCCGAGCGCTCGGCCGCACGCACCTCGGCCATCGTCGGCAGGCGCAGGATGTATTCGCGCGACCGCCCCGTCCGTCCGCGCGGGGAATTGTCGGTGGCAACGGCGTAGTACCGGACGGTGTCGCCCGGCAGCAGAGCGCGGCCCTCCAGGTCGAAGATGTGGGGGACGATCAGGCGGTCGGGGGTGCCACCAGGCACGGGGAGCACATCGCGGCGCTCCGGATCCTCGAACCCGAGCCGGCTGATGCGCCGGCTCACGATGGCGAGCGCCGAAACGCCATGGTCGTCCCGCGCATCGACGACGAGCGGGACACGCAGTCCGAGGGGGGCAAGTGTGTCCGCTCCTGGCACCGGAATGCTGACCGCCGGCGCGCTGTCAGGCACAATCTGCAGCAGGAGCGATCCATCGTTGCCGGCCAGGGGTGTGCCAGTCATGGTCGTCAACGCCAGCCGGTATGCTCCCGAGGTGGCGGGCATGGTCCGCCCCCCAAAACTGCCGTCGACCACGGCCAGCGACACCGAGCCCCGGGGGCCGACCAGTTCGGCCGCCGCAAGTGGCGCGGTCGCTTCGCCCTCCACCACCAGTCGCGTCCCTTCGGGCAGCACGATGGGGTCAGGCCCAGGGACGATTGGCTCGTCCTCGAAACCGAGGTACCGGGGATACTGCGCGGTGACGGAGAGCGATCCGAGGAACGCCGGCAACCGCACGGTGACGTGCAGGGTGTCGGAGGCGCGCCCTCCGCTGGTGGCGCGAACGAAGAGATCCGCGGTGAGCGGGCCGGAATGGAGGGTCGCCTCGCCGAGTGAATCGAGGGAGACCTCGTCGGCCCGCCAGGTTTCGCCGGGGGCACGCCGCCAGAGGGTGGCAGTCCGCCGGCCCGGTGCCCGCAGCGCCAGCACGACCTCCTCCCCCCGGTTCACGGCGAGACCCGATGCCTCGAGTCGCACCGCGCCCGTGGCCAGGGCCAGGGCGTTCGAAGGATGCCAGAGCATTTGCACCGGGGCGCGGCGGGGCCCCGCACCGAGGAGCCCCACCGCGCCGAGCAGGAGCGCAATCAACGCGAACCGGTTGGATCGCTGGATCTGCGCGGTGAGTGGTGCGAGCGCGGCAGGGCCCCGCGAAACGAGGTCTGCGGCCACGGCCCCGTCGGCGGCGTCGTGCAGGTCGGCGCTCACCCCCTCGGCCGCAGCAGAAAGCATCCCGGTCAGCGCCCCGAGCCGCCACGATCCCTCGGACTCGAGTCGCCGTGCCAGGAGCGGGACGCGAAGCGCCTGCGCACGCCGCAGCGCCAGGCCCCCGGCCAGCACCGCAGCAGTGAGGGCCGCCGCCCACGCCACGGGGACCCACCAGAGCGTATGCACGACGCCGAGCCGGACCAGCCACGCGGCCGCACCCAATACCAGGAGCACCGCGCCGACCACCAGTGCCCCGCCCCCGGTCACTGCACGCCGCGCGAGTGGTGCGGTCAGCCCCTCCAGAGCCGTCCGTGTGGAGCCCCGGCTCACTGGCCGGTCCCTACGGCATACGCCACGAGGTTCACACCCATCCGCAGCGCCGACTCCCGGGTCGCCGCATCGTCGCGGTGGACATCCGGATCCTCCCAGCCATCGCCGAGGTCGGACTGATAGGTGTAGAAGACAGCGAGACGTCCGTCGAGGAAGATGCCGAATCCCTGCGCCGGCTTGCCGTCGTGCTCATGCACCTTGGGCACACCGCGCGGAAACTGGTATACGAGGTTGTAGATCGGATGATCGAGCGGCACCTCTTCCAGCGGTCGATCCGGAAAGAGCCGAGCCAATTCACGGCGGAGTGCCTCATCCATGCCGTAGTTGTCGTCCGCGTGCAGGAAGCCCCCCTGCAGCAGATAGCGGCGGAGCGTGACGAGATCGTCGTCGCTGAACCGCACGTTGCCGTGCCCCGTCATGTAGAGGTACGGTACCTCCCACAGCGCCGGCGAGGAGAGGGTGACGACCCGCTCACGCGTTGCCGTCTGAAGGGCGGTGCGCTCGCGCACCGCGGCGAGGAGATTGGGCAGGCTCGACGGATTGGCGTACCAGTCGCCCCCGCCGTCGTAGTGCAGGCGGCCGATGGCGATGCCGGAATCATCCTGGGCCTGGAGGGGGCGGCCCCGGCGACCCAGCACGCGGCATGCACGATCAGGAAGAGGCTCCGCATCGGGAGCCTGGAACACATCACGGAAGCTCCATCACCAGGCGATACACCTCATTACGGCCGAGCCCGCTCGATTCCGTCAATCGCCGCACCACATCCTTCCGGCTCAATCCCTCGGCCAGGAGGGCGACTGCTTCGGCTCGGACCGTGTCCAGATCGGGCGCGAGATCCGGCCCGGATGCCGCGCCGGCGAGCACCAGCGTGAGCTCCCCCTTTGGCGGGTGGCCTTCGTACCAGTCGGCCAGCTCGCCCAGCGTGCCGGCCCGAAACTCCTCGTGCATCTTCGTGAGTTCCCGGGCGACGACGGCGTGCCGCTCGGGCCCGCACACCTCCGCCAGGTCGCGCAGCAGCCCCGTCAGCCGCGGCGGCGCCTCGTAGAAGACCACCGTCCACCGTTCGGCGGCGGCGCGCGCGAGTTCGTCCCGCCGGTCCCGCCCCTTCCGGGCAGGAAACCCGAGGAAGAGGTACCGGTCGCCCGGCAGTCCCGATGCGGAAAGCGCGGTGGCCACCGCCGACGGGCCAGGGATGGGGACGACCATGCACCCGGCTTCGCGCACCGCGGCCACCAGCCGGGCACCGGGGTCGCTGATCCCGGGCGTCCCGGCGTCGGTCACCAGCGCCACCGCCTGCCCCGCCTCGAGGAGGGCCAGGATCGGGGCGGCCTGGCTCGCCTCGGTGTGGGCATGCACGCTCATGAGGCGCGGCGTCGCGCCGATGTGCTGCAGCAGGGTGCGGCTCCGCCGCGTGTCCTCGGCGGCCACGACATCCACCTCCCGCAGGATTTCGGTGGCGCGGGAGGTCAGGTCTCCGAGGTGTCCGAGGGGGGTGGCGACAACGTAGAGGGTTCCGGGGTCTACCAGGTGAGGCTCCAGGGGAAATGCGAGTAGAACCCAGCCGCCTGGAGCAGGTGGCGCTGTTCGCGTGTGGTCTGCTGCAGGATCTGGGGCCCCGCACCCGGCGACACGACCTCGACTTCGGTGAGGAGCGCCCCGGTCCACGCCGCCAGGTCGCCGGTCAATTCACTGGCAGGCGTGGCCACCATCGAGGGATCGCCGCCATTCGACGGGAGCAGATGCGCCAGTGAGGCGCGCGACGGGAGCATTCGGTCCGTCACCCGGTCCACCCGGCGCAGCCCGTCGCCGGGAAGTTCGGCCTCGATGGCCGCCGCGATTCGCGCGTAGAGATCGCGGTACATCCGGACCTGGGAGGGGAGCGCCTGCGCCGGCAGTCCCGCCGCCGGCGGAATGCCGCAGACGGAGAGCGCGGGCCGGACTCCATCGGCATCGGGCTGGAAAATCCCTTCGATATAGGCGGGCAGCGACACCGACTCCGGACGGGCATAGAAATACCCGCCACTGAACTTCCCGCGATCGAATTGCAGGTAGTTGACCCGACCGTTCGAGATGATCTCGAGCCCGCCGGTCAGCGATTCCTCGACCACGCGCGGGAAAATCAGTTCCGGATGCTTCGAGTCGACCACCCAGGGCTCCGCCGGCGCCGCACACGCCTGGTACATCCACTCCAGCTGGGCGAGGGGCGCGGCGCAGTAGGCCGCCTCCGCCCGCTCCGGGTCGGCCTTGAGCCGGCGCACCGCTTCGGCAATCGGGAGCACCGAACGCTGCCCGGCGCCGATGCCCGTGGCGGTCACCAGTTCTCCCTCCTGAAAGAAGAGCAGAATCAGTTCATCGGGCAGGTAGCCGAGGAAATAGGCGTCCACCTTGCCATCGCGATCGCGCTTGGCGAAGGAGAGCAGGTTGTCCAGGTGGAGGTAGATGAGCCGGGTGCGCGCAAGCAGGGTGTCCGACGCCGGAAAGGCGACGTCGCTCAGCCGGATGGCAGAGTGAAGCAGACGGGTACCGCTGACGCGCATAGACCCTCGGCGAGACGGGCCGCCCGGTTGGGCGGCCCGCATGGCGGCGCCTTACGCCGCGAGGTGGTGCTGAATCTTCGACGCGATGGCCGGCTTCGGCACCGCGCCGATCACGGTATCCACGTGCTTGCCATCCTTGAAGAAGAGGAGTGCCGGGATCGAGCGGATGTTGAATCGTGCCGCCACTCGCTGGTTCGCATCGACATCCAGCTTGGTGATCCGCACCTTGCCGGTGTACTCCTCGGCGAGCTGCTCCAGTGAGGGAGCGATGACCTGACACGGCCCGCACCAGGCGGCCCAAAAATCCACCAGCACCAGTCCCTTGTGCTGCTCCACTTCGGAAGCGAAGGTGCTCTCGGTTACATCAATCGTGTGCTGCCCCATGTGCGTCCAACCTCCCAGAGTACGGTGGGATGCGCGGTCGCGCGTCCCGCAGTTAAGTTCAATCCAACTAACCTGCCACCGCGGAGTTCCTGTGCCGGAGGCCCCTCGCATCGCCCATATCGGGATCGCGGTCACGAGTCTTGACGAGGCCCTGCAGTTCTATCGCGATGTCCTCGGCCTGACGCCTCATCCGGCCGAAGTGGCCGACGGCGCCACCATCGTCTCGCTCCCCTTCGGGGAGTCGGACGTGGAACTGCTCGAGGCGCGCGACGCCGACTCCCCCATCGCGAAGTTCCTTGCGCGCCGCGGCCCCGGCATCCATCACGTCTGCTACCGGGTGCCTGACCTCGACGCCGCCCTGCAGCAGGCCCGCGAGGCCGGCTACCGCCTGGTCGACGAGACGCCCCGGACCGGTGCCGGCGGCTGCCGTATCGCGTTCCTCCACCCGAAATCCACCGCCGGCATCCTCATCGAACTCACCGAGTGAGGACTGCTGGGGGCGGAGTGCCTACATCTGGTTCCCCTGGTCGTCACAGGGCCGGCCCGGGGTAGCCGTCATCGTCACGTCCACGTTCTGGACGATGTACTGGTCTTTCCACTTCCCGACGATGAACGGGACGGCGTTCTGGCAGTTGCCCTTGTAGATCCGCATCGTGACCATGATCTGGTCGGGGTGTCCGTCCACCGAACCGAGGCCGGCCACGTTGGCCGAGTCGCTGACCAGGTACTTCTGCAGGACACGAATGCGCTTCTCGTAGTCCGGGGGCTGCTTGCTCGTGGCGGCCGGGCCGGAAGAGCCGCCCCAGTAGCTGGCCATGAGCGTAAGATTGGTGTCTCTGGCCGCCGCCAGGAACGCCTTGACGGTCGTTTCAGGCGAGCGATTGGCCATGGGCGTGCCGGTCCCGGTGCCGCTACCACCGGCACAGGCCGCGACGAGCAGTACAGAGGGAATCCAGCGCAGTGTCACGGGCGTTCCGCCTTGTGGAGTGAACTGCACGAAACGTAAACCGCGCGCGGAGTGCGAGCAATGACGCCAGTCAGGTTGTACGTCAACATCGATCACGTCGCCACCGTCCGCGAGGCCCGGCGGACCGATGAGCCAGATCCGCTGGACGCCGCGCGGGCGGCGGTGGCGGGTGGCGCCGATGGCATCACCGTGCACCTCCGCGAGGACCGCCGCCACATCCAGGACGCCGATGTCATCGCCATCGCGGAATCCCTCTCCTCGCCACTGAACTTCGAGCTGGCCACGAGCGACGAGATCGTCGCCCTCGCCTGCCGGCTCCGTCCACTCCAGGTGACCCTGGTGCCCGAGCGGCGCGCGGAGGTGACCACCGAAGGCGGGCTGCGCGTCAGCTCGCGCGATGGACGCCTGCGCAACACCATCCGGCGCCTCGACGAGGCGGGATGCCGGGTCAGCCTCTTCATCGACCCCGACCTCGACGTCATCGATGCCGCCAAGGACCTCGGCGTCCCCGCCATCGAGCTCCACACCGGAGACTACGCCCACCGGTGGCGGGACGGTGATACCGCCCTCGATCAGCTCCGCGACGCCGCCCGCCACGCCAGCGACCTCGGCCTGGCCGTCCACGCCGGCCATGGACTCACCTACCTGAACGTGCACGGCGCGGCCTCGGTTCCCGAAATCGAAGAGCTGAATATCGGCCACAGCATCGTCAGCCGCGCCCTCTTCGACGGGATGGAGCGGGCGGTGCGGGAAATGCGACGGCTGATGACCGAGGCCCGGAACCTTTCCCGGGAACGCTCCTCACCCTAACTTCATTCGACATGCCCAATCCCCTCGGCCCGACTGACTTCTTCGCGCTGGAGGCCGGCGAGTACCTCGAGCGGCTCGCCCGCCTGGCGGCTGCCGATGGCGGCCCGCCTCCGGAGGAGTTCGTCCGCTACGCCCGTGCCTTGCGCGGGTCCGCACTCATGGCCAACCAGCCGGAAATCACCCGTGCGGCGGGCGCGCTCGAGGGGGTGGCGCGCGCCTTCCAGGAGCGCGTCTGCGCCTGGGACGCTACCCTCGCGGAAGTCGTCGGCCAGTCGGTCGATGACCTGAAGGGGCTCGTGCGGCAGGCCCGCGAGTGGACCCCCGACGACAGCGCCCGCGCCGAGAAACTCTCGCGTGCCCTCGAGTCCATCAGCGGACGCCCCCCGGAGGGGAGTCGCCCCCCGACCCGGAGTCGCGGCGAGTTGAATGCCGGCGTGCGCGCGTTCGTGGCCCGGGAGGGCGCACTCGTCGCCAGCGCGCTCGATCGCGCCGCCCGGGCCCTCGAAGCCGATCCGCACTCGCGTGACCCCCTCCATAACATCCTGCGCCGGATGCAATCGCTCCGGGGGCTGGCCGCCCTGACCGAATTGGCGCCCTTGCCCGAGCTCCTCGACAGCCTCGAGATGGCCGTCGGCGACCTTCTCCGGGCTTCCGCGCCGCCGAAGGGGGTCAATGAGGTGTTCGAGGCGGCCGCCAAGGCGCTCACCCGTGCCTCGCGGGACGTCGCCGATCAGGGGCGGCCGGAGCCCGATGCCCCCGAGGCCCGGCACTTCGCGGTGTTGCTCATCCGGCGGCTCGCCGACGACCGCGACGTCGTGGGCATCGAGGCACTCTGTCCCGATGGCCAGGCCAGCATCGTGGAGGCAGGAACGCCGCCGGAGTTGCCGTCGCCTGTCACGCTCGGGTCCGTCGAGCTCCTGACGCACGGAGAATTCCTGGTCCACGCCGCGGACGAACTCGAGCGCGCGGGCACCGATACGCAGCGGGATCTGCGGCTCTTCAATCTGACCGGGGCGCTCGACTCGCCTCGCCTCACCTCGGCCGCGACCATCGGTCATGGGCTGGAGAGCTTTGCGAGAGCGGTCCGGCTGGCCATCGTCAGCGGAAGCGCCGCGGGCGATCCGGGTGGATTCGGGGCGGCGCTCCGCTCCGCCGGCACGCTCATCCGGGGTCTGGGCCCCCGGAGTGATCCGGAGCGGGCATCGACGGAACTGGCAGGGCTGGCCGCCATTCTCGGGCAGGTGCCGGACGACATCGTGCCGATCGAGTCGCTCGCCCCCGATGACGATATCATTCCGGTCGAGACACTGGCCCCGGACGAGGAATCGGACGACCGCTCACCGGCCGAGGTAGCGGAAGACGCCTCCCTTGCCGGGAGCTTTCTCACCTATGCCCGGCTCTCCGGCGCGAGGGGCCGTGCCTCCGGAAATGGCGCCACGGTGCGGACCTCGTCCCCACCGCCACCGGCGCCCGTCACACCGGCGCCGTCGGAAGCCCCGGTCGAGATCGGGACTCTGCTCTACCGCGGTGGTGCCGCCCTCCGCCGCGCCGATGTCGTCCGCCGCGAGCTTGCCGACCTCCTCCGTGCGGGTGCGCAGCTTGGATCCATCCGCCCCCTCCTCGACGAACTGCTCGACCTCGTCCCGCTGGCGCTCGAGCCCTCCGCTTGATCGGATCGCGTCACCGGGTGTGGCAGTTGCTCCTCGCCCTCTCCCTCTCCGCCCTGCTGCTCTGGTGGGCGTTCCGCGAGGTCGACCTGGCCGAGGCGCTCGGGTATCTCCGCGCGGTACGACTGGGGTGGCTGCTCGTGGCCGTCCTCGTTGCGACGTCGCTCTTCCCGCTCCGGCTCTTCCGCTGGCGCCTCCTCCTCCGGAGGGAGGACGGCGCTCCCTACCCCTGGACACCGCTCTGGCACGCCATCGCCATGGGGTTTGCCGCCAACAACCTGCTCCCCTTCCGCGCCGGCGAGGTGGTCCGCACCGTGGCGGCCAGCCGCCTGACGGGCGCCCGCCTGACGACCTCGCTCGCCTCCGTGGCGGTCGAGCGCGTCTTCGACGCCCTGACGGTGGTGGGCCTGCTGGCGGTGGCCCTCCTCATGCCGGGCATGCCCGCGGGGCTCTCGGTGGCCGGCATTCCCGTTCGGCAGGCCGCGACGACGGCCGGCCTGATCGGCATGGCCGCCCTCATCTGCGCCAGCCTGGTCGTCGCATTTCCCCGGGTCGCCGAGCGCGTGGTGCGCCGGGTCGTTCCCTCGGACAGGATTGCCCTGCGCCTGATCGAGCTCATCGAGGGCATCCGGCAGGGCCTCGTCGTCCTGCAGTCGCCGACGCGCCTCCTCGGCGTGATCGCCTGGTCGGTGGTGCTCTGGCTCGTCAACGCCCTCTCCTTCTATCTCGCCTTCGTGGCGTTCGACCTCCCGGTCGGCTACACCGCCGCCGTCGTGCTGCAGGGGGTCCTTGCCTTCGGAATCGTCATCCCGTCGGCTCCCGGGTACGTGGGGCCGTTCGAGGCCGCCATCATCGCCGTGCTCGCCCTCTACGGCATCGGCGCGAGCCAGGCGGTGGCCTACGCGGTCGGGTACCACATCACGACGTTCATTCCCATCACCGTGCTCGGCGTCTGGTCGGCCACCAGGACCGGACTCGGTCTCGGGGCGACGGCGCGTCAGGCCCCTTCCGATGCCTGACGCACCCGTCACGCTGCGGGCCCCCGCCAAGGCGAACCTCTTCCTGCGCGTCCTCGCCAGGGAGTCGACAGGATACCACGGGATCGAGACTCTCTTCTGCCTGCTGGACCTCCACGACGAGCTGACAGCCGAGCGAGCGGGCGGGCGACGCCGTGAGCATCGAGGTGCGGGGAGCGGACGTCGGGCCGGCGGCGGACAACCTGGCGGTGCGGGCGGCGGAGATGGTGCTGCACGCCACCGGCAGGAAGTTTGCCGTGCACCTGACGCTCGAGAAGCGCATTCCGATGCAGGCAGGACTCGGTGGCGGGTCGAGCGATGCGGCGGCCGCGCTGATCCTGACCAATCGGCTGGCGGCGAACGCCGTCCCCCGGCACGAGCTCCTCCAGTTTGCCGCCCGCCTCGGAAGCGATGTGCCGTTCTTCCTGAGCGAGGCGCGGCTCGCGCTCGCCTGGGGCCACGGAGAGCGGATGCTCCGCCTCCCACCGCTCCCGGCCGCCCCGGCCCTGCTCCTGGTGCCCGCCGACGGGATGCCCACGGCTGAGGCGTACGGCTGGATCGACGAGGGCCGCGCCGAGCACCGGCGGGGCGGACTCGCCGCTGGACCTCGAGGCGCTGCGAAGGTGGGGCGACATCGCCCGGATGGCGGGCAACGACTTCGAAGCCGCCCTCTTCGCGCGGCGAGCCGAGCCTCAGGGCGGCGTTCGAGGCGCTGGCCGGGACCCGCCCCCTGCTCTGCCGACTGACTGGCTCCGGCTCGGCGTTCCTGGCGGTGTACCGGAACACGACCGACCGCACCGACGCCGTGATGATGCTGGGCCGCAAGTACGGGCGGCTGATCGAGGTCACCGCAGGCGGTTAACCCGCTCGCCCTCAGTCCTGCGATCCCCGGTCCTTTCTCCTGCCGCTGCAATGCTTTACCTTTGGTTTCGCTGGCCCTTCGTCCAATGGCAGGACAGCAGACTTTGGATCTGCGAATGGTGGTTCGAATCCACCAGGGCCAATCCTCCCACAGGCGGATCCTGTTGTCCCCGCACGAGTTGACTCTCCCCAGTTCGCCCGGTTAGATTTGAGGGCTCTATGGCGCAGATATCGCTTGGATCGAAGCCAGATGTTGCTCCTCAGCGGCACGGCCAACCGGCCGCTCGCCGAAGAAGTGGCGCAGCACCTGGGTCAGCCGCTCTGCAAGGTGACCATCAAGCGGTTCGCCGACGGAGAAATCTTCGTCAAGATCGACGAGAACGTGCGCGGGCGGGATGTGTACATCATCCAGCCCACCAATCCGCCGGCCGACAACCTGATGGAGCTGCTGCTCCTGATGGACGCGGCCAAGCGGGCGAGCGCGGCGCGGGTCACCCCGGTCGTTCCCTATTTCGGGTATGCCCGGCAGGACCGCAAGGACCAGCCGCGGGTGGCCATCAGCGCGCAGGCTGATCGCGAACATGGTGACGATGGCGGGGGCGGACCGCGTGCTGGGGATGGACTTCCACCAGCACCAGATGCAGGGGTTCTTCGACATTCCGGTCGACCACCTCTACGCGGCGCCGGCGTTCGTGAATCACTTCCGGCAGAAGCGCCTGAAGGATCCGGTGGTGGTGGCGCCCGACGTCGGCTCGGCCAAGATGGCCCGCGGATTCGCGAAGCGGCTCAACGCGACCGCTGGCCATCATCGACAAGCGACGGCCCGTCGGCCAACATCGCGGAGGTCGTGAACGTCGTCGGCGAAGTGAAGGACCGGGACTGTGTCATCCCGGACGACATGATCGACACGGCGGGCACCATGTCCGAAGCGGTGCGCGCGCTGAAGCGGCTCGGCGCGAACGATGTGTACTGCTGCGCGACGCACGCCGCTGCTGTCGGGGCCGGCCGTCGAACGGCTCTCGACGTCGGGTGTCACGGAAGTGGTGGTCACCAACACGATCGCCATTCCGCCAGAGCGGCATTTCGAGCAGTTGACCGTACTCTCGATCGCCGGCCTCCTGGCCAAGGCGATCGGCTACACACACAGCGACCAGTCGGTCAGCTCGCTGTTTGATCGAGGGCGCCGCACGGCGCCCATTACCTCGAAGGATCGGACCATGGCACAACAGGTGAATCTTACGGCGGCCTCCCGCCAGCAGACTGGAACCGGAGCCGCGCGCGCGCTCCGTCGCGCGGGCCAGGTGCCGGCGGTCATTTACGGCCACGGCCGTGAGCCGGAACCCCTCGCCATCGACGCCGGCGACCTCTCCCGGCTCCTGCCGACGATGTCGGCCAGCACCATCCTCGACGTCACCGTCGACGGCCGGGCGCCGGTCAAGGCGCTGCTGCGCGACCTGCAGCGGCACGCGCTGCGTGCCTCGACCATCGTGCATCTCGACCTCTACGAGATCCATGCCGACGAGGAAGTGGACGTGCGCGTCGCGATCCATCTCAACGGCGTGCCGGACGGCGTCCGGAACTTCGGCGGCGTGCTCGACTTCGTGCACCGCGACAGTCGAAATCCGCACCCTCCCCGGCGACATCCCGGCCAGCATCGACATCGACGTGACCAGCCTGGCGATCGGAAATTCCGTCTTCGTACGGGATATCTCGCTGGCCAAGGGCGAAATTCTCGACGAGGACAACGTCGTGATCTGCACGGTCGTTGCCCCGCGCGTCGAGGAGGTCGTCGAGGCTCCGGTGGAGGACGAAACGGTCGAACCGGAGCTGATCCGCAAGCCGAAGGACGACGACGACGAGGACGACGACAAGGAGTGACGCCCTGCGCGCCATCCTCGGACTCGGCAACCCGGGTCCAGAATACGAGCGGACCCGCCACAACGCGGGGTTCATCCTGGCCGATTACCTGGCGCGGCGCTGGGGGCTCGGGGCGTTCCGCCGGGCCGAACGGGCCCGGGAGGCGAGCGGCCAGCGCGACGGGGTGGACATTCGGCTGATCAAGCCGACGACCTACATGAATCGGAGCGGGGCGGCACTCGCCCCGCTCCGTGCGTTTCCGGGGTTCGACCCCGCGCACGACCTGCTGGTCCTGGTGGATGACGTGGCGCTGCCCGCCGGCCGGTTTCGACTCCGGGGCGCCGGATCGGCCGGGGGCCACAACGGCCTGAAGAGCGTGGAGGGGGCGCTGATGCGCCAGGACTACGCGCGGCTGCGGATCGGAGTCGGCCCCCTTCCCCCCGACGGCCGGGACCTGGCGGACTTCGTCCTCGACGAGTTTGCCGACGACGAATGGACGCTGCTGACGGACTTGCTCGACCCGATGGCCGAGGCCGTCGAGTGCTGGCTGGCGGAAGGCATCGAGCCGGCCATGAACCGATATAACGGAGGCTGAGTGTCGAATTTTCCAGTACTCGCGATGGCCGGCGGTGTATCCGGGCTCCTGATCGCGATGTCGATCTACCTCTATCTGCGCCGCCAGCCCCGCGGCACCGAGGCGATGCAGAACATCGCGACCCTCATCGAAGACGGCGCCATGGCGTTCCTGCGGCGCGAATACACCGCGCTCGCGCCGTTCCTCATCGTGGTCGCACTCCTGCTGGCCTACGCCATCGGGCCGTGGACCGCAGGCGCCTACCTCTTCGGCGGCATCTGCTCGGTCTTCGCCGGCCTCTTCGGCATGAAGGCGGCGACGAAGGCGAATGTGCGGACCTCGGAAGCCGCCCGCACGGTCGGCCAGGGGAAGGCCCTCTTCCTCGCCTACAACGGCGGCGCCGTCATGGGACTGGCCGTCGCCTCGCTGGGCCTGGTCGGCATCGGCACCGTCACCTGGCTGGTCCTCGACCCCGCCACGGCGGACCTGCTCGGCTTCACGGCGTTCACCGAAATCCTCAGCGGCTTCGCGATGGGCGCCTCGTCCATCGCGCTGTTCGCGCGCGTCGGCGGCGGCATCTACACTAAGGCGGCCGACGTCGGCGCGGACCTGGTCGGCAAGGTGGAGGCCGGCATCCCCGAAGATGACCCGCGCAACCCCGCCACCATCGCGGACAATGTGGGCGACAACGTCGGCGACGTGGCCGGCATGGGCGCCGACATCTTCGAGAGCTACGTCGGCGCGGTCATCGCCACGATCGCCCTCGCCGCCACGAGCGGCGCCATTCCCGACATGTTCCGGATGAACGCCATTGCCCTCCCGATCCTGATGATTCTGGCCGGCCTCGCCGCGTCGATCGTGGGCATCGCCGCCATGCGCCTCCTCGAGAACGGCGACCCCGCGAACGCCCTGCGGAACACCACCCTGATTGCCGCCGGCCTCTTCCTGGTGGCCGCCTGGCAGCTCGCCGACCGCCTGCCGCTCGGCATGGACGGGAAGCCGGCGCTCGGCGCCTTCTTCGCCGTGCTCGCCGGCACCATCAGCGGCATCGCCATCGGCGCCGTCACGGAGTACTACACCTCCGGGAAGCCGGTGCGGGATATCGCGCAGGCCTCGAACACCGGTGCCGCCACGAACATCATCGCCGGCCTGTCGGTCGGGATGATCTCGACGCTCCTGCCGATCCTGCTGATCGGCGGAGCCATCTACGTGTCCTACTGGGCCGCCGACCTCTACGGCATCGCCATCGCCGCCGTCGGCATGCTGGCCACCGTCGGCGTCACGATGACGGTGGACGCGTATGGCCCGATCGCCGACAACGCCGGCGGCATCTCCGAGATGAGTGCCCTCGGCCCCGAGGTCCGGAAAATCACCGACGGCCTCGACGCCCTCGGCAACACGACGGCCGCCATCGGCAAGGGCTTCGCCATCGGCTCGGCAGCACTCACCGCCCTGGCCCTCTTCACGGCCTTCGCCACGGCCGTCGCGCCCCCGGGCGAAGTGCTCCGGCTCGACATCCTGAACCCGATGGTCGTCATCGGCATGTTTATCGGTGGTACCCTGCCCTTCGTGATGGGATCATTGACGATGACCGCCGTCGGCCGCGCCGCCCAGGGCATGGTCGAGGAGGTCCGCCGCCAGTTCCGCGAAATTCCCGGCCTCATGGAAGGCACCGCCAAGCCCGACAGCGCCCGCTGCGTCGACATCTCCACCAAGGCAGCACTGCGCGAGATGATCATTCCCGGCGTGACCGCGGTTGCGGTGCCGGTCCTGGTCGGCGCCTTCCTCGGCGTGCAGACGCTGGGCGGCCTTCTCGCCGGTGCCACCGTGACCGGCGTCCTGCTCGCCCTGTTCATGGCCAACGCCGGCGGCGCCTGGGACAATGCCAAGAAGTACATCGAGGGCGGCGCCCACGGGGGCAAGGGCAGCGAACAGCACAAGGCCGCCGTCGTCGGCGACACCGTCGGTGACCCGTTCAAAGACACCTCCGGCCCTGCCATGAACATCCTGATCAAGCTGATGAGCGTGGTGAGCCTGGTGCTGGCGCCATGGTTCGCCAGCTTGGGTAGGTAGGCAGGGAGGCAGGGAGGCAGAATACAAGAACGGGCGCACAATCGTGCGCCCGTTTCCTTTTGACCGCCTCCCTGCCCCGCTGCCTACCGGCCTCGCCCTACACCTCCCACGTCTTCCCCTGGTGCAGCAGCGCCTCGAGATCCGGCGAACCGGTGGACTGTTTCCCGTAGAGGGCCGCAGAGTAGCTCTGGACCGGATCGGCATAGAGCACGCCGAGGGCGACGGGGAACGGTGGCACGAGGGCGGCGAGCATCCCGGCCAGCGGCCGGTTGGTCTCGTCGTGGACCTGAATGTCCTCCATGGTCACGCCGTTCTCCCCGAGGGTGACGACCTCCAGCGCAATCCTGGAGGCATCGAAGCGAATCCCCTGCTGCCGGTCCTTCCCGAAGAGCAGCGGCTGCCCGTGCACCGCGTGGAGCTGGCGCTCTTCCGCCACCGCCCGATCGGTGAACTCGTCGAAGACCCCGTCGTTGAACACGAGACAGTTCTGGAAGATCTCGACGAACGACGCGCCGCGATTGGCGTGCGCCCGCTTCAGGACGTCGATCAGTGGCGCCTGCTGGGTGTCGATGCCGCGCGCGACGAAGCGCCCGCCGGCCCCGAGGGCAAAGGTGGCGGCGGAGAGCGGCCGCTCGATCGATCCCGCCGGCGAGGTCGGGCTCTTCGTCCCTGTCCGGGACGTCGGCGAGTACTGCCCCTTGGTGAGTCCGTAGATCTCGTTGTTGAACAGGATGATCTGCAGGTCCACGTTGCGGCGAAGGACATGCAGCATGTGGTTGCCGCCGATTGACAGCCCGTCGCCGTCGCCGGTCATGACCCAGACGTCGAGTTCGGGATTGGCCAGCTTGACGCCGGTCGCGATGGCCGGCGCGCGCCCGTGCACCGTGTGGAACCCGTAGGTGGACATGTAGTAGGGAAACCGTGACGAGCAGCCGATACCGGAGACGAACACCGTATTCTCGCGACGGGCACCGACGTCGGCCAGCGCCTTCTGGACCGCCTTCAGGATGGCGTAGTCACCACACCCCGGGCACCAGCGGACTTCCTGGTCGGAGGCATAGTCCTTCGGCTTCAGGGTCACGAGGGTCGGGGTCGCGGTCATGCGGCACCCCCCTGCCCATTGCCACTGGTGCGTTCCATGATGGCCCCGAGGATGGTGGAGACCTTGAACGGCTTGCCGTTCACCTGGGAGAAGCGTTCGGCCGGGACGAGATAGGCGGCGCGGAGCAGGGCCACGAGTTGCCCGTTGTTCATTTCCGGCACCAGGATCTTGTCGAACCGCTTGAGCAGCTCGCCGAGGTTCCGGGGGAAGGGAGCGATGTACCGGATGTGAATATGCGACACCCGCCGGCCCTCGGCCCGCGCCCGCTGCACCGCCATGTGGATCGGCCCGAACGTGGACCCCCAGCCGACCACCGCAAGCTCACCCTGTTCGTCGCCCTGAGTGACCGCCTGCTCGGGAATGTCGGCGGCGATGCCCGCGATCTTCGCGGCGCGCGCCTCCGTCATGCGCGCATGATTGTCCGGATCATAGGAGATGTCGCCCGTGTCGGCGTTTCGCTCGAGCCCGCCAATCCGGTGCTCCAACCCCGGGGTGCCTGGCCGTGCCCAGGGCCGAGCCATG
The DNA here is from genome assembly GCA_963697435.1 of uncultured Gemmatimonadales bacterium. GTDB lineage: Bacteria > Gemmatimonadota > Gemmatimonadetes > Gemmatimonadales > GWC2-71-9 > SPDF01. The sequence goes on along the minus strand of CAVOOB010000003.1, from coordinate 127,903 downwards.
GTGGTGGCATCCCGCTCGAACGGCTGGAATTCCGTCGGATCGGTACGGAACGTTGCCGGAAAGGAGGGCAATCCGGCCGGGTCGGGAATCAGCCACGGCTCGGCGGCGTTGGTCAGATAGCCGTCAGTCAGGAGGAAGACGGGGGTCATGTACTTCGTCGCGATCCGCACCGCCTCGATGGCCACCTCGAAGCCATCGGCGGGCGTGGCGGCGGCCAGCACCGGGAGCGGCGCGTCGCCGTTGCGGCCAAGGACCGCCTGGAACAGGTCGGACTGTTCCGTCTTGGTCGGCAGACCGGTCGAGGGGCCGGCCCGCTGGGCGTTGATGACGATCAGCGGCAGCTCGGTGGCGATGGCCAGGCCGAGCGCCTCTGTCTTCAGCGCAATGCCAGGCCCGGACGAGGAGGTCACGCCAAGCGAGCCGGCGAACGATGCGCCGATGGCCGCACAGATGGCGGCGATTTCGTCCTCCGCCTGGAAGGTGACGACGCCGTGCGCGCGGAGGGGCACCAGCGCGTGAAGCACCGGTGAGGCTGGAGTGATGGGATACCCGGCGAACACCATCCGCTTCAGGCCAGCCGCCTTCATCCCAGCCACCAACCCCCACGCCACGGCCTCGGTCCCGCTGATCGTCCGATAGGTACCGGGCGCCGCCGGCGCCGGCCCGATCGCCACCGGGCGGAGAAAGTTGGGAAGCTCGGCGGTCTCGCCGAAGGCATGCCCGGCGTTCAGCACCGCGATGTTTGCCGCCGCAATCGCGGGATCCTTCCCGAACTTCCGCTCGATCCAGTCCCGCGTGGCCTTGCGATCACGATCATAGAGCCAGAGCACCAGGCCCAGCGCCCACATGTTGCGCGACCGGGCGGTCTGCTTGGAGGTGAGCCCCAGCCCATCGACCGCCGCCTCCGTCAACCGCCCGATGTCCAGCGGCAAGACGGAAAAGTCCGACAGGCTGCCGTCATCCAGCGGGTTGGCCTTGTATCCAGCCTTGGCGAGGTTCCGCTCGGTGAACGCTCCCTTGTCGGCGATCAGGATGCCCTGCGGGCGGAGATCCTTGATGTTGGTGATGAGCGCCGCGGGGTTCATGGCCACCAGCACGTCAAGGTCGTCGCCGGCGGTGGCCACCTCGACCGACCCGAAATGGATCTGAAACGCCGACACACCGAAGGTCGTGCCCAGCGGGGCACGGATCTCCGCCGGGAAGTCCGGGAAGGTGGCCAGGTCGCTGCCCGCCAGGGCGGTTTCCATGGCGAACCGGGCCCCGGTAACCTGCATTCCGTCGCCGGAATCACCGGCAAACCGGACGACGGCGTGCGCCCGCACGGCGGGGATACCGGCCGCATCGGGCCCGCCAGGGACGCTGGTTATTGACGACATGAGGGCCCGCCTTGCGTGGGGGAAGCGAGTACGCTCCAATTGTATCCACGATGCCCCGTGCGGCGCCAGCACCCCGCTTCCATTGGGGGCCCACTCCTGCGATAATTCCGCGTGCTCAGACTCGGTATTGTCGGTCTTCCGAACGTCGGCAAGTCCACGCTCTTCAACGCCCTGACCTCCGCAGGGGCGCTGGTGGCCAACTATCCCTTTGCCACCATCGAGCCGAACACCGGCGTCGTCCAGGTGCCCGATCCCAGGCTCGAAGCCATCGCGAGCTTCGTCAAGCCGGAGCGGACCCTCCCCGCGACCGTCGAGTTCCTGGATATCGCCGGGTTGGTGGAGGGCGCCAGCCAGGGCGAAGGGCTGGGCAACCAGTTCCTGGCCAATATCCGTGAGGTCGATGCGATCGTCCACGTGATCCGATGCTTCGAGAACGACGACATCCAGCACGTCATGGGCAGCGTCGATCCGGCGCGGGACCGCGAGGTCATCAACATTGAGCTCGGTCTGTCGGACCTGGCCTCCGTCGAAAAGCGGCTCGACAAGGCGGCGCGCACCGCCAAGTCGGGCGACGCGCAGGCCAAGGTGGAAGTCCGGTTGCTGGAACCGCTCCGGGCCGCGCTGGCCGCCGGGCGGGCGGCGCGGTCCGTCGTCCCCGCCCCGGAAGACGCCGCCGTCTACCGGAGCTTCAACCTGCTCACCGCCAAGCCGGTCCTCTACGCCGCCAACGTCGGCGAGCACGAGATCAACACTGGCAACGCCCATGTGGAGGCGCTCCACGCGGCGCTGGCGCAAGACGAGGAGCCGGCCGAGATCGTGACCTTCTCCGCCCAGGTCGAGGCCGAGCTGGCCGAGCTCGCCCCGGAAGACCGCGCCGAGTTTCTCGAATCGCTCGGCCTGACCGAATCGGGACTCGACCGCCTGGCCCATGCCGCCTACCACCTCCTCGGCTTGCAGAGCTACTTCACCGCCGGCGAGAAGGAGGTCCGCGCCTGGACCATCCACAGGGGCGACCGCGCCCCCCAGGCCGCCGGCGTCATTCACTCCGACTTCGAGGCCGGGTTCATTCGGGCCGAGACGGTGGCCTACGCGGACTTCGTCCGCGTCGGCGGGTGGAAGCCGGCACGCGAACAGGGGCTCTCGCGAGCGGAAGGCAAGGAATACGTGGTGCAGGACGGGGACGTGATGTTGTTTCGGTTCAACGTTTAGGAGGACATGAGCATGGCCAATCCATTCGGCGCCGCGCAGCAGCGCACCGGATTTGTATCAGATGTCGACAGCGCACGAATCGCCACCTTCCTTCGTGGCGTCTACTGGTGGATGTTCGGCGGGCTCGGCGTCACGGCGGTGGTGGCGCTGGCCGTTGCCAGCTCGCCGGCGGCGATGAGCACCCTGATCAACAACAAGATTCTCTTCTTCGGTATCATCATCGCCGAGCTGGTCCTGGTGGTCTACCTCTCCGCGCGGGTGGCCAAGCTGTCGCCCGCGACGGCGGGGACGCTGTTTCTCGCCTACTCGGCCCTCAACGGCGTCACCTTCGCCATCATCCTGCTGGCATACACCGGCGCCTCGGTGGCAAACGCCTTCTTCGTGACGGCGGGCATGTTCGGCGCGCTCGCCGTGTACGGCAGCGTCACCAAGCGCGACCTGACCGGCATGGGCCGTTTCATGTTCATGGGACTCATCGGACTCGTGCTGGCGGGTGTCGTGAACATCTTCTGGCAGAACGACGCGATGAATTTCGTGATGGGCGTGGTGGGGGTGCTGGTCTTTTCGGGTCTCATCGCCTACGACACGCAGCGGCTGCGGGCGATGGCACTGCAGCTGCCCGGTGACCAGGCCGGCTCGTATGCCGTGGTGGGCGCGCTCAGCCTCTACCTCGACTTCATCAACCTCTTCCTCTCCCTGCTCCGGCTCTTCGGCGACCGTCGATAGCCGAGCCTCAGCGAGTCGGCGCGGTGCCCGTCAGGGTCCCGCGCCAACTCTCGCTCAGCGCCGGGCAGGCCGCCAACCGGGCGCGCTCTTCCGTGCGCCGGGACCGCTCCGCCATCAGCTCGGACGCCACGCGGACGGTCCACTGCGGGCAGGGGCGGTCCACCAGCGTCACCGGCATTCCCGCCTCCACCCATCCCTCGGTCAGCACCCGGAAATACCAGCCCGTGCGCAGGTTGGCCTGCACCAGGTCCACCATGTCCTTGCGGTGAAAGCGGCGGTTGAGCGTGGCACAGGGTTGCCGGGGCTGGGAGACCTCAAAACGGGCCTGCCCGATCGCAAAACGGTCGCCGACGCAGACGGTCCGTTCGTCGAGACCATCGACAGTCAGGTTCTCCCCGAACCAGCCGGGACCGACGTCGGCCCGGGCCAGGATCTCGCGCCACGAATCGTAGTGCCCGCCGGCGTACGCGAGGACCGCCTTGTCGGGTCCGCCATGGACCTTCTGGTCGGCCTGCATGTCCCCCGCCACCCCCAGCCGGCCGACCCAGACGGCCCCCAGCACCGGTTGCTTGGCGATGGCGCTGGTCCACGGCCGGTCGAGGGGGTCATCGGCGCCATCGGCGCCGTAGGAGCGCGGTACGCCCACCTGTATGGAACGGAGGATCATCGAGGGAAGATAAGGGGGCGGCCCTTTGACTCAAGTCCGCGTCACGACTATACTTCCCCGCTCACAATACTCCTCCTCGGCCCCACACCAGGGCCGGGGCAACAGTCCAAAGGAAGGTGTCATGACCCGTAAGTATGAAGCGGTCTATATCTTCGATTCTGCCCTCGAAGAGCCCGCAATCAACGAGCGTCTCGAGCGCTTTCACGCGCTCCTCGCCCAGCCCGACACCGAGGCACCCGAGTTGTCCCATTGGGGCAAGCGGACCTTGGCCTACCCGATCAACGGTCACGAGACCGGCTACTACGTCATCTCCAAGCTGGCCACCGCCCCGTCTGCCCTGCCGGAGTTCGAGCGTGCCGTCAAGCTCGACGAGAGCGTGCTCCGACTGATGGTCGTGGTCAACGAGGGTCCGCAGCCGGTTCCCCCGAGCACCGACAAGGGTGATGGGGAGGACGACGAATGAGGCGCCCACAGAAGAGTTGCTCTATTTGTGAGTCCGGCGTGCGCGTGGTCGATTACAAGGACGAGCGGACGCTCTCCCGGTTCCTCTCGGAGCGGGGCAAGATCCTGCCGAGCCGGCTTTCCGGAACCTGCGCGCGTCACCAGCGGCAGCTGAGCACCGCCATCAAGCGGGCGCGCGTCCTGGCCCTGTTGCCCTACTTGAAGGGCCACGGCGGCTGACCGTGCCAAGTGGGCGGCCCTCCGAGGGACAGCGGCTGTCCTTCAGGGCCCGCCTGGCAGTCGCGGCCTATGTACTCTTCACCTGGCCGGTCATGACTGCCTTTCTGTTCGGGCCTCTCGCCGTGCTCGTCGCGGCGAGCCGGCCACAGGGGCGTCGCGCGTGGCTCTGGCTGGCCGCCCTGACGCTCTGGATGTCGCTCTGGGCCGCGCAACCGGGCGGACTGCTGGAACAGGTGGTCCGGGCGGCGGCGGTGCTGTCGACGGGAATCGGGGTGCTGTTCCTCATCCTCTCCCGCGGCTCGGTTTCGACACGGGCGCTCCGTGCCACGGCCGCGGTCGTCGTCGGTGTCACGGTGCTCTCCCGGTTCGCGAGCCTTCACTGGGCGGACGTGGAACGGGCGGTGGTGCAGCAGGGCATGCTGGCCCAGCGTGCGGCCACGGAGTTGCTGACGCGCGGGGGGAATACCGCCGATCCGGCCACGCTGGATGCCCTGCGGTCACTGGGCGAAGGGCTCCGCCCGATGGCGCCGTTCTTCCCGGGCGTGCTGGCGCTGCTGCTCTTTGCCGGGCTCTGCCTGGCGGCGCTGGTCGCCCCGCGGATTGCGGGCCGGGCCGTGGTGCCGATACCGGGGCGGTTCGACGACTTCCGGTTCAGCGACCACTTGGTCTGGCTCCTGATCGTCGGCCTGGTGGGCCTGCTCTTTGCCGGCACGACACCGCTCGCAGGCCCCGCGGCCAGCCTGGTGACCTTCGGGGTCGGCCTGTACGCCCTCCGTGGTTCGGCGGTCCTGGCGACCGCGCTTCGATTGGCGCCGCGGCTGTTCGTGGCGCTGCTGGTCGTAGGTGCTCTCTTTCTCTTGCCGTTTGCCGTCGGCGGGCTCGCCCTCCTCGGCTTGGCTGATATCTGGCTCGACTTCCGGCGGCGCATGGCGCCGCCGCCTTCTGGAGGGTTGGACCGATGATGGAAGTAATCCTGCGCGACGACATCAAGTCGCTTGGCAAGGCTGGGGAACTCGTCCGGGTGAAGCCGGGCTATGCGCGCAACTTCCTCCTGCCGAAGGGCCTCGCCTACGAGGCGACCGAGGGGAACAAGAAACGGATCGTGGCGGAAACCAAGGCCCGGAACATCCGTCTCGCCGCCGAAAAGGACGCCGCGGTCGCCGCGGCCGCCGGCCTCTCGGCCCTGACCGTGTCCTTCACCCGCAAGGCGGGCGAAGAGGGCAAGCTGTTTGGCTCCATTACCTCCCAGGATATCGCCGACAGCCTCGCGTCCCAGGGACAAACCGTCGACAAGCGGAAGATCGAGCTCACCCACCCCATCAAGACGGTCGGAGAGCACACCGTCGCCGTCCGCCTCCATCCCGAGGTGCACGCCGACATTCGCGTGACGGTTGCCGCCGAGTAGGAGCCGTTCGCCAATGGGCGTCGGGATCGCCTACATGGACGGGCCACGGCTCGCCCGATCGCTCTTTGCGGCGGCGGACTGGGTCGCGGCGGGCCGGGAAGAGATCAACCGGATCAATGTCTTTCCGGTGCCCGACGGGGATACCGGTACCAACTTCAGCCTGACGCTCCGTGCCGTCGCCGACGCCCTCCGGGCGCTCGGCGACGCGCCGCTTCCGGTCACCGCCAACACCATGGCGCGCGCCGCCGTCCTGGGCGCCCGCGGCAACTCCGGCATGATGCTCGCCCACTTCCTGATGGGCGTGGCCGAGTCGATCGGCAACAAGGAGACCGCCACGCCCGCCGAACTGGCGGCGGCCCTCAGCACCGGCTCGGCCAGGCTCTACGGCGCCCTGGATGACCCCCGGGAGGGCACCATCCTCACGGTTGCCCGCGAAGCCGCCGCCGCCGCCGAGCGCGCCGCCGCCCACTCCCCCGACATCGCCGAGTTCATGCGGCAGATGCATCTCGAGGGTGAGGAGGCGCTGGCGCGCACCCCCGAGTTGATGGCGGTGCTCAAGGAGGCCGGGGTCGTTGATGCGGGGGGCATGGGGTTCATGCGGATGATCGAGGGGGTGGTCCGGTTCATCGACGGCGACCCGATTCTGGCGGTGGAGCCGGGGGCAACCGGGGATTACGTGGTCCCCGCCGCCGACATGGAGGTCGCGGCCGATCAGGATTTCCAGTTCTGCACCGAAGTCGTGGTGCGCGGGGAGCAGTTGCCCCCCGCCAACGAGGTGCGCGCCGCCCTCCGGCCCTTCGGCGGGTCACTGGTGGTGGCCGTCATGGGCGACATCCTCCACGCCCATGTGCATACAAACACCCCCGACGCCGTCTTTACCTATGTGTCCCGATGGGGCAGTCTCGAGAAGACGAAGGCCGAGGACATGCAGGCGCAGCACAAGGGGTTGCAGCACGGGGTCCAGAAGCAGGTCGGCATCGTCACCGACAGCGCCTCCGACCTGCCCGATTCGGTGCTCGACCGACATGGCATCTCACTCGTGCCGCTCCAGATCATCTTCGGCGACGAGGTCCTGCGCGACCGGGTCGAATTGAAGCCGGAGGAGTTCTACCGGCGCATGCGCACCTCGGAGGTGCTGCCCTCCACCTCGCAGCCGACGGTGGCCGACTTCGTTCGGGTCTTCCGGGAGGCGCGGCACGAGGCCGAGCACGTCATCTCGATCCTGGTCTCCTCCGGGCTCTCCGGCACCTTTCAGTCGGGTGCCGCGGCCATCAAGGCGGGCGGGCTCACGAATGTCCGGTTGGTGGACAGCAAGTCGGCGTCCCTCGGGGCCGGCATGCTCGCGCTTCGGGCGGCGGAACTGGCGGAACAGGGGTGGCCTGCCGAGGCGATCGCGACGGAAATCGAACGGGTCCGCGATCAATCCGGCGTCTTTCTGACCGTGGACAAGTTCGACAACCTGCTCCGGAGCGGTCGCGTCAGCCGGGGCAAGGCCTGGCTCGGCGGCCTGCTCGACGTGAAGCCGATCCTCTCGCTCGATGCGACGGGGCGGGTGGTCCCGACGGACCGGGCCCGAGGCCGGGAACAACTGATCGGTCGGGTGTTGTCGCTGCTCGAGGCGCGGCTGCAGCCACGGCCCCAGCACCTGCGGTTTGGCGTCGTCCACGCGGAGGCCCCGGACGTCGCGAAAAGGGTCCGGGACGCGCTCGTGGCGGCTTACCGGCCGAGAGACTGCTTCGTTTCGCTCGCGACGGGAGTGCTCGGGACGCATGTGGGAGAGGGTGCATGGGCCGTGTTCTTCCAGGTCGAGGACGGCACGCCCCCGGCCCCCCCCAACCCGCGGAGCCCTGGTTGACGCGGACCTCCGCCCTGCCGGCCTTGCTGCAGACCGCGGTGCAGGCCGCCGACGACCTGAAGGCGCGCGACCTGAGGGTACTCGACTTGCGAGGCCTGCACGACGCCGCCGACTTTTTCCTTGTCGGCTCCGGGACCTCCGATGCGCATGTGCGAGGTATTGCCCACGCCGTGCTTGACACCCTGGCCCGCCAGGGCCACAAGCCGCATCATGTGGAGGGCCTCCCGTCGGGCCGCTGGGTCCTGATCGACTTTGTGGACTTTGTGGTGCACCTCTTTCACCCGGACGCGCGCGCGTTTTACCAACTGGAGCGCCTCTGGGACGACGCCCCGGCGCTCACACCGCGCCCCTGACAGCCACCGGAATCCCATGACGCTGCGGTCTCTCCTCCTGCTCCTCCTGCTCGCGATCGTCCCCACGGTCGCGTCGGCGCAGTATTTCGGGCAGAACCGCGTCATGTACGACAAATTCGATTTCGAGATCATTCATACCGAGCACTTCGACGTCTACTTCTACCCCGTCGAGCGGGAGGCGTCGTTCGACGCCGCCCGCATGGCGGAGCGCTCGTACGGCCGGCTCTCCACGCTCCTGAACCACCGGTTCATCGAGCGCAAGCCGATCATCCTCTACGCATCGCCCTCGGAGTTTCAGCAGACCAACGCCCTCGGTGGAGACATCGGCGAGGCGACGGGCGGCGTCACCGACTTCATGAAGCACCGCGCCATCATGCCGTTCACCGGCGCGTACAAGGACTTTGACCACGTCCTGATGCACGAAATGGTGCACCAGTTCCAGTACGACACCTGGTCGCGGGGCAAGGCTGGGGCGGGGATCGCCACCATCATCCAGGTGAATCCGCCGCTTTGGTTCGCGGAAGGCATGGCCGAGTACCTCTCCCTCGGCAAGATCACGCCGGAGACGGCGATGTGGCTCCGGGACGCCGTGCTCCAGGGCAAGTTGCCGACCATCCAGCAGTTGACCTACGACCCCTACATCTTTCCCTATCGGTTTGGCCATTCCATCTGGGCCTACATCGGGGAGCGGTGGGGCGACGAAGCGGTCGGGGCCATCCTCTCGGCTACCCTCGGGGGTGGCGGTGTCGATGGGGCCTTTCAGCGGGTCCTCGGCATTTCGCTGAACCAGCTGTCGGTGCAGTGGCGCGACTGGGTGCAGGAGACCTACCTCCCCGATGTCGCCTCGAAGCAGCTGGCCTCGGCCGTGGGCAAACCGCTGCTCACCAAGGACAGGTCCGGCGGCACGCTGCACATCGCGCCGGCGCTCTCGCCCGACGGCTCGCTCATCGCCTATCTCAGCGAGCGCAACTTCTTCTTTATCGATTTCTACCTGGCCAACGGGGAAACGGGCGAGGTCATCAAGAAGCTCGCGAAGTCGGTGTTCGACTCGAACTACGAGACGTTCCGGTACATCAGCTCCACCTCCTCCTGGTCGCCGGACGGCAAGTACCTGGTCTTCGCGGCCCGATCCCAGGGCGGCGATGACATCGTCGTCTTCGACCCGATTCGCCGCAAGGCGGTCCGCAGGATTCGCGTGGAGTTGAGCGGCGTCACGTCCCCCGTGTACAGCCCGGACGGCAAGCAACTCGCGTTCACGGGCATGGAAGGCGGCCTGTCGGATCTCTACGTCATCAATGCCGACGGCACCGGCCTCCGGCAGCTGACCAACGACCGGTACGCCCAGTTGATGCCCGCCTGGTCCCCGGACGGGCACACCATCGCGTATGTGACGGATGAGGGACCAGGCACCAACTTCAACGATCTCAGCTACGGCAACTTCCGCATCGCCCTCTTCGACGTCGACCTCGGCCGCCGGGAGCTCCTTCCCCACATGGAGGTGGGTCGCAACGTCAACCCGCAGTGGGCGCCGGACGGGAACTCGTTCGCGTTCATATCCGACCGGACGGGGAATGCCAACATCTTCCTCTACGAAATCGGTGGGGACATCTATCAACTCACCAACCTCTTCACCGGGGCCCAGTCCACCACGCCGCTCTCCCCTGCCCTCAGCTGGGCCCGGGAGGCCGACCGCCTGGCGTTTGTGTACTTCGAGGACCAGAACAACGACGTCTACACCATCCAGAACCCGCGATCGCTGAAGCGGGAGCCGTGGCGGCCGACGACGCCCACCCCGGCGCCGCTGGCGGCGCGGACGGACTCCCTCGAGGCACCACCAGCGGCCGACAGCGTCGCGGCGCGCCCCGACTCCGGGGCGCTGGCGGTCACTCCACCTGCCCCCGACTCGGCCGCTGCACCGCCGCCAGTACCGGGCGTGCCCCAGGCCCGGGAGGGTGGTTCCATCTACCGGACCCCCTCCGGCTTCCGCGCCGCGGCGGTGGCCCCGTCCGCAACCGACACGGCCGGACGCCGGCGGAGCGAGGTGACCGTGATCGGACTCCTCGATTCGGCATCGCTCTTTCTGCCCGACACCAACACCTTCACCGTCGGTCCGTACAAGCGGAAGTTCACCCCGGAAAGCGCCGCCCGGCCGTCCGTCGGCTACACCCGCGACAATTTCGGCAACGGGATCTACGGCGGCGGGGCCATCCAGTTTGGCGACATGCTCGGGGACGAACAGCTGATCTTTGCCGGATACATCAACGGCTCGATCAACCAGGGCGACTTCCTCGCGGCCTACGCCAACCTGAGCGGGCGGCTGAACTGGGCGGTCGGGTTCCAGCAGTATCCCAACTACTACGTGCTCCAGCCGATCGTCTACGTCAATGATCCCGCGCCCGGCCTGAACACCTACGTGACACGCACCCGACTCCTCACCACCCGCCAGATCTTCGGGCGCGGATTTTACAACATCAATCGGTTCCAGCGCCTCGAGCTCGGTCTGGCCCTGGGACAGATCGACGATGGGATCCAGAGCTACTACGAGGTCTACGACCAGGAAACACTCCAGCTCAGGGAGACGCCGTACAGGGAAACGTACTATTTCGACGGGCAACGGATCGCGACCCCGTCCATCGCGCTGGTCTACGACGCGACGTTCACGGGGTGGATCGGCCCGCTCTTCGGCACGCGGTACCGCGCGGAGGTGTCGCAGACGGTCGGAGGGTGGAACGTCACCCAGTTGCTGCTCGACTACCGCAAGTACATCCCGCTGAAGGGGCCGGTCATCCTCGCCGCGCGCGCCCTCTACGCCGGACAGAAGGGCCCGGACTCCGACCGCCAGCGCTATTTCCTCGGCAGCACCGACCTGGTCCGCGGCCGCACGTCGGGATCGTACTACCGGTATGAGTGCACCACCACGAGTGGCAACCTGGCGCCGCTGACGGGTTGCTACGAGCTCGACCAGATGGTCGGCACCGAGATCGCCGTCGGCAATCTCGAAGTGCGATTCCCCATGGTGAATTCGTACCTCGGCATGGGCCCGCAGGGATTGCCGTACATCGACGGCGTGGCGTGGGTCGACTACGGCGTCGCGTGGAACAAGTGGAACAGCGTGGCGTTCTCCAAGGACCCCAACGAATCACTCATTCAACAGGCCAACACCAGGACCCCCGTCACGACGCTCGGGGTCGGGGCCCGCGTCAACCTGTTCGGCTACATGATCCTCAGGTTCGACTGGGCCTTCCCCCAGGGCCGCGGCATTCCACCGTACTGGACCATCACCCTCGGTCCGCCCTTCTGATTCCGGGCTGAGTCGCGGCCGATATCCGGTCTGGCCCCTGCCCCGCCAAGCGCCTATTTTTGGCCTGTGCCGTCCCCCCATCTGAAAGGCCTGACCGCCCTCGCGGTTGGCCTCATGGCTTGCCAAGGCTCTCCCGGCCCCGATGCCGGGGCGCTTCCCCCAGCCTCCCAGGCCGTCCCGGCCACCACCCTCCTCCGCCTCCCCCGGGCGGGCGGCAACCCCCGTGTCTACGCCGGTGCCCAGCTGGAGGACATCGGGTGGCGCGCGCGGGGCCGAACCCCGGCGCTCCAGATGGTGGTCGGCTTCGATCAGGATCAGGCGCTGGCCTACGCCGTAGACTCTGCCGGGGGCCTCCAGGCCCTGGATCTCCGGACCGGCACCCCACGACTCCTCACCTCGGGGGTCAGCGGCGTCACCCTCGGTCCCGAGGGCACCCTCTGGGTGGTCGATCGCAAGGACTCGGTCGTCCGGATCAGGAACCGCCTGGCCAAGAGCACCAACGCGAGCCTGCCAGGGCGGCCAACCGCGCTTTACGGAACCGGCGATCGGCACCTGATCGCCATCGAGGGGGGCGACACCGCCCGGGCCTTCCTCGTGACAGGCGCCGAGGCCGGTGGCTCCGCCGAGCTGCCCTCCACCCACACGGCCGCCTCTCCATGGGGCGATCTCGTGGCGGCCACGGCACCGACCGGCGTGTACCTCTGGGCGCCACGGGGCGGCGCGCCGATCCGCCGCGTGCGGGTCAGCGGCACGCCGACGTCCGTCCGCTTCTCGGCCTCCGGGCACCGGATCTACGTGGGCCGCGAGGCAGAGGACCTGGCCGTCATCGATCGATACGCCGGCGAGCGCATCGACGATATACGCATTCCCGGTGCGGCCGCAGGGCTGCGGGTCGCCCCGTACGGCGGGTGGCTGCTCGCCCGGCCCGACTCGGGGGATACCGTCTGGGTCGTCAACCTGGGCACCGGCGAATACGCCGGCGCTGTGGCGAGCTCCTGGGCGACCGACCTCCCGACGGTCCTCGGCGACGCCACCCTCCTGGTTCGAGAAGGGCCGGATCTGGTCGCCCGGGATCTCTCCCATCCGGAGTTCCCCGAAACGGGCCGCCTCAAAGGCGGTGCGGCAGACCTCTACCTCCCGATGCCCTGGGTTGCGCGGGGCAACATGCCGAAGCCGCCGCCCCCCCGCCCCGAGGCCGCACAGCTGGCGGACGGGGAGCCGGACAGCCCCGAGACCCCGGCCCAGGGGCCGTCGACCGTCTACCTGCAGGTGAGTCGCTCCCAGAATCCGGCGTGGGCGCAAGCCCTGGCCGCCGAGATCCGGAGTGAGGGGTTCCCTGCGCTGGTGTTCAGCCCCCAGACGGAGGAGGAGGCGTACCGCGTCGTCGTCGGTCCGTACCCCTCCCGCGAAGCCGCCGAATCGGCGGGCCGTTCCCTGGGTCGTCCCTCGTTCATCTATCACCCGTAGCCGTCCCGGGAATCTCCTCCATGAAGCTCTCCAAGCTCGAGCTGTCCGGCTTCAAGTCGTTTGCCGATACCGTCACCCTCACGTTCGAGGAAGGCGTCACGGCCATTGTCGGCCCGAATGGCTGCGGCAAGTCGAACGTCAGCGATGCAGTCCGGTGGGTGCTGGGCGAGCAATCCGCCCGACTCCTGCGCGGCGGCAAGATGGAGGACGTGATCTTCCAGGGCGCCGCGGGCCGTCGGCCGGTCAATGTGACCGAGGTGTCGCTCTTCCTCGACAACTCCGACGGCACCCTGCCGATCGCCTACCAGGAAGTGCAGATCACCCGGCGGCTCTCCCGCTCTGGCCACAGTGAGTACCTCCTCAATCGATCGACCGTCCGCCTGCGCGACATCCAGGATCTGCTTCGCGGCACCGGCCTCGGCGGCGACGCCGGAGTGGTGATTGAAGCGAAGATGATCGACTTGCTCCTGTCCGATCGGGCAGACGAGCGGCGGTCGCTGTTCGAGGAGGCGGCCGGCATCGGGCTCTACCGCGACCGGAAACACAGCACCGAACGCCGACTCGAGGAGACCGCGCTCGACCTGCAGCGTGTCGAGGACCTCGTGGCGGAGGTGCAGTCGCAGCTGCGCAGTCTGGCGCGGCAACGGGGCCGCGCGGAGCGGCACACCAAGTTGATGGAAGAGAAGTTTGCCGTGCAGCTGACGCTGGCCCAGCGGCACCTCGACCGCCTGACCGCCGAGGTCCGCGACAAGCAGGCCCGCTACGCCGAACTGGCCGCCGCGCTGCCCGACAGCCGGACAGCGCTCGCGACCATCGAGATGGAGCGGGAAGAAGCCGCCCGGCGCCGTGCCGCGGCCGAGGCCGCCCGCACGGATATCGCGCGCCGGCTCGGCGAGATTCGTGTGACCCTCGGCCGCCTCGAGGGCGACCTCAACCTCGCCTCCGAGCGACTGGCGAACGCCGGCCAGCGCCGCGTGCGCGCGCTGGAAGAGCGCAGTGCCATGGAACAGCGCGCCCAGCAGGCACTTCGGGAACGGGAAGTTGCGCTCCAGGAGCGGGACGCGGCACAGGCGGACTACGACCGCATCCAGGGGGAACTGCAGGGCCGGGCGAGCGTGGAAGACGCGGTGAAGACTCGCCTGGCCGACCAGCGCACGAAGGTGCGCCAGATGGAGGAGACCCTCCAGCGCCAGGCCCAGACGCTCAGGTCCCTGGAAGGCGAACGCACGGCGCTGGAGACCGACCTGGTGTCGCTGCGGGACCGGGCGGTCCAGGCTGCCACGCTGCGTGACGGCCTCCGGCAGGAGCTCGACGCCACCACGCAGCGCCGCGACTCGCTCGCTGCGGAGGCGGAGCGACTCCTCGCGGCCCACCGGGCCGCCGCCGCGGACGCCGAGCGGGCCCGTCATCTCCTCGCCGAGACTCGCGAGCACGAAGCCCTGGCCCGAGCGGATCGCCGGCGCGCCGAGGAATCCGTCGCCCAGCTGTCGGCCCGTCACGAGGCGCTCGGGGAATTGGAACGGGACCGGGTCGGCCTGGCGCCGGGCGCCGCTGCCCTGCTCGCGGTCCGCGACCGGTTCAGTGGGGGCGTGCTGGGGCCGCTCAGTGACTTCCTCCGGACCGGCGCGAACGACGCCGACATTGCCGAGAAGCTCCTCGGCGAGTGGGTGCATGCCGTCCTCGTGAGGGACGACGCCACGGTACGCGCCATCCAGGAGTGGCACAGCCACTCGGAAGCCGGCGCCATCGTGCTCCTCTCCGCCGAGCGGGGACCCGCGCGCGAGGGCGGCCACCATCCGCTGGAGCAGACCCTTCGGGTCGACGATCCCGCCGCGGCCCGATGGGTCCGTGCCCTCCTCGGTGGCTCGGAAGTGCTGGACCCCGCCGGGCGTGCCCTCCGCCGCGGCAATGGCGCCGTCCTGCTCTCGGGCGGTGGAACCCCGTCGGGCCCCCTGCGCCGCCGCGCCGAACTCGAGGCGCTCACCGGCGACCTCCAGGTGGCGCGCGCCACGCTCAGCGCCGCCGAACGCGCCGTCGAAACGACGGTCGCCCGGCTCGCCGAACTCGAGGCCGCGCTCGCGACGGCCACCGAGGCTGCTGAGCGGGCGCGCGAGGCGGAACGCGTCGGTGGATCGGCGCGTGACGATGCCGAGCGGTCGGTCGCCACCCGCGCGCGTGAGCTGCAGGAGGCCGAGGCCCAGGTCGTCCGGATTACCGAGCGCCTCGCGGCGTCCGAATCCCGCATGGGCGAGGTCGACGCCGCGCTCACCGAGGGTGAGCTCTCCAAGGTGCGTCTCGACGACGAGCTCAGCGTGGGCCGCCAGCAGCTCGCTGAACTGGAGACAGAACAGGAATCGGCGCGTGAGGCACGGGTCCACTGGCAGGTGCAGCTGGCCCACGTGGAAGCGCGCCTGCTCGGGGCCGGCGAGCGGCTCGCGCGTGCGGAACAGATCGGGCAGGAAGCCGAAGGCTCCGCCGCCACGCTGGCGGGCGAACTCACGCAGCTCGAGGGCGACGCGGCATCACTGACCGCTGAGCAGGCTGGCTGGCAAGAGGAACGCGCCGAGCGACGCGTGACGCTGCTGGAACTGGAAGCGGCAGCGGCCGACGCCGAGGAAGCGCTCTCGGTGGCCGCGGAGATTCTCGGCACGGCCGAGCGCAAGGTCCATGAGGATCGCGAGCGCCTCGAACACTCCACCGAGGAGCACCACCGTCTGCAGCTCGAACTGTCGGAGGCGGCGGCCGAGCGCCGGCGCATCATCGAGCGGGTGGAGACGGAATGGAAGCGGCCGATCGATCAGCTCTTCGACGGGGCGCCGTTTCTCGACCTCGACCTGGAGACCCTGGAATCGGAGTCGGCGCGCATCATCGGCACTCTCGAGAGCATCGGCGTGGTGAATCCGCTGGCCGTCGAGGAGCACGCAGAAGAAAGCAAGCGACTCGAATTCCTGTCGGCCCAGCGGGACGACCTCGTGGCGGCACGCCAGTCACTGCAGCAGGCCATCCGGGAAATCGACGGCACGGCGCAGGCGATGTTCCTCGAGACGTTTACCGCGGTCCGCGCCAACTTCCTGACGGTGTTCCAGACCCTCTTCGGCGGCGGCGAGTGCGACCTGCGGCTCTCCATCGAAGGCGATCCCCTGGAGAGCGAGATCGAGATCCACGCGGCGCCGCGCGGCAAGCGAACCCAGCGCATCCACCTGCTCTCCAGCGGGGAACGGACGCTCGTGGCCGTCTCGCTGCTGTTCAGCATCTACCTGACCAAGCCGAGCCCCTTCTGCCTGATGGATGAAGTGGATGCGCCGCTCGACGACTCCAACGTCGGGCGGTTCACCAAGCTGCTCGACGAATTCAAGCACAGCAGCCAGTTCCTGGTCATTACGCACAATCCGCGGACCATGCAGTCGGCCGACGCGGTCTACGGTGTGACCATGCAGGAACCGGGGGTGTCCACGATCGTCGGGGTCCGTCTCGGCGAGCCGGTGCTCTGATGCTTGTCGTCATGCGCCACGAAGCCCGGGAGGGAGAGATCCAGGCCGTCGTCGAGGCAATTCAGGCGATGGGGTACGAGGCGCGGCCGATGCCCGGCCGCCAGCGGACCACCGTGGGCGTGGTGGGCAATGATGGCCGCGTCGACGGCACCCGGCTGACGGCACTCCCTGGCGTCCAGGAACTCATCCACGTCACGCAGCCATACAAGATGGTGTCCCGGGAGTGGAAGCAGGAATCCACCATTGTCCGGCTCCCCGGCGGCCTCACCATCGGCGGCGACGATGTTCAGGTCATCGCGGGGCCCTGCTCCGTGGAGGGCGAGGCCCAGCTGCTGGCGGCGGCCCATGCGGTGAAGGAGGCCGGTGCCACGCTCCTCCGCGCCGGGGCGTTCAAACCGCGCAGCTCACCCTACTCCTTCCAGGGCCTGGGACGTGCAGGGCTGAAGCTGCTCACCCTGGCGCGGCAGGAGACGGGCCTGCTCATCGTGACAGAGGCAGTGGATCCGGAAGGCGTTGAATGGGTGGCGGAGGCGGCCGACATCATTCAGATCGGCGCGCGCAACATGCAGAACTACTCCCTGCTCCGTCGCGCGGGGCGTGCCGGCAAGCCGGTGCTGCTGAAGCGCGGGATCGCCGCCACGATCCAGGAGCTCCTCCTCGCTGCCGAGTACCTGCTGGCCGAGGGCAATGCCGACGTCATCCTCTGCGAGCGGGGAATCCGCAGCTACGACACCCAGACGCGCAACCTGCTCGACCTGAGCGCCATCCCGACGGTGCACGCGCTGTCGCACCTCCCGATCATCGCCGATCCGAGCCACGGAACCGGGCGGCGGGACATGGTCCCGGCCATGGCCCGCGCCGCGGTGGCTGCCGGGGCCGACGGCCTGCTCGTGGAGGTGCACCCGACCCCCGACCAGGCGCTCTCCGACGGAGGGCAGAGCCTTCGCCCCGACCAGTTCGATCGCATGATGGGTGAACTCCGGTTGATCGCCGAGGCGATCGGCCGTCGGATTGCCGAGCCGGTCGGCGCCCGCACATGATCCGCACCGGTACTGCCCTGCTCGGGGTGGCCATCGCCGTTGCCGCCCCCCTGCAGGCCCAACGCGCCGACTCCATCATTCAGCGCACATCGACCATCTACCGCCAGCTGCACTCGCTGACCGCAGACTTCGAGCAGGTGGTCAGCAACGAGATGATCGGGACCTTCAAGAGCCGGGGGGCCCTTGCCCAGTCCGGACCCTCGAGGCTCTCGATGCGCTTCACCGATCCAGCGGGCGAGGCGATTGTCATCGATGGGACCTCCATCTGGATCTACACACCGACCACCGCCCCGGGGCAGGTGCTGCGGGCTCCGATTGTGCGGGCGGCTGGCTACGGCGTGAATCTGCTGGGCTGGTTGCTCGATCGGCCGACCGAGCGCTATACGGTGAGCTACCTGCGCGCCGACAGCGTTGCGGGAACCGCCGTGGACGTCCTGCGCCTGGCGCCTGCTGTAGAGGGGCTGCCCTTCACGTCGGCCACGCTCTGGCTCGCCAGGCGTGACGGTCTACCACGGCGCATCGCCGTCACGGAGCCGTCCGGAAACCACCGCACCCTGACCCTCTCGAAAGTGCGAACCAACGTGACCCTGCCGGCAGACACCTTCATCTTCACACCGCCGAAGGGCGTGAAGGTCATCGACCAGTAGCGGTCCGCAGCACCGACTCCATCTCCGCCGCCCGTCCCTCCTCGAGCCCCGCCCGGCGCGACAACGCCAGCGCCTCCAACCCGACCACCGCATAGAGCGCCCGATCCTCCCCGGAGAGCGCCGCAAGGTGGGCCGCCACGGTCGCGGTATCCCCTCTGCGGATGGCGCCGGTCAGCGCATCGGCGGGCGCGAGACGGTCGAGGTTCAAGGCAGCGCCACGCAGCAGCGGCAGGTAGATCCTGGCGGCCAGGTCCGGGGAGACGCCGGCCTCCTCCGCCAGGCGGACCGCCATGCCCGTCAAGGCCACGGTGTAATTCGCCACGAGGGTGGCGCCGACGTGGTATGCCGCCTTGGCACCAGAGGGAATGCGAACGGGTGTCATGCCCAGCATGGTGGCCAACTGTTCCGCCGACGACAAGTGCCGCCGCATCGCCCTCGATGCCCGCGTAGGCGCCCTGCAACCGTTCCGGGGCCGCCGCGGGGTCGGAGACGGTCTGCAGCGGGTGGAACGAGCCACGGCCCGCCGCCCTGCCCTCCAGCGCGTCCAACGCGCCCCGGTCGAGCAGTCCCGAGAGATGGAGCACTGCCTGCCGTGCGGTAATGCACCCCTCGGCAGCGAGCCGTTCCGCGACCGAAGGGACCGCCCCATCCGGTGTCGCGATGAGGACTACATCGGCCTCACGACATGCGCCTGCCCAGTCGTCTACCCGAACAACGAGGGGCGCCGGCACCGGGCGGGCACGCCTGCCGAGCAGGATCACGGAGGCCCCGGAACGCGAAAGGGCCAGGGCAATGCCCTGGCCCATCCGGCCGGCGCCGATGACGGCGACGCGGATCGACATCCGCCTAGTTCCCAGCCGGGACCGGCACGCCGGGGGCGAGCGAAAGCAGCGCCTTCGGCGTCGATGCCTTCGACAGCAGGCTCAGCGCGGTCTGCACCTGCGGGTCGTCGGCGGCCCGCCGGCGGAACTCCGCCGACCGCCCGAATACATACCGCGCCACCACGTAGCCGAGCTGCGCGTCGATCCATCGCGAGGCTCCGTCGAAGGTGCCCTGGCTCACGTCGACGCCCTTGGCATGCAGCCGCCGGTAGATTTCGCTCCGCATGGCCGGCGTGACGGCAAAGTTCGGTGATTTCAGCGTCCCCGCATTCTTGAGTTCGAGTGCGTAGGTCGTCATCACGTCGAAGTAGGCGGGGATGTTGGCCCCGAGCGCATCGCGGAACTTGCGCTCGGCGGTCGTGAAGGTGTCCTGCTGCACCACGATGTCGGGGACAATGCCCCCGCCACCGAGCACAGTCCGGCCATCGTCCGTCTTGAACTCCGGCAGCGTGAGCGAGTCGCCCTTCGCTTCCAGAACGGAGTCGGGCACGATGCCGCCATTCCGGGCGGCCAGCATCGCCTGGAGCATCTGGTCTCGCTCGTCGGCGGCGGTACGCTGGATCGTGCGGCCGCTGGGCGTGTACCAGCGCGCGGTGGTGAGCTTGAGCGCCGTGTTCTGGTCGATGCGGAAGACCGACTGGACGAGCCCCTTGCCGAAGGTCGGCAGGCCGACCACGAGGGCACGGTCATGATCCTGCAGTGCGCCGGCGATGATCTCGGCCGCGCTGGCCGAGTACATGTCCACCAGCACGACGATCGGCATGTCCGGCCAGGCCTGCGCCTTCGTGTCCGCAGTAGGTCTCTGACGAACCCGGGCGCACGGCCCCGCGTCGAGACGACTTCCTGCCCAGGATTGAGGAAGAGATCCGTGACGTCCACGCCCTCGTCCAGCAGCCCGCCGGGGTTGCCGCGCAGATCGAGGATGAGTGACGTCGCCCCCTGGCCGCGGAGGCTGTCGATGCCCTCGCGGAGTTCGCGAGTCGAGGCCTGGCTGACCGTCGCGAGCGCGATGTAGGCGATGTTGTTCGAGAACAGCGTCGGGGAAATGACCGACCGGTTGTGGATCACGGCCCGGGTGAGCTTGAAGTCCATCGGCACGTCTACCCCGGCGCGCCTGATCGTCAACACCACATCGGTGCCGGCCTGGCCGCGCAGGGTCGACACGGCCTTCTCGGAGGAGTAGTCCTCCGTGGACGTGCCGTCGATGGCGGTGATCTGGTCGCCGGTCTGAATACCAGCGCGCTCGGCGGGCGTGTCCGGCAGCGGCGCCACCACGGTGATCCACCCGGCCCGCACCTCGATCTGGATGCCAAGGCCGCCGTAGTTGCCCGTCGTGGTCTCGGTGAGCGCCTTGTAGTTGTCGCCCTGGAGCAGGTCGGTGTAGGGATCGTGCAACTCGTCCAGCATGCCGACCGTGGCCTTCTGGTACAGGGCCGCCTCGCCGATGCTGTCGACGTAGTACGTCTGCACCCGCGCCAGCACATCGTCAAACAGGCGCGCGCTCTGGTACACGCCGCCGTCGTTGCTGACACCCTGCTGGAGCAGCCAGCCTCCCGAGAAGAAGGAGATGCACGCCACCGCCAGGATAAGTCCCCACCGTTGCTTCATGACTGCCTCCAGAGGTCGGGCCGCACATTCCGCACGGCCGTCCAGGCTGCCTCGAGCAGCTGCTCAGGGCTCCCGGTCCCATCCAAGTGTACAATGCCAGGGCCGGTTACCGCGACGTAGGCACGACAGATTCGATCGTGAAACTCCGCCGACTCCCGGTCGAGGCGATCCAGCGCCTTTCCGGCAGCCTCCTGCCTCTCCCGACCCACGCCAGGGGGAAGATCCAGCACCAGCGTGACATCAGGGCGGCACCCGCCGGTTGCGGCGGCATTTCCGGCGGCCACCAGCGCCCCATCCAGCCCCCGGCCGAGCACCTGGTAGACCTCGGTCGACAGCGTGAACCGGTCGGCCACCACCACACGCCCGCGCGCGAGGGCCGGGCGGAGCACCTGCGCGGTCAGGTCAGCCCGCGCGGCGAGAAAGAGAAAGAGCTCGGCCACCGGCGCGACCTGATGGTCGGCCTCGAGCAGCGTCCGCCGGACCGATTCAGCCAGCGGCGTGCCCCCAGGCTCCCGGACGACCACCGGTTCCTGCCCGGCCGCCGCCATCCGTTCGGCCAGGGCCCGAATCAGGGTCGACTTGCCGGACCCCTCGGGCCCCTCGACCACAACAAACAACCCCGGTTCGGGCATCAGAGCGTGATGATGCTGCTCGTGGCGCCCTGTTCCATCCCCTCGCTGATCTCCTGATTGACCTTGGTCATCAGCTTCTCGAAGTTGGCCCGGGCCACGGCGTACGCCTGGCCGGTCGGACTAAGTTCGAGTTCCCGGACCGCCGTTTCGTAGGCAGTCGTGGTTTCGGGGTCGGGCATCTCGCCGGCAGCCATCATCTGGTCCACCTTGGTCGCCAGCTGCTGGATGGCCTCCAGCTTTGCCACCGTGGGCTCGTCTTCGCGGAGTGCCTGTTCCGTGCGCCGGAGTGCCTTGTACTCGGTCGATTGGCCGATCTGGCGGCCAAGATCCTTCGCCTTCTCAGAAATCACGACGTCTCACTCCTCCGCGCGAGCACAAAGCGCGCGCGGTCATAGAGGTCCAGGTGTACGGCCGGGTCAATCCAACCTGCCGCAGCCGCGAGGGCGGCCACCGCGGCCGCCCGATGACAATCCACTTCAAGAGCGATCCATCCGCCCGGTGCAACGACGGCCTGGCCGTCGAACAGGAGCCGCCGCGTCGCCTCCAGCCCGTCCTCGCCACTCTCCAGCGCCAGTCTCGGCTCCCACTCCTTGACCGAAGGACCCAGCGCGCGATACTCGCCTGCCGTCAGGTACGGCGGATTGGCGACCAGCACATCGAGCACTTCGCCGTGCAGCGGTGCCAGGAGATTGCCGAGCCGCCAATCAACTCGGAGTCGGGCTCGCGCGCCGTTCGCCCGGGCCTGGTCGAGCGCCTCTCTCGAACAGTCCACCCCGATCACGCGCTCGAACCGGCCTTCCTGGGCGAGCGACAGCGCAATGCAGCCACTTCCGGTGCAGACGTCCGCGACGACCCCCGTGGCCATTCTCTCCAAGACGAGGGCAACCAGCCCTTCGGTTTCGGGACGGGGAATGAGTGCCCGGTCATCGGCGGCCAACTGGAGGTGCCGAAAGCCGATGCCTCCCGCCACGTGGGCAAGCGGCTCACCCGCCGCCCGGCGTTCCACGAGGCGCGCCAGCCCCCCCACCTCTGTCTCCGTCAATACCCTGTCCGGGTGCAATCGTGCCTGGCCGGGCTCCAGCGTCCACGCGGCTTCGGCAAGCCGTGCCGCCTCGCGGCGGGCGTCCGCGACACCGGCTGCCCGGAGCGACTCCGCCGCATCCGCCAGCGCCGAGGCCGCCGTCAGCGGCCGGTCAGTTACCACTCTCGAACTCCTCTTGCCGGCTCGCCACCCGGAGCGCCTCGACAACTTCCTCGATATGCCCATCCATGATGTCAGGCAGGTTGTGGACCGAGAGGTTGATCCGGTGATCCGTCACGCGACTCTGCGGATAGTTGTAGGTGCGGATCTTGGCGGAGCGATCACCGGTGCCGACCATCGCCCGGCGGTCGTGCGCCCGCGCGGCTTCCTGCTCGGCGATCATCCGGTCCAGCAACCGGGCCCGCAACACCTCCATCGCCTTGAGCTTGTTCTGCAACTGGGACTTCTGGTCCTGCTGGCTGACCACCAGCCCCGACGGCAGGTGCGTGATCCGCACGGCGCTGTCGGTAGTGTTCACGCTCTGCCCGCCGGGACCGGACGACCGGAAGACGTCGATCTTGAGGTCCTTCGCCTCGATCGTGACGTCCACCTCCTCGGCCTCGGGCAGCACGGCCACGGTCGCCGCAGAGGTGTGGATCCGGCCCTGCGTCTCGGTGGCGGGCACTCGTTGCACCCGGTGCACCCCCGACTCGCGCCGCAGTCGGCCGAAGGCATCCTCCCCGCGCACGGCAAAGACGACCTCGCGGATGCCGCCGAGCGATGCGTCGCTCTCGGAAATCAGTTCGATCCGCAGGCCATGCCGCTCACAATAGCGGGTATACATCCGGTAGAGATCGGCCGCAAAGAGGGCCGCTTCGTCGCCGCCGGTCCCGGCCCGGATTTCGACAATCGCGTCGCGGTCGTCCAGCGGATCTCGCGGGACCAGCAGGGCGTGGAGTTCAGTGCGGGTGGTGTCCACGTCGGCCGGGAGCCGCTCGAGGTCAACCCGTGCTAACGCCACAAGCTCGGGATCGGCCTCCTGTGCCATTTCCCGAGCCTGCGAGAGTTCGTCTTCGAGCCGCCGGAGCCGCTCCGCCGCGCGTACGATCGGCACCAGCCGGGCGTGCTCCCGTCCAAGAGTCGTCAGGCGCTTCGAATCACGGGCGGTGGCGGGGTCGGACAGTTCCCGCGACACCTCCTCCGCCCTGGCCAAGGCCTGGCGGAGGCGCGCCTCCATGCCCTACTCCTTTGGAGCGTCGGCGCCTGCCTGGTAGCGGCGGCGGAACCGATCGACGCGACCAGCGGTATCCATCAGGCGCTGCTTGCCCGTGTAGTACGGGTGGCACTTCGCGCATACTTCGACGTGAACGGACGTCGCCGTCGAACGGGTCTCAAACGAATTGCCGCAGGCGCAAATGGCCGTCAGCTTCTGGTATACGGGATGGATGTCGGCCTTCACGAGGTGCTCCTGAGTGCATCGGGTGGTCGCCGAGGCCCGGAGTGGGCCAGGGTTCGCAAGCCGGGAAAGATAAACGAGTTACAGGCCGAACGGAAGCACCGACGGTCGCGGCGGCGGCCGGTGTGACCCAACCTGAATTGACTCCACCTCCCCCTCTAAGTAACGTCCCTGCTTCTACTTCCATGCTGAGGCACGGTGACCCAGTCTCCGCTTGAGATCCTCCGCTCGGTGCCCATCCTCACGAACGTCCCGCCGGCCGACCTCGCGGCATTGGCCCAGGCCTCGCGGGAACGGTCGTATCCTGCCGGTCAGGTGATCCTCCGGCAGGATGCCCCGGGCGACGCGATGTATGTCGTGATCGAGGGGCGGGTGAAGGTCGTCCTGATCGGCGAGGACGGGCGCGAGGTGATCCTGAGCGTGCTCGGAGCCGGAGCGGTCTTCGGCGAGATGTCCCTCCTCGATGATGCGCCACGGTCGGCGCACGTCATCGCCATGACCCCCTGCCACGTCATGACGCTCTATCGCGGGGCGTTCCACGAGCGGCTCCGCGCCTCGCCCGACCTCTGCCTCGCCATGCTCGCGGCCATGTCGAGCCGCCTCCGCGCCGCCGACGAGCGGATCCGCGCGCTGAGCCTGCTCGACGTCAATGGCCGGGTCGCGCACCTGCTCCTGCAGCAGTCGGCGGAAGCGGGCAGCGATGTCTTCCCCCGCCGACTCACGCACCAGAACATGGCGGAGTTGATCGGCGCGAGCCGTGAAACCGTGTCGCGCACCCTTCGGCACCTGGTGGACCGAGAAGTCATCGCCATCGGACGCCGACAGGTGACGATCCTGGACCGCGCGGCCCTGGAGGCGGCCGTGCGGCCCGCGTGACCCACGTCACGGCGCAGACTCCCCTGAAGTCCCTCATTGGCGCATGGCTTCCACGGCACGGATCTCGCCCCGCACCCCTGGCATGGCGATGAGTGTTCGTGTCACCTTCTGGGGGACACGCGGGACGATCCCCGTCCCCGGCCTCGGCACGGCGCGCTATGGTGGCAATACGCCGTGCGTCTCCATCACGGACGACGCCGGTCACTGCGTGATTCTCGACGCGGGATCGGGCATCCGAAAGCTCGGCCACGACCTCCGTGCCCGGGCACCCCACGGGCGCCTCGACCTGTTCCTCTCGCACGTGCATTGGGATCATATCCAGGGACTGCCGTTCTTCTCCCCGATGTACGCCGATGGGCAGGAGATCCACATTCACGGCCCGTCGCCTGTCGGTGTCACCCTTGAAGCGGTGCTTGAACGACAGCTCGATCCGGCCGTCTTCCCTGTGCCACGTACCGCCCGGCCGGCACAGGTCGTGGTGGAGGAACTCCAGCCGGGCGACGTGGCACGAGTGCCCGGTTTCGAGGTTCGGTCGTTCGGGCTCTCCCACCCCGGCGGGGCGCTCGGATTTCGAATCACGCCCGACGGCGGGGGGCCGACCGTGGCCTACCTGACCGACAACGAGCTGGGGTCGGGGGGCGCCGCCCGAGTCCCGGCCGGCTGGCGCGAATCCCTCTCGCAGTTCGTGCGCGACAGCACGCTGCTGATCCATGACGGGATGTATACGCCCCTGCTGAGCGCGGAGCGCCTGGGGTGGGGACATTCGAACGCACTGGACGCAGTGGCGCTGGCGGCGGAGGCGCGGGTCAGGCAACTGGCGCTGTTCCATCATGACCCCGAGCACGACGACGGCGATGTGGACGGGCTGCTCGCCATGGCCCGCGCCGCTGCGCCCGTCGGAATCACCGTCAACGCCGCCCATGAGGGCTGGACGGTGACGCTGTGACACAGATTCCCTCAAGGAGTGGACCGATGAAGCGCACGGCCCGCCTGTTCTGCTTCCTCATGCTCGCTGCTGCCGCGCCGCCGCTGTTCGGGCAGGCCGCGGCACCGGCAATCGTTGTCCTGACGTTCGAGAATGGTGGCTCCTACGGCCTCGACTCCATGGATTTTGTGGGGCTGGGGCGCGGCATCTCTGCCGCCCTCACGTCCGACCTGAGGCGGAACGCCGGCCTGCGCACGCTCGATCGGATGGCGGCGCAGCAGATGGTGGAACGGGATGGGCTCAGCCGTGGAGGGCGCGTAGACGCGACGGCCGCCACCCGCGTCGGGAAGCAGCTCGGCGCAACGTATGTGGTCACGGGGACATTCGTGGACTACTACGGACGGGTGCGCATCGACGCTCGGCTCATCGACACCAGCACGGGCACCATCCTGGAAGTGGTCTCCACCGGGCAGCGGGCCCGATCGGAGCTCGCCCAGATGGTGTCCGACATCGCCTCGCAACTGATGTCGGGGAAGCGGCTGCCGGCCCTCCCTGCCGGGACGCCGGCGTCCGCCAAGGTCAGTTCCGAGGCGCTCGTCCTGTTCGGACGCGCCGTGCTGGCGCAGGATCAGGGGGACAAGGCGGCGGCGGTGCAGTTCTACCAGCAGGCGCTGAAGCTCTCACCGGACTTCGCGGCAGCTACGGACGGACTCCGGGCAGCCCAGGCGTCCTGAGCGGCCGAGGCGCGGCACGGAACGCACCGAGTGCCATCCCGAAATTGGCGGGAACAAAGAAGACCAGGGCCGGGCCGTTGACCTGCGCAAACCAGGGCAGCACTTGCATGAGGACTCCGAGCAGCGAGAGCGCCGCCACGATCGAGGCGAGGAGACGCACCCCGGTCGGTGCCGGACCGCCCCGGCGGGCCCAGGCCGCCAGGAGACCGAACATGATCAGGCCGAGCACGCTGGCCTGAAGCATGTTCTCATTGCGATAGGCGTAGCTGTGGTCGGTAAACGCCCACAGGTAGACCATAATGAGGCCTGCGACCCCTGAGAGCAGCGCCCAGGCACCGGCGAGCACCAGAAACGGCCGCCGCCCCCTCCCACCCCCACTGCGTCCCCCGGCCCACGCCAGCGTCCCTCCCACCACGACTCCCAGCACCAGGAACCAGCCGAGCCACGACGACGGTGAGCGGGTGGAGGTCAACCTGCCGTCGCGGGCAGGGAGGAGGCTTGCGGCTTCAACGAGCGGCGCAGCCCCGCCGTCCACCTCGGGATTGGTGGCCGGTTCGAGGTACCGCGACAGGTTCATCGGGATGAACGAGTCCTCCCACGCCGACAGCGGCTGGTCGGTGGAGGGGCCGAGGAGGAGCATCAGGCCGAAATACCACGCGGGACTCCCGGCCGTGAGTTCTGCGGTGCGTGATCGAAAGGTGGCGTTCGCCGGCAGCGCCGTGAGCGGGGCCTCGAGCGCGCCGCCCAGGCTCAGATTGAGGGCGTCCCGCACCCGGGTCGAGCAGTTGTCGCGATAGGGTTCGTAGCGATAGTCCCGGAAAGCCGGCAGGGCATTCCGCGCGAGGTTGGCAGCGAGCGTGCGGGCCTGATCGGGGGTCAGGAGGAGGTCCTGCACCTCGACGGAACGACCGGCACTCACGTAGCGCTGGATGTCGCGCGTCGCGTCGTAGCCCGCCATGGCGTAGAGCATCCGCCCCTGCAGGAAGTTCCAGAAGAAGTTCTTCTGCCCGAAATCAAAGATGCCGAAGTTGTAGGCGATGTCCGTGCCGGTGACGGGATCCGTCACCCGAATCATGTTGTGGCCGAATTTCTCCCAGAGGATCGATCCGGGGCCCACGGTGATGAGCGCAATCTGCGGCGGGATGGCTCCGACTGCGCGGGACGAGTCAGTCGACGGGCGTTGGGCCTGCGCGGCGCCGGCCCACCAGGCGCCGAGGAGCCCGAGCAGGAGGGCAACCCGGCGCCTGCGCGTCACAGCAGGACGTCGCGGCCGTCGTCAGCCGATTTGTAGATCGCGTCGATGACGCGGTGCAGCGCCACGTGCTCCTCGAGATCCGGCGCCTTGGCCTCGCCGCGAATGGCCGCGACGAAATGCGCCCATTCGGCGCGGTAGGAGGCCGTGAAGATGCTCTCGCGGGTCACCGACCCCGTCGGCGCCACATCGACCGGTGTGCCGTGCATGATCTTCCAGACCTTGAGCGGATTGATGCTGGCAGTGCCCTTGCTCCCCCGCAACCCGACGCCGAATCGCTCGCCTTCGCCCAGGTGATGCCAGGTCACGTCCACGAAGATGCAGGCGCCGTTCTCACACACCACGAACGCGCTCCCGGCGTGCTCCGTGGCGCGTTCCCTCCCCGCCCGGTCGAGCGTGGCGCTGACCCGCACCGGCTTGGGGTTCCCCGCCAACCAGAGGCCGAGGTCAAGGATCGACAGGCCGAGGTCGAGCATGGCCCCCCCACCCGCCAAATCGCGCTTCAGGCGCCAGCCGAGCATCGAACGACTCGGCCGGAAGACATGCCAGCTGCCGCGCACACTCTCGACATCGCCCAGCTCGCCGGTCTGCACGAAGCTGCGGATGATCTGCACATCGGCGCGATACCGGTGGTTCATCCCCACCATGACGACACGATCCTGCTTGGCGGCCGCGCGAACCACCCGCTGGGCGCTGGCGGTGTTGAGCGCGAGCGGCTTCTCGACAAGCACGTGCACGCCGGCGCGCAGCGCCGCCAGGACATGGCCTTCATGCAGGTGGTTGGGCGTGCAGATGACGACGGCGTCCAGTTCGGAATGCCCGAGGAGGTCCTCGATATCGTCGAAGGAATTCTCGACCTTGAACCGGGCGGCGAGCGCATTGGCCTTGGGGTAGTCGGCATCGCAGATGGCGACGACCTCCGCACCCTTCAGCCTCCGCAGCACGGGCAGGTGCGCCACCTGGGTGATGGCCCCCGCCCCGATCACGCCGACACGCAACGTTTCGCTCATGCTCTGCTCCCGGAGTTCCCGGTCAATTCAGGCGATCGATTCTGGTGGAAGGATAATACGCCACGAGGATCTGTCCGTAATCCTGGCCCTCCCGCGCCCGCCCCACGGCTCCCCACTGGCAAAAGCCGACCCCGTGGCCGGCACCGCGGCCGTCGATGGCGAGCCAGCTGACCCGTGAGCCATCGGCCCGCTCCTGGACCTCGAATGCGGTGCTGCGGAGCATGCCTCCGTCCGGCAGCTGGAACGCCCGCCGCACCGCCTGGCCGGACACCGAGACCCGCCGCCCGTTGAGATTGAACTCCACCGCGTCCACCCGGCCCGAGGGAGTGCGGCGGGAGACCGTCACATCCTCAACTCTCGAGATACTGGAGGCATTGACACGCGTGAGGCCGGGCAGGGTGCGCCGCAGCATCGCCTCGAGGCTGTCGCCGGAATACTCCTCGCGCCACCGGAACCTCGGCGAAAACCGGCAGTACGCCTGCCCGTTGGGGTCGAGATCGGAGACCGACTTCAGGTAGGGATCTCCTGCCAGCTGGAAGACGGCGGCACCGGACTCCGTCCGCCCACCGCAGGTCGAATAGAAGAACGCGTCGATCGGCTGCCCCTTCCAGGTGACGATTTCTGCGCGCGTGGCGCGGACCGCGTCCCAACTCTGCGCCGTCTCCGCGCCGACTCCGCCGTACACCTGGTCCGAGACCGTGCCGTAGAGGTCGAACCCGAGCGCCCGGCGCTTGCCGAGGTTGCGCACGGCATAGGTACGCGAAATGACGGCCTGCGCGTACATCGCCTGCACCTCACTCGGGTCACGCCGGCCCATTTCCGCCGACAGGACGCCGGCGAGGTACGACTCCAGCCCGAGACGATTGATCACGGTCAAGCCGTCGGGGCCCGGGATCACGGACACCTCACCGCGATAGTCCCGCCCGTCGATGCGCACGAACTGCCCGGGATGCAGCGGTGTCACCACCAGGGCATCGACCCGCCCGCCGTTGAGGCCACCGGGGCCGGCGAGGGTCATCGCCGGCCCCGCGGGCCGCACGCGCCACGCTGCACCCTCGATCACGTCCTGCATCCGCACACCGGCCGGGTTCGTGATCACGAGGGGGCCGCCACCGCCGACCCGCACCTCCGATGCGCCGACCGCGAGGCCAATGCGCACATCCGAGGTGCTGACCACCGTATCCGGCGGCAACGCCGGAACCGCCGGCCCGCCGGGCCCCGAATCGACCACGGCACCGGCGGGAGGGCGCGCAGCGGCCGGTGGTGCGGGCGCGGGAGTGGGGGGGGCAACCGGCTGGGCCGGGTTGCACGACGCCACCGCCACCGCCACCGCGGCCGCCGTGAGAAAGAGCGGGGTGAACCGCACCTTCATCCGCGGTAGTTCCCGAAGGTCAACTCAATATCGAAGTCCGCGCCGCGCAGGAACGCCATCACCGCCTGGAGCTCGTCCCGGGAGGGACTGGTGACGCGGATTTCATCCCCCTGGATGCTGGCGCTCACTTTCTTGAACTCCTTGTTGTCCTTGATGGCCTTGGTGATCCGCTTCGCGATGTCGGTGGCGATACCCTGGGTGAGGGTCACCGTGCACCGGACCGAGCTGCCGGTGGCGGACTCGAAGTCGCCGGTGGTCATGTTCTTGACCGGCACTCCGCGCTTGATGAGCCGCCCCTGGAGCACGTCGAGCAGGCTCTTCATGCGGAAATCATCGTCGGCAGCCAGACGGAGTTCGGCCTTGTCGCGGTCAAACTCGATCGTGCAATGGGTGCCCTTGAAGTCATAGCGCTGCTGGATCTCCTTGAGCGCCTGATTGACCGCGTTGTCGACCTCTTGCAGGTCGGCGCCGGTGGAGATGTCGAAGGAGGAATTCGATGCCATGGGAGTGAGCCGGGAAGAAGGGCGGAGGACTCGGGGCTGATGATTGTAGGCGGGAGCGCCGGAAGAACGCCTTACGTCAGGAAGCTCTCAAGTGACCGGGCGCGGCTCACATGCCGGAGACGGCTCAACGCCTTCTCCTTGATCTGTCGTACCCGTTCGCGGGTGATACCGAGGAGGGTTCCGATCTCTTCGAGCGTCATCGGCTCGGGGCCATCCAGGCCGAAATAGAGGCGGAGGATCTTCGCCTCCCGCTCCTTGAGAGTCGCCAGCACCTCCTCGATCCCCTCGGTCAGCGCATGTTCGAACGTCTCGCTGTCGGAACCGGCGTTCTGCGTGTCGGGGAGGTAGTCCAGCAGGCGGTTGTCCTCGCCGGGCGTCATCGGGGCGTCGAGGGACAGGTGCGCCTGGCTGATGGAGAGCGTCTTCTGGACCTCCTCCATCGAGATATCCATCCCCTCGGCAATTTCCGCCGGGGTCGGTTCCCGCCCGAGTTCCTGCAGCAGCATCGCGGTCTTCTTCCCGATGCGGTGGAGGGTGCCGGCACGGTTGAGCGGGACGCGTACGATCCGGCTCTGCTCGGCGAGCGCCTGCAGAATGGCCTGCCGGATCCACCAGACCGCGTAGGAGATGAACTTGATCCCCTTGGTCTCATCAAACTTGTGGGCCGCGCGAATCAGACCGAGGTTGCCCTCGTTGATCAGGTCCGCAAGACTGACCCCCTGATTCTGGTACTTCTTGGCCACGGAGACCACGAACCGCAGGTTGCTTCGGACCAGCTTGTCGAGGGACTCCGCGTCGCCGCGGCGGATGCCCTGCGCGAGCGTGACCTCTTCCGTCTGCGGGATCAGCGGGTAACGGCTGATCTCGCGGAGGTATTGGTCGAGTGACCCCTCGTCGGACGTGGGGCCTCGTCGGGTTGAACCGACTTGCAATGGGCGCATGCGCGAGAACCTCGGGTGGGCGAGCCGCTACACTCGAACCTTAGCGGCCGCCTCACGACGGCGCAACCGGACGTCAATCATCGTAGTTGTCGATCTGCGCCCGCTGCAGCGTGCCGCTGTAGTCGACGTAGCCGACCTTGGTCTCGGAATAGAACTCATAGACTTCCCAGCCACCCTCGCGGTGCCCATTGCCGGTCGCCTTCACGCCGCCGAAGGGCAGGTGCGCCTCGGCGCCGATGGTGGGGGCATTGACGTAGGAGATCCCGTTGTCGAGTTCCTGGAGGGCGCGGAAGCCCTGGTTGACGTCTTGTGTGTAGATCGAACTCGACAGTCCGTACTTGACCCCGTTGTTGACCCGAACGGCCTCTTCGAAGCTGCGGACCTGGATGACACTGAGCACGGGGCCAAAGATCTCTTCCTGTGCCAGCCGCATCGACGGCTTCACGCCCGCGAAAATGGTCGGCCGATAGAAGAACCCATGGCCGAGCCGCTCCCCGCCCGGCTTCTTGCCGCCGGTGATCAGCTCCGCCCCCTCCTCCTGTCCGATCGCCACGTACGACTCCACCTTCTGCCGCGAACGCTCGTGGATGAGCGGACCCACGTCATAGCCCTTCCGCCCGTCGCCCAGCCGCAGCCCCTCGGCAGCGTCCACCAGTTTCCGAAGGAACTTGTCATGGATCTTCTTGTGCAGGATCAGGCGACTGGTGGCGGTGCACCGCTGGCCCGTCGTGCCGAAGGCTCCCCACAGGACGCCGTCGAGTGCCAGGTCCAGATCGGCGTCGGCCATCACGATCTGGGCGTTCTTGCCACCCATCTCGAGCGACAACCGCTTGTGCATCCGGCCGCAGGTCTCGCCGATGAAGGACCCCGTCGCGGTCGACCCGGTGAAGGAAATGACCGGAACGTCTGGATGCTCGACGAGCGCCTTGCCGGCCGTGGCGCCGCGGCCATGGACCAACTGGACAACCTCGGGCGGCAGCCCGGCCTCCAGGAGCAGCTCCACCAGCCGGTGCGACGTGTACGGTACATCCTCGGAGGGCTTGAGGATGACCGCGTTTCCGCAGACGAGCGCCGGAAACATCTTCCAGGTCGGAATGGCGAGGGGGAAGTTGAACGGCGTGATCAGCCCGGCCACACCCATTGGCCGCCGGAAGCTCATCGCCCACTTGTCCCGCAACTCGGACGGCACCGTATGCCCGAAGAGGCGACGGCCCTCGGTTGCGGCGTAATAGGCGGTGTCGATGCCCTCCTGCACGTCACCCCGCGTCTCGGCGAGCACCTTGCCCATCTCACGGGTCATACCGTCGGCAAGCTCTTCCTTGTGCGTCGACAGGAGGTCGCCGAGCCGGCGCAGGACGTCGCCCCGGGCCGGGGCCGGCGTGCGGCGCCAGATTTCGAAGCCCCGCTGCGCGGAGCGCACGGCGGCCTTGATGTCGGCCGCCCCGGAATCGGGGAATCGCCCGATCAGGTCGCGCGTGTCGGCAGGATTGCGGTTTTCGAACCAGGTCCCGGTCGTCGGGGTGACCCACTTGCCGTCAATGAAATTCTTAAAGGTCTTTGGCATCAGGCTTTCGGGAGTTCAGAGTGAACGGAGAATGCGGCTACTCGCACATCCAGGGGAGCACGGTCGTGGCATAGCCGAGCCGCGGGAGCAACACGCTGGCCACGAGGACGAGCCCGCCGAGGAAAACACCCAGACCCGCCGTATGCGCCCATCCCTGGCGGCGGCGCCAGCTGATGGCCATGGTCCAGATGCCCGCGACGGCGACCATGGTCGCAGCGCCGAGGTAGAGCATGAGGCCGAGGCCGCACCGGTGTGCGTAGGGCCACTGGAGGACCGCCGCAGCCAGCAGGAGGCCGAGCCCGGCGCGCACCCAGGTGGTCAGGGCGGCGCGCTTGCTCACCGCGCCACCGCCGGTGGGCATCTGGACGGCCCCTCCCCCGCCCCGTTGCGCGGGTACCGCTGGTGGCGCCGGCGACCCCGCGCTCTTAGCCATCACCTTGTCGATGGCGGCCAGTTCCTTGTCCCAGTCCCGCGGTTGATCGCTCAAGGAGACTCCCGCGTCAGGCCGTAGCGCTCGATCTTCTTGTAGAGGTTTGACCGCGGCATGTCAAGCGCCCGGGCGGTCTCGGAGACGTTCCAATCATGCTGCCGCAGCTTGCCCTCGAGAAAGACCCGCTCGGCTCCCAGCTTGAACGCCTCGAAGGTCGGCGCCGAGAAGGGACTGTCCATGCTCGATCCCGCCGCGCCCGCCGCGGCGTCGGCGCTGCCGGCGAGGATGCGATCCACGTCGGCCGCGGTCACGGACTTGCCCGCCGCAAGGATCATCAGCCGCTCGACAGCATTCCGCAACTCGCGCACGTTCCCCGGCCAGGCCCGGCGCTGCAGCCGTTCCACCGCGGAGGGGTCGAACTGGCGCGCGGGCACCCCGGCCGCCGCGGCGATACTCGAGGCGAAGTGGTCGACCAGTTCCGGAATGTCGGCGGCGCGCTCCCGCAGCGGCGGTACCACGATCGGCACGACGTTGAGCCGGTACAACAGGTCCTCGCGAAAGCGGCCCGCCGCGATTTCCGCCTCGAGGTCCTTGTTGGTGGCCGCGAGCACCCGGACGTCGACGCGGAGCGCCTTGGCGCCGCCCACCCGGGTGACTTCGCCCTCCTGCAGCGCGCGAAGCATCTTGGCCTGCGCCGGCAGCGAGAGGTCCCCGATTTCGTCGAGGAACAGCGTCCCGCCGTCTGCGAGCTCGAACTTGCCCGGTCGATCGGCAAAGGCGCCGGTGAACGACCCCTTCATGTGGCCGAACAGCTCGCTCTCGATCAACTCGCTGGGAATGGCGGCGCAGTTGACCTCGATGAACGGTCCCTGGCGTCGCGGGCTGGCCGCATGGATAGCGCGGGCCACCAGCTCCTTGCCGCTGCCGTTCTCTCCGGTGATCAGCACCCGGGCCGGCGTCGGGCCGACCTTGTCGATCAACGCCCGCACCCCACGCAGCGCGGGGCTCGTCCCGACCATGGCATGGGCCTCATCCACGGCCTTCTTGAACCGCTGGTTCTCGTTGGTCAGCACCACCTGGTTGAGCGCATTCCGCACCGTGACCAGCAGCCGGTCACTGTCGAGCGGCTTCTCGAGGAAATCGAACGCGCCCCGCTGGGTCGCCTCCACCGCTGTGGCAATCGTGCCATGTCCGGAAATCATGACCACGGTGGCGGAGGGGTCGAGTTCGCGAAGCCGGGTGAGCGTGTCCAGCCCATCCAGGCCGGCCATCTTGACGTCGAGAAAGACGAGGTGGGGACGAAACTCCGGGTAGACCGTCAGCCCTTCGCCACCGGAGCCGGCCACGCGGACATCGTGCCCCTCGTAGGCCAGGACCTGCTTCAGGGCGTCGCGGACGCCGGCTTCGTCGTCGATGACGAGGATTCGATGCGCTGTCATGGTTGTCGACTCGAAGGATACAACGTCACGCCGTCCGGATGCACCCGCACCGCTCCGATTCCGGCCGGAATCGCGATCGCAAACACGCTGTCCCGCTCGTCGCCGGCCAGCAGGCCAACGATGTGCGGCACCATCTCTCGCGGAAACTCGAAGTCGCGTACCTCAAAGGCCTCGAGACGCCACTCGGCCATGCCAGGGTGCGTCACGCGGACCGGCCCCGCCCCCCGGATCGGTTCCCGGTCGTTGAGCGCGCCGGCCAGCGGGCCCAGCACGTCGCGTGGAAGCCCGGCAGTCCGGATCTTCCCGCTGACCGCGATGCGACCCTCGCCAAGCGTCACCTCCAGGGAATCGAGCTCCCGGCGGACATGCTGGTCGAGTCCCGCGCCGACCAGCGACGCCATTTCGGCGGCAGTGAGCGTCACCGAATCAGCGCCCCAGCCGTTCAGGCTGTCGACCTTGTCGGTTGCCCGCTGAAGCGCCAACTCGCCTGGGCGGCCCGCGACCCCGATGGCGCTGGGCACTGGACGATCGGTCAGCCGATGCCAGTACGGGGCGATCCGGGCCCGCTCCGTCCACCCGACATAGACCAGCGCGGCCACGACGAGGAACCCGAGCAGGCGAAACGGCAGGGAGAGGCACCCGAGCATTCAGGCGCCGTCGAACGCGGGTGCGATCGGCAGGAGGCTGCCGCGACGATACCCTCGCGCATCAAGCTCCACCTCGGCAAACCCGAGCGCCCGGAGCCGGCTCGCGACCTCCTGCCACCGCTGCTCCACGAGGGGCCGCTCCGCGGCCAGCACCTCCACCCGCGCCCGGTCGCCGAGATGGCGCACGCGAACATCACCGACAACGCCGCAGTCTCGAATCACCTTTTCGGCGAGTTCCACGTGCCGCAGCCGCTCGGCGGTGACGGGGAGGCCGTACTGGAGGCGACTCGAGAGGCAGGGCGCCGCCGGCGCGTCCCAGGTCGGCAGGCCGATCTGGCGCGCCGCCTCCCGCACGTCGGCCTTGGTCCACCCGAGCTCCACCAAGGGAGAATGCACCCGCCGGGCGGCGCCGGCGGCCGCGCCGGGACGGTGTTCCGTGAGATCGTCGGCGTTCGTGCCGTCGAGCAGAAACTCGAACCCTCGATCGGCCGCCACCGCCCCGAGCACGCGCCAGAGCTCCGACTTGCAGAAGAAGCAGCGATTGAGCGGATTCGCCACGTAGTCAGGATCCGCCAGTTCGCTGGTATTCACTTCGAGCAGCGGCACCTGGAAGCGCGCCGCCAGGTCGACCGCCGTCCGCCACTGCACGTCAGGGTACGACGCGCTTCGCCCGATCACGGCGACGAACCGGGAAGGCCCGAGGGCCCTGGCCCCGACGACCGCGAGCACGGCGGAGTCGACGCCACCGGAATACCCCAGCACCGCCCCGGAGAGGGCGCCCAGGTGCGCCTCGAGTCGATCAATGTTCGCCATCGGGGAAAAGTAGCGGATATCTTACCAGCATGCCCGCACCCATTCCCCTCCACGAACTCACCTTTCGCGCCACCAAGGCGGGGGGGCCGGGCGGCCAGCACGTCAACACGTCCTCCACCCGGGTGGAGCTCTGGTGGAACCCGGTCGCATCCCCCAGCCTGACCGAGCGGGAACGGACGCTCCTCACCTCCGTGCTGGGCCGCCGCCTCGATGGCGAAGGGTGGCTGCGGCTCGTGTCTCGGCCGGCACCAGGAGCCAGCTCAAGAACCGGGACGCGGTCGACGAAGCGTTTCCAGAAGCTGGTCGCCGAAGCGCTGGTCCCACCGAAGCCACGCCGCAAGACACGGCCACCTCGGTCGGCCGCGGAGAATCGCCTCAAGGCAAAGAAACGGCGCTCCGCCACGAAGGCGAAGCGCCGCACTCCCCTCCGGGACGACTGAGGTCCCCGGAGGCCGGCCTCCCCAGCCTGTTACGGCTGCGGCGATGGCTCCTTCCCCTTCGCGAAGTCGCCGGCGGTAATGACCGTGAATCTTGACGGGCTGACGAACGCGCGGAAGCCGTCGCTCACCTGCGCCGGCGTGAGGGCGCCGATCGCCTGATCGAGCTTCGCCTCCCACACCATGGTCCGCCCGAGATAGAGGCCGTCCGCCAAGCTGATCCGCCAGGCTGCCGTCGTCGGCCCGGGCCAGCTGCCGCTGCTGCAGGTAGCCGGCCTTCCCCTTGGACACCTCCTCCGGCGTGAACCCGCCCATCACGGCGGTGTCTGTCACCTGCTTGAAGGCCTCGACCACCTTGGCGCCGTTCTCCGGCGCAAAGATGGCGTACACGAACTCCTGCCCGACCTGATCCTGCGAACTGACGCTCAGTCCGCTCCCAACGCCGTAGCTCAATCCCTCCTGCTGCCGGATCCGGACCATGAGCCGGGAATCGAAGGCCGACCCGCCATAGATGTAGTCGCCGATGGCCATGGCCGGGTAGGCGGGATCGTCGTCGCGCAACGGGAAATTGGTCGACGCCAGCAGGATGGCGTTCGCCTTGTCCGGTGTTTCGATCTGCTGGCTCACCGCCGGCTTGTCGGAAAGCAGATTCGGGACCCGCGCGTACGGGGCGGGACTCGTCCAGGTACCCGAAGATTTCGGTGAGGACGGGCGCGATCTCCGCCGGGTCAAAGTCCCCGACGATCGCCGTCTCTCCGGCACCGACGCCGTAGAACTCGACCCAGAAGCGCTTGGCCTCCTCGACCGTCGCCGCCTTCAGGAGCTCCACCCGTCCGTCGATGGTGCTGACGTACCGCGGATGCCCCGGCGGATACGGCTGCGTCGCCTGGGCGAGCGCGGTCTGCGCCAGGGCGATCGGGTCGCTCCGCTGCGATTCGAGTCGCGCCAACCCTTCCCGCTGCAGCGTCGTGAACTCTGCGGGGTCGAAGCTCGGCTGCCGCAATATCTCCCCCACCAGTCGCAGCACGGCCGGGAAGTTCGCGCGCACCGTCGAAATCGAGACGGTGGCTCCCTCGGCGGTCCCGCGGACGCTGACCTGTGCCTTCAGCCGGTCGAACTCGTCCTTGATCTGCTGACGCGTGTGCGTCGCCGTCCCGCGGAGCAGCATCGACCCCGCCAGTGACGCCGCCGTCGCCCGGTCGTTAGGGCCGATTCGGTGCCGAAATGGAGCTGGATGGAGGCGTTGACCGTCTGGCCGCGCGTCTCCTTCGGGAGGAGGGCCACCTGCATACCGCTCGGCATCTCACTCCGGATGGTGCGCGCGTCGATGTTGGCGGGTGAGGCGTCAAAGGCCTCGCCCAGCGTCATCGTGGTATCACCCCTGTAGTCCTTGACCAGCGCCGCGATGTCGGGGAGCGGCGGGACCTCGGCGCGATCCGGTTTGGCGGTGGGGATGAACACCCCGAGCGTCCGGTTGCTTGGCTTGAGGTACGCCGCTGCCACCCGCTGCACGTCGGCGGGGGTCACGGCACGCACCCGGTCGCGGTTGATGAAGATCAGCCGCCAGTCGCCCCGGGACGCCCACTCGCTCAGCGCGCGCCCCACCTGGTCGGTCTGGGTCAGGCTCAGCTCGATGTTCTTGAGAATGGTCTGCTTGGCGCGCGCCACCTCCTCGTCGGTCGGTGGCCTCGTGGTCGACCTCGTCGAGGGTCGCGAGCAACGCGGCCTGTGCCACGGCCAGCGTGTCCTCGGTACGGAGCTGGGCGCCGGCCAGGAGCATGCTCGGCTGGTAGAGCTGGTACGCCGACGACCAGACGCGGGCGGCGAGTTTCGGCTCGACCAGCGCTTGGTACAGCCGGCCACTGGGTGCCGAGCCGAGCAGTCTGGGTCAGGACGCTGATGGCGGCGAAGTCGGGGTCCGACCCTGCCGGGATGTGGAACCCGGCCAGCACCACCTGCTCGTCCCCCACCCGCCGGAGCGTCACGGACCGCTCACCGTCCTGCACCGGCTCGACGGTGTACGTGCCCCACAAGGTGTTGCCGCCCTCCCGCGTCGGACGGGGAATCGGGCCGTAGAGCTGCTCGATCCGCTTCAGGACGACCGCTTCGTCGAACTTGCCCGCCACGACCAGGATGGCGTTGTCGGGCTGGTAGTACTTCCGATAGAACGCCTGCAAGCGCCCGATCGGGACGTTCTCGATATCCGATCGCGCGCCGATGGTGGAGTTGCCGTAGTTGTGCCAGAGATACGCGGTGGAGAAGACTCGCTCCTCGAGAATGGAACCGGGGTCGTTTTCCCCGAGCTCGAATTCATTGCGGACCACGGTCATCTCGGATTCGAGATCACTCTTGGCAATGAAGGAGTTCACCATGCGGTCCGCTTCGAGCTGCAGCGCCCATGTGATGTTCTCGGGCGTCGCGGGCACCGACTCGAAATAGTTGGTGCGGTCGTACCAGGTGGTCCCGTTGAACTGGGCCCCGTGCTGCGTCATCTCCTCACCGATTTTCGGATGGCCG
This sequence comes from uncultured Gemmatimonadales bacterium, assembly GCA_963697435.1. Taxonomy (GTDB): domain Bacteria; phylum Gemmatimonadota; class Gemmatimonadetes; order Gemmatimonadales; family GWC2-71-9; genus SPDF01. Next base: position 88,627 of record CAVOOB010000003.1, on the reverse strand, counting down.
GTGGAGCCCTTGAAGAGGAGGTGTTCCAGCAGGTGCGCCATCCCCGTCTCGCCGTAGTCCTCATGCCGTGACCCGACCAGGTAGGTGATGTTGACGGTCGTGACGGCTTTGGTCTGGTCGGGGAGGAGCAGGATCCGGAGGCCGTTCGGCAGCTGATACTCCGTGATCCCCTCGACGGAGGAGATCTTCACGGCGTTCGGCACCGCCGTGGCAGGCTTGGCTGGCTTGGCTGGCTTCGCGGTTGGTTGCTGGGCCTGCAGCGTGCCGACCGCGAGGATCGCCAGCAACAGGGCGGCAGGTCCGGACCGGCCGAGGATACGGGTAGACATCACAACGCTCCGCTGCATGTGGAAGTAGTTCACGGCGAACCCGGGCAATTGACATCCAGTCCGCCGTGAACGCAATCCCGTCGGGGAGGGGGTGCCGCCTTTACGGTACCGTCACCGGAAAGGGGCCGAAGGTTAGTTCGTCGGCTGCCGCGTCGTGCCCCCAGCTGACAACCACCGTTCCGGTCCCGGGGCCAGCTTGGGCCGTGACGTCAAACTCGAAATGTGCGGCGGCATCCTCGACTGCCGTCGCAAGCGTGCCAGGAACGAACGTCATCGAGGCGAAGTGGTCCGCCTCGATGCCGGTGATCTCATCGCCGTCGTCGGCGTAGAACTTCACGACGACCCGCGTGGCCGCGCCGGCCGCGAGGGTCAGGTTCGCCGTCTCATCGACGTCGTTGACGAACAACTTGGCCGAGGCCGGCGTATGCGTGTGCGCCGGCGCCGCGGCTTCGTCGCTGCTGCACGCCCCCAGGGTGAAGGAGAGCATCAGCATCGGGATGACCATCAGGCGAGCCGGAGCCCAAGGCACAACGAGAATCTGCATCGGAAATACCTCCAGAACTGCGGGTGATACCCGCCGGTCAGTGCGGGTTGAGCAGGCGCACCGATACGAGCAGGCTGCGTGGTGCGCCGGGATTGATGTAGCCGGAAGCGCGGATCTCGGCGTACTTGGTGTCAAAGACGTTCAGCAGGTCGACGTCAATGCTGGTCGTGGCCCCGAGAGCCAACGATCCGCCGAGATCGGAGACGGTGTAAGCCTGGGTGGTCACACCGGACTCGCCGATCGGCGTGAAGGGGCCGGTGAATCGCACCAGGGCATAGGCGGAATAGCCGTTCTTCGGAATGAATTCCACACCGACGCGGCCGAAATAGTCGGAAACGCCGGGCACCGGGTCGCCCGGCTCCAGTGGTTCGGTGTGAAAGCTCGGTCGCGGGGGGAAGATGGGCGCGAGGTCAAACGAGACGTCGACCGGTTCGGCGACGCCGGTAATCGTGGCATCGTTGAAGGTCCCCTCGGCCTGGAATGTCACCTTCGGGCTGGCCTGCCAGGAGGCACTTCCGGTGATCCCGCGGCGCCGGCTGGTTCCCGTCTCCACGATCGCGAGGCTGACAGGGTCCTTGATCAGCTCGTTGGCCGTGTTGAACTGGAACAGCGACATCGTCACCAGCAATCGGCTGGTGCCGTACTCCGCTCCGATCTCGCCGGCCCAGGCGGTCACGAGGGGACGGCTCGGGTCGGCGATGACACCGACCGGACCCCGAAACCCGCGCGCCAATGAGCCGAGAAACCGGAGGCGGCTCGACGCCATGTAGCTGGCGCCAAGTTTCGGGCTCACCACGGGATCGGTGGCGCTCTGCCAATCCGCCAGGGAGTCGAGGTGGTTGTAGCTCTGGTAGTGCACGAGGTCGCCGCGGAGACCGAGGTCGTACATAAACCGGCTGCTCAGCATCCCGCGCCACCGGCCGTAGAGGCCGATCGCCTGGTATCGCCCGTCATCCGCCTGCTCGGCCGAGACCGGCACCCGTGCGTCGGTCTGGTCCAGGGTATAGGTGGTCCAGTCCGACCGCCCGCTCAGCCCGAAGCTGAATTCTCCGTCGCCGTGCGCTCGGCTGACCTGTGCCTGCATCCCGACGGCCTGCCGGTCATCCCGCTCCGCGGTCTGCTGGAGCACGTCGTCCTCCGGGAGCGTGAGGAAGACCGCGGACGTGCCGGCCTGCCCCCAGACCTGCGCCTCGAAGGTGGTCAGCGGGTTCAGTGCCACGCCGTACCGCAACGTGCCGATGTACCGCTCCGCGTCGCCGCCATCCGTCGTGTCCGTCGCGGCCACGAGATCGCCCTGGTTGTACCGCTCCACCGACACATACCCGGGGGAATTCCAGCTGGAGCCGTAGCCGTACAGTCCCCCCTCGATCCGCCCCTGTCCGACCGCGCGCCAGCCGCGGAGCACCGCCGTCCCGAGCAGGTAGTCGGCATTCTCCCGCCACCCTTCCTCCCGCTGGCCGGACACCGAGAACAGCGCCCCGGCGTCCGGCTGACGGAACCCGCCCGTCATCCAGCCGCGCACGTCGCCGAAGGAAGTCACGCCCAGGGACCCGGTCGTCGCCGCGGCATCGGCCGCGGTATACACCTCGACCACACCGCCAAGCGAAAAGTCCCCGTAGAGGGGGCTCGCGGGACCATGGATGACCCGGGTGGCGCTGATGGCGCCCGGCGAAAGGATGCTCCAGTCGGCATAGCCCTCGACGTGTCCGTGGATTGGCAGATTGATCGCCACGCCGTCGAGCACCAGCAGCACGTCCGAGGAGTGATCGGACGTGAAGCCGCCGATCACCACATTCGAGGCGAACCCCGGCCCCTGACCCTGCTGGTGGACCTCGATCCCCGCCGCCCGACCGATCAGGTCGTAGGGATTGCCCGCCGGCGCCCGCTCGATCGCTTCCGTGCGAATCTCGACGGTGGCGACGGGCGGCGCGACAGCGTACTCCCGCTTGCCGGTGACGACGATCGGAGTGACCGTCGGGGGCTTGGAGGTGTCGGCAGGCGCAGGCATCGGCTGCTGGGCCTGCCCGGCCTCGGCGCCCCCCAGCACCAGACAAGCGAGAACCCCCAGACAGATCGTCAGGGTGCTCGATGATGTAGCGGTGCGGTCACGAACTGCCATGCGACGCCAACCTGTCGCGGCGGACACCGGGGAGCTCGACGGCAGCTGCCATGCGTCAACCGCAGGAACGGTTACCTGCCCAGGCGTGTGCCGGGGAGGCGAGAACAGGGTGTTGGTTGGTGGGCGGTGATCGAGGGCGCCGAGGCGCCAGGATCAGCCGAGGTGAAGCGGAGGGGCCGTGGCGAAGGGTTGGGTGTGATCCACCTTGAGGACGGGAGCAGCCTTCGAGGGATCCAGGAGGTCCGCGGAGGCAACCGGCCCGGGAACGACACCCAGCGCTGTCGAACCAGCCGCCGGAATCGCGGGGGCGGATACTGCGCAGCTGCCAAGGCACTGGCAACTGGTCGGGACGTCGGGACTCTGGTGATCGGAGTGGTGAGCGCCGTGCTGGGCGTGGCTCTCGGCCGCCGCGGCCGCGGTGGCCATGACCATCGGACAGGAGTGCAGGATGGCGGGCGCGGCCATGACCAGGCTGAACCAGGCCGCCAGCGCTCCAGCGAGGAACCGTGACGAAACGCCCATCGTGCGCATGGGCACCAATCTAGTGCCGGCTGACAGCCCCGTCCACAACGACCGCCCCGGGCGCCCCCGCCCGCCTCCGCTTGATCCAACCGCCCAACGCCTCCCGCCAATCGAAGAAGATCTCGTACACGGTCGGGATGACCAGCAGCGTGAGCAGCGTCGAAGTGAGCACACCGCCGATGACCGCCACACCCAGCGGCTGCCGGAACTGCGCCCCCTCACCGCTCGCGATGGCCACCGGAATCATCCCGGCGATCAGCGCAAACGTCGTCATCAGGATCGGGCGAAGACGAATGGCGCCCGCCTCGATCAACGCCTCGCGGATCGGCATCCCCTTCTCGTGGCTCCACTTCGCGAAATCGATGAGGAGGATCGCGTTCTTGGCGACGATACCCATGAGAAGAATCACGCCGATGAGGCTCATGATATTCACCGTCAAGCCGGTGAGAGCGAGCGAGAGCATCACCCCGACCAGCGAGAGGGGCAACGACATGAGGATGGCCATCGGGTCGAGGAACGAACCGAACTGCATCACGAGAATCAGGTACATGAGCAACACCGCCACACCGAGGGCCAGGAAGATGTTCCCGAACACCTCGCTCTGGTTCTCGGCGTCGCCGCCTTCTGAGTAGGTCACCCCTGGCGGCAACGGGGTCTGCGCAAGCGCCTTCCGCACATCCGCCATGACCTCACCCGTGGAGCGCCCCTGTGTGTTCCACTCGACGTTGACCACCAGGTCCCGGTCGAGGTGGTTGATGACTGCTGGCGCGAGATCAGACCGGACCGTGACGACCTGGCCCAGGGGAACCGTGCGCGGGACGCCATTCGCGCCACCCGGCACAAGCAGCGGGAGTTGCCTCAGGTCTTCCGCCCGCCGGCGCGCGGACGGCGCCAGCCGGACGACGACGTCGCGGGTCTCGCCGCTCGGATCGACCCAGTCACCGGCGTCGATGCCGGCAAAGGCAGGGCGCAACGCCTGCGCCACCTGCCCGGCCGTCAGGCCGAGCGCGCCGGCCAACCCGCGATCGAGGTCCACCGTGAGCTCGGGACGCTGCCCCTTGCTCGAGAGCGCGATATCGACCGACCCCTCGGTGGACGCCACGACGGCGCGGATCTGCTCCGCCCCGGTGTTGATGGACTCGAGGTCCGGCCCCTTCACCTGCAGTGCGAGCTGCTTGCGCCCGCCACCCATGTCGCTCGTGAACAGGGCCATGTTCACGCCACCCAGTTGCACCAGTTCGCTCCGTACCTCGGCACCGATGAGTTCGGCACTGAGCGGGCGGTCGTGCTTCGGTGCCAGCTTGACGTACATCCTCCCCACGTCCACGGCGCTCGAACCGGGGTCGCCCAGGGTGATGTAGCTGTACATCACGTCCGAGCGCGCCCGGATGATCCGGTCGGCTTCCTCCGCCTTGGCCCGTGTGTACGCCAGGTTGGAACCTGGCGGGGTCTCGATCTGGACGTTGAACTCCGAGCGGTCGTCGAGGGGCATGAAGCCGACCCCCACCTTGTGCCATTCCGGCACCACGAAGAAGAGCCCGATGCCGACCACGGCACCGGCGATCGTCCCGGCAATGCGGAAGGGCAGCGGACGCGAACTGGAGAGCGACCAGACACTGATGACGAGCCCCAGCACCAGCGCCAGGAAGCCGAGGACCCCGTTCCAGAGCAGGGTAAACGCACTGATCAGGGAGCCAATCGCCAGGACGACCATGGCGGCGCGGTGGTCGAGCGCCCAGGCGATCACGCCGCGGTACCCCTCGGCCATTCGGCCGAACCAGGCGTTGAACTTGTCGAGCTGGCGGGTGACCCAGTTGCGCTGGTCCGGCGGGATATACGGGTCGGGCCAGTAGGCGGAGAGCATCGGGTCGAGCGAAAAACTGACAAAGAGCGACACGAACACCGAGCAGGCCATCGTCAGCGCGAACGGCTTGAACCACTGTCCGCCGACGCCGGACATGAACGCCACGGGCAGGAAGACGGCGAGGATCGAAAAGGTCGTGGCCGTGACCGCCAGCCCGATCTCGTCGGTGCCCTCGAGCGAGGCGGTATAGTGGTCCTTCCCCAGCTCGACGTGACGGACGATGTTCTCCCGCACCACGATAGCGTCGTCGATGAGGATGCCGATGGCGAGGGAGAGGCCCAGCAGGGACATGGTCTCCAGCTTGAACCCGAACGCCCAGACGGCAATGAACGAGGCCAGGACGCTCACCGGGAGCGCCAGGCCAGTAATGACCGTGGAACGCCAGGAATTCAGGAACAGGAATACCACCAGCACGGTCAGGAGCGCGCCCTCGAAGAGCGCCTCCTGCACGTTGCGGACGGCGGCCTTGACCCGTGTGCCCGAGTTCTTCACGACGTTGATCGTCGTGCCCTCGGGGAGCGTCGCCTCCATTTTCCGCACCCGTTCCAGGAGCTGGCCGGCCACCTCGGTGGTGCTGTACCCCTTCGACTTCTTGATATCAATCCCGACCGCTTCCAGGCCGTTGAAGAGCGCCAGCGTCCGCTGCTCCTCGATGCCGTCGCGCACATCTGCCACCTGCCCCAGCCGGATCAGGACCCCGTTCCGCTCCGCCACCACGAGTTGTGCGAACTCGGCGGGGCCGCCCAATCGGCCGCGCAGCCGGATGGAGCGTTCGTCGTAGTCCCCCTGCAGCCGCCCGACCGGCGCGGCCAGGTTCTGCGTCTGCAGCGCCTGCACCACCTGGGCGACGCTCACGCGCGCCGCCTGCAGCGCCGCGGGCCGCAGCTCCACCGTGAGTTCACGCTCCTGCTTCCCGGTGACCGTCACCTCGGCGACGCCGGGAATCGAACGCAGTTCGCGTGTGATGCCGGGATCGGCCAGGCGGGTGAGCTCCGCGGGAGTCAGGCGCGTGGAGGAGAGCGCGAGTGAGACGATCGGCCGGTCGGTGTCGTTCAACTTCTTGATGATCGGCTCTTCCATCTCGGTCGGCAGGTCGTTCCGGATGGCGGAGATGGCGTCCCGGATGTCCTGCGTCGCCTCCGGCAACGGCTTCTCGAAGATGAACTCGATCAGGACGAAGGCGAAGCCGTCCTCCGCCTTCCCGGTGACCTTCTTGACGCCGCTGATGGAGGCAATCGCCTCCTCGATCGGGTTCAGGACCTCGGTCTCCACCGTTTCCGGCGAGGCCCCGGGGTACGGCACGGCCACCGAGACATACGGCGGCGCCACCTCGGGGAATTCGTCGGTCTGGAGCCGGATGAGGGCGATGATCCCGCCGACCACCAGCGCCAGCATCGTGACGACGGTGATCGTCGGGCGCTTGATGGCAAAATCGGAGATGAACATGGCGGTCCCTCTACGGCGTGGTGGAGGGGTTGGCCCGCTCGGCGACGTCCTGCACCCGGATCGGTGTGCCCGCCGCGATCCCGCGCGAACTGCCCAGGACGACGGTGTCTCCCACGGCGAGCCCGGATGTGATCTCGACCAGCTCCGCCACCGCGTCTTCCAGGCCCAGCATCACCTCGGTGCGGACCATGCGCCCATTCTTGACCTGTGACACGGTGGGCCGGACTCCCCGCAGGTCGACTGCCGCTTTGGGCACCGTCAGCGCCTGCCGCTCCGACGTGACCACTCGGCCCTCCGCGAAGAGGCCGATCACCAACTGCTGCCCGGGGTTGGGGACGGTGACGAGGATGCGCACCTGCCGGGTGGTCGGATCGACGGAGGGGTAGATCCGGGTGACCCGGCCAGCGAGGCGCTGGTCACTGAATCCGCTCACCGTGAATTGTACCGGCGTTCCCACCCGGAGCCCGCCCAGTGACTGCGCGGGGAGCTGGGCCTCGAGCCGGAGACTGGACGGATCCACGATCGTGTAGAGCTCCGTCCCATTCTGCACGACGTCGCCGACGCTCACGAGCTGCTCGCTCACGATGCCTGTGAAGGGCGCCCGCACGCTGGCCCGCGCGAGCGCCCGTTGGGCAACGACCTGCCGCGAGTTTGCCTCGGCGAGCGCGGCTTCCGCCTGCGCGACCGCGAGCGAATCGGCCTCCACGGCGCGGGCCGAGAGGGCGCCCGCCGCCGCCAGCCGGGTGTCACGCTCCAGGTTGCGCCGCTGCAGGCGCACGTCGTTTTCCAGACTCCGGACGAGCGCGTCCGCAAAGGCCGCCTGCTCGCGCGCCGACTGCGGCTCGATCTGCGCCAGCACTTTGCCCGCCGATACCGCCTGCCCCGGCTCCGCATAGACCTGGAGGACCGATCCACCCAACTCCGCGCGGACCCGCGCCTCCCGTTCCGCCCCGAGCGTTCCGGAAATCGGGGGACCATCCATGAGGAGCGTATCCCGGACGATCGCGATGTTCTCGGGACCGATGACGACCGGTGCCTCGGTCTCGGCTTCATCCCCCTGGGTGCGCTCGGCGCACCCGGCAAGCGCCCCGCCAATGAGTGCGAGTGCCGTCAGCGCCATCATGCCACCGCGTGCGGTCATGGTCCCGGTCCTTGCCATCGAGTGTGTGGGTTGCATCGCCTGCCTATCGCCCGCGTGTGGTCGCGGCACCCGCGAAGGCCGCTGTCGCGGTGCCGGTCGAGGTGACTGCTGACGTGGTGAGCACTGCCCCGTCCGCGGTGCCAAGCGGAAGGAACGGCAGGAGCGCCCGGCGGAACCGCGCGACCTGGGTGTCTCGAGCCGCCTGGGCCTGGTTGGCGCGCGCCTGCTCGAGCTGCAGCCGAACATCCTGCAGCTCTGTCTGGGTAGAAATCCCTTCGGCGTAGCGGACTTCCGCAATCTCATAGGCCCGCGTCGCCTGCTCGACCACGCTGGCCGTCGCGACGCTGTTGTCCCGGGCCTCCCGGAGGCGGGCGTTGATCGTCTCGTTGTCCAGCGCCGCCTGTTCCTCGGTCAACTTGGCCCGGAGCCGCGCGGCCTCCAGCATCGCCGCCGCCTGCTGCCGGGCCCCGCTGATCCGTCCCGAGGTGAAGAGCGGCCAATTGAGCACCGCGCTGACCGTCCAATCGTTGCCGAACTGGCTGTTGACCGGGAAGAAATCGCTGCTGTACCCGGCCCGGTTGTAGTTCATCACGGTGGACATGGTGGGGATCCACTGGCGCGACGCCGCCGCGCTCAGCTGCTTGCTCTGCGCCACCGTCTCCTCCGCCGCGCGCACAACCGCACGCGCCGCTGCCGCGGTGTCGGCACTCGTGATCATCGCGGCGACGTCCGCGGGCAGGTAGCCGATGTCGGGGTTCTCGTCGAGCGGCGTGGCAAGGACCAGCTCGGTGGAAAGCGGGATATCGAGGACCTGCTTGAGTCGGGTGATGGCAATATCCCGGTTGGCCCGGGCCCGGGTGACCACCGGAATCTGGTTGTCCCGGGAGACCCGTGCCCGGAGCTGCTCGAATTCCGACTGCGTGCCCACTTCGCGGCCGAGTGTCACATCCGCCAGCGTCTTTTCCGCCTGTGCCAGGGTGAACTCGGTGATCGCCAGGAGCTGCACGGCGAGCGATGCGTTGTAGTAGGCGCTGGCCACATCGAGGATCGTCAGCGCCTGCTGCTGGGTCAGCTGCAACTCCGAGACGCGTGTGGCCGCCTGGCTCGCGCCCAACTGCGACCATTGGCTGAGGTTGAACAGCGAGATCGAGGCACTCCCACCCAGCCGCCACTGATTGGTGGAGGTAAAGGGGTTCTCTCCCCCGCCGGGGGCGCTCGAGAAGAGATCCTCGTAGGGACTCTCGAGGACGTAGGTGTACTGCGGCCCGAGATTGATCTGCGGGAGCAGCGCGGAGCGGGTCTGGGTCACCACCCCCTTGCTCCGGCTCACCTCCGCCTCGGGCAATGCCGACCTGCTCGCTGGCCGGCCGCGCCTGGACCAGCGCCTCGGCGAGCGTGAGCCGAAGGGTGTCGGGCACTCCCGCCGGGACGAGGGCGGCAGAGGGGGATGTCCTGGGCCTGCGCCACTGGGATCGCTGACCAGCTCCGAACATGATGATCAGGCCGAAGCGCGAGGGATTTCATGAGTGGGTTTGCTCCTCGATACCGGCAGGCGCGCGCAGGGCACGCAGGAGGACTTCGACGAAGAGAGCGGCGCACTCATCCAGGGAGGGGACTTCCGGCACGAGGTCCCTCCAGAGCGCATTGCTCAGGAGCGAATGGACCAGCATGGCGGCCCCGGCCTCGATGATCATCGGTGCGCCTGCGTGCAACACACCCCGCTGTCTCCAGCGCGGTCAGGAAGGCGACCAGCTGGTTCATCTCGTCGCTGGTGTCTTCGCAGATGCGCGGGGCAATCTCCGGCCGCTGGACCGTGTCGCCCAGGACCTGACGGATGAGCTTCTGGTGACGGTAGAAGCGATGGATGCAGGCCCACGCCCACCGATGCAACTCGGCGATCGGGTCGGCTGCGTCGGCGGCGAGCGAGTCCCGGCTGTGTCGGTCGGCCTGTTCGATCGCCTCGCGCAGCAGAGCGTCCTTGCTGCCGAACTGGCGGAAGAGGGTGACCTCGTTGAGGCCCGCCTCGTCGGCGATGCGCCCGGGTCGTCGTGCCGTGGTAGCCGGCCTCGGCGTACACCCGCGCGGCGACCTCCAGGAGTCGTTCTCGAGAGTCTGTGGTCATGGGGCACGAACATAGACAGGTGGGCGAGATAGTGCAAGTATGTACTTACATCGACAAACGGAAGGACACGCGCAATCGCTGGCTAACCAACTGCTCCTTCAAATAGTTAAGCCACTCCGTCTCTCAGGCCACCGAGTGGGAGTCCACCCCCTTCCCCGCCCGGCTGGCGCAGGCACCGGGCTCCGGCGACGGTCGAGCGTCCGGTACTGGATCGCCTCTCCTACATGGGCGGTGTCGAGGTCGGCGGCCCCGGCGAGATCCGCGATTGTCCGGGCGATCTTGAGGATACGATGGTACGCCCGCGCGGAGAGACCCAGCCGTGCTACCGCGCGCCGGAGGAGAAGTTCCACCGATTCCGTCAACCGACAGAAGCGCCGGATCTCCCGGGCACTCATGTGCGCGTTGGCGTACAACCCAGGGCACCCTGCAAAGCGTTCGCGCTGGCGCTGCCGGGCGGCCTCGACCCGCCCCCGCACCGTGGTGCTGCTCTCCTCAGGCGTGGATGAGGCGAGGTCCCGATAGGCCACGGCCGGCACCTCAAGGTGGATGTCGATCCGGTCGAGGAGCGGGCCGGACAGCCGGGAGAGGTAGCGCTCGACATGCATCGGCGTGCAATGGCAGCGATGCCCCGGGTCGCCCCGGTATCCGCAGGGACAGGGGTTCATGGCGGCGGCGAGCATGAACCGGGCAGGGTAGCTCAGGGTGATGGCGGCGCGGCTCAGCGTGACCGTGCCATCCTCCAGCGGCTGGCGGAGCACCTCCAGTACGTTGGTACGGAATTCGGGGAGCTCATCGAGGAAAAGCACGCCGCCGTGGGCCAGGCTCACCTCGCCCGGTCGGGGCATCGAGCCGCCGCCGATCAACCCGGCATCGCTGATCGTGTGGTGCGGGCTCCGGAACGGTCGGATCGAACAGAGCGACTGCCCGGGCGCCAGGAGTCCGGCAACGCTGTGCACCTTGGTCGTCTCGAGGGCCTCCTCGAGCGCCATCCCGGGGAGAATGGAGGAGAGACGGCGGGCCAGCATCGTCTTCCCTGCGCCCGGGGGGCCCACCAGGAGGATGTTGTGCGCGCCGGCGGCGGCAACCTCCAGCGCGCGCTTGGCTCCGGCCTGCGCACGCACATCGGCGAAGTCTACGACGTCCGCGGCGCGGTCGTTCATCAACGCGCGGACATCGATACGCGTCGGTGCCAACCGCGGCCCGGCCCCGAGGTGATCGCAGACCTCGGCCAGCGAGCGCGCGCCGAACACATCGATGCCCTCGACGACCGCGGCCTCGGAGAGATTCGCCACAGGGAGGAATACGCCCCGCAGCCCCGCCTTGCGGGCGGCGAGCGTCATCGAGAGCGCGCCGCGAACGGGACGCAGGTCCCCCTCCAGTCCCACCTCACCGAGCACCAGGTGATCCGCCAACGCCTCGGCAGTGACCTGCTCGCTGGCGGCCAGGATGCCCAGGGCGATGGGCAGGTCGAATCCCGAACCGTCCTTCCGCACGTCGGCGGGGGCAAGGTTGATGGTGATGCGCTTGAGCGGAAAGGCGTACCCGGCATTGACGAGCGCCGCCGTGACCCGCTCGCGCCCCTCCTTGACCGCTCCGTGAGGCAGGCCGACTGTCGCGACGGAGGGGAGGCCGTTGGTGATGTCCACCTCGACCTCGACGAGGTAGGCGTCGATGCCGAGCACGGCGGCGGATCGGATCCGGGCAAGCATAGGGGCGGCACCTCCATGGAGTGCTCCACAGTAGTGCCGCCCGCTCCTGCTCGTACCGCCCTTCCGCCGAGCGCTGGTGCCGAATATTGCGTCCCCTACCGCATCCGAACCGCCGAGCCGATCACGTTGTCGTCCTCGCCGCGGACCTCGAACCCGGTCGCCTTCCCGTCCTTGAGCGAGAACTCGATGACCAGGTCGTTGGCAACATCGAACAACTCGCCGTCGATCATTGCGCCTGGATAGAACCAGTCGTCGCCGATCTTGATCAACACGAGCTTTGACCATTCCTCGAAAGGCGGCGGCTCCCAGTCGACCAGCAGCATCTCCTTGGCATAGGTGATTTTCCAGCGCGAGGTCTTGGGGCCGGGTGGCCCCATCTCGGCATCCTCAGGCGGCGGCGACGCGGAATCCGCCTCGGGGCGGGGCGGCGGAGGGGCCCACTCAAATTCGTAGTTCCCGACATAGCGAGGGGCGAGATTCGCCGCCAGCGTGATCGGATTGGATGGAGGGACGACGATGTCCAGCGCCACCGACCGCCCTGCCCAGGCCATCGTGAGTGTCATGCCGGTTGGGCCAATCGTCGGAACGGACCAAGTGAGCACGTCAGGGCCGACGACGCTGTCCGGTGTGACCTCGAAGCGGATCTGGCTGCTGTCCGGTTTGGGATGGGGAATATGGAATTGCTTGAACTTGGGATCGAGAATAACCGTCCAGTCCTTCGGCTGCACCTCCATCCACACGGAGTACTTCCCCTTCGGGATCGCATGTCCGTTGATGCTGACGTCATTGCTGAGGTCCAGCGTCGTGGCCCAATTGGCGCCCGGCGTCCAGACCTCCCCCCAGGTGACGACCTTCCCGTAGATCGGCGACCGTCCCCGAGTCCTGGGCCGACTGTAATCGACGGTGATGACCGTGCCATCCACGGTTTGGGAGATCGTGGCGACCTCGCTGGCGCGCACCTGCGCATCCACCGGGCCGGCGAGCACCAGGAGGAAACCCAGCAACAACCATCCTCGGACGTTCGTCATCCAACCCCCTCCAGCATCGATGAGCGGCACTCGCGCGCGCGTGCGCCGTCCTACGGAATCCTCGTGCCGCGACCAATCACATTGTCAGCCGGCCCCCGGATGTCGAACCCGGTCGCCCGCCCGTCCACGACGGCGAATTCGAAGACGACGTCCGTGACCACATCGTACAGGCTGCCGTCGACCATCGCGCCGAGGTCGAACCAGTCCTCCGCCACCGGAACGAAGGTGAGGTTGTTCCACACCGGGAAGGGCGCGCCGCTCCACTTCCCGAGCAATCGCCTGTCCTTCGAGACCACAGTCAGTTCGCTCGCGTTTGCCTCAGAGAGCCACCACATCGCGTACCGGCCAGCGTACCGCTCACCGACCCCGGCCGGGAGCGGCGCGATTTCGACTGGCGACACGGCAATCTGCAGTGCGACCGCTTTGCCGGCCCATGCCATCTGGAGGGTCGTCCCGGTCGGCGAAAACGAGGTGAACGACCAGGTCAGCAGCTCCGGACCGTCGACATCGGTTGGCATGACCGGAAAGCGGACCTGCGCACTGTCGGGCGGCGGATGGACGACATGGAAGAGCTTGGCGCGTGGGTCGAGGATGACCGTCCACTCGGTCGGCTGCACTTCCATCCAGACCGAGTACGTCCCCTTCTTCAGCGGGTGTCCGTCGATGGACACATCGTGATCGACTTCCAGGGTGGTCGCCCAGTTGGCGCCTGGCGTCCACACCTCTCCCCACGGGATCTGCCCGCCGTACATGGGGGAGCGCCCTCGCACCGAGGGCCGGCTGTACTCGACCGTGATTCTCGTGCCGTTCACCACCTGGAAGGCGCCACCACGCTCGCTAGCGCGAACCTGCGCCTGCCCAGCTGACGTACCGGCAAGCAGGGCGATCGCCGCCACGCTCCACGCTCTTGTCCACTGCATCGCACCCTCCCGTGTCAGGTCAACCGTACCGCGCGTCCACCGAGGTACGGATTTCGTCCAACGTTTTCCCTGCCTTGTGGAGCCGTGCGGCCAGCCGCCCCTGCCCCTGGCAGATCTCGCAAATCCGCGCCATGCCGGCCCCCTCATAGCAGGATAGCAATGAGTAGAAGCCTGGAATGTCGGCGCAACCGCAGTGGCAGCGGATGCCGTCGACGATCTGTGGAATCTTGCGAATGGCGTCGAACGCCGACTGGCATGACGGATAGTCCACCAGCTCCGAGTCGGGCAGGACGTTGGCCGCCGTGATGCCAGGCCTCGGTTCTGGATGGGTGGGATCGTCGCGCCGTCCTCGTGTCGCACCCCAGAGCGGGTGCGCGACGCCGACGGCGGCGAAGCCGCAGCAGGCGGCGAGGAAATGGCGACGGGAGCAGCGGGCAGCGTGATTCATGAATTCTCCGGCCGGTGCGCGGGGGCCAGCGGAAGCGAATGGAGAGGAGGAGACGCCTCGTAACATACGGTGCGGGAAAGCAAAACGAAACCGGGGGCGCGGCGCGCCTCAGGCGAGGTCCACGGTGACGACGGTCCCCTGCCCGTCCTCGCTTTCCACCTGCACGGTCCCGCCCCATCCTTCGACCAGGCGCTTCACGATGGCCAATCCCAACCCCGACCCGCTGGTGGTCGTGGAGAAGCGCGGCTCGAAAATGCGCGGCAGCAATTCCTCGGAGATGCCGTGGCCATCGTCATGGATCTCCAGTCGCTGCGGCAGCACCTTCACGACGATGTGCCCTGCGCCGGCCTGCCGCGCGTTCTCGAGCAGGTTGACGAGGACTTCCTTCACCTCATCGGCACGCGCCCGCCCCCACGCGGCAGGGTCCGACTCGAGCACCACTTCTGTTCCCTCCCCTGCCAACCGGTACAGGTGGACGACCTCGTCGGCGATAGGCGCCAGGCGAATGTGATCCGGAGCAATGGTCGGCCCGGCGGGGGCGGCGAACCTGCTGAACGCGCGCGCGATGGTATCGAGCCGCTCAATCTCCGAGAGAATCCGCTCCGACGTCTCGTCCAGCGCCGACCCGAGACCCTCGGGCCGGTCTCGCTGCACGCGCCTCAGATGCTGAATTCCGAGACGGATCGGGGTGAGCGGATTCTTGATTTCGTGCGCCACCTGGCGCGCCATCTCTCCCCAGGCCAGCACGCGCTCCGCCCGGGACAGTTCCGTCACGTCGTTGATGGCGAGCACGGCACCGCCGATTTCGGGCCCCAGCGGGGCCAGGGCCACCGCGAGTCGACGACTCCCATCGGCCAGCTCCGCCTCAGTCGATGCCGTGCCGGGATGTGCCAGGAATGCGTCGACGGCCGTCTGCAGCGCTGGCCACTCCCCACGCAGTGCCGTGCTGAAGTCCTCCCCCAGCCTGAGCGGCCCGCCCAGCAACTCCTCCGCGCGCGGGTTGGCCACCAGCACCTCCCCGGCTCCACCGATGCCGACGACGCCCGTGGACACCGTCGCCAGCACGGCGGCCGTCGTCCGGCGGGATTCTTCAAGCGCGGAGCGGCTCTCCCGGATGTCCTGGGACATCCGGCCGAACGCCGCGACCACCGGCTCGAATTCCACAGGCGGGAGGGTCGTCCGCTTCGGCGGCGGTTCTCCGCGCCCGAGGGCCAGAGCCGCCCGCCGGAGATCGGCGACCGGCCTCGCCAGCGCCTCGGCGACGCCCCTGGCGGCGGCGAGGGCGGCGGTGAGGCCGAGCACCGTGGCCAGGAGCAGGAGCCAGCCGAGGTCCGCCTGGCTGGCAGCGAGGCGTGTCATTTCAGCGCTCCGCGGCGCAGCGAGGACGACGAAGCGCTCGCCGGGCCCCGGGCGCTCGACCCGGTACCCGACCCGGCCGCCACGTCCCAGGAGCGGTTCATCGGCTGCGGCTTCGACTTCACCGTCGAAGGCCATGACCTGGTACGCGGCGGCGTCCTGCAGCGGCGCCAGGATCGCCAGCGACGCCAGCACGGAATCGGTGGCGGCGACCCGCGTGCCGCCGCGGTAGACGGCAAGATCGGAGTGAAAGCGCCCGGCGAGCCGGTCCAGCGCGACCTCGGGGGCCGCCGGTGCAGCGGTCGGATCGTTGGACACGGCGACCACGTCGCGCAGCACTTGCGTGATCGCTTCATCGCGCTGTCGAGCCGCCTCGGTATTGAGCCGGGAAAGCTCCCAAAGGGAAAACCCGATGGCGGGAACCAGGAAGAACGCCGAGAGCGCGAGGGCGACCCGGACACGGAACGAGCGCCGAATCCTGTGCCAGCTCGGCAGCGTCGGAGGCATCCCGGCGATCGCCTCGGCAAGGAGCCAGATGAGCGCGAGCACGACCGCATCCAGCGCGACCACGAGCGCACCACGGACGAGCAACGGGAACGGCCCCCGGAGGTCGACATCGGCGTGCGCGCCACGGACACCGTCCGGCATCTGCACGGCACGCTCACCGTGGACCGACCACCCTTCCCGCCGCCACCGGAGCCTGCGCGTATCGGGAGCCAGCCCCGGTGTCGGCGGCGAGAGGGTCATGCGATAGGACGGCTCGGCAAGCGCCGCGGGATTCAGCAGCGCACCCAGGCGGTCGGGGACGAGGAGGTTGGTCTTGGGGCCGATCGCGACGGTGAGCAGGTCCTGCGAGGCCAGCCGGAGCGTCAACACCTGGTAGACGCCCGGCACCCCCCGAATGGTGGACACCCGCATCGAGTCGCCGACCGGCAGCGCGGCCGCCAACGCCGCCACCGTCTCCTCCGGTAAATCGAGCGAGTCGAGCGCCAGGGAGGCGGACACCGTTCCGTCGGGTCGCCGGATGGCGAGCCGCGCCGGATAGCCAATGAGCTCCGTGCGCGCTTCGAGCCACCGGATGTAGAGCTCTGAGGCGTCCCCTGGCGCCGGGGTCGCACGCAACTTCGCGCCGGCGTGGTCGAGCAACGGAACGACGACCGGATCCACGCTGGGGCCCTGGCGCATGGCATCCTGCTGCGCCGCCTCGAGCCTGCTGTCGGTCATCGCACCCCATGTGAGGAGGGCGGCAGCGCTCCCGGCAACGGTGGCGATGCCGACGATGGTCACCCCCCGGACGGCCGGCCTGGTCACCAGCAACAGCCCGGGGAGCCAGAGGAAGATGTACCAGCCCTCCCACCCGGTTCCCGGCTGCCAGACGTAGAGTCCCGCGGCCGCGGCGACGATCGTCAACGCCATCCCGACCCAGACGGCCGTTGGTGTTCCCTGCCTGACCGGCGCTCCCCGAATGAGCGCCGCCGCGATGACCGCCGGCGCCATGGCGGCCAGCGCCAGCGTCAACTGCCACCCGAGCCAGAGGCCAATGGAGATACCGGCAGACGGAGGCGTAATGCCGCGTGAGAAGTAGCGCAGGGCGATGGGGGCGACGAGCAGCAGGAAGATTCCCAGCGGGACGGAATACCACCGCCTGCGCGGCGGCCGATTCCAGAGCGCCACCGCGAGCAGGGTGCAGAGGAGTGCGAGGGTCGCGAGCGCCCCGGCAGAGCTCCCCATGGGCCCCAGCGCGGGACGGAAGAACGACATCGGGGAGAAGAAGAGGTCCAGTCCGAGCAGGGGGCCGATCGGCGCCCGGCCAAGCAGCCCCACGCCGAGAACCAGGACCGCGTAGCGCACCAGGGCCGTCCCCGACACCACGACGGTGAGGAGCAGCGTGAGAAGCACCACCCACGCGGTGACGCGCGCACCACTCAGGCGCGCTGCCGCCGTCACCTCTGCCAGCACCGGGGGGACCGGTTCGACGCTGAACAGGAGGCGCGATCCGTCCGTCGTCGGTTCGGAGTAGTCGAACACATCGGGGTGGTCGGGAGCGGTGCCGGCAGGATAGACGTGCAGCCCCACCCCCGTCCGCGCCCTGAAGTCCTCCGTCACCGACTGCACCCGCTCGGGTACGGCAGGCGAGGCCCACACGACGACCGACCCGACCGCCCGCCGTTCGAGTGGCGCGTCGCGCGTGACCTCCAGGACCAGGTAGAAGGGGTTGTCGGGCGTGGAGACGGGGCGGCCGTCACCTCGGGGGGTCAGCCGGTGGGATCCAGCCCACGCCTGAACGCGCCCCGCCTCGTCGAGAATGGCCACGCCAGCCTCCAGCCCCGCGCCAGCCACCGATCGCTCCAACGCCGGAAAGGCCTGCTCGAGGTTGGAGGGTGCCGCGCTTGCCTCATCGGCGAGCCGGCTGGCGAGGAGGTAGGCGGCGTGGAGGTCGCCCTCCAGACGGTCGGTCGCCCGGTCGACGCGCGCCTGCTGAATGGCCGGCCAGTGGGCCTCGAGTTGCGCGAGACGCCACTCGGTGATGACCAGGGCGAGCGCCAGGACGGCGATCGCGGCACCGACGACCCGCCCCTGCCATGCCGCCCAGGGGCGGAGACACCAGAGAGTCGCGACGGCGCCCAGGGACACCACGACGACCCACGCCATGAGTGGCGTGAGGAGCCACTCCCCGGCGGCGATGACCGTCAGGGCAGCCCAGGCGAGCCACCAGCGATGCGGGGAGCGGTTCACCCGCGTATTATACGCAGGATGAGTTCGACTATGCCCTGGCGGCTCAAGGAGATGCCCCCGGCCGAGGTGGAGCGCTGCTTCGCCCGCCGGCCGGCGCTGATCCTTCCCGTTGGGTCCACGGAGCAGCATGGGGCCCATCTCCCGCTCGGGATCGACACGATCCTCGTCGAGCATCTCGCCGACGACCTCTCCGCACGATTTGGCGTCGTCCGCGCGCCGGCCGTGGAGTATGCGGCCAATCGTGACCCGCATCGCCCGCTGCCCGGCAGTGCGCCGCTTGGGCGGAAGACACTCCATCGCCTGATGAATGAACTGGTGGAGGCCTGGGAGGTGGGGAGCGGAGTGCTGGAGTTCATCGTCATCACTGCCGAAGGGCATGAGGCACACCAGGAGGCCCTCAGCACCCTCCTCGTCAAGAACGCTCGTGTGCAGGTGGTCGATATCTTCTCGTTGGACTTCGGGTCGTTGCTGGAACGGCCGGGGATGCCCGCCCATGGTGGGGAACTCGACACCTCCCTGCTCCTGCACCTCGCGCCGGGACTGGTGCGCATGGAAGTTGCGGAGGATACACCGCGGGCCACGCCCTCCCTCTCCTCGCCTGAGAAGGGGGCGCGCCTGTACGAGTTCATCCTGGACCGCATTGCGGTCCGTTGCCTGCACCAGGAGTCCTGATGCGAGTCTGGCACCTGCTCCTTTGTCTCCTCTGCACTGCCCCTTCCCTCGCGGCTCAGGATGCCGACCGCGGTGTATTCGGCATTCAGCGCGGCGAGACGTCGCTTGGTCGGGAGGAGTTCACCTACCAGCCCTCCGCCGCGGGCGATGGGGGGGAGTCCTCGCGTCCCTCGCCCGGTACCCGGCCGCCGGTCCCGTCGTGCAGATCCAGGCGATGTTGGAGCATGGCGCCGGCGGGGTGGTGGTCGCCCTCCAGATCGATACCCGGCACGCGAGCGGCGTGAACCGGGTTCTCGGCGCGGCGCTCAAGGACAACCTCACGATTCGGCAGTCGACATCGGCGGCGGAATCGGTGCGGGAATACCCACGCGCGGCCGGCATCGTCATCCTCGATGACAGCCTCTTTGCACCCTATCGCGTCGTCGCCCAGCGGGCGACAGCCACAGGGGCGCGGATGCAGGTCCTCTTCCCCCGATCCGGACGGCGAGGACAGTTGACCGCGACCCGGTCCGACCCGGCCACCGTCGACCTGCAAGGTGTGGTGACCGGGACCCTCACCCTCGACGCGTCGGGGCGCTTGATGCGGGTGGTCCTCTCCGACGGAGTCTCCGCGATTCGCCAGTCGAAGTAATCGAGGTCTCCCCTCCCGAAGTCGTTGTCCGATATTATCTTCCCTCCAGTTCGTCCCAAGCTGAAACTCCTTGTGTGACCCCTTCGTAGGGGACGCACAACTATTTCCACCGCCTGACGACACTGGGGATTCATTCATGACGCACTGGAAGCGGTTGCTCGTGCTCGGTCTCTTCGTTCCGAGCCTGGCCGTAGCACAGCAGACGACCGCACCGGCACCGACGGCGACCCTTGAACCGGCGCCGACCGCCGGCATTTCGCTGCAGGACGCCATCAGCTCCGCCCTGGCCAAGAACCCCGAGTATCTCCAGTGGCTCAACAACGAGAGCCCCGCGAACATGGCGGTCAAGAGCGCGTATGCCACGTTCATTCCGAGTGCGTCGATTTCGGGTGGCTTCAACTACACCGGATCGGGCTCATCGAACTTCGGCGGCACGAATGTCATCAAGACGTCGTCCTCCATCGGGTCGAGCTACAGCATCGACCTCGGCTGGAACCTGAACGGGAGTGTGCTGTACGGCCCGGCCCGATCGCGCGCTGGCCTCCGTGCCACCCAGGAACAGATCGCGGCGGCCAATATCCAGCTCCGCTCCGCCGTCAATACCGCGTACCTGAATGTCCTGCAGACCAACGCACGTATCGATGTGGTGACCCAGCAGGTCGCGCGGAACAAGGTCTTCCTCGATCTGGCGAAGGCCCGGTATCAGGTCGGGCAAGCCACGATGCTTGACACGCGCCAGGCGGAGGTGACGCTGGGGCAGTCCGAGGTGGACCTCCTGGTCGCCAAGCAGGCGAATGCCGATGCCCGGCTGCAGCTCTTTCAGCTCATGGGCGTGACGCCGCCGGATGGGTTCGAGACGATCGCGCTCACCGATTCATTCCCGGTGGTGGCGCCGGCGTACTCGCTCGACACGCTGCTCAACACCGCCGCCGTCGTGAATCCGAACATCCTGGCCGCCGAGGCCTCGGCGCAGGTGACCAAGTACAGCCTGAGCGTGGTCAAGAGCGAGTACTTCCCTACGCTGCGCGCCTCGGCCGGCTGGAACGGGTACACGCAGCAGTACACCGACCAGGATTCGCTGCAGACCTTTCCGTGGGACTTCACCACGCAGCCGTTCCAGGTCTTTGCCGGCCTCTCATTGCCCATCTTCGACGGGCTGCAGCGTGAGACCCGGGTGTCGGAGGCCAAGGCCCGTCGGGACGACGCCCTGGAGCAGGTGCGCGCTCAGTCGCTGCTGGTCCGGTCGCAGGTGACCAGCCGATACCTGGCCATCGGTGCGGCGTACCAGGCCATCGCGGTCGCGGAGGCCAACAAGGTCGCCGCCGCCGACCAGCTCCGCCTGGCGCAGGACCGCTATCGACTTGGCCAGGGCACGGCGCTCGAACTATCGGACTCTGAAGGTGCAGTGCAGCGCGCCGATGGCACCTATGTCGACGCCATCTATGGGTATCACAAAGCCGTGGTCGCGCTCGAAGAGGCGGTCGGGCAACCCCTTCGTTAATCCCGAGGACGCACATGTCACGTCGTACCAAGTTTGGACTCATCGCCGCCATCCTGATCGTCGTCGTCGGCGGGCTCATCTTCCTGACTGCGGCCAACCGGAACAAGCGGGCCGTCGAGGTCCGGTTTGATACCGTCCAGCCGCAAGACCTCGTGGCGTCGGTCACGGCCAGCGGTCGGATCGAGCCGCAGACGAAGGTCGACATCAGCGCCGACATCACCGGGCGCATCACGCAGATCGCCGTCAAGGAAGGCGACTGGGTCAAGAGGGGGCAGTTCCTGCTCCAGATCGATCCGGCCGAGTATGACGCGGCGCTCGCCCGCACCGAGGCGCTGCTGTCGGCCTCCGTGGCCGCCCAGGTCCAGGCCCGGGCCAATTACGACCAGGCCGAACGGACGGTCGGTCGGGCCCGGGAACTGAGCACCAGCAGCCCCAATCTGATTTCCACCGAGGCGGTGGAGCAGGCGGAGACCTCCTTCGACGTGGCCAAGGCGAACCTGAACGCGGCCAACGCCCAGGTCGCCCAGAATCGCGCCTCCGTGCAGGATGCGAAGGATCGGTTGGCCAAGACGCGGCTCATCAGTCCGCTCGACGGTCGTGTCACCCGGCTCAACGTCGAGGTCGGCGAGGTCGCCGTGCCCGGAACCTTCTCGCGGGAAACGGCACTCCTCATGACGGTGGCGGACCTCTCCGTCATCCTCGCCAAGGTACAGGTGGACGAGACCGACGTCGTTCGGCTGGCCCTGGGAGATTCGGTGCGCGTGACCATCGACGCCTTCCCGGACACCGCCTTCGTCGGCCGCGTCACCGAGATCAGCAACAGCGCCCAGCTCACCGCGACGGCGACCGCCGGCGGTTCCTCGGACCGTGCGGTGGACTTCGACGTCGAGATCACGATCTCGAACCCGCCGGAAGACATCCGTCCGGACCTCAGTGCCACGGCCAAGATCATCACCGACACCCGCACCCAGGTGCCGAGCGTGCCGATCATCGCGCTGACGGTGCGCCAGCACGAGGTGGTGCCGAATGAGAGTGCCCCGGTACGAACCGAGACAGCGGACACGGCGAACAAGGAGATGACGGATACCGAGGGCGTGTTCGTGGTGCGGGACGGCATCGCGACCTTCACCCCGGTCAAGGTCGGCATCGCCGGCGAGGAGTACTTCGAGGTGGTCTCCGGCGTGCAACTCGGCGACTCGATCGTTGCAGGGACCTACCAGACCATCCGCGACCTGCAGGACAGCGCCAAGGTCCGCGCGGCGAAGATCCCCGCGCCTGGCGGGAGCAAGAAATAATGAGTGACCTCGTGATTGCGGTACGCGACCTCGCCCGCTCCTACGAAATGGGTGCGGAGGTGGTCCAGGCGCTGCGGGGACTCGACCTCGAGATCCGCCGCAATGAGTACGTGGCCATCATGGGTCCGTCCGGCTCGGGCAAGTCCACGCTGATGAACATGATCGGCTGCCTGGACACGCCGTCGAGCGGCGAGTACTGGCTGAACGGCCAGGAAGTGTCCCGCATGGGCGACGACGCCCTGGCCCGGGTCCGGAACAAGGAAATCGGGTTCGTGTTCCAGACCTTCAATCTCCTGCCCCGTGCCACGGCGCTGCACAACGTCGAGCTGCCACTGGTCTACGCCGGGACGACCGCGCGTGAGCGTCGCGCACGGGCTGAAGAGGCGCTGCAGCGAGTGGGGCTGGCGGACCGCATGCACCACCGCCCGAACGAGCTTTCCGGCGGGCAGCGGCAGCGGGTCGCGATTGCGCGCGCGCTTGTCAATCGGCCCTCCATCCTGCTGGCCGACGAGCCGACCGGAAACCTCGACAGTTCGACCAGCGACGAGATCATGCGGGTCTTTCGAAGCCCTCCACGTCGAGGGCCAGACGCTGATCATGGTGACGCACGAGGCAGACATCGCCGCCCACGCGAAGCGGGTGGTCGTGCTCCGGGACGGCCGGGTCGAGAGCGATGTCCTCAACCAGCCGAAGGCGGCCTGAACCGATGCCGATCTGGGAAGCGGTCACGATGGCGCTCCGCACCATCCGGGCGCAGAAGCTCAAGAGCTTCTTCTCCCTGATCGGCGTGCTCATCGGGGTCATGTTCCTGATCGCGGTCGTTTCGATCGTGCAGGGCATGAACGTGTACATGGAGGACCAGTTCGCGAACCGGCTGATCGGCCTGAACGTGTTCCAGGTGCGCCAACGGCCGGGCATCATCACCGGCGATGTGACCCGGGAGACCTGGCTGAGCTGGCGCCGGCGCCCGCGCATCACCTATGCCGACGCCGACTACATCAAGGCCGGACTCCGTACGCCGGCGACCATCGCGATGTATTGCGCGGACCGGATGCCGCTCACCTACAACGGCAAGACGGCCAAGGACATTGACCTGGTCGGGACGGAGGCGACCTACTTCCAGATCAAGAATTTCGAGATCGCCAATGGGCGCGCATTCACCGCACAGGAAGTCCGCGCCTCGCAGACGGTCGTTGTCCTCGGCGATCTGGTCGCCGAAAAGCTGTTTCCCGGGCAGGACCCGGTCGGCAAGGAGGTCACGATTGCCGGCCTCCCCTACCGGATCGTCGGGGTGGTGGCCAAACAGGGAACGATGTTCGGCATCTCGCTGGACAAGTTTGCCATCATGCCGTACACGGCCCCGGCCCGCCGGTATATCTGCCCCATCAACATCCTGGACGACATCCAGATCCAGACCGCCGGGCCGACCGACATGCTGGCAGCGATGGCCGAGGTCGAGGCGATGATGCGCGTCCGGCGCCAGCTCAAGCCGGCGCAGGAGAACAACTTCTACCTGCAGACGGCGGAGGGGGCCCTGGAGGGGTGGAAGCGATTCTCCAGGATCCTGTTCATGGCGCTGCCGGGCCTCGTCGCCATTTCCCTGGTGGTGGGCGGCATCGTCATCATGAACATCATGCTTATGGCGGTGTCGGAGCGGACCCGCGAGATCGGCATTCGCAAGGCACTCGGCGCCAAGCGCCGGGACATCCTGGCCCAGTTCGTCGTGGAGTCTGCCACGCTGTCGGTGGTCGGCGCCGGCCTCGGCATTGGCGCCGGGATCGCGCTAGCATTCGTGGTCCGGGCGCTCTCGCCGCTGCCCGCCGCCGTGGCCCCCTGGTCCATCCTGGTGGGCGTCGGGCTCGGCATCTTCGTGGGCGTCGTGGCGGGCGTCTACCCCGCCACGCGCGCCAGCCTGCTGGATCCCATCGTGGCGCTCCGCGCCGAATAGCGAGGAGCCCCCATGTCACAGACTTTCAGCCGGGCCTTCGAGGGCATCGGCATCGCGCTCGACTCGCTCCGCGCCAGCAAGGTGCGCGCCGCGCTCACGATCCTCGGCGTGGCTATCGGCGTCATGGTCGTCATCGCGATGGCCTCCGCCATCACCGGGATCAATCGCGCGCTGGAGAAGGAACTGGAGTCGGCCGGTCCGCGGACCTTCTTCGTGCAGCGATTCTTCCAGGGCGGGCTCAACATCTCCGACGGCTCAGACGAGCTCTCGCCCTGGCGCAAGAATCCCTGGATCACGGTGAAAGAGTCGGAGATGATTCGACAGCTCCCGGCCATCCAGGAAGTCTCGATCGACGAGGGGACCAGGGGCTCGGTCAAGTATGGCGATATCGAACTCCCCAGCGTGGGGATCGGCGGGTTCGGACCTGCCTGGGTGTACGTCACCGGTGGGGAAATCGTGGCCGGACGGAGCTTCACCGCCATGGAGTACGCCGCTGGCGCGCGCGTGGCCGTCATCAATGACAAGGTGGCGGAGCGGCTCTTCCCCGGCCTCGACCCGATCGGCAAGACGATCAAGATCTTCGGACAGCCCTTCCAGGTGATCGGCCTGCATATGGCCGCCGCCTCGCTTTTCGGGGGCGGCGACGAGGCACGACTGGCGATCCCGCACACCACCTTCGAGAAGGTCGCCGATTACTGGAAGGGATGGATGAGCATCTCCGTCATGCCGGTCGAGGGGGTGACCGTGGAGGAAGCTCAGGACCAGGTCGTCGCAGCCCTTCGCGGCAGCCGGGGGTTGAAGCCGGCACAGGAGAACAACTTCGCCATCCTGACCCAGGACCGGATCCTCGAGACCTTCGACAGCATGACCAGCGCGTTCTTCCTCGTGATGCTTGCCCTCTCGAGCGTCGGGCTGATGGTGGGCGGCGTCGGCGTCGTGGCCATCATGATGATCTCGGTGACCGAGCGCACCCGGGAGATCGGCGTGCGAAAGGCGCTGGGCGCGACCCGCCGCGAAGTGCTGTTCCAGTTCCTCGTGGAAGCCGCCACGCTGACCCTCGTCGGCGGCGTGGTGGGCATGATGCTCGGCGGGCTGATTGCCCTCGGGATCAACAAGTTGACCCCTATTCCCGCCGCCGTCCCCCTCTGGTCGGTCGCCGTAGCCCTCCTGGCGTCCATCGTCACCGGGATCATGTTTGGCATGTACCCCGCCAACAAGGCGAGCAAGCTGGATCCCGTGGAGGCACTCCGGTACGAATAAGGCGGGGCGGCGGGGCAGCTGGGCCGGCCCCCTGCCCCTGCCGCACGGCCCCGCTAAGTTTCCCTGCATGTCCTTCCGTGAAGCCCTCCGCCTCGCCCTCCAGGCAATCCTCGGCAGCAAGCTGCGCTCGTTCTTCACCTTGCTTGGCATCATCGTCTCCGTCGGCTTCCTGGTGGCGGTGGTGGCCATCATCCAGGGGATGAATGCGTATGTGAAGGAGAACATCACCGGCGCGGTCATCGGCACCAATGCCTTCCAGGTCCGCCGGACGCCTGTGTCGCTCGGGTTGATGGACGACGACGAAGTCCGCGCCATCGCCAAGCGCCCCCTCGTCACGACGGACGACGCCGAGGTGGTGCGGCGCGCCCTCCCGGACGCCGAGGCGGTCGCCTTCCAGTCCGGCTGGCCCACGCCGACGAGTGACCTCACCTACCGCAATCAGCGGATCGGCGATGTCCTCGTCTTCGGCATCACACCCGCCTACCAGATTGTCCGGGACTACGTCTTCGCGGCTGGCCAGCCAATGAGCGACCCGGACGTCGAGGGGCGGCGGATGGTCGCGATCGTGGGTTTCGACGTGGCCGACAAGCTCTTCGGCGACCCGGAGAAGGCCGTCGGGAAGGCGATCCGGATCGCGGGCCGCGAATTCACGATCAAGGGTGTCGTCGCGAAGAAGGGGAAGGTGCTCGGCCAGTCGTTCGATGGGTTTGCGCTGATTCCCTACTCCACCTTCGAGTCGATCTACGGGCGACGCAAGACGACGGTGGTCTCGGTCAAGATGCGCGACGCGGAGGAGGTCGAACCGGCCATGTCGCGCGCGCAAGAGGCGATGCGGCTCGCGCACAAGCTCCGGCCCGGGGAGCCCGACGACTTCACGGTGGACAAGGCCGACGCGCTCGTCGCCTTCTGGAAGAGCCTCACCCGGATCCTCTTCACGATCATCCCCGCGGTGGTCTGCATCGGGATCGTGGTGGGGGGGATCGTGATCATGAACATCATGCTGATGACGGTCAATGAGCGGACCCGGGAAATCGGCGTCCGGAAGTCCCTCGGCGCCACCCGTCGCGACATCCAGCGGCAGTTCCTGGTCGAGGCGGCCACCCTGTCCTGCTTCGGCGGCATCCTCGGCGTGATCGCGGGGTGGTCGCTGGCGCTCCTGGTGTCGACCGTCACGCCGATGCCGGCTCGGGTGACCCTCTGGTCGATATCGGTGGCGCTGGCGCTTGGCATCGGGACCGGCCTGGTCTTCGGCGTCTACCCCGCGTCGCGGGCCGCGAAGCTCGATCCGATCACCGCCCTGCGGGCCGAGTGACCCGATGATTTCGCTGAGTCGGATCGGTGAGGGTGTGCTGATGGCGCTGGACGCCATGCGCGCCAACAAGCTGCGCTCCGCCCTGACGGTCCTGGGCGTGATCATCGGGGTGGCGACGGTCATGACCATGGCCTCGATCGTCCAGGGGGTTCGCTCCCAGATCTTCAACGCGATCGAAGTGGCGGGCCCGACGACGTTCTACGTGATGCGGTATTTCTCCCAGACGCCGCTGAACCCGGACAATCTCCCGTACGAGGTGCGGATCCGCCCGGTGCTCCGGGAGAGCGACGCCGAGGCGATCCGGCAGGTGCCCGAGATTCAGTACGCCGGGATGTGGATCCAGGTCTTCGCCCGGGTGGAGTTCCAGGGCACACAAACCCAGATGATCACGGTCTGGGCGGCCGACGATCACTACATGGAGTTGCAGGGCGGCACGCTGCTCCGAGGCCGGTTCTTCACCCGGTCGGAACTCACCGGCGAGCAGGTCATCGTCCTTGAGCAGCAGACCGCCGACCATCTCTTTGGGCGCCTCGACCCCATGGGCCAGACGGTGCGCATCAACGGCGTCCCGTTCCGGGTCATCGGGATCTACCTGAAGCCCGAGAACATCTTCGAGCCACCGGGCCAGGAGACGGCGGGGATCATCCCCTACCGCGCGGCGAAGTACAACCTGCGCTACGACGAGACGAACACCCTCTGGATCTCGGTCAAGGGTCGCCCCGAAATCAGCGTGGCGAAGGCGCAGGATCTCGTGACGGTGGCGCTCCGGCGCGAGCGCAAGCTCCGGCCCGGCGTGCCGAACACCTTCGACCTGATCACACAGGACCAGATTCTCGACATCATGGGGAGCCTGACGTCGGCGTTCTTCGGCGTGATGGTGGCCCTCTCCGGCGTGGCATTGCTCGTCGGCGGCATCGGCGTCATGGCCATCATGATGGTCTCGGTCACCGACCGCACCAGGGAAATCGGGATCCGGAAGGCCCTCGGTGCCACCCGGCGGGAGATCCTGCTCCAATTCCTTGTCGAGGCGGCCACCCTCACGCTGATGGGAGGGCTGCTCGGCATCCTGGTGGGGCTGGGGCTGGGCGAGGTGCTGAAACAGGTGCTGAACCTGGAGTCCTCCGTGCCCCTCTGGAGCGCCGTCCTCGCCACGGCGGTCTCGGTGGGCATCGGGCTCGCGTTCGGCCTGTACCCGGCCAACAAGGCGGCCCAGATGGACCCCATCGAGGCGCTGCGCCATGAGTAGGGTGGCAGGGAGGCGGGGAGGCCGGGAGGCGGCTAAGTTGACTTCCTATGAGCGTTGACATCCTGGCCATTGCGGCCCACCGCGACGACGTCGAACTGACCTGCGCCGGCACGCTCCTCCGCGCCATCGGTCAGGGACACTCGGCGGGCATTCTCGACCTCACGGCCGGGGAGAGCGGCACACGCGGCACCGCGGACCTCCGGGCCGCCGAAGCCGAGGCGGCGGCGAAGATCCTCGGCGTGTCGGCACGCCGCAATGCGGGCCTCCCCGATGCCCACCTCCAGAATTCCGACGAGGCGCGGCGGCTGGTGGTCGAGCAGATCCGGCACTTCCGGCCGCGCGTGGTCATCCTCCCCTTCCCCGTCGGCCGGCATCCTGATCATCGCGTTGCCTCCGAACTGAGCCGCGACGCCTGCTTCCTGGCGGGCCTCGCCAAGTACGAGGCCGTGGGAACCCCCCACCGCCCACACAAGATCCTCTACGCCCTCAGCTATCGTGAGGATCCGGTCAAGCCGACCTTCGTCGTGGACATCAGCGCGCAATTCGAGCAGAAGCTCGCCGCCATCCGCTGCTACGCCAGCCAGTTCGACGGCGCCAAGGCCGCCGGCGAGATATTCCCCACAGGGCAGGATCTCTATTCGCTCGTCGAGACACAGAACGCGCATTACGGCTCGCTGATCCGCACCCGCTACGGCGAGCCGTACTTCACCCACGAAACGGTCCGAATCGACGACGTGCTCGCGCTTGACGTCTCCAGCATGTAGGTATCTTCCCCCCATGACTCAGACGCCCGTCTACCTCGACCACGCCGCCACGACCCCGGTGCGCGCCGAGGTGCTCGAAGCGATGCTCCCCTTCCTGGGGCCGGACGCATTCGGCAATCCCGCGAGCGCCCACCGCTTCGGGCGCACGGCGCGCGCCGGGGTCGAGGAGGCGCGCCGGCAGGTGGCAGTCGCCGTCGGTGCCGAGCCGAGCCAGGTGATCTTCACCTCCGGCGGCACCGAAGCGGACAACCTCGCCGTGGTCGGCGCCTCGCTGGCTGCAGGCGCCGCCGGCCGACCGATGCACGCCGCCGTGTGTGCGACCGACCACAAGGCGGTGCTTGAGGCGGCCCACGCCGTGGCGCGGCTGGGTGGATCCGAGACGGTGCTTCCCGTGGACAGCCACGGCCTCCTCGAGATGGCGGCGCTCGACGCGGCATTGGCCGCCGACCCCGCCGGTGGTGTCGGTCATGTGGGTCAACAACGAGGTGGGGACCATTCAGCCGGTCGAGGAGATCGGCCGCCGGTGTCGCGCCGCCGACACGATGTTCCATACCGACGCGGTGCAGGCGTTCGGTAAGCTGCCGGTCACGATCGAGGCCGCCGACGCGACCCTCCTCACGCTTTCGGGGCACAAGATCGGCGCGCCGAAAGGCGTCGGCGCGCTCGTGGTCCGGAGTCGCGCCGCGATCGAGGCGATCATCCATGGCGGTGGCCAGCAGTTCGGGCTCCGGCCCGGCACCGAGAACGTGGCGGGTTCCGTCGCGCTCGGGAAAGCGGCCGAACTCGCCGCGGCCGAGCAGGCGCACCAAGGCGGCGCGGCTCGCCCAGCTCCGCGATGAACTGGCTGCCCGGATCCGGAGCGCCATCCCGGACGCCGTCTGGATCGCGGAGGACGCGCCGCGGGCGCCCCATGTGCTGAGCATCGGCGATTCCCGGCGCGGACGCCGAGGCGCTGCTCATGCACCTCGACCTCCAGGGCGTCGCCGCATCGGGGGGATCGGCGTGCAACACGGGCGCCGCCGAGCCCTCCCACGTCCTGACGGCCATGGGTGTCCCCCGCGAGCTCGCGCTCTGCACCATCCGGTTCTCGATGGGCCGGGAAACGACGCAGGCAGATGTGGACCGGGCCGCCACGGTCCTGCCCGCCGTCGTGGCCAAGGTCCGCAAGCTGGGAGGGTTGCTCGGCCGTGCCTGAGCGGGTGCTGGTGGCGATGTCGGGCGGCGTGGACAGTTCGGTGGCCGCGGCGCTGCTCGTCGAGCAGGGCTACGACGTCGTGGGGGCGACGATGAAGCTCTTCTGCTACGGCGACTCCGTCTCCGACCGCCCGTGCTGCTCGCTCGACTCGATCAATGACGCCCGTGACGTGGCGTCAAAGCTCGGCATTCCGCACTACGTCCTCAATCTCGAGGACCGTTTTTCCCTGCATGTCATCCAGAACTTCGTGTCGGAGTACAGCCGCGGGCGCACGCCGATTCCCTGCGTCCGGTGCAACTCCTTCACCAAGTTTCGCGACCTCCTCGCGCACGCCGACTCGCTCGACTGCGACTTCATCGCCACGGGCCACTACGCGGTCGTGCGCGACGGCGGCCTCTACCGCGGGGCGGATCTCAACAAGGACCAGAGCTATTTCCTCTGGGGGATCGACCGGGCGGTGGTAGCGCGCATGCTGACCCCGGTGGGCAGCTCCACGAAGGAGGAGACCCGGACCCTGGCGCGTCGCCTCGGCCTGGCCACCGCGGACAAGCCAGAGTCGGTGGAGATCTGCTTCGTGCCCGACGACGACTACGTCGGCGTGCTCGAGCAGCACCTCCCCGCGGACGCCCCCGCGCTCACGCCGGGCCCCCTCACCACCGTGGCCGGCGAGGTGATCGGGGAGCACGAGGGATTCGCGCGCTACACCGTCGGCCAACGCCGGGGGCTCCCGGGCGGGTTTGCCGAGCCGATGTATGTCGTGGCGATTCGGCCGGAGCGCCGGGAAGTGGTGATCGGCCCCGAAGCCGCACTCGACGGCCATCGCCTGACGCTGGCGGAAGTGAACTGGCTGGCGTCGCCCCTGCACACCAACGACCGGTGCCGTGTGCAGATCCGGTACCGCGCCCGCGCCATTCCAGCGACGGTCACGGCGAGAACCGATGACGGCATCTCCCTGTTGCTCGATACCCCCGGCCGGGCCATCTCGCCGGGGCAGTCCGGCGTGCTCTACACTGCGGACGACCGCGTCCTCGGCGGCGGAGTGATCCAATGAGAGCGTTCATGCGTTGCGTGGCAGTCATCGGGTTGGTCACGGCGAGTGCGGTCGACGCGGCCGCCCAATCGGCGCCAGCGCCGATGACCATCGCGAAGTTTCTCGCGGTGCGCGCCGTGTCCGATCCGCAACCCTCCCCCGACGGTCGACTCCTCGCCTTCACCGTGTCCACGCCATCGCTCGAGGAGAACCGGAACCAGAGCCGGGTCTGGCTGGCCGACGTCGGATCGGGTGAGGCGTGGGAGGCCACCTCCGGATCCGGGAGCGAGCGTTCTCCCCGCTGGTCCGCCGACGGCAAGACCCTCTCCTACATTTCGACCCGGGAGGACGGCGCCCAGATCTGGCGGCTGCCGATCCGCGGCGGTGAACCGACCCGCCTCTCCTTCGTGCCCGGCGGCATCGCCGAGTTCTGGGTGTCGCCCGGCGGGAAGGCGATGTTCTACGTCAAGGACGTCACGTGGCCCTCGTCGCAGGAGATCGACCGGCGTAACGCCCCGTACCCGACCGAGGCGAAGATCTGGACGGAGCTCTTCTACCGACACTGGAACGAGTGGCGGGTGGGACGGCGGCAGCATGTGTTCCGCCTGGAACCCGGGGATTCGGTCGGCACGGACATCACCGCCTTCGACCGCGACGTGCCGACCCTCGCGCTCGGCGGCGTCGGCGTGGCGCTCTCGCAGTTTGGAACCGAGATCGCCGTGGTGTACAATCCCGACTCCTCGCTCGCCACCAGCACCAACAACGACATCTTCGTGATGGGCCCCGACGGAACGGGCAAGCAAGCCATCACGACCAGCCCAGCCAACGACAACTCCCCGGCCTACTCGCCCGACAGCCGGTACGTGGCGTACCTGGCCATGACGGTGCCCGGCTTCGAAGCCGATCGCCAGCAGGTGATGATCTACGAGCGCGCCACGGGGCGCCGCCGGGCGCTCACACCGGAGTGGGACCTCTCGGTCGATGCCATCACCTGGACCCCCGACTCGCGGGCACTCATTGCCGAGGTACCCGAACGGGGCGGTGTGTCGCTGTACCGAATCGATGTTGCCAGCGGCGGTCGCTCGCGCCTCCTGGCCGGAGGCGTCAATCAGGGCGTGCGCATCCCGCCCCGCGGCGATGACATGGTCTTCCTGCGGAGCACGGCGGATCGCCCCACGGAGGTGTGGGCGGCGAGTTGGACCAGCGGCACCGGCCTCCGGCAGGTCACGAAACTCAACGACGAATGGCGCGGCGAGGTGGCGCTGAGCCCGCTGGAGCCCTTCGGATTTGTCGGCGCCCTCGGCGATTCGGTGTTCGGCTGGATCATGAAGCCGCCCGGCTTCGATCCGGCAAAGACATACCCCGTGGCGTACCTCATCCACGGCGGCCCGCAGGGCGCGTGGAACGATCAGTGGCATCCACGATGGAACTACGCGATGTTCGCGGCGCGCGGGTACGTGGTGGCTGCCGTCAACTTCCACGGCAGCACGGGGTACGGGCAGCCGTTTACCAACAGCATTTCCCTCCACTGGGGAGACTATCCCTACGACGACCTCATGACGGGGCTGGACGTCGTCCTGGAGAACCCCTGGGCGGATGGCAGCCGCGTGGGGGCGGCCGGCGCCTCGTACGGCGGCTACATGATCTTCTGGATGGCGGGTCAGACGAACCGGTTCCGAACCCTGGTCGCGCACGACGGGATCTTCAACCCGGTGAGCTTCACCGGCACGACCGAAGAGCTCTGGTTCCCGATCCACGAGTTCGGCGGCACGCCGTTGATGCCCTCGGCCCGCGCCATCATGGAAAAGTGGGCGCCGGCCAATTACACGGCGCGGTGGCAGACTCCGATGCTGATCATCCATGGCCAGGAGGACTACCGCGTGGATGTGTCCGAGGGGTTCCAGGCGTACACCGCGCTGCGGCTGCGCGGGCTGCCGGGCAAGTTCCTCTACTTCCCGAACGAGGGCCACTTCGTGCTTCGTCCCCGGGACCGGCGCCTCTGGTGGGGAACGGTGCTCGACTGGCTGGACGCTTCGCTCCGCCCGACGCCGTAACGCCGGCGCCCTGAACTGCACTCGCCCGAGGACCCATGAAATCGTTCCTGATCCGATGGATGATCAACACCATCGCCCTTTCGGCGGCGGTGCAGGTCATACCCGGCATCCACTTCACCGACGGCCCGCTCCAGCTGCTGGCAGTCGCACTCGTCTTCGGCGTGGTCAACGCCGTCCTCCGGCCCATTCTCACGGTGCTGTCCTGCCCGCTGGTGCTGCTGACGCTGGGCCTCTTCACCCTGGTCATCAACGGCGTCATGCTCATGCTCACCGCCCGCCTGGCGGCCATCTGGAATCTCGGATTTCGGGTGGACGGGTTCTGGCCGGCCTTCTGGGGCGGGCTGGTGGTCGGTTTCGTCAGCCTCGCACTGGCCCTCCTCGTGAGTGGAGACCAGCGGCCAGCGTCAAAGTGATCAGGGTCACTCCGACTGGAGGGCGGGCTCCTTAACATCCGCCGGTGGTCACCGTCTATGGGGCGTAGTACCCATCTGACAAGACCAACCTGAGGAGTCTGACCCATGCGATTCCATACTACCGCACTCCTGGCGGCCGCGGCGCTCGCTGCCACCGCTTGCACTGACGCACCGACCGGCACCTCCAGCGAGGAGGCCGCGGTCGAGCAGGCCTACCTCGACGTCGACGCGGGGTACTTCGATGAGAACCCCGGGGGCGACGAGCTCCTGGAGTCTCCCCTGCTGACCTCGTCCTCCGATCTCTTCTCGGCGCCCGGCGATCCGTACGTCGCTCCCGAACACTGGGGCCGGCGCCGCGCCGATGAACGCCCCAGCCGCGATCGCGTGGTCGTCATCGAGGGCGATACCGCCAAGGTGTTCGTGGCCGTCCGGTTCCGGGGTCTCTTCCTCGTGGACACAACCTTCGACGGCATCGTGAATCCCGGCGCCAAGCGGATGCACGAGACCCTCCGGCATCACGCGGTCTTCGTGAAGGACGAGGATGCGCCGCGTGGCTGGCGGCTGATCGCGATGACCCTCGGCAACGTCGTCGACTCCGATCCGGCACAGCGAACCGTGGAAATCGCGTCGATGACGGTCGCCGTGAATGGGACCGACGTCGGCACCGTCACCGATCCAAATCAGCTGTTCCGGGTGCAGGGTGGCGTGCCCGAACTGCATGTGGGCGACAGCGTCGTGGTCACGGTGGGCGTCCGGAACACCACCGGCACCAACCTGGTGCCGCCGACCCAGGTGTTCCTGCACATTCGCCACCACCGCGCCAATACCGATTTCTGGGGCCGGATTCAGATGCGCCCCAGGGACGACGGCACCTGGAGCATCGGCTGGACGGTGCGGCGGCCCGGCATTGCCCGGATGGCCGTGGACGCCATCGATTCTGAGGCGTTGCAGACGCAGTCGGGAGACAACTACCGGGCGAATATCTGGGCCTTCCCCTACCGAGCGGTGCACTAGCGCTCCCTGTTGTCATCCGGAGGCCGCCATTCGGCCGGCGCGATGGCCGAAGGCCTCACGGAGCGGATGACGCCGGTCCCGGGGGCGACCCCCGGGGCCGGCGTCGTCTCGCCTAAGGCTTTTGACGACAACGCGTTACACGTTCGTGACAGAGCTTCCGAACACCCGCCGCACACGCTACATTTCGATGCACATGACCTCCCCCACCACGTTACCCACGAGCGAGGCGAAGCCCGACCTCCACCATGCCGGGCTCTATTTCAACCGGGAGCTCTCCTGGCTGGAGTTCAACCGGCGCGTCCTGCACGAGGCGCAGGACCGGCGGACGCCGCTCCTGGAGAGACTCAAGTTCCTCGCGATCTTCGCCAGCAACCTCGACGAATTCTTCCAGGTCCGGGTGGCCGGCCTGCGCCGCCAGGTGGACGCCGGGTACAGTGAGCGCACCGCCGACGGGCTGACACCGGACGAGCAGCTGCGGAGCATCGAGCAGATCGCTCGGGGCATGGTCACGGATCAGTACCGCTGCCTCCTCGACGAAGTCGTCCCGGAGCTCGCCCAGGCCGGCGTGCACCTGCTGCTGGACATCGATGCGGCCACCGAGGAGGACCGCGCGCACCTGAAGGAGTACTTCCAGCGCAATGTCTTCCCGGTCCTGACGCCGCTGGCCGTGGATCCGGCCCATCCGTTCCCGTACATCTCGAACCTGAGCATTTCCATCGCGGTCTTCCTCCGGGGGACGGACGGCGAAGAGCGCTTTGCGCGAGTCAAGGTGCCGAAGATCCTCCCGCGGTGGGTCGCGCTGCCGGGCACGCACCGCTTTCTCCCGCTCGAACAGCTCATTGGCGCCCACCTCGAGTCGCTGTTCCCGGGCGTGGAAATCCTCGGCTGGCACTCCTTCCGCATCACGCGGAACACCGATCTCCAAATCGATCACGACGAGGCCGAGGACCTGCTCAGCCTGATCCAGGAGGAGGTGCGGAACCGTCGGTTCGCCGAGGTCTCGCGATTGGAGGTCGGCGCCGGCACCCCCACCGGCCTCCGCCAGTTGCTCCTCGCCGAGTTCAATGCGTCGCAGGATGAGGGGATCGACCTCACCCTCGAGGATGTGTACGAGGTGCCGGGCCTGCTTGACTGCTCCGACCTGATGTCGCTTGCCACGCTGGACATTCCCGAGCTCCGGGATCCCCCGTTCCTGCCGGTCACACCTGCCCGGCTCGCCTCCGGCCGCAGCGTCTTTGACGTGATCCGCGAGGGCGACCTCCTCCTCCACCATCCGTATGACAGCTTCCAGACCTCGGTGGAGCGGTTTCTCCAGCAGGCGACGGACGACCCGGACGTGCTGGCCATCAAGCTCACGCTGTACAGGACCGGCGGCGATTCCAGCATCGCCCGGCTCCTGGCGCACGCCGCCGAGCGCGGCAAACAGGTGGCCGTCCTGATCGAGCTGCAGGCCCGGTTCGACGAAGAGAGCAACATCATCTGGGCGCAGCGACTGGAGGATGTGGGCGTGCACGTCAGTTACGGCGTGGCCGGCCTCAAGACGCACACCAAGATCATGCTGGTGGTACGCCGCGAGGGACACGAGATCCGGCGCTACGTGCACATCGGTACCGGCAACTACAACCCGCGCACTGCGCGCCTTTATACTGATTTCGGCCTCTTCTCGAGTGATCCCGCCCTCGGCGAGGACCTGACGGACCTCTTCAACGAACTCACCGGATTCGGCGTGACCGAGCGATTCCGGAAGCTCCTCGTGGCGCCGCGGACCATGCGGGAGCGCTTTGTCGAGATGATTCGGCGCGAATCAGAGCACGCGCGGGCCGGACGACCGGCGCGCATCCTGGCCAAGATGAACGCGCTGGTTGACCCGGGGATGATCCACGAGCTGTACGAAGCCTCTCAGGCGGGCGTGCAGGTGCAGTTGATTGTCCGGGGGATCTGCTGCCTCCGCCCCGACGTGCCGGGGGTGAGCGACAATATTCAGGTCATCAGCATCGTGGGCCGCTTCCTCGAGCACAGCAGGGCGTTCTGGTTTCACAACGGCGGGGCGGACGAGGTCTACATCGGCTCGGCGGACTGGATGCCGCGCAATCTCGACCGGCGCGTGGAGGCCGTGGCGCCCATCGAGGACCCGCATCACCGCCGGGCGATGCGCGACGTGCTCGAATTGATGTGGAAGGACAACCGCCAGGCGTGGGAACTGCGCGCCGACGGGACCTACGATCAGCGCCAGCCGCCGTCGGCCGAGGAAGAACTGGCCACACACCGGAAGCTGCTGGAGCTGGCCGGCCACTGACCGATGAGGACTGAGGACTGAGCGAAGGCACCGCCCTCGGGCGCCGGCGGACCGACTTGCCCTAGTACTTGAGCCCGGCCGATTCCGCCAGCTGGCGCGCCAGCGCTTCCTGCTCCGGCGTCAGCTTCTCCGGCAGTTCAACCTTGATGGCCACGATCTGATCGCCGCGGCGCCCGGCGCGCTCGAGCCCCTGTCCCTTGATGCGGAACTTGCGGCCCGGCTGCGTCCCCGCCGGAACCCTGAGCACGATCTTCTTCCCATCCAGCGTCCGGACCCGTAGCCGCGTGCCGAGCAACGCCTGCGCGAGATTGACCGGGACCTCGCAGTGGAGGTCGAGTCCGTCGCGCTGGAAGAACCGGTCGGGCTCGACCGTGAACACCACGATCAGGTCTCCCGCCTGCCCTCCGCCACGCGCCGGTTGCCCCTGGCCCTTGAGCCGGACTTTGGTGCCGGTCTCCGTGAGCGGCGGGACGGAAATCAGGACGCGCCGCTCGGCGCGGATGTCCCCCGCCCCGCCGCAGGTGGTGCAGCGCTCCGACGGAACGCTGCCCTTCCCACGACACTTCGGGCAGGGACGGTTGACCGCAAATCCCCCCTGCCCGAAGGAGATGGAGCCCCGGCCGTTGCACTCGTCGCACGCGGTGATCTTTGCCCCCGGCGCGGCGCCACTGCCTTTGCAGATGGCGCAGGCCTCCGTGACGGGAAGGGTGACCGGTACCTTGCCGCCAAACATCGCCACGCGGAATGGCACCTCGACATGCGCCTCGAGGTTCTCGGCGACCGGTTCCTCCCGCCGCCCACGCCCGAAGATCGACGAGAAGATGTCGCCCAGGCCGCCGAGGTCCCCGAACTCGAAGCCCTCCGCCGACGACCCCGCCGCCCCGCTGCCCCGCTGCCCCGCCCCGCGGCCGGCCGGCCGCGGCTCAAAGGCCCCCAGCCGCCGCATCTGATCGTACTTCTTGCGCTTGTCCGCGTCAGACAGCACGGCATGCGCTTCAGAGATCTCCTTGAAGCGCTCTGCGGCGGAGGGGTTGTTGGGATTTGCGTCGGGGTGGTGTTGCTTGGCGAGCCGGCGATAGGACTTCTTGATCTCGGGCGTCGTCGCCGAGTCCGGGACCCCCAGGACCTGGTAGAAGTCCCGCTGCGCCACCTACGCCTGCCCCGGATCGGAATAGACCTGCACGCGGGCGGGCCGCAGGAGGGTGCCCTTGAATCGGTACCCGACCTGGAAGGTGCGGCAGACGGTATGATCCTGTCCCGGCTCGGTCGGCGGCGTCGTCGCGACCGCTTCATGCAGTTCCGGGTCGAAGGGGAGCCCCGCCGGGTCGATTCGCTCGAGGCCGACCGTTTCGAGTTCCTTCCAGAGCTTCCGGGCGAGCAGTTGCATCCCCTGGTAGAGCGATTCGACCGTCATCGCCTCCGGGTCGCCGGAGAGCAGGCGGTCGATGTCGTCCAACTCGTCGAGCAGGCGGCCGGCGAACGCACCCTGGGCACGGGACGTCAGCTCCTCCCGCTCCCGCAGCGTCCGCTTCCGGAAATTGTCATACTCGGCGGCGAGCCTGGCGAACCGCTCCTTGAGCCCGTCGTTCTCGGCCTCGAGGCGATGGATCGCCTCGATGGAGGGCTCGAGTGGTACGCCCGCCGTACCGGCGGACTCGACGGCGTCCGGGCCGGCGGGCTCGGCGTCCTCGAACGCCTCGGAAGGGTCGTCCAGCTCGTTGTCGTTGCTCGTCACTTTGGGATCCATTGGGGTGTCCATAGAGGAAAGCTAATAGCAACCGGCGTGCCCCGGAGGTAGGTCATTCTGGCAGGCGTTTCAAGTGCCGCCACAGCTGATAGAGGGCCTGCTGGGCGGCGCGACTGCGGATCTCGGCCCGCGTCCCCGCCAGCCTGGCCAGCCTCGCGTCCACCCGGCCCGGAAGCGCGAATCCGAACCAGACGGTCCCCACCGGCTTCTCTTCGGATCCCCCTTCGGGCCCGGCAATTCCCGTGATGGACACCGCCACATCGGCACCCAGTGCCCGTGTGGCCCCGATGGCCATCTCGCGCGCCACAGGCTCGCTCACGGCACCGTGCACGCCGAGGAGGTCCAGCGGGACCCCGAGCAGCCGATGCTTCGTCTCGTCGGCGTAGGCGATGATCCCGCCGAGGAACTGACTCGAGCTGCCCGGAACCGCCGTCATGCGGCCGCCGAGCAGGCCCCCGGTGCACGACTCGGCCACGGCAATGGTCCACTTCCGGCGGCGCAACTCGGCGAGGATGACCTCGGCGAGATCGTCGTCACCCCGTCCGTAGGCGTGGCCTCCGGCGCGATCAAAGAGGAGGTCAGCGGCGGCCAGGAGCCTCCGATCAGCCTCCTCGGCAGGGAGATTCCAGGCGGTCACGCGAAGGTCGACGCTGCCTCGCCCCGGCAGGTAGGCGATCGAGAGGGGCGCGATCTGCGCCTCGATCCCGACCAGTCGCTCCGCCAGGGTGGACTCGCCGATGCCCGTGGTGCGCACCGTCGCCGACCGGATGACGCCACCGCCACCGGCCCGCTCCCCGAGCCGGGGGGCCACGGACGTGGCGAGAAGGTGCCGCATTTCCACGGGGACGCCGGGCAGCATCACGACGAGTCCCGGGTCCCCTTCGAGCCAGAGGCCCGGGGCGGTCCCCCATCGATTCGGCAGGACGACGGCCCCTTCCGGGACTTCCGCCTGCCCCCGGTTGCTGTCGGTCGGCACCCGGCCGAATTGGGCGAAGCGGGCCTCCACGGCGGCCCAGACGGCGGGGTCGAAGACGAGCCGCGCTCCGAAGAGCGCGGCGACGGCGGACTTGGTGATGTCGTCGGCGGTGGGGCCGAGGCCACCGGTGGTGATGACCACCCCGGTCCGCTGCAGTGCGGCTGCAACGGCATCACGAATGGCGGCCCCGTCGTCGGCCACGGCGGTGCGCCGGACCACGCGCACGCCGGCGGCGGCCAGCGTCCGCCCGATCTCGGCGCCGTTGGTGTCCACCGTGAAGCCGAGCAGCAGCTCGGTGCCGATGGTCACGAGTTCGATATTCATGAGGGGCCGGAGAACCTACTCGGACTGCTGGGAGAAGAGCGCCCGGTAGCGATAGAGATAGACGAGGAAGGAATAGACCGTCAACGTCACCGCCAGCAGGAGGGCGACGGCCACGAAGCCGCCGTGGAAGCGACTCCACCACGCGAAGAACGGCGTGTGCTCCCACCCCAGCGGCCGCCCGGCGTCGCGGAAGGCGAACCAGAGGAAGATCCCGCCGATGAAGATGCTCTGAAACGCCGTCTTGAGCTTCCCGGCGCCGCCGGCGGAGATGATGACCCCGCGACGCTTGCCCCACCAGCGCAAGACGGTCATCGCGAACTCCCGCCCGAGCATCAGGACGCAGACCCAGAGGGGAATGCTCCCCCAGACCGGGATATCGTAGAGGTCGTGGCGAGTGCGGGAAATCCAGTAGATCGGGATGAGGGCGGCGAGGAGGAGCAGCTTGTCGGCGAGGGGGTCGAGCAGCTTGCCGAGGTCGGTGATCTGATTCCGGCTCCGGGCGAGGTACCCGTCGAGAATGTCGGTGAGGGCGACAGTGACGAACACGAGGAAGGCGATGAACTTCGGCCAGTATCCCTCGATGAACGGGAGGAGTGCCACCACCGGCGTCATCGAGATCCGGATGAGGGTGACGATATTGGGCAGGTTCCACATCTGCCCGAGCCCCTAGCCGAGGGTCTTGAGGACGAGCTTGCTGACCGCCTTCAGAGTGTCGAACACCCCCTCGCCGTTGACCGCGACCGCCTCGAAGTAGCTGGCCCGTTCGATCCACTCGCCTTCCTGGGTGCGCCCGACGAGGAACTCGCCCTCGTGATAGGGGTCCGCCTGGGGGCGCTGGCGGGCGGGCTCCTCGACCGGCCAGCCGGGATTGAGGGCTGCCTGCAGGTCGGGAACGGAGGCGGCATTCGGCAGGTCGCGCTTGTTGTACTGAATGATGAACGGAATGCGCGTCAGGTCGTAGCCGTGCTCGGCCATGTTGTCGTACAGGTTCTGCATGGCCTCGATGTTGGCTTCCATCCGCTCGATCTGGCTGTCCGCCACGAACACCACGCCGTCCACACCCTTGAGGATCAGCTTCCGCGAGGCATTGTAGTACACCTGGCCGGGCACGGTGTAGAGGTGAAACCGTGTCTTGAATCCGCGGATGGTGCCGAGGTCGACGGGGAGGAAGTCGAAGAAGAGGGTGCGCTCGGTTTCGGTGGCGAGGGAAATCATCTTCCCCTTCGCCCCCGGCGCAACCTTGTTGTACACGTGCTCCAGGTTGGTCGTCTTGCCCCCGAGGCCAGGGCCATAGTAGACCAGCTTGCAGTTGATTTCGCGGGACGCGTAGTTGATCATCGACATGCGCGCGTGCCTTCTATTCGCCGAAGAGTTTGTCGATCTCGTCCTCGGCATCGCCGAGGAAGTCCTGCTCGACCCGCGGCGTCGCGCCGCCGTCCCGCGCGAACATTTCCGTGAAGACCTGCGAGAGGTCTCCCACCGTCCCGCGGACCCGCAACTTGACCAGTCCGAGCGTCGTGCGGGTGTCGAACAAGACCACGAGAATGACTCGCCGCGCAATGTCGGCGAGGTACATCGAGGCCGTCTCTCCCTGATGGAAGAGACTGCCGAATTCCGGCTCGCCGATCAGGCGGGCCAGCTGGTCGTTGGCGCTGAAATCGGCGGCCGCCAGCGACGCGAACGTCGTCGGATCAAACTCCGGTGGTTCGCCCGCCGTGGCCACCATCTGCCCGGTGCGGTCCACCAGCAGGGCGGTCCGCGCGTTCGATTCACGCAGGAACGCGTTCAGCATGACCACGATCTTGTCGTGATCCGCTTCTGCGAGTGACCAACTGGACGCACCGGACATGCGGGCTTCCTATCCGAGGGAGAGTTCGAGTCGCCGCAGCAGCGCGCCAGCGCGCCGGCGGAGGCCGGGGTCGGATTCCCAGACCAGGTAGTCGCGAAGGACGCGTGCCGCTGCTGGCGAGCGTTCCCCCGCGAGGTAGGCGAGGGCGTCGGACCGCCGACGCTCGACGGGGCTGAACAGGTCTGCCCGGTGCCGATCGAGCCGGCGCTGGGCCACCTCCCAGCCGACCAGCAGGCCGGCCAGCGCTCCACCGAGCAGGAGCAGCGGCCCGGGCTGCTCATCCCGCGACGTCCTGCCGCGCCAGGAGCGCATGCGCCAGCGTCACACCGTCGACGTATTCGAGGTCGCCCCCCATCGGGAGGCCGCGGGCCAGGCGCGTGACGC
Organism: uncultured Gemmatimonadales bacterium; assembly: GCA_963697435.1. Lineage (GTDB taxonomy): Bacteria > Gemmatimonadota > Gemmatimonadetes > Gemmatimonadales > GWC2-71-9 > SPDF01. The sequence goes on along the minus strand of CAVOOB010000003.1, from coordinate 46,432 downwards.
GCAGCCCCTCGCTGGCCAGCACCTGGTGGAGGTACGTTGCGGTGACCTCGCCCTCCATCGACGGATTGGTGGCGAGGATGACCTCGCGAACCCCCCCGCCCCGCACGCGCGCCAGCAGGCTGTCGATCCGCAGCGCCTCCGGCCCGATCCCGTCGAGCGGCGAGAGCCGCCCACCGAGCACATGATAGCGCCCGCGAAACTCCGTGGACCGCTCGACGGCCTGCACCGACGCCGCCTCCTCGACCACGCAGATCAGGCCGGCATCGCGGCGAGCGTCGCGGCAAAACTCGCAGCGCTCTTCCTCCGCCACGTAGCCACACTCGGCGCAGGCGCGCACGGTCGTCGCCACGGTGTCCAGCGCGCGCGCCAAGCGGGTCGACTCCTCCGGCCCCTGCTGCAGGAGGTGAAAGGTGAGCCGCTGCGCCGTCTTCCGCCCGATGCCCGGGAGGCGCGCCAGCTCGGTGACCAGCGCCTCGATGGCCCGCACCGACTAGAGCCCCAATCCTGCCGGACCCGGCTGCACCTTTCGCATTTCCGTCTGCGCCATCTCGGCCGCCTGCCGTTGCGCCTCGGCGACGGCGCTCAGCACCAGGTCGGCGAGCAGTTCGGCATCGCGACCCGCGAACGCCTCAGGATCAATGGCGATGCCGCGGAGCCGGCCCTGCCCGTCGACCGTCGCGCGCACCAGTCCGGCGCCCGCGCTGGCCTCGACGGTGCGGCCGGCGAGTTCGACTTGAAGTTGCTGCAGCCGGCCCTGTACCTGCTGGCCCAGCTGAAAGAGCTGCTGAAGGTCTGCCATTTCACACCTAAGTCACTGTGACAGTGCAAAGTACGGGTGCCCACACCCGGGGGCAACCCGGGTGCGGGCACCCCGGGGTCCACTCCGGCTCCTACTCCAGGACTTCGAGGTCCAGGACCGTGGCGGCCACATCGAGCGACGGGTCCTTCTTGCGAACCTTGGTCAGCCGCTCGGTGCGCACCGCCTCCTCCGTCAAACGCTCCGGCCGCGCGGCGGTGACCGCGGACGCTACCTCGACGCGCACGGCCGTGCCCACGATGGCGGAGACGATCGTGTCCACGGCGCCCGACTGCCGGTCGAGCGCCTCACGGTACATCGGATTCTCCTCGGTGAGCTCGAGCCGCACCACCGTCCCCTCGATACTCACCGGCGTGCAGACGGCGAGCGCCGCGCCGAGAAAGGAGCCCTGCTCCCGACCACGGGACGACCACTTCCTCCCATGCGGCGATCAGCGCATCGAGATCGAGGCCGGTCGCGGGCGCGGCGTTCGCCGCGCGGGGGGGCCGCGGGGCAGGCACGGCTGGCGCCGTGGGCCGTGCGGCGGAGGCCGGGACCCCGGCTTTCGCCGGGGTGACGATGGCGCGGCGACGGCGCCGCGGCGGGGCGGCGGGGCCGCGGGGCCGGACCCCCCGCCGGCAATGACCGACGCGAGGTCCACCGTCCGGTCCATCATCGTCCAGCGGAGCAGCAGCGTCTCCACCGCGAGCCGCGCGTTGCCGCTGCGGCGGACGGCGTTCTCGCTCTCGGCGAGGAGCCGGAGCATCCGCAGCACGTCGCCCTCGGTCAGCTGCTGTCTTGTACTCCTCGAGGGCGGCGCGGAGCGACTCGGTGATCTCCTCGGGGTCGACGCCGACCTGCAGCATCATCAGCGCGCGGAGCATTTCACCGGTGCCGTTCAGGAACTCGGCCAGGTCGGCGCCGGCGTCGAGCAGCCGGGCCACCAGCGGGAAGACGCCGGCGGGGTCGCGCTCGGTGACCACCTTCAGCACCTCGGCGTACTGCTCGTCGCCGACGAGGCCGAGGACCTCGCGCACCCGCTCGGCGGTGACGGCGCCCTCCCCGAAGCGAGAGGCACTGATCGAGGACCGAGAGGGCGTCGCGCATGCCGCCGTCGGCGTGGCGGCCGATGAGGGTCAGCGCGTCGTCGTCGGCGGCGAGCTGCTCCTCGGCGCAGCACCTGCGAGAGGCGCGTCCGGATGGCGGCGGGGCCGATGCGGCGGAAGTCGAACCGCTGCAGCCGGGAGAGCACGGGCGCGGCGGTGTTGAAGATCTTGGCCGGCTCGGTGGTGGCGAAGACGAACACCACCCCCGGGGGCGGCTCCTCGAGAATCTTGAGGAGGGCGTTCCACGCCTCGCGGGTGAGCATGTGCGCCTCGTCCACGATGTAGACCTTGTGGTGCCCCTCCTGGGAGGCGGCGTACATGGCGCGTTCGCGGAGCTCGCGGGCGTCGTCGACGCCGCGGTTGCTGGCGGCGTCGATTTCGACGACGTCGAGATTGGCGGAGCCGTTCCAGATCCGGAGGCAGTTCTCGCACTCGCCGCACGGCTCGCCGGCGGGGGTGACGGTCTCGCGGCGCTCGCAGTTGAGCGCCATGGCGAGGATGCGGGCGGCGGTGGTCTTGCCGACGCCGCGGGGGCCGGTCAGGAGGTAGCCGTGGCCGAGGCGACCGCTGGCGATGGCACCGCGGAGCGCGGCGGCGACGTGGTCCTGCACCAGGAGATCGGCGAAGCGCCGTGGGCGGTACCGGCGTGCGAGAGCGATGGCCATGGCGATACGACCTGCGGAAGGACGGGAGAGGAAGAAGAGTTGCCCCAGGCGACCCGACAGCGACACCGGACATCGCTTAGCGCTGCTACCGGCGAGGTCCTGACGCGGTTCACGCGCCGGCGCCCTGTGGACCTGGGGCGAGGGGAATATAACATCAGCGGGGCAGCGGGGAAGCGGGGAGGCAGGGAGGCGAGGCAGGGCAGCGAGCTGGCAAGGGTGCAAGGAGCCTGCGGGTCATTCGCGGCGGTTCGGGGTCCTCGCAGAATGCGGGGCTCGGCAGGGGCGGTCGGTCGCGGAGTTCGGGTCGGGCGTCCTGACGAGCAGGCGCGCAATGACCTTGCGCCCCAGTCGTCGACCCCCGGGTTCGGAACGGCCTCCCTGCCCCGCTGCCCCCCTGCCCCGCCGCCGCCAGCCGCGCAGCCAATTGCGCGAGGGCGCATGCCCAAGTGTTATAATTGCTTCCGCATCAACGGGTTACCCCCGCCCCAACGAGTCGTCACATTTTGGAGAACAATGTCAACTATTTGACAGATGTGATGCTTGCCTATCCTCAAGTCCTGTACGGACTTGGCCCCACCCACCATTCATTTCTTGAATTTCTGTACGGCGGCCCTGTCGAGCGCCATGATCGGCACGCCCCTTGCCCTTGAGCAGGTCGATGTGCGTCCCCACTCTGGGGACCTGAATTCTCGGCTCTGTCGTCTCGCGCAGTTGAGTAGTCCAACGCAGTCTCCTTTACAAAGGACCAGCACACCATGAACACCGCCTCCAAGTTGTCCCTCGCAGTTGTGGCGCTCCTCGCCATCGGGGCCACCACGGCCCAGGCGCAGACCGCCAACATCTCCGCCACCGCCACCGTGCAGACCGCCGCTCACGGTCACCGCCGGCTCCAGGACCTGGCCTACGGCGCGGTCTTCCCGGGCGCAGGCGACCGGACCATCGCGCTCGACCGACGCCGGCTCCGGCCGCTTCACCCTCGCCGGCGCGGCCGGCGCCGAGGTGAGCATGACCTTCGTCCTGCCGGCGACCTGACCGGGCCTCGGCGCCCCGATGGCCATCGGCACCTGGACCGGCCAGCACAACACCACCGCCACCCCCGCGGCACCGGCTTCACGCCGAGCGCCGGCGTCCACCCTGGCCGACCTCGAGCGGCACCGGCGACCTGTTTGTCTTCCTCGGCGCAACCCTGACGGTCCCGGCGGTGCAGACCGCCGGCGCCTACAGCCGGCACGATCACGCTGAACGCGCTCTACACCGGCAACTAGGTCGGACACCGTGAGGCGGTGACACCGGCGGCGTGGGCTCAGACCCGCGTCGCCGGTGCGCCCTTCCGGGCCCATGCAACTCATACTCGATTCCTCGGATCCTGCTCTGTCGGGGCGGCACTCGCTGCCACCCCAGCGGCCCTGCCTGCCCAGACGGTGACCGGGCATTCGGGACCTGACCTTTCGGCACCGTGATCCCGGGCGTGCCGACGACGGTGCTCCAGACCGACGCCGTTCGCGGGCGGGCAATTTCAGGATCGCCGGGGTCTTCATCCGGAACGTGACCATCACGTTCACCCTCCCGACGGTCATGAACCGGACGGCCCGGCCCGGGATCGCGACGATGCCGATCACCTTCCTGAACAACAGCGCGGGTTACTCGACGGTCTTCCAGGGCGAAACAACCACGCCGTTCAACCCGAACGCGCCCTACAACGAGACGGTCATCTGTCACGCGACGATCACTCTCGGCGGTCGGGTGAACCCTCCCCGGTGCAACTGGGCGGCAACTATACCGCCAACATCGTCATGACCGTCATTTTTCTCTGAGCAAGACAGGCCGATGAACCACACGGGACGCTTGCTGGCCGCCTCGCTGACGCTGACCCCCGCGCGCCGCCCTGGCGCAGGGGGTCGTCGTGGCGCCGCACGCCGTGTACATCGACCACGCCACCCGATCCGGGTCGATCACCCTCTACAACCCCGGTGAGGAGCCCGGTCGAGGTGACCGTCTCCTTCGGCTTCGGGTACCCGACCACCGATTCCGCCGGCATCGGTCGGACCTTCGAGCTCCTCGACGAGGCGCCCGCCGGTGAGCCCGGCGCCACGGACTGGGTTCAGGCGTTCCCGCGCCGGGTGACGATCACGCAGCAGCAGCGGCAGACGATCCGCCTCCTCGTGACGCCGCCCGCCCGGCCTTCCCGACGGGGAGTACTGGGCCCGGATCATCGTGGCGCGCCAAGGGCGGCCAGGTCCCGGTGGCCGGCGTCCCCGACTCCGGCGACATCACCGTGGGCTGACGCTGGAAGTCCGCACCGTGCTCGCCGTCGTGTACCGGAAGGGCGCGCTGACCACCGGCGTCACGCTGGCCCCGATCAGCGCCTCGTACGAGCCCGATACCGTCTCGGTGCGGGTGCCGATGACGCGCACCGGCACCGCCGCCTACCTCGGCACCGCGCGAGCGGAGGTGGTGGACGGCCGGAGGGAGGGTCGTGGCGGCAGGCCGAGCGCGCGGTCGGCGTGTACTACACCCTCGACCCCCGACTCGAGATCCCGGTCGACTCGCTGCCCGCCGGCACGTACAAGGTCCGGGTGAGCGTCTCGACTGACCGAAGCGACCTGCCGCCCGAACGGCGCTGCCCGCGCCGCCGGTGCGCGACTCGGTCGAGGTCCGCATCCCGTGAAACGCCTCCTCGCGGTCCTGCTCCTGCGTCTTCGCCCCGGCCGCCGCGGCGGCGCAGGGGGTCTCCACGACCGGCGCGTCACCGCGCACGGTGTACACCGTGCCGATCACCTTCCTGAACCTGCAGGAGCTCGACTTTGGCACCGTCACCCGTGGCGTCCCGAAGACGGTCATCCAGAACACCGCCGCCGCGGGCAAGGTCGGGTGACCGGGCAGCCCAACGCCTTCGCGCAGATCCGGTTCACCCTGCCGACGCAGTTGCACAACATCCAGGCGGTGCCCGGCATCACCATGCCGATCAGTTTCGCCGCCAATTCCGCCCGGTGGCGGCGCCGACTCGACCGGTCCGAATGGCGGTGTCATCTTCAATCCGGCCGTCGGGGTGAACAACGCCAGGTTTGGCGGTGGTGCAAACCCGTACTTCTTCGTGTATCTTGGCGGGACCGTGACTCCATCTCCCACGCAGGCAGCGGGCATCTATCAGGGGACGATCATCCTGACCATTACCTACCTCTAGCATGCTGGTGGGGCTCTTGGCCAAGCTGGTCGCAGCACTGATTCTCATACTCGTCGCCGTCGGCGTGTTTGTCGGCGGGGAGAAGTTTGTGTCGCTGCTCGACAGGGCGAGCGGCCCTGCCCCACCGACCGCCGTGCGTACCGCTCCCGACTCCGTCCCCCACGCCGCCTACGAGCCGCTGCCCTCGACCAAGCCCAGCGCGTACACCCGCGCCCTCGGTCGCCGTGCTGACACCGCGCGACCAGACCGCCGGCCCCCGCTCCCGCCGCGCGGCCCGCGCCACCACCCGCGGCGCCCTTCGTCCGAGCATCGCGAGACCCCGCCACCGACGCCGCCACGCCCCGGCCCACACCAACGCCGGCGGACCCCGCAGCGCGACGGCCAGCCGCCATCAGCCGTGGCGCCGCCGGCGTCTTGCTCGACACCACGCCGGCCGACGCAGACACGATCGTGCTCGCCGCGGCGTCGCCCCCCGCGGCGCTGCCCCCTGCCCACGCTGCCGCGGCCCAGGCCGCCGGCCCCGAGCCCGTCCTCTTCGACCTTGCGATCGGCCGCCTGGTGAACCGCACCGTCGCCGGATATCGCGACGGCGACGACGGCGCTGATCCCGCTGGCGTCGTTCTTCGACCTCGCCGAGATCGCGTACACCCGTCGATCCGGACGGCGTCCTGACGGCCCGGCTGGAACCGCGGGGCGAGGACATGCGGGTGGCGGCGGGCGACACCACGATCACGATCGGCCGCCGGAACGTGCCGGTCGCGGTGGCCGACCTGCTGTTCCGCGACGGCGCACTCTACATCGGCCACCGACCCGCTGGGGGAGGCGCTCGACCTCCAGTTCCAGGTCAGCTGGCCGGATCTGACGGTCACCGTCATGAATCCCGATTCCCTGCCGGTCGCCCGCCGGGTCCGGCGCGACCAGATGCGCGCGCTCCTCGCCCAACGCTACGGCGCCACGCCCGACACCACGCTGGGGCCGATGCGCACCAAGTGGGACGGGCTGGTGCTCGACTACAACTCGCGTTCCCCGTCTCCGGACAACCTCGTCGGCGGCGCCACCTACCAGTTCAGCATGGGCGCCCAGGTGGCCGGTGGCGCGCTCGAAGTCGGGATGCGGAGTCTGGGGACTCTCGACTACGGACGGTTCGGAGTTTGCGGCCACCTGGAAGGGCGTCTGGATCGACAACAAATACGTCAAGCAACTGACCCTCGGGACCGGCTACCCTCACCGGGCCGCGCTACGCCGGCATCCGCGGTGTCGCGGTGACCAACTCGCCGTACATCCGCCCGACGTACGTGGGGCAACTCGACTACTACGGCCGGCTCGATGCCGGGATGGCAACTGGAGGCCTACTCGGGCGGGCAGCTCGTGGCGTTCGACTCGATCGGCGCCGAACGGCGATTACTCGATGACCCTGCCGGTGGGCTACGGTGAAAACCCGGTCGACTTCATCGCCTACGGCCCCACCGGGCAGGTGCGGCGTTTCAATCAGACCTATCGGGTGGTCAGCGAGCAGCTGCCCTACAAGCGGTTCGAGTACGGTGTCGCCGCCGGCGAGTGCGTCGCGACGCTCTGTAACGGCGCGCTCAACGCCGACCTGCACTATGGCCTCTCCCGCCGCGTCACGGTCCGCGGCGGCGTGGAGGGGTACTCGCGCGACAGCCTCTCCGACCTCCTGCACCCCTACGCCGTGGCGACCGGTCTGATCGGCAACAACCTCACCCTCGAGGGGGAAGCGGTCGGCAATGGCTGGGTCCGGGGCGCCGTCCGGTTCGAGCCCTCCCTGAATTTTCGGCTGGCCACCGGGTACACCACCTTCGACGACGACGGTCGACGCGCTCGGTCATCGCCCCGCAGGGCCGCCGCTCCCAGTGGCTCGTTCGACGCCTTCCTGCGCCCGATTCCCTCGCTCGCATCGTTCTACTTCCAGGGCACGGCAGAGATCGACGAAGGCGTGAACTTCGACATGAGCCGTGCAAGAATCCAGGCCTCGGTCCAGGCCGACGGCGTGCGACTCTATCCCTACGTGCGCTTCGAACGGTTCACCCCCGCGCTCGGCGACCCGACGGAGCAAGCAGTTCCTCGGCCTCTCAGCGTACGCGAACGGCCGGCCGTCGTGGGGGTCGGTGCTCGGCGGCACTCTGGTTCCGGGGAGACCTGGAGTCAGGCGGCGGCGACGGGCTGAACTTTGCCGCCGCCACAGTGGCGCGGAGCTTCGGGCCCGCGCTCCGGATCGAGGGGGGCGCGGCGTGGCGCCGATCAGTCCCGGGCACGACGTTCACCTTTTCGCTGGTGTCCTACCTGCCGACGGTACAGGCGAGGACCACGGCCATCGCGCCGACGGTCGGCGCGGGCGGCGTCGTGCAGCAGGTCCAGGGCGCGCTGGTCTACGACAAGAACCAGGGCCGGGTCACCGCCAACCCGAATCCCGGCATCCAGCGCTCGGGCGTCTCGGGCACCGTGTTCATCGACGACAACGCCAACGGCGAAGCAGGATCTCGGCGAGCCGGGCGCCGCGGATGTCCGCGTCATCGTCGGCGCCAACACCGCGCGCACCGACAGCGCCGGCGACTACCACGTCTGGGACATCGATGCCTTCGAGCCGGTGCTGGTGCAGATCGACTCGACCTCGCTCGACAATCCGCTCTACGTGCCGGCGTTCACCTCCGCGAGCCTGCAGCCGCCGCCCAACGCCTACCGGCAGTTCGACCTGCCGCTGGTGACGGGCGCGGTGCTCGAGGGACGCGTGCTGTACGACGGCACGCCGATGCCCGGCGTGACGCTCGTGCTCACGAACAGCTCCAACGGGAAGACGACGTCGATCGCCACCTTCTCCGACGGCAGCTTCTATGTGCTGGGGGTCAAGCCGGGGAACTACACGCTCGAAGTCGATCCGCGCGATCTCTCGGCGCGGCGGCTGACCGGCTCGACGCTGCAGATCACCGCGCAGCCGAACACGCCGGACCAGCTGAGCAATCTGGTGGTGGAGGTTCGAGGTCAGCCGTAACGCGAGATTGCTTCGGCCGCTGGGCGGCCTCGCAATGACAGAACTAGGTCAAGATCGCCCGCTGCTGCTGTTGCATGGTCCGCAGTTGCCACGTCTCCGCCACGATCCCGCCGAGCAGGAAGACCAGCGCCGTATACCAGACCCAGAGCACCGTGAGGATCAGCGCGGTCAGGTGGAAGTCCACCGAGACCGTCTCGAGCGTCGCGATCCGCCCCACGTACATCGCGAAGAGCCGCTTGGCGACGTCGAAGGCGATGGCGCCGAACGCCGAGGCCACCAGCGCGGCCCGGGTGTCGATGCGGCCGCACCGAGGCGTACTTGTAGAGCAGGTAGAAGAGCGTGAAGGTGAGCGACAGCCCCAGGACCTCGGGAATCCACCGCCCGAACGACGAAAAGAAGAAGCGCCACCACCGGCGATTCGACCTCCCCGTACGCGCGCGCGATGCGGATCATGGCGGTGATCGCGCGTCGTCACCAGGAAGACGCCGAGGGTGATGATGACCATCCCGACATCACGCAGCTTGCTCAGGAGGTAGCTCACGAGAAGTGCCGCCGCTTGGGCGGGCGGACGCTCACGTCGTACATCTGGTTGAGCGCGGTGCGGATGCTGGCAAAGAGGCGGGTGCTGAACCAGAGGAAGGCCGGGACTGCGTAGAGCGACAGCCGGCTGCCGTACTCCGCCACCCGGCCCAGGATCTCCTCGAGGAGGAAGAAGGGATCGTTGCCCGCCGTGGTGTCGTGCCTCGGGAGGAACGCCTCGAAGAAATGGGGGAGGTCAATCGCGCCGGAGCCAGCCCACGGCTGCGCGAGTTCCGTCAGGCCGACCAGCAGGAGGAGGACGAACGGGATGCCGGCGAGGAGCGCATCGAAGGTCAGCGCGCTCGCCAGAAAGGTAAGATGGTTCTCGTCGGCCGCCTGCAGCGTGCGGCGGAGGAAGCCGCGGAAGGAGCGATGCCACCCGCGGATCCGTTTCCGGTTCAGATGACCGGTTCCTCGTCGTCGGCGATGGCGGCGGCCCGCCGGCGCACGCGGGCGTCCGCCAGCCGCCGTTCGAGTTCCTCCCGCGCGGAGTGGCCGGCGCCCCGGACCGCGTCACGGGCGTCGGTGGCGCGTTCGCGCACGTCGTCCACCCGGTCGCGCACCGCGTCGCGGACCTCCGCCGCCTTGTCGCGCACCCGGTCCTTCCCCTCCTCGTACCGGTCACCGAGTTCGTCCAGCCCGTCCTCGGCGAGGTCGCGCAGGTCGCGCGCCTTGCGCCGGATGATCCGCCGGGTGTGCTCGCCGCTGTGCGGCGCGAAGAGCAGCGCCAGCGACGCCGCCCAGCGCCGCGCCGGTCAGGAACCACTTCACCCCGGTCCCGCCATCATCCCGTCACGTAGACGACTTCGTCTTCTTCGTATGTCGTGCCATGTCATTCTCCTGCGTCAGGGTCGTCCTCGGCGGAAACCGACACCTTCTCCAGCGAGGCGTGGTGCTGCACCGGCGCGTGAATGAACCGGTCCACCAGGGTGTCGGTGCCGTTGACGTTCAGCTGCTCGAAGAGGAAGCGAAAGGTCCGCTCCAGGTCGGCGGCGATCGCGTCGCGCACCGTCCGGGGGAAGCGACCAGCACTCCTCCTTGAACGGACCGATCGCCTTCTTCCGCGCCTTGTAGTAGAACTGCTCCTCCGAATCCTCGGCCTTCCGCTCGCCCTGGGCGTTCGCGTCGACCCAGGCGTACATCCGCTGGCGCAGCTCGGCCGGCAGCTTCGGATGATCGAACACGATGTTCTGGAAATTGGTGGCGAGGTGGATCTCGCACGCCTCCACCCGCGGGAAGTTCCCGAAGGCGTTGCTCGGCAGGGTGCTGGCCCCGTGCTGCACCGCCCCGGCCGTGCCGTACTCCTGCCGCGCCGCCTGGCTCAGCGCCGCCAGCGCCTCGAGATCGAGCTTGACCGTCCGCGATGGAGCCGTCCGGCAGCACCACGCCGCCGTGCGAGGTCCCGGTCTGCACCGAGATCTTGCTGAGCCCCTCCGTGACGCCGAGGCGGTCGAGCGTGGCCCGGCAGCCCTGCATGAAGGCGTGCAGCTCCTCCACCGTGCTGTTCTTGTGGCCGACCTCGCCGATCTCGCCGCCGACCGAGACCGTCATCCCCTCCGGCTCCCGCTCCCGGATGAACGCGGTGATCTCCGCGCAGCGCTCGAAGTTGTCCCGCTGCTGCTCCTCGAGGGTCGGGCCGCGAGAGGTCGACCAGCGTGGAGGTGTCCACGTCGATGTTGTAGAAGCCCGCCGCCGACCTCCTCCGCGATCAGCTTCTTGACCTCGCCCACCTCGCCCTCGGGGTCGGCGGCGTACTTCTTGGCGTTCACCTGGCAGTGGTCGCCCTGGATGAAGAGCGGCAGGGTGTAGCCCTCGCGCAGCGCCGCCCCGATGATGACCGCCACATACTCGGCGGGCCGCTGGGCGGTGTAGGCGATCTCGCTCCGGGCGATCTCGAGGATGATCGCCCCCGCCTTGCCCGCCAGCGCCGCCCGGAAGACCGCCCGGGCGGTGTCGTAGGCCAGCATCCGCACGTTGATGGCCGGGACGGTGAAGCCGCCGCACTCCCCCGCGCCCCCGGGCCAGGTACAGATCGTTGATCGAGGCCGGGCGCGCCCCGGTGGCCTGGCCCAGCTCCCAGAGCAGCCAGCGGGCCGCCTCGCGCTCCGGCTCGTCGCCGAAGACCGCCTGGCGCACCAGGGTATCGGTCGCGGGGCCACGGACGGCCGCGGATTGGGCGAGCCGGACGCCGCCGGGCCCCCTCGTTACCGCGCCGCCGAAGAGCTGGATGGCCTGTTGCACATGGTCAGTCACGAATCTCGTCCTCGGAAGTAGGGACAGGGGCGGATGGCAAAATCTAGACCGCCAACCGCGGAGCGCCAAACCGATTCACGCCGTGTCGGCCGTGGGATCCTCTGGTGGAGCCGGGGCTTCGTAGCCCACGCGCCCGAGCGCCCCGAACGTCAGCCGCTTGCCGAGCTCCACGCCGGGCTGGTCGAAGGGATTGACCCCGTACCAGCAGCCGGCGTAGCCGGTGGCCAGCTGGAAGAACATGAGGAGCTCCCCCACCGACTGCGGCGGAGAGGTCGGGCAGCGCGATGGTGCAGTTCATCCGGCCCATCTGCGCGAGCGCCGCGGAGGTCGCCTCGTACTCGGCCTGCAGCAAGCCGCCCAGCGTGTGCCCGCCGAGGTAGGCGACCTCATCGGGCATCCCCGCGAGGTCGGGATCATCCACATCCTCGCCGGGATCCGTCGACCGTCACGAAGGTGATGAGCTTGTCGAACGGTCCCTCCATGAAGAGCTGCACCTGGGAGTGCTGGTCGGTGGCGCCGACCGAGGCGAGCGGCGTCGGCCCGGTGTGCACCACCTGGCCCTCCCGGTCCAGCCGCTTGCCGAGGCTCTCCGCCCAGAGCTGACGGAACCACTCGGCGAAGTCGCGCAGGCGGTCGGTGTACGGCATCAGCACGTGGATGCGGGCGCCGACCTGGGTGTCGGCCGCCCAGTGCAGTCCCGCGTAGAGCGCCGCCGGGTTCTTGCAGGAGGTCGCCCTCCTCCGCCGTGCCACGGCGCGCCGCGGCGCCCTGCACGAGGGCGGCGATGTCGATCCCCACCAGCGCCGCCGGCAGCAGCCCGACCGGCGAGAGCACGCTGAAGCGACCGCCGACATCCGGCGGGACCTCGAGGGTGGCGATGCCCTCCGCGGCGCGCGAGCGCCCGCAGCGCGCCCTGCTCCGGGATCGGTGGTGAACACCAGGTGCCGGCTGGCTGCGCCGCCGAGCGCATCGTCCAGCCACTTCCGCACCACGAGGTACTGCGCCAGCGTCTCGGCGGTCCCGCCCGACTTGCTGATCACGTTGACGAGCACGCGGCGCGGGTCGATCCGCCGGAGCGCCGCGGCCACCGACGTCGGGATCGACGTTGTCGAGCAGCGGTCAGCCGGGGGAAGAACTCGCGCGCCTCGTCGTCGAGCTCGTTCCAGGCCGGCGGCCGCAGCGCGGAGAGCAGGGCCCGCGTGCCGAGTGCCGAGCCGCCGATGCCGAGCACCAGCACGTGATCGTGCGCCTGCCCCAGCCCCTCGGCGAACGCGGCGATCTGGCGAACCGGTCGTCTCCTGCCGGGCCGAGCGCCGTAGAAGCCGTACTCGCCCGCCGCCGCCGCTCCCGCACCTCGGCCTGGATGGCGCCGAACCGGCGCGCGAGCTCGTCCAGTCGACGGCGCGGCAGGCCGTGCTCGCCGTCGAGTCGGTCCTGGATGACCCTGCCGTACTGCAGCTTCATGGGGAGACCTCCACCGTCAGTCCGTCGTAGCGCCGGCGACACCCCGGCGGAAGCCGGGCCGCCAGCTCGCGCGTGCCCGGTCTCGTGCGTCAGGTGCGTCAGGTAGGTGCGGCGTCGCGCCGAGTCGCGGGCAGAGCGCGACCGCTTCGTCGATGCTCAGATGCGTCGGGTGCGGGCCGCCACCAGAGGGCGTTGAGCACGAGGACCTCGATGCCCTGCAGCGCTGCCCGCTCGACCGTGCCGACCTCCTTCACGTCGGTCAGGTACGCCAGCCGGCCGAACCGATAGCCGAAGACCCGAAGATGGCCGTGCGGGAAGGCCAGCGGGAGGACCGGGATCCCCGGCCACGGTGGTGGCCACGCCCGGTTCGAGGGGATGCGGTTCCAGGTGCGGCTTCGAGGTGCCCTCGAACGCGGTGACCCCGGGATCGAAGATGTAGCGGTAGGACGCTCGAGCTGGCGCGAGCGTCTCCGGCGGGCCGTAGATCGGGAGCTGGCGCTTGCTCCGGACCGTGAAGATCCGCAGGTCGTCGATCCCGGCCGTGTGGTCGGCATGCTCGTGGGTGTAGAGCACCGCCGAGAGGGTGGCGACCCCCTGCCCGAGCAGCTGCAGCCGGAGTTCCGGCGGGCTGTCGATCAGGAGCGTCGCGTCCCCCGTCTCGAGGAGCGCGCCGGTGCGGGTGCGGCGGTCCCGCGGGTCGTCGGAGCGGCAGACCGCGCAGCCGCAGCCGACCTGCGGCACGCCGAACGAGGTGCCGGTGCCGAGGAAGGTGAGGCGCATCCCGCTACACTGTCTCGATCTTGAGGAGGTTGGTGGTGCCGGGCATGTCGAAGGGCACGCCGGCGGTGACCACGACCCGGTCGCCCGCGCGCACCAGCCCCTGCTCGAGGAGCGCCGCGCGCGCCACGAGGATCATCGCGTCGTAGTCGGGGACGCGATCGACCAGGACCGGGGTCACCCCCCAGACCAGCGCGAGCTGCCCGATAGGTCTCCGGCTCCGGGGTGACCGCCACGATCGGGACGGAGGGCCGGAACGAGGCCACCGTGCGCGCGGTGAAGCCGCTCGAGGTGAAGCAGACGATGACCCGGGTGTCCAGCAGCTCCGAGGCGGCGCAGACCGCGACCGCGATCGCGTCCTCGGTGCGGGCATCCCGAGCCGCGAACCGGTCGCCCCCTCCGCCACTGCGCCGGCCGACCGCCAGGTCGAAGGCGGCGCTCCGCCCCGTGCGGTGGCTCTCGACCTCGCGGGCGATCCGGTCCATCGCCTGCACCGCCTCCAGGGCGTAGTCGCCCACCGCCGTCTCGGCCGAGAGCATCACCGCGTCGGTCCCGTCGAGGATCGCGTTGGCCACGTCGGACGCCTCCGCCCGGGTCGGGCGGGGAGCCTTGACCATCGACTCGAGCATCTGGGTGGCGGTGATGACCGGCTTGCCGCGCAGGTTGGCCTCCCGGATGAGCCGCTTCTGCACCAGCGGCACCTCCTCGAACGGCAGCTCCACCCCGAGGTCGCCGCGGGCCACCATGACCGCGTCGGTGGCGTCGAGGATCGACGCCAGATGCAGGAGCGCGGTGTCCTTCTCGATCTTGGCCACCAGCTGGATCCGCGTCGGGATCATCGCCCGGAGCTGGTCCAGGTCCTGGCCCGCCGGACGAAGGAGACGCCGATGTAGTCGACCCCGAGCTCGACGGCCTGGGCCACCTCCTCCCGGTCCTTCTCGGTGACCGCGGGGGCGCTCACGTCCACGCCGGGGAGGTTCATCCCCTTGTTGGACCCGAGGAGCCCGCCGTACCGAACCACCCCTTCGACCCGATCACCCGTGACCGCGGTGACCTCGACGGCCAGCAGGCCGTCGTCCAGGAGGATCTTCGACCCTGGGTGCATGTCCGCTGCGAGCGCGGCGTAGGTCGTGGGAATCTCGTCGCCGGTCGCCCCCGCTTCGGGGGCGAAGGTGACCGCCTGCCCCGGGGCCAGCTCGCGCGGCTCCGGGAGCCGGCCGACCCGGATGCGGGGGCCGTGCAGATCCACGAGGATGGCCACCGGGGCCTCGCGGCCCTCCCGGACGCGCTGCAGGTCCCGAATCCACCGCCGCCGCAACTCGGGAGTCCCGTGCGAGGCGTTGACCCGGACCACGTTGACCCCGGCGTCGAGCAGCTGGACCATCCGGTCGGGATGGCACCAGGCGGGGCCGAGGGTGGCAACGATCTTGGTCCGGCGAATGGTCGAATTCGGCAAGGTACCGCTCGGGGTTGGGCGGGAGATGGTCGGTGCGCGTCTGCGTTGGATTCTAACGGATCGGGGAGGGGGGGACAGCGGGGCGGCGGGAATCCAGAAACCCGACTGGACCCGCGTTCTCGCGAGGGTGGCAGCGGAGGCACGGTGCCAGCTCCTCCCCAACGTTTTCCACATCCGCCCGACTGCCCGATTCCCGGTCACACGATCATGAAGGACTCGGGCCGGTCCCCTGGAGCCGGGATATCCCCAATTGGGGATGATGTTCATATATCATTTCCACCTCCCCACAGCCAGTTCGACAGCCAGCGAGGTGGTGCGTTGGTGACTATCCACGTGGGTGTGGAATGGGTAAACTTTCCCTCAAAATCAGCGTGGAAAGCGTGGAAAGTCAGCTATTAGTCGTTGTGAGACAAAGCACTAGAGGTACACTTAACTTTCCACTTTAAGTGGAACCCTTAACTTTATTATTAACATCACTTACAGTTCTGAATAATATGTGGAAAATAGACTGGTGACAGTGTCGTTACCTGATCGCTAACATGCGCAAATGCTGCATAAAAGGGCCCCGGCTCACCCAATTCATGGGGTGGCCGGGGCCGGTGGCATTCAGGCATGTGGAGAACGCTGATTCAGTCCAGCAGCTCCAGGTCGACCATCTGGTCGGCGTGCAGCCCCAGCTCCTTCACAATCCGGTCGGGGAGGGTCACCCCTGCCCCGCTGGCGAAGCTCCAGCCCCGGGTCTTGAACCGCTTCCCGCCGACCCGGACGGTCACCGGGACGCTCTTGCCGAGCGGAAGGCTGCCGGCGGGCAGGAAGACCTTGGCGTAGGTGCTGGCCCCGTAACGTTCGAGGACGAGCCGTTCATGGACGAGGGTGGACATGGCTGCTCCCAGCAGTAGGGTTGCTAACCTATCCCCCGCCCCGCCGGGCGCCAGAGGGCCCTAGCGGGAGAACACGATCCGGGCGTCCCCACCCCAGTACATCGGCCCGAACATCCGGATCGGCGAGGCCTTGAGCGCCTTGGCCAGATCGCTTTTCCCTTCCACATGGAACACCCCGGGGAGGTGCCGGGTCCACCGGGGCGACGAGACGACGGCCGCCGTCCACGTGATGGCCCGCTTGCCGTCGAGAATCTGGGTGGCCGACCGCTCCTCGGCGAAGGCGGTGGAATCCCGCCCCGCGATCTCGCCGGTCCAGGAGAGGACCGTCTTCCCGAACGTCATCGAGTAGTCGTGGAGGATTCGACTCGGGGACCGCCACGAAGCTCCGCTTGAAGGTCGAGACCGGCACGAACGCCGCCTCCGTTTGCTTCCGGACCCGCCAGTCGTTGGTCCAGTACTCGACGACGAACCAGCGGTCGAAATTCGGTACGCCCCCGGCTCGCGTGGCCGCGATGGCCCAGTAGGCCACGGCCTCCTGCATCCCCATCTTCTGCGTCGGGGAGTAGAGTCCCTCTCCCGAGTTCATCGTGGGCGCCTCGATGACGCAGAGCTGGGCCGCAATCATCGCGTTCCCCGCGGAGTCGCCCTCGACCTCGCGGCGGAGCACCGGGGAGAGAGCGGTGAAGCTCCCGGCGGGGATGAGCTGGAAGCCGGGGGCGAGCTGCTTCTCCGCCAGCTCCCGGTCCATCAGGAAATCGACGCACGCAGAAAAGGTGACGTCCCGGAACGCCCAGACATACCCGGCCCCCCCGGCCTCCTGCGCGGGCAGGGACGTCGCCAGAACGCCCAGCAGCCCCGACGCGGCCATCACCTGCCTCAGGGTCACGAGTCCCCTCTGGCGGTGGCGATCGCCTTCTGGAGGCGATCGTAGCCCTTGGGATCCGTCGCCTTGAACTGCATGTCCCGCCAGGCGACCTTCCCGTCCCTGCCGATCACATAGACCACTCGACGCATCTGCCCCTGCGACCCCTTGGCCCCGTACTTGGCCGCGATCCGCTGTTTGGGGTCCGAGAGGAGCCGGAACGGCAGCCCGAGGCTCTGGGCAAACCGCACATGGGTCTCGAGGCTGTCGATGCTGAGTCCCGCCAGGACGACCCCCGCGAACATCGAGTCATACTGGTCGGCAAAGGTCCGCATCTCCGCCGTGCACCCCGAGGTGAAGTCCTGCGGGTAGAAGGCGAGCACCACCACCTGCCCCTTCAGCGCCTCGAGTGAAAAGGGGTCATCCGCCGGGCCGATGCCGTTCTTGTCGGCCCAGGGAAGCGAGAAATCGACCGCCTTCATGCCGGGCTCCGGCCCAGTCACCAGGATGGCCGTGACGGCCCCCGTTTCGGCGGAGGCGGAATCCTGCGCGGCCATTGGGCCGGCGGCCACGGCGGCGATCAGGAGCGAGAGGAAGAGCGACTTCATGAGGGGTCCTCGGTGGAATTACCTGTCAGTGGCGCGGCGGAGGGCCGCCCCGAAGGACTGCTTCCCGCCAACACCGGTATAGACGATGCGCCCCGCGCCATCGATGATGACCACGTACGACGTCTCGGCCACGTCGTAGGCGCGCTGGCTCGCTCCCTCGTCGTCGTAGAGCACCGTCCAGGGAGGGTGCTCGCGGGCCACCCAGGCGCGGACCGAATCGCGCGGATCGGCGACGGTAATGTTGATGCCGATGAACTTGACCTCCGCGCCGTAGGCCGCCTTGGCGGCCTCGACCGCCGGCTCCAGCGCCGCGCAGGAGGTGCACCAGGTGGCCCAGAACTGCAGGAAGACCGGCCGCGTCCCGATCCACTGCCCGAGGTCGACCGACTTCCCGTCCAGGTCGTGGACGGCGAGCACCGGCGCCTGGTCGCCGACCCCCGGCGTCTGTGCCGGGAGCGCGGTGCCCCAGGTCAGCGCGGCGGCGGTGATACCGAGTCGGACGGCCCTGCTCCGCATCTACTGCGTGACCTGTTCCACGGGTGCGTACCGGCCCTCGACATACTCCTCCAGCAGCGCCAGGAACTCGGGAACGATCCGCTCGCCGCTGAGCGTGACCCGCAACTGACCGTCGACGTACACCGGGGCCCGCGGATCCTCCGCCGTGCCGGGGAGCGAGATCCCGATGTCGGCGTGCTTCGACTCCCCCGGCCCGTTGACCACACAACCCATCACCGCCACCCGCATCGAC
The DNA here is from genome assembly GCA_963697435.1 of uncultured Gemmatimonadales bacterium. GTDB lineage: Bacteria > Gemmatimonadota > Gemmatimonadetes > Gemmatimonadales > GWC2-71-9 > SPDF01. The sequence goes on along the minus strand of CAVOOB010000003.1, from coordinate 28,046 downwards.
TCGACACCGGGGCGCGCCTCGCGCCAGAGCGGCATCTGGTCGCGGAGATAGCGCTCGATGTCCTGCGCCATCGACTGGAAGAAGGTGCTCGTCGTGCGCCCGCAGCCGGGGCAGCTGGTCACCTGCGGCGTGAAGCTGCGGAGGTCGAGCGACTGAAGGATCTGCTGGGCCACCTGCACCTCTTCGGTGCGGTCGCCGCCGGGGGCCGGCGTGAGCGAAACGCGGATGGTATCGCCAATGCCCTCCTGCAGGAGGATGGCGAGCCCGGCGGTGCTCGCCACGATCCCCTTGGTGCCGAGGCCCGCCTCGGTCAGTCCGAGATGCAGCGGATAGTCGCCCCGCACGGCCAGGAGGCGATAGACGTCGACCAGGTCCTGCACCGCGGAGACCTTGGCAGAAAGGATGATCCGGTCGTGGGCCATTCCGGTCGCCTCGGCGAGCGCCGCCGACCGGATGGCACTCTCCACCATGGCATCGAGTGTCACCTCCCGCGCCTCCCGCGGCGCGGGGAGCCGATGGTTCGCGTCCATCAGTTCGGTGAGCAGCGCCTGATCGAGCGACCCCCAGTTGACGCCGATCCGGACCGGCCGGTCGTGCTCCAGCGCGACCTCGATGATGGCCCGGAAGTGCTCGTCGCGCCGCTTGCCGCCGACGTTTCCCGGATTGATCCGGTACTTGGCCAGGGCCGCCGCGCAGGCGGGATACTTGGTGAGGAGGATGTGGCCGTTGTAGTGAAAGTCCCCGATGACCGGGACGCTCACACCGATCCGGTCGAGGCCTTCGACGATCTCCGGGACCGCCCGCGCCGCCGCTTCCGTGTTGACCGTCACCCGAACCAGCTCGCTCCCCGCACGCGCGAGCGCGGCCACCTGGCGCACCGTTCCGACCACGTCGGCGGTGTCGGTGTTGGTCATCGACTGCACGACAACCGGGTGACAGGAGCCGACGCGTACAGACCCGATCCGGGTGGTGACCGTCTGGCGGCGGGAGGGGGGTGACATGAGACGAAATATATCTGGTAGGAGACGAAAAGGACTGAGGACTGAGGACTGGGGACTGAGCGGGGCCTCGGTTCTCAGTCCTCAGTCCCCAGGCCTAGCGTCTGTCGAACTCCGCCTGATCCAGATCCCGCATCTCCTGCGGGTCCAGCCGGAGGTCACCCGCCGTCCAGCTGTCGACGGTGTGGGCCACGGTCCGGGCGCCCGGGATGACGATCACGTTCGAGGCCTGTTCCAGGACCCAGGCGAGCACCACGGCGTGCGGCGAGACATTGTGTCGCGCCGCGATGGAATTCACCACCGGATGCGCCGGGAGCTTCATGTTGAGCCGGCCGCCCCCCACCGGGCTGTAGGCCAGGAACCCGATGCCGAGGTTCTCGCAGTGGGCCACGACGCCCTCGGTCATCGCCTCCCGGAAGAAGGGGTTCAGGCGGTTCTGGACCGTGACCACTTCGAGATGCCGACGGGCGGCATTGATCTGGTCGACCGAGACATTGGAAAGCCCGATCCAGCGGACCTTCCCGGCCTGCTGCAATTCGGCAAGCATGCCGACGCTCTCCCCAAAGGGGACCTGCGGGTCGGGGGCGTGGAACTGGTAGAGATCGATCCGGTCCACGCCGAGGGCCTGGAGCGAGCGATCGCAGGCGCGCCGAAGGTGCTCGGGTCGGCCGTTGCGGTCCCAGCGGCCCTCTGGGCGGGTCATCCCCCCCTTGGTGGCCACGATGACCTCATCGCGCGGGCCATTCCACTCCCGGAGCGCCCGGGCCATGAGCCGCTCGTTGTGCCCGAGATCCTCGTCCGACTGGCAATAGACGTCCGCCGTGTCGAGAAGTCGAACGCCCGCGTGGAGGGCGGCGTGGATGACGCGCACCGCATCGGGCTCGGGGGGACGGCCAGCGGTAGAAAGCGGCATGCCCCCGAATCCGACCGGGGGCACGCGTGGAGCACCGGGGCCCAGCGGGCGAGTGATCACACCAGTCCGAGCTTCTTGGTCAGCCGGTAGTGCTCTTCGGGCCGGAGGGTCCCGTCGGTGGCGAGGGGGGCCAGCGCCTGGAGGATGTCGGCGCGCGAGGCGTCGATCCGGCGCTCGCGGAGTTCCCCGATCATGCGGGCGAACCGCGCCTCGAACTGGTCGGCGTTCATCTCACCCTTGGCCCGCATGTCGCTGATGCTGTGCAGTTCTTCCAGCAGGCGCGCCACGGTGATGGGAGTGAGCTGGGGGGTCTCGGACATCGTGTCGACCTCGGTAGACGCAGTGTGAGCGGGGAAGTGACGTGATCCAATATAGCGGCGGGCCCCCGAATAACGGCGGGCCCGTGGGGCCGCTGTACCCTGTCAGCCAGTGGCTTCCCGACGGGGCTCCACGGAGGCGGCGTCATAGGCCCGCGTCCGAAGCGGTGAGGCGCCACCCCGGGTCCAACCGCCCCGAAACTCGAAGTGCTCTTCCGGAAGGAGCCGGTCACCCAGCGGAATCGTACCGGCGAGCTCCAGGTGCCAGAAGAGCATCCGGGCCCCGACCTCGGCGGCCGGCATCCATTCGCCGGCCTTCAGCGGCGGGTAGTGCTCCGCGAATTCGATGCGGAGGCGGGCCATTCGAATTTCCAGGTTCATATGAACGGTCAACCCCAGCGCGAGAGAATGGCGCCCATCGCTGCAAAGAAGCCGAATTGAGACATCGCCTCGATCCACCAGGCCCCGAAGCCACTCGTCGGGTTGATCGGTCCCGAAGCCTGCTCAGGGTCGCCTCACGTGAGCCACGACCGGCCATGACCGGGATCCTGCCTGCCGGGTGATGTGGTCGTGCGTGAGCGAACAGGGGAGCTTACGTGCAATCTGCGCCCTTCGGCGGCAATGTCAAATCACCACCCCTACGGGAGATACCGCCAGGCCAACGGCCGGGGCCCACGCCCTGCCACGGACGCGGTCGGTCATCCCTTCAGGTCCAGGTCGATGGTGCGCGGCGTCGCGGCCCCCGATGCATCGATCAGGCCGGGCTGCAGCGTCGGGATCCGGATCTCCCGGGTCTCGGGAAACATCTCGAAATAGTGCTGGATCGTCTCGTTGGTGCCGCTGAGGTAGACGATGTCGCCATCACGCACCTCGAACGTCTCGTCGAAGTCCACGATGATGCCTTCGCCCCGCTCGACGGCGACGACGGAACACCCGGTGCGGTCCCGGATCCAGTGCTTGAGCAGCGGCCGGCCCACGAAGTTGCCGGCCGCCGTTGCGACGATCTTGATCTTCCCCTCGAGTGACACGGCGGACTGACCGAGCAGGTGGTACGAGAGCAGCTGCCCGGCCACCTGGCTCATCGACAGCGCGAAGTCGGCGCCGGCGCGGTGAATCCGGGAGACGTTCTCCGCCTGCCGGACGCCCGCCATGATCATCGCGTCCGGCGACAGGCTCCGCACCACCGCCGTGGCGAAGAGCGTCCCGCTGTCGGAGTCGAGGGCAAGGATGATCCCCTGCAACCGGCCGACCCCCAGTTCCTCGAGCACCCGATGATCGAGGTGGTCCCCGACAATGTCCACGCCCGGCGCCTGCTCCGCCGCCAGAAGCAGCGCCGTCTCGCCCGCGTCGCGAAAGAACTCCGTCACCTTGCGACCGATCTCGGTATTGCCGACCACGAGAAACGCCCCCTCGCGGGGCACCGGCGTGGCCAGGGCGCCGAGGCGGTCGATGGCGGGGTGGCTGCCGATGGCGACAATGATGGTGCCGACGTTGAGGCGGCTATCGAGCTTCGGCTGCGCGGACAGGACGCCGCCCACCCAGAGGCCAATGATGGTGGCGCCGGTCTGCTCCCGGATCCGCGCCTCGCCGATGGTCTTGCCGGCGAAGGGGCTCGCGGCGTGGACCCGCAGTTCGGCCACCTCGAGGTGCTCGCCGAGATGGCGCACACCGGCAACGCGCGGGCTGATCTTCATGCTGGCACGGGCCGCGAGCGCGGCGGCGAGCACATGGGTGGGCGTGAAGGCCGTCGTCGCGCCGGCGCGCACCATCGGGGGCCGGCGATTCGGGTCCTGCACCATGGCCACGATCTTCCCCGTATAGCCGTAGTACCGCGCGTTCAGCGTCATGGCCGCGTTGTAGTTGTCCTCGCCGTTGAGCACCAGCCCTCGTGCGCCCACGAGATTGCGTGAGGTCCGGGTCTTCCTCCCGCAGGTTTCCGAAGACGACCTCGAGCCCGCGCTCCCGCAACCGCCGCGCGGTGGCCTCGTCCTCCTCGAAGATGACGGCCTGCACGTTCTCGTGCTCGAGCAGGTCGAGAAGGGAGGTGACGGCCGGTCCGTAGCGGTAGATGAGCACGCGCCCCTTCATGGTCGGGAGCACGCGCGGCAGCCGCGCCTCAAACCGTTCCTCGAAGAAGGGAATGAGGAAGACCGGGAAGACGAGGAAGATCAACATCGTGCCTGCGAACTGGACGGCGATCACATACCCAACCATGAGCGGGTGGGTCCAGTGCATGTCCTTCCCGTAGCCGGTGGTGGTCAGCGTTTCCGCCGCCCACTCGATGCTGTCGCCCAGCGTGCGGGTCTGACCCTCCAGGAGGAGCATGCCGAACTGATAGACGAGCCCAAGCACCACCAGCATCAACGGCAGCGCGAGAATGAGCAGGAGGAGCCGGCGGTAGGAGCGCGGCAGGCTGCGGATCATGCCTGGCCTCGATCGTCGAGCTCGGAGGCGCCAGCGGGAAAGGCGCGGACGCGTCGTGCGTACCAGGCGATGCCGGGCTGCGCCGTGACGCCGTGCGCCAGGATGCTGAGCAGCACCGTCGCGATGACGGCCCCCTTGATCGTGGTGTCACCGGCGGCCAACAGCTCCCGCTCCACGAACACCAGGCCGAGGACAATCGACGCCAGCCCTCGCGGACCGAACCACCCCATGAAGAGTGTCGTGGCCCGTTGCAGCCCCGCGCCGGACATCCCCAACGCCACAGGCAGCATCCGCACGACCGTTAAACTGAGGAATCCATAGAGGAAGAACCTCGGCGAGAGTTCGGTCAGGAGCCCGCCGACGGTCAGCCCGAAGAGCAGGAACACCGCAAGATTCAGCAACTGGCCAGACTCCTCCGCGAAATCAGCCGCATGCTTCCCCGCCGGGGGAACATCAGGCGCGCCGAGAGCCCGGCGACGAAGGCGGCGATGAACATGCTCGCGCCCAGCGGCTCCGCGAGCAGGAAACAGAGCACCGGCAGCACCAGGACGCCGTGAGAGACGAATCCGTCGCTGATGGTCTTGGCGCGACTGGCCCGCTGCAGCAGCCATCCACCGGCGAGGCCGATGGCGCCGCCGAGCAGGAGTCCGATGCCAAGCTGCTGGCCGAGAAACCGGACGAGGCTCGCGTCGGTCCCGCCGCCGCCGGCCTCCATCATCGCCATGAAGAAGAGCAGGAAGGGCACGGCGAGCCCGTCGTTGAGGCCCGCCTCGACGTTGAGCGCCTCTCGAATCCGTGCCGGCACCCGGGGGCTCTGTACGATCACCTGCCCCAATCCGGCGTCCGTGGGCGACAGGATCGCGGCAAGCGCGCAGGCCTCCCAGACCGTGAGCTGCGGGAAGACCAGCCGCGCCACCACGGCGCCGAGGGCGATGGTCAGGAGCATGCCGGGGCCGAGCAGTCGGGCTGGCAGGTCGCGCATCGCCCGGAGGCGCACGAGGTCGGTCCGGGTGGCGTCGGTGAAGAGCAGCAGGACGAGCCCCGCCTCTGCCACCCAGAGGTAATGACTGAGCTTGAAGTCCGCATCGATGAGATCCGGCAGCAGCATCGGCGCCAGCACCCCGACCAGGGTGAACGCGATCGGCGCGGTGGCGACCCGCTCCACCCTGGCCGAAACGAGACCGTACGCGAAGACGACCGCGGCAAAGAAGAGCAGGAAGTTCATTCGGAACCCTCCCCGGGCCCCTGCCGCAGTCTATGGCCGTACGAAATCATCCGATTGAGCACCGCGAAGAGGAAGGCCGTGGACCACCCGGCCATCAGGATACCGGTGAGTCCCTCAAAGGCGGCCATCTCCTTCCACGCCCCCGGGAGGACGACGTCACCAAATCCGACTGTCGTGTAGGTGATCCCGCTGAAATAGAAGGCCTGGTTGAAATCCGGCAGCGCACCGACCATCACGTACGCGGTGGCCCAGGCCCCAATTTCGGCGAGGTGGGCGAATACGATCGGCACTGCCACGAACATGAGCAGCCGCACGCCGGCACCGTAGGTCGGTTTGGCCCGGGGCTCCAACGCGCTGTACCAGAGATTCAGCTTGCCGATCACCAGGGCGTGGATGATCACCGAGAGCAGGAGCAAGCCGACCGACAGCAGAATCGGGCTTGTCAGAAGCGCCCTCACTGAAGGTCATCCCGCGCCGGCGCCGTATAATGCGGATCAACGACGTTCCCAGTGTTCCGCACGCCGGCCGGTTCAAAGAGCAGCACGGAGGCCTCGGCATCGGCCGCGGTGCGGTGCTCCACGCCTCGGGGAACGACCAGGAACTCCCCGGGGCCGAGCGTGACGACCCGGTCGCGGAACTCGACCCGGAAGGTCCCCTCCACGCCCAGAAACAGTTCGTCGGCGTCGGCGTGATGGTGCCAGGGAAACGTCCCGCAGAACTTGGCCAATTTCACTTCCTGCCCATTCAGCGCGCCGACAACCAGGGGCCGCCAGTGCTCGGTGATAGCCGAGAGCGCGTCGGCGAGGACGACCTTCCCTGTCACCGCCCCCCCCGCCCGACTGCGCTTGGCTGCAGCAGCAGCACCACGAAGAAGGCGGCGAGCAACACCGCGATGACACCGGCGAGGAATCGGTCCCTGGTGGGCCAGGCGAGGTGGGGCTGGTTTGGTGGGAGCGGCATACCCTGAACCTATCGCCGGACGGCGACCGGGGCGAGGGGCCTAGTAGCGGGCGTCCATCTCCTGGGCGACCGCCTGCAGCATCCGCACGGTCGCCGTCGGCACGTTCAGCGCCGCGCCGTTCACGATCGCGAACTCGGAGAGCAGCCGGGGATCGTGACCCGTCAGCTTGCCGTAGATGGTGATTGCGGCCAGATAACTGCCCAACGGCGAGGGGTGATACCCGTCGCTCTGGAAGAGGACGAGTGAGCCATCCCGGGAGAGTGCCGTCTGAAAGGCCAGCCCCGCGGGGAGGAAGATCCCGCCCACCGCCGCGGCGGCCTCCTGGTACGACTGTCGTACCGCATCGTACCCCCCGACCGATCCGCCCTGCGGCCACACCATGAACAACGCCGTCCTGGCGCCCGTCGGCCGGATGATGGAATCCAGCATCCGGGTCCAGAGGACCAGGGAATCGCGATTGATGGGGAGGGTGCTCGGCCCCTGTTGCAGGACCACGACGTCCCAGTCTCCGGTGCGGATGGCCTCGACCGCACCACTGTTCCTGGTGATGTGATCGATGAGGCCGTAGTTCGGCAGCGCGATCATCTTGACGGCAATGGTGTCGCCGCCCGTCTTGGCGACGCCCCTGAGCGTGCTGGGCAGGCTGTTGGTATACGTCAGGCTGTTCCCGATAAAGAGCACCCGGAGGGACGCCGTCTCGGTCGAGGCCGGCGCGCCGGCGTCCTGACAGCCGCCGGTCGCGACGAGAGTACCGGCCGCAAGCGCGGCGAGGAGAGGAGTCCGCCAGCCTGTCATCGCACGACCTCGTTGGTGTCGGGGTGCTTGTTGAGCAGCCGCCGCGTGCCCGCGGCCCATCTCGGTGCCAGTACGGTGACGATGAGGACCACCATCCAGACCCGTCCTTGCCGGATGTCGTAGTCGGCCAGGAGCTTCGACCAGGGGTGCCCAAAAAGGTAGTGGCCGGCCACAAACTCAAAGACGACGGTGGTGGCCAGCCACAACACACCGACGGCCCAGGCGTCTCGGGCGCTGGTGGGGCCGATCCAGGCGATGGTGAGCCAGGCGACGAGCAGGATCAGCAGCGAGAGGGTGACGCTGCTGATGACATGACCGGCGTGGGCTCCCGCGCTCGGCAGGAGCACAAACTGCCGGAAGGTGCCGTTGAGGACGGCGACGACGCTGAGGGCCAGCCAGACGACAAGCGCTCGATGTGTCAACGGCCCGCCCCCACCACCGCACTCCGCCGCTCGAAGAGGAGCACATCCCGCCACCAGCCGTTCATCTGGCCCAGCCGTTCCCGGCGGCCGACCAGCCGATACCCTGCGCGTTCGTGGAGCGCGATGCTGGCAGTATTCTCTGGAAAGATGCCGGCCTGCAGGGTCCAGATGCCCTGCCCCTCGGCGGCTGCGGACAGGCCCTCCAGGAGGGCGCGGCCAACCCCCCGCCCCCGCGCGGCCGCGCCGACATACACCTGCACTTCCGCGACCCCGCCATACACACACCGGTCCGAGACGGCACTCAGGGCGGCCCAGCCACGGAGCTGTTCCCGGTCGACGGCGACCAGGCGGCAGTGGGCAAGGTGCCCCTTGTCCCACGCCTCCCAGCTCGGCGCCTCGGTGTTGAACGTGGCGTGCCCGGTGGCGATCCCCTCACGATAGATCTCCGCGACGGCGGGATAGTCGGCGGGGGTCATGGGGCGGAGCACTGGCGGGGAAGCGGGGAAGCGGGAAAGCGGGTCAGGATCCATAGTACGCGACCACGGCAGCGCCGATGCCGAGGAGCAACGCCAGTGGGGAGTAGTACCGCGCGTCCATCCGCGCGAACGCCGTGCCGCGCACGCGCTTGAAGAAGCCGACGTAGCGAAACTCGCCGATGGACCGGAGGATGAGCGCTCCAGCGAGCGCCCAGCAGCCGGGCACCACGAGCGCAGCGGGGATCAACTCACGGCCGAGCCCGACCCGTTGAGTCACGAGAAGCGCCGCGATGAACAGCAGCCCGGCCACCGCGAGCGCCGAACCGGGGCCGGGACGCAGCGCCAGAGATCCGTCCGCTCGCTCGGGAAGGACATGCACCCCGCCGAGGCGAACGCCGATGGCCCACGCGATATGCACGAGACTCAGAAGGCAGAAGACACCTGCCAGCGCGACGGCGAGCGCGCTCATCCTTGTCCGGCCCCGCTGCCCGCCTGCCCCGCTGCCCCGCCTTCCCTCACTTCGGGGTCCTCGACCGACAGCCGCTGCACCGCACGCGCCCGCATCATCTTGACGAAGGGAATGCTGAACACCGGATCGAAGTCGGTACCCGTCTTTTCCTCGAGGTAGCTGAGCGCCTTTTCCGACGACCACGCCTCCCGATAGGGGCGGTTGGTGCAGAGGGCGTCGTAGACATCGCAGACGTGCACCAGGCGGCTGGCGTAGTGGGTGTCGCGAACGAAGTGAAACGACGGGTACCCGCCGCCATTGAGCATGATGTGGTGTTCGTACGCCACCACGGCGGGGACTTCGAGCCGCACGTCCCGGTCGAGAATCAGCTTGGCCCCCTCCTTCGGGTGGGCCTTCATGATCGCAAACTCCTCGTCGGTGAAGCCGCCCGGCTTCACGAGGATCTCGCGGGGAATCTTCACCTTGCCGAGGTCGTGCAGGAGTCCCGACACGCCGAGGACACGCAGCTCGCGCCCGCTGAACCCGAGATACTCGCCGATGGCCATGGCCAGCACGGAGACGTTGGTGGAGTGGGTCGTGGTGTACTGGTCGAACTCCTTGAGCTGCAGGAGCGGCAGGATGATCTCGGACTGGCTGTGCATCGCGATGGCCAGCGAGCGCACCACCGTCTCCGCCTCCAGGAGCGGGAGCTCGCCGGTGCTCTGCACATGATTGTGCATCCACTGGATGGCCTCGACGTCGTCGCGCAGCGAGTAGGCGATGGTGGCGGTGGCCAGGGTCGCCTCGGTGGAATCGAGCGACTCACCGGTATCGAGCGCCAGGGTGCCGTAGCGAATGCCCGTGGCGCGGAGATGCCGGACCTCGGCGGTGTCCATCGCCTCGCCGCGGCTTCGCTGGAAGGTGTCGCGGAGGAACTGCTCGTAATCGTCCCGCGTCACCGTCGGATCGATTTCCAGCCGCTCGATCCCCAGCGTCGCCAGCCGCGTCGCCCAGTCCCATTCCTTCAGTTCACGGACCACCCGCCGCTCGTGGACGACGTCGCCGCCGATGAACGAGAACTTCAGCCGTTCGGTGCTGGCGAGCAGGTCCTGGAGCTCCTGGAACGACTCATCGAGCGCCCGTTCGCGGGCGGGGTGCCCCTGGTTGTACAGGCCCATGGTGGCCATGACCTGGCCCAGCGAGGTGAGGAACTTGACGGGGCTGCTCATGCCAACCCCGCCGCGCTGCGGACTTCGGGAATGGCGCTCCTGCCGGCCAGGGTCATCACGACCTCGACCTCGGGTTGCCGGGCCCAGGTGCCCGCCAGCCCGCGCAGCGCGGCCAGCATCTCGGGCGTGGGTTGGTTGAGCCGGGTCCGCCGCCACCACTTCTTCTTGGCGAGCACCTGCTGGAGCAGGAGGTCGCGCGCCCGGCGGCTCCGGAGTGTCCCGAAGACCCGGATCGCGAGCACCCGCACCTCCTCGTCGTCGTGGTCCAGGAGCTTGGCGAGCAGCGGCTCGGCGGGAGGGGCGCACTCATCGAGGGCGGCGGTGAGCCCGAGCCGCATCACGGCGTCGTCCTCATCCCCCAGGCTCAGTACGAGACCTCGCGGGCGCAGTTCGGGGCGCTGCGTCCCCTGGAGCATCAGCTTGATCGCCTCGCGGCGCACCCGCGGGTCGTCGTGGGTGGCATAGATCTCCGGGTCGAACTTGGCTGGCCACTCGGGCACGGACGCAAGGACGATCAGGATATTCCGCTGCACAAACCACTGCGCATCCTCCAGCCGGGCGACGGCGGGGGGCCCGACGGCGGGGCCAAGCGAGGTCAGCGCGTTCAACAGGCGGTGGCGCATGGTCCGCGACTCGGTGGTTGCCAGGGCGTCGAGCATCGGGCCGATCGCGAACTTCCCGACCTTGTCCAGGATCCGCTCGACGGCATTGAGATACTCGTCGCCGTGCTCCAGGATCCCGCTCATCAGCTCCGGCTCGGCGAGCTTGACCCAGATCGTCTCGGCCGCGAGGGAATCGGCCGGCGCATTGTCGAGCGAGGTCACCAGCTCGTCGAGCTTGCCGTCCTCGATGACCTTCGCGAGCGATGTCCAGACCGCCTCGCCCACGACATCGAGCTCGAGCGCCATTTTGAGGATACGCGGCGCCTCGGACAGATGGTTCTCGTCCGCCTTCGTCTCGGCGCCTTCCTCCGAGGGGAGCGAGAGCTGGTCAAGAACCATGGTGTAGTTGTCCGGGTTCGGATCTTCGAGGGTCCAGTCGTTGAGCAGGTCGTTCACGGCGTTGCGGAAGGTCTCGTCGGCATGCGCCTTGACCGTGGTCTGCCCCTGGTCGGCGTGGTCGGCCAGCTTGGTCAGCATCCGGAGGAGTGAGTGGGAAATCGTCTGCTGCTGCGCCGAGGCGGCCGCCTGCACCAAGTCGAGGACCGCCTTCACCGGCAAACTCGAGGCAAAGTCGGCCACGAAGTTCTGGCGGGTGGCGAGGTCGCCGCCGACGGTCATGAGGCGGGTGACGGTCTCCTGGTCGAGCGAGGAGAGCAACTGCGAGACCCGACTCTGCAACTGGGCGTACGTCTCGCCCTCCCGCATCCGGAGTTCGCGCCCCAGTTCCTGCAGGTACCCGACAATGATCTGGTCATACGCCTTGTCTTCCCGGTGGGCATTGATGGCGGTGGCAATCTGCCCCGGATCCTGTTCGATGACATCGCCGGCGCGGCCCCTCCGGAGCGCCGCGGAGGCCAATCCGAGCCACAGCTGGGAGGTGCGGGTCTCCTCCGTTCCCTCGGTGGCACCGCCGATCTGCAGATGCTCGAAGGTGAAGGGGATAATCTCGATGTTGGGCCACCGATCGAGCTCCTCGGCGGGGCGCAGCCCGAAGGGCATCTCCTGGCGGTTGGCCTCGGCGCTGACCGTCTGCAGGAACTCCAGCATCTCCTCCGGCGCGATCCCTTTGCGGAAGGTCACGACCCCGATCTGGTGCCGATGCAGCCGGTGGGCCAGCTCCCGGAGGACCGCGTTCTCGGTATCGGTCGCGGCCCCCTCCACGATCAGCTGGTCCCGGGCAATCCCGATGGCCAGCACTTCGCGGGTGCCGAGCAAGGCGCCGAGGCCGTTGGACACGGCCGTGGCGGCATGCTCGATGACGGGGTGTCCGGGGGGATAGGTGCCGTACTTGTGGAGGCCGACCGAGAGCTGAATAAGGAACACCGACAGCTCGCGCGAAAGCATCTTGCTCTCGGCTGGGCGGTCGGCGTGGGTCACGGAAACCTGCCTTTGGTGGCGGGGACCCTTCTAAGGTAGGCAGAGGCCTATGGCGGGGAAAGGCTGGGAGGCAGGGGGGCGGGGCAGCAGCGAGCGCCGTCACTGCCCCGCCGCCTCCCTGCCCCGCTTGCGGCTACGCCGCCTGCACCGCGCCGACGACCTTGGCCGGCGCGATCCCCATGAACTCGTTCCACCCCGCCTCGACCGCGGCGATGTTCTGATTGCCGCGTTTCCGCATCCACCAGCCGAGGATGAGCAAGGGGATGCCAATGAATGCCAGGAGGATGAGAATGGTACAGAGGCCGCCCATCACCATGACGTAGGTGCCGGCATGCTTCGGGAACTTGGCGATAGTCATGATCTTGGACTTCGTGTTGTGCAGGACGTCAGGATCCCGGGATCCGACCGACTTTAGCTCGCCGATCACCATCTGCTTGTCCAGCTTGAGGAAGGGGCTGCGTTCGAGCGCCATGGGATGCCTCCGGGGGTGGGGGATCAATTGACAAGCGGGAGCCCGGCGGTAGCATATCCGAGTCCGGCTCTCCCCTTCCCTTGCGCAGAACGCGAGGCAAAACTGTCATGAGCCATCGCGATCCCTCCCCACTGGTGGATCTGGGTGACGAAGATCCCGTGCTGCTCCCCGGTGACAGGGAGGGGTTGGACCGGCTCTTCTCCACCACCTACCAGGAACTCCGCCGGCTGGCGGCCAGCGTACGCCGCAACGATCCGGGCGACACCCTGAGCCCGACTGCGCTGGTCAACGAGGCGTGGATCAAGCTGTCCGCCTCCCCGCCCCAGGCCGCCCTCTCCCGGCTCCATTTCACCCGCATCGCCGCCCGGGCCATGCGCCAGGTGCTGGTCGAGGCCGCGCGAAAGCGGACAGCCCGCAAGCGGGGTGACGGCCGCGCCTTGGTCACTTTCGACGAGGCTCTGGGCGTGGCGACGGCCGACGCAGATCAGCTTCTCAACCTCGACGAGGCCCTGGAAAGGCTCGCGGCGCTCAGCCCCCGCCAGGCAACGATGGTCGAGTGTCGCTTCTTTGGCGGACTGGATGTCGCGGAGACGGCCGCCCTCCTGGAGGTGTCCGAAGCCACGGTCCTGCGTGACTGGCGCGCGGCGAAGGCGTGGCTCGGGGCGGAGCTCGGCCGCACCGCATGAGCATGGACTCCGAACGATGGGCGCGGATCCAGCGGCTGTTCCACGAGGCGCTGGAGCAACCGCCATCGAAACGCCAGGACTTCCTGGCCGCAGCACTCCCGGGCGAGCCGTCGCTCCGCGATGAGGTGGCCCGCATGCTGAAGGCCGATGCGGACCACTCCACCGCCCTGGACGGCGAGCTCGCCGAGGTCGCCGCACGCGTGTTCCAGGTCGATACCGCCGAGCTCCCCCTCACCGATTTCGGGCCTTACCGGATCACCAAGCTCCTGGGTGAAGGGGGGATGGGCGTCGTCTACCTCGCCCGCCGGGAAGATCTTGGCAGCGTGGCGGCGATCAAGATTCTCCGAGACGCCTGGCTCTCCCCCGCGCGCCGGGAGCGGTTCGCCACGGAGCAGCGCACACTCGCCCAATTGCACCACCCCTCCATCGCCCAGCTGCACGACGCCGACACCCTCCCCGACGGAACGCCGTGGTTCGTCATGGAGTACGTCGAGGGCGCCCCGCTCACCGAGTATTGCCGAACCCAGGCGACGAGCATCGAAGGGCGCCTGGAGCTCTTCCGGGCCGTCTGCGAGGCAGTCCAGTACGCGCACGGCCACGCCGTCATCCACCGCGACCTGAAGCCGTCGAACATCCTGGTCACGGCGAAGGGAGTCGTGAAGCTGCTCGATTTCGGGATCGCCAAACAGCTGGAGGATATCGAAGGAACGGTGGACCAGACCCGCACCGGGCTGCGGATGATGACACCAGCCTATGCGGCGCCTGAACAGATCCTCGGTGACCGGGTCGGCATCCGGAGCGATGTGTACTCCCTTGGCGTGATTCTCTACGAGCTGCTCACGGGGCAACCACCATATGACTTGGCCAACCGAACGCTGGTCGAGGCGATGTCGATCGTCGTGGAGCAGGACCCCGACCGGCTATGGGCGGTGGTGCGACGTCCGGCCCCCGCAGGAGTGGTCCGACCCCAGGGGCGGTCACGGGGCAACACCTCATGGAGTGACCTCGACGTGCTTTGCCTGACGGCCATGCACAAGGAGCCGGCGCGGCGATACCCGACGGTCGAGGCGCTCATCCGGGACATCGACCACTACCTGGGAGGGGAGCCGCTCGAGGCGCGGCCCGACTCGATGCGGTACCGGCTGGGGAAGTTCGTGCGGCGGCACCGGGGGGCGGTCCTCGCGGCGGCGGGAGTGGCCCTCCTGCTGGTCGGCACGGTCGTCTTTTACACCGCGCGGCTCGCCCGGGCACGCAACCTCGCGGTGGCGGAGTCGGCGCGGACCCAGCGCATCCAGCAGTACCTGGTGGCCCTCTTCCAGGGTGGAGACGAAGCGGTCGGCCCGGCCGACAGCCTCCGCGTGGTGACACTGGTCGACCGCGGCGTCGCGGAGGCGCGCGACCTCGACGCCGACCCGGTGGTCCAGGCGGAGCTCTACCTGACGCTCGGGACCATCTCGCGGCAACTCGGCAACCTCCCCCGCGCCGACTCGCTGCTCACACTCTCGCTCGAGCGTCGCCGCACCCGCCGTGGGCCGGGCGACCCCAGTGTGGCCGAGGCGCTGGTCGCCCTCGGTGAGCTTCGCGGTGAGCAGGCCCGGTACGAGGAGGGAGAAGCGCTGATTCGCGAAGGACTGGCGCTGGATCGCCGCGCGCTGCCGGCCGATCACCCGGCGACTCGCCGGGCCCTCTCGGCGCTTGGGCAGGTGCTGCAGGACCGCGGCGCCTACGACGAGGCGATCGTGGTGCAGGCAGAGCTGGTGGGGATGGCGGGGACCGGCGACTCACCGGAGTTGGCGGGAAGCATGAGCCAGCTGGCCAGCACCCACTTCTATGCCGGCCACTACGACACCGCCGACTCCCTCAACACCCAGGTCCTCGCAATGAGTCGCCGGCTCTACGGCGATCACCACCCGATGGTCGCGGAAGACCTCATCAACCTCGGCGCCACGCAGCTGGAACGGGGCGATTACACCGCGGCGGAGGGGTACGATCGTCAGGCGCTGGAGATCACCCGGGCGTGGTACGGGGAGGACCACCCGAAGACGGCGGCGGGACTCACGCTGCTGGCCCGAGCGCTGGTGTACCAGAAGCGCAACGAGGAGGCCGACTCGCTGCTGCAGGCGGCGCTCGCGATTCGGGAGCGGGTGTACGGTCCGATGCACCCCGTGGTGGCGTCGACCATCAACGAACTGGGGAATATCGCGGTGGGCGAGGACCGGTACGCCGAGGCGATCGCCTACTTCAGCCGAATGGTGGAGATCTACCGGTCGGCATATGCTGGACGGCACTACCTCATCGGGATCGCCCTCTCCAACAAGGCGAGCGCGTACACCGGGAACCGCCAGTACGCCGAGGCGGAGCCGCTGTTCCGGGAGGCAATCGCAATGTACGAGTTGACGCTGCCACCGGAACACACCACGACGGCCATCGCGCATATCAAGCTCGGCCGGGCGTTGCTCCGGCAACGGCGATTCGCGGAAGCGGCACCCGAGACGCTCGCCGGCTACGAGGTGATCAAGCCCACGGCGGCGCCAGGCAATGGGTTCCTCCGGGCGGCGCGCATCGACCTCGCCGCGATCTACGACACGCTGGGGCAGCCGGACAAGGCGTGCCAGGTACAAGGCGGAGCTGGCGGATACCGGCAAGTAGGCGGGGAAGCGGGGATGAAGGTCGATGGTTCGTCACCCCAGCGAAAGCCGGGGTTCATCGCACTTCACCGACGATGGCTCCCGGTGTACGCCGGGATGGCGGCCGACCACCATTTCGCCACCCCCGCCCCACCTACCCCTCTGGCACCGGGTAATTGCACCCGCCCGGCGCCTGCGGCACCTCCTTCAGGAACTGATACCCCCGTCCATCCCACCTCCAGAGGGGGAAACAGAATCCCGGCCCGCCGATCAGCAGGTCGGGATAGCCGAGGGTGGTGGTCGATTGCGGTTCGGCGGACCCGGCGGGGAAACCGAGGTTGGGCTGATAGGTGCCGGCGGAGTCCTTGATGAAGAGCAGCGCCGAAGTGCCCGCCATGCCCGACGTGCAGGAATTCCCGAAGATGATGAGGACTTCCTGCTGGCCGTCGCCATTCCAGTCCGAGAAGGACACCACCGCACCAGCGGGCTGACCGCATGACTGGTCCACGAACCCCTTCCCCGTCGAATCCACCGCGAGCCAGAGCGCGTCGAAGATCAGGCTCCGCTCGGCGGGGGCGAGTCCGCCGTCGCCGCCCGCAAAGAGCAGCGCCGGTCCGGGAGCTTCCATCGGTTCCTGCGACGTACAGGCGGAGGTCCACAGGCAGGTGCAGGCAAGTACCAGTGCTCTGATCTTCATGGGCGCTGTCCCCCTGTACAGGTCCGCTTCAGCCCCGGGCCCCCTAACTCCCCGCGCAATCGATCGGCGGCACATCCGCTTTGCGATAGTAGATGGTCATCATGGCGGTGCAGCCATCATGCGCGCAGTTCCAGTTTTCATGGAAGCCCGACGCGGTCTTCCCCGGCGCCTTGGCGGCGTAGAAGAGATTGCCGTAGCTGTAGCCCTCGCTCGCGCGGGTGCATTTCAGGGTCCGCACGAGCCATCCCGCGGCGGTCAGCAGTCCCTCGGCCCCTTCACCGGAAAGCTGGCTCATGTCCCACGACACCGCGACTCGCTGGACGCTCGTGCTGTTGCCGTAGACATGCAGTTGCATGTCGAGCGTGGCGGTGTCGGACACCTCCACACGGACCGTCCCCTCGTGCTGCAGGGTGATTCCGGGGCCGACATCCCACGACGGTTTCGTGGGCTTCGTTGTGGTCCACTGCACGGGGATGTTCCCGGCGATACCCCAGGAGAGGCCGCGGGTTGCGACACCGGAATCGGCGAGGAAGGTGGAGAGAAGTACGGGGAGTGTCGTTACCGGGGGCCCGGCCGTGGACGGTTGCGCCGCCTCCTGGGCAGGGAGCGGCGAGGACACGACCATCAGCGTGGCGAGCAGCATGCGGATACGCGGCATAGGGGCGTCCTCCGGGGGAAGAGGGTTACGCCGAGCATTGCGTCAGACCTGTTCGCCACCCGTCACGCGCCGCCCCGCTCACCTCTCCAGCATGTGGGGGGGGGCGCCCGGATGGCCTCGCTACTCGGTGGCCGCCAGCGAGTCGATCGCCGCGGCGCGGGCCCGCGCGCTGTCCTGACTCTCCATCGCCTTCGTCACACCGGACGCGCCGGGGATGCTCGACTGTCCGATGACGCTGTCAGATTCCCGTTGCGTCCGGCCGGTGCTGGTCTTGTGATCGGCGGAGCACCCTGCCGAGAGCAGGAAGGCGCACCACAAGACCCACTGCCCCGCCTTCATTTCACCGCCGCAATGAACTCCTTCAGCATCTGCCAGCCGGCCTGATCGTATGCCTTGGCCGGTCCGTCCGGCTGCGGGCAACCGCCGCCGGGCTGCGGCGAGGTGATGGCCGTGGCTCCGCGCGAGTCGCGGGTCTGGATGTACCAGGAGCCGCCATCCATGCAGGCGCCATCCCGGCGACGCATGGGGGTGACGCCCGGATTCGGCGGCGGGGGCGGGGCGACGGGATCTCCACGCCGGCCGGCGCCCTGCTCCGCTGCCCGGCTCGCCATGGCGAGCGAATCGAGGCGGGCCAGCTCGGCGGCCCAGTTGACCTGGCCACGCTGCTCCGGCACTCGGCAGACCCACGCCTTGCCCTCCTGGTAGCCCTTGGCCCAAGCCGTACAGCCGTAGGTGCTGTCAAACTTGGCGCGATCGAGGTCCATCGCCGACTGCATCCGGCCCCACTGCCTCACGCTGTCGGCCGAGGAGTTTCCGGCGGCCTCGGCCGGGTCGTACCGGCGGTACCAGACCAGCATCTGGCCGCTGACCTGGCCGTTGACGTCCTGGAAGACCACCGCGGGGCTCGGCCCGGTCAGCCCGTAGTAGCCGCCGAACCGGACGATCCGCCCGGAAGACACCGGGCTGGTGTCGGGATAGGTCAGTGCCCAGGGGCTGGGGAGCTGCGACCCGGAGCGCACCGTGCAGCCGACGGTGGTGAGAACGAGGAGGGGGGCGATTGCAGCAGGAGAGAGACGCATGGTCAGGCCTTGGCTGAGAGCGATCTCCTAAGGTACAACTTGGGACCCGGCTTGCCCACCGTTCACCAATCGAGAAACGGAAACGCGGGACACGAGGACGCACAGATCAAATCCGCGCTACTTGTCCTTTTCCGAGCTTCCCGCGTTCCCCAAAACGTGTGGTCGAACTCAACACAGCCCTGCCCGGTGCTTGCTGGGCCGGCAGTTGAAGCCCTTGAGTGCCCAGAGGCCGCGCAGTTCCCGTTCCGCCAGTGCCTCGGCGTTCCGAAACCACTCGGCATAGCTCGTGTTCGGATAGTACTCCAGCGACACGGCCCACCCCTGGCGAATCATCAGGTAGTTCACGGAGACGCCGCCGCGCCAGAGATAGCCCAGCAGTCGGCCGTACTGGTCGCGCCGCTCCTCGCCCTGGCTCAGTTGAATGGTGTCTCGAATCGACACGAGGGCCAGGAGCCCGTCGGTGGCCATCGCACCGAAGGGTTCCTGATCCCGCTCCGGGCTGTCGATGCCGATCAACCGCACCGGCCCCCGGCCCTTGCACTCGATGGTATCGCCGTCGCGGATCTTGGAGACGATGCACGGGGTCAGGCCGGCCGTCGGTGCCGGTGGGCCTGAATCGGGGAGGGGGGCGGGCGGTGGAGGAACCGCGTCGGAAGGGTTGGCGTACTGTGCGGCGAGGGCCGGATTGCAGAATCGGTCGCCGTTGGCGCGGTACCCGCTGTCGATGGCGGTGACCTCCGGAAGGTACTCTCCGCGCTTCGTGGCCCCGTAGTGCTGGGTGCCGGGGCAGTGATAGACACCTGAGCTGAGATTGACCCAGACGGGCCTTGGCGATGGCCGCTGGGCGCAGGCGGGGACGGTCACGCCGAGCAGGAGCATTGCGATGAGACGGGGAGTGATGGGCACCACCAAACATACAGCGACACTTCCGTGACAGCTGAATTGCACCAGAAACGAGGGAAACACGGCATCGAGGAAAACGCGGAACACCCTCAGGCATTTGCCTCAGCACTCCTCCATCATCGCGTTCGCGCTTCTGTGCCTATCCGCGCTTCCCCCGTCTTCTGTTCCTGCACGACCGCCGTGCCGTTAGGTTTCAGGCACGAACCCGTCGGCGCACGCCATGCGCCCCCGGACCAGGAGAGCCCGACACCCGTCGGGCTTAGGCGTTGCCCAAACGGCCCCCTGGCTGGGTACCTCAATACCAATGGGAGGCAGGATGTCCGACCGCAGCGCAGTCCTCGTCATCGACATGGCCAACGATTTCGTCTTCCCCACCGGGGTTATTGCCGACGCCGGCGGCCCCGAGTATCAGCAGCGGGCGCAGGCCATCATCCCACCGCTGGGCCGGTTGCTCGACGCCGCCCGCGAGGCGGGCATCCTCGTCATCTACACCACCGACGCCCATCGTGCGGGCGACGTTGAGCTCAAGAAGTGGCCCCCGCACGCCATGAAGGGCACCTGGCAGGCGGAGATCGTGCCCGGGCTGGAACCCCAGCGCGCCGATCTGGTGCTCGAGAAGCAGACCTACAGCCCGTTCCTCAGCACCGATCTCGAGGCGCTGCTCCAGAGCCGTGGCATCACTCGACTCTACATCACGGGGCTCCACACCGACTGCTGCGCGCGGCACGCCAGCGGTGACGCATTCCAGAAGGGGTTCGACCTAATCTGGGTCACGGACGCCCTGCAGGCGTTCACGGAGGAGGCGCACCAGAACGGCCTCGAGTATTTCAAGGTGTGGTATGGGACCGACCCCGATCGGCAGTTCCGCACCACGGCGCAGCTGATCGAGGAGTGGAGCGCGGTCCCGGCGAAGGCGGGCTGACCGCACGCCGTGGGCCTATGGGCGCTTCGGCGGCTCTTACTCGGCGGCGCGCATGACGAAGAAGAGCCTGGGCTCGACGGCGAGGAGAAGACTCAGGGAGACGCCCGTCTCGGGGTCATGGGCGTGGAACGCGGCGTCGAATGGGAGCTCAGGAACGACGTCCTCAGCCGATACCCAGCCGTCGGGTAGCCAGGCCGAGATGATGCCCACCAGCATCTTGTACCGATTGGCCACCGCTCTGGCGTGCCGAGAGGTGTAGACCATGCAGCGCAGCTGCTCGGTGCCGAAGACCTCGCAGTTGTAGGTGCCGGGCAGATCGAGGTTGGATTCCCAAACCTGCCCCTCCTGCCCGGCGGGCGCCTCGAGTTCCAGGCCACGGATGCCGGTGAACTGCGAGTCCGCCGCAGCGATGAATAGCGGGAGCACGGCTTCCCATGCCGCCGGGTCGGTCCGGACCTCGAGGCAATGCACCAGACTCGCCGCGTGGGTGCCTCCACCCAGATGATTGCTGTCGGGGATGACCCTGGCCCGGGCCACCAGCAACGAATCCCACTCTGCCGGGCTGATCATCCCTCCTTCCACCATCAGCTGGGCCGCCCAGCAGTCGGCCTCGATTTCATTGTCGATGCTGACGGCCTTCCAGGGGTGATTCAGCCGCAGGTGGGCGCACTCGTGCAGGTAGATGAAGAGCTGCTCGACGCGGGAGGTCTTCTCCAGCCGTCTGGAGTTCCACCAGATGGTCGGCTGGGTGTTCCCTGCGTAGCCAGCCATGCCGGCGGCGTCCATGGTGTCGTTGGTCTGCGAGGGGACGGGTGCCCCCAGCCGGTCGGTGCAGGCATCGAAGGGGGCCTGGGCGTGGAGGCGCGCGCCCAGGGCGAGCAGGAGGACCAGTGCCGGGCCGAGTGACTTGTGCATCCTCTCCTGACGGAGCTCGGTGGGCTATTGTTGCGCAGGGCGGAGGGATGCGCGAGACTGCAATGAGTTGAGTCCCCCTCCAGCCGAGCGGGAGCGCCGCCGTGGACAAACTCCTCCTCCTCTTCGTCATCGCAATCGTCGCGGCACCGGCGGCGATCGCCGTCCGCAACGTCTGCCGCAGCGCACCGAGGCGCCGGCCCTGGCTGATTGCCGGTTCGGTTGTGGTGTTGGCGGGCGTGGCATTCGCGGTGCCGCACCTGGGCGAGGTTGTCCCCCGCGGGATGCGTGAATCGCCGGCCGGGTTCATCCCGCTCTTTGGTGCCGCCGCCCTGCTCGCCATCTCCGCGCTGCTGGCGCTGGGGGCGCTCATCGGCGTCGGGCTCTCGCTCTGGTCCCTGGGTGGTGGGGCGGACGACTGAGTCCGGATTGTCTCGACCAACCCGTGGCCCTCCCGCGCCTGCCTCCCCGTTCCACCTCACCCCCTGTGCCACTCGCCAC
Organism: uncultured Gemmatimonadales bacterium; assembly: GCA_963697435.1. Classification (GTDB taxonomy): domain Bacteria; phylum Gemmatimonadota; class Gemmatimonadetes; order Gemmatimonadales; family GWC2-71-9; genus SPDF01. The sequence goes on along the minus strand of CAVOOB010000003.1, from coordinate 6,342 downwards.
GTGTTGGAGAGGGAGGACGCCCGCGGAGTGGCCGCTTGCATTGCGGGCAAGTGCCCCGATAAGGTTCGTAGGCGGGGAGGCACCACCTCCGCCTCCACCAGCTGCCTGCCGCCCCGACCCGGGACCCCCATGCTGAGTGTCGTAGACCGGTACCTGTCGGCCCGAACCCCGTTCCAGCTTGGGGTCTATTCCCTCGTCCTCCTTACCGCCGTCGGCACAATCGATTATGCGACTGGGTTTGAACTCGCCTTTTCGATCTTCTATGCGATTCCCGTGGGCCTCAGCGCCTGGTATCTGGGGCGGCGCTTCGGCCTGCTCCTCTCCATCCTCTCGGCGCTCGTGCTCTTCTGGGTCGATGCCGCGGCCGGCCACCCGTACATCGGCACCACCAGCCCCTACTGGAATACCGGTGTCCCCCTGGGGTTCTTCCTCATCATCACCGTCCTGCTCGACAACCTCCACCGTGCGCTCGACGCCCTCGCGTCTCAGGCCCAGCGGGACGGCCTGACCGGCCTCCTCAACGACCGCACTTTCCGGGAACGATGCCTGCCCGCCTTTTCGCTCGCCGCCCGGCACGGCCGGACGGTGGCGATCGGGTACATCGACCTCGACGGGTTCAAGGGGATCAACGACCGGTCGGGCCATGCGGTGGGCGACGACGTGCTGCGGGAGGTGGCCGCCGCGATATCCAAGCGACTCCGGGGCTCCGACTTTGCCGGGCGGCTCGGAGGCGACGAGTTCGGGGTGCTGCTGGTGGAGACCACACCCGACGGCCCCCAGACCTTCTTCGCCCGGCTGCATGAGGCGCTGAACGCGGTGGCCGCCAGGCACAGCTGGCCGCTGGGGATCAGCATCGGCGTGGGGGTGTTCAACCCGCCCCCGACCACGCCGGACGACGGCATCCGGTATGCCGACGACCTGATGTACAAGGTCAAGCGCTCCGGCAAGAACCGGGTGCTGGTCGAGGACTTTGATGGGGGGCAGGCAAGGTAGGGCGTCCCTGGCTCCTGGCCCGCCGATTTCACCTCACCACCTGTCCCCCTCTCCATGATATGGAGAGGGGGAACGCGCAATCGCACCCTTTGTCATTGCGAGGAGGCCCCGGAGGGGCCTACGAAGCAATCTTGGGCATTAGCTGCGGTCCTACGGAGAACGCGGGAAGCGCGGAGATGGGGGAAGCGCGGAAAACCGCTTGGGGGGGTCATGTCAGCACCCATCAAGTGGTTCTTCCACGCTTCGGGTTTCTTTCCGAGTTTCCCTCGTTGCTGTTGCTGCCCCCCTGCCCGCGGCCCCGCTGTCCATGCCTCACCCCCTGTCCCTCTCGCCGGCGAGCGAAGAGGGGGAACGGCGGGACGGGGCTCCTGTCACTGCGCGGCAGACCCGCGTGATTGGGGCCATCGGGCCGGGTGATTGATTGCGAGTATTCGAACAGCATCGGCCACTTTGGCCGTCATGCCCGAAATCGCACGGTTCTTCGGCCTCGTGATCCAGATGTACTTCGATGACCACGAGCCCCCGCACTTTCATGCGCGCCTGGGGTCGGCTGAGGCGAAGATCCGTGTGTGCCCCGTCGCCGTGCTGGCGGGGCACCTGCCACCGCGTCACTTGGCATTGGTACTGCAGTGGGCTAGGCTGCATGAGGATGAGTTGAGAGAGTGCTGGCGTCGTATCCAGCGGGACTTGCCGCCAGGGCGAATCGCCCCATTGGAGTAGCGTATGTACCCGGTCGTGACCAAGGTCCAGGTTCTCCCACCCTACGGATTGCGGCTCACCTTCACAGACGGCACGTCGGGTGACATTGATTTCCGCGCGCGGCTATATCAGCGCGAAACGGGTGTCTTTGCCGAGTTGAGGGATCCGGTGCTGTTCGCGAAGGTCTGGGTGGACCACGAGGCCGAGACAATCGTCTGGCCGAATGGGGCCGATGTGGCGCCGGAGACGCTGTACGAGCAGGCACACAAGTCGGTGACCAAGTAAGGCGTGCCGTTCGCGCTCACCTGCCCCCCGCTGCGGCCCCGCGACCGCCCTGCCCCGCCGATGACCCCTCACCCCCACCCCTCTCCCTCCGGGAGAGGGGTGCTTCGTATCATTCGTGTCTTGGTATGAGGCGTTGTCACACGAAGCCGCGAAGACGCGAAGGGCCCGCTTCTGTCATTGCGAGGCCACGAAGTGGCCGAAGCAATCTCGGGCCGGCACGCAACACGATGGGACGAGGGTAGCTCGGAGAACAGCCGGAAACGGGGAAGAACTGCGCTGCTGTTGCTGTTGCTGCCCCCCTGCCACGCCCTCCGCTTCGCCTAGCGCCTCATTCCTGAACGGGGCATCTTTCCCTTCACAGTGACCAATCGCCAGGACCACCTCGCCGCCCTGCTTGCCGACCGCTACCGCATCGAGCGCGAACTCGGCGCCGGCGGCATGGCCACGGTGTACCTGGCGCGCGACCTCAAGCACGACCGCGACGTCGCCATCAAGGTCCTCCGCCCCGAGCTGGCCGCCGCGCTCGGCGCCGAGCGCTTCCTCGCCGAAGTGAAGATCACCGCCCGGCTCGACCATCCCAACATCCTGACCCTGATCGATTCCGGCGACGTGGATGGAACCCTCTACTACGTCATGCCCTACGTGCGGGGCGAGTCGCTGCGCGCCAAACTCACCCGGGAGCGGCAGCTGGGCGTCGAGGAAGTGCTCGACATCACCAGACAGGTCGCTTCCGCGCTGGACTATGCCCACCGCCAGGGGGTCATCCACCGCGACATCAAGCCGGAGAACATCCTGCTGCACGAGGGTGCACGCGTTCCTGACGGACTTCGGCATCGCGCTGGCCGTTCAGGAGGCCGGTGGCGATCGCCTGACCGGCACCGGGCTCTCGCTGGGCACGCCGAGCTACATGAGCCCCGAGCAGGCTGCCGGGGATCGGGAGCTCGACGCGCGGAGCGATGTCTATGCACTGGGCGCGGTGACCTACGAGATGCTGGCGGGAGAGCCGCCAGTGACAGGGGCCTCGGTCCAGGCGATGATCGCCAAGCTGATGACGGAGCGGCCGACCTCATTGTCGCGTGCTGCGCGACGAACGTGCCCACCGGCGGTGGACACCGCGGTGATGCGGGCGCTCTCCAAGGCACCGAGTGACCGGTTCGCGACCGCGCGGGAGTATGCCGAGGCGCTCACGACTGCTGGCGATCACTGCGCTGCCCAGGAACCTCTGGGCGCACCTGGCCTCGGCGTCGGGAAGCGCACGGCGTGGACCGCCGGGTTCCTGCTCATTGCCCTGACAGGAATCGTCCTCTGGCGACTCATGGCAGGAGGCGGGCCCGGTGCCGGCTCGGGCAACGCCATCCGTTCGATCGCAGTGCTGCCGCTCGACAACTACTCGGGTGACGCCAGCAGGACTACTTCGCCGAGGGGATGACGGATGAGCTGACCAGCAACCTGGCGACGATCAGCCAGCTGCGGGTCACGTCGCGCGGGTCGGCGATGCAGTTCAAGGGGAGCGATCGTCCGGCCACGCCGGAGATCGCGAAGCTCCTCGATGTGGATGCCATCGTGGAGGGTCGGTGGTCCGCTCGGGCGACCGGGTGCGGATTACGGCGCAGCTGATCGACGCCCGGGCCGACAGGCACCTCTGGAGCCAGACCTTCGAGCGCCAGTCGAGCGATGTGCTGACGTTGCAGGCCGAGCTGGCCTCGGCCATTGCGAGTGCCATCAACGTGCAGTTGACGCCGGGGGAGGCCTCCCGCCTTGCTTCAGCGCCGACGGTGAACCCCGAGGCGCACGACGCCTACCTCAAGGGACGGTATTTCTTCAACCGCCCAAGCGACGACAACCTGAAGAAGGCCATTGAGCAGTTCAACGAGGCGATTCGGCTGAGCCCGAGCTTTGCCCCGGCGTACTCCGGGCTGTCGGATGCCTACACCTGGGCGGCTTACAACGAGGGCTTCATGAGCGCGGTCGAGGCAAAGCCCCTTGCCGAGGCTGCCGCAGTCCGCGCGATCGAGTTGGACAGCCTGTCTGCGGAGGCATACACATCACTCGCCACCTACAAGGCCTGGTTCGAATACGACTGGAAGGGGAGCGAACAGGACTATCGGCGGGCGATTGCCCTCAATCCCAACTACGCGTTTGCGCACGATCAATTTGGCCTGATGCTCGGTCTCATCGGTCGGTTCGACGAGGCCGATGCCCAGGGAAAGCGGGCCCTGGAACTGGATCCCCTCTCGCCGTCGGCCATGTCAGATCTGGTCGCGACGTCGATGTACGCCGGCAGGACGGCACAGGCACTCGAACTGGCGCGGCAGGCCGCGGTACTCGACCCGACCTTCTTCTTCCCGACCCTACTGGAAGGCACGACCGCACTGCTGGCGGGGGACTACCCAACAGCCATCGCGAAGTACCAGCAGGCGGTAGCCATGGACGCCCCACCCTTTGCGACCGCCAACCTCGCCTATGCACAGGGCATCTCGGGCGACCGTGCCGGCGCCATGGCCACGCTCGAGGAACTCAACGCGATGTCTCGTGGCGGGAAGGCGGTGCCCTTCAATCTGGCGCTGGTCTCGCTGGGGTTGGGTGACTATCCGCGCACGATCGACTATCTGGAGCAGGCCTACGCGGCCAACTCGCAATTCCTGGTCTGGCTCAAGGTCGACCCGATTTACGATCCGCTGCGGGAAGAGCCGAGGTTTAAGGAGCTGATGGGGAAGTTGAATTTCGGCGGGTGGGGGAATTGCCGCGGGACATCCGCGGAACCCCACCTCTCCGGAGGGAACACAAACCTGCTGATGCGGGGGCCACCCGGACCCTGGTAGAAGCCGCCGGACGTGGACTCTGGTCTCCCAGCAGCCTTCGGTCCAAGAGGGCTCAGGCCTTGACCGATCTCACATCGTCACATGGACCCAATCTGCGGTGGCACCCGCAGAGATTCGCGGTGCTCAACAGGCACTTCGGTGCCCAACCGCCACCACACGGTGATCGGATTGTCACCCTCCCAGCGAACAAAGGTCAACGGGCCACAATAGACAAATGGCTGTGTTGTTTTCCTTCCACTCTTCGCTTCCGGCCGCACGAAGAGATGCACCCTATCCCCCTCGACTGATGGGCAGCAATGCGACGACCTGGTTCACTCGCGCGGCTGGTCCGGTTCTGGCTCTGCCACCTAAATTCTGCGGCCGTGAGGAACGCATCATCGTACCGCTCAGCCTCTGGTCTCCCCATCTTGTCCAAGGTAACAAAAAGGAGAATCAATCCGTCACGTTCGACAACGCCGGATTGCGCCTCACGGCCTTTGAATTCGAATCCAAACAGCTTCGGAACGTCGGCGCGAACGTACTTGGCCCAGTGTCGGGGGCCTCGGGCACTTCGCCACCGAGGGGTGAAAGGATGTAACGATCATCGTTCCTGACGAACTCGACGGCTTCGGCGGCTCCGGATTTCCCGTCGGCGGCGCCGAACCACTTTCTCCACAAACTCAGGTAGGAGATTGGTTTCACCGCCAACCTCTTCGACGATGTCTACCGCAGCCCTTGTGAAATTGGCTTGGTACTCCTTACCGGCAATGGTGACCTCCACCCATCCCTCGGGAATACCCGCCATCTTATCTCTAGCAGGCAACAACAACATCAGGCGGCCGCCAGACCGCGAGACCCTGCAAGTGATCCGCTCGGCCCCACCCCCTAGGCCAACTCGCCGTAGGTAAACAGCCAACCTCCACTGGATGATTTCGCGCAACAAGGCCTGGAAGCCTTCCCTGTATTGATCTTCGATGGCAAATGCGGTACCGAACGTCTGCCCATCATACCGAAAGTACGAGACCTCACAGATTACTCCCTTCGGTCCAAGCCTTGATTGGGTTGTCCTCAAGCAATTTCCGCAGCTCATCTGGCCGATCAAGCGACTGTCCCAACTCGCTACGAATTAGGGCATAGCGGCGAGCTATCCCGCCCACGCGCTCTTGGAGCTTCGCGATTGGAATTGAGCCTGGTAGTGCATCATCTGCCAACATGGCCAATAGCACGACCATCTTGTAGCTCTTGGTCATCGGTGTGGTCTCAAGAACTTCGAAGAAGTGCCCGAAGCGTTCGAATGCAGCGCCATCCACATTCGAGAAGTCACCCATCGCGCGTACAAAGCTCAACCAGGAAGAATGAGCGGGACGGGCAGATTTGGGGTCGTAGCCATCGTGGAAAGCCTCCACCGCACTAGGACGGATGCCATGAACCTCACGATAATCGAGATAGTAGGTGCGGAGCCGGTCCCCCGTGGGCGAGCGCCGGAGAAGGCTGAGAAGAATGTTTTTGGCCTCGAGTTCGTAGGTTACTGAGCAACCCGGCGGTAGGTCGAAAGTCCCAGCCT
>CAVOOB010000002.1:0-656765 GCA_963697435.1 uncultured Gemmatimonadales bacterium | reverse complement strand
TCGAAGTAGGCAGCCGTGGCCTCGGCACGCCCATCGCCTTCCTGGTAGGTGGCCGCGGCATCGAGAAAGGCAGTGGCTCCGCCCACCATCTCGTCCATCGCGCCGGCAGGCAGCATCTGGCCGACCGGTGTCCCGCTCAGCTGTGCACTGAGCGGGCCAGCCAGCATCCCGATGGCCTGGCTCATTCCCGCCGCCATCCCTTGGGGATCCATTCCCGCGGCCTGATTGCGCGGATCGCGCTGCTTCCACTCGCTCGTCGGGACCACGCGGAAGAACTGGGCCATAGTGCCCGGGGGCGCGAATTCCTCGTAGTAGATCGGCGCCTCCATCCCCCCCTGCACCTTCTGGATGATGACGTAGTTCTTGACAGGACCCATTCGCTCGGCCTGCTTCTCGGCGACGAGCTGGAGGACTTCCTGCGCGTTCTGCTGCGCGGCCGCTGGCACTGCCATCAGGGCGACCAGGGCGATCAGGGCGGGGGTGTTGGACATGACGGGGCTCTCTCTAGTCGAAGAACTTGGTATAGAGGTTTCCGAGGCTCACCGTTTCGTCCTTGGTCCCGCCGGAGCTCGGGTAGATGAACGCCTTTTCGTTGCCACCATAGGAAATAACGAAGCGGTACTGCCGGACGTAGGAGCAGCCGAGATTGGCATTGACGACCGTGGACCAGCTCTGTCCGACGTGCACGAACTGGTTGGTGTCCCAGAGCTTGCTCCAGGTTCCGTACTGGGGGGAAAGCGAGGGCTTGGCACGGACCTGGGAGGTGTTCGAAATCTTCAAGTTGCTCGTGCCCGTGTTCTTGGCGGTGAACGTCAAGTTACAGCCAGCCGAGCCATCCGGCAGGGTCACTGGGCTCACCGCGGTCACCCCGACCAACGGCTCGCCACTGCGCGCTGCCGCGGACGTGCCCATGGCAGCAGCCGCTGTCAGTGCCGCCGCCAATCCGACGGCCGTCGCAAATTCAATCCGCATCTGGGCCTCCTGGTGTGTGCTGGGGAGTGTTCATGTTTCCACCCCCCTTGAACGCAGTTCGGGGGCGGACCCCGCCACGTGGCGGGAAGCGGGACCGCTTCCCGTTGAGGAAGCATCCCCTTTCCCGGAGACGGCATGAGATTCGGATATACCTCCACGGTCCTCTGCGCAGTGGCGTGGACCGCCCTGGTAGCTCCCGCGGTCGTCGGCCAAACCCATCGGGCCACCGCGGCCCCCCAATCAGCCGTAGCGCCGGTGCAACTCTGGCTGGACAGCAGGACCGCCCCATCGGCACCAAGCAGCGTCACCGCCTCCATCGGCCAGATCCTGAGCCGCCAGACGGTCGTGACCGCCAGACTGGATGCGAGTCTCGACGCCGTGCTGTTCGTGGCGCTGGTGGACGGGGGACGCGTCATCTGTCAGGCGGAGTCGAAGCCGTTCGACATCCCGGCAGCGGCCGCCGCGCAGGGCGCGCCGCTCGGCCGCATGATCGGCGCCTTCCCCGACGTCTGCTTCAAGCCGATCAGTGACGAACCCGGCGCCTACTACGCCCTCGGCAACAAGCCGGTCTCGGCGGCGGCGTTTGCGACCGGGTCCGGCGAGATGCTGCTGGATGGCATTTTCGACGCGCCCCGGTCCGTCAAGAGCGGCCGGGCGCTGCTCGTCGCCATCCTCCCCGCCTCCAGGTCCTCGCGGAAAAGCGCGCAGGCGATTCCGATGATGATCGGCTTGTAAACGGAGCGCGCCGGCGGCAATTCGCCCGCCGGCGCATCGCCCTCCCCCTCCCGCTTACGGCCCCACCCGCACCAGGTCCACTCGCCGGTTCTGGGCCCGGCCTTCCGGTGTTTCGTTGCTCGCCACCGGGCTGCTCTCCCCGAACCCCATGGCCTGCAGACGGGCCGCGTCGATACGCATCTCCGTCACGAGATACGCCTTGACCGCCGCCGCACGGCGCTCGGAGAGATCCTGGTTGAATTCCGTGGTGCCCTCGCTGTCGGTGTGCCCCTCGATGGCGATGCGAAGGTCAGGATTCTCCTGCAGCATCGTCCCGATCTCCAGGAGGGTGGGCGTCGATTCCGGACGAATCCGCGCGCTGTTGGTCGCGAAGAGCACGCCCTGCGTGCTCACCCTGCCCTCTTTGACCAGACGGTCGTACAGATCCTTCCCCCCGCCGGCCACCCGCATGGGCCCGATGAGGATCGGATAGTCCGGCGCCGCCGACCCGACCGCGATGAAGAGCGTGTCGCTGCGCGGAAAGACCGCGTTCGGGGCATTGGCCACACGCTGCTCGCCGATATACATCTTCATGTGCTCGCCGTCGGCCATGACCCGAACCGCGACAATGGACTTCTGCATCTTCCTGACATCCATCGGGGTCCGGACGACCGGCCCTGCCCCCCCAACCGACGTAAGTCCCGCCTGCGCGAGCGACACGTCCACCACCGAACCCTGGTAGCTCCGCGCGGGGCCCAGGAAGGCGCGGCCAGGCATCAGGCGCGCGTAAGCGTTCCCATGCGTGAGATTGACGCTGTACTCGAGGGTGAACTGCTCCGGCAGCGTTTCCGGCAGGGGAATCGCGAAGATGCCAGACGACGTGGCCCGCACGTACCGCACGCCTTCCACATCCACCACCTCGAAATTGCCCTGGCTCAACACGAACCGCCGAGGAAAGTCCCCCACCACGTCCCGCGTATAGTCATCGAAGAAGAGGACGTTGTCGCCCGGCTGGAAATCGTAGTTGGCCCAGGCGCCTTCGCCAGGCCGCGAAGCCGCACCAGACTCCTGCGCAATGCGCGCCCCTGCTTCAGGATCCGAGACCGGCTGCCCCTTCTTGTCCAGCAGCACATCGCCGTCGTCATCGGTCAGGACGACGTCCTGCCCGGACTTCTCGGCGTTGTTGATGCACTGGAGGTTGTCGAAGGCGCACTGCACCGATCCGCGGACGATCTTGTCCACCTGGCTGTTGGTCTCGGATTCCGCGGCGTCCTTGACGGTCTTCTTGAGGTTCTTGAAGAACTGGGCGTCGGCAGTCTGGGGGGACGCCGCGAGGGCGAGGAGGATCAGGGCGATCCCCGCGGCGAGGGGCGGGCGCCAGGTCGAGGGCATCGGATGTCTCCTTGCGTGACGGTGACTCGAAGGGTCCTTCCCCCTCCTGAACGGATTCGGGGGGCGGATCCCGCCACGCGAGTTCTCAGTACGTCCGGATTGTCGGTTGAACTGAGAGAGGCAGGCGTGGGGCCAACTAGTGGGACTTGGTGGGGTTTTCCGGAAGTGCCGCGAGGGCGTTCCGGCACTCGGCGAGATGTTCCGTACGCACTCCCTCCGCGCGTTCCATGCGCTGGACCGCGGAGTCGAGCATCAGGTAGGCACCCGGAATGTCGCCTTGCAAGGCGCGGGCGCGGCCAATCCGACAGTCGGCCACGATCGCCGCCGGGTGCCCTGTCGGCACCTTGCCCCGCAGGATGTCGGCAGCCCCGGACGCCACCCGCTCCGCCGTCTTCCCGTCGCCCCCCTGGAGCAGGATCTCAGCACGCGTCAGCATCGGGAAGGCAACGATGTACGAGCCGGGCGGCATGACGCGCCGATAGATCCGCTCCGCCTCCCGGGCCAGCGAGTCGGCCTCACGGTAGCGGCCCTGCGCGGCAACGGCGACCGCGAGGTTCTGGTACCCAGCCGCGACCAGGGAGTTGTCGGGGCCGTACATGCCAAGCTTCGCGTCGAGCAATTCCCGGTACACACCCTCAGATTCGGCGTGCAGCCCTGCGGCCGTCATCAACACGCCGAGGTTGTTCCGAACCGCCATCGTGAAGTTGTGTTCCGTACCGAGGCGTTGGTCGAAGATGGCGACCGCCCGCTCCATCAGTTCGATTGCCGGGGCGATCTGGCCGCGGCCGCCGAGCGCCTGCCCAAGTGTGTGGGCGGCCATGCCGGTGCCCACGGCGTTGGGTCCATCCTCACGCTCGAAAATTTCCAGCGCCTCGCGCGCCGCCGCCTCGGCCTCCTCCAGTCGATTGACGGCCATGTAGTCATCGGCGAGTAGCCGGAGGGCCTCCCCCAGCCGCTTGCTGCCGGTCGGACGGAGTAGCGCCACCCCCTGTTCCGCCAGCGCGACGGCCGCCACCGGGTCGCGATTGCCCTCCAGCATCGCGAGCGCCTGGAGCGCTCGCCCCTCGCGCTCGGGATCCGCCGGTGTCCGCGCACGCTCCACCCTCAGGCGCCGCAGGAGCAATTGCTGAGAGGAGTCGTACTGGGTTTTGCCGCCCAGCAGGTAGGCCAGCTCACCAAGATCGTCGGCGAATTCGGTCGACAGCGTGTCACCGACGGCAAGCCTGAGCGCGACGGCGTCGCCGACAGCCGATGTCGCCGAGGGAGTCTGGTCAAGCTTCGTGAAGACGGCACCGATGGCCGAGAGGAGGTCGGCCTGGAGTTCCGGCTCCTCCTGGAATTCGTCTCGCACCCGTGCTTCCCCGATCTGAAGTGCTTCGACGACGGTGATGCTGCGCCCCCGTTCCGGATCGGCCGGCGCAAGCGGATCGGCGCTCTCGAACAAATCCACGAGAAAGGCCTGGGTGGCTTGCGCCCGGCGGGAGGCCGCTGTCGCGATGTCCCGTTCCTGTTGCAGCCGTCGGTTGTGCGCGACCAGCGTTCCGATGAAGAGCAGAATCCCGACGAGCACGACGGCCGCACCGGGGAGAAAGGTCGGATGCCGGCCGATGAACTTGCGGGTCCGGTACGCCACGGACTCCGGGTGCGCCGAGATCGGCAGGCCTTGCAGATGTCGCCGGATATCCGCCGCGAGCTCATTTGCCGACGCGTATCGCTCTTCCGGCCCGAGACGGAGCGCCGTGCTGATGATGAGGTCGAGATCGCCGCGCAGTTCGCGGGCAAGGCGGAGCGGCGTCGTGCCGCGGCTGGCCGCCCGAGACTCCGGGACGGGGGTCTTGAAGACGTCGAGCTCGGCAGTCCGGCTGGGCCGTTCCGGCGGGTCCTTGGAGTTGGAGCTCCGCGGTTCAGGTCGGACCCCGGTGAGCAGTTCCCGCAACAGCAAGCCAAGCTGGTAGACGTCGGTGGCGGTGGTGATCCGCCCGCCCTCCAGTTGTTCCGGGCTCGCGTAGGTGGGGGTCAGCGGTCGCCCGCCGACATCCGTCTCCCCGACGTCATCCTCCAGCAGCTTGGCGATGCCGAAGTCCAGCAGCTTCACGCGGCCATCGGCGCCGACCAGGATATTCGAGGGCTTGATATCCCGGTGGACCACGAGCTGGCGATGGGCCGACTGCACCGCGTCCGCGACTTCCAGGAAGAGCCGCAGCCGATCCCGCACGCTGAGCCGATGCGCATCGGCCCATGCGGTGATGGGTTTTCCCTCCACCAGTTCCATCACCAGGTACGGCCGACCGTCGGCGGTGGAACCGCCGTCGAGCAGCCGCGCAATGTTGGGATGGGAGAGCGAAGAGAGAATCTGCCGTTCGATTAGGAAGCGGCGGATGAGGTCGTCGGTATCCAGCCCGCGGCGCAGCACCTTCAAGGCCACGCGCTGCTGGTACGTCCCATCCGCGCGCTCCGCCTCATACACGGTGGCCATGCCACCCCGGCCCAGGTGTCGTATGACGCGGTAGCGATCGACTTCGGTGCCCGCGGCCAGCGCGCCGGTGTCGCCCCCGCCCGCATCCGCTGCGAACGCCCCGAGCACGACGGGATCGGATGGAGACGTCAAGCGCCCGGTGTCGGAGTCCAATCGGTCGAGAAGTCGAAGGACCAGGTCACGGAGCGCGTCGTCACCCTGCGCGGCACGGCGGACATAGGCGACACGCTCGGCGGCAGGGTGATCCAACGCCTCCGCCAGCAACCGGTCGACCTCGTCCCAGCGCTTCCAGAGCAGCGGGCTATCGGCCGTCATCTCCGGCCAGCGATTCGAGCAGGTAGGCCTTGGCGCGCGTCCATTCCCGCTCCACGGTCCGGGTTGAGGTGTCCAGCACGACGGCCACTTCATCCATGGTCAGCCCGCCAAAGAACCGGAGCTCCACCACGCTGGCCATTCGGGGATTGTGCGTGGCCAGCCGCTCGAGCGCCTCGTTCACGCCGAGGACGTCCTCGAAGCCCTGGTCGGCGGCCACCGTGTTCTCATCGAGGGCGAGTCGCACCGCGCCCCCGCCCCGTCGCTGGGCCTGGGTGCGGCGGGCGTGATCGACCAGGATGTGCCGCATCGCCTTGGAGGCGAAGGCGTAGAAGTGCGCGCGGCTCTGCCACTCCCCGCCCTCACTGCCGACCAGGCGAAGAAAGACCTCGTGCACCAGTGCCGTGGTGGCCAGGTCGCCGTCCCCGCCCGCCATCAGGCGGCGGTGCGCGATGGCACGCAGGTCGTCGTAGGCCAGCGCGACGAGCTTCGGGAAGGCCTCCGCGTCGCCCTCACTCCACTTCCCGAGCAGATTGGTAATGGTGTGCGGGTCGGTGGTCATGTCCAAAACCTACCCCGCGCCGTGGCCTCGGCAAGCTGCCGATCTCACACCTTGAACGGGAATTTGGAAGGGGTTCCGCCAGAACAGCGGGGCAGAGCGGCAGAGGGGCTAATACAACTGCACCCAGCCACGGGATTGCAGTTGCAGGAATCGGGAGACGGGCGAGCCCGGCGGTGTGACGAGCCTCCCGAGCAGTCCCAGCCGCCGCCGCGCGAGCACCTCCCCCGCTCCATCGAGCCGTTCGCCCACCGACCGGAGGAGGAAGACCGATGGCGTCAGCCGGATGACCGTCGTCGCGAACCGTGTCCGGCTTCCGAGCATCCCGGGGCCCAGCTGCGGCACCCGAAGGGGAGCGCCCTGGAATCCCGCCGCGGTGGAGGCGGCGGCGGCCAGCCCGGATTCCGCGGCCTCGAACGCCTCGGCGGCGTAGCCGAGGTCGGTCGCGCTCCGAAACTCGCGCCGCGCAATGCCGAAGGTGGTGAGCGACAGGAATCCCAGCACCGCGAGCATCACGACGACCAGCAAGAGGCCAAAGCCCTGTTCTCCCCGGGCGTGCTTCGCTGTCACCGGTCGATCACCGCTGAACATTGCGGAGGAAGAGCCGGGTCGAGACCGTCTCGGCGACGAACGCCTTGGGCCCGCCGGTCCAGCCGATGGCTGCTCTGCGCTCGCTCGCACCCACGAGGGTGATCCGGATGCTGCGCACCGCCGCTGGATCGACGACTTCCGCACCGGTGCCATCCAGATACTCGAGGCGCAGCCCCTCACCGGTGAGTGGCCCGGCAATCGGTTGAATCGACTCCCCGCCACTCACCGACGCCAGGCCGAGCCAGCGCTGACCGCCGGAGGCATACTCCGCGAGGCGGCTGACCTCGAAGGTGCGCACCGGCCCGCCTTCCCCGACATCCGCGAGGTCACCCGAGGGGAGGAAGGGGGTCATGTCGACGGTGCCGAGGGCGAGCGCGGGAGCGCCTCCACAGGAGCCGGCCCCGACGGAGAGCACCGGCAAGACGATCCACCGATCATCGATTGACGTCGTGGAGTCGCCTTCCACGAACAACCAGAGGCTGTCGCGGCCGGGCGAGGGGGCGCGCAGCCGGCTGAACGGAAGTGGCGGCGCGTCCAGGATGTGGACCTGCGATGCCCACACCGCGCAGGTCACCCCGAACCCACGGGCGGCCCGAAACGTGATGGAGTCGGCGTCGAATCTGATCAGGTCGGCACCGGTGAAGTCGCTGCCGAGCTCACGCAGTTCCGCGCGCGCGAGCACCATACCCGTGCGCACGCCGGCCTGCACCGCCGCATGCTCAGTCACGGCAATGGCGTGCCGACTAAACGTCAGCGAAACGCGAAGCATGGCCGCTGCAAGCAGTGTGAGCAGCACAAGGGCGACGACCAGCTCCACCAGCACGATGCCCCGGCGTGCACGAGGCATCAGGGACACCAGAGCGACGCGCGGAGCGTGTCAGTGTCGCGCCCGCCAGGGACCGGCACCGATACGACCACCGACGCCTCCTGCAGTGCCCCGACGGATGCGACCGCCCAATGCCACACCGTGCCGTCGCCCGCCGAGTCGGCGCCGCCGCTGAGGCCGCCGCAATAGGTGGGTGCACGGGCCGCCTCGGCCCGCATCGATTCGAGCTGTGCCATGGCCACCTCCAGCGCACGTGTGGATTGGCGACCGCGGGCGGTCAGGCGAATCGTCAGCGCCGCGGTACCAAGCAGCGCCCCGACCCCTGCCGTGAGAAGGAGGCTCGCGATCATCACCTCAAGGAGGGTGAATCCCCGGCGGCGGCACCGGCGGTGCGGGCATGCATGGCTGGCGTGGGAGAGAAGGAGGGGGTGCATGCGTGAGCATAGCGTGCGTCGCGCCGTCGACCGCAATACAAAACGCGCGCATGGGAGCCCATGCACGCGGTATTCGCCTCACCCCCTGGCTCCCTCTCCACCTCGTGGGGAGGGAGAATGACCGACACTACTCCAGGCGATATCGCCGCAGCTTGTAGAACAGCGTCCGCAGGCTCACCCCAAGCAGGTCGGCCGCCTCGCGGCGGCTGCCGCCGCTCGCCTGCAGGGCCTGCTGCACCAGGTCGCGCTCGAGTGCCTCGACACGGCCCTTCAGCAGCAAGTCGCCTGGGCCGGCAGGATGATCAGCCGTCTGACCGTTCCCGTTTCCATTTCCCGCGCCGTTTGCCGGCGTGACGGATCCGAAGAGGAACGCCTCACGCTCCAGCCGGCCCGACTCGCTGAGGACGGCCGCGCGTTCCACGGCATTGCGGAGCTCGCGGACGTTTCCGGGCCACTTATAGTGACTCAGGTAACTGAGGGCCTGCGGGCTGAAGCTGATCGCGCGGCCGAGGCGCTTGGCGGTGTGCTGGGCAAAATGAGCGAGCAACGCGGGCACATCTTCGGGGCGGTCGCGAAGCGGCGGCACCTCGAGCTCCACGACATTGAGCCGGTAATAAAGATCGTCCCGGAATTCACCCGCCGCCCGCGCGTCTTCGAGCCGGCGCGCCGTGGCGGCGATCAACCGGGCGTTCACCGGCCGGCTCTTCGACTCGCCCACGCGACGGACCTCGCGCTCCTCGAGCACGCGGAGCAGCTTGGCCTGGAGGCCAGCGGGAAGGTCGCCGATTTCATCCAGCAGCAGCGTCCCGTCGGTCGCTTCCTCGAACAAACCCGCGCGCTCGCCGGTTGCTCCGGTGAATGCGCCGCGGGCGTGGCCAAACAACTCGGACTCGAGGAGTTGTTCCGGAATGGCGGCGCAGTTGATCGCCACGAAGGGCCCCTCGGCGCGCTTGCTCATCCGGTGGATGGCACGCGCCAGCACTTCCTTGCCGGTCCCGCTTTCGCCGGTAATGAGCACGGTCGTATCATGGGCCGCGACGCGGCTGGCCAGTTCGAGGAGATGGCGCATCGCCGAGCTCTCGGCGACCACCTCATCCTGGACCTGTCCCGCACCAAGCGAGGCGCGGAGGGAAGCCACCTCGCGGCGGAGCCCCTCGCGCTCCTCGACCTTGCGGAGCGTGAGCAGCACTTCGTCGGGACGGAACGGCTTGTGGAGGTAGTCGTAGGCGCCCTCGCGCATCGCGGCGATCGCGGCGTCCTCGCTGCCGTACGCGCTCATCATCAGCAGGATCGCGTCACCACCGGCGGTGCGGTATTCCCGGAGAAACTCGAGGCCGTCCATGCCCGGCATGCGCACATCGGAGAGAATGACGTCCGGCTCGACTTCCGGCGCTCGCGCCAGGGCACGCCGAGCGTCTCCCTCGGCGGTCACGTCGTGACCGGCCTCGGAGAGCAGGAGTCCCAGCGATTGCCGAAGACCCGGATCGTCGTCAACTACCAGAATGCGCATCAACCGCCTCTGCCTGTGGCAGGAAAACCTTGAAGACCGCCCCGCCCTCTCGGGCGCGGTCGACCCAGACTACACCACCCGCGTCATGCACAGTCCGCGCCACGATGGCCAGACCGAGCCCCGTGCCCTTGCCGGGGTCCTTGGTGGTGTAAAAGGGGTCGAAAATGCGTTCTCGCTCATCCTCGGGCACACCAGGGCCCTCGTCGGCCACGTACAACAGCCCCCCGGCGGTCCCCGCGGGGAGGTCCGGCCGCCAGGGACGCCGGCCAGCGGCTCCGGGGCGGTCTGGCGTTCCCCCGGCCCCGTTGCCGTCCCCCGCCCGAAGCTCTGGCACGTTGCGAGGAACAAAGGTTTTCGGCACGGCCCCGACCCAGATCCGCCCCCCCTCGGGGGAGGCGTCGCGGGCATTGAGCATCAGGTTGACGAGCACCTGTTCGAGCGCCTTCCGATCGCCGCGCACGGGACGCAGGGAGTCGCTGACCTCGAGCACAACCTCGTGGGCCTTGAGCGCGCCCTGGTCACCGAGGAAGCCGACCACATCTCGTGCGATCTCCGCCAGCGAGGCGTCGCCCGACGGCGCGCCCGGCCGCGCGTAGTCGAGCAGCCCTTCGACAATGCGATCCATGCGCGCCACTTCGCGGCGCATCCCCTCGACGAGAGTGGCATCGGCCCCGCGCTGCCGGAGCACCTCGACGTAGGTACCGAACGCGCCGAGAGGATTTCGAATCTCGTGCGCGACCCCGGCGGCCAGGCGTCCGACGCCTGCCAGCTTCTCGGCGCGTACCGCCTGGCTCTGCACGTCGAGGAGCTGTTCGGCCATCGAGTGAAAGCGGTCGGCGAGGTGCGCCAATTCCCGGGTCTCGAAGGCCCGCGGCGGTGCGGAGACGTCGCCGCTGGCCAGACGATCGGCCTCAGCCGACAGCTCACCGAGTGGCGTGAGGACCAGTCGCCGCACCAGGTGGCGGCCGAAGAGCACGAAGAGCACGGTGCTCGCGGCCCAGAGAATCCAGAGCGTCCAAACGGCGGCGTCCGGATCCAGCGAGGCGACCAGGAGGGTCGTCAGGCTGGCGAGGACCACCGCCGCCGAAGTCAGGAACGCCAGGTTGAAGAGCAGCTCGGTCCGGAGCGAACGAAGCGGGCCGCCCGGCAGGCCGCCAGGCGGCCCGTCGTGTGGCGGCCCCGATCCGCGGGTCACGTCGCGGCCCCCGTTACGGGTCGCAGGCGACCTGCCCCTCGCTCGTGGCCGGCGCCACCGGGGCGGCACTGCCGAAATAGAGTGCACAGGTCTTGGCGGTCCCGGTGTAGGTCGCCGTGGCGCTCCAGCCACCGGCGTTAGCCGCGGTGATGGTGATCGAGGTGCCGCTCGACGGGTTGTACGCCAGAATCGCATTCGGCACAGCCCCGCCGTAGTAGGTCTGGTTGTCCGTGTTGTACGACTCCTGCGCCGTGGCCAGGTTGCGAAGGTCGCCCTTCATCTTGGCCAGGTAGGCGCGCTCCTTCGTGCTCCCAAACTTCGGGATCGCGATGGAGGCCAGGATCCCGATGATCACCACGACGATGAGCAGCTCGATCAGGGTGAAGCCGGCCCGGCCCGCCGGTGCGAACCCACGGCTCGCCTCGGTGGAGCTTGCGGCCCGGTTCTTCATGTCCTGCCGGATGTCTTCGCGCATGGGTGAGATCCCGTGAGAGGGTGTGAAAAGGGACGGCGACCCTTAGACCGCCGCCCCGATTCAAGGTGCCCTGGAGAGCCTAAGCTAGGCTCAGGTGCACTTCGGCTCGCCTTCAACCGTGGCCGGGGCAACCGCCGCGACACCGATGAAGATCGAGCAGGTCTTCGCGGTCGCGGTGTGCGTGGAAACCGCGCTCCAACCGGTACCCGCAGTCGCGGTAAAGGTCACCGTCACGCCAGCCGACGGGACGTAGTTGCCCATCGCGACGAGCGGGGTGGCCACGCCGGCCAGGTTGCTGGCGGCGCCGCTGAGGTAAACCTGGTTGTCGGCGAAGTAGCCTTCCTGAGCGGTCGCGCCGTTGCGCAGGTCGGACTTCATCGAGGCCAGGTACGCCTTCTCCTTCGTGCTCGCGAACTTCGGAATCGCGATGGCTGCCAGAATGCCGATAATGACCACGACAATCAGCAGCTCGATCAGGGTAAAGCCCTTGCGGTTCAACATGGGTACAACCTCCAGAGAGAATGATTCCTGCACTGTGCTGCTGACCGTGATCGGTCCCTTCAAATTCCTTCCCGGGCCGATGGAAGGGCAACGACTATGCCACCCACAGGGTTGACGGTGTAACCGATTTAATTACATGAAGTTATGGACGAGCATGCCAAGGCTTGCATGGCGGCTTGCAAGGCATCGGAGGGGGATTTTGCAAGGGCGGGGGGAGGCAGGAGGCGGGAGGCGGAGCAGGGAGGCAGAAGGGCGGCCGGCCGTCATCCCGGCGCACCCGGGATCCATTTTCCCCGAAACCATGGGCCCCGGCTTTCGCCGGGGTGACGATCGGGGTGGGGGTGACGTTATTCCGCCGGCGCGGCCGTCTCCTCGTACCGGCTCAGCTTCCTATATAAGGTGGAGGGATCGATCCCCAGGACCTCCGCCGCCCGGGTCTTGTTCCCCCCCTCTGCCTGCAGCACCCACATGATGTAGGCCCGCTCGATCACATCCAGGGCCGGATTCTTGTACGAACGATCGGTGACCAGCGGTTCCTTCCGCCGCCGGGTGATCCGTTCGGGGAGGTGCTGAGGCTCGATGAGATTGCCGCGCGTCAGCACGACGGCGTGCTCCAGCGCATTCTCGAGCTCGCGCACATTGCCGGGCCAGTCGTAGACCATCACCGCGTCGAGCGCCTCGGACGAAAGCGCCTTCGGCTCGCGTCCCAGCCTGCGTGGCCATCCCCTGGAGGAACCACTCGACCAGGAGAAGCAGGTCGTCGCGGCGGTCGCGCAGGGGCGGCAGATCGAGGGCGATGACGTTGAGGCGATAGAAGAGATCCGAACGGAAGGTGCCCCGCCGGATCTCCTCCTCGAGTTCCCGGTTCGTGGCGGCGACGATCCGCACATCCACCGGAATCGCCTCCGTGGCGCCGACCGGGATCACTTCGCGCTCCTGGAGCACGCGGAGCAGCTTGATCTGCAGCGACGGCGGCATTTCGCCGACCTCGTCGAGGAAGAAGGTGCCCCCCCGGGCCGCCGCGAAGAGGCCCTGCTTGTCGCGCACCGCGCCGGTGAACGATCCCTTCACATGCCCAAAGAGTTCGCTCTCCAGCAGGTTCTCCGGCAGCGCCCCGCAGTTGATGCTGAAGAACGGCCCCTCGGCCCGGTCGGACAGGAAATGGATATGCCGCGCCACCACTTCCTTGCCGGTGCCGCTCTCCCCGCCGATGAGCACGGTGGAGTCGGTCGGCGCCACCTGCTCCGCGAGCTTGAGCACATCGAGGAACCGCTTGGATTTCCCGATCGGCCGGGTGACACCCCCCCGATCCCGTCGCTTGATTTCCTGCTTGAGCTGCTTGTTCTCGACCCGGACCGAGCGGAACTCGGCGGCCCGCCGGAGAATGGCCAGCAGTTCGTCGTTGGCGAACGGCTTCTGGATGTAGTAGAAGGCACCGGCGTTGACCGCGCCGATGGCGGTCTGGAGTGAGGCCTGCGCGGTCATCAGGATGACGGGCGTCATCGGGTCCTGGTCGCGGGCAGCCTGCAGGATGTCGATACCGGTCACCTGCGGCATGCGCACGTCGCTCAGGACGATGTCGAACTGACCGGTGCGGATCGCCTCGAGGCCCGCCTTGCCCCCCTGGGCAGTGGTCACCTCGAACCCTTCCTTCTTCAGGAGGATGCGCAGCGTGTCGAGAATGCCGGACTCGTCATCGACAATCAACAATGTGGGCTGGGTGCTCATTCGTCTTCCTCGGCCGACCATTTGGCGGGCAGGAATATGGTGAAAGTGGTTCCCTCGCCTACCGTCGAGGCAACCGTAATCAAACCCCGGTGCGCCTCCACCGCGCGCTGGACAATTGCGAGACCGAGCCCGCTGCCGCCGGGACGGCCGCTCACGAAGGGCTGGAAGAGGCGGTCGGTGAGATCCTCCGGGATCCCCGGACCGTCGTCGCTCACGTCGAGACGGATGGGTGATTCGATCCCGCTGCCCCTCGGCACGTCGCTCTGCATGGCGGGGCCGATCGTCACCGTGACCTGCACCGGCCCCGCCGCGGCCTGCACCGCGTTCAGGACGAGATTGGCGATGACCCGATGCAGGAGGTCTTCGTCCGCGTCGATCATGGTCGCGGGACCGGTCACCTGCAACACCGAATCGGCGTGGCACTCTGGGTGTGCCTCGACCAGGTGCACCGCGGCCGTCGCGATCTCCCGCAGGTCCACCGGTTCTCGCCGCGCCGCGCGCACGCGGGAAAAGTCGAGAAACTCGTTCAGGAGCCGGCTGAGCCGGTCGGCCTCCCGCACAATGAGTGCGGCGAGCACCCGCTCGTCCTCCCCAGCGCCCGTCGCCGCAGCGAGTTGCTCCACCGAGCTGCGGATGGAGGCGAGGGGGTTCCGGATCTCGTGCGCCAGCGACGCGCTCAGCGAGGCCACCGCCTCCAGCCGCTCGGCGCGCAGGTGGAGTTCCTGCAAGTGCTTGCTCTCCGAAATATCGTTGAAGAGCGCCGTGACCGAAGGGTGCTGAGAGGTATCGCGAGCAAACGTCGTTGTCATGAGGCCGATTGGAAAGGAACTCCCGTCCTCGCGAAAGACGATCCCCTCGGCGCGATTCACCTTGCGGCCGCTGCGGATGCCCGCCACCAGACATGCCCACAACTCAGAGCTCTTGGACTTCAGGTGGTCGAGGATCGGCAGGCCGACTTGCGTTCCCCCGTCGATGCCGAGCAAACGTTCGGCGGTCGGGTTGATGAAGGCGAGTCGCCCGAATCCGTCCACGGTCAGCACCCCGGACCTGATATTGAGCAGGATGTCGTCTGCCTCGAGGCGGACGCGCCGCAACTCCAATTCCAGCGTGTCCTGCTCCGCACCGGCCTGGCGGAGGCGCGCTCCAAGCGCGGCCACGATCCCGAAGACCGTGTTGAAGATGACCACCTGGCCCCAGAAGGGGAGGCCGAGCCCCCCACCACCGAGCATGCCAGCCGCGAAATAGAGTGCGCTGGCCAGGAGTGAGACCATAATCCCGGCCCAGAGCGGCAACAGCACGGCGTAAGCAGCCAGCACCACCACATAGAGCGCGGAGAGCGGGCTCTCCGCCCCTCCGGTGAAGTGGACGAGGGTGGTGACGAGCCCAAGATCCACTACCGCCTGGACGGTGAGGAACACCGGACCGGCATCCCGGTTCTTGATCCAGACCGCCCACCAGCCGTAGGCGGTGACGGTGAAGGCAAAGAGGACCGAGATCGTGACGATGAACGAGACGTCCGGCGACCGGGTCCAGGAGAGCGAGGCGCCGAGCAGCGTGGCCACCGCCAGCACCATCCGCGCCGCGAAGAGCCAGGCGATGAGCCGTCGCGGGGAGGGAAGTGCCCACCCGAGTCCGCGCCGCCCCGCGGGAACGGCCACTGGCGTCACGTCAGCGGCGGGCGGTGGAGCGGAATCCATGACACCTCATCGGGGAGGGGGCAACTCGGCGCCGTCGGCGCACAGCGGCGATCCGTGGCATAATTGTAGGACGCCATGCACGTCGAGGGCAAGCGATCCGACAAAGGAGAGTGCCACTCATGCCAAGCAAGCCTGCGCCAGGGCGCGGCCAGCCGGCCGTCCTCGGCCCCGATAGCCTTGCCTTCCTCCGCGCGCTCGCGCGCAACAACAACCGGGAATGGTTCACCGCCAACCGGACGCGGTACGAGGAGAGTCTGCGGCGACCGATGGCAGCCCTCGTGGAAGAGATGGATGTTCGCCTCGCCTCCATCGCGCCAGAGATCATCGGCGACCCGCGCCGCTCGATGTTCCGGATCCACCGCGATGTGCGCTTCTCGAAGGACAAGTCCCCCTACAAGACCAACACCGGATGCTGGTTCTACCACCAGGACGCCGGACGTGGCGTGGGCCAGGATGGCGAAGGGGGCGCCGGCTACTACGTCCACCTGGAACCGGCGGGCTGCTTCGTGGCCGGAGGCATCTGGATGCCCGGCGCCGGGGCGCTCGCCAGGCTGCGGACCGCGCTCGCGAAAGACCCGGCTGGTTTTGCCAGCATCGTCCGGGCACCCGCGTTCCGCCGCAAGTATGGACGGCTGAGCGAGGAGGCGATGCTGAAGCGGCTCCCGCGCGGCTACGCGCCCGGGCACAAGGCGGAGGAGTGGCTGCGCTACAAGTCGTTCATCGTGTCGCGGGCGCTCACCACGGCGATGGTGACGAGCCCCCGGCTGCCAGCGACGCTGGCCAGGGACTTTCTCGCGCTGCGGCCGCTGGTGCGGTGGCTGAATGACGCGCTGGGGCTGCCAGCACGGAAACGGCGGTTTTGATCCCTAGTCGATCCGCTTGCTGAAGCGCCGGACGCTGAGGACCAGGAAGACCGTGGCCAGGAAGACGAGCACCAGCGTCGGGTTCCAGAGCTCGACGATCCCGATGTCCTTCAGGATGATTCCACGGAGCACCTTCAGGAAGTGGGTCAGTGGCAGCACCAGCCCAATCCACTGCGCGGCCACCGGCATCGCCTCGCGCGGGAACATGAATCCGGAGAGAAGGATGTTCGGGAGGAGAAAGAAGAAGCCGAGCTGCATCGCCTGCGCCTGGGAACGGACCACGGTGGAGATGAAGAGCCCCATGGCGAGGCTGGCCACGATGAAGGCGAAGGTCAGAGCGTACAGCAACAGCAGGCTCCCGCGGATGGGGACATCGAAGAGCAGGAACCCGAGGATCAGGATCACCGACATCTGCACGTAGCCGACCATGATGAAGGGAACGATCTTCCCCACCATGAGACTGGTCTTGTCGATCGGCGTGACGATGAGCTGCTCCAACGTGCCCCGCTCCCGTTCGCGCACGATCGACATCGACGTGATGAGGATCATGGTGACCGACAGCAGCACGCCGATGATGCCGGGCACGATGTAGACCGCGCTCCGGAGCCCCGGGTTGTACCAGGGGCGAACCCGGATCTCGAGCGGCGGGGCGCGGCCGGTCGTCCGGGCCAGGATCGCGGTGGAGCGGGCCGCCCCCGCCTGGGCCGCGCCCGCCATGGCGGAGCTGGAGGCGAGGGGATCCGCGGCGTCCACGATGACCTGGGCCTGTGCCGTCCGTCCGCGCCGGAGATCGGTCAGATAGGTCGGCGGGATCACGACGCCAGCCATGGCGCGCCCGCCGCGGATCTCATCGTCCAGTGCCTTCCGGTCCGCCACATATCCGACGATGTTGAAGTTCCCCGTGCTCCGAAGCTGGTCGACCAGTGCCAGGCTTTCCGCGCTGCGTGATTCATCGAGGACAACGGTGGGGAGGTGGCGCACCTCGGTCTGGATCGCGTAGCCGAACATGGCCAGTTGGATGGCCGGAATTCCGAGCATCATGCCGAGGGTCAGGCGGTCGCGACGCATCTGGATGAATTCCTTCCAGAGCATCGGCCAGATGGTGGAGCCGGCGATCCGCTGGCGGAGGCTCATACGGTCGCGCCCTCGTCGCGGCGCTGCAGCTCGATGAAGACGTCCTCGATGCTGGGTTGGTCAAACTGCCTGCGGACCTCGTCCGCCGTCCCGACGGCGATGAGGTGCCCCCGTGACAGGAACGCCAGGCGGTGGCATCGCTCCGCTTCGTCCATGTAGTGGGTGGTGACCAGGATCGTGATGCCCCGCCGGGCGAACTCGTAGATCAACTCCCAGAACTGCCGGCGCGCGGCAGGATCCACGCCGGCCGTCGGCTCATCGAGGAAGAGCACCCGCGGACGGTGCGCGGTGGCACAGGCCAAAGCGAGGCGCTGCTTCCACCCCCCGCTCAGCGTTCCGGCCATCTGGTGGATGCGCTCGCCGAACCCGAGCTCCTCCACGAGCTCCTCCAGCCGGCGGGCGCGGGCGGCCCCCCGGAGACCGTACACGGAGGCGTAGAAGCGCATGTTCTCCTCGACGGTCAGGTCGTCGTAGAGCCCGAACCGCTGCGACATGTAGCCGATCCGGCGGCGCACCTGTTCCGGCGAGGCGGTCACGTCCACGCCATCGATCCAGGCGCGACCACTCGTGGGCGCCATCAGCCCGGTCAGCATGCGGATGGTGGTGGTCTTTCCGGACCCGTTCGGCCCCAGCAACCCGAAGACTTCACCCCGCTCCACGGTGAGGTCGAGTCCCTCCACGGCAGCGAGGTCGCCGAAGACCTTGCGAAGGCCCTCGCTGTGAATGGCCACATGGTCGTTCATGGCGTCCCGGCCGCCGTCACCGGAATCGTGACCGTGATCGGCAGCCCCGCTTTGAGGAGGCCGGAGGGGTCGGGGTCGAAGTAGATCTTGACGCCAAAGACCAGGTCTGCGCGTTCCCGCTCCGTGAGCGCCACACGCGGCGTGAATTCCGCGCTGGTACTGATATGGTCGACCGTTCCCGCGAATTGCGTCGCGTCGACACCGTCGAGCACCCCGACGACTTCCTGCCCGGCGCGGACAAACGGCAGCGCGCGTTCCGCGACGTAGATGCGTGCCCACGGTCGCTGCGCGCGCGCGACCGTGATGGCGGACTGGCCGGCGCCGACCACTTCGCCCGGCTGCACATGCCGACCCGAGACCACCCCGGGTACCGTCGAGATCAACACCAGTTCCTCGACGGTTGCCTGGACCGCGGCCACGGCTCCGCGGGCGCTCGCCACCTCGGCGCGCGCGGCCCTGACCTGCTCCACACGCGCACCTTCCCGCAACAATTGCAGGGTCGCGTCGGCAGCATCCCGCGTCGCGGCGGCGGAGGTGGCGGTCGCCTGTGCATTGTCGAGCTGCTGCTGGCTGATGTTGCCCGCTTCCATGAGCCGCTGCGCCCGCACCAGTTCGACCGCCGTCCGCTCCGCTTCGGCTGCGGCAGCATCCAGCTGCGCCGTCGCCCGCTGCAGTTCCGCCGGCCGGGCGCCCCGCTCCAGGTCGAGCAACTGGGCCTGCGCCGCCTGGAGGCGCGCCTCGCGAATGGCGAGGTCGGGGCCGAGCGTCGCCTGCGTCAGCGTGGCGAGCGTGTCACCCGGGAAGACGGAGTCGCCCTCCTCGACAAACACCCGAACCACGCGGGAGGCGACGATCGGGCCGATATCCACCTCATCGACCTGCAGCGTGCCGGTCGCGACGACGTCCTCGGGCGTATCGCGACCGCAAGCTGTGAGCGCAACGATCGTGGCGAGCAGGAGAGTGCGAGCAGACATCATGATGGGATCCTCGTGGGACGAAGCGCGGAGACGGCGAAGTCGGCCGCGTGCGCGGCGAACGCATCGGACCAGCCGGGCGTGGGGCCGGCGGTACCAGCGCCGACCAGGATCCCGATGGCGGGGCGGGCGACCTGGAACCAGGCGACCTGGCTGATGACAGAGATGGCGGCCCGGCGTGGATCGAGATCGGGACGAAACTGGCCGGCGGCCTGGCCTCGCTCGATGATGTCACAGAGGCGCCGGAAGAGGGTGGCGGCGAGCCGCGTCAGCTGGCCGGCCGCGTGCTCCGCCCCGTGGTCGAGGAGCTCGCGGACAAAGAGATGGGGGCGGTTGGGATGTCGCCCGAAGTAGGACGCCTGCAGCGCCACGAATGCCCGGACCGCCTGCTCGGGATCGTGATCGCCCCTGAGTCGATCCTCGCCCTCACCGATCAACCCTCCGAACGCGCGCTCAAGGACGGCGTGGTAGAGCCCCTGCTTGTCCGGGAAGTAGTAGTAGAGGAGGGCGGTGTTGACGCCCGCCGCGCCGGCGATCGCCTTGATCGTGGTGGACCGGAACCCCCGCCGGGCAAAGAGCTGCTCGGCGGCGTCGAGGATGCCGGTACGGGAATCGGAGGCGGTGTCCATGGCCATCTAATTAACTGTTTAGTTAGCACAAGTCAAGCAGAGGAAATTCCCATGCGGGACGGAAACGCGTAAATCTTTGTTAGGTAACGTTTTATGCATGATGTATGGCATGGCATTCGTGCCCTTCGTCTCAGGCCGGCCCGTCTATGCGAGCAGCGTGACCACTTCGGGCCGGATCTCATGACCACCCTCGAACCGGATCATGTCGACCGGGACTCCGGCGGCCCGGAAGGTGGCCGCCTGTGCCTCCACCGCTGGCGGAGGGGCCCACTCCTCTTGCTCTCCAACCACGAAGGTCAGGCGCATGCCTCCCAGTTGTGCCGCGTCGATCTCCTCAGGCACCAACCCTCCCCAGCAAATCAGTCTCGCCGCGGCGGGCCGCGTGGCGACCGCCCATCGCGCGGCCGTTGCCACCCCCTGCGAAAACCCGAGCACGGTGAGGGGCACCGGCTTCACGAGTTCGGCGCGCACCTGATCCAGGAAGGCCAGGTAGTCGTCGATCTCATGCGCCCGATCCTCCTTCGTCATCCAGGACGCCCCGACTCTTCCCGTCCCCGCCTCGAGGTAGAACCGGGACAGCCCCTCGGGTGCCACGAGCAGCCGGGAGGGCTGCGCGAGCGACTCGAACCCGCGGAGGAATCGCGAGGCGAGTTGGCCATAGCCGTGCAGCAGCACCCACGCCTCCGAGGCTGCCTCCCCACCCCGGGCGTAGGCGCGTGCGGAGCGTGTTACGGTAATCCGGTGTTCGCGCGGGGCGCCGTCGCTCACTGCGCGCCGATCTCCTGGACACGGCGTTCGAGTGCCAGCCGTTCCAGCTTCTCGATCGGCAGCGCGAGGAAGAGATCGATCCGACGCCCGAGTGTGACGAAGGTGTCGCGGAAGGCAGCCCGCTTGGCCTCGTCGCTCCCCTCCACGTCGGCCGGGTCGGGCATGCCCCAGTGCGCGAGCATCGGCTGCCCGGGGAAGTAGGGACAACTCTCCTTGGCACGGTCGCAGACGGTGATCACGAAATCCCAGTGCTCCCGCTCCAACCCGTCCATGCCACGCGGCACCTTGCCCTGCCAATCGATGCCGGCCTCGGCCAGGACGTCCACGGCAAGTGGGTTGACGCGTTCGGCGGGTCGGGACCCGGCGCTGGCCGCCTCGACCCGCCCCCTGCCCTTCGTGGCGAACAGCGCCTCGGCCATCTGGCTTCGCGCGGAGTTGCCGGTACACAGGACGAGAATGCGCATCGCGCCGCTTCCTGTCATTGCGGGGAGGCCCCCAGCGGCGCCGACGAGGCAGCCTCCGGCGTGGGACCCGAAGTGGAAGGAAAGAACCGCCGCGCCCAGAGCGCCACGTACACCAGGGCAATCAGCGCCGGCACCTCGATCAGCGGCCCGACGACCGCGGCCAGCGCCTCACCCGAGGCGATGCCGAAGGTGCCGATGGCCACGGCGATGGCGAGCTCGAAATTGTTGCCGGCGGCGGTGAAGGACACGGCGGCGGCCTCTTCATACCGGAACCGCAGGCGCCACGTGAGCAGCAGCGACGTGCCGAACATGACGAGGAAGTAGAGCAGGAGCGGCAGCGCGATCCGGAACACATCCCAGGGACGCTCGAGAATCCGGTCGCCCTGCATGGCAAACATCAGGACGATCGTGTACAGCAAGCCGAGCAGGGCCGTCGGGCCTATCCGGGGAAGGAATGATTCCTCGTACCACGCGACGCCGCGCCGCCGCACGAGGGTGCGACGCGTGCAGTA
The DNA here is from genome assembly GCA_963697435.1 of uncultured Gemmatimonadales bacterium. Classification (GTDB taxonomy): domain Bacteria; phylum Gemmatimonadota; class Gemmatimonadetes; order Gemmatimonadales; family GWC2-71-9; genus SPDF01. The sequence continues at coordinate 635,296 of CAVOOB010000002.1, read as the reverse complement.
CCCGGCCAACAGGGGAATCCCGAGGAAGATCAGCACCGAGCGGGCGATGTCGAGCATCGAGACGTCGAGCGACGCCGTGCTCCCTCCCAGCCAGCCGGGTACGACCGTCAGGAAGAGGTAGCCGAGCAACGAGTAGGTGAGCACCTGGAAGATGGAGTTCAACGCCACGAGTACCGCGGCCAATTCACCCGATCCGCCCGCGAGGGTATTCCAGATGAGCACCATGGCGATGCACCTGGCCAGCCCGACGATCACCAGTCCGTTGCGATAGGCCGGGAGGTCGGGCAGCAGCCACCAGGCGAGCGCGAACATCACCACAGGGCCGATGACCCAGTTGAGCACCAGCGACGTCCCGATCAGCCGCCGGTCCGCCACGTGCGACCCGATGGCCTCGTAGCGAACCTTGGCGAGCACGGGGTACATCATCCAGAGAAGCCCGAGCCCGATCGGCACGGACACCCCGGCCACCTGTACCCGATCGAGGAGGGCTCCCAGGTCGGGGAAGCGCCGTCCAAGGAGCAGGCCCAGCCCCATGGCCGCGAAGATCCAGAGCGGGAGGAAGCGGTCCAGCGTCGAAAGGCGCTTCAGGACGGGAGCACCACCGTGCGCGACGCCCCCGTCGGTCACTCCTTCGGTCATGCGCAGCAGCCCGGGGCGCAACAGGGGCTTGCATCGTCCGTGGCGCCCACCGGCGAGGCCATCGGCTTGGTGGCCCGCACGAACGCCGCCATGAACTTCCCGTCGATCTCCGCGGCGACGGTGTCGGGGTCCAGCCCCGCCTCCGAGAGGAACTGCCTGGCGTCTTCCACCTTGTAGACGCGCGTCGGCTCCAGCGTCGGCGCCTCGAAGCCCGCCTCGCGGAGCCACGCCTCGAACTCCTGCTCCTCGAGCGCGCCGGCGACACAGCCGACCCAGAGTTCCATGCTCCGCCGGACTTCCGGCGGCACCTCGCCACGCACCACCACGTCGGACACGGCGAACCTGCCACCCGGCTTCAGGACCCGGAACGCCTCGGCGAAGACCTTCCGCTTGTCGGCGGCAAGGTTGATGACGCAATTCGAGATGATCACGTCCACCGATGCGTCCGGCAGCGGAATATGCTCAATGTCCCCCTTGAGGAACTCCACGTTGGTGACGCCGGCGGCCTGCTGGTTGCGGCGCGCGAGGGCGAGCATCTCGTCGGTCATGTCCAGCCCGTACGCCTTGCCGGTGGCGCCCACACGCTGCGCGGAGAGCAACACGTCGATCCCGCCGCCGGAGCCGAGGTCAAGCACGACCTGGCCTTCCTTCAGCTCCGCGAGGGCGGTCGGGTTGCCGCAGCCGAGGGAGGCCAGCACCGCCCCGGCGGGAATGCCGGCGACCTGCGCCGCCTCATAGAGGTCGCTGGTGATCGGGTCGGCGGTGCCGCAGCCTTCGCTGCCTCCGCAACAGGAGCTGCCCTGCCCCGTGGCGGCGCGCAGCGCCGCGGCACCGTACTTCTCTCTCACGATCTGCTTGATGCTGTCCGACATGTTTGCTTCCCCTTCGATTGAGTGTCCGCCTGCCTTGCTGCCCCGCTGCCCCGCCTCTAACAGCAGGTAATGCTCCGCCAGGCGCCGGGACGGGCCTCGCGCACCAGGTGCAGTGCGTCGGCCATCTCCTCGAGCGCCTCCGGCCGCAGGCGGTAGTGCACCCAACGCCCTTCCTTCCGGTCCGTCACGAGACCGGCATCCTTGAGCGTCTTCAGATGAAAGGAGAGGCGGCTCTGCGCGGCGTCGACGGCGGCCATCAGGTCGCAAACGCAGTGCTCCCCGTCGGCAAGGAGCTCGACGAGATGGAGCCGAGTGGGGTCGGAGAGCGCCTGGAAGAGGCGCGCAACCCGGGTTCGGGTGGCGGCGGCAGAGGCGGGCTGAAGTTTCACGGGCGCTGGCATGGACTCAACATATCAAGAATCGTTGATATGTCAAGACCCTCGCCACGAGTCACCTTTGCATACACAGCAGACGAGGGAAGCGCGGAAGAACTGCTTTCGGGAGTGTGGACACCCCCATCGAGCAGTTTCCCGCGCTTCCGGCTGCTTTCCGGGTTTCCCTCGTATTCCATTGCCGCCTCCCTGCCCCCGACCCCGCAGGTTACGACTTGGGGAGCGACTTGGCGCAGTCCGCCCGGCGCTTGCTGTCCGACAGCAGGATGATCTTCCAGCCGTCGTCGGTCCGGCCGAACTGGATGCTGTCCACGCCGCAGTGGGAGAAGTTGTCGCTGGTGTAGAACTCGTAGTAGACCCACATCGAGGCCAGGTTGCCGTCCACCCGGATGTCGGGCGGGCCGAGTCGCTCGTCGAGGAGGAGCGTGTCAGGCGCGCCGGCGACACCCTTGAACCACCCCTCAAGGCCATCGGTACTGATGGTATTCACACCCTGGCGAACGTACGCGCTCCGCATGGCCATCGGCTCATGGAAGAGGGCACGCATCGCGGCCGTGTCGCGGGTCCGCATGCCGTCGAACAGGGCCGTCACCATCTGGTGGATGGCGGCGGAATCGCTCGCATAGGACGGCTGGGCCGGGGGAGGCGGGGGGGCAGCGGGGCTGGATTCCTGGGCCCCGACGGCAGCGGGGAGCAGCAGCAGCAGGGAAAGGCGCAACGCTCGTGACATGCAGGGCTCCGACTGGTTGGGGAGTCCAGACCCTACGATGTCCCTGCGATCGAGGATTCGGAAGCCCTGAACGCGACGCGGGCGGCCCCGAAGGACCGCCCGCCGCAAGACTGGACCCCGGCGTTCGCCGGGGTGACGGGGCGGGACTGCCCCGCAGCCCCGCTGCCCCCCTGCCCCCCTGCCCAGCCTACTGAATCGCGTTCATCATGTCGAAGATCGGCAGGTACATGGCGACGACCATGCCACCGACCACGACACCGAGGACGACGATCATCACCGGCTCCATGAGGCTCAGGAGGGTACCGACCGCGACGTCGACTTCTTCGTCGTAGAAGTCGGCAATCTTCGAGAGCATCTCGTCGAGACCGCCGGTCTGTTCGCCGACCGCGATCATCGAGATGACCATCGGCGGGAACACCTTGGAGCGCTCGAGCGGGGCGGCGATGGTCTCACCGCCGGCGATCGAGGCCCTGGACTCCATCACCGCGTCGTGGATGACGCGGTTGCCCGACGTCTTGGCGGTGATCTCGAGGCCGTCGAGAATCGACACGCCGGAGCTGATCAGGGTGCCGAGAGTCCGGGTGAACCGCGAGACAGCCGACTTCCGGATGACATCGCCCAGGACGGGCGAATTGATCATCAGCTTGTCGATGTTCTTGTGCCCGTCCGGGGTCTTGTAGTACTGCCGGACCAGGAAGACCACGGCGCCGATGGTACCGAGAATGGCCCACCAGTAGCCAATGAGGAATTCCGACATGCCGATGACGACGCGGGTCGGCAGCGGCAGTTCCATGTTGACCGACGCGAACATGCTCTGGAACACCGGGATGACGAAGATCAGGAGCACGGTGATGGCGATGGCGGCCACGCTCATGATGACGGCGGGGTAGACCATGGCGCTCTTCACCTTGCGGATCAGCGCGTCGTTCTTTTCGAGGAAGGTGGCGAGCCGGAGCAGAATGGTGTCGAGAATACCGCCGGCCTCGCCCGCGGCCACCATGTTCACGAACAGGCCCGTAAACGCCTTGGGATGCCGGCTGAACGCGTCGGCCAGCGTGTTACCGGCCTCCACGTCGAAGACCACCTGCTTGGTGACGTCTTTCAGCGACTTGTTCTCGGTCTGGGCCGCCAGGATCGACAGCGACTGCACCAGCGGCAGGCCCGAGTTGATCATCGTGGCAAACTGCCGGGTGAAGATGACGATATCCCGGGTCTTGATGGGCGCCTTGCCGAAGCTGAAGCTCATCTGCTTCGGCGCCTCCCGGATGTTCACCAGGATCAGGCGATTCTTCCGGATGTGGCCCACCACCTCGTCGCGGTTCTGGGCCTGCATCTGGCCCTTCATGATCTGACCGCTGGAGGCGTTCTTGGCTGTATATTCGAAGAGCGGCATAGTATCGATCTCCCCTGTGTGTTAGCGGCGCAGCGCGGACTTGCCGCCCTTCGAGTCCTTCGAATCCATCATCGCCATCTCCTGCTCCTCCAGCGGCCGTTCGCCGATCATCCGGAGGAACTCATTTGGATCGCCCGACACGCGCAGGCACTCGTCGCGCACCACTTCGCGCGATATGTACAGCTGGTACAGCGCGTCGTTCATGGTCTGCATGCCGTGCTTCTTGCCCGACTGCAGGGCACTCTGGATCTGGTGCACCTTGTCGTCGCGGATCAGGGCGCGGATGGCCGGCGTGGCCACCATGATTTCGCACGCCATCGCCCGGCCCCGGCCCTTGGCCTTGGGCAGGAGCACCTGGGTGACGACGCCCTCCAGGACGAAGGCGAGCTGGGCCCGCACCTGCTGTTGCTGGTTCGACGGAAAAACGTCGATGATCCGGTTGATCGACTCCGCTGCCGAGTTGGTGTGCAGGGTGGCCAGGGCCAGGTGACCCGTTTCCGCGATCGTGAGCGCCGCGGAAATGGTGTCGAGGTCCCGCATTTCGCCGACGAGGATGACGTCGGGGTCTTCCCGGAGCGCATACTTCAGCGCCGTGGAGAACGATTTCGTGTCGGTGCCGACCTCGCGCTGATTGACAATGCACGACTGGTGGCGATGGATGAACTCGATCGGGTCTTCCACCGTGATGATGTGACCCTTCCGCTCCTTGTTAATCTTGTCGATCATCGCGGCAAGCGTGGTGCTCTTGCCCGAGCCGGTCGGCCCCGTCACCAGCACCAGGCCGCGGGGCTTCTCGGCGAGCTTGGCCAGGATCGGCGGCAGACCGAGGTCGCTGAACGTCTTCAGGCTGAACGGGATCATCCGGATGACCATGCCGACGCAGCCGCGCTGCTTGAAGCAGTTGCCGCGGAAGCGGGCCAGGTTCTGGATGCCGAAGGAAAAATCGAGCTCGTCTTCCGTCTCGAACCGCTTCTTCTGGTTTTCCGTCAGGACGGAATAGGCCAACTGGAGCGTGTCCTTGGGCGACATCACGTAGGTCGTGGTGCTGTTGGTGATGTCGCCGTCGATCCGGAGCTTCGGACACTCGCCGGCCGTGATGTGCAGGTCGGAAGCCTCCCGCTCAATCACTTCCTCCAGCAGGGCCCGCAAGTTCACGCTCATGCTGCAGTCTCCTTCACGACTTCCTCGAGAGTGGTGACCCCGCGCTCGATCTTCACGAGCCCGTCCATCCGCAGGGTGAGCATGCCTTCCTTGACCGCCGTCGACTGGATGTCCGCGATGGACGCGCTGCGCAGGATCATCCGACGCAGCTCCGGCGAAAGCGCCATCACCTCGTACAACCCGGCGCGGCCCTTGTAGCCGGTGCCGGAGCAGGTGTCGCACCCCTTCCCCTTCATGAACTTCATCTTCTTCCCTTCCTCGGGCGTCAGCCCGAGGCTCTTGATCTCTTCCGGCTTGTAGGTGGCCGGGGCCGCGCAATCCTTGCAGATCCGCCGGACCAGCCGCTGCGCGACCACGAGATTGACCGCGCTCGCCACGTTGAAGGGCTCGATGCCCATGTCGATCATACGGGTGATGGTGCTTGGGGCGTCGTTGGTGTGCAAGGTCGACAGCACCAGGTGGCCGGTGAGCGCCGCCTTGATGGCGATGCTGCCCGTCTCCAGGTCTCGAATTTCGCCGATCATGATGATGTTGGGGTCCTGCCGCAGAAACGCCTTGAGCGCCGCCGCGAAAGTGAGCCCGATTTCGTTCCGGACCAGCACCTGGTTGATCCCCATCAGGTTGTATTCGACCGGGTCCTCGGCCGTCATGATGTTCGATTCGATCGTGTTGATGCGCGAAAGCGCCGAGTAGAGCGTCGTCGTCTTGCCCGAGCCCGTCGGCCCCGTCACCAGCACCATGCCGTAGGGGTTCAGGATGGCCGCCATCAGGTCTGCTTCCGCCTTCTTCTCGAACCCGAACTTGGTCAGGTCCAGCGTCAGGTTGCCCTTGTCGAGAATACGGAGCACGATCTTCTCGCCGAAGAGCACCGGGAGCACCGAGACACGGAAGTCGATGACCCGGTTGCCCATCTTCAGCTTGAGACGGCCGTCCTGCGGCACGCGCCGCTCTGCGATGTTGAGCTGCGAGAGAATCTTGATGCGCGAGGTGAGGGCCGCCTTCATCTTGAGCGGCGGCTTCATGACTTCGAGCAAGGCACCGTCGATCCGGTACCGCACCCGCATCTCGAACTCGAACGGCTCGATATGAATGTCGCTCGCGCCGCGGCGGACCGCGTCGATCAACAGGCCGTTGATCAGCTTGACGACCGGCGCATCGTCGATCTGCGCCTGCGTGGCGGCCTCGTCCTCGAGCTCTTCGACGATCTCGACGTCGTCGGCCTGCCCCTCCATGTCCTTCAGGATGTCCTGGAGCTGCTGGTCGCTGCCCTGGTAGTGCCGGTCGATGATGCCGCGGAGGGTCTGCTCCCCCGCGAGGACCGGGAACACATCGTAGCGGGTGATGAACTTCAGGTCATCAATCACGCCCATGTTCGTCGGATCCGCCATGGCCACCGTGAGGGTGCGGCCTTCGCGCTTGAGCGGCAGGACGATGTTCTTGCTGGCCAGATCGCCGGGGATCAGCTTGAGGACCTTGGGGTCCACTTCGAACCGCGAGAGATCCACCGCCGGCATCCGGTGCAGCCGGGCGAGGATCTTGGTGATGTCCAGTTCCTGCACGAACCCCAACTTGACGAGGATGTAGCCCAGCCGATGGCCGCTGGAGCGCTGCTCCGCGACGGCCTGGTCGTACTTGGCAGGCGTCAGCAGCCCCTCGTGGAGAAGTGCGTCGGCGAGCGGCTCACGTGCGGCGCCCATCGTAGTCGTCATGCTCGCGCAGCCCCTCGGGGGTGGAGGTCATCGAAGTGGACAGGAGTAGCCGGTGGGGCGAGTTGCCATTCCCGTGCCATGTATTGCATTCATGCCTCACCTGACAACTCAAACCATTGCTATATATGGGTTTAACGTAATGTCAGAAGTGGCGCCAGCCGTTCGAGAAGCCGGGATCCGATACCGCTGACCGCGCGAAGTTCACCGATGTCCGCAAAGGCACCGTGCGATTCGCGGTATGACACGATCCGGCCGGCCAGGGCAGGGCCGATTCCGGGGAGTGCCTCGAGTTCCCCCGCCGTCGCGGCGTTGATATCCAGCTGGCAGCCGGCCGCGGCAAGGTCGCAGCGCCGCCTGGTGGGCTCCCCGCCTCCACCGGCGGCGAGGTCCCCGGAGAAGGCCAGATATGGCCCAAGGGACTCGAGGAGTTTCGGGCCGATCCCTGGGACGCGGTCGAGCCCCCGTGGGTTCAGGAAGGGACCCTTGGCCTGGCGGTCCGCGACGATGGCCCGGGCCAGTGCCGGCCCAACCCGTGGGAGCCGGAGGAGTTCTGTCACCGTCGCGCGGTCGGGGTCGAGGGTTTCACCCGGCTCCATCGGCCGTGCCGCGGCGAGGGCGCTGTCCCGGTGCGCCGTCGGGGATCCGCGCCGCTCCACTGGCATCAGCGCTACCTGCCCCGGCGGCTCCCCTGGCCGACCGGCCCACCAGCGGACCCCCTGCCCCACCACCCCCAGGAGGAGCAGCAAGGTGATGGCGCGGCGCTCGGTCGGTTCCATGCCCTTGAGGATGCCAGGGCCGACCGGGTACGGCGAGATCGCACGAGCGCCAGGCGGAGCCCATTCGCGCGGTCAGTCCTCCGTGTTTGCCACCAGCGCCAGCGCCACTTCCCCGACCGCCTGGAGGCTCTGCGCGCTCACCTTGTCCGGCGTGTCTTCCGGGGTATGCCAGTAGGGATAGTCGAAGTCGACGACGTCGATGGCCCGGATGCCCTTGGCCTGCAGCGACAGATGGTCGTCGGTGATCGTGTAGCGCAGGGTCGGGATGAAGGCATTTCCGTGCCCCGCCTTTCGTGCCACTCGCCAGACCAGGTCCACCACCTCGGGGGCACCCGTCACGGAGTTGCCCTCCTGGTAGATCTGCAGGTCCCGGTCACCGACCATGTCGAAGAGCACCGCGTACAGCGGCGGGGGGCCTGGGGCGGGGTTCGCCGCGTAGTACCGGGAGCCGAGGAGGACATCCGCCTTGTCGTCAAACACGCCGTAGTCCTCACCGTCGACAAAGAGCAGGTCCACCCCGACCGTCGGCGGTGCCTGCCGCAGAGCGGCGGCGACGCCGAGGAGGATGGCGGTCCCGGACGCGCCATCGTTCGCGCCTGGGACGGCGGCGGAGCTGTCCCGGCTCTCGGGTCCGTCGGCGCGGGGCCGAGTGTCCCAGTGCGCCAGGAAGAGGATCCGTTCCCCCGCCCCCGGGTTGAACCGGGCGACGAAGTTCACGAGGGGGAGGGAGTCGCCGGCCACCGTCACGTGGGTCCAGCGCTGCACGATCACGGTGTCGGCCAGGGGCAGGAGGAGACTGTCGAGCCATGCGGCCGCGGCCGCGTGGCCCGGCGTGCCCGGGATCCGGGGGCCGAAGGCCACCTGGGCCTCGACGGCGCGGAGGGCCGCCGCCCCGTCGAATGGACGGGGAGGCTTCGCGGGGGTACAGGCGACGAGCAGGACAGCCCCGAGCACGGGCGCGCGAAAGACGCGCATCAATAGTCTCCAGAGAAGAGAGAGAGCTGGAAGGTCAGGCTGAGCGTCAATTGCTCCGTCTTGCGGTTCAGCTGTCGTATGTCGTTGAGCACATAGGCGGCCTGGAAGCCGCCGGTCAGAATCGACAGCAGATCGGTGTCAATCCCGGCGCGCAGCGTCTTCCTGCGGGTATCGGACACCCCGATGCACTCGTCCTCGTCCGGCAGATCGAGGCACGCTTCCGCCTTGCTGGAGAGGGCGTTGATCGATACCCGTACCTGCTTGCGCGCACTGCTGATTTTGCCCGGGAGCCGGAAGAGATAGATCAGGTTGGCCGTGAGGTCTTCCCCGTTGCCGAGGGTGGTGGTGCCGTTGCTCTGGCGTTCGTCGTTCGTGACGCCATAGCCCAGGCTGAGGCTGAACCCCTTCCGAAAGGTCAGCTGGAGATCGTTGCTCCAGGTGGACGTCTCGGTGAGGGACAGGGCGTTGGCGGCGGTGGAGGGGAGCACGGTCTGGCCGGACCGCTTCCGCAGGTTCGTGGAGAGGCTGATCACCGTGAGCAGTCCCTTCCGCAGGGTCTGCGTCCATCGCGCCTGGAAGATTGGCCATTCCTTCTGGGTAATCTCGGTGCGCAGATAGGCGTTGCTCGCCTGTGCGTAGCGATCGATGTTCGACTCGGAATACTGGAGGCTGGCCGTGATGCCGAGCGGGAGGTCGGCGCCTCCCCCGACCGTGACGGTGGAGGATTCGACGGCACTGAGCGCGGAGTCCCCATCCTGGGTCAGGAAGTCGTCCAGCCCGCCTCGAGCCAGCATGTAGCCCAGCCCCGGGGAAAAGGTCGCGAGGTCGAAGGTGGAGCTGAGGGTGGTCCGATACGAGAAGTCGATCACCCTGAGCCCCAGGAGGGCCCGGCTGGCGGTGCTGGAGTCCTTGAGCAACTGCCGGAAGCCACGGGGCGGATCGAGCGTGATCCCGATTTCGCGAGTGCGCAGATTGTTAAGCGTCTGAGGCAGGATGTAGGCACCAGAGTCGCCGTACTGCTGGATGGGCGCCCGGCTGGTCAGGCTGCGGGACAACACGAAGCTGCTGATGGTATTGAACCGCCCGCGCAGCCAGGAGGTCAGGCGCGGCGCAATCGAGATGGAGGTGTTCAAGTTCCGGTCCCGCTCGACGCCGACATCCAGGCCGAGGAACTCCTTCCGGGAGGCGTCGGTGAGCCGACCGATGGAGGTCGTGTCGTCATATTCCCGGAGATCCCGGGTGCTCGCCAGGTCGGCGTTGAAGGTGATGAGCCCGATCGGCTGCCAGGTGAATCCGGCGCTGTTGCGCCAGAGGTTGGTCATCGAGACGACCGGCTGAAGCGCGGCATCGCCTGGCCGGAGCACCGGCACGAGGTAGCCGGTGAAGTCGCTCTCCGCCCGTGTCAGCTGGCTGCCGAGGCGGACCGCGCCTGGCACCAGGTTGAACTGAGTCGTGCGCGAGGCGGTCAACCCTTCACTCTTCGCCAGCCAGGGCGGGAGCTGGTCCACCGCGCCGCCGAGCGAGATGCTCGGCCCCGTCTTCGGCAACACCAGCAGGTAGGTCAGGTTGAAGAAGGTCGCCGAGGTGTTGCTTGACGAGAGCTCGGTCTGGGCCTGGCCGGTGGTGTACGACGCGCTGAACGAGAGCGGATCGAGCAGGCCCCGTTCGAGTGTCGTCGTTCCGCGCTTCGTCCGGCGGATGCCGATGTTGAACTGCGTCAGCCCGCTGGACGGTTGTCGGAGATTGGGGATGTCGGCCGCCAGGATGTCGGTGCCCCCGATGAGAATCGGATCGGCCGACGTATAGGTGTGGTTGACGGACATCGGGACGGAAATGCCGAGCGAGGCAGGGAGGAACCGGTCCACACGGATGTTGGTGCCGAGGACCAGCGCACCGGTGGTCCGGTATGTCGGGTCGCGCCCGATCTGCTGGAACAGGCCATCCTGCCGCACGTAATTGATGGAGAAGTCCGCCACATCGGCCGCGGCCAGCCGGGCATCCAGCGCCATCGAGGAGCCGGACTCGGTCAGCGGATTGTCCAGCCGGATGTCGTCGACCCACAATTCGACGGTGGTCAGCACCTCGGTATCAGCCACCCGATAGATGCCGGCGGCGAGTTCCTGCGCCGAGGCGAGGTTCGGCGGATTGACACCCGGGTCGGCCACCTGCACCACATAGGACCCGTCGCAGGCCACGTACGCCGCGGGGTCGCCGATGCCACAGTCGACCGATCCGCTGGGCGGGAGTCCCTGCAGCCAGCGCTGCTCGATCTCTGCACGCAGCTGCCGCCACACGGAAATGCTGATTTGTGCCTCCGGCACCCACGCCACGCTGCTGGCGGGCCTCAGGAACATGTACCAGTTCTTGTCGTCGCTCCCGACCTTGAAGAAGGCGTTGAGATCGCCACCTTCCCATCCATCGCCGCGCCCTCGGAACCAGACGCGAATCTGTTCGTACTTGAGCAGGCTCTGCGGGCCGGAGGGGAAGCGCTGGTACGCCTCCGCCCGCTGGCCAAGCTCGAGCGACGTGGCCACGATCCGCAGCGACTTTTCGTTGATCTGGAGCCCCTGCACCTGCTGGCTGTTGTCATTCCGGGCAGGCTCGTTGACGACGCCGGGTGGTGAGGTGTACCCCAGCGCCACATCCTCGGTGGAAATGACCGCGGCAAACATCGTCCCGGTCGGGCTGGCTACCGAACCGCCGATGCCGATCAGCGGCGTGTCGGCGCGCCGGACCCACGGGGCCCCGATAAACCGCATCCGCGCGAGGGCAAACCGGGCCACCACATCCGGCTCCGGCATGTCGGGCGCCACCATCGTCACCCGCATACTCTGGATCAGCCGGAGATTGGGGGTGCCGATGGTGGCCTCCGGCACCCGAAGCGGAACCCGGTAGAGCGTCCAGGTCGAGGTTTCGCCCTGCGTATTGGTATAGGTGGCGCCGGTGCGGACATAGTACTGCGAGAGCTGGTTCGGCTCGATGACCCAGCGCAGGACGTTGTCGTTGGCCCCCTGGGCGTTCAGGCGATTGTCGCCGTTCAGGTCTTCGGTGTCCAGGAACCCGTTGCCGTTGGAACACCGGCTGCTCAGGTCACCCCAGGGATAGATCGGCACCGTCTCCGAGAGCAGCTCCGTGCAGGTCTGCACGTCCTTGACGACCGCGCCATCGACGAAGAGCGAATCCACGCGATCGAGGAGGATGCCGATATCGTCGTTGGAGGCGTTGTAAATGCCGGTGGATTGCCGCTCGCTGTTCAGGACGCCCACACCGGAGTAGTGTCGACCGGTGTAGAGGCTGTCGGACCCGACGACGGTCAGGCTGTCCGGTGTCACCGACATCGCGTCCTCGCTGACCGTGCCGAGATCAAGGACCATTTGCATGCCGGCGGAGTCCACGGACTTCTCGCCGCCCTGAAAGACCCAGAATTCGAAATACTCCGCCCGCGACAGGTCGAGGCCGGTCTGCGAGAGGGGCGTCACCAGCGAACGCCAGCGGGGCGTGAACGGCTGCGCGGGCTGCGACCAGAGGGACCGGTTGTTCTGCTGGACCATCCCGCCCGCCGTGTCGGCGTGGAAGGTGAGATACAGCACCGTCTCGTTCACGCTCCCGGTCCCGTTCGTGATGATCGTCGGGTCGATGTCCTGGGGGTAGAGCTCGACGGGCGGGCAGCCGCTGCAGGAGGGAATGAGGTTCTGCCAGCTCAGCTGGACCGCCCAGAGCGAATCGAAGCCAGCCGAAAACCCGAGTCCCTCCACGCCCACCGGCGACTGGGGGACGCTCCCGTACTCCCAGCGCGAATTCAGCAGACTGACTGGAATGAAGGACTCCCCCTCGAAGTCTTCGAGATAGGCGAGGCCGGTGATGTTCGGGTCAGGATGGGTTGTCCCGTACTCCGCCCGGATGTCGAGGCGCGAGGGCGCCGTCACGTCCTGGGATGTGAGCTTGTCGAAGAACCGGCTGACTCCGTCCACCTGGAACTTGAGGTCGGTCGTGATGCCGGTCAGAAAATTCGAGGTCGGCTCGAAACCCAGCGTCGGCCGGGTAAAGACCGACTGCTCTTTCTGGTACATGGCGACGAGGTTGACCGACCCGACCTCGCCGAAGGAGTACCCCAGCGTTCCGCCCAGGATGGAGGTCGGCGCCACGGCGAAGATACCCCGCTCCTCGAAGCGTGCGGTCACCGTCCCGACACCCGAGGGAAAGAGGGTGGCGGGGCTGTTGAAGGTGACCTGCCCGAGGTCGTAGTTGATCTCGTAGTCCACGCCCCGTTCAAGCACGCGCCCCCCGGCAATGAGCTGCTCGGAGCCGCGCCGGATCTGGAGCGCGTTGAGGTTGAGGCTTCCGGCGTCGGTGCCCCCGGCAGCTTCGTATTTCAACCGCATCTGGAACCGGGACGGAGGACCCTGTGGCGTCAGGAGGAGGTACACCGGCGACTGGTAGATGGAATCCGCCCGTTCATTCGGCTGGAGGCGGGGATCGACGAACGGCTTGAGGGTCGGATAGGCGATATACGACTCGCGCAGGACGAGATCGGCCCCCGGATCGCGGGTCCGCGGAAAGAGCCGGTTGTCGGTGTCGAAGATGTTCGGATCCGGGGGGATCGCCAGCCCGAAGAAGGCGAGATACGTCTGCGCCTCCCCGCTGCTGGGGCGTTCGGACTGGTTGAGGGACACCGTCACCCGGAGCGATTGTTTCTCGAGGTCGGTGCCTGACACCCGGTACACCTGGCGCATCTCGTGCCGGAAGGTCTGCTCCGTCGGACCCTGCAGCGGGATGGCGACGAGCAAGAGACTGTCGGTCACCGCCGGGTTTTCCGCGGAGGGGAAGGTTCCGACCCTCGTCCCGTTCACGGTGACGTAACTGACGGCGAGATAGTCGTTCTGGTCGAGGCGGGTCGCCAGGGCAAACCAGGTGGCCGAGGGGTCGAGGTAGTAATCGGCGCCCTGCAACAGCAGCTGCCAGGTGCCCTCCACCCGCTCGGGTCCATCGGGCCGGAACCCGAGGGCGGTGATCCCGCCGAGATTCGGATTGAGCCCGCTGCCCACACCGGTGCGGTACCGGTACACCCGGACCTGCGCGTCCGCCGGCTGGAGGGCCGGCGGAATGGCCACCGCATCGAGATTGAGGATATCAATGAAGGGATAGTTCGGGAGCGTCACCGGGTCCACGGCCCAGAAGAACCGGCCCGACTCGAAATCGAGGTCGCGGACCAGACGGTCCTGCGGCTCGCTGGTCGTGGCACCGACGGTGTACACCCGTTGGCCCACCACGCTCCCTTCCTGCGTGGCCATCATCCCCTGCAGCGTGAACGCGCCGAACTCGAGCGTGGCGTTGATGCCGAAGTTGTTGGCGGGAATCGCCGCCGTCAGGAACCGCGAGGGCGGCGTGCGGAACGACACGGTGCCGACTTCCACGCGCTGCAGGATCTCGTCCTGCAGGCCCTGGTAGTACACCTGAATGTCGTTGTTGGCGTTGAACTCCCGGCGGGAATCGTAGTCCACGTTCACATGGAGACGACTGCCGATCAGTCCCCCGACTTTCGCGTTGAATTCGTTGTCCAGCCGGGGGGCCTTGAAGCCGCCCCGGCAGCCGGAGTTCTGGTCGAGGAGCTGCGCCGGCGTACAGGTGAGATTCCGGAGGCGGTCCGACCGGATTTCGAGGAACACCGATCCGTCGATGCGGAGATCGGCATACTTTGACGGGATTCCGAGAATGCTCTTTCGATCCTCGATGGCCGCGTTGGCGTACTGGACCTGCAGGCTGTTGGCGCCATAGAGCGCGGCCATGAGGCTGGCCGACGTCGAGGCGGCCTGCTCCCGGAGGCGCCGCGCATCGAGCTGCCGCTGCCATCGCGCCCCCCTCTGGGCAGGGGTCACCCCGGGCGCCCCGAGCCAGGCCGCCCGGGCTTCCAGCGGTTGCTGGAGCGATGGGAGCGCTACATTAAAGGACGCACGAACGGCGGGTTCTCCCGGCGCGTCCTGGGCGGACGCCGCGACGGGCAGCAACAGGAACAGGAACCCGAGGGCAAGAGCGAGACGGGCCACGCGTGTCCGGGAGATGAGAGGCGATGGTGGAGAGGGACCACGGCAATATAGCGCGCGAAAAATTCCGGTTCAACCGTCCGGGCCCGCCATGCGCCTGCTGAGCCGATATGTGCTCCGGCAGCTGGCGGCCCCGTTCGTGTTCGCGGTGGCGGCGCTGACCAGCATCATGCTGCTGAACCAGATCGCCAAGCGGTTCGGTGCGCTGGTCGGCAAGGGCCTGCCCTGGAGCCTGATCGGGGAGGTCTTCCTCCTGAGCCTGCCATTCATCGTGGCCATGACGTTGCCGATGGCCGTGCTCCTCGCGGTGCTCTATGCCTTCACGACGCTGGCCGCAGGAAACGAGATTACCGCCATGCGAGCGAGCGGGATCTCGATCGGGCAGCTGCTGCGCCCGGTGTTCCTGGCGGCGGTGCTCCTGACGGTGGCCGATTTCGTCTTCGTCGACCAGGGGCTGCCTGCCGCCAACCTCCGGCTGAAGGCCCTCCTCTTTGACATCGGCCGCAAACGGCCCACCATCCAATTCCGGGAGCAGGCGCTGAACGACGTCCCTCCGTCCAACCTCTTCCTCCGGGCGGGGCGGATCGAGCCAGCGGACGGTCGACTCCGGGACGTCACGATCTTCGACATGTCGGGCCAGCAGGGGCGCCAGGTGATTTACGCCGACAGCGGACGGATGGGCTTCGAGGTCAACCAGAACGACCTCTACCTGACCCTCTACGACGGCTCGATCATGCAATTCAAGGGAGCCGACCCCGGGCTGCTGCAGCTGACCTATTTCACCGTCAATACCATCCGGGTCCGGAGCGTCGGCAACACCCTGACCCGCACCGAGGGGGACGTCCCGAAGAGCGACCGGGAGATGACGACGTGTGAGATGCTGGATACGGTGCACGACACCACCTCAGCCATGCGATCGCTCACCCTGGTGCGCGCCGACCGGGTGGAGCAGGACCTCCGCAATCTGCTCGGGGTGCCGCCGGGCCCCGCGGCGATGCCGGACAGCGGGCGAACAAGCGGGGCGCCATGGTGCCGTTGGTTCCGGTCGCTGGGCCGTCGGTTCCTCCCGGAGACGGTGGAGGCGCAGGATCCCGCACAGCAGGACCCCAGCGTCACCAGCGAGACGATGCCACAATGGCGGCGGGACCGGCTCAACCGGAAGCTCAGAGTGTCGAGCCAGGACAGCGCGGCCCCTCCCCCGGCCGTATCGAGGGCGAGGCCGGGCGCCGACGACCTGGCTGGGTACGGCGTCTCCCGCTCGGTCACCCTCTCGTCGTGGGTCGACGTCGCCAACACGGCAGAGGGGATCAAGTCGGCCAGGCGGACCGCCGACGGCTTCCTCGTCGAGGTGCACAAGAAGTATGCAATCAGCACGGCGTGCCTGGTCTTCGTGCTGGTGGGGATCCCGCTGGCCCTTCGCTTCCCCCGCGGCGGCATGGGCCTGGTCCTCGGCGGCGGCCTCGGCATCTTTGCGCTCTACTACGTCAGCCTGACCGCGGGTGAACCGCTGGCCGACGCCGGCATCCTCCCGCCGGCGGTGGTCATGTGGGCGCCCAATGTGATCTTCACCCTCCTCGGGGTGGCTGGGCTGCTCCGCGTCAACCGCGAACTCGGCTCGACGCGCGGGGGCGACCTCGCCGAACTGACCGAGATGGTGCGGCGCCGGGTGGCACAGTGGAGGCGCGGATGATCGGCCTCAGCATTCTCGACCGGTATATCCTGCGCTCGTGGATCCGGATCTTTGTGCTCACGGCCTTCGGCTTCCCGGTCGTGTCGGTCCTGATCAAGATCACCGACAACATGCGGCGGCTCCTCAGCAATGGGCTGACCGTCGCGGAGATCGTCCGCAGCTATCTCTACGTGCTGCCGGAAGAGATCGCCATGGTGATGCCCGCCTCGGTGTTCTTCGCCACCGTGTTCACCCTGGGTGCCATGAGCCGGAACTCGGAGGTCGTGGCGGCGCATGCCGGCGGGATGAGTTTTCACCGACTGGCCCGGCCGATCTTCCTGGCGGCGACGGCGGCCGCCCTCCTGGCATTCGCCGTGGGGGAGATCTCCGTGGCCGCGTCCAGCAAGTCCCTGGAGCTCCAGAAGGCCCGGCAAGCGCGGGCGACGACCTTCCGATACAACTTCGTGTACGGCGCCGACGCCAACTGGGTCTACACCATCCGGACGCTCGACGTGGCCAACCGCGTGCTCCGGGACCCCGTCTTCGTCCGGCAGGGGAACGGGACCACCTACCCGTACCTCGCCGTCAGCGCCGACAGCGCCACCTACGACAGCACCGCGGCCGCCTGGAAGCTCTGGGGGGGCACGAGCCGGGTCATTTTCGGCGGGCTGGACCAGCCGGTGTTCACCGCGCAGGAGATGCGCCTCCGCGCCCTCTCACAACGGCCGAGCCAGCTGCTGGCGGCCTCCAAGGCGCCGTCGGAAATGCGCTACGGGGAGTTGGGGGAGTACATCGAAGGGCTCCGGCGCTCCGGCAACGACGTGAACAAGCTGCGGGTCGAACGGGCATTGAAGATCGCCATCCCCGTCACCTGCCTCATTATCGCCCTGTTCGGCGCGCCGCTCAGCCTCAGCTCCCCGCGGGCCGGCGCGGCGTACGGCATTGCCATCAGCCTGGCCACGACGGTGTTGTTCCTTCTCATCATCAACCTGGCCAAGGCGATCGGCCGAGGCGGCATCATCGATCCCCTCGTGGCGGCGTGGGCCCCGAACGTCCTCTTTCTGGGCGCGGCGCTGGTGCTGCTGAAACGGGTGCGGACGTAGAGCCACGGCATGGAAACCATAGCGCAAAACGGCCCCCGGAATCCCGGGGGCCGTTTCGTCATGCGTGCTGCCGTCTCAACCCTACCAGATGTACTTGCCGCCGAGCTGGATCCGCCAGACCGAGGCGTTGGGGTCGACCCGATTGAGCGTGGGCAGCGACGGGCTGTAGATGCCCCGGTTGTTGAGCGGGTCCCACCCACGGAGGCGAACCGCGCTCACACCCTCGAAACCACTGGTCTGCTTCACGAGCCCCCAGTCGCTGTCGATCATGTTCAGCAGGTTGAACACGTCGAGCGACAGGATCATCATCTGCCCGTTGAAGGTCGGGACCACCTTCTGGAGCCGGGCGTCGAGCATGTTGATCCAGGGGTTGCGGCAGCTGTTCCGCTCCATGATCTGGCCCCGTTGATTGCGCATGCACGGCTGGCTGTTGATGAAATTCGCCAACGAGTCGTACGACGCGCTCGGGGTCGGGCCGTACATCGTGATGTCGTCCTGGTCCCGAGGAATGTAGAACATGTCGTTCAATTCGCGGTTGGTGCCGCCGACGCCGTCGGCGTTGGCGTCGCCGTTGATTACGTACCCGAACGGCGAGCCCGACACGCCGGAGTAGATCAGCGAGAAGTCGAAGTCGCCGGGGAGGTTGACCGTGCCGCTCAGGACCACCCGGTGGGGGCGGCTGAAGGTGGAGGTCGTCAGGTCGCGCTCGTTCAGGAGACCGTTCAGGGTGGCGAAACCGTAGTTCGAGAAGGCGATGCTCGAGGTCAGCGACATCACGTCCTGGGCGTCGCTGTAGGTGTAGCCGCCGTTGAACTCGATGCCATTCGAGAAGCGCTTCTGCAGCTGGATGGTGCCGCTGAAGACGTGGTCCTCGGACTTGTTCAGGTGCTGCAGCACCGGCCCGACCACGGAGGTCTGGCGGTTCGGCGTGGCCGAGCCGCTGCTCAGGGAGTTCACCCCGTAGCGCGCCCGGTTGCCTTCCCCGGTCGCGTAGGTGAGCGTGCTCTCGTCCACCACGCCGACCAGGTTGTTGTCCTGGATATAGAGCGTGTTCTGGGACTTCGTATAGATCAGGTCGATCGTGCCGACCATCCCCCATGGCAACCGCTGGTCCATGCCCAAGGACAGCTTCATGTTCTGTTCAAACTTGAAGCTGGGGTCGAAATAGTTGATGGTTGGCGTCGACTGGCGCGGCCCGGCGCCCCCGGCGCAGGTGGTGGGCTGCTGGTTCGGATCGAGCGAGAAGGTCGGGACGTCGTCGAGCGGATCGGCGTTGTCGTTGCGACAGGTCAGCTGGGTCTGTTCCATGCCGGTATTGCCGTACGCATTCGCCATCCACACATAGGCCGGGCGGCCCCCGAAGTAGCCGACGCCGCCGCGCACGATGGTCATTCCCTGGCCGTTCACATCCCAGTTGAAGCCGAGGCGGGGTGACCAGGTGGCGTTGCCGCTCGGCACCACGCTGGTGTTGATGGTGCCACCGGTCCAGAGGTTTGGATCGGACGTGACCGAATCGAGGACCGGGTTGTAGGCCGGGGCATCGGGGAAAATGGGGTTGTCCCACCGGATGCCGGCCGTCAGCACCACCGGCCCGAGATTGAACTGATCCTGGACGTACAGGCCCCACTGGTTCACGTTGAAGTCGGCCGTCGGGCCACCCTCACGGAGCGGCAGCGCGCGGTCGAACCGGACCGGCGCGTTGTTCTCGAAGGAGTCGATGTTGGCAAAGGTCCACTGCCCGATGCTCTGCGGGAAGAAGACGTTATTGAAGCCGAAGAACTCGTTGTGGGTACCGATGGTGACACGATGATCGCCGATACCGACGGTCAGGTTGTCGGTGAGTTCGTAGATGTCCTGGTCGAGTGAGTTGGCCTGCGAGAACCGCTCCGCGCCGGCCACGAGCTGCGTGCCGGTCCCGCCGGAGTTCATGAGGATCGTGGGGTACGTGGTGGTCGGCGCGCGCTTGTCCCGGACCGACTGCAAGCCGGCAATGAACTCGTTGGAGTACTTCCCGCTGAACACGCCGCTCCAGATGAGTCGCAGCGAATTGGTGTTGTTCTGGATCTGGTACCCGCCCGACGTCATCTGCCACTGGCCGTTCTGGCGGCGGGAAATGACATCCACCGACGCCTCGACGTTGTTGTACGACAGCGAGACGTTCTGGTTCGGGGCCGGCGACCAGGTGAGCTTCCCGAAATACGTCGGGTTCGGGTTCTCGATGGTGAAGCCCCCGGCATCCCCCGCCCCGCCCCACTGCTCGGCGCCGAGCGAGTTCAGGTGCGCGATCATCCGGTCGGCATCGCCGGGATCGGCACCGGATTCCGCATACGTGATCCCGTCGAACGGCGTCGTCCGCTGCTGAATGTCGGCCGCGGCAAAGTAGTGGAGCTTGTCCTTGATGATGGCGCCGCTCAGCGTGCCGCCATACTGCAGCACCCGGAAGTCGGCGGACTTTT
Source organism: uncultured Gemmatimonadales bacterium (assembly GCA_963697435.1). Classification (GTDB taxonomy): domain Bacteria; phylum Gemmatimonadota; class Gemmatimonadetes; order Gemmatimonadales; family GWC2-71-9; genus SPDF01. Next base: position 615,380 of record CAVOOB010000002.1, on the reverse strand, counting down.
CTCCGTTGACGTCCGTACCGACCAGGTCCTGGTTCTGCAGATACCCGAACACCGACCCACCGAACTTGTTGGTGCCCGACTGCGTGACCGCGTTGATCAGGCCGCCGGCGAAATTGCCCAGCCGCACGTCGTATGGCGCGATGAGGACCTGAAACTCCTTGACCGCCTCGAGCGAAATGGCCTTGGCGTTGGCCTGGCCGCCCGGCACACCGCTGGCACCGAGGCCGAAGAGGTCATTATTGACGCCACCGTCGATCTGGATGCTGTTGAAGCGGTTGTTCTGGCCGCCGGCCGACACGCCCGCGCCGACGTTCGCCACCTGCGGCGTCGTGGCCACAAGGTCCTGGAAGTTGCGGCCGAGAATCGGAAGCCGGTTGATGGCGGTGTCGCCGATCGACTGGGCCACGCCGGTCTTGGCGGTGTTCATGACCGGGTCGCCCGTCTCGGCGTTGACCGCGATCTCCTGCAGTTCCACGATCTGCTGCCGCAGCGTGAAGTTGGACACGAAACGCTGGCCGAGGGAGAGCATCACGTTGTCGCGCCGCGCCGCCTCGAAGCCGATGGCGCGGGCCTCGATGGTGTACGGGCCGCCGACCGTCACGTTCTCCATGAAGAACTTGCCGTTCCCCTGGGAGGTCGCGGTGATCTTCGCGCCGGTGCCGCGATTGGTCAGCGTGACGACGGCGCCTTCGACCGGCGCCCCCGATTCCTGCGTGACGGTCCCGGTCACTGCCGCCGTCGTGACGCCCTGCGCGAACAGAGTGCCGGCGCCAAGCGTCAACAGCACGCCTGCGGCCGTCGCGGTCGCTACCCGACGAAACCATGACTGCATAGGGACACCTCGACTGGAGTGAAAAAGACGCACGTCAGACAGGGACTTCGGCATCAGGCGATACAACGGCTATGATGGCCGAAAAACTTACGCTTCGCCAGCCCGGGGTCAAGGAGCCCAATCCGACCTCAGGACTCGGCGTTCCCGGACGGACGGTGCGTCCGCCGCCACACGAAGTAGACCGGAACTCCGACCAGAATAATCCCGAATGTGAGGCCGGTGTTGATGGGGTCGGTCCAGAGGGCGTTCAGGATGATCGCAATGGACGCCGCCATGAACAGCAGGGGGACGGCCGGGTACCCCCAGGTCCGGTAGGGACGGACCAGGTCAGGCTGCTTCTTCCGCAGGACGAACACCGCCCCGACCGCCAGGGCGTAGAAGGGCCAGATACCGAGAATGAACTTGTCGGCCAGCTGCTGGAAATCATTGAGGAGGACGTAGACCACACCAAGCCCGGTGGCGAGGAGGATGGCCACCGAGGGGCTCTTGTACCGCGGGCTGACCCGCGCAATGGCGTTGAAGAAGAGGCCCCGGTCGGCCATGGCGAAGAAGACCCGCGGCCCCGTCATCATCGAACCGAGCAGCGCGCTGAACGTGGAGATCATCACGACGGCCGCGATGGCGGCACCGCCACCCCCACCCCCGAAGAGCGGGATCCGCTCGGCCGCCGTCGCGGCAACCAGCGCGGAGCCTGCCATCTCCGGCAGGGGCACCAGGTAGACGTAGGCCATGTTCACCACGAGGTAGATGGCGATGATGGCCAGGGTGCCCAGCACCAGCGCGCGCGGCAGGTTCCGCGCGGGGTCCTTCACCTCCCCACCGAGATAGGCCAGGTCGGCCCACCCGTCGTAGGTCCACATGATCGAGATCAGGGCGGTCCCCATGATGGACAGCTGGACGCCGCCCCCCCACACCGGAGCGAAGTTGGCGGTGGTGCCTTCGCCGATCAGAAAGGCCAGTCCCGCCAGCGCCACAAGCGCCCCGTACTTGACCACGGTCGACAGGTTGACCAGTACCGCCGCGACATTGACCCCGAAGTAGTTGAACAGCCCCACCAGGATGATTGCCCCGGCCGCGACGTATTGCACCTGCGTCCCGGTCAGTGGAACGAAGTACCCGAGGTACTCCGCGAAGATCGTCGAGATGGCGCCGAGCGCCGAGGCTCGAATCACCGCCAGCGTGGACCATCCGAACAGGAAGGCCGGGAGAGGACCGAACGCCTCGAGGATGTATGCGAACACCCCACCGGACCGAGGCAGGGCGGCAGCAAGTTCGGCGTAGGTCAGCGCGCCGCACAGCACGATGGCCCCGCCGAGGGCCCAGGCGAAGAGGAAGGGGCCGGGCTCCGTGATCCTCCCCGCCACGCTGGCCGGGACCCGGAAGATCCCACTGCCAATGGTCGAGCCGACCAGAACCGCCACGGCACTCATGAGGCCGAGGCGGCGGGGGAGGCGCTCACCCCAGGCGTCGCGGACGCCCGTTTCAGTGTTCGATGTTTGCATCAGTGCAGTTTGCGCCCCTCGACTCCGCTTGACAAGGACCCTCCGGAGGCCGTTTCTTTTCCCCTTTCCCAGTGACCCGGAGCAGGAATGGGCGTGCCGCAGGACAGGACGGATCCAACCCCGGTCAGGGGCGAGCGACTGGCTCGCCCCTCCCTTGGACGGGATCTGGTCGCCCTCACCAAGCCGAGGGTCATTTCCCTGCTGCTGGTGACCGCCGTGGCCCCGATGTACATCACCGGCCTCGGCGCCCCGCCCCTCTCCCTCGTGGGATGGGTACTGCTGGGGGGCTTCCTGATGGCGGGGGGCGCCAACGCCATCAACATGTGGTTCGATCAGGACATCGACCATTTTATGTCCCGGACCAGGCTGCGCCCCGTCCCCTCCGGGCGAGTGGCCCCCCTGGCGGCGCTGGCATTCGGTATTGGACTGGGAACGCTGGCCTTCGCCATCCTCTGGCGGTTCGCCAATCCCCTGAGTGCCTGGCTGGCGCTCGGTGGTCTCCTCTTCTATGTGCTGGTCTATACCGTCTGGCTGAAGCGATCCACCCCTCAGAACATCGTCATTGGAGGGGCGGCGGGCGCCTTTCCACCGCTCGTCGGGTATGCGGCCATGGCGGGGCACCTCGACCTGACCGCCTTCTACCTCTTTGCCATCATCTTCTACTGGACGCCCCCGCACTTCTGGGCGTTGGCGTTGCTGAAGAAGGGCGAGTACGCCAAGGCAGGCATCCCGATGCTGCCGGTGGTCCGCGGCGAGCGGGAGACCAAGGTGCAGATGCTGATCTACACCCTCATCCTGATCCCGCTCACCATTCTCCCGGCGCTCTTCGGCGCCTTCGGCCTCCTCTACGCGGTCACCGCACTGGCCCTCGGCGGCCGGTTTCTCTGGTACAACTTCCAGCTGCTCCGTGAGGAGGGGGTCACCCCCACCGCCTGGAAGATGTACAAGTACTCCCTGGCCTACCTGGCGCTCCTCTTCGTGGCAATGAGCGTGGACCGGACCCTCCCCCGCGAGGCGCAGGCGGAGACCCCCGAGGTGCTCATTCTTGACCAGCCGGCTCCCGTGGCCGGTCCCCTCGGCCGGTGACGACGCCGACCAAGCCAGCTGCGCGCCGCCGCATCCCCTCCCCGAAGCAGCTTGCCCGACTCTGGCCGCGGATTCGACCTCACCGCGGCGCGCTGGCGCTGGCTTCGGTCGCGCTCCTGTTGAGCGCCGCCATCGGCCTGGCCTTTCCCCTGGTGGTCGGGCGCCTCCTCGACGCCGCCTTCGTGGACCAGGACCGCTCCCTCCTGGACCGTGTGGCGCTGGGGCTGACGGGGCTCTTCCTGATCCAGGCCCTGCTCAACTTCGCCCAGACCTATCTGCTGAGTGCCACCGGCGAGCGCGCGGTGGCCGGCCTCCGGGAAGAGCTGTTCGCCAAGTTGCTGGACATGCCCCCGGGGTTCTTCGCCGACCGAAAGACCGGCGAATTGACCAGCCGGCTCACCATCGATATCGGGCTCCTCCAGGGGGTCCTGAGCAATCAGATTGCCGAGTTCACCCGGCAGATCCTGGCCCTCGTCGGGGGCATACTGCTCCTGACCTGGATTCAACCTCAGCTGACCCTGACGGCGCTGGCCGTGGTGCCGGTCGCGGTCGGTACCGCCCTCTTCTTCGGCCGCCGCCTCCGCCGGATCAGTACCGGCGTGCAGGACAAGATGGCGGGGGCCACCGCGGTGGCCGAGGAGGCCTTCAGCCAGATCCGCACGGTGCAGAGCTTCGTGCAGGAGCCGGCGGAGCGCGGGCGATACGGCGGACTGATTGGTGAAGTGGTCCGGGCCGCGCTGATCCGGGCCAAGGTCCGGGGGGTGTTCTTCGGCGCCATCACCTTCAGCACGTTCACGGGGATCGTCATCGTGCTCTGGCAAGGGGGCCGGCTGGTCCTGAACGGCTCCCTGACCGCCGGAACGCTCGTCAGCTTCCTCCTGCTCACGGTGACCATCGCGGCCTCTGTCGGTGCCCTGGCGTCGTTCTTCGGCAACTTCCAGGAGTCGGTGGGGGCCGCCGAGCGGGTCTTCCAGCTCCTGGAAACCAGCAGCCCGATTGCCGACCCGCCCACGCCGACCCCCCTGCCACGCCCGATCAAGGGGCAAGTGGAATTCGACCGGGTGTCGTTCCGCTATCTGGACCACCCCGAGGCCCCGTGGGCGGTGCGCGAGGTAAGTCTCTCCCTGGCCCCCGGTGAGGTCGTCGCGATCGTGGGGCCCTCCGGGGCTGGAAAGACCACCCTGATCAGCCTCCTCCCCCGGTTCTGGGACGTCGCGGAGGGGTCTGTTCGGCTGGACGGGACCGATGTCCGGGAGCTCCGGCTCACGGAGCTTCGGGGTGCCATCGGTGTGGTTCCGCAGGAACCGGCTCTGTTCAGCGGGACCGTGCGCGAGAATATCGCCTATGCGCGCCCAGAGGCCTCTGAGGCCGACGTTGAGCGGGCAGGCCGGGCGGCGCACGCCCATGAGTTCGTGGAGCGGCTCCCGGACGGCTACGAGACGATTGTGGGGGAACGGGGGGTCAAGCTCTCCGGAGGCCAACGGCAGCGGATTGCCATCGCCCGGGCGGTCCTGAAGGACCCGGCGGTCCTCATTCTCGACGAGGCGACCAGCAGCCTCGACACCGAGAGCGAGCGGCTGGTGGAAGACGCCCTGGCAAAGCTTCTGGTCGGGCGGAGCACCCTGATCATCGCCCACCGCCTCAGCACGGTCCGCCGGGCCGACCGCCTCGTGGTCCTGGACCATGGGCGGGTGGTGGAGGAGGGCTCCCACGCCGATCTCCTGGCCCGGGGCGGGCTGTACGCCCGGCTCTACCAACGGCAATTCAGGAACGGCGACGCCGAGCTGGAGCGGGTCGCCGCCAACGCCTGACCTCCTGCGAACGCCAATGCACACCTGAGGACCTCATGACCAGCTATTCTCGCGGCTTGACCGCCGCCGTGTCGTTGATCGCGGTAGCCGGATGCATCGATGGAGACACGCAGGCTCCCACCGCCCAGCAGTACCAAGGGGCGGAAGTCCAGCAGATTCCGGAAAACGCCATCTCGGCGGCTGTGATGGTCCGAGCCGTGGGGTACGACAGCGCCTACATCGAGTACCAGGGAAGTGCCGGCAGCCCGCCCGCCAGCACTCCAGCAATCGGGTTTGCAGGTGAAACGGCCGTGCGAATCCCCGTCCTTGGGCTCGACACCGCCACCGCATACACGTTTCGGGTCGTCTTGATGCTGGCGGGGGCGGCGGAGCGGACGGTCGATTCTCTCGTCTTCACCACCGGATCACTCCCGGGCTGGATTCCCGCGATCGGGAGCCTCGGCACCTCGTCGCAGGCGGGCTACGTCGCGCTCTCCCTGCCGGACGGCGCGGTCACGGTGGACAACTCCGGGAAGGTGGTCTGGTACCACCATTCCCCCAACGGTGTCCTGAATTCCTTCCAGGCGCACCCGGCCGGGGTCTATACGATTCTGGGCAGCGGAGCCCCGGAGACGGAGTTTCGAGTGCTCAATGCCCTCGGCGAGCAAACGGGCACTCTGACCTGCGCGGGGCGCCCGACCCGCTTCCATGAGGTCCTGGTCGATGCCGGGGGTGACGCATGGATGCTCTGCGATGAGACCCGGGTGATGGACCTGAGCGGCGTCGGGGGGGACGCGGCCGCGTCGGTGATGGCTACGGTCGTTCAGCACTTGTCTGCGAGCGGTGCGCTGTTGTGGGAATGGAATGCCTTCGACCACTTCGACATCACCGATCTGCCCCTGATCGATCGGACGGGGCCAAACGTCAATTTCACACACGGCAACGGGCTCGGTTTCGACACTGACGGCAACCTGCTCCTCGGTTTCCGCAGCCTGAGCGAGGTCACCAAGGTCGATCGGGTCACAGGCGCGGTCATCTGGCGCTTCGGCGGCTTGCGGAACCAATTCACCCTGCTCAATGACCCGAAGGGGAGCTTCGAGCGGCAGCACGGCGTCCGGCTGGCCGGCCCCGGGCATGTCCAGTTCCTGGACAATGGTCTGGCGGCGCCCAGTCGGCTCGTACGCTATCTCATGAACCCCGCCGCCGGCAACGCCGCGCTCGAATGGCAGGCGATCGACGCGCCGACCACATGGACCGTGGTGGGAGGGGCCACCCAGTTTCACCCGGACGGCCACGCGACGGTGTCCTTCGGGCGGGCCGGCCGTGTCATCGAGGTGGATCCGGCGGGAAACCGGACCTGGGAGCTGACCGGGCTCGACGGCAGGTACGTGTTCCGTGCGCAGCGACTGACGTCGCTCTACACCGCCGGCAGGGGCGAGCCGACGCGCTAGGTGCCGCCCCACCCGTCAATGGCCACCGGCACGGCCGGCGCAGCCCCAATGACAAACGCCCCCTGCCGGTCGGCAGGGGGCGTTCGGTCGTACGGGACCCGCTGGTGCCTCACGCCTTACGGCTGCGAGTCCAGCGTGATCGTAATCTTGTACCAGGCACCCGGATCGCCATCGTACTGGTTGACGTAGATGTAGTACGTTCCGGCCGCAAACACCGCCGTGGAGGCTTCGGGCGCCGAGCCGGTCGCCGCGGTAAACGGCGGGATCAGCGCAAACGTGCCGTCCAGCCAAAGCTGGTCGATATCCGCTGCGTGATCGGCCCAATCGGTGCCGACCGTGATGGTGCTCGGGGCAGTCAGCACGATCTTGTAGAACTGGTCGACCGCAGAAGGAATGTCATAGAACGACACCGATCCCCCGACCACGGTCGGCAAGGCGATTTCCGGCGCCGTGGAGGGATCGTCCGTCCCGACGTAATCCGACGTGCCCGTCGCGGTGATCGTCTCGGTGGTGCTCAAGGTCAGGGTCAGCGTGGGCGCGTAGTCGGCCGTGATGCCGGCGACATCGAGCGGGGCCGCCGTCCCAGGCGCCACGAGGAGCGTGACGGAACTGCCGTCCGCCGCCTGCGAGACGACGATCGGGGCATCCGCGCCATCGAAGGCGTAGGTGGCGTCCGCGTTGAGGGTCAGGCCGGCCGGCATGGTGACCACCAGTGGCTGCCCGATGTTGGGGGTGGTGGTGTTGAAGGTGGCCGGCAGGGCGTCGTTGATGACCGTGACAGGAATGGTGATCGACTTGCCACTCGCGGAGACAGTGAACGATCCACTGCTCGGGATCAGGCCGGAAATGGTGGCCCGAATCTCCGTCTGCTCGCTCGGCAGCGTGAGCGTCCCGTCCGAATTGTAGACCGGGCGGAAGCTCGAATCGATGACGACCGAAAACCCGGCCGGGGTGGCCCCGATCGACCAGGTGGTGGGGATCTGGCCGCCGTTGTCATCGACAAGCTGGAAGCCGATCAGCTCCGTGGCATTGGCGCTGATGTTCACGATGGCCGGCAGCGCGACGATATTGTTCGGCACGCCCGGCGAACCGGATGTGGGGTCGCCCCCCGTGCATGACAAAACTCCGACACAGGCGGCGAGCACGACCGAACCACGAATCATACGTGTCATACTTGTACCTCGTTCTCGGAAGACGGTGGAAAGCGGCTCTTTCCGGCGTCCTGCAGTGAAACTCCCTTGAAAGTCAGAACTTGATTACTGGACGCCCGATGTCGGGAAGAAGTTCACGCCCAGCCAGCGCCCCACATCAATCACCCCATCGGCCGTCAGGATTTCCTGCCAGTCCGGCCTGGAGACCTCGGTGAGGTCGTTCGAGTGAATCAACAGGAACTCGCCCAGATTGTTCCGGTCTACAAAGATGAAATATCGGTCCTTCTGCTGCGTGTATCGCCAGACCTGGTAGGGCGGTGCCTGGCCCTGGGACACGCGGTCGAGGTATTCGTCGTACGGGCCATACTTCGCGTAGATCCGGCCCCGGTCGGTGCGCCACCCTGGAGTGGTGCGTCGTCCGCCGACCTTGAACTGCCGGTTGGCGTAGGCGACCGCCTCGTAAAAATTCTCTCGCGTCTCGTTCCGTGCCACCCCGGGACTCAAGTCCCGGCGAGTCCAGAATTCCGTCAGCCAACGGCGCTTCGCGTCGACGCTCAGGTCCTTGTACAAGTTCAGCCCGTCGTCTGGCGTCGCGAGGTAGAGGAGCGGGCCGGCGGCGCTGTCCAACTGCGCCTCGTTCATGGCGGCAAAGTAGCCCGCATCGGTCCGTCGTTCCTGCTCCACCCTCGCCGCTTCCTTGGCGAGCGTCTCCTCGAGATTCGCCATGGAAAATGGCTGCGTCCGTTCCGACGTGACTCCACCGAGGTCCACCGACACCGCCATGGTGTACTCTCCCTCGGGCAACCCCGTCAGGTCCAGCTGACCCTTCAGGACTCCTCCCCCGGCTGGCACGCTGACCGCCGCCGGCGGCGTCTTCAAGATCGTCTTCCCCAGCGAGTCGCGGATGGTGGCCGACAGCGTGCCGTTGGCTGCCGCTTCGCTGTACGCTTCGATCAGGTAGTAGGCCTGGCTCTCGAGCGGCGTCAGGTGCAGTTCGACGGCCCCGGTCACCAGCAACGTCCCGATCCGCAACTCTCCCGGCCGTGGCACCGTGTCTCCCGGGGCTGCCATCCGAATTTCCGGAGAGAGCAGCAGGTCTGACACCGGTGGCGGCGACCGGAATCCCTCGATGGCGGTGGTGGCGAATGCCTTCCACCCCGTCACACTGTCTTCCACGGTCACGTCCAGCACGTACTGGCCGGGGAGGACAGGGAACTCCAGCATTTCCAACCCGACCACGCCCGGAACCGCCAGGGCCCTCGCGACGTGGTTGGTCCAACCCTCCTGCAACAGTCCGAGCCCAGTCGAGTCGGACACCTTCACGGTCACGAAGTACGTAACCTGGTTCCTGGTTTCGCTGCCGCCGTCGTTGGAGAACCCGACGTACGGAATCTGGACGAACGCCTTGACCAATGTCTGGCGGCTATCGGCCCGGTAAAACCGAACCGCCCGGACCGCCATCACATCTTCGGCTTGTCGCTCCCCGATCCGGGTCGGGGCGACGAGGACGCCGGCCGCCAGGGCCAGCGAAAACCAACGAACCATTATGCTCCTGGGCGGCAGCAACCGGAGTCGCTGCCGTCGCATCACGCCGATTACCAGCCGATGCTGAACGTGAAGAAGTTGGTCGAGCCGAGGATGCCCATGTACTTCCAGGCATAGTCGAACCCGAGGTTAAACGACTCCGTCGTGTAGCTGAGCCCGCCGCCGAAGGCCGTGCCCTGGTAGCTCTGCTCTTCGTTCAGCTGGCTGCCGCTCACGTCCTGACCGGAGTTGGCCGAGGCATAGCTGTAGCTGCCGCGGACCGAGCCGTTGAAGTTGCTGCCACCCATCTGCGGGAAGGCGAACTCCGTGCCGAAGACGTAGCCAGCGCTGGTGTTGTTCGGCTGGTTGAAGTCGGCCAGGATGGTCCACCGGGTGTTGGCCTTGGCGATGATGTCGTAGGCCACGGCCACCGTGAAGGTGGTCGGCAGCGCGAACGCCTTGGTCCGGTAGGATCCCGGCTGTGGGTTGTTCGGCACGTCATCTTCGCCCTCGACCGGAGTCCGCGGAACGCCCACGTTCAGCGCGTCGCCGCTGTAGCTCAGGTTGGTGCCGAGGTTCTGGATGACGAACGAGAACTTGATCGGGTGATTGTTCAGCGCCGAATGGAAATTGGTGCCGAAGTCCACCGCGAACGCGCTCCCGCTGACCTCGCCGAGCTGATCGAAGACGCCCTTGGCGGTGATACCGGCCGAGAAGCGATCCGAGAAGTTTTCGGCATAGGTGAGGCCGAGATACGATTCGCTGACGGAATAGACGCCGCCGGTGCCGTCAGGGAGCTCGACCGTGTATTCCGGCTGGTCCTTGAACCCGAAGGTCCCGAGGTGGAGGCCGACCGCCCGGGCACCGCCCGAGAACGGGAAGGCCATACCACCCCAGCTGTACGTGGTGTTGGCCACGTACGAATAGGTCGAGATGAGGACTCCGGGGCGCTCCATCATGGCGACGCCAGCCGGATTGTAATAGAGGGCCGAAACGTCGTTGGCGATCGCCTGAAAGGCGTTGCCGAGGGCGGCGCCTCGGGCACTGGCGCCGAGGAGAAGGAACTCTCCCGACGTCGTACCGTATGGCGTGTTGTCCGCGTTGATCTCGGATGCCTGGGCCGCAAGGGCCACGGGCAACCCGCCGATCAGCAGCGCCGCCAGGGCCAACCCATGCGCAGTGTGCCGCTTCATAAGTATTCTGTCTCCTGGATGCGGGATGTGGGGGGAGATGTTCCCCCCACCCCCGGCGTGGCTACTTGGCGAAGTTGACGATGGTCATGCGCCCGATGAAGCGCGCATCGCCCGATTCGACGTGATAGAAGTACACTCCACTTGCGACAACCTGGTTGTTCCGGTTACGGACGTTCCAGTCCAGCATGCCGCCCAGTTCGGCGGACTCATAATTCAACACCCGGACCAGAATGCCGCTCGACGAGTAAATACGGATCGTCGCTTGCGTCGGAAGATTCACGAACTTGATGATCTTCGACGTGTAGTCGACTTCGTACTCATTCGTGACGTAGTAGGGATCCGGCACCGTGTGGATCTTGGTCAGGTCGAGGTTCGACACCGAGTTGACCTGGTTCACAACATCGTAGTTGGCACGAAGCTCCGCACCAACCGCGCTGAAGGTCCGGGTCGGCTTGCTGGGATCGTCTCCGCTCGCCGTGGTGAAGATGTACGGCCCGTAGTTGCCGCCGAATCCGTTACCGCCCTGGATGGCGCCGATGTAGTCACGCGCCGACCAGACCGTGCCCGCGGCCGGCAGCGTGCCGGCGGCATCGAGCATGAACTGGTAGATCTCGCCACCGAGCAGCATGATGAAGCCCGGGTTGGCGGCGACGGGCGCGTTCTTGGCGCCCCAGGTGGCGTTGGCGAACGAGGTCGTGATGAACGCCGTCGGGCCGGGAATGGCCGTCTGGCTGAGCGCGTACGCCGGACCGGGGCAGGGTATCAGTGCCTGCGCGCCGGCGATCGACTTATACGGTTCCACGCAGCCGACGTCAGCATAGGTGAGCTGCAGCCGGGTGTCGTAGCTGGTCAGGTTGTTCGCCGCCGCGGCGTTCAGGATACCCCAGCCGCCACGGTAGGTGTTGGCGTTGAACGGCACCGGCACATTGTGCGTGATGTCGATCACCGAGTCAACCTTGCCGGCTGCGCCCCAGTAGACGTTGTAATCCGCCGCCCGCTTGGCTCCCGACCCGATCCCTTCGATCTGGCGGAAGGTCGTCTGGATGGTCTCATACGACTGCGGGTTGTGGACCACGAGGACGCCCGGGAGTTCGCCGGCGTTGTTCCAGCCGGCGCTGAGCGGCAGCGTCACATCCACCGTCTGCGTGGTGAAGTTGGCGGGGTTGCCGTAGCCTGCGGGTCCACCTTCGTCTCGTTGTTCTGCGGCGACGGGCCGGCAAACCAGCGTGGGCCGTTGTAGGCGCACTCGCGGGTGCTGCCGAAGCCGGTGGCGCTGTTGACGCAACCACGGCCGTACCCGCCGGTGTGGTAGGTGCCATACAGCGTCATGCTGGCTTCGCCCTTGAGGAAGTAGTTGCTGTTTCCTCCGTAAATCGACGCGAGGGTGCCGTCGATCTGGACCGCGTTGAACGCTCCCGAGGCCGTGACCGTGCCTTCCGTGGAAACCTGCGCCATGGAAACGGTGAACGACTCGGAGTTGGGACCGCTGACGGCGGTCATGTGGTACTCCACCGGGATGCCGTCGTACGACGACCCCAGGGTGATGCTGTCGAGCTTCACCGCGAAGTTGCCCGGCGCGCTGATGACCTGCTGGACGAAGTCCTGGAAGCCCACCGTCCAGGCGTCGGCCGCCGGCATCGGGCCGGCGAAACCGGCCCGTGGCTGCCATCGATGGCCGGGAACGGCGCCTGGTAGTCCAGCGCCACATCACGGCCATAGATGCCGCTGCTCAGGACGGCGCTGTTCTCGTAGTTGGACGCCGGTGCCTGCGGCGTGACCGAGATGGTCGACGCCTTCGGCGACTCGAGGCTGGTCGGACCCGAAGACCACGAGTTCACGTCGTACGCGGTGACCACGTAGAAGTAACGGAAGTTGTTGCGCACCCCGTTATCCACGAACACGAACGGGACGCCGCTGTTGGTCATCGGCGGAAGGCCGGAGGCCCCGCCGGTCACCACGGTGTCCACCTGGGTCAGGATCGCGTCGCCGGTGGCCAGTTCAAGCCGGCCGCCGAACTTCGTCGTGACGAACGGGCTCACGATATTGACCGTATTGGCCGTGGTACGTGGCACACCCGGCGCGACGGGATCGAAGAGCACCGGGCAGTCCGGCGTCGCCATCGGGTCCGGGATCAGGAGTTCCGGTGCGCAGGTCTTCACCGGATTGATCACGCCGTCGTAGTCATTGAAGACGGTGCCGGTATAGTCAAAGGATGCGATGAGCGACAGACCGTCGGGGTTGTCGGTGCGGCCCCGATAGATCCGATAGCCCTCGACGTCGAACTGACGATAGTTCGGGTCGTAAAGCGCGCTGGCGGGGTCGGAGGCGATCGAATAGTAGGGGTCGCCTTCGATTTCCGACGTCGACGGCTGCCACATGATCGTCACCTGATTGTCACCTGGAATCAGGAAGAACGATGGCGGAACCGGGGCGAACGGAAGGAGGAACCCGGCGTCGAACACCGCTTGCGCCGTGTAGGACTTGCCGAGGAGCGAGCCCGGTACCACGGTCCATTCCGGCCCCATGGTGCCCGCCTGTTCGTACACGCCGCTCCCGTCGAGGTCGGTGGCGCTGATGTACCCGGAGATGCTGTCGACCAGGTTGACGCCACCCGCCATGGCAACGGGATCTCCGAGGATGGTCGGGTTACCCGGCTTGAGGTTGCCGCCACCGCAGACCGCGCCACCGGCGGGACAGCCGGGGACCGCTACGGGCGCCGCGAAGATGTACGCGACGACGATGGAGCCCTGCCCGCCCGGCGGCAGTGAGAAGCCGGTGGAGGACTGGTAGAACCGCATGTCGGCGGCCGTGGTGTTGTTGATCCAGCAGATCTTGCTGACGGTCGGGTTGCCGGTGTTGCACGGCTGGTCGCCGGCCGGCACCGAAATGTTGCCCGACAGGTAGCGCCAGAGCTGGATGGTGTTCTGCGGGTCGTTGAACGCCCCCGGGAACGGCGAGCCGTTGATGGTGTTGGAGTAGAGCTGAATGGCGCCTGGACCGGCCGGGCTCTTCAGGTACTTGATGCCCGCAAAGCCGGCACCCTCGAAGAACGGCGCCTGGAAGGTGGTGCCGCCCGGATCGAAGGTCCACCCGGTCGTACCCGCGAAGCTCTGCACGTAGGTGTAACCCAGCGCGAACGGCAGGTTGACACTGGCGTAGTTGGTGCCGGCCGAGGCCACGTCCATGTCGGTGCCGAACGCGGCGTACAGGTCATCGATCGTGTAGCCGCCCGTCGGCAGGTTGACGCCGAACGTGGCGTTGTTCTTGGCCTGGAACTCCTGCGCCTTGTCGAGCAGGATGGACTGCATTTCCGGCCGGACGGCGGCGTAGTCGGCCGGGTTGGTCGTCGTGATGTTATAGAACGTATAGATGAAGTAGATGATGTCTTCGTTGCCCGACGGGAAGTTCCACCCCATGCCGCGGGTCTCGACGACGACGCCGAGCGGGTGGCTGCGGCCGGCGTTCAGTGCCGGGTCGCCGTCCCAGGACATCCACCAGACGTCACCCTGCGACGCCTGCGCCTTGCGGTTGCCGGGGCTGCCGGTCAGCAGGCTGCTGAAGATGTCGGCCGACTCGTCCCCGAAGGGGACAAAGGCCGCATCGATACTGCCGCCCTGGCAGACGTCGGTCACGTCCGGGTTGCACACCGTGTTGTAATCCGCGGTGCCGGCCATGTTGTAGATCGGTTCCACCTGGGTGCCGTGCTGGGTCGTGCCCTTCGGGTCGAAGAAGAACGCGCCCGTGGTATCGCCGGCCCAGGGACCACCGTCCGTACCCACGATGCCGGCCAACTGGAGGCCGGTGTTGAAGATGTACTGGTCGGCGGTGCCCTTCGGCCAGTAGCCGCCACCGATGGTGGACGAGTTGGTCGAGTCAACGCAGATCTGGCCGTCGGATGACAGGCCGCAATAGATCCGGTTGATAGTCATGGCGCCCAGCGGCCGGGCGAAGAGCCGAAATCCAGTGGCCTTCTTGGCTCCCGGCTCCGGCTCAGCCGACGCGTGCGACGGCAGCGCCGCCGCCAGCGCAAGCGCCAGCAGGCTTGCCAGAATGACGCCCCTCTTACGGAATGGTGAGTGCATTGCATCCTCTCTCAGATGAATACTGTTCGGTGAGATGCGGGAGCGGCGCCGTTCGGCGCGCCGCCCCCTCATCCACCGTGGATCATTCACGTTAGAAATTCAACTCCAAGCCGAGTCGGATCCGCCGCGGGGCGGCCGTGAAGCTCGCTTCGCTGCGGTTCGTGTAGTAATTCGCCTCCGACGCGCGGCGCTGTTCCGCCTGCGTGAACGTGCCGTCACCGTTACCGAAACGCTCTTCGGCCCGGATCAGGTACACGCAGTTCGGCGCGGCCGCCTTGCCGTCCTGGGTCACCCAGTTACCGCAACCGCCCGTGCTGGGCAGGAACATGTCGCCGGAACTGGCGTCATAGGCCGCCGACGCCCTGGCTTCATCCGCGTACCCCGCGGAGTCGCCCGACCAGGTCTCGTCGAGCTCCACCGTGTTCTCGATGCTGTTGTTCTCGGCGAAGACCTGGGTGGTGTTGGTGAAGTTGAACAGGTTGCGGACGTCGACGTACCCCGTCAGGTCCACGCCGCCAAACCGGAAGCCCTTGGTGACCCGAAGGTCGGTGTTCCGGAAGGTGGGCAGCCGCGAGCCGTTGACGTCGCCCTCGAACTGCCGGGCGCAGACGCCCGGGGAGATGACCGACTCGTTGCCGGTTTCCACCGGGCAGCGGGTGTAGGCCGTGCCGCTGGCCACACGGAACGTGGCGAAGATGCCGACGTTCTCGAGGATGCTGCCCATCGTCGACCCGGCGTTCCACTCGTTCGGGAAGGTCATGGAGAACGAGCCGGCCAGGTTGTGCGGCCGGGTGTAGGTCGTCGGCAGGTAGGCCGACGGCGGCGGGTCGTTACCACCGCTGATCTGGTTGACGATCCGTGAACCGAAGTTGATGTAGGTGAACGGATCCGAGCCGGTGTTCTTGGCGTCGCTGAAGGAATACGCCAGCGTGCCGTTGAACAGGCTCCCGATCCGCTTGTCGATCCGGATGTCAAAACCACGGTAGTTGCCGTAGTCCTGGTTGGTCATCATCCGGACGTCCTGATTCTGCAGCTTGAGCGGATCGTACAGCGAGAGCAGACGGCCAGCCTGGTTGGACTGGGCGTCGCGGTTATAGGCCGAGAAGTCGAGCACGAAGTCATCCGAGAAGGCGTGCCGGATGCCGAACTCGAAGGTGATCGTCGTGCCGAAGTCGAGGTCCGACCCGTAGACGTGGTTGGTGTTCGTCACGGCCAGGTCGGTGTTGATCCCGCCGAGCACCAGCGCGAAGTCCGGTGGCTGGACCTGGTGGGCATAGGAGAACCGCATGTTGGTGCGGTCGCTCACCGGGAAGGACACCTGGATGTGCGGCGACAGGTAGTCGTGCGACGAGTCCGGGGTGTAAATGGTGTCGAGCGAGCCCTGCACGTCGTTCGGATCCCAGAGCGGATTGCTCGAGATACGGACGGTCGGCTGGCACCCGGTGGAGTCGCAGTACTGCGGGTGTGAGGCATTCGAGTTGTAGTAGTCGTACCGGAGGCCCGCCACGAGGACCACGTCACCGAGGTCGAGGCGGTCTTCGGCGTAACCAGTCCACGAGGTCGGCTTCTCCATATAGAAATCCGAGAAGGCCTGGCTGACCAGCTGCGACGAGTACGACTTGATGTCGAAGTTGGTGAAGCCGCCACCGATCTTGAGGCGGTTGTAGCGGTCGACCTGCCAGTCGAGGGCCGCCGCGCCGATGAAGCGGTTTTCCTGGTTCAGGAAGAGCCGGCCCGTCGGGCCACCGGCCTCGGAGAAGCCGAGGAGGCCGTAGGCGTTGTTCCGCCACTTGTCGACCAGGGCGTACTGCGCGGTGTTCTCGAGGTCGTACGGAGAGCGCCGGCTGCCCGCCTTGTTCTGCTGGAAGTTATCGAGCAGTTCCTGGTTCAGCGGGAAGTTGTCGAAATCGAACTGGAAATCCAGCGGCGAGATCATGAAGCCGCCCCACGGACTGCGGCTGTCGACTTCCGACTGCCGGGTCAGCGGCGACTGGATGAATTCGTCCGTCTGGTAGGACAACGACACGTCGAGCGCCAGGGCGCGCGCCGACGACTTGGCCAGGTTCTGCGTCCAGCCAAGGGTGTAGACGTTGTTCTTGCCGTTGTTCCCGAAGATCTGCTGCGGGTTGTACAGGTTCGCGTAGGTGAAATTGCGCCCCTGGGCCTGACTGGCGTTCGCGCTCAGGAAGATGCGCGAGCCGGTGCCGTAGGTGTAGTTCAGCTTGCCCTGGATCGCGTAGTTCGAGTTCGCGGTTCCCGGCAGGCGGATCCCCTGGCAGTCGAGGCCGTAGTTGTTGGCAATGTCAGGATTGCTGCTGTTCTGGATGTTGATCCCGGCGTACGTCATGGTCTCGTCGCACTTGCCGGTGTAGACGGCGAACTGGTCGACGGCGACGTACGCCGTGTCGGAGACCGGGTCGCCGAGAGCGCTCGGGACGGCCACGACCGTGTCGGTGCCTGCCCGCGAGAAGTACGGCGAATTGGCGCGATTCTGGCCCGCACCCTGGCTCGCGTACCCTTCGAGCGCGCCGCTGATGAAGAACGACAGGTTGTTGACGATCGGGCCGCCAAGACTGGCGGTGACGCGGTTGAAGCCGAGGCTCACGCTGTTGCCGAGGAGCCCGTCGGACTCATAGCCGACCGCGCCGCTGAACTTGTCGCCGCCGGTCCGGGTCGAGATCGAAATGATGCCGGACTGCGCACCACCGAAGGCCGCGGAGGAGGCGCCCGTGGTGATGGAGGCGTCTTCGAAGCCGTTGGTGCCGATCTGGAGCTGGTTGCCGCCCGCAGTGACGAATCCGCCGCCGCGGTTGCCGGCGCCGGTGGGCACGCCGTCGACGTAGGTGGCCTGTTCGTCCGTCCGGCCGCCGCGAATCGAGAGCGTCGTGCCACCCGTGCTGGCCACGACACCCGGCTGCAGCGCGAGGGCGTTCGAGATCCGGTCGACCGGCAGCTTGTCCGTGTAGGTACCCTGGACGCTCTGCTTCGTGGTGACCGCGTCTCGGGGGACCAATTCGTTCTGCGCCGCGACGACCGTAATCTCGGTCACCTCGACCGGCGTGGACTCCATCGTGATGTCGGCCGTGATCGTCTGGCCGGAGAGAACGCGAAGGTCGGTGACCTGCGTCTTCTTGTAGCCGATGAACGAGGCCTGCAGCGTGACGGAACCGGCGGGCACAAGGTTGATGAAGTAGTAGCCGTCGGCGTTGGTCTGTGCACCGAACTTGGTGCCGACGATGATGACCTGCACGTTCGCGATTGGCGCGCCCTGCTGGTCGCGCACCTTGCCTTCAATCTTACCAGTCGAGGCCTGGGCGAAGAGCGTCGAGGCTCCCGTCGCCAGAACGACTGCCGTCAGCGCGATATAGCGCGCCGCACGGGTGAAGGCGCTCACACAACTTTGCTTCATGGACACGTCCTCCAAAGGTGTGAACCCAGTGTTGCCTGCGAATCGAACAACGAAATGCACGCGCTTCCCTCCTTGCGCCTCAAGCGCCGAGTTGGGGAATGCGACTGCGGATACGCCGGACAAGCCGGCGGGAGAAAACCACACGAGGGTGCTGCGATGAAATCGAGACCTCCGACCGCGGCCCGGTCGGGTTCATTAATATGACGTGACCGAAATCACGTGTCAAGGAACTGTCACGAATCAGAATGCGACAGGGTCCCGCTGTAACTGAATGCAACAAACCGGGATGGAGCGATGCGAAGCGGTGCGGCCACCACCTCGCCCCGACAAGCTTATCCCTCGATTCCGGATTTGGGAAGGGGGGGGCTACCCCCCAATCTTGATCAGGTTCCGCTGGGGCGCCGCCGGGGTCACCTCCGGCCCCTCCGGACCCCAGTACATGTTGATCTCGCTCCGCACGCCGATCCGGCCGGATATATAGATACCGGGCTCCACCGAGAACCCGACCCCGGGCATCAGCGCCCGGTCGTCGTGGGTCTCGTAGTCGTCCAGGTGGGGCCCGGAGCCGTGGAGGTCCCGGTCGATCGAGTGCCCGGTCCGGTGGACGAAGTACTCCCCGTAGCCCGCCTTCTCGATCACCCCGCGGGCCGCCCGGTCCCCCTCGAACCCCGCCACCGCCCGCCCCTCACGAGCGCCCTGCTGAATCGCCGCGATGGCGGCGTCCCGGGCGTCGCGGACAGTCCGCCAGACCCCCTCGACCTCCTCCGGCACCTCGGTCCCGGAGAAGCCCATCCAGGTCTGGTCGGCAAAGACCGTCGTCGTACTGCCCTTCCCGCCCCAGAGATCCAGCAGGATGACCTGGTCCTTCGCCAGCGTGGCGTCCTTGCCCGCCTCCGGCTCGTAGTGCGGATTGGCGGCGTTGGCCCCGAACCCGACGATCGGCAGCGTGGTCAGCTTGAGGCCGCGCGCCTCCATGGCCGCGACCACCCGGGCCTGTAACGCCGTCTCCGTCAGCCCCGTCCCCCCCTGCGTCACCGCCCACGCGAGCTCGCTTCGAGCGATGTCCGCCAGGGTCTCGGCGGCATACCGGTGATCCGCCAGCTCCTCGGCGCTCCACCGGGAGGCGAACCGGGTGACCAGCGACGACGAGGGGACCACCGTCCCCCCGAGCTTCGTAATCAGCTGGATCACCCCATGAGGAACGCGGTCCAGGTACGGCACGGCGTCGTCGGGGGAGACCTCCATCGCCAGCGTCCGCCCCTTCACGATCGAGCCGAGGGCCGCATGCAGTTCCTCCCACCTCGCGTACGGCAGGAGCTTGCCCGGGAATCCCTCGAGCGGCTGCATCTCGATCTTGTGGACCACGGCCACCGGTTCGCCCTCCCGGGGGAGCAGGACGAAGAGCCGCCGGCTCCCCATCCCCCCCAGCCCGAGCACGCGGCCGGCCACCGGGTTGAGTCCATGGAAGTCGAAGAGCAGCCAGCCGTCGGCCCCGACCGCGTCGAGTCCGTCGGCCAGTTGCTTGCGATCCGGCAAGGCATGGGCGGTCATGAGTACCCCTCCACGGCGGCGGCCTGCCACCGACAAGTGCCATCTCCCCGGCCGCGGCAGCGCTCGTGCACCATGGCGCCTTCGAACCCGGTGAGGACGCGGAGCAACTCAGCGAGCGCCGCGCCATAATAGGAGCACGCCTGCCCGTCGGGGAGGGCGTGCAAGGACAATGGGTCTCCGATCACGGCGTCCGCGGAGCGGCCCCGGATGGTCAGCCGCGCGCCGAAAATCCCCCGGGAGGCCCGGGTGGCGGCGCCGGCCCCGACCCGCCATCGAATGAATCGTGGCGTGGCGCGCATCAGGGAACGCACCGGCAGGGAGACCCCGCGCGCGGCATATCGCGCCGCTCGGCGGCCGGCATCGGCGTACACCAGCGCCGCGTCGGGGCGACGGCCGACCAGGCGGAAGACCCCGACCGTCTCGTCCAGCGGCACCGCCGGCGCCCCGCCGATCGGCCTCCTGATAGCGCTGGATCTGCGCGGCCACGGTCGCGCTCAAGCCCGAAGCGCTTGGCCACGATCTCCCCGGCCAGTTCATCGAGCCCGTCGCCGACGGGCGTGTCGAGGTTGCGGAGCGCCTCGAGCAGGCTGAGCGGCACGATAGCCGGCGTGCCACCGGCGTCGGTCACCTTCGGCATGGGATACGGCAGGGAGTCCTCAGACATAGACGGGCAGAAGTTACCCACGGACCGCCTCATGAACCAGAGGCGCTTGCGCCCGGTCCAGGCGACCGGGGACATTCCATCGGTGTCCACCACTCCTTCGACCGATACGGCCTTCGAGCGCGATGTGCTCCCGCACCTCGACGTGATGTACCGGGTGGCGTTGCGGTTGACCGGCGAACCGGCCAACGCCGAAGACCTCGTGCAAGACACCGTGCTCAAGGCCTTCCGTGCCTGGGACACCTTCCGGCAGGGAACCAACGCCCGCGGCTGGCTGTTGACCATCCTGAGGAACACCTTCATCAACGACTACCGCCGGCGGCGCCGGACTCCGGTCACGGTCGACATCGACGTGGCGGAGCAGCACGCCCTCGTCCACGAGCAGGCGGGACGGGATCCCGAGGGGGAGTTCTTCCACGAACTGGTCGACGAGCGCATCCTCGCCGCGATCGACGCCCTGCCGGAGGAATTCCGCGAGGTGGTGGTCCTGAGCGACGTGGAGGGGCTGGGCTACGCCCAGATCGCCGAGACGGTCGGCGTGCCGGTGGGTACGGTGAAGTCGCGGCTCTTCCGCGCCCGGAAGCAACTGCAGCACACCCTGCTGGAGTACGCGATCGAGACGGGTGTCGTGCGCCCCGGGAAGGAATCATGAACAACCAGAATCTCGATTGCGCGGCGGCGCTGGCCCTCCTCCAGGACTACCTGAAGGAGGAGCTGACGCCCGACAACGAGACGCGGGTGGCCAGCCACCTCTCCGCCTGTGGTCACTGCCTCCAGCATGCCCATTTCGAGCGCAATTTCCTTGCGGCGCTCGAGCGTGCGGCCAAGGGTGTGCGTTGCCCCGACGCCGTCGTCGCCCGGATCCGGCAATCGCTCCGGAGCACCCCCCCGACCTGAACGTGGGAGCCGTGCAGGCCGCCCTCGTTGCGGGTGCCGTCGCGGCCCTCGCCTGGCGCGCCAGGGCGTTGAGCCGATCGGGAGCCCTCGCGGCGGCATCCCTCGGCGCCGTGACGCTCGCCGCGGGGGGATGGCCGGCCGGGGTGATCCTGATTGCCTTCTTCCTGCCCAGCTCCGCCATTTCCCGCCTCTGGCCCCCGCCGGTGCCCACACTCGACCAGAAGGGCGACCGACGCGACGCCTGGCAGGTGCTGGCCAATGGAGGGGCGCCAGTGCTGGCGCTCCTCATCGGCGGCCCCGGTGCCCTGCTGGCCTTCACGGCGGGTCTTTCGGCCGCCGCCGCCGATACCTGGGGCACCGCTATGGGCGCCCACAGCGGGGTCAATCCGCGAGGCATCCTGAGCGGCCACGCGGTACCCCCCGGGACCAGCGGTGGCATCACGCCGCTCGGCACGGCAGGAGCCGGTATCGGCGCGGCCCTGGTGGCGGCCTCGGCACTTCCGCTCCTGGGGTGGGGTACTAGCCTGGTGGCCCTCGGCCTCGGGATCGGCGGTATGCTGCTCGATGCGATCCTCGGTGCCGGTCTGCAGGGTAGATTCCGCTGCGCGCATTGCCACACGGAGAGTGAACAACACGTCCACCATTGTGGGCACCGCACCCGTTTGCTGGGGGGATCGGCCTGGATGACCAATGACGGGGTGAATGCGCTGGCCACCGCCGGCGCCACGGCTGCCGGCTGGGCCGCGTGGGCCCTCGGGGCTCGGCTGCTGTGACCGCGACAGACGCGGATGTCCTGATTGCCGGTGCCGGACCAGCCGGCAGTGCCGCCGCTGTTCACCTGGCCCGTGCTGGGTGGCGGGTTGTCGTGGTCGACCGCGCCGCGTTCCCCAGAGAGAAGCCCTGTTCCGAGTACATGAGCCCCGAGGCAGTCCGCCTGCTGGATCGGCTTGGTGTCGTGCCCGATCTCGAAGCCGCCGGCGCCGTCGCCCTGGCCGGTACGACCGTGGTCGCCCCCCGCGGCAGCCGTCTCACGGGGCTGTTTCAGGAGGCGATCCCGCGGCCGTTCCGCCCGGCGGGGCTCTCCCTGCCGAGGCGGATACTCGACGCGCGGCTCGTTCAGGCCGCCCGGGATGCAGGTGCGGACGTTCGGGAGCGCACGCGGGTGGAGGGACTGCTCCACGATCAGGGTGCGGTGGCGGGCGTGCTCATACGGAACCCGGATGGGCGGCATGCGCCGATACGCGCTCGCCTCACGATTGGCGCCGACGGACTCGGCTCGCTGGTGGCGCGCCGCATCGGGCGGCGCGCCAGCTCCCTCCCCCGTCGCGTGGCCTTCGTGGCGCACCTGAGCGGGGTCCGTGGCATGGGGGCCACCGCCGAGATGCACGTGGGCGACGGCGGGTACGTAGGACTCAACCGGATCGGTGCCGATCTCTACAACGTGGCGCTCGTGGTGCCCCAGAGGGGAGCGGCAGGCGCCCGGGGGGATGCGACCAGGTACTTCTTCGCCACGCTGGAGAGTTTTCCCGGGGTGCGCGGACGCATCGACCCCTCGCGGCTGGAACGCGAGGTTCTGGTGACGGGGCCCTTTTCTTCCCGGGCCGGGCGTGTCACGACCGCCGGTGCCCTGCTGGTGGGCGACGCCGCCGATTTTTTCGATCCTTTCACCGGCCAGGGCATCTCTTCCGCGCTTCGCGGCGCCGAGATGGCGGCCGAGACCGCGCACATGGCGCTGCGCGACCCGGGCATTCTCTCGGCGGCGGCGCTCGCGCCCTATCGTCGGCTTCGACGGCGGGCCTTTGCCGGGAAGTGGATGGTCGAACGGCTCATCGGGTATGGGATGTACCTTCCGGCGGTGTTCGATCGCGTGGTCGGCCGGCTGGGCCGGCACCCGGAGATGGCCCATACCCTGATCGGCGTCACCGGCGACTTCGTACCGGCCAACCGCGTCCTCAACCCGCAGTTCCTGACCCGGATGATCCTATGAGTCCGACCAACCTGGACCCCGCAGAGTTCCGCCAACTCCTCGGTCGTTTCGCCACGGGCGTCACCATCATCACGCTGACCTTGCCCGATGGCCAGCCGGCGGGCATGACCGCCAACAGCCTCACCTCCGTTTCGCTCGACCCGCCGCTCCTGCTGGTCTGCATCGACCACGCCGCCGAGCTGTATGACGCGCTGCTGGCCGCGCCCGGGTTCGTGATCAACATCCTCGAAGCATCGCAGGAAACGCTCTCACGACGATTCGCCACGAAACATCTCGACCGCTTCGATGGCATCGGCTACGACACCTCCCCCGAGGGACAGCCGATCCTCGACGGCGTCCTGGCATCGATCGAATGCAGCCCGCACGCCACCTTCCCGGCCGGCGACCACACGATCGTGGTCGGGCGCGTGCTGCGTGGCAGCGCCGCGGATGGGACTCCACTGGTCTACTTTCGCGGCGGCTACACCGGACTGAACCACGGGTGACCTCTCCCCACGTCGCTCCGCTGGGCACCGAACTCCTCGACGATCCCGGCGCCGATCCGGCCGTCGTCGGCCGGTCGCTTGCCAACATCGCGCGCGCCAACTGGTGGTTTGGCGGCCGCGCCGCGGTGTTATGGGGCATTGAACGATTGCTTCGGGACGCCGGGGAGCATGCGGTCGGGGCAGCGCGCACCGTGCCCCTGACACTGCTCGACATCGGCACGGGAGCGGGTGATTTGCCGATGGCGGCGGTGCGATGGGCGGCGCGACGCGGCCGCCACCTGCGCGCCATCGGGCTGGAGCGGAGTCCGGTCGCGGCCACCCTCGCCACCCAACGCGACCTCCCCACCATGCTCGGCTGCGCGGGCCACCTGCCGGTGCGCGAGAACGGCGTGGATATCGTGCTCATCAGCCAGGTGGCGCATCATCTCGCGGCCAACGCGGTGGTCGACCTGTTCCGCACCGCAAGCCGCGTGGCGCGGATCGGCGTGGTGGTGGCCGACCTGAGGCGATCGGAACTGGCCGTGGCCGGCTTTCGAGTCGGCAGCGCACTCCTCGGCTTCGACCCGGTGACCCGGGCTGACGGGATCACCTCGGTGCGCCGGGGGTACCATGCCGGGGAACTGTCGGCACTCGCAACCCGCGCCGGTCAGTCGGCCCGCGTCGCCCGCCGGCCGGGATTCCGTCTCGTGGCGTACTGGAGCACCTCCTGATGCGTACAGTGGACCGGATGATCGTTCGTGCCGCGGCGGACGCCATGTTCGACGCCGCGGCCGACGTGGAGCGCTGGCCGGCGCGGTTGCCGCACTACCGCTGGGTGCGCTTCAACCAGCGGCGTGCCGACGGCGGGGTGGTGGAGATGGCCGCGGTGCGTCCCTTCGGACCGGTGGCCTGGCCGGTCTGGTGGGAATCGGAGATGTGGATCGACGCGGCACGCCGCGAGGTGCGGTATCGCCACGTCCGCGGGATCACCGCCGGCATGGACGTCGTCTGGCGCGTGGTTCCGCACGGGGCCGAGCAAACGGAAGTGACCATCGTGCACACCTGGGAAGGCCCCGCGTGGCCGCTGATACGCGTGCCCGCCGCCGAATGGGTCATCGGTCCGATCTTCGTGCACGGCATCGCGTCGCGCACGCTGGCCGGCCTCGCGCGGGCCGTGGAGGCCGACCGATGGCTGACGCGCGGCGAGTCGTCATCACCGGGATCGGCGCCATCACGCCGATCGGAATCGGCGTCGAGGGCCTCTGGGCGGGGCTGCGGCGGGGTGTGTCGGCGGTGCGTGAAATCACCCGGTTCGATCCTGCTCCGTTCCGGACCCGGATCGCCGCGCAGGTGGACGACTTCCACGCCACCGACCATATCGAGGAGCGGAAGGCGCGGCGGATCGACCGGTTCGGCCAGTTCAGCGTCGCCGCGATCCGCATGGCGCTGGCCGACGCGGAACTCGATCTGGGCAAGGAAGATCGCGACCGCGTCGGCGTCATGATGGGCGACCGCACTCGGCGGGATCGGGATGGCGGAAGAGGAGCACGGGCGGTATGTCGAGGGAGGCATCCGCGCGGTCGACCCGGGGCTGGCGCTGATGGTGTTCGCGGGCGCGGCGAGCTGCAACGTCGCCATCGCGTTCGGAGTCACCGGCCCCAACAGCACCAACGGGATGAGCTGCGCCTCTGGCACCATCGCCATCGGGGACGGGTTCCGCGCCATCATGCGTGGGCGATGCCGACGTGATGATTGCCGGAGGCGCCGAGGCGCCCCTGGCCCCGCTCAGCTTCGGGGCGTTCGCCATCATTCGCGCCATGTCCACCCGCAACGACGACCCGGGCACGGCGAGCCGGCCCTTCGATGCCGGCCGCGATGGGTTCGTGATGGGGGAAGGCGCAGCCGTCCTGGTGCTGGAGGAGCGACAGCACGCGCTCGCGCGGGGCGCCCGGATCTACACTGAGCTCTGTGGATTCGGCCTGACCAACGACGCCCATCACATGACCGCCCCGCGGCCCGACGGTGCGCAGGCCACGCGGGCCATGCGGCTGGCCCTCGCCGAGGGGCACGTGGACCCCTCCAGCATCGGCTACGTCAACGCCCATGGATCATCCACCCCCCTCAACGACTCCACCGAGACGGCAGCGCTGAAGCAGGTCTTCGGCGAGCATGCACGCCGGATGGCCATCAGTGGAACGAAGGGCTATTACGGGCATGCCCTCGGGGCGAGTGGCGCCATCGAAGCGGCCATCTGCGCGCTGGCCAGCCATCGGAACTGGCTCCCCCCGACCCTGAATCTCCAGGCTCCCGACCCCGCCTGCGACCTCGACTATCTTGCGGGCGGCGGTCGCACGGCAGCGCCCGAGTTCATGCTCAGCAATTCCTTCGGGTTCGGCGGCATCAACGCCGCGCTGGTGCTGCGCCGCGCCGACTGATTAGATTCGCCGCCAACTGGACGGCCCTCTTCCCCGATTCGTGAGGTAGCTGGATGCATCCTATGTCCCGTCGGCTGGTCGCCGAGTTCTTCGGCACCTTCATGATCGTGTTCTTCGGCGCAGGCGCCATGATGACCACGAACTTCCCCAAGGGGGGGTTTGGCGTTCTCGGGATCGCGTTTGCCTACGGCATCGCCCTGGCCATCGGCGTCACCGCCACGATGGCAATTTCCGGTGGTCACTTGAACCCGGCGGTCACGGCCGGGATGCTGGCCATCCGCCGCATCGACGCAAAGTCGGCGGCCTTGTACATTCTTGCGCAGATCCTGGCGGCGGTCGCTGCCGGCTTCGTGCTCAAGTTCCTCCTCCCCAGCGGGGTGTCCAAGGTGCTCGCGGTCGGCACGCCAGCGATCGCCGCGACGATCACGCTCGGGAAGGCGATCGCCATCGAGGCAATCCTGACCTTCTTTCTGATGAGCGCCTACCTCGGCACGGCCGTTTCGGCGCAGGCCCCGAAGGTCGCCGGCTTCGCCGTCGGGCTCACCCTCTTCATTGGTGTCCTGTTCGGGGGTCCGCTCACCGGGGCCGCGTTGAACCCCGTGCGGGCCTTTGGCCCGGCATTCGCCTCCGGGCAGTGGGTCAGCCAGGGAGTGTACTGGGTGGGGCCGATCCTCGGGGCCCTCGTGGCCGCGTTCCTCTGGGAGAAGGTCCTCTTCCCGAAGCCGACTGACTGACGCGGGCGCGGCACCCGAACGACCAACGGCCCCCGGCGATTGCCGGGGGCCGTTCGTTCTTCTGAACCGCGGTGCCGCGCCCCTACGGCCCCGCTGCCCCGCTGCCCCGCCTGCCCCGCCTCGCGCATCGCGCGACTTGCCCTGACCCACAAGCTCGCGGCGTATGCAACATAAATCGCCGCCGCTACAATGTACGCAGCGGTGAGGAAACCGCCGTTCTGCGGAGTTTCAAAGGGCATCGCCGGCTCCTTCGCGCAGGTTCTCCAGCCGCGCCAGCCCGTAACGCAGCACGACGAACCCGATGTAGAGGATCGTGAACGCCGCCATTCCCGACAGCAACGCACGGAGCATCTCCGGCGGCATTGACGGCGCGCTCGGCTTGAGGAGGACCGGCTGCGGATGCAGCGTCCGGAAGAGGTACACACTCAGGTGGATGAACGGCACGAGCACCAGGCCCATGATGCCCACCACGGCGCTGAACCGGGCCCGCTCGCCGCGGTCCTGCACGGCGGCCCGCAGCGCCAGGTACCCCACGAAGAGGAAGAAGAGAAAGAGCGTGAGGGTGAGCCGTGCGTCCCATGTCCACCAGGTGCCCCAGACCGTCTTTCCCCAGATGGGACCGGTGGTGAGCATCACGAGGGAGAAGGCAATCCCGACCTCCGCCGAACTGGCGGCGAACAGATCCAGCCGCTCGTCGTGCAACCAGAGATAGAGAATGCTCACGATGCCAACGACGGCGAAGGCGACCAGGGCCCCCCACGCCGCCGGGGCGTGGATGTAGAAGATCTTCTGGGCCAACCCCTGGCGCACTTCCACCGGGGTATAGCAAAGCGCGATCACGTACACCGCCGCAGAGGCGAGCAGGCCGAGGACAGTGAGCACCTGCCCGCGACGCACGATGCGGGTGGCGGCAAGCAGTTCAGGAGTCATTCGTCGACGACCGCCGGAAAGACGAGGATACAGAGTGTCACGAAGACGATATCATAAAGCGTCAGTAACCTAAGCCAGCCCAGCATCTCACTCAACGGCCGACCCGCCAGCAATTTGGCCGTTACCTGGACGGCCCCGACGAGCGGGGGAACCATGAAGGGCAGGAGCAGCACGGGGAGCATCAACTCCGCGAACCGGGTCCGCACCACCATGGCGCTGAAGATGGTCCCGACGGCCACGAACCCGAGGGTGGCGAGCGCCGTCACCCCGAGAATGCCGGGCAGGGCGTGCCCGATGCTCACGTTGAAGAAGAGCACGAACAGCGGCAGGGCCACCGCCTCCACCACCCCGACGAAGGCGAGATTGGCGAGCAGCTTCCCGACGTACAGCGAGCTCCGGGGCACCGGTGCCAGCAGGATCCCGTCGAGGGCGGCGTTCTCGCGCTCGACGTAGAACGCCCGGTTCAGCGCGATGACCGCGCCGAAGGCGAAGGTGACCCACAGCACGCTCGGCGCGAGGTCCACCGCCGCGATGGCGGTGGGGTCACGGGCAAAGTTGAACACCACCAGTACCAGCGCGGAAAAGACGATGGCCGAGAGCAGCGCGGTGCGGCTGCGCAACTCGAGCCGGATGTCCTTGGCGGCGATGGCGAATGCCAGCCTCAGAAACTCACCCATGGACCAGCTCGGCGTAACGGGCATGGAAGGCCGACAAGTCGGCGGGACGTTTCCCTTCCAGCGCCCAGCGGCCACCGGCCAGCACCGCCACGTGGGTGGCCAGTTCCCACGCCTCCGCCAGATGGTGGCTGACGAGCACCAGCGCTCGGCCCCGTGCCAGCTGGGAGGCGAGCAACGCCCGAAACCGGTCGGCCGAGGGGGCGTCGAGACCGGTGAACGGCTCATCGAGCAGGAGGACATCAGGCTGATGCAACAGTGCCCGGGCAATCGCGGCGCGCTGCAGCAGTCCGCGGCTCAGGTGTCGAACGGGGGTGTTCGCCCGTGCGGAGAGTCCGACCTCCTCGAGCGCCAGTCGCGCGGCGGCGGCGCCATCGGGGAGCCCGTAGAGTCTGGCGGTGAACAACAGATTTTCCACCGCCGTCAGATCGTCGTAGAGGAAGGTATGGTGCGACAGCAACCCGATGGCCCGCCTGGGCTCCGGGGCATCGCGCGTGAGGCGCTGGCCGCGGACGTGCACCTCGCCGGCGCTCGGCCGCATCAGGCCGGCGAGGAGCCGGAGCAGTGTGGTCTTGCCGGCGCCGTTGGGTCCCGCGACCGCCAGGAGCTCGCCTGGCCGGACGTCGAGATCCACGCCGCGCAGCACCTGCAACGCCCCGAATGCGCGTACCAGCCCGCGCGCCGAGAGGAGAGGAGGGTCAGCCGGCTCGGTCAATGGCCGCGCCGAGTTCGTCGAGGTCGAATGGCTTGATCAGGTAGGCGCTATGGGAGAGGTCCAGCACGCGGAGCTGCGGCTCCACGCTGACGTAGGCGGTCGTGATGATGACGGGGACGTCGGGATGGGTCTCGCGAATCTTCCGGAGGAGCTCCACGCCGTCGGTATCAGGGAGGCGCATGTCGAGCACCACGACGTCCGGCGGCTCCTCCGCAAACCGGGACAGCGCTTCTGCGCCCGAGGACGCAAACGCCATCGCGTAGCGGGGCCGGAAGAAGCGTTCGTAGCTGATGCGCAGGGCGGGCTCATCTTCGATGAACAACACCCGACGTGGTGGAGGCTGATCGGTCATCACCCCGCCCGGAAGGCACGGATCGCCCACCGAAGCGGCGGACGTCCACGGAGTATAAGACTACGCCTGCTTCGGTTCCAGTTCGAAGAGGTCATCGAGCTTGGTGAGCATGAGGAGGAAACGGAGCTCTTCGCTCGCGGAGCGGAGGGTGACGCGCTGGCGTCGCTCGCCGGCCCGCCGCTGCACCAGCATCAGGGCGCCAAGGCCCGCCGAGTCCACGTGGCGCGTGGCACTGAGGTCGATCACGAGACGACTCTCGCCCTCGGGCATCTCCTCCAGGACGCCGACGGCAGCCTGGCGGAACGTGGCGCGAGTATCGAGTCCGAGCGACGCCGGGGCGGTCAGTTCTCGGACGGTCTGGGTGTCGGGCACCATACGGTGTTCTCCCTGGCCCGACATAAGCAAAGCGTGGTCGTTTCGCCACGCCAACCGGCCGAAACGCCACGCTCATCGAGTCGTGTGCATTCCACCTTCGGCACCGAGCTATCTCATCCCGAATGGATGAGACCTCCAGTTTTGCGGCCCCGGATCGCTCCGGGTGTGCTATTATCGGGCGGATCAGTTGTATTGTTCCGGGCAGGCACGATGCCTCCCGCCGGTGGAAAAAGGCGAATTTGGTGCCATCGGCCTAACACGTTAATTACGAATCGGTTACGGTGTGACTGCAAGGCCTTTCAGCCACCGTGCCTGCCGCACTCCGCCATCCCCGCGGCCTCCCTGCAAGGGCCGCCGAACTGCACGAACTCGCATCGACCGGAGGACACCCACTCATGGCCGACCAGCTCGATACCCTCCTCTCCGAAGAGCGGCGATTCCCGCCGCCGCCCGAATTCGCCGCTCGCGCCATCGGCACACCGGCGCTCTACGATGCGGCCGCGCGAGACCGGCTCGGCATTCTGGGAGGAGCAGGCCCGGGCGCTCGACTGGATGACGCCCTGGAAGAGTGTCCTCAACTGGACGCCCCCCCATGCCCGCTGGTTCGACGGCGGGAAGCTGAACGTGGCAGCGAACTGCCTCGACCGGCACCTCACGGGGCCGCGGCGCAACAAGGCGGCCATCATCTGGGAGGGGGAGCCGGGCGACCGGCGGGTCTACACCTACTGGGCGCTGGCGCGCGAAGTCGGACGCGCCGCGAACGCCCTCAAGCGGCTCGGCGTCAAGAAGGGCGACCGGGTCGCGATCTACCTGCCGATGATGCCCGAAGCGGCCATCGCGATGCTGGCGTGCGCGCGCGATCGGCGCGGTGCATTCGGTCGTCTTCGGTGGCTTCTCGGCCGAATCGCTGCGCGACCGGATCAACGACGCGACGGCCACGGTCCTCATCACCGCCGACGGCGGGTACCGGCGCGGGCAGATGCTCCCCCTCAAGCGCATCGCCGATGAGGCGGTGGCCGACTGCCCAAGCATCGAGCACGTCGTGGTGGTGCGCCGTGGATCGCGCACCGAGGGTGACGAGTCCTTTGCCGAGATGACCGAGGGCCGGGACCACTGGTGGCACCGCCTGCTCGACAAGGAGAGCCCCGACTGCCCGCCCGAGGCGATGGATGCCGAGGACCTGCTCTTCATCCTCTATACCTCGGGCACCACCGGCAAGCCGAAGGGGATCGTCCACACCACCGGTGGATACCTGACACAGGCGACCGCCACCACCAAGTACGTCTTCGACCTGCGGGACGAGGACGTCTTCTGGTGCACCGCCGACGTGGGATGGGTGACCGGCCACTCGTACGTGGTGTACGGTCCGCTGGCCAACGGCGCCACCGTCCTGATGTACGAGGGTGCCCCCGACTGGCCCGAGCGGGATCGGTTCTGGAAGACTCGTCGCCCGTCACGGCGTGACGGTCTTCTACACCGCCCCCACCGCGATCCGGGCGTTCATGAAGTGGGGCACGGCACATCCCGCCGCGCACGATCTGTCGACCCTGCGCCTCCTCGGCACCGTCGGCGAGCCGATCAACCCCGAGGCCTGGATGTGGTATCACGAGCACATCGGCCGCGGGACGTGCCCGATCGTCGACACCTGGTGGCAGACCGAGACCGGCGGGATCATGATCACCGCGCTGCCGGGGGTCACCACCACCAAGCCGGGTTCCGCCACGACACCCTTCCCGGGCATCTCGGTCGAACTGGTGGATACCACCGGCAAGGCGATTGCCAAGGGGGGCGGATTCCTGACGCTGACCGAGCCGTGGCCCGGGATGCTCCGGACGATCTACGGCGACGACGCCCGGTATCGCGAGACCTACTGGAGTCGGTTCCCCGGACGGTACTTCGCCGGCGACGGCGCCAAGGTCGACGACGACGGCTACTGGTGGCTCCTGGGCCGGGTGGACGACGTGCTGAACGTGGCGGGGCATCGCATCGGCACGATGGAGGTCGAAAGCGCGCTGGTCGATCACCCGAGCGTCGCGGAGGCCGCGGTGGTCGGCAAGGCCCACGAGCTCAAGGGGCAGGCCATCGCCGCGTTCGTGACGATCAAGGAAGGGGTGAAGCCATCGGCGGAATTGCGCGACGACCTCCGCGAGCATGTGGCGCGGAAGATCGGCGCGATCGCCAAGCCCGACGACATCCTCTTCTCCGCCGATCTGCCGAAGACCCGGAGCGGCAAGATCATGCGGCGGCTGTTGAAGGACATCGCCGAAGGGCGGGCACTGGGCGACACCACGACCTTGGCGGACCCGAACGTGGTGGCGCGCTTGAAGGAGCAGTACGAGGACAAGGAGTAGAACCGCAAGGCAGAGAGGCCGAACGGTCAGGGAGGCAGTTGCGGCCAACCTGCGGCCCGGCCCCCCTGCCCCACCGCCGCCCTATATCTGGATCTGCGCCCCCAGCTCCACGACTCGGTTGGGCGGCAACCCGAAGAACGTCGTCGCTGATTGCGCATTCCGCGTCATCACGATGAACAGTATTCGCCGCCAATATGGCATCCGCCACGGGCTCCCTGGAATGCGCCCGGTCCGCGGTGCCCGCGAGGCGATCAGCGTCTCCCGGCCCAGATAGAACGAGGACTGGGTCAGGAACACGCGGGCGGGCACCTCCGGCGATTCCAGCTCATCCATTTGCATCAGGAGCGCCGGGACGTCCGGCGTCTCCATGAATCCGTAGTACCCGATCACCTGCCAAAACCCCTCCCCCAGACTCGCGCACTCCAGCCGGGCCGCGGAATCGACCTGGGGAACCTCCCGGGTCACCATCGACAGCAGGATGACCCGCTGGTGGAGTGACCGATTGTGCTTCAGGTGGTGGAGCAGGACCGACGGGGCGACGCCCGTGGCCGAGGTCAGGAAGATTGCGGTGCCCGGGACCCGGACCGGCGGGTGCGCCACGAAGTCGGACAACAACATGGCGATCGGGAGGCTCGACTCGTCGGCAAGCGCCTTGATCCTGTCCCGCCCCCGCTTCCACGTGCTCATCAGCGTGTACAGCCCAGCCGCCACCACGAGGGGGAACCACCCGCCATCCACGAACTTGATGATATTGGCGCCGAAGAAGGCCAGGTCGACGAGGAGGAAGAGTCCGCAGAGTGTTCCCGTGACTGACACGCCCCAGTGCCACCGGTCGCGCGCTACGCGATAGAAAAGGATGGTCGTGATGATCATCGTGCCCGTGACCGCGATTCCGTAGGCTGCGGCCAGGTTGGACGAACTCTCGAAGCCGAGGACCAGGAGGATGCAGGCCGCCGCGAGCGCCTGGTTCACTTCGGGAATGTAGATCTGGCCCACCTCGGTGCGGGAGGTGTGCACGATCGTCACGCGGGGGCTGTAACCCAACTGCACCGCCTGCTGCGTGAGGGAGAACGCCCCCGAGATCAAGGCCTGGGAGGCCACCACCGCGGCGAGCGCGGCGATGATGATCATCGGATAGAGGAACCGGCCCGGCACCAGGGCAAAGAACGGGTTTTCGACACCCGGCGCCTGGATCAGGAGGGCCGCCTGCCCGAAGTAGTTGAGGAGGAGGGCCGGCAGGGCGACGCCGAACCAGGCGAGCGTGATCGGGCGCCGACCGAAATGCCCCATGTCGGCGTAGAGCGCCTCGCCGCCGGTCACGACCAGGACCACCGCGCCCAGGATCAGGAACCCCTGCAGTCCATCCGCCAGGAAAAAGGCCACCGCGTACGATGGATTCACCGCGCGAAGGACTTCCGGGTGCATGGCGATGCCCCGCACTCCGAGCGCGGCGAGACAGAGAAACCAGACCAGCATGATGGGCCCGAAGGCCTTCCCGATCCGGTCCGTGCCGTAGCGCTGCACGGCGAAGAGCGCGACGAGAATGAGCACCGAGATTGGCGCGACAATGTGTGCGAGCGCTGGTGCGGCAACTTCCAGCCCTTCGATGGCGCCGAGGACGCTGATGGCCGGGGTGATGACCCCGTCGCCGTACAGGAGCGCGGCGCCGAAGAGTCCCAACGCAACCAACACCGCCTGACCTCGCCCGCCCCCACCACGGGAGCGGAGCAGCGCGAGGAGGGCGAGAATGCCTCCCTCGCCCTGATTGTCGGCCCGCATGACGAAGCCGATGTACTTGAACGAAATGACGAAGGTGAGCGACCAGAAGACCAACGAGAGGACGCCGTAGACATTACCCGGCGTGGGAGGGAGTCCGTGCTGCCCGGTGAACGCCTCCTTCAAGGCATAGAGCGGGCTCGTGCCGATGTCGCCGTAGACAACGCCCAGGGCACCGAGCGCCAGCGGGCCCAGTCGTCTACCATGATCATGCCCTGATCGATTGTCGTGGGAGGCCATGGTCAGATCTGGATCTGCGCCCCCAGCTCAACCACCCGGTTGGGCGGCAGCCCGAAGAACGCCGCGGCGGACTGGGCATTCCGCGTCATGATGATGAACAGTTTCCGCCGCCAGTACGACATCGGCCTCGGATCGCCGGGGAGACGCTTCGGCATCTTCCCGCGCGGCGTCGGGATCAGCGTCTCACGGCCCAGGAAGAAGGACGTCTGGGTCAGGAAGACCGGCTCCGGCGACCCGGGGATGCTCGATTCCCCGAGTTGCGTGAGGAACGTCGGGACATCGGGGCTTTCCATGAAACCGTAGTGCCCCACCACGCGCCAGAACCCCTCCCCCAGGGGACGGGACTCCACTCGCTCCGCCAACGACACCTGCGGCACCTCCTCCGTCACGATCGACAGGAGAATGACCCGCTGGTGCAGCACCTTGTTGTGCTTGAGGTGGTGCAGCAGGACCGGCGGCGCGATGTCGAGCGTGGACGTCAGGACAACCGCGGTGCCGGGCACCCGGACCGGCGGCCGCTTGGCGATATCGTCGATGAAGAGGCCGATCGGCAGGCTGGTCTGCTGGGCGAGGGCGGTGAGCTTGGCGCGGCCCCGCTTCCAGGTCGTCATCAGCGTATAGACCACGGCGGCGACCGCGATCGGGAACCAGCCCCCGTCGGTGAATTTGATGATGTTGGCGCCGAAGAAGGAGAGATCCACCAGAAGGAAGAGGGCACAGAGCGTGGCGGCCGCGATCAGCTTCCAGTGCCAGAGGTCGCGCGCCACCCGGAAGAAGAGCAGCGTGGAGATGGCCATCGTCCCCGTGACCGCGATGCCGTAGGCCGCCGCCAGGTTCGTGGCACTCTGGAAGCCGAGGACCAGCAAGATGCACCCGACGGCGAGGGCATTATTCACCTCGGGGATATAGATCTGCCCCGCTTCGGTCCTGGAGGTGTGCACAATCGTCATCCGGGGGCTGTAGCCGAGCTGCACCGCCTGCCGCGTGAGCGAAAACGCCCCGGAGATCAGCGCCTGCGACGCCACGATGGCCGCGAGGGTGGCAATGGCGATGGTCGGATACAGGAACCACTCCGGGGCCAGGGCAAAGAACGGGTTCTCGACCGCGGGCGTCTCGATCAAGAGTGCCGCCTGGCCGAAATAATTCAGCAGCAGCGCCGGGAGGGCGAAGAGGAACCACGCCAGCCGGATCGGTTTGCGGCCGAAATGTCCCATGTCGGCGTAGAGCGCCTCGCCGCCGGTGATGACCAGCACCACCGCGCCCAGAATCAGGAACCCCTCGAGCCGATCGTTGATGAAGAACTCCACCGCGTACCAAGGATTCACGGCGCGGAGGACTTCAGGGTGCATGGCGATTCCACGCACCCCGAGCACGGCAATGGAAAGGAACCAGACCACCATGATCGGCCCGAACGCCTTGCCAATCCGGTCGGTACCGTGATGCTGGAACCAGAACAGCCCGACCAGGATGACCAGCGCGATCGGCACCACGAAATGCGCGAAGGCCGGCGAGGCCACCGCGATGCCTTCGACCGCGCCCAGGACGCTGATGGCGGGCGTGATGATTCCCTCGCCGTAGAGGAGCGCCGCCCCGAGCAGGCCGAGCCCGACGAGAATCGCCTGCCCGCGCCCCTTCACGTTGCGGCCGCGCACCAGGGCAAGGAGGGCGATGATACCTCCCTCGCCCCGGTTGTCGGCCCGCATCACGAAGCCGATGTACTTGAACGAGATGACGAAATTGAGGGACCAGAAGATCAGCGAGAGCACGCCGTAGACGTTTTCCGGGGTGGATGGAAGTCCGTGCTGCCCGGTGAACGCCTCCTTCATGGCGTAGAGCGGGCTGGTGCCGATGTCCCCGTACACGACCCCGAGCGCGCCCAAGGCAAGCGCGGCGGTGCCTGCCTTGCGCCCCTGGCCGGCGTCCTGGTGAGCGCTCATGTCAGCGGCGGGCCAGGCGCCGGTGGTCGAGCATCGCCAGGATCAAGATGAGCACGATGATCACGGCGGACGCGACACACCACCGGCAGATGGCGTGGATCACGAACAGCTCCAGCCAGGTGAGATACGCCGCGAAGAGCACCCCGCCAGCCGACAGCAGCGCCATCCCGCGGGTCGGTTCCCGCCGGTCGTGCCAATTCGGCTGGAGCCCGAGCATCGCCAGGCCCAGCAGGGCGGCATAGGCGAGCGCGCCCAGCAGCGCCACATCCACGCCGAGAAAGCTGCTGTACTCGCTGAGTTGCACGGTGGCGCATTCCCCGGACCCGCAGGCGAGCGCCCCGATGTAGCCGTGCTTGAACATCCAGAGGTATACCGAAATCAGCACCCCGGTCAGGCTGAGGGCCGCCACCCCCATCCGAAATTTCATGGCGTGGCTGCGGGCATCGACGTGAGGGAATCGACGATCCGCTTGAAGGCGTCGGAGGTCGAGTTGCCGCTGTACAGGCGGCCGTTGACGAAGAAGGTCGGCGTGCCATTCACGCCGGCGTTCGCGCCTTCCTCATAACTCGCCTTGATGCGGCCCGCAAACTTGGCGGACATCATGCACGCATCATAGGCCTTCACGTCGAGACCGTTGTTTCTCGCGTAGTCGCGAAAGGTGCCCGACGGCTCCGACTCGCGCGACCACCGGTCCGTCCCCTGGTAGATGGCGGCATGCTGCTGCCAGTAGCGACCCTGGTCGTCGGCACAGGCGGCGGAGTGGGCCGCCATCCAGGCGAAGGGGTGCATGTTCAGCGGGAAGTCCCGGTAGCGCCACCGGACCGTGCCGGTCTCGACCAGCTGCCTGACGATGTCAGGAAACTGCACCATGTCGAACTGCTGGCAGAATCCGCACTGATAGTCCGCGTACTCGGTGATGACCACCGGCGCATCGGCGTCGCCGAGATAGTACCCGGAGAAGCCGGCCGTGTCCGCGACCGTCACCACGACGTCGGGCGAGATGCTCGGGACGTTGCGGCGCACTTGCCAATAGAGGAGCCCGCCGCCAACGATCGCGATCACGAGCAGGAGGAGATAGAAGCGGTTCAGTGAGCTGGAGCCAGCCATGGGGAATTGTCCTCAAATGAGTCGCAGGCCATCGCAAATTGTCCAGCCGGCAGGCCGGCTGGCGCCATCAACCGACTGGAATGTAATGGATTACGGGGCCGCCGCTCGGCCGGAAACCTTTGCGAATCCCCCCCGCCCCCTGTTATGTTTCCGCACGCCCGACGCATAGGACGCCGGGGCCGAGATCCACCCAGAGGAAGGTGCATGACCAAGAAAAAGACACAGCGGTCGGCGCCGCCCGCCTCGTTCGATCAGGCGCGCGACGAACTCTTCAGCCACATCCTTCGGTGCGGCGTGATGGAAGCCGAGCTCGAACACCAGAAGGACTGGTTCGATGACACCATGCAGTACCTGACCGAGCGCTATCCCGACCTCGCCGAAGAGGATCGCGCCAACCTTCGCCTGCTGGGCGAGCGGTACTGTCAGCCAGTGGTGCAGCGCCAGACCGAAACCGTCGGCAGCGGAACCGCCGAGTAAGACACACCGCCCCGGGAGCTGCTCCCGGGGCGCGCTTGCATCACCGCTCGACCCGCCATCCCGTCGGGAGTTTTCGCCACCGATATCCGGCGGCAATCCTCGCCCCCCCACCCACCCCGGCTTCCACGAACCACCCTCCCGTACCGCCGGGCCGACTCTCGACACCGATCATCAGCACCAGGTAGCCGTTGTCCGCACCGCTCCTGAACACCCCCGCCAGTCCTCCGCCGGCATACACA
Organism: uncultured Gemmatimonadales bacterium; assembly: GCA_963697435.1. GTDB lineage: Bacteria > Gemmatimonadota > Gemmatimonadetes > Gemmatimonadales > GWC2-71-9 > SPDF01. The sequence goes on along the minus strand of CAVOOB010000002.1, from coordinate 577,458 downwards.
CCGAGGTGCGCACTGCGGGGATTGAGCAGGAACTGCCCCAGCAGCTCCGCCCGGCCCACACCGTCGCCGTCGCTGGTCACCCCGCCACCGGCGTAGACTCCGATGCGCGTCCGCAGGCCCGGACGCAGGGAGGCCGTCACCCCGCCGGTGTACACCGAGGGCTCGGCGGCGGTGACCACGGTCTCCACCCCCACCTCCCGGACCGAGCCGCCCTGGCCGGCGAGGGGGGCAGGGGTGAGGCCGAGGGCGAGCGGCCACAGGAGGAGGCTCCTAGGCCACCGACAGGTCATAGCTCGTCGTGATGTCTGGAGCCAGCGAATGCAGAACGGAGCAGTACTTCTCCATCGACAGGTCGATGGCTCGCCGCGCCTTGGTCTCGTCGAGCCCGCGGCCGCGGATGGTCCAGGCATAGTGAATCGCGGTATAGCGCTTGGGATGCTCAGTCCGGCGCTCTCCCGTCATCGCCACCTCCAGGGATGCCAGCCCCACCTGCATCTTCTTGAGGATTGACACCACATCGGCGCCGCTGCACGCCGCGGCAGCCAGGAGCAGCTGGAGCATCGGCCCGGGGGAGTCGACATTGTCGGCGTCAATCACCACCTGGGGGCCGTCGGGCTCTCCACCTTCGAAGCGGAGCTCATCGAGCCAGCGGACGGTCACCTGTTTCGTTTCGTGTGGGGCGGTCATGGTACGATTCCTAGAGTGGACGGGAAGAGGACTGTGCCGCCCGGGTGTAGTCCCAGATGGCGTACAGGGCGACGCCGGCCGTCGCCCACGCGAGTGGACGGAGCAACGGAGAGCCGAGGACGAACGCAAAGAGGGTGGCCACCTGCAGAACCGTGACCGCCTTGCCGCCTGCGCGAGCCGGAATGGCACTGGCTCGGCCGCGGACGCTGGTCACGACGAACGCGACGCTGGCCGCGATGTCCCGGGCCAGGACACCGACGAGTTCCCACCATGTGAGCTGCCCGGAAAAGAGCACGGTGCCGAACGCCACCGCCATGAAGAGCTTGTCGGCCACCGGGTCGATGAATGGACCGAACCGCGAACTCCCGATGCGCCGCGCCAGGAACCCGTCCAGCAGATCGGAGGCGGCCGCCACGGCCAGGACCACCAGTCGCCACGTGTCGCTCACGAGGGGGAAGGCGACGGCCAGCGGGAGGCGAATCACGGTGAAGACGTCCGCCACCGTGAATCGATTGCGGCGCGCTTGCTCCGCTGCTGGCTCCGGCCTAGGTTCGGTCATTACCTCTCCCTCTGAGCCGCGAGACGCCCATGCACCAGCCGCTCCTTCGCCAGGTCGCGCTCTTTGCCACATTGGACGACGCCGAGCTCGACCAGGTCGCCGAAATCTGCAAGGAACAGAGCTACCATCCCGGCAAGACGATCTTCAAGGAAGGCGAACCCGGCAACCGGCTCTTCCTCATCCTCGAGGGCGATGTCCGCATCAGCCGTGACATCCCCGGCAGCGGCGAAGAGGCCCTGGCCATCCTGAAACCGGGCGCCTGCTTCGGCGAGATGGCCGTCTTCGATCGTTCGGAGCGCTCGACCGACGCCATCAGCAACGGTGGCTGCCGGCTACTCACCATCAGCCGGGCCGACCTCGAAATCGTGCTCGACCTGAATCCAGACCTGGCTGGCAAGGTCCTGCGCGCCATGGTCCGCCTGCTCTCGATTCGGCTCCGCGCCACGAACGACAATCTCCGGTCGATCCTCGCGATGTCGATGTTCTAGCGACCGCCACCCGTACCCCGCACCACCCCTTCGGCACGGCACTCCGGCCGGAGTGATGCGCGCGCCACCTCCGAGACGGCCTCCGCCGTCACCCGCCGATAGGGCGCCCCTGGATCCTCCAGTTCCTCGAGTCCCTGCCCGAGCAACCAGGCGTCCACGATCTCCGTCAGCAGGTGCCCGGCGCTCTGGCGCTGCACCGCCGCCTGCCCGGCCAGGTACCCGATCGCACCGCGGAGCTCGGCAGGGGTGACTGCCTCCTGCGTGAAGCGCGCCAGTTCTGCCAACATTGCCTCACGGGCTTCTGCCTCCCGCTCCGGCGCCATGGCGATGTAGGTGCCAAGGGCTCCGGCACTCAGTCGGGGCCACGCAAACGCCAACACGGTGTACGCGAGCGAGCGCTGGTCGCGCAGCGCATCGAACAGCCGGCCGCCGAGGCCGCTGGCCACCGCAGCCCACACCTCGGCCGCGTGCCGCCGTGGGTCGCGCCGTGCCGGTCCGGGGAACAGCATGGCAAACGCCGACTGTGCCTTGCCCAGCTCCACCACCCGCTCGATCGGCGAGTCGCTCGGCGCCCAACGGACCGGCGAAGCGGCCTCCGGCGACGTGCCGCGCCAATCGCCGAAAATGGTGGCCAGATCGTCGGCCGCCCGTTCCGGATCGAGGTCTCCCACGGCGACCACCGTCAGTCGGCGCCCCCGCACGGCATCCCGATGCCATGCCGCCACGCGCGCCGGGGTCAGCCCCCGGAGCGTCTCTTCGAGCCCGGCGGTCGGCAACCCGTATGCGCTCTCACCGAACGCACCGCGGAATGCGAGCCGGAACGGATAGCGGAAGGTATCGTCGGCCACCTGCCGCGATTCCTCGATCATCAACTCGCGCTCGCGCGTCACATCGGCCTCCGCCAGGCGCGGCTCGTCCAATGCCAGGCGCAGCAATGCCGCGGCGGGCGCCAGCCGCTCGGACATCACGGTGGTACTCATCCCGAGCCAGTCGGTGGCGGCCGCCGAGCCGAGGCTCCCGCCCAGGCGCTCAAACGCGAGGGCGAGCTGCTCGGCGTCGTACGGCCCGGCCCCTCGAATTGCGCTGCGAAGCGTGAGTGACCCGAGGCCCGCCTCGGACGGGGACTCCGCGCCGGTGCGCAACAGATACACCCCGAGAGACACCGCCGGCACCCCACTCTTCCTGCGGATCAGGAGGTCGGCTCCGTCGAAGGCCACGTGGGTTACCCCTGCGGTGGCCTGACTCGCGGGGCGCCCCTGCGCACGATGCACACGCGGGATCGGCTCGGGGCCGGGCACCGCACGGGCCTCTACCGGCCGAGCGAAGGCCGTCGCGAGCGCATCGATATCGAGATCCGCACCGCGGCCGTCGGGAAGGTACGCCACCGCCCCGACCCCATCGGGCAGGAGATACTCCCTCGCCACCCGCTGGACATCGGCGGCCGTGACCGCGGCGAGTTGCGCGAACTCCTCGTCGAGGAGCGCCACATCACCGAGTGCCTCGGCGGACGCGAGCGCGCTCGCCCGGCCGTCCATGGTCTCCATTTGGCGCCCCCAGCGAGTCAGGAGGAGGGCGCGGGCGCGCTCGATGTCGGCATCGGTGGGAGCGGCGCTCCGAAGGGCCAGCACCGCCTTCGCGATTTCCTCGAGTGCGGCCGGCAGCCGCTCCGGCTCCAGTTCTGCGCTGATGCTGAAGACGCCGACCTCGGTGGGGGAGTAGTGATAGGAGGAAATGCCGGTCGCCAGCCCCGGGGCGCGCACGCTGCGGTAGAGCCACGCGCCCCGCCCACTGCCAAGTATGGCGGCCGCCATGTCCAGGGCAGCGACATCGGGATGAAGCGCGGGGACGGTTCGCCACCCGATGGCCAGTTGGGCGAGGGTGATTGGGCCGCGCAGGGTGCGGGCGCGGATCTCCCGGCGGGCCGGCTCCTCCGGCGATGGATCGATGGTCGCAGTCCGGGCTGGCCAGTGGGCGTACCGAGCGCGCGCGCTGTGGAGGGCCTCCGCGGGGTCGATATCGCCGACGATGGCGACGATCGTTCGATCAGGCACGTAGCGCGAGGAGTAGTAGCCGGCCACATCGTCACGGGTGAAACCGTTCAGCGCTTCCTCCGTCCCGATCCGCCACCGCCGGATCCGGTGCTGATCGAAGAGGACCTCGTGCAACGTCTCGTGGGTCAGTGACCCGGGCGAGTCCAGCTTCCGCTTCGCCTCCTGGATGATCACCTGGAGCTCGCGAGCCAGTTCGTCCCCGTCCAGGGCGGCGTGCTGGAGCGCATCTGCCTGAATCTCGAGCGCCGCATCGAGCTCAGCGGCAGGGAGCGTGACGTAGTAGGTCGTGTAGTCGTAGGCCGTGCCGGCGTTGAGGTAGCCACCGGCCGCCTTGGTCTGTCGGGCCACCTCGCCGACACCACGCGTCGGCGTGCCCTTGAAGAACATGTGCTCGAGGACATGACTGATCCCCGCCCACCGGTCGGGTTCATCGAAGAACCCTGCTTTCACGTGGGTGACAACCGCCACGGCCGGAGCCGAGGGATCGCGCTGGGCAAGGAGGGTCAGACCGTTCGGCAGGACCTCGCGGACGACGCCCGCGGTCCAGGATTTCGTTGTCGGCATGGCCGAAAGGTATTCGAACAGGGGCCGGATGCACGACGGGGCCCACAGGAGCCCCGGTGATCGGCGATGGCAGCGGGTACTGCGGTGCGCCCCTACTGGATGATTCGGAGGACGCCCGCTTCGGAACTGCCCCGGATAAACGCCTCCGCGTCGGTGACGGGAATGACAATCCCGGTCTCGGCCTGCCCGCGGCGGGCCAGCCCGGCCATGAACTCCACGAGCGAGGCCGACGAGCTCTCCTGGTCGGCAGCCTTCATCTGGAGCAGGATCTCCTCCCAGGTCCCATTGAAGAGGTGCCCCGAGAGCGTCGCCACCAAGTGCGACTCCCCGACGTTCGGGCGCTTCTGCATCGCTTGCAACTCGGTCAGGAGCGTCCCGAAGAGCTCCAGCTGGTTCGGGTCGCGGAGCGTGCCATCGGGGAGCAGCGCTTCCATCTCGGCAAGCAGCATGTCAATACTGTCGGGTTCGGCGGCCACCTCACCGAGGCGCGCGAGCCAGGGCGCCAGCTCAGGATCGTCGTCGGGAAGGCGGAAGAGCGACTTCTTGAGTTCGATGTAGCGCCAGAGGGCCAACTCATCGAAGTGCTCTTCCGGCTGGGTGCGCTCGAGGTGGTGGAGCGATGCTTCCGACTCTCCCCGATCATAGAGGAGGTTGGCCAGGTAGATCCGTGCCTCGGCGTAGGTGGGGTCGATTTCGAGCGCGCGCCGCAGCCAATAGAGGGCCCCGCTCTCGTTGCCGAGTCGGTGCGAGGCATACCCCACGCAGGCCGCGGCTTCCGGAGAATCAGGGTGGGAGGACACGGCGAACTCGAAGAACCGGTGCGCCTGTGCCAGCAGCCCTTCGCGAAAGAGGGCGCGGCCGAGTTGCAGCATCAGTTCGTGGTCGTCGCGGAAGCCGAGGGCCACGACACGCTCGAATGCGGCCAGGGCGCCGCCCCGGTCGCCGATCTTGAGGAGGGTTTCGCCGAGTCCGGCGAGGGCGTCTTCGTGGTCGGGGTCTCGCGCAACGGCACGGTCGAAACTCCGACGCGCCCAGGCGTATTCCTCGCGGGCGAGATAGGCGTATGCCATGCCCACGTGCAGTTCAACCGCGTGCGGATAGAGCGTCACCCCGACGCGGAGTAGATCCAGTGCTTCGTCGTACCGGCCTTCGTTATAGAGGGAATGAGCGTTTTCGTCGTATTCGTCGGAGCTTAGAAAGCTTTCCGACATCGGCGGTGCCTCCGGAGGCAGGTTGCACCAAATTAGGATAGACCGGGATTCCACGCAAGAGAATCTGCGGCATGAACTGGACGAATTGCATTGTCGAAACGTCTAGCGGCATGATCCGGGCTGCCGACGCACGCGCAATTCCTGCGTGAGCACACTCTGACCCGCCCCGTTCGTGAATTCGACCGTTGCCACCGTCTGGCCGTTCCACCCCAGCGGCCCTTCCCCGACCCGCCACTGCACGTGTCCATCCTCCGTTTCGCTTCGATGCACGACGACCGTCGAGTCCCCGACGCCCAGTCCTTCCTCCCACGCCTCGCGCCGGATCCACCGATAGCGACTCACGCTGCCCTGGGGCGAGGCACTGTCGGCGAGCCGCCAGATCGTCAGTCCCAGATCATCGGTCCATTCACCGCCCGGGAGGAGCGGCGCCGGTGGCAGTGGCGGAAAGAAGTGGAGCAGGACCCGGCCGAAGTCGAAGATGTCCCGCAGGGCGGCAGGCACGAATGGGGTGACGCTGGAGAGGTAGTCGCCCTGCGGGTCGAGGATGCCGGCGTATCGGCCGCCGAAGATCCCGTCGGCGTCAGGCGCGAACCGGCCCTCCGGCCCTTCCCGGAATACCGTGACGGTGTCGTACCACGCCGCGACGGCCAGGCCGGCGCTGTCCTGCACCGCCCGGACCTCGATCAAACCATCGCGTCCGAGCGTCTCGGTGCGACGCGCCGGACCGAACGCCGACTCCAGATTCCCGCGCACCGACTCCGAGAACTGCGCGCAGCCAACGGTCGCCTCCGAGTACGCCGGTGCCTGGGCATCGGCGGGCGCCGGCGCCGCCATCCCGAGCACAACGAAGAGGGGCAGGAGCGCACCACAGTGCGCCCCCGCCCCCGACGGCCTCGCCCCGCTGCGCCGCAGCCCCGCCCCCGCCTACTCTGCGTCCATGAACGGATACCGATATTTCACCGGCGGATCAAAGGTCTCCTTGATCGTCCGCGGGGAGATCCACCGCATCAGGTTCAGGATCGACCCCGCCTTGTCGTTGGTGCCGCTCGCCCGCGCACCGCCAAACGGCTGCTGTCCCACCACCGCGCCAGTCGGCTTGTCATTCAGGTAGAAGTTTCCGGCGGCGTTGCGCAGCGCCTCCGACGCTTGCGAGAGCACCCGGCGATCCCGCGCAAACACGGAACCGGTCAGCGCGTAGGGGCTCGTGCTGTCCACCAGCGCCAGCGTCTCCTCCCACTTCGCGGCGGGATAGACATGCAGCGTCAGCACCGGGCCGAAGATCTCCTCGCACATGGTGCGATACTTCGGATCCTCGGCCTTGAGGAGCGTCGGCTCGATGAAGTACCCTACCGAGTCGTCGCACTTGCCGCCTGCCACCACTTCGACGCCCTTCGCCTTGCTGGCCGTCCGGACATATTCGGAAATGCTGGCGTACGCCTTCTTGTCGATGACGGCGCCCACAAAATTCCGGAAGTCGGACACGTCTCCCATCTTGATATCGGCCATCATGGCCAGCACCCGCTCCTGTACCGTCGGCCAGAGGTTGTCCGGCACGTACGCCCGTGAGGCCGCGCTGCACTTCTGTCCCTGGTACTCGAACGCCCCGCGGACCATCGCCACCGCCAGGGCGTCGGCGTCGGCGCTCTGGTGCGCGACGATGAAGTCCTTGCCGCCTGTTTCGCCGACCAGCCGGGGATAGGACGCGTAGTTCGGCAGGTTGGTGCCCACGGTCCGCCAGAGCGTCTGGAAGACCTCGGTCGAACCGGTGAAGTGGATGCCCGCCAGGCGGCGGTCGGCCAGCAGGAGATCCGACACCTGCGCCGCGCTTCCGGGCACAAAGTTGATCACGCCCGGTGGCAGCCCGGCCGCCTCCAGCAACTTGTAGACATACCAGTTGCTGAGCAGTGCGGCCGAGGCCGGCTTCCAGATGGCGACGTTGCCGAGAATGGCCGGGGTCGTCGGCAGGTTGCCACCAATGGCGGTGAAGTTGAACGGCGTGATCGCGTAGATGAAGCCCTCAAGCGGACGATGATCCATCCGGTTCCAGATGCCGGGTGAGGAGATGGGCTGTTCCCCGTAGAGCCGCTCGGCAAAGTGGACGTTGAACCGGAGGAAGTCGATCAGCTCACAGGCGCTGTCGATCTCGGCCTGGTAAGCCGTCTTGCTCTGACCGAGCATCGTGGCGGCGTTGACCACCTGCCGCCATGGCCCGGCCAGCAGGTCGGCCGCCTTGAGAAAGACCGCCGCCCGGTCGGCGAACGGCATCGCAGCCCACCCGCGCTGCGCCGCCGTGGCGTTGTCCACCGCCTTCGTGATGAGCGCCGGATCGGCGAGGTGGGCCTTGGCGAGGACCCGGCTGTGCTGGTGCGGCGAGACCACATCGATGGTTCGGCCGGTGCGGAACTCCTGGCCGCCGATGACGACCGGGATCTCGATCGTCTCGCCCGACATCCTGGCGAGCGCCGCTTTCAGTGCCGCCCGTTCCGGGGAGCCCGGGGCATAGTTGAGGACTGGTTCGTTGCGGGGGGCGGGGGTGCGATAGGCGCTCATGTCTGCTCACTCATGGGGAAAAAGTCCCTGCAAAGATAACGGCGGCTGCCCCGGCCCGCCGAGCGCGGGGGGCACCGCCGGTTGGAGCCCCGCGTCGGCCAGGATCCGCTGGCCGTCCTGCGAGAACAGGAACCGGACGAAGGCCTCGGCAATCTCGGGGTGGGGCGCGCCGCGCGGGATGGTGAACGCATAGACGATCGGCTCACCGCGGAATTCCACGCTGTCCTTTGCCGCGCGGTTGGCACCCGGGAGAATCACGCGCGCCTCCGCGTAGGTGGCTGCCTGCGCCGGGTCGCTGAGGTTGATCTCCGGCGGCAGATCCACCCAGCGGAATCCGCTCGTCCGCGCGATGGACGCGTAGGTCCAGACATAATCCAGCTCCCCCAGCTGCAGGAGCGCGGTGAGGTCGGACTCCTTCGGTCGCATGTAGCGCGGCGGACTGGCGTTCTGAAGCAACCGGGCGAGGGTCGGCTGCTGGTAGTACCGCTCGGCCAGCTGCCAGACCATGAGCGTGCGGTACCCTGCCGGATCGAGCGCCGGGTCCGACCGGCCGGTGCGGATACCCGGCCGGAGCAGCACCCGATACCAGTTCTGGATGTTGATGTCGAGCGCGCCCGACGACTCATTCCGAAAGGCGAGCACCAGGGAATTCGTGGCGAAGGTGGCGTACCAATCGGCGTGAGCGGGGATCAGCAGCTTGGGGATGATCGCGTAGTCGGCCACCGCCAGGATGTCCGGTGTCTTGCCGAGCTCGGTCACCTTTCTCGCAGACTCGAGGCTGCCCGCCGACTCCTGCGAGGTGCGCACCTCCGGGTTGGCCCCCTTGAACGCCTTGAGGAGGTTTCGGAACGGAAGCCCGAGGCTCCCGGCATTGAAGACGATCAATTCGCCCTTGAGCGGGGCGTCTTGGGCCGGGGCAATACCCGGGAGGCCAACCAGGATTGCGGCGGCGGCCACCACCGCCCGCCATCCACTGGCTACATGCACTCGCGAATCTCCTAGAATGTGCCCTGCCAGCTCACGGTCACCTCGTGGCCGTTGGTGAAGACTGCGGGAGGGCGGATGCCCCACACCTGCCACTTCCCACTGACCAGCTTGGCCGAGGTGATTCCGACAATGGCCCCGGCAATGACATCGCTGGTCCAGTGGTCGTTGTCGTAGACGCGTGACCAGGCGGTGCCGGTGGCCAATGTGTACAAGCCGATCTTGGCCCAGAGCGGGTGGACGTCCTCCGCCAGGCTGGCGGCGAAGCCGAACGCCGTGGAGGTATGCCCCGACGGCATGGAGACGTTGCCGGAGAAGGGGATGAAGTCGAGCGGCTCAGATCCGGTGACACTTGGTCGTTCGCGCCCAAGGGTGTACTTGAAGACTGCGGTGATGCCACCCGCCAGGGCCGCGGAAGTGACCGCGCGGAGTCCCGACTGGGTCAGCCCCGGCTTCTTCAGCGCCAGGCCGGTGCCGATCATCACTGCCGGGACCAGGGCCCAGACCTCCGGCTCCCCCACCTTCTTGAATGTGCTGGCCACATCGTCCTTGGTCGCGGTCTGGTTGTCCAGCATGTAGCTTCGAACCGGGTTGTCGACCAGGAAGAACACCGATACCCCGGCCGCCACGATCACCGGTTGAAACCACTGGATCTGGCGGGGAGGGGTCACCTCCTGGCCCCAGGCCCGTGGGACGGCGGCGCACGCCAGCCCAAGAATCAGGAGCGACGGGGAGAGCCACCCCTTGGGAGAACGTGCAATCGGCATTATTTAAGGTAGTTGAATCCCCCTCCGGTCTGTACGGCTGGAGGCGCGCGACCGGTCCACCATACCCCAGGACGACTTTCATGCACCGCCTACTCGCTCTCCCCCTGCTCGCCATCGCCCTGACGGGCTGTCCGAGCTACGACAGCTACACGCCGGTGGTCTCCCAGAAGGGGCTCATCCCTCCGGATCAGTTCGCCCGGTATGGGACGGAGCAGGCACAGGCGGTGGCCGTTGCCCGGGAGTTTGGGTTCGCGTACCAGGGAGGCACGCCGACCGACTTCGGGGCGCAGGCCGCCGCCGGCGCCGCGTATGCCCGGACCATGCCCGATGTCGTCAACGTGACGGTCGACAGCCTCGGCCACCGCCTGACGCTGCAGTTCCGGAGCGGGTGGCGCACCGCGGTCGATCCGATCGCCGATGGCCGGCGCGGCAGTGAGACCCCCGGCATCGCGGCGGCCGCGCCGGCCTCGTGACCGACGATTGCCTCCAGGTGACGGTGGCGGCCTCCTCGCGTGAGGAGGCGGACCGGCTCACGGGGGGCGCGGTCGAAGGGCGGCTGGCTGCCTGCGGCCAGGTCGTGGGCCCGGTGGCATCGACCTATCGTTGGGAGGGACGGGTGCAGCGGGCGGAGGAATGGCTCTGCATCCTGAAGACCACCCGCGAGCGATACCCCGCGCTCGAGCAGCACCTCCGCGGGGCGCACGGCTACAAGAATCCTGAGATCATCGCCACCGCCATCGCGGCAGGCAGCGATGAGTACTTGCGCTGGCTCCGCACCGAAATGGCGCCCTCACCCGGAGGATCGACATGACCGCTCCTGCCGCCCCAGCCCCCGAACGCGCCGCGCTCTGGGAAGATTTCCTGGAGATCTTCGTCAAGCCGTCGGCCGTGTTCGAACGACGCAAAGATTCTGGCTTCTTGGTGCCGTTCCTCGTTCTCGTCGTGGTCTTCGCCGGGCTCTACCTCGGGCTGCGGGAGGCGTTCATGCCGATCATCGATGCCGACATCTCCCGTGGGATGGCCGCGGCGATGGCCAAGAACCCCCAAATGACGGAAGAGATGATGGAGACGCAGCGGGCCGTGGCCAGCAAGTTCGCCATGATCGGGCCCCTCATCGCCGTCCCAATCGCCGTGTTGCTGGTCGGGCTCCTGACCTGGGTCGCCGGAAAGATCGTGGGCGCGGCGGTGACCGTCGGCGCGGCGATGATGATCGCCTCCTACAGCTACTTCCCGAAGCTGCTCGGCACGATCGTCGGTGGGGCGCTGGCCCTGATGCTTCCAGCCGAACAATTGAACGGATCGGCGTCCATCTCCGTGGGCCCGGCACGCTTCTTCGATCCCGATTCCGCGTCCGCCCTCATGATGAGCCTGTTCGTGCGGCTGGACCTCTTCACTCTCTGGGTGACGTTTCTCCTGGCCGTGGGTCTACGGGTGGTCGGTAAGATTCCGATGAGCAAGGCGCTGCTCGCGGCCGCCATCGTCTGGATTCTCGGGGCTCTTCCCGGCGTCATCGGCGCCGTGGTCAACGGCTGACCTTTCCGGAGTCCTCCATGAAACGCAGCACCATGATCACGATCGCCGTCGCCGTGGGCTTCGGCGCCATGCTCCTCTACTCCACGCTCAACAGCCAGAACGTGGAGTGCACCGTCACGGTCGAGTACAACGGGCGCAGCAACACCGCGACGGCCTCGGGCGCCTCCGAGTCGGAGGCCGTGCAGCAGGCACAGACCACGGCCTGCGGCCCGATCATCGCCGGGATGAACGAGTCCATCGCCTGCGGGCGCGCCATCCCGGTCGCCAAGTCGTGCAGGCCTCTTTGAAGCTGACGGGGCTTCGCCTCCCACATCCCCTCGTCCTGCTGACCGGGTTCGTCCTGGCGGCGGCGGCCCTGACCTGGGTGGTTCCGGCGGGGCAATACGATCGCCAGGAAGACCCTGCCACCGGACGGCAGGTGGTGGTTCCCGGGACCTACCGGACCGTCGCCCCGGCGCCGGTCTCCCTGCCCGAGGCACTCGTCGACATCCCGAAGGGGATGGCCGATGCGGCCTCCGTCATCTTCCTCGTCTTCCTGGTCGGTGCCGCCTGGACGGTGGTGGAACGCACCGGCGTCTTCGGCACCCTCCTCGACGGGCTGGTCGCCCGATTGCGCGGCCACGACACCCTTGTCATCCCGATCTCCTGCGTGGTCTTTGCCACCGGTGGCATCCTCATCCAGATGCAGGAGGAGCTGATCGCGTTCGCCCCGATCCTCGTCCTCCTCGTGGCACGCCTCGGCTTCAACCGCGTCACCGCGGTGGCGATGAGCATCGGCGCCGCGGTGGTCGGCGCCACCTTCAGCCCCATCAATCCGTTCATGGTCGGCATCGCACAGAAGGTCGCCGGCCTGCCGCTCCTCAGCGGGTCGACCTTTCGGATCGCCTTCCTGATTCCCGCACTCGCCCTCTACATCTGGTACACCATGCGCTATGCCGCACGGACCCAGACGGCGGGGGTCGCCACCACGGCGCAGGAGGCCGCCGCGGGGGCGAGCGGCTGGCGAATGCAGGCCATCCTCCTGCTCATCATCGGCAGCTTCGCGCTCTTCGTGGTCGGGGTGCTGCGCTGGGAATGGGACTTCGACCAGATGTCGGCGCTCTTCTTCGCGATGGGGATCGTCATCGGGCTCGTCGGCAAACTCGGACTCGAGGGCACCGCCGACGCCTACGTCGACGGCTTCAAGTCGATGGCGTACGCCGCGATGATCATCGGGTTTGCCCGGGCCATTTACGTGGTCATGCACCAGGGTCACATCGTGGACACCGTTGTCCGCGGGCTCTTCGCCCCCGTGGCGGACCTGCCGGTCACGCTTACCGCCCTCGGAATGATGGCGGCGCACGGTCTCCTTCACCTGCCGGTCCCCAGCACCAGCGGCCAGGCGGTCCTCACGATGCCGCTGCTGGTGCCGCTCTCCGACCTGCTTGGACTCTCGCGCCAGGTCACGGTGCTGGCCTACCAGTTTGGGGTCGGGCTGATGGACCTCGTCAACCCGACCAACGGCGCCCTGCTGGCCATGATCGCGGCCGTCGGCGTCCGGCTCGAGGAGTGGTGGAAGTTCGCGGTCCCGGTGATGCTGCTGCTGACGGCGCTGGCCACCGTGGCCCTGGCGGCCGCCATCGCGATCGGACTCGCCTGACGGAAATCCACCCCGCTCCAAACGTCCCCTCCGGGGGACGGGATCTCGGGGGAACGAAACGGGGGCGAGCGTTGTAACATCATTGTGCGATGGGCACTTGCCTGCCGCCGACCTTGGGGAGCGAGCCACCATGGCACCCAAGTTGCAAATACAGATCTGCGGGCAGGCATTTTCGCCTGGACCGTTACCGGGAGACACCGGACCGATGAGTGAAATCACGATCCGTGAAATGGAACAGGACGAGGAGTTCGCCGCCTGGTTTTCGGACCTCCTGACCGAGGAGGACGAGGCCGAGGGGACGACCAGCCGCGTCGAAGACCGGTACCTCGTCCTGACCAGTGAAATCGGCGACTGGGTCGGCGGCCTGCGCTATACCCTGCAGGGTGGCGTGGCGCACCTGGTCGAAGTGGCGGTGGCACACGCCGAACGGCGCCAGGGCCACGCGCACCGACTCCTCGGCGCCTTCGAGGAGCGTGCCGCCAGCTACGGGGCGCATCTCATCGAGTTCTGGACCGACGACCTCCGCTCGGAGGCGTTCCTGCTGGCCATGGGCTGGCGGCGAGTGATGGCCCGGGAGGGGTATATCGGCGGCAACACATGGTACCTGATGGAAAAGGCCGTCCCGTCGGCCTGAGCCGGTGATGCGGAGCCGTCCGCAGGGCGTTAGCTTAGAGAGTCGGGGTGCCGTGATCCCCCCGGCTCTCTCTCGTTCCGGACCGGCGCCCCGGGGGACTTGATGACACTCCGTGATACCGCAAACGATATCATCGCGAAATTCGAGGTCCTGCGGGACTTCGAGGACACCGTTCGCGAACTCATGGCGACTCACGAAGCCAAACGTCCCCTGTGGTTCCCCCACGACCTCATCGGGCCCCGCCCCGACGAATCCGTCGACGATCACCTCAAGAGCGCCCGGCGCCGCGCCGATGGCATTCCGGTGCCCGCGCGCGCGGCCGTCGCCCTCAACTTGCTCACGGAAGAAGGCCTCCCGCACTTCCACCGGGTCTTCGCGGCACACGCCGGCGAGGACAGCCACTGGCGCGACTGGCTCAATCTCTGGACCGCCGAAGAGGACCGTCACGGCCAGATCCTCCACGACTACGTCCGCGACACCGGCCTCCTCGACCAGCGCAAGCTGGAGGAGATCCAGTTCGAATACCTGCGGGCCGGATTCAACCCCGAGTGGGACAAGGATCCCTACCGCGTGTTTGTCTACACGTCGGTGCAGGAACGGGCCACCCAGCGCTCACACGCGGAAACCGGGAAGATCGTGGCGGAATACGACCCGAAGCTCGGCGAGGTGCTGGAAAAGGTGGCCATGGAAGAGGCGCGACACTTCAGCTTCTACCGCGCAGTGTTTGCCGAGGTACTCAAGCGTGACCCAAATCGCGGCCTCGAGTCGGCCTCGCATATCCTGCCCGGAATCGACATGCCCGGAATCACCATCCCCGGCTTCCGGGACTTTGCCGAGGTGATCCGTCGCGCCGGGATCTACGGGCCGCGCGACTACCTGAAGATCGTCCAGGAGCAGATTGCCTTCTGGAAGATCGAGAAGCTCGAGGGCCTGAACGAGATGGGGCGCAAGGCGCAGGAGCGGATCATGGCCGTTCCCGATCGACTCCGCCGCATTGCCGACCTGATCGAAACGCGCAGCCGGGCCAAGACCTTCACGTTCGAGGTGGTGTTCAATCGTGAATTCGCGATGGAGTAGCAGGACCACCCGCGCCGTCGTCCTCTCGCTGCTCTGCGCCCTGACCGGTGCGTGCGGCAAGGAGAAGGCGCCGGCGACCGGCAACCCGCCGTCCGGTTCCCCCGCACCTGCGGGTGATGTCGCCCAGGAAGAAGCCACGCGCCTCGGCCGCGATGTCTTCTTGCTCGTCGACCGTCTTGCCGCCTACGCCGCCGCCAACCAGCGCAAGTACCCCGCATCGCTCCGGACGGCCGGCATCGACAGCCTCACCCCGGAAATCGCGCGGCACATCGACACCCGCGCCAATCCGCCGATGGCCTTCGCGATGTTCCGCAAGCCGCTCGGGCATCTCCTGACGAGTTGCCGTGGAACGACCGACCTCCTGGAAGAATCGGCGCTCAACGATGGCCGCTTCACGGTGACCTGTACCGACTCCGAGGGACGGAGCTCCCCCTACAAGGTGCAACGAGCCAGCGGCCGGTGAGGCCGGTATGAGTCTTCTGCCCGCCCTGGCCTTGGCCGCGCGAGCCCTCAGCATCGCGGCGCTCGGGTTCACCGCCATCGTGGCCCTCACCTTCTGGCTGGTGCGCGCAGGCCACCTGACCCCGTTCGGACCCTGGCCGCGTCTGGTGCGCCGGGTGGCCGACCCGCTCCTCCGCCCGCTCGAATCCCGCCTGGTCCGCGCCGGCAAGAACCCCCAGGATGCGCCGCTCTGGCTCTTCGGGTTCGCGGTCCTGGGCGGCCTGCTGCTGATAGCCCTCGTGGACTGGTTGGTCGGATTCTGGTATCGCGCCCAGATGGCGGCCGGCAGCGGTGCGGGCGGCGTGGCGGTCTTCCTGATCAATGGGGTCTTCGCCCTGCTGATCGCCGCGCTGATCATTCGGGTCGTGGCCTCGTGGTTCGGAATCGGCGCGTACCATCGCCACTTCCGACCGATCATCCTCCTCACTGAATGGCTGGTTGCGCCGATCCGTAGAGTCCTGCCCCCGATGGGCATGATCGACTTCAGCCCGCTTGTGGCCTGGCTCGCGCTTGTGCTTCTCCGTTCGGTGCTCCTCAGCCTGTTCCGATGAGCCCGCTGGAGCGCACAGACGACGGCGTCCGCCTGCGCCTCCGGATCCAGCCCCGCGCTTCCCGCACCGAAGTCGTAGGGCTTCACGGTAACTCGGTCCGGATCAGGTTGTCGGCGCCACCGGTGGACGGTGCGGCGAACGAGGAGTTGATTCGGTTTCTCGCCGAGCGGCTCGGCGTGCCGAGGCGTGCGGTGGAAATCACCGCCGGCCACAGCGGCCGACAGAAGACCGTGCACGTCGAGGGCGTGGCGGTCCGCGCCGCCGCCGAGGCGCTCGGAATCGCGGCGGCGTGACCGCGCCC
Organism: uncultured Gemmatimonadales bacterium; assembly: GCA_963697435.1. GTDB lineage: Bacteria > Gemmatimonadota > Gemmatimonadetes > Gemmatimonadales > GWC2-71-9 > SPDF01. The sequence continues at coordinate 561,361 of CAVOOB010000002.1, read as the reverse complement.
TTGCCATCGAGGAGGGGACGGGTAGAATACAGGTGTCAGATTAATCGAGTCGTGGTGATTTGCGCATATTGCGGCCACGTTAAACAACCTGCTAAAACGCTCGCCTGGAGCCGTTTTGGTTCCGGGCGTCGTTGTTGGAGCCCCGCGTGACATCGTTCCCTGGTCCTGCATTCCCCAACCGCCCCCGCCGCCTGGCCGCGCTCGAGCGCCTGCTGAGTGAGCGGATCCTGGTGCTCGACGGCGCCATGGGCACGATGATCCAGCGCCATGAGCTCGCCGAGGCGGACTTTCGCGGCGAGCGCTTCGCCGCCCACGGCAGCGATCTCCGCGGCTGCAACGACCTGCTCTGCCTCACCCGGCCCGATATCATCGGCGGCATTCACGATGCCTACCTCGACGCCGGCGCCGACCTGATCGAAACCAACTCGTTTAACGCCACGTCCATCGCACTGGCCGACTACGCCCTCTCGCCGATCGCGCGCGAGCTCAATCGGGCGGCCGCCGAGGTGGCGCGGGCGGCCGCCGACCGGGCGGAGGCGCGGGAACCCGGCCACTTCCGGTATGTCGCCGGCGCCATCGGGCCGACCAACCGAACGGCCTCCCTCAGTCCGGACGTGAACGATCCTGGCCACCGCAATATCGACTTCGACACCCTGGCGGGGTCATACCGCGAGGCAGTTGAGGGGCTGGTCGAGGGGGGGGCTGACCTCCTGCTGGTCGAGACGGTCTTCGACACGCTGAACGCCAAGGCCGCCATCTTCGCCATCGAAGCGTGCTTTGCTCGGTGGGGGGCACGGCTGCCGGTCGTGATCTCCGGTACCGTCGTGGACCAGAGCGGCCGCACCCTCTCCGGCCAGACGGTCGAGGCGTTCTGGCTGGCGGTGTCGCATGCACGCCCCCTGGCAGTCGGGCTCAACTGCGCGCTCGGCGCCAAGGCGCTGCGGCCCCACCTGCAGGAGCTCTCCCGCGTCGCCCCGACGCGGATCAGCGTCTACCCCAACGCCGGGCTGCCGAACGCCTTCGGCGGCTACGACGAGACCCCGGCAGAACTTGCGGCCGTCGTGCGGGAGTTCGCCGAGCACGGCCTCGTCAACATCGTGGGCGGCTGCTGTGGCACGACACCCGAGCATATCCGTGCGGTGGCGGACGCCGTCCGCGGGCTGGCGCCACGCCATCCCCCGGAACTCGAACCGCGCCTCCGCTTGAGCGGCCTCGAGCCGCTCGTGGTCGGGCCCGCGACCAACTTCGTCAACATCGGTGAGCGCACCAACGTGACCGGCTCGCGGCGCTTCGCGAGGTTGATCCTCGACGGCCAGTACGAGGCGGCCCTCGAGGTCGCGCGCCAGCAGGTGGACAACGGCGCCCAGTTGATCGACGTCAACATGGACGAAGGGATGCTCGACGCCGTGGCCGCGATGACCCGATTCCTCCGGCTGGCGGCAGTCGAGCCGGGAATTGCCAAGGTGCCGGTGATGATCGATTCGTCCCGCTGGGACGTGCTGGAGGCGGGGCTCAAGTGCGTGCAGGGAAAGAGCGTGGTGAACAGCATCTCACTCAAGGAGGGGGAGGAGTCCTTCCTGCAGCAGGCCCGCCTGGTACGACGGTATGGCGCGGCGGTGGTGGTCATGGCGTTCGACGAGCAGGGCCAGGCCGACACCGTCGAGCGGAAGGTGGCCATCGGCAAACGGGCCTGCCACCTCCTGACCACGCAGGCGGGCTTCCCGCCGGAAGACATCATCCTCGATCCGAACGTCTTTGCCATTGGCACCGGGCTGGAGGAACATGCGGGATACGGGCTGGCCTTCATCGAAGCCACCCGCCGCATCAAGGCGGAGTTGCCGCACGTGTCGGTGAGCGGCGGCATCAGCAACGTCTCGTTCTCGTTCCGCGGCAACGATCCGGTGCGCGAGGCGATCCACGCCGTCTTCCTGTTCCATGCCATCCGTGCTGGCCTCGACATGGGGATCGTCAACGCCGGGCAACTGGCGTTGTACGACGATCTTCCGGCCGACCTCCGGGAGCGGGTGGAAGACCTGATTCTCAACCGCCGCGCCGATGCGACGGAACGGTTGCTCGAGGTCGCGGCCGGGGTGGCAGGCCAGGCGGTCTCGGCCGGACCTGATCTTGGCTGGCGTGATGGGTCGGTGCATGACCGGCTGGTGCATTCGCTCGTGGAAGGATTGACCGACTGGATCGAGGAGGATACCGAGGAGGCACGGCTCGAAGCCGCCCATCCGCTCGACATCATTGAAGGCGCGCTGATGGACGGGATGAACGAAGTCGGCGATCGATTCGGCTCCGGCCGAATGTTCCTGCCCCAGGTGGTCAAGAGCGCGCGCGTGATGAAACGCGCGGTGGCACACCTGATTCCCTTCATCGAGGCGGCCAAGGCGCGCGACGGCGACCGGCCGAAGGGGAAGATCCTGCTCGCCACCGTGAAGGGGGACGTGCACGATATCGGCAAGAACATCGTGGGCGTCGTGCTGCAGTGCAACAACTTCGAGGTGATTGACCTCGGCGTGATGGTGCCGGCCGCCAGGATCCTCGATGCCGCACGCGAGCACGGCGTCGACCTCATCGGGCTGAGCGGCCTGATCACGCCGTCGCTCTCGGAAATGGCCTTCGTGGCCGGCGAGTTGGCGCGCGAGGGCTTCACGCAACCGGTGCTGATCGGGGGTGCCACCACAAGCCGCGCGCACACCGCGGTGCGTATTGCGCCGGCATATCCCGAAGCCGTCGTCCACGTGCAGGACGCCTCGCGGGCGGTGGCCGTGGCCAGCAGCCTCCTCAGCGATAGCCTCCGCCCGGCGTTCGTGGCGGAGGCGCGCGCCGCGCAGGAAGTACTCCGAAAGGAGTACGCCGCCCGGGACGCCACGCCGCTCCGGACCCTCGCAGAGGCACGGAAGCGTGCCGTGCACCTGGATTGGCCCGAACCACCGCCGCGTCCGACGTTCCTCGGCCTTCGCGAGTTCACCAACTACCCGTTGGAGGAACTCGTGCCCCGGATCGACTGGACCCCCTTCTTCCAGGCGTGGGAGCTCAAGGGGTTCTATCCGGCCATCCTCGACGACCCCAACACCGGGGCCGCGGCGCGCGAACTGATGGCCGACGCCGAGAAGCTCCTCCAGGACATCGTGGCACACCGGCGACTCGAGGCGCGGGCGGTGCTCGGGTTCTTCCCGGCCGCACGCCTGGTGGAGGATGATATTGCGCTCTATACCGACGAGCACCGCAGGGAGGTGCGCGCGGTCATCCACACCGTGCGCCAGCAGATGGCCAAGGCCGATGGGCGCCCCAATCGCGCGCTCGCCGACTACGTGGCGCCAGGCGACATCGCACCCGACTACCTGGGATTGTTCGCGGTGACCACCGGCCATGGGCTCGATGCGATCGTGGCAGCCCGCGAGGCAGTACACGACGACTATGGCGCCATCATGGCCAAGGTCCTGGCCGATCGACTGGCCGAGGCTTTCGCCGAGCGGCTGCATGAACGGGTCCGACGGGAGTTCTGGGGGTACGCACCAGACGAAGCGCTCGAAAACGCAGCGCTTATTCGGGAGGAATACCAGGGAATCCGCCCTGCACCCGGCTACCCCGCCTGCCCGGAGCACACCGAGAAGCGCACCATCCTGACACTGCTCGAGGCCGAGCAACGAGTTGGTATCCAGCTGACCGAGAGCTGTGCCATGACGCCCACCGCCGCGGTGAGCGGCATGTACTTCTGGCATCCAGGGGCCGCGTACTTCGGCGTGGGACGCCTCGGTCGGGATCAAGTCGAAGACTACGCCCGGCGGAAGGGATGGAGCGTAGCCGAGGCGGAGGAGTGGCTGGCACCCAACCTGGGCTATGAGCGTGGCTGAGTCACGCGGGAGGATCCCGAATGCCTGACCTGCGCCAACTGCTCGCCGACGGCCACGTGCACGTCTCCGACGGCGCCATGGGGACGATGCTCTACAGCAAGGGTGTCTTCCTCAACGTCTGCTACGATGAACTGGTGCTCCGGCAGCCCGATGTCATCCGGGAGATTCACCGCGAGTATGTGCGGGCCGGGGCCGAACTGATCGAGACCAACACCTTTGGCGCGAACCCGATCAAGCTGGCGCACCACGGGCTCGCCGACGACACCGAGACCATCAACGAAGCGGCGGCCAGGCTCGCCCGGGAGGCCGCCGGCGATCGCGCCTGCGTGCTCGGCGCCATCGGCCCACTCGGCATCCGCATCGAACCGTTCGGCGAAACCTCGGTGGAAGAAGCGCAGGCGGCGTTCGCGCGGCAGGCCACCGGCCTCCTGGCCGGCGGGGTGGACGGCTTTCTCCTGGAGACCTTCAGCGACGTCGAAGAACTTCGCGCCGCCGTCAGCGGCGTCCGCGCCCTCTCCGACCTGCCGATCATCGCCCAGATGACCGTCGGTGAGGACGGACGCACACTCTACGGGACGGCGCCCTCCGCGTTTGGGCCTGCGATTGCCGCGATGGGAGTCGATGTCATCGGGGTAAATTGTTCGGTCGGCCCCCACGGAGTCCTCGAGGCCATTGAGCACCTGGCGCGGGTCGTCGACCTCCCGCTCAGCGCCATGCCCAACGCCGGCCTCCCGCGCGACGTCGGGGGCAGGAAGATGTACATGGCGTCGCCAGAGTACATGGCGACCTACGCGAAGCGCATGGTCGAGGCGGGGGCACGCATCGTCGGCGGGTGTTGCGGCACCACGCCCGAGCACATCAAGGCCATCGTCGGGTTTGCACAGAGCGCGTCGCCCCGCCACCACCACACGACGGTTGCGCCAGCCGCCGCGCAAGGCGTCCCTGCCCTCCCCCTCGGTGAGCGCTCGAAACTGGGAGCCAAGCTGGCCGCCGGCGCGTTCGTCACTACCGTGGAAATCGTCCCACCCAAGGGGGTCGATCCGGCACCGATGTACGCGCAGGTGCGCGCACTGAAGGCCGCCGGCGTGGACGCCGTCAACGTGCCCGACGGCCCTCGCGCCCAGAGCCGCATGGGCGCCCTCATTTCGGGCCTCCTGATCGAGCGGGAGGTCGGGCTCGAGGCGGTCGTCCACTACGCCTGCCGCGATCGCAATCTCCTGGGCATGCTTTCCGACCTGCTCGGCGCGGCGGCGGCCGGGCTCCGCAATCTCCTCATCATCACCGGCGACCCGCCGAAGATGGGGCCCTACCCCGACGCGACCGCCGTGTTCGACATCGACGCGATCGGGCTGACCAACCTCGTCTCCCGCCTCAACCAGGGCCTCGACCCGGGCGGCAACGCCATCGGCGCGCCGACCAAGTTCGTGATCGGCGTGGGCGCCAACCCCACCGCCCCCGATTTCGAGCGGGAAATGTCTCGGCTGGCGTGGAAAGTGGACGCAGGCGCCGAGTACGTCGTCACCCAGCCGGTGTTCGACCTCGAGCAGCTGGACCGGTTTCTGGACCGCGCGTCCACACACGCCGTTCCGGTCATCGCGGGACTCTGGCCGCTCGTGTCGCTCAGGAACGCCGAGTTCCTGGCCAACGAGGTGCCCGGCGTGTCGGTGCCGCAGGCTGTCCTTGAGCGGATGCGGGTCGCGAGCGCAGCCGGCCGGGAGGCGGGGCTTGCGGAGGGGGTGCAGATTGCCCGCGAGATGCTGGAAGCGGTCCGCCCGCGGGTGCAGGGTGTGCAGATCGCCGCCCCGCTTGGCCGGGTGCCGGTGGTGCTGGAGGTGCTCGGGCCTCGTTGAACGCTTCGGGGTCCGCGGGTATCTTCCCGCACGACTCAAGCCCCCGCCCGGCGGGGAGGAATCTCATGACTGATCTTTCGACCGCCCCGCCTCCGCTGACGACGCTCACCGAAGAAGAGGAGATGTTCCGGAGCGCGGTTCGCGAATTCGCCGAAAGCGAAATCCGGCCCCATGTCCACGACATGGACGCCCGGGCCCAGTTCAATCCCGACATCATCCCCAAGTTCTTCGAGCTCGGGTTGATGGGCGTCGAGATTCCGGAGCAGTTTGGCGGCGCCGGCGGCAACATCTTCCTGGCCGTGCTGGCCATCGAGGAACTGGCCCGGGTGGACGCGTCCGCGGCCATCTATGTCGACGTCCACAACACCCTGGTCAACAACTGCGTGCTGCAGTGGGGGTCCCCCGACATCCACGCCCGCTATCTGCCGAGACTGGCGTCGGACATGCTCGGCGCGTTCGCGCTCTCCGAGCCGGCCAGCGGCAGCGACGCCTTCGCGCTGGAGACGAAGGCGGAGCGGAAGGGCGACCATTGGGAACTGACCGGCCGGAAGTTCTGGATCACGAACGGCGCAGAAGCGGAGTTCTTCATCGTCTTCGCCAATACGGACTTTTCGAAGGGGTACAAGGGAATCACCGGATTCCTGATCGAGAAGGATTTCCCGGGATTCAAGGTGGGGAAGAAGGAAGACAAGCTCGGTATCCGCGCGTCGAGCACCACGGAACTGATCCTCGAAGACTGCGTGGTGCCGGACGGGAACGTCCTCGGCCCGGTGGGGCAGGGATACAAGATTGCCATCGAGACCCTGAACGAGGGCCGGATCGGCATCGGCGCGCAGATGATCGGAGTGGCCACCGGCGCCCTGGAGGCGGCAATCGCCTACGTGAAGGAACGGAAGCAGTTCGGGAAGCCGATCGCCGAGTTTCAGGGCGTTCAGTTCCAGCTCGCCCAGATGGGGACGGAACTCGAGGCGGCCAAGCTGATGGTCTACAACGCGGCACGGATCAAGTGCGCCGGCCAGCCGTTCCTGCGCGAGGCCGCCATGGCCAAGCTCTTCAGCTCGCAGGTGGCCGACCGAATCACCTCCCAGTGCCTCGAACTCTTCGGTGGGTATGGATACTCCAAGGAATACCCCGCCGAGAAGTTTTACCGGGATGCAAAAATCGGCACCATCTACGAGGGCACCAGCAACATGCAACTGCAGACCATCGCCAAGTTGATGCTGAAGTAGGGCGCCACGGTACTCTCCACCGAGCCCCCCGGCCCCCGCCGGGGGGCTCGGCGTTTCAGGACGGGACGGGCCTGATGGTCAACTCTTGACGCCACAATAGTTTGGCGCATACTATTGAATCACGAGCCTGCGGCGGTTGCCGCGGGCCTCGTTGTCTGGACCCGCGGCCGGCCCCCCTTCGGTCCCCGGGAACGGTCTTTGCTCTACCTATCTGGCGGACGGCCACCCAGCCGGGCCCCAACCATCAACCAGGCGGTACCCCTGTGACGCGTTTCCTTCGCGCGCCTCGCCCAATGCTTCGCGCCGTGCTCGCCCTGCTCGCCCTGATGGGCGGGCTGGCGGTGCTCCCGGCCGTGGTGCAGGCGCAAGGCGACGCCGAGGTACAGCGCGCGCTGGATTCCTGGTACAAGCGGGCCAAGCGCCGCGCACCTGGTGAGTGGGGCATCGCGATCGCGGACCAGACTGGACGGATTCTCTGGAGCGTCGCGGAAGACCGCCCACTGCTCCCGGCTTCAACCGTGAAGCTGTTCACCACCGGATTTGCCCGCACCCAGCTTGGGGGCGACGCCAGGGTGGCCACGCGCGTGGTCGGCACCGGGATGGTGGACCCCTTCACCGGGCAATGGATGGGGACGTGGGCCCTCGAGTTGAATGGGGATCTCTCGCTGGAACGCGCCACCCGGCAGGGCCCGCTGTTGGCGGATCTTGCCCAGCAGCTTGCCCAGCGTGGCATCTCCCACCTCCAAGGACCACTCGTGGTCCGAAGCACCGAGGGTCCGGCCGACGCGGTCTATCCGTCGGTGTGGGCCTCAAGGCATCGCGGGCGACTCTTTGCACCACCGATCGGTGCGCTCACCCTGCATGAGAACACCGTGGAATTCACTGTCCGGCCCGGCGGCAAGTCAGGCGCGCGGCCGGTGATCATCGGGGAATCGCCCCACGGCGTGAGCCAACTCGTCACGAACCGCGCGCGAACCGTCGCCGGCCGCCGCTCCTCGCTTCGACTCTCGCCCACCTCCAGCGGCGGGTGGGTCCTGTCCGGGAGCATCGGGCAGTCAGCCAGACCGCGTCGCCTGAGCCGGGTCGCCAACAACCCCGAGGCGGTGCTGCGTGCTGTCTGGGGGCGGGCACTCAAGGACGCGGGCATCCAGTGGGACCACTCCTTCGCACTCGCGTCTGCGGCTCCGTCAGACTACCAGTCGGTGCTGGCGCAAATCGAGTCGCCCATCCTGGACTCGCTCGCGTCGGAGGTCAACACCCGCAGCCTCAACTACGGCGCGGAGTTGCTGCTCCGGTGGGCAGGGGGCACGTCGAACGCCGCGGAGCGGTTGACGGAGCATGTGCGATCGGTGACCGGGGCGACGACGGGTGTGCACCTGGTGGATGGCAGCGGATTGTCGACGGAAGACCGGATTGCACCCTCGGTGTTCGTATCCTACCTGACGCGCTTTCCGATGACGTACGAGGGACGGAACTTCCCGCTCCTCCTGCCGGCCAACGGCGAAGGCACACTCAGCCGGCTCGGTGGAATGCCGGGACGCGGGGTGGTTCGCGCCAAGACAGGGACGCTCGGCAATGTCAGCACGCTCGTGGGCTACCTTGGGCGGCCCGAGGGCGTGCTCGTGGTGACACTGATGTACAACGGCGGCTACTCGTACACCGCCCGCCAGGAACAGTGGCGGCTCTTCCGGACGCTCGGCGCCGACGCGGTGCAGATCCCGCAGGACACGTCCCTGGACATCGAGCCGGTGCAACTGGGGGGTGACGACGAGGAGCCAGCGCCGAAGCCGATCATCGGGTTTGGGTTGTTCTAGGACGCGCGGCAAACAACGGACATGACAACGGGGCGGCCAGTGGCCGCCCCGTTCTTGTTGGCGCCTAGAACCGCCAGGTCACCCCGCCGTAGATCTGCGTCAGGGTGCTGGTCCCGGGGTTGGCAGTATCGTTCTGTCGGAGCGCTGAGACTGAGATGAACCAGGCGCGCCCGACGTTCAGATCCATGTCAACGCCGTACCAGGTCGACTTCTGCAGCCCCAGCGCGATCGGGTTGTCCTCCTGGCGGAGGCCCGCGCTCAGATCAAGATGAATCGGTCCGAAGGGGTCGAGGCTCATCCGCCCGGAGTAGAGTTGCCCGGAGGTCTGCAGCACCGCGGCGGTGGTGTCGACGGAGAAGACATCATTCTGGTACCAGGTCGCCCGGGCCGACAGTCCGACGTTGAACTTGGTGATGCGATTGACGCCGAGGGTCGTGGTGAAGGAATTGGCGCCGCCCGAACTTCCACCGGTGCTCCGCCGCCAGTCGCCACCGCCGTACACCTGTCGGCCGGTCACCTGCACACCACCTCCGTAGCCCTGGCGGTAGGTGTCATCGAATTCGGTCTCCGGATTGGTGAAGTCGCGAAGGGTCGGCACGCTGCGGCGTTTGTCATAGGTACCATTGATCGCCAGCCAGCGGGTCGCCCGGAAGGAGAGGTTCGCAAACTGGCTCGTCGCCGAAATGGCGCTTTCCTCGGCGTTCGGCCCCGCGAGTTTCCACGGCCGGTAATAATCGAGCTCCTGCAGCAGGTAGAGCGAGACGTACCGGTTGTTCATGTTGAACTGCGCGATGCCCCACTCCCGGCGCGCATCTCCTCCTTCATAGGACCCGACGGCACCAATGGTCGCCGACGTCACCGTCGACGTCCCTGGCCGGTTGTGCACGCTCGCGTAGAGGCCGAAGTCGTGGACCGTGCTGGAGAACCCGAGTGTGGCGATGTCAGGCTCGAATCCGGCGAACGCACCGACCGACACTCTTCCCCCATTCAACTCGAGCAACGCGCCGTCCAGAAGGCCGATGGAACTGACCGCCGTCAGGTACTGCCGGCCCGCGGCCGCGCGGAAGCCTGCGCCAGGCTGATTCCAGTACATGACGGCCTGATAAACCCGCGTATGTCCATCCACCTCCGTGCGGCCAGCCGAGGTCGTGGTCGTCTGACGGGTCCGCAGATCGAGCGCCACCCCGAGCGGTGTGCCGCCGAGGCCGATGCCGTTGATGCGGGCGTCGAGCGAGGGCTGGTCGAAGCCGTTGCTTCCCAGTTCCTGTCCGCCGGCCATCGTCGTCGTGGTCGCTCGCAGGTATCGGGTCCCGAACCGGCCGTGGAGCCCGGGCCCGCTCATCCGCCGCGGGCGGGGCGGCCCGGACATCGACGACGCGGAGAGCATTTCGGGGGACGCCATCTGCCGGCGAAACTGAATCACATCCCCCAGCGCGATTCCGGTCGCCCCCGACACAACCTCGCACGCGGAGCGGTGGGAGGCGACGTATTTCACACGCAGTATCCCGACGACGTCGTCTCCCTGCATGACCGAGACCTCCGAGCCCTCCAGCAACCCGTCAAGCCGGCCGGCCCCGATGTAGATCTCGGCGCCGGACATGAAAGTGACGGTCGTCCGGTGCGCGGCCGTGTCGGGCGGGGCGGTGTCGATGACGACTGGCGCGATCATGTCTTGCGCCGGCACCGCACTGGGTGGCGGCGCGAGTCCTTCCATAACTGTGGTCGGCGAGGCCACATCGATCGTCATGGGTGCGGTGTCCACCGCGGTGGCCGCCGCAGGACTCGGAGGTGGTGCCGGAGTGTCCAGTGCTTGCGAGGCAGGTACCATCGGCTCGGGCACGGGCGTCGATGGCGATACGGACGCTTTGGGCCGTACCACGCTGTCGATCTGCGCGGCCGCAACCACGAACGTCGCGCCCGACTGCTGGCTCCGGATCCGAATACCGTTCGGGCCGTTGTCCGCGAGGATACGCCCGCGGATAACCGCCCCTTCCTTCATGTAGAGCGCGACCACCTCGGTCGAGTCCTGGGCGCGGGCCTCGCCGGCGGTGCACGCCGCCAGCAATGCCATTCCGAGCAGCCCTGTCAGGCGCCTCGCGCGTGGGCTCACGGGTTGGATCCGTTCGCGTGGCAGCCCGACCGCACGCAGTCGCTGGGCGTGTAGTTCTTCCCGCGGTGCTTGTCCGTCTGGACTTTCGCGTGGCAATTCAGGCAGAGCAACGCCGGCGTGGCGGCATACGACTGTCCGGCAGCGTGGCACTCCGCGCAGTTGCTCCACCGGTTGTTATGCTTGCCGCTGTAGATCCGGAACTGCGACACGCTCCCATCGTGCGCGGTGAACTTCGCCCCTGCCCAGTTCGCTACCAACCCATGGCAGGCCGTGCAGGTGGTCGAGAAGTTGGCCATGACGTGGTTGGGGTCGGTCGGCTGCACGTATTCGGGATGATGGCATCCGTCGCAGGTGCGCTGCACGCTCGAGTACGGGGAAGTCGTGTGGCACTGGGTGCACGTGACCATAGTGGCGCTGTGCACGCCCGTCAGCGCGATCGGTGTGGTGGGATGGTTGGCGTTCGCCCCTGCCCAGTTCGCCACCGGCTGGTGGCAGGAGGCGCAGTCGATGCCATACCCTGCCGAGACGTGATTTGGGTCGGTAGTGGCCACGTACTCTGCGTGGTGGCAGCCGTCACAGGTCTGCTTCACCGTTGAATAGGGTGAGGTGGTATGACACTGCGTGCACGGGATGAGGTTGGCGCTATGCACGCCCGTGAGCGCGATCGGGGTGGTCGGGTGGTTGGCCGTGGCACCCACCCAGTTGGCGACGACCTGGTGGCAGGAAGCGCAGTCGGTGCTGTATCCCGCCGCGACATGGCTCGGGTCGGTCGTGGCCACGTACTCCGCATGGTGGCAGCCGTCGCAGGTCTGCCTCACCGAGGAGTACGGCTGGCTGGTGTGGCACTGCGTGCACTCCACCAGGTTGACGCTGTGGGGACCCGTCAGGGCGATCGGCGCCGAGGGGTGATTGAACTTGGCACCGGCCCAGTTGGCGACCGGCTGGTGACACGACACACAGTCGGTCGAGAACCCCGAGGCGGCGTGGTTCGGATCGCTGGTGGACAGGTACTCCTGGTGGTGGCAACCGTCACAGGTGCGCGCGACCGCGGTGTAGGGCTGCGACGTATGGCACTGGGCGCAGGTCACCAGGTTGCTGCTGTGCACGCCGGTGAGGGCGATGGGCGACGTCGGGTGGTTCCCCGCCCCGAGGTTTGCCGCGTTCCAGGCCACCGTCGAGTGGCACCCCTCACAGCTCGTGGGGAAGCTCGACGTGACGTGATTCGCCGCAGCGTTGTAATCGGGCTGGTGACAGGAGAAGCACGCCGTGGAGGTCCCTACGAACTGCATCTGCCCACCAACGCCCGGTGCATGGCACTGCGTGCACTCGACCGCCAGGTGGCCGCCGGACAGGGGGAAGCGCGTCAACCGATGCGCCGGAACCATGAGGTCCCGGTCGACAAAGGTGCGCGTCGTGTGACACCGGGCACAGTTCGGGCCCAACTCGCCACGATGGTTGTCGCTGTGACACACGGTGCAGTCCGAGCTCGCCAGCTTGAAGTCCAGCGAGGTATGACATGCCCGGCACGTGGTCGCGCCGTGCGCGCCGGTCAACGGGAAGCCGAGTTTCCCGTGATCGAACTGGCTGCTGATCTGAAGCGCCGTCCAGCTATCCGGCCCGTGGCAGACCGTGCACTGGGTCTGGAGGTCGCCGTGCGGTGAGGTGGTCCGTTCCTGCGCGGCGAGGTCGCCCGCGACCAACGCGAGCGACAGCGCCAGGAGTGGAAGCCAGATCAGGCGTCTCATGGTGACTCCTTGCCGTGGCAGGCCTCGCAGCGCCCCGACAACGGGCGATAGCGCAACGGTTCCGTGGGTAGGGCGGCCGCATCACGCACATGGCACCGCGCACACGGCACCCGTTCGTGGGCGCCCCTGGTCGAAAACGAGGCGTCGGTGTCGTGATCGAAGTTGGCCGCCGGGACGAAGGCGGCCACCGTGTGGCAAGCGGCGCAGCCTCCCCGGGCGTCCCAGGCGGCGAACTGATCGCCGTGCGGCGTCTCGTGGCAAGCGGCGCATTCCCGCGTTGCCTCGAACCGGAGGTCGGCAAACCCGCCCGAGCCCCGGACCAGCGTGGACCGGGCGGCGGAGGCAGGGCGCGTCAGTTCGTCGTGACAGGCTGAGCAGGGGGTGGCACGGTGCGCACCCTCCAGTGGAAACTCGAATCGGGCGTGTGCCGCGATGTCGGTGGTCGACGGCCGGAAGGCCCGCATGCCATGGCAGGCGGGGCAACCCATTGGCGTGACCCCGGAGCCCCCGTCGGAGAATCGGCCACGGTGCGGATCGGTGTGGCAGGCGGCGCACTCCGTCTCGGTAATCCGGAACCGGAATCCAGCCTTGCCGATCGTCGCCGTCCCGGTCATCGGCGGGAGCTCGGCGCGCGCGAGGCCGTGACAGGCCACGCAGGCGATCTCCTGGTGGCGACCATCGAGGGCCAGATTCGTCTGTGCGTGTGCGGCACTGTCGAAGGTGCTCGGAGTCCACCCTGTCACACGGTGGCAGGCGGCGCACTCGCCCTTGTTGGTGCTCGCCATTCGTTGGCCGCCATGATCGTCAGCATGGCAGTCCGTGCACTGTGCGTACTTCGGCCGTATCACGACCCTGGCACTGCCGAGCGTCTTCGCGGCAGTCGTCGCGGTGCTCCGGCTATGGCAGGCGGCGCACTTCACCGTCAGGTGCTTGCCCTCAAGCGGGTACGGGGTCGTGGCATGGCTCGCGGTCGTATACGTCGACAGGGCGAATCCGTTGACCGAGTGGCACGAGGCGCAATCGACCCGCCTGCCGGCGAGAGTGGCGGTCCCGTTGTGGGCGTCCGTGTGGCACTCGACGCAAGTGGCGAACTTCGGCGTCTTCAGGGCCGGCGTCGAGAAGTCCTTGTGGCACCTGGCGCAGGCCGTGGTCACGTGCTTGCCGCGCAGCGGATACTTGGTTCTGTCATGGTCGAACCGGTTCTTGTCGATGACCTGGAACCCGCGCGTGCTATGGCAGTCGGCGCACTTCGGGCCCAGCCCCCCACTGTGCGGGTCGGTGTGGCAGCTGGCGCAGGACTCGAACGACACCGGCTTGTACACGGGGATCAGGTGCCCCTTCCCGTCGCTCCGGGGTGAGAGCCGAGCGTCGAGGTGACAGTCGTCGCACTTCACATCGGCGTGCCTGGCAGTGAGCGCATACGCCGTCGTGTCGTGGTCGAACCCCGGGGTGACGGACCACGAACCGGCATCGTGGCATACCGTGCAGTTCTGCTTGAGCGCCCCGCGATGGATGTCCTCGTGGCAACTGGTACAGGTGGGGTCCAGACCGGTATAGCCCTGCCCGGTCGTTCGAACGGAGAGATCCCTCACTCCCGGCACCTGGAACTCGTCGGTGTGACAATCCGCGCACGTGGCCTCGGCGTGCTTCAACGCAAGCGCCCACCCAGCGCGTTTGTGGTCGAAGCTCTTCATGCCGCCATCCGGCCATTCCACCATCTCGAAGCCTTTCCCGGCGTGATCCGGATGACAGGAGGCGCAGGGTGTGCCCTTCACTTCGGCGCTGCCGTGGTAGCCCCGCCCCTGGTCGAGCAATCGGCCAATATCCTTGTGACAGGCCGCGCACTGGCCGGTCATGGCGTCCCGCCGGCTGCCGTGGCAGGTGGTGCACTGGGTCGGTCCCTCGAGCGTCGCGTGCGCGGCTGCGAGCGGGCCCGGCGAGATCTGTCCCGCCAGCGGCGTGGACATCAGCACCACCCAGCCGAGGGCCAGGAGGCATGCGCGAACGAGTCCGCGGAACACACCGGTCGTGCCCTCGCCTACCGGAACCACGTGGCGCCCAACGACACGACCACCATGACGTGGATGATGACCGCCACCAGCGCCGTCACCGCCAGAGGGCGGTGGGCCACATGCCAGAACCGGAGGATGTTCTGCGTGGCGCCGAGCATGCGAGCCTGCTGTACCATGGCCATTTCACGGTTGGCGAGGCGAAGGACTTCCTTCAGCACTGCGGCGTCGCTGCGCCGTTGCATCGGGCGGCGCAACTTGATCTGGCGGCGCAGGCGAGCGGCCGCGCGTCGCCGACCGAGGTCGTCGGCAACCATCCGGCGCATGGTCTGCCACAACCCAAGGCCCACCGTCGGCGCCGTGTCAGGCGCCAGCACCGCCTCGACTTCCTTGGCCTCGAGTCCCGACAGCTCGGCGATCTCGTTCAGCAGCTCCTGCCGCTGGGTGCTGATCTCATCGATCGTGAGCTCGACGCCGGCCTGGCCCCGCGGAATCCTGGCGTAGATGTATCGACCGACGATGCCGCTCAACCAGACCAGCATCATCGACCAGAATCCAAGGCCGATGACCCCCCCGAACTGCCAGGTCGCGTGCGCCGCCACCAGGAGGGGGAGGCCGAGCGCGGCCAGCACGTGTACGTTCAGCCACTTGGAGATGGCGCCGGTGAAGGCGAGCCACCGGAACTTCTTCCGAAGCGGGTACAACCAGAGGAAGAGAAAGATCAGGAGCGCGAGGACGCCCGCCGTCTGCCCGAGGTACCCTGAGGGACGCAGCCAGGCATGGAGCGGGTCGCGAACCTGCTCGGCGCGAGGCAGCAGGTAGTACCGCATTCCGAATAGATTCAACGCCACCAGCCCCGCGCCGAAGACGAGGGCGGCGGTCATCGCCTTCGACCGCTTCGCCTTCGGCACTGGGCGCCGGGGGACATGTGCGCGTACGGGCGCCGATGGCGCGACGGGGCGTTCGGTCAGGGCAGCAACGCGAGGGGCGGGAGCCAAATTCGAAGTGGACATCGAGCTTTCGGTCGAGTGGGTGCCAGCCGACGCGCCCCCGCCCCCCATCTGGTGGGGGGTCATGCGGTGGGTCCGTGACTGGATGGCCGTAGGAATACGGACCCATATTCAGCAAGGTTCCTACCCGAATGAGCAAATCATGAAGAAGTAGCGTAAATAGTTGTACAACAACATGTTAACTCATATACGTTGGATTGGACGCCCTCTCGTGGTGCAACGATTCGTTACGGATGGATCGGCATGTTTCAGTCGCGAAACGCGGAATGCGGTACCGCGGGGGCTGGCCGGGTCCCCCGCCGCTGTTCCCGGCCGAGCTCGGCCGGAGGAAAGGCGCAAACGGTGCATCGACTCGGGCGCCGCCGGACCATCCGTCGGCCGAGCGTGACGCGCCTCACGTGCAGTCTGCCCGTCCCACTTGCACCCTGCATCGCCGATCGACCCACACTTCCGAGTGACAATGGACCTGCTGATTTACGTCGTCTTTGGCCTCTTCCTCATCGGCCCGCTGGTCCTCCACATCCGGAAGACCCACCGCCGGGAGCAGGCGGCGCTGGCCGCCGCCGAACGCGGCAAGCTTCATTCGAGCGGACCGCGGGCGCAGCATCCGCACATCGACGTGTCGCACTGCATCGGCTGCGGCGCCTGTATCGACGTCTGCCCGGAAGGGAATGTCCTGGCCGTGATCGCGGGCAAGGCCGCCATCATCAACGGGCACAAGTGCATCGGCCATGGGCTCTGCGCCGAGGTCTGCCCGGTCGGCGCCATCGAGATCGTGATGGCCAACCCGAGCATCAGCGCCGACATGCCGCGGCTCTCGCGGGAATTCGAGAGCAACATCCCCGGCCTGTTCATCATCGGCGAGCTCGGCGGGCTGGCGCTGATCAAGAACGCGGTGAACCAGGGCCGCGAATGCATGGACACGATCGCCCGCCGGGTCGCCTCACAACCCAGCGCGCCCGACGTCCGCGACGTGTGCATCGTCGGCGCGGGCCCCGGTGGGCTGAGCGCGTCGCTGCGCGCCGTGGAACGGGCGCTCACCTACGTGACCCTCGAGCAGGAAGCGGTCGGGGGGACGGTGGCCAAGTATCCCAGGCAAAAGCTGGTGATGACGAGTCCGGTGGAGTTCCCGCTCCACGGCAAATTCAAGAAGCTCGAAATTTCCAAGGAGGAGCTGCTTGAATTCTGGAGTGCCGTGATCAAGGAGGCGGGACTTGAGATTCGCACTGGCGAAAAGGTGCAGTCGATCGACCGGGAAGCTGACGCGACGTTCCGCATCACGAGCACGGGCGGCACCTACCGGACCCGGCATGTCGTCCTGGCCCTCGGCCGCCGTGGGACGCCGAGAAAGCTGAACATCCCGGGAGAGGAACTGCCCAAGGTGATGTACAGCCTGATCGAGGCGGACGCCTACGTCGATTCGAAGATTCTCGTGGTCGGCGGGGGCGACAGTGCGGTGGAGGCTGCGCTCGGCCTGGCGTATCAGAAGGGGAACCAGGTGACCCTCTCCTATCGGAAGGCGGAGTTCAGCCGGATCAAGGAGCGGAACGCCAGGAAGCTGCAGGAGGCCGTGAAAGGGAAGAAGCTCCGCGTGCTCTTCGAATCCCAGCCGACGGAAGTGCGCGAGCAGTCGGTGTTGATCTCCGTCGGCGGCACTGTGACCGAACTACCGAACGACTGGATGTGGGTATTCGCCGGTGGCGAACCGCCCAACGCGTTCCTGAAGAAGGTCGGCGTGGCCATGGGCGACCAGGACCTGACCGCGGCCGCGGGCGAAGAGGCGCGCCTGGCGCTGGCGCATTCGCCAAGGGCGGGGGATATTCGTTGATCACCCCGTCGCCCGGAGTCTCCATGCCCGCCACCCCCGTCACGGTCGTCATCAGGTACCGCGCACAACCCGGCAAGGGTGCCGCCGCACGGGCGGCGCTGGCCCCCCTGATCCGGACGGTGCTCGCCAGGGAACCTGACTGCCTTGAGATCACCACCCTGCAGGACGCGGCGGACGACACCCAGTTCCTGCTGTACGAACGCTGGACCTCCCAAGCCGCCTACACCGGCCCGCACATGCAGACCCCGCACATCCAGGCGTTCATCCAGAGCGCCGCGACCATTTTCGCCGGCCCGCCGGAGATTTCCTTCTGGCACGACGTGTCATCGACTTGACCGGGAGAGCGACGGCGTTGCCCTGATGGCGCGGCACCTGCGCTGCAACCGTCGGACCGATGGGAAGGACAGATGTACGAATCACGAAGGGATCGCCCGCTGCCCATGAGGGCGTTTATTCAGCGCCTGGGACGACACCTGGCAGTGACGCTCGCCCTGGTCGGGATCTCAGTGGCCATCGGGATGCTGGGCTACATTCAGTTCGAAGAACTCGCCTGGCGCGACGCCTTCCTGAACGCGGCGATGTTGCTGGGCGGCATGGGACCGGTCAACGCGCCGCAGACCGATACCGGCAAGCTGTTCGCCGGCATGTACGCACTGTTTGCCGGACTCGTGTTCATCGTCGCGGCCGGCCTCCTCCTCGCGCCTGTGCTGCACCGCCTCTTTCATACGCTGCACTGGGATCGCCAGTCGATGGACCCGCCGCCCCGAAGAGGAAAGGACTGACATGCCCTGCCGCCTCCCGACGCTCCTGCTCGCACTCGTGTGCACCGCCGGCGTTGCATCCAGCACTGCCCAGGACCGGCCGGCGGCCCGTCCAGCCGATGTCGGCTCCATCGACAGCATCATCACCACCCTCTACGCCGTCATCAGCGGACCGGTCGGCCAGCCACGGCAGTGGGACCGCTTTCACTCGCTGATGCACCCCGAGGCCCGCCTGGTGCCCACCGGATGTGATACCGCCGGAAAGTGCGGGCTCCGTATCATGACGCCCGCGCAGTATCAAACGCGTGCAGACTCATTCCTGGTCGCCATCGGGTTCACCGAGCGGGAGTTGAAGCGAAGCACGGAGCGCTATGGAGCCATCGCCCATGCCTTCAGCTCGTACGAGAGCCTGCGCCGCGGTGAGACGGCGCCGTTTGCCCGCGGGATCAACTCCATCCAGTTGTTCTGGGACGGGAGCCGGTGGTGGATCCTCTCGGTCTTCTGGGACTCGGAGCGACCCAGCAATCCCCTCCCCTCGGCGTTCGAGTAGGCGCGCACTCGATGCGCGCAAGGGTGTTCAATCGCGAGGGCCAGCTGGTCGGGCCGGTAGAGACGCCGCGCGTCGAGAAGAGCGACGCCGCGTGGCAGGCCCAACTCACCAGGGAGCAATACCGCATTGCCCGTGGCAAGGGCACCGAAGCGCCCCACTGCGGCACCCTGCTCGACAACAAGCGGGCGGGTGTGTACACCTGCCTCTGTTGCGGGCTGCCGTTGTTCGTGTCGGACCACAAGTTCCATTCGGGCACCGGCTGGCCCAGTTTTTTTCGGCCGATCGCCGACGAAAACGTGACCACGGAGGAGGACCGCTCCTACGGCATGCGCCGGGTCGAGATCCTGTGCGCACGGTGCGACGCCCACCTCGGTCATGTCTTCGAGGACGGGCCGCGTCCGAGCGGGCTCCGCTATTGCGTGAACTCGGAATCGTTGACCTTCACCGGCGCTGCCGACGTGGCCTCGCTCGCCGACCCGGCCGCGGCGTAGACGATGCCCACCCCCAGGATCGATCGACATCGGGTACTCGGCGTCGCCCATATCCTGGTGGGGCTGTTGCTTCTGCCACTCGCGACCGTCATCGGCCTCGTCGGTGTCCCGCTCCTGGCCCTCCCGTCACTCTGGCTCATGGCCTTGGGGGTCCACCTGTGGCGTGGCGGGCCTCGGGTGGCACTGGCCCTGCGCCGAACGCACATGGTCAGTCTCGTCATCGCCCTCCTACTCGGCCTCTCCGGCGTGTTTGCCCTGGGGGCGGCGAGCCGCAGTGCGGCCGCCGGCGGAGGACTGCTGGGCGCGTTCGGGATTCTCCCCATCGGCCTGGGCCTGGCGCTTGGAGGGCTGGCCGTGACCTCCCTCCGGATCGCGAGCTCGCGCGCTCGCGACGAGAAAGGCGAAGAAGGTTGACGACCTGAGCCGCCGAGACCGGCGAGGCCAACGTCGGCATCGCGCACGCCGGGTGGCGGCCACCCTCGAGTGGTTGGCGGAGGGAAAGTCGAGGAACTGGGAATCGGAGTAGCGACCCCTCCCCAATGACATCTGGACGTGCGCAGCGCGACTCCCTACCTTCTCTCACACGATGACACCACCCCCTGTGCCATCACCGACGTCGCAGGCCGCTGTCGCCCGCATCCTGTACCTGAGCCTGAGCGTCAGCGCCTGTACGCTCGCCGCCCTCGCCTGGTACTTCCGTGGCGCGCTCGCGATTCCCGACGGGACGAGTGGGGCAGTCACCTTCGCGGCATATGCCCTGGCGGCGTCTGGGCTGCTCGCGGGATTGGCGTTCCGCCGCCTGATTCCGGAGCGCACCACCGCGCAGGATCCCGACCACTGGTGGCGCCAGCACCTGCCGAAAGCCGTGGCGGTGTGGGCGATCGGCGAGGGAACGGTGCTGGTAGGCGCGCTGGTGCTCGCCGTGGGTGGGCAGACCATTGCCGCCTTCGCCGTCATGCTCGCCGGCTTCGGCGTGCTGCTGGCCACCGCCCCCGGCCGACTCGCCCCCTAGCGCTGGCACACCTCGCCACCGCTTCCCTTCACGCACCGGACTCCCATGCCTCCCCGCTCCTACGATTTCCTGACCCAGCTCCTGGATGCTCCCGGTCCTTCGGGCTTCGAATCCGCCCCTGCCCGACTCTGGCGCGGGGAGGCCGCCACCTTCGCCGATGACGTCCGGAGCGACGTGCACGGGAATTGTTACGCCACGGTCAACGGCGCGGGGTCCCCACGGATCATGTTCGCCGGCCACCTCGATGAGATCGGGTTGATGATCGTCCACGTCGACGACGACGGTTTCCTCTCCTTTGCCGGCATCGGCGGGTGGGACTCGCAGGTGTTCGTGGGGCAGCGGGTCACCCTGCTCGGCCAGGCCGGCCCGGTGGACGGGGTGATCGGCAAGAAGCCCATCCACTTGATGGAGAAGGACGACCGCGACAAGGTCTCCAAAATCGAAGACCTCTGGGTCGACATCGGCGCAAAGAACAGGAAGGAGGCGCTGACACGCGTCAAGGTGGGAGACCCAGGCGTTCTCACGTCACAGGTGCTGCGCCTGCCGAACGGTCGCCTCTCCAGCCGCTCACTCGACAATCGGGTCGGGGCGTATGTGGTGCTCGAGGCGTTGCGCTTGTTGGCGGGAAAGAAGCTTGCGGCACGGGTGACTGCCGTCGGCACGACGCAGGAAGAGATCGGCTATACGGGCGGGGGCGCGCGCACCAGCGCCACGGAGCTCGACGCGCAGGTGGCCATCGTGGTGGACGTCACGCATGCCACCGATTACCCAGGGATCGACAAGCGCCGGCACGGCGCCTACCAACTGGGCGGGGGCCCGGTCCTGAGCCGTGGCAGCGCTGTCAATGCCGCCGTCTTCGACCGGCTGGTGGCGGCGGCGGAGAAGGAGAAGATCCCGTATTCGGTCGAGGCCGCGCCGCGGATGACCAGCACCGACGCCGATCACATCTTTACCGCCGCCCGCGGCGTGGCCACCGGCGTGGTGAGCGTGCCGCTCCGCTACATGCACAGCCCGAACGAACTGGTGCAGCTCGAGGACCTCGACCGTTCCGCCCGCCTGCTGGCGGCCTTCGCCCGATCGGTCAAACCGAACACCGCGTTCGCGCCGCAGTAGGGGCGCGAGTCATCAACCGGCGGCGAGTCCTCGCTGCGCGGCCGTGCGGACCGCTTCGTCGCCATCGCTCAGCAGGTCCTGCAGCACGCCGGCCGCGACGGCGCCGCCGGCCAGCGCCAGTCCTTCCACGGCGGCCAACCGGACGGCCACAGGTTTTCTTGAGAGCAGTCCCCTGGCGGGCGCCGCCGCTGCCTGCAGCGTCTTCACGGCATCCACGCTCCCCACGCGGCCGAGTGCCAGGTGCATCTCGCGCAAGACATCGGCGTGGCCCTCGTCGGGCAAACGCACCGCGATCGACATGACCAGCCCGCGCCCCCAATCCCCGTCGATTCCCTGGGCCACCTGCAACCGCACCATCGGCTCGACGTCATTCAGCAGCTGCCGCAGGGCCTCGAGTCCCTCCGTCGACCTGATCTTGCATAACGCACCGGCCACTGCCCGCCTCACGCGCTCGTCGCGATGCGAGGCCTGTTCGGCCAGGGGCCGGGCGGCGCTCGCCAGGCGCAGCTCTCCGCAGAGTTCCGCCACGTTGCGCACCACGAACCAGTCTGGGTGATGCAGTCGGTGGACAATGCGGTCCGTGCCGGTCTCCATCTTGGTGAGAACCGTGAAGTACCCGCGGCGCTCTGACAGCGTCGGTGCGGCCGTCAGCAGTTCAAGGAGCGCCTCCACCGCCTCCGCATCCATCCGCTTCAGAATGGCGGTGGCCTCGACTCGCCGACCATCGGTGAGGGCAGCGCGGGCGATATGCTGGAGCGCCGATTTCGGCAGGATGCGCCGCAACCCCACCGAGTACCGCCGGCGGCGGCTCTCGTCACGCTCCTCCCCCTCGAGGCGAAGTACTTCTGTCGCGAGGCCGAGCAACTCCTCCCACTCCTCGCGGCGGTAGGCGAGGTCCGCCTTCACCTCGATGTCGCGAAGCGGATCGTAGCCGGGCTGATCGCGCCGGACCCGCACCCCGGGATCCGACAGCGCCGCGAGAAGCTCTGGCGGGGGCGGCGGAATGGGCGCCGAACCGCCGCCGATCGGCGCGCTCAGGTTGTCCAGCGTCCGGGTGTCGCTCGATTTCGGCAATTGGCGCGGCCCGTCGATCTGGATCGCCAGCGCCGCCTCCACCGGCAGCCGCTGGACGAACGCCTCCACCGTGGGTTCCCCAATCGGTTCGGTGGCCAGCAATCGCACCACGGCGAGGAGGTCCGCCGGCCGGACACCGGCGGGCACCCGGACGCTCCCAATGCCGTGTGTGTGAAACCGAATTCGTACCTCGCCACCGCCGGGCAATCCATGCGGAAGAGGCGTGCCGTCGACAATCATCCCCTTCACGTCGATCGAGATCCTCGCCCCAGCGGGCTCCATCACGGCATAGAGATCGCGAAACCCGGCCTTCAGGTGTTCGCGATCATTCGCGTCGTGTTGGAGCAGGTCGAGCATCCGCGCCAGCGCAGCAACGATCGATGAGGGTGCAGTCATGCCTCAAGCGTCCCGGTCTCGGGGGAAGAAGTCAAGAGCGGCGCCAGCACGGCGGCGGCGGGCCGCACGCCCTCCAGCCCCAGTCGGCGTGCCAGCTCAAGGAGGGGCGGAGCCGGAAAGTCGGGGTGGTGCCCCAGGAGCTCCGGGAGAGCGAGTTCCCGGGCCACGCGCCCCCCTTCCAGGACGACGGCCCGGTCGAGCACGGCCGCGGCAAAGCCGAGATCGTGCGTCACCGCCAGCACTGCAGTGCCGGCCGCGCGGCGCGCGTACACGACGTCGGCCACCCGCGCCCGTGCCGCACGATCGAGGCCGGCGGTCGGCTCGTCCAGCACCAGCAGGTGCGGACGGGCAATCAGCGCCGCCGCGAGCGCCACCAGCCGTCGCGTCGGCTGGGGGAGATCATACGGATGATGATCGGCGAGCGTCGAAAGCCCCAGCTCGTCCAGGACCTGTTCGACGGCCTCACCAGTTCGCTCGGCGGACCAGCCGAGGCGCTCCGGGCCGAAGGCAATCTCGGCGCGCACGGTGCGCGCGAAGAGCTGGGCCTCCGGGTGCTGGAAGAGGTAGCCGACGGTGCTCGCCAGGTCCTCCGGGTGGCGACCTGCCGTCTGCTTCCCCGCCGTTGTCACCCGTCCCTGGTCGGGATGGAGCAGGGCCATCGCCAGTCGCGTGAGCGTCGTCTTGCCGGCGCCGTTGGCGCCGAGGAGTGCGACGCCTGCTCCGGCCCCAATGTCCAGCGATACGCCTTCCAGCACGGGCGTGTTTCGGTAGGCGAAGTGGACGCCTTCCATCACCAGCGGGCTTACCGCGCCCATCGAGCCACCCCCTCGTCCACCGTCAACGGATGCGGAGCCGCGCTCCCCGCGGCACGCGAGAGCCCCGCGATGGCGGTCGACGCCGCCCCGGCGTCCCACACCTGGTCACCACGGAGCACGTCCTGCGGCCGACCGTCCAGCACCGGGCAGCCATCCGCAAAGACGATCAGGCGGTCCGCGACCAGATGCAATCCATCGGTGTCCTCGCTCGCGACGACGACCGCCGCCCCCCGGGACGCCTCGCGGCGCATCATGGTGTGCACCAGGGCCCGGCCGGGAGCATCGAGCGCGGAGGTCGGTTCATCGAGCAGCCAGAGCTCGGGCTCGAGCACGAGCATGGACGCGATCACTGTGCGCTGCATCTCGCCGCCCGACAGTGTGCCCGGATCCCGTTTGGCGAGATGGGCGATGGCGAGCACCTCCATGGCGGCGACGACCCGCGTCTCGATTCGCGCCCGCGGCCACCCGAGATTGGCGGGGGCAAAGGCGACCTCCTGGGCCACCGTCTCCGCAATCCCGGAAAGCTGTGTGCCAGGTGACGGGAGGACGAGGGCCACTCGGCCCCCGAGCACCACCCCTGACGATGGGAGCGCAGGATCGACGCCGAGGGTGTGGATACTCCCTGCCCGCTCTCCGCCCGTATGGCTCGGCGCCAATCCCGCCGCCGTCAGCAGGGCGGTGCTGGTCCCGGCGCCGAGCGCACCGGTCAGCCAGGTGATGCTCCCCGAGTCCGCCCGCAGCGTACAGTCGCGCAGCGCCGGCGAGGGCGCGCCTGGATACGTGAACCCGACCCCATCGAAGCGGAGCGCGCTCACCCGAGCACTCTCCAGATCACCGCGGCCACCGCGCCGGCGCCCGCGAGCCACCGGGCTGCCCGATCGCCAGGGCCATCCTCGGGCGGATCGAGCGGCGTCCGGTGGACCACGCCACTGGCCGACCGCGTCTCCAGCGCGAAGCCACGTTCATCCACTTCCGCCAGCGCGCCCAGCAGGAGCGGGAAGGCCACCGGCCCGAGGGCGCGAACCCGATTGAGGGGGCTGCCGCGCAATCGAAGCCCGCGGCTGCGCTGCGCATCGAGAATGGCGAGCGCGCGCGCGCGGAACCGTGGCAGCGCCAGCAGCGTGGCCACGACCAAGTACGCCACGGAAAATGACCAGCCGCGATCGGCCATCGCATCCACGAATCGGGCCGGCGAAAACGAGGCATAGAGCGCCAGCGAAGCCGTGGCGATGGCGCCGAGCCGACACCCCTGCGTGGTGGCCAGGGCCAGCCCGTCGCGGGAGAGGGAGAGGCCGAGCACCGGAAGCTGGCTGCCTTCGCCCAGCACTCCGTGCAGCAGGAGGAGAAAGAACCAAAGCGGGGCGAGCGGGATCAGGGCGCGGAGCGCGGCGCGGCCGACGCCGGCGGCGGTGACCGCCAGCACCGTCGCGGCGTACAGGGCCGCCGCGGGCACGGGCCCCGGCGCTGCCACGGCGACGACGGCCACGGCCAGCGTAAGGACGAGCGGAGTGAACGGATGGAGGCGCCCAGTGACCGGACCCGGAACCGGGCTCACCGTCCGACCGCCCCCGCCGCTCGGGGGAACCGGCCGATCATCCGGTTCGGCAACGATCGCACCAGGCCGCCGACCACCAGGAATGCGACCGCCTTGTCGGCCAGATCGAGCGCGAGGCTAGACCCCGTGACTGCAGCGGGCAGCGAGAAGCCGACCTGCCGAAGCAGCGTGACGACCGCCGTCGTTCCGGTCGCGGTGACCCCCTTGAACAGGACGTAGCTGATGACCGAGGAGAGGGCACCGGCCACCAGGCCGGTGAGGAGGCCCCAGGCGAGGCTGCGGCCGGTTGACCGGAACCCGGCCCGAGCCGCCGCGACACCGGCGAGCACGGCAATCACCACCTGGATGAGGCCGAACGGAATCCACTGGTAGCCATTGATGAGCCCGAACAGCACCTGCCCGATGGCGCCGACGAGGATCCCGACCGCCGGGCCGGCCAGTACCGTCGCCAGAATGGTCCCGATCGAGTCGAGGTAGAGTGGCAGCCCGAGCGCGTTCACGAGCCCACCGATGACCAGGTTGATGGCGATCGCAGCGGGAAGCAGGGCCAGGAGACGGGCGTTCACGGGACTCCTGAGGTGGGAGGCGGGGGCGGCGATGACTTGGGTTCGAGCCCTCCCCGAGGTTAGAATCTTAGGTGTTCACACCACCCCGGCAACCCTGCCGGTTTTCAACATTCGAGCCTCTCGTGACCCGCCAAATCGTTTGGTACTCCCTCGGTGTCCTGTTCGGCGCGATGCTGGCCTCTCCCGTGGCCGCCCAAACCGCCGCTCCCTCCCTCGACCAAGCCGCCAGACGCGCCCAGACCGACGTCAAGGTCCTCGCCGCCGATGAACTCGGGGGCCGCCTGACCGGCACCGCCGGCGCCGATTCGGCCGCCGCCTACGTCGCACGGCGCTTTGCCCAGATCGGACTGCAGCCACCCCCGGGCGGTTGGTTCCAGCCCTTCACCGTTTCGAAGGATGCCCCCGCCGTCCAGCACGCCAACCTCGGCGAGCTGCACGGAAAGAACGTCATCGGGATCATCCCCGGCCGGGACCCGGCGCTCCGCAACGAGACCATCATCATCGGCGCGCACTATGACCACCTTGGCCTCGGTGGCTTCGGCGCCCTCGATCCCGACAGCACCGGACGCGTGCACAATGGCGCGGACGACAACGCCTCCGGCACCGCCGCGCTGCTGGCCATTGCGACCCGCCTGCAGGCGGCGCCGACCGCGCGGACGATCGTGTTCATCTCCTTCAGCGGCGAAGAACTTGGCCTGCTCGGCTCCGACTACTACGTCAAGAACCCGATCTATCCCCTGAGCGTCACCGAGGCGATGATCAATCTCGACATGGTCGGCCGCCTGAACAACGACAAGCTCATCGTGTATGGGACGGGCACCGCCACCGAATTCCCGGCGCTCCTCGACTCACTCAACTGGTACGCGAAGTTTGACCTCCGCCCGCAGCCCGAAGGCTACGGGCCGAGCGATCAGACGTCGTTCTACGCGGCCAAGATCCCCGTGCTCCACTACTTCTCCGACCTGCACGGCGACTACCACCGGAGCACCGACGACTGGGACAAGATCAACGCCGAGGGCCTGGTCCGAATCGCAGACTTCGCCGCGGCGATGGCGACGGCGCTCGGCAACCGGCCGACGCGGCTCACCTTTGTCGACGTGCCGCCCCCCGCGCCCAAGGGCGGGGTGGCCGCCACGTCCGGCTACGGCGCGTATCTGGGCACCGTGCCCGATATGGCCTCTGGTGAGAGCGGCGGCGTCCTGATCACCGGCGTGTCGAAGGGCAGTCCCGCTGAGGTGGGCGGCATGAAGGGGGGCGACAAGATCATCAAGATCGGCGATTACGACGTCCCCGACCTGGTGGGCATGACCGACGCCCTCCGCGCCTACCGGCCGGGTGACAAGGTCGTTGTCATCGTGGTCCGCGATGGCCAGACGATGGGTCTGGACGTGACGCTGGGCAAGCGCGGCGGATGAGCGGGGCCGTGCTGGATGCCGACCGCGTCGTCGCCGCCCTCCGCGGCGCCTTCACCCACGACGCCGGTCGGCAGGGACTCCTCCAGCTCGCCGCCGACCGCATCCGCGACGCCGGTCCGCCCTACACGTCGGTGTATCTGTACATGCTCCACGGCTCGGAATTGGTGCTCGAGGCGTGGAGCGGCCGGGACACCGAGCACAGGCGCATCGCGGTCGGTACCGGCGTCTGCGGGACGGCGGTGGCCACCGGCCAGGACCAGAACATCGGTGATGTCCAGGCCATCGGGAATTACCTGGCGTGCAACCTCGACACCCGCTCGGAACTGGTCGTGCTGATCAGGCGCGGCGCAGCCATCCTCGGCCAAATCGACGTCGACAGCGACGTCCCAGACCCCTTCACACCGGCGGAGGAAACAGCAGTTCGCCAGGTCGCGGACGCCCTCGCCGTCCTCTTGTGAGAGCCTGGTCCTCCTCCCGCTTTTCCGTCGCACTTCCTGCAGGCCACCGATTCCCGATCGCCAAGTACCAGGCGGTGCGCGAGGGCGTCGTGGCGCGCGGCCTGCTCGCCGCCGGTGCGATCCACGAACCTGACCGGGTCGAGAAGACCGCCCTCGCCCTGGTGCACACGACCGCCTACGTCTCAGCCATCGAGGACGGCACGCTGGAGGGACCGGCCGTCCGGCGACTCGGTTTCCCCTGGGGGCCCGGCCTCCGCGAGCGCTCCTTTCGAACCGTGCAGGGCACCGTCGAGGCCGCGCGTGACGCACTCGCCACCGGGGCCGGGCTCAATCTCGCGGGCGGCACTCATCACGCCTTTCCCGAGCGGGGCGAGGGGTTCTGTGTCTTCAATGACGTGGCGGTGGCGACACGCACCCTCCAGCGGGAGGGCCTGCTGCGCCGGGTGGCCGTGATCGACCTCGACGTCCACCAGGGGAATGGCACCGCGCGGATCTTCGATGGTGACGAGGACGTCTACACCTTCTCGATGCATGGGGAACGCAATTACCCCTTCCAGCGGGAGCGGAGCCGGCTCGACGTTGAGCTCCCCGACGGCACCGGTGACGCGGCCTATCTCGCGACCCTCGATCGCCACCTGCACGAGGTGCTGGACGCTGCCGCGCCGGACCTCGCCTTCTACCTGGCCGGCGCCGATCCCTTTGCGGGCGACCGGTTCGGCCGGCTCAGTCTGTCCGTGGACGGGCTTCGGGCCCGGGACCGTCGCGTCTTTGCGGCCTGCGCGCGGCGCGGTGTGCCCGTGGCCGTCACCCTCGCCGGAGGCTATGCTGCGCGGATGGAGGACATCGTGACCATCCATACGAATACCGTGGAGGAGCTGCGTGCCGCCTTCAGCTGAAACCTGCACCCGGGAGGTTCGTGGCGCCTCCCTATTCGAGCGGCGGGTCGGCAGCGGCCCGGCCACCGTCGTGTTGCACGGCGGACCCGGCGCGCACCACGACTATCTCCTCCCGGGATTCGATGCGCTGGCCACTGGCCGGACACTGATCTACTACGATCAACGCGGCGGGGGCCGGTCGGCGGTCGCTCGGGAAGTGCCGGTCGGCTGGCGAGAGCAGGTGGCGGACCTCGAGGCGCTGCGGCAGCTCTGGGGAATGGAGCGCCTGACCATTGCGGGGTACTCCTGGGGCGGCCTCCTCTCGCTCCTCTATGCCACCGAGCACCCCGAACGCGTGGAACGACTCGCGCTGGTGTCCCCCGCCCCCGCGTGGCGTGCGGCCCGGGCCGAGTTCGAGCGCCGCCTCTCGGCCCGGACCATGGCGCCGGCCCTCGTGGAGGCGCGTGCCGCCCTCCGCGCCAGCGGGCTGCGGGAACGCGATCCCGAGTCCTATCAGCGCCGAGTGTTCGAGCTCTCGGTGGCCGGGTACTTCCACGACCCCGGGAAGGTGGACGGCCTCACGCCATTCCGGGTAACTGGCCGCACCCAGCAGGAGGTGTGGGAGAGTCTTGGCGACTACGACCTGCGTCCCGCGCTGGCCAGGCTGCGCCCGCCCGCCATCGTCCTCCACGGCGATGACGACCCGATCCCGGCGGAGTCCGCGCGCGCGATCGCCGATGCGATCGGAGCACCCTTCCACTTGCTCGCCGACTCCGGCCATGTCCCCTATGTCGAGGCGTTCGAGGAGTTCCGGCGCCTGCTCGACGAGTTCCTCCCCGCGTGACACCGGGTCGGCACGGACACACCCCTCGTGCGGCCCCGGTGTCGAGCGGCCAGGGGATTATCTTGGGGGAATGGATCGTCCAACGCCGTTCGAACTCGTCTTTGCCGGGCTGGCGCCGGACCATTTCCCACCTATTCGCGATGCGCTCGCTGCGGCCAACGTCGAACCGGGCGACCGCGACGCCTTCCTCCTGACGCGCCCCGCGATGACCCTGCTCCGGGAACTACATCCAGACGATTCGAACGCCGGAGAGGGCCTCGAGGAACTCACCGCCCTCCTGCATCACGTGTACGTCTTCTGGGCCGCCGGGCAAAGAGTCTGGTCGCTGCCTGTCCAGGAGCTCCGGCGCCTCCTGGTGGACCCGAGGGCGCCTGCCGCCGCGCCGGAAAGGCCCGGCTACATTCAATTCCCCGAACGCCTGATCTGGGCCTCGCTCACTTCGCCTGGACCATGGGAGCCCCTCGACGGCTGCTTCGTCCACACCGACCCCGCCGGACAGCTCCGCGTGCTCGGCGTCTTCGGCGTCCACCCCGCCCGGGACGGGTTCACCGTGGCGGAAGCGTTCGGCGCGCCAGGGGCAAACATCGCACGCCGTGATGGCACGCCGCTCTTTGCCCCTTCGCTGGACGGTGGCGCCTTCGCGGGCCTGCACTCGCTGGTCGAGCCAAACGAACTGGTGGAACTCGTGGCACGCGTCCTCGCCCACCCGGGAGCCGCATCCACGCACGTGGAGGATGCATGACCGACCGGCTGGAGAAGCGCGCGGTCTCCGATGCGCTGGAGCAGATCGCGTCGTTCATGGAACTCAAGGGTGAGAACCTCTTTCGCGTCCGGACGTTCAAGACCGTTGCTCGCGTCGTCGGAGGACTCCCCGAGACGCTCCAGAAGGCGCTGGACGACGGCTCCCTCGCAGCCACCAAGGGTGTGGGCCCCGCGACGCTGGAGGTGATCAACGAACTGGCCACGACCGGTCGATGCGCCCTCCTGGAGGAGCTGCGCGGCCAGGTCCCCCCTGGCCTCGTCGAGATGCTCTCGATTTCAGGACTCGGCGTCGCCAAGATCCGGCAGATTCACGACACCCTCGGCATCGACTCGCTTCCCGAACTCGAGGCCGCGGCCTCGGACGGGCGCCTGGCTGGACTCCCCCGGTTCGGCCAGAAGACCGCCGAGAACATCCAGAAGAGCATCGCCTTCCTTCGCCAGGCCAGCGCCTTCCGCCTGGCACATCATGCCGCCGAAGAAGCCCGGACGCTGACAGATGCATTGAGCCGCGTACCTGGAGTGCTGACCGCAACGGCGGCCGGCGAGGTGCGGCGCAGATGCGAAGTCGTCCGGGAGATCGTCATCGTCCTGACCGCCGAGGTGCCCGCAGCCGACATCTTCGCCCGCTTGAGCCAGGTGCCCCGTATCCACGAATTCGCCGGCCAGGACGAACGCCACGTCACCCTCCGGTTTGTCGGAGGTACCAGCGCGCAAATCATCGTCACGCCTCCGCAGAATGCTGGCGCCGTGCTGGTGCAGGCGACGGGAGGGGACGTGCATGTGCGGCAGCTCGAGGCGCGGGCCACCGCACTCGGGTATTCCCTGCGCGGTGCCGCGCTCTGGTGCGGAAGTCAATTTGTGCCGACACCGGATGAGGCGGCGCTGTACCGTGCGCTGGACCTGCCCTGGATCCCGCCGGAATTGCGAGAGGGCGGCGGCGAGATCGACGCCGCAGCGGGAGACGGCCTCCCGGCGCTGATCACGGAGGAGGATCTGCTCGGATTCCTCCATTGCCATACCAACTACTCCGATGGCTCCAACTCGGTGGCCGACCTGGCCGGCGGCGTGCGCGACGCCGGTTACCAGTGGATCGGCATCACCGACCACAGCCAGTCGGCGGCCTACGCCGGCGGCCTTTCGCCTGAGGCGCTGACCCGACAGGCAGCCGAGATTGCCGACGTCGGAGCGGGCATGGAGGGATTCCGGATCCTCCACGGGGTCGAAGCCGACATCCTTGTGGACGGACGCCTCGACTACGAGGACGATGTGCTGGCCCGCCTCGACTTCGTGATCGGATCGATTCACAGTCGGTTCAACCTGAGCGGCCCGGAGATGACGGCCCGCGTGCTTGCCGCGCTGGACAATCCCTTTCTGACCGTCCTCGGCCATCCCACGGGCCGGCTGCTGCTCTCGCGCGACGCGTACGCGATTGACCTCGAGGCGATCTTTGCCAAGGCCGGCGCGCTGGGCGTCGGCATCGAAATCAACGCCGACCCGCATCGATTGGACCTCGACTGGCGCGTGCTGCGAAGCGCCCGCGCGCACGGCGTCATGATTTCCATTGGCTCGGATGCGCACAACCTCGCCGGTCTCGGCAATGTGACGTATGGCGTCGGCATCGCCCGCAAGGGATGGCTCGGGCCGGCCGAGGTGCTGAACACGCGCGCGGCTGAGGGGTTCCTGGCGTTCGGGAACGCACGGCGGGGCTGAGTGGCCCGCGAGTCGGCCGCGGCGCGCGGCGCCCGGGCCAGGAAGATCCTCGGCATGCTCGAGCAGGCATATCCCGATGCGCAGTGCGCCCTGGACCACGCCAACCCCTACCAGCTCCTGGTCGCCACCATCCTCTCGGCCCAGTGCACGGACGCGCGGGTCAATCTCGTCACGCCGGCACTCTTTGCCCGGTTTCCCGACCCCACCGCGCTCGCCAGCGGGACGCAGGACGAAGTGGAGGAACTGATTCGGTCCACCGGATTCTTCCGCAACAAGGGGAAGAACCTGCTGGCCATGGCCGCCGCGCTGGTCGAGCGGCACGAAGGGCAAGTGCCTGGCACCATGGACGAACTGCGCGCCCTCCCCGGCGTGGGCCGGAAGACCGCCAATGTCATTCTCGGAAATGCCTTCGGCCGGAACGACGGGATTACGGTGGATACCCACGTCGGGCGGCTCAGTCGACTGCTCCGCCTGACCACGGCCACCGACCCCGAGAAAGTGGAGCGGGCCCTCATGCCCCTCTTCCCCCAGCCCAAGTGGACGCTCCTCTCACACCTGCTGATCAGCCACGGTCGCGCCATCTGCATCGCGCGTCGCCCAAACTGCGCCGCATGCCCGATCGCGGCCGAGTGCCCCAGCGCCAAGAGAACCCTGGGTGGATAGCAAGCGCGGGCCGGGCCACCGGCCGCTCCTCTTCATCTTCCTGACCGTCTTCCTCGATCTCCTCGGCGTGGGGATCCTGGTACCGGTACTGCCGTTCATCGTCGCCGAGTTTCGAAGCGACGCCTTGACGGTCGGACTCCTCAGCCTGACCTTCGCCACCGCGCAGTTCTTCGCCAGCCCCGTGCTCGGCGCCCTCTCCGACCGGCACGGCCGGCGGGTGGTTCTCCTGTTGAGCGTCCTCGGGACCGGGGCCGGCTATTTCCTGTTTGGCCTCGCCCAGACCCTCTGGCTGCTCTATCTCGCGCGCCTGATTGACGGGTTCACAGGGGGCAATGTCTCGACGGCACAGGCGTACATCGCCGATGTCTCGCCGCCGGAGGACCGGGCGAAGAACTTCGGGCTCATCGGGGCCGCATTTGGGTTGGGGTTCATCATGGGCCCCGCGGTCGGAGGCATGTTGAGCCTCTGGAGCCTGCGCGCCCCTGCCTTCGCGGCCGGCGTGCTTTCGCTGATCACGGTGTCCCTGGGCTACTTTCTCTTGCCGGAGTCGCTCCCTCCGGCACGGCGGGAACGTCGTCCCTTCCGACTGGCGGAACTCCACCCCCTCGGTCACCTAGGCGAGACAGTACGACGCCCAGGGCTGGGAAGGCTCTTCGCCGCGATCTTCGCCATGAGTTTTGCCATGGCCGGGCTCCAGTCCAACTACGCGGTGTTCACCAGGGAGCGATTTGGCCTCGGCCCCCAGGGCAACGCCTGGATCTTCACTCTGGTCGGTGCCGTGAGCGTCCTGGTACAGGGCGTCCTCTTGCGCCGCATCCCGACGGCAGGCCATGAACGGCGCATCGCGACCTGGGGGCTGTTGCTCATGGCCGGCGGATTCGCGGCCACCGCGTTCGTGCCGAGCGTCGCCTGGCTCTATCCAGCCACCCTGCTGCTCGCCTTCGGCAACGCCTCCGCGGCGCCGATGCTGACCTCGGAAGTCTCCCGGACAGTCAGTGGCGTCGAGCAGGGGAAAGTGCTCGGGTCCATGCAGTCCGTGGTCAGCCTGACCCGCATCCTCGGCCCGCTCTGGGCCGGCCTGGTGTTCGACCATGTCGGCCACGGCGCACCGTATTGGTCTGGCGCGCTCTGGGTGGTCGCGGCGCTGGCCGCGGCCTCGCTATCTTTCCGGCCGGCCGATCGGGCCCCACTCACTTCTTGACCCACATCCCACGGAATCAATGATGAAGACCGCTACCATCGTGACCAGCCGCGGCACCATCGTCGCCGACCTCTTCGACGAAGAGACCCCGGGCACGGTCGCCAACTTCGAGAAGCTGGCCAACGAGGAGTTCTATGACGGCACGCGGTTCCACCGTGTCATTGCCAACTTCATGGTCCAGGCTGGCGACCCCCTCAGCCGCGACGCGAACAACCCCCGCGTCGGCACTGGCGGCCCCGGGTACACCATCAAGTGCGAAACTGAAAAGAACACCCATCGCCATGTGGCCGGCACGCTGTCGATGGCCCATGCCGGGAAGAACACCGGCGGGAGCCAGTTCTTCATCTGTCACTCCCCGCAGGGGCATCTGGATGGCGTCCACACCGTCTTCGGGCAGGTCACGACCGGATTGGACATCGTGAACTCGATCCAGAAGAACGACGTCATCGAATCGATCCGGGTGACATGAGCCTTCGGCTCGACTTCGCGGTCATCGCCGACTACGCCCTGGTCGATCAGCAGGGCAAGCTCTCCGTGCTCGGGATCTTCCAGCACGTCTGGGTGGCCGAATTCCCCACTGTCCACCCGCGGACCCACCTGGTGCTCCGCGTCCGCGGCCGACGGACCGACATCGGGACCCATGGCATCCGGATCAGGTTCGTGGACGAAGACGACACCGAACTGCTGGGTGGCGAGGGAAGCGTCCAGTTTGGCGAGCCGCCCGCAGGAGTGACGGAAGTCGAGGCGGGGGCGGTGCTTGTCTTCGATGTACCACTCCCCCGCCCCGGGGCGTTTGCCTTCGAAATCTCGATCGACGGCGGGGCGGGAATCCGGGTCCCCCTGACAGCGAGCCGCGTCAAGACCACCGGCGCCCACTGACCCGTTTGCCGACTCGTCCGCTCGGGTATGAAAGTGGGCTTTGACAACTCTTTCCTTCGCACGATATGTTTTTCGTGTCTCTAGTCGCCGGGTTCGCCCGGAGCGTCCCTGAAGTCGTCCCGAATTGGAGTCCACGTATGCGACGGTTCCAGGTTTGGATTGCCGCCGGGGTATTGACTGCCGTCTTGGTCATGCCGCGATCGGCCGAAGCCCAAGGGTTCAGCGTCAACGAACAGAGTTCATGTGCCATGGGTCGCGGCGGGACCGGTGTCGCCTCCCCGTGTGCCGACGGCTCGGCCATCTTCTTCAACCCTGCCGGCCTGATTCTCCCCGCGGGGAAGGGCGTGGCCAGCGGTGGGGCCACGCTGATCCGTGCGACGGGCGACTTCACCAACAGCAGCACCGGTGAAGTGAGCACCCTCGTCGAGGCGACGCATCCGGTCCCCGCGGTCTACGTGGGGTATGGCCTCTCCGATGAGGCGACCATCGGCTTCGGTATCTTTGCCCCCTACGGGCTGGCCATCGAATGGCCGGACGACGCCCAGGGCCGCTTCCTGGGCTACTACAGCTCGGTCAAGGGCATCTACTTCCAGCCCACCTTCGGCCTCAAGGCCGGCAAGCGCCTCAGCTTCGGTATCGGGTTCGACATCACCAGTTCGACGGTCGAGCTGAAGCAGCGGGTTGACCTCGCCGACCAGCTGGTCCCGGGTGGCGGTGGGATCACTTTCGCCAATCTCGGCATCGCGTATGGAACCGATTTCGCCAATGTCGAGCTTGCCGGCAGCGACCTCTCGCTCGGCTTCCACCTCGGCGCCATCGCCCAGCTCACCGACAAGCTGTCGTTCGGCATCCGGTACCTTTCCAAGCAGACCGTGAATGTCGATGACGGTGCGGCGACGATCAGCCAGGTCTCGACCGATCTGTACCTGGCGCCGAGCAACCCGCTCGGCTACCCGGCAGGCACGCCGGTTGATGCGCTGGTGGCCCCGCTGTTCACCAACGGCCCGCTGGTCGACCAAGGCGGCGCCGCCGTCCTCCCGTACCCGGCCCAGCTCAACATGGGCCTGACCCTCCAGGTCACCGACAAGCTGAAGATCCTCGGCGACGTCGGCATCCAGTTCTGGGAAGTCTGGGAGACCCTGCCGATCAGCTTCAGCCTCCTCGGCGACAGGACGCTCGTGGAAGACTATCGCAACACGACGTCGTGGCGACTCGGTGGCGAGTACATGGTCGGCTCCAAGTCCACGGCCCGTCTCGGTATCATCGCCCACAACGCGGCAGCCCCCGACCAGACCGTGACCCCGAACCTGCCGGAAGCG
The DNA here is from genome assembly GCA_963697435.1 of uncultured Gemmatimonadales bacterium. Taxonomy (GTDB): domain Bacteria; phylum Gemmatimonadota; class Gemmatimonadetes; order Gemmatimonadales; family GWC2-71-9; genus SPDF01. The sequence continues at coordinate 525,447 of CAVOOB010000002.1, read as the reverse complement.
GCGCGGACCGAGTTCACCGCCGGCTTCGGCACGCATCTCTCTGACCGTTTCGGGTTCGACCTCGCCTACCAGTACATCGATCAGGCTGACCGCCAGGGGCGGAGCGGCGACGGCGGCGAAGCCGTTCCGACCTCCGCGTTGAACGACGGACTGTATACGTTCAGCGCCAATCTCGTCGGCATCACCCTGACTTACTCGTTCTGATCGGGAGATCACAGCATATGCAGCGCATCCGAGTGGCCGCGGCTCTCTTGCTGGCGCTCCCCCTCCTGGCGGGGTGCTACGACAACGATCCGCTAAACGCGCCTGACCTTTCCACGAGCAACGGCCTCATGGAGCGGTACGTCTCCATGGGCAACAGCATCACCGCCGGCTACCAGTCCGGTGGCATCAACGACAGCACGCAGCAGCGCTCCTACGCGGTGCTCTTTGCCGGCCGCGCGAACGCGCCGTTCTTTGTGCCGTCCCTGCAGGGACGGGGCTGCGCGCCGCCGCTCACCAACAACGTCACGCAGACCCGGGTCGGCGGCGGTACCGCTGCCACTTGCGACCTCCGTGCCGACGATCGGCTGCCGTTCGTCAGCAATGTCGCGGTACCAGGCGCCACGTCGTTCTCGCCGAACGACAACCTGATCGCCTTCGCCAACAGCAATGCGCTGACGACCTTCATCCTCGGCGGCCGGACCCAGAACCAGGCCATGCTGGACGCCGACCCGACGTTCGTCACCACCTGGATCGGCAACAACGACGTGTTGGGCGCGCTGACCAGCCAGTCGAATCCGGGGAATCCAGCCCTGATCACCCCGCTGCCGGTGTTCCAGGCCAACTACTCAACGATGCTGGACACGATCGAGATGAGCGGGGCAGCCGCCACCCTCATCAGCGTGACCGACGTCTCGGTCATTCCGTATGCTTCACGGACGGCGATCTACTACTGCCTCACCTACGTCGACCCGGCCCGTTGTCAGGCGCCGCTCCCGACCACCCCGGACCCGAACCTGGCGGGCCTGCAGATGCTCGGGCTCTGGACCGTGGACGTGAACTGTGCCGCCCCGGCTGGGCTCGCCACGCTCATCCCGTGGACCAAGGCCGTGCCGTTGCTCGCCGCGGCCGCAGGCGGTGCACCCCAGACGATGGACTGCTCGATCGATGCCCTCGTCATCTCACCGACCGAGCTGGCCGCCATGCAGACGGCGGTGGGCCAGTTCAACGCGTACATCCAGGCGGAGGCCACCAGCCGGGGGATGGCGTACCTCGACGTGAATCCGCCGCTCCTGGCCCTCGTGGCCACCGGCGCCATTCCGTCGATCCCGGACCTCCTTCCGGCGCTCGCCGGCGGGTCGGTCGGGTTTGGCCCCTACTTCACCCTCGACGGCGTCCATCCCTCCACCTTGGCGCACCAAGTGGTGACGGACTCGCTCGTCTCGGCGGTGAACCGGTTCTTCGGGACCAGCATCCCCTGATCGGCTGAATTTCACCGATGCAGATGCGAAGGGCGGCGGGCCATCTCTGGCCCGCCGCCCTTCGACATTCTGCGACCTCTTACCCCACACTCGCATCCCCTTAGCTTTCCCTCAGACCCCTTGAGGAGATGGCATGACGCTCACCCGCGACCGCGCGCTCGCCCTGATGCACGAGTACACCCCGTCCGAGGCGCTCCGAAAGCACATGTACGCCGTGGAGATCGCCATGCGTGCCATGGCCGCTCGCGCCGGCGAGGACCCGGACGCCTGGGGCACCGTCGGCCTGGTGCACGACTTCGACTATGAGCGGTTTCCCAATGCGGCCCACGCGCCCGACGCCGAGCACCCCAGCGAGGGAGTCCGGATCCTCGGCGGCCTCGGCGCCCCCGAAGAGTGGCAACAGGCGATCCTCGGCCACGCCGCGTACACCGGGGTGCCGCGCGAGACACCGATGGCCCGCGCCCTCTTTGCCGTTGATGAGCTCTGCGGGTTCCTCGTGGCCTGTGCCCTGGTCCGTCCTTCCCGTTCCCTGACCGATCTCGAGCCGAAGAGCGTCCTGAAGAAACTCAAGGACAAGGCCTTTGCCAGGGGGGTGAGCCGTGAGGACGTGCGCCTCGGTGTGGAGGAACTGGGGTGGCCCCTCGACGAACTGATCCAGTTTCTGCTCGAGGCGCTCCGCCCGCATGAATCCGTGCTGGGTCTCGGCCCCACGGGATGAGCACGCTGGCCGTCGCCGCGCTCGCCGAGCGTTCGCTCGCCCGGGCCGGAGGCACGCGCTTCATTCCAGGCAATGCGACTCGCCTCCTCCTCGACGGCCCGCGGGTGTACCCCGCCATGCTGGAAGCCATCCGGCAGGCCGAGCAGTGGGTCCACCTCGAGAACTACATCATCCGCGACGACGTCACCGGCCGCCTCTTCTGCGAGGCCCTCATGGAACGGGCCAGGGCCGGCCTCTCCGTACGCCTCCTGACCGACTGGCTCGGCAGCCGAGGGCTGGGGGGGCGGCTGGCGTCCGAGCTGGACCACGCCGGCGTCGAACTCCGCCGCTTCAATCCGCCCCGATTCCTCGACCTGCTTGGCAACGTCTCCCGCGATCACCGAAAGCTGCTGGTCACAGATGCCGGGACCGCCTTCATTGGCGGCCTATGTATCGGGGACGAGTGGGCCGGCGACCCGGAACGCGGCGTTCCGCCCTGGCGCGACACTGCCATCCAGATCGTGGGTCCGGCAGCGATGGCACTGGACCAGGCCTTCGAGCAGATCTGGATCCTGGCCGGCGGGGCGATTCCGCCGGGACGGCACGCTGGAGAGTTTCCATCGGCGGGGCATGCCGAGGTCGGCGTCGTCGTCGGCGAGCCCCGACGGGCACGGATCCAGCGCGTCGTGGAGTTGCTGGCCGCCGGTGCCGTCGACCGGCTCTGGATCACAGACGCCTATCTCGTGGCCCCCCGTTCGCTCTTCCAGTCCCTCCTCGATGCCGCCCGCAATGGCGTCGACGTCCGCCTCCTGCTCCCCGGGGCGAGCGACCTGCCGCTCATTCGCAACCTCAGTCGGATCGGCTACCGGGCGCTGCTCGAGGCAGGGGTGCGGATCTTCGAGTGGGGAGGCCCGATGCTCCACGCGAAGACCATCGTGGCCGACGGCGCCTGGTGCCGGGTCGGCTCGAGCAACCTCAACAGCTCCAGCCTCGTGGGAAACTACGAACTGGACTTGCTCCTCCACGACCCGAAACTTGGAGGCCAGCTGGAGGCTCAGTTTCGGCGGGACATGGCACAGAGCGCGGAGGTACAGCTGCACGCCGGCGGGCAGGGACGCACCTTGGAGCGACTGCCCCCGGAGTCCGCCGAGCATGCCATCCCGTCACCTCTCCCGCGCCGGCGCCGGCTCCGAGAGGCCCGCCGCAAGACAGGCCTCGCCGTCCGGGGGCTGGCCAGTGCAGCCCAGCGGTCGGTCTTCGGGCCGGTGGCCGTCGGGCTGACCGCTTTGGGCTTCCTCTTTCTCGTCCTTCCCAGGGCCATGGGCATCGTCGTGGCGGCCATCTGCACCTGGCTGGCCATCGGGGCCGCCGTCCAGGCGTTCCGCGGCCGCATCGACCTGTGAACCCCACCGACCCACCCGCCTCAACGCTTTCGGCCCCTGATGCGTAAATCTGCTGTGACCGATGCCGAGCTGGCCGCCCAGGCGTGCGGAGGCAGCAGCGAGGCCTTCGGGCTGCTCGTGGAGCGACACGCCGAGCGGGCCCGCCGGGTCGCCCGGGCGGCACTCCTGGATCAGCACGACGCCGATGACGCGGTGCAGGACGCCCTCTTTTCCGCCTGGCGGGCGATGGACCGCTTCGACCCGGCCAGGCCGTTTGGGCCGTGGTTCATGAGGATCGTGGTCAATGCCGCGGCGGACCTGCGGCGGCGCCGGAAACTCCGGCGGACCGAGGAGATTCCCGCGGCCACGCCGGACACCGGCTCGACGCCCGATCGCGACACCGACCGGGCGCTCCTGCGGGAGGCGCTGAACCGGGCCCTGGCGACGCTGCCGGAACGACGCAGGATGGCCCTCGTGCTGCACGACGCCGAGGGGTACGTGCACGACGAGATCGCCACGATGCTTGGCGTGCCGGTTGGCACGGTCCGCTCCGATGTGTTTCACGCTCGCCGCACCATGCGCGCGGCCCTGGGTTCGATGGGAGGAGATGCCTGATGCCCGAATTCAACGAATTCTCCACCGGACGCGACGAGGAACTCGGTTCCCTCCTGCGCGCCCACCTCTCTGCGCCGGACGACGCGGCGTTCGCCGCGCGGATGCGCGTGGCGGCGGTCGCCACTGCGGACGAGACGGCCTGGCGCGCGGTCGCCCGCTGGACGCTGCCCGGACTGGCCGCCGCCGCGGTGATTCTGGCGGTCCTCGGAGCGACGCTGGGTGATACCACGCCGCAACCGGCCGCCCGCAGCGCCTCGGCGACGGCGGCCGGCTCGCTTGTAGAACTGGCCAGCGATTCGTCGCCCGCCGGGAGCGTCGCGCTTCTCGCGGTCATGGCCTACTGAGTCGGGGAGCACTACGAATGTCCAAGTCCACTCGCACTGCCACGCTCCTCCTGCTGGTCGCCTTCGCCCTCGGGGTGATCGCGGGCATCGGCGGCGTGGCACTCTACCGCCGCCCGCCAGGCATGGGGCACTCTTCGGGACCTTCGGGGTACCTCTCTCGGCTGTCGAAGGACCTGGAGCTGACGCCGATCCAGCGTGACAGCGTCGGCGCCATCCTTAAACGATTTGAGCCGGGGATGGACTCTATCTGGCAGGATATTCGGCCGAAATTTGAAACACTTCGCACCGAACTCCGTTCGGACATCAACGCACAACTCACCCCCGACCAGCAGCGCCACTACGCTGAGCTCCTGGAACGCCGGGACGCCCGGCGCCGCAACGGCAAGGACGCCTCGAATGCACCTCGCTAGACTCCTCGCGCTTTCGGTGGCGCTCCCGGCCCTGCTGAGCGCCCAGGATCCGACCACCCCGGCCATCACGCTGGCGGACGCCATCACGAAGGCCCAGCTGGCGCAGCCCTCGGTCATCGCGGCGCAGGGTGCCGTCGACCGGGCATCGGCCCAGTATCGCACGAGCTGGGGGGCGTTCATTCCCTCGTTGTCGGTGAGCTCCAGCTACGGGACCAGCTATTCGAATGGCCCTTCCCGCGTCAACCAGATCACGGGCGAGGTCATCTCGGGCGAGTCGTACGCGCAGAGCTTCAGCAATAGCGCGAGTGCCTCGCTCGACCTCTTCACCGGCTTCCGGCGTGGGGCCCAGATGAATTCGGCCAAGGCGACCGAGGTGGCCGCCGATGCCGGGCTGATCGACGCCCAGTACCAGACCGCGCTGAGCGCCAAGCAGACGTTCTTCGGCGCGCTGGCGGCCAACGAGTTGGTCCGCGTGCGGGAAGCCGGCCTGAAGCGATCGGAAGAACAGCTCAGTGTGTCCGTGGCGAAACTGCAGGCGGGCAGCGCGACGCGCTCTGACTCCCTCCGCTCGCTGGTGACGGTCGGCAACTCCCGGCTCCAGCTGCTGACCGCCCTTACCGCGGTGGCCACGTCCGAAGCGAACCTTGGCCGGCTCGTGGGGCTGGACGGCCGGGTGCGTGCGCTCCCCGATTCGGCCTTCCTGGTGGTGACCGAGATCGGCGACACGGCGATGATCCGCACCGAGGCGGAAGACAACTCCCCCAGGGTGCGGGCCGCGCAGGCCCAGGCCGACGCCGCACGCGCCAACGTGAAGGCGGCCAAGGCCGCCTGGTGGCCGCAGTTGAGCATCTCGGGGCGATACAGCTACAACGGCAACGACAGCCAGGACTACCAGTTCTTCGACAGCCGCTCGATGACGCTGGCCCTCAGCTATCCGATCTTCAACGGGTTCCAGCGCGACCAGTCCGTCGTCAACGCCTCGACGAACGCCGACGCCGCAGCCTCCACCGCCGCCGACGCCCGGCGTCAGGTGGGCGCCTCGCTGATTGCGCGGCTCGCGGAGCTCGACGCCGCACGCCTGCAGATCGAGATCACCGGCACAAGCCTGACGGCCGCTACGGAGGACCTGCGCGTCAACCAGGAACGCTACCGGGTCGGTGCGGCGACCATCGTGGACGTGCTGAGCTCGCAGGAAGCACTGTCCCAGGCGGAAGTGGACGTCATCCAGGCCCGCTACAACTACCTCATCGCCAAAGCCCAGATCGAAGCCCTCGTTGGGAGGCCCCTGTGAGTACTACCATGAGCACCACCGCCGAACGGATGGCCATGCTGCCCGACGATGTGCCCCGGGACGCGATGATCGTCACCCGCAATCTCCAGCGCGAGTACGATATGGGCGGCGAAGTCGTCCGTGCCCTGCGCGGCGTGGACGTCACGATCCGGAAGAACGAGTTCGTGGCCATCATGGGCCCGTCAGGGTCCGGCAAGTCCACGCTGATGAACATGATCGGCTGCCTGGACAGCCCCACTGGTGGAGAGTACTGGCTGAACGGGTTCCGTGTTTCGGAGCTGGCGGACGACGAACTGGCCCGAATCCGGAACAAGGAGATCGGCTTCGTCTTCCAGACCTTCAACCTCCTCCCCCGTGCCACGGCGCTCCACAACGTGGAGCTGCCGCTCGTGTATGCCGGCATCGGCGCCAAGGCCAGGATCGCCAAAGCGACCGAAGCGCTGCGACAGGTCGGCCTGGCCGACCGGATGCACCACCGGCCGAACGAACTCTCGGGTGGTCAGCGCCAGCGTGTGGCCGTGGCCCGGGCGCTGGTCAACGACCCCAGCATCATCCTGGCCGACGAACCGACGGGCAACCTTGACTCGGCCACGAGCGCCGAAATCATGGCGCTCTTCGAAGACCTGTACAAAGGAGGCCAGACGATCGTGCTGGTCACCCACGAGCACGACATCGCCGCGCACGCGGCACGCCAGATCCACCTCTTGGATGGGCGAATTGAGAAAGACATCCTGACGGAGAAGAGCAGCTAATGCGGACCCTGATCCTCGCCCTCCTGGCCCTCGCGGCCTGCAAGAAGGAAGCGCCGCCACTGGTGTACCAGGCAGTGCCGGTGGCGCCGCGCAATATCGTCGTGTCCGCGCAGGCCGCCGGCGTCATCCAGCCGGATACCACCGTCGAGGTGAAGTCGAAGGCCTCCGGCGAGATCCTCGAAATGCTCGTGGAGACCGGTCAGCTGGTGGAGCGCGGCGCCTTGATGGTTCGCGTCGACCAACGGACGCCGCGGAACACACTCGCGCAGTCGGAAGCACAGCTCGAGGTGGCCCAGGCCCGGCTCAAGAACGCACTCAGCCAGCTCACCCGGGCCAACGATCTCTACAAGTCCCAGTCCATCACCCAGACGGAGCAGGAGGCGGCCGCGCTCGCCTACGCGAACGCCAAGGCGGAGGTCGTGGGGGCCGAGGTCGCGGTGGAAAACGCCAAGATCCGGATGGCGGACACCGACGTGCGGGCGCCGATTACCGGCACCATCATCGAGAAGAATGTGGAACGGGGCCAGGTCATTTCATCTCCCACCAGCGACGTGGGGGGCGGGACGGTGTTGCTCAAAATGGCCGACCTCAACCTGGTGCAAGTCCGGACACTGGTTGACGAGACCGACATCGGCAAGATCAAGTCGGGACTCCGGGCCACCGTCACGGTGGACGCCTATCCGAACACGCCGTTCGACGGCGAGGTCCTGAAGGTCGAGCCCCAGGCGGAGACGCAGCAGAACGTGACGATGTTCCCGGTCATTGTCCGGATTCAGAACCGCGACGGGCGCCTCCGCCCCGGCATGAACTCCGAGGTGGAGATTCACGTCGGGCAGCGGGACAGCGTCCTGGCCATTCCCAACGCGTCGCTGCGGACGCAGCGGGACGTCAATTCCGCCGCCGAGGTGCTCGGCCTCAATCCGAACGACATTCCCGCCATGCTGGCCGCGAACGATAGCGCGACAGCCGCACGGTCCGACAGCGCGGGCGGCCGGAGCACGCTGGCAGCGGCGACTGCTCCGCGTGACAGCGCGGCGTCGGCAAAGCCGGCCGGCAACACCATGACCACGCCGGATGGCCGCGTGATTCCCCTCCCGGCGGGTGTCACCGAGGCCCAGGTCCGCGCGATCTTTGCCAAGCGGATGGGCGGGCAGGAGCTGACCGCCGCCGAGACGGCTACTCTCCGCCAGGTGATGGCGGGCGCGGGTGGCGGCCGTGGAGGCCGGCCGGGCGGCGGACAGCGCGCCCAAAGCAACGACTTCCAGTTCGGCGGGCGGTACATCGTGTTCGTCCTGCGGGATGGACTGCCAACCCCGGTGAGCGTCCGGACCGGGCTGACCGACCTCGACTACAGCGAGGTGATGAGCGGACTGGCCCTCGGCGATGAGGTGCTCATCCTCCCGAGCGCGGGCCTGATCGAATCACAGAAGGAGTTCAAGGAACGGATCGGCAACATCACCGGCGGCGGATTGCCGGGGGTGCGGTCGACCACGAGTTCGGGAGGAGGTCGCTAGCCATGATGATCGGCGAAACGGTCGCGGTCGCATTCCAGTCGATCCGCGCCAACAAGCTCCGGACGGCGTTGACCATGCTCGGCGTCATCATTGGCGTCGCGGCCGTCATCGCCATGGTGGCCCTGGGGACCGGCGCCCAACGCGCGGTCGAGGACCGCATCAATTCACTGGGCGCCAACCTGCTCACCATCTATGCAGGCCAGTCATACAACCGCGGGGTCGCCTCGAACAGCCGGGTCAGCCTCACCACCGACGATGCCGACGCCATCAAGCGGGATGCGACGCTCATCACGGCGGTCGTGCCCGAGATGCAGTCGTCGCTGCAGATCAAGTTCGGCAACAAGAATATCAACACCAACGTCATCGGGACGACGGCCAACTACGCCGAGGTGCGCAACTACACCGTGCCGTACGGCCGGATGTTCACCCCCGGTGACAATGATTCCCGCCAGCGCTACGCCGTGCTGGGCTGGGAAGTCCCGGAAATGCTCGGTGGCAATGCCGCGGCCATGATGGGTCAGACGATCAGCATTCGCGGCATCCCGTTCGAGATCATCGGCGTCCTGAGCCAGAAGGGTGCCGCAGGCTCCTTCTCCAATCCGGACGAGCAGATCCTGATTCCACTCCAGACGGCCCGGTACCGGATTTTCGGCACGGATCGCCTCCGGTCACTCACGGTCCAGATCGCCGAGGGTGTGCCGCTGGAGCGAGGGATGGTGGACTTCGAGCGGATCCTCCGCCGGGAACACAAGATTCGGCCCGGCGCCGAGAACGACTTCCGGGTCCGGAACCAGCAGGACATCCTCGCGACCCAGCAGCAGGCCACGCAGGTGTTCACCGCGCTCCTCGCGAGCATTGCCGGCGTGAGTCTCCTCGTCGGTGGCATCGGCATCATGAACATCATGCTGGTGTCGGTGACGGAGCGCACCCGGGAAATCGGCATCCGCAAGGCGCTCGGCGCCACGCGGGGCAACATCCTGCTGCAGTTCCTGATCGAGGCGATGGTGCTGTCGTTCGTCGGCGGCACACTCGGCATCCTCCTCGGGTCGGGGGCGGCGGTGACCCTCTCGCGCCTGGCGGGGTGGAACACGTATGTTTCGCCCATGGCCATCTTCGTCGCGTTTGTGTTCAGCGCCGCCGTCGGGTTGTTCTTCGGGATCCTGCCGGCCCGGCGTGCCGCCTCGCTCGACCCGATCGTGGCGCTCCGCTATGAATAGGGCCGCAACCGCGGCCCTGGCAGCACTGTCGTTGATTGCGTGCGGCCCCAGCGCCGCCCCCGCCGGGGGGCCCGGTGGGTCGGGGCGCATCTACCCGGTGGCACCTCCCCCGCCCGAGTTCATCCAGGCGCCGAATGTCCCCATCATTCCCGGCTTCAGCAGCGCGGTCAAGGTGGGGCAGACGGTCTACCTGGCCGGGCAGGTGCCCCTCGACAGCACCGGCCTCCTGGTCGGGCGCGGCAACCGGGTGGCCCAGCTCCAGCAGGCGCTCGCCAACGCCTCTGCCATCGTCCGCTTTGCCCGGGGCGTCCCCGCTGACCTGATCAAGTTGACCGTGTATTGCCTTGGCTGCAGCAACGGCGACTTTGACGCGATGCGCACCGCCGCCGCCGGCCTCTTTCCGGCTGGCGAAGGACCGGCGCTGACGATGGTCGGCGTGACCGCCCTTCCGGAAGACGACATGCTCGTGGCGCTCGACGGCGTGGCTGTGCTCCGCGGCACCATACCTGACCGAACCCGAGACCCGGAGGCCGGGACAAACTAGGTTTCCCGACATGCTCCTTCCTCTCCTTGCTGTCCTGGCCCAGGACCCGGCCCAGGCCCCCCCGCCCACCGTCACCATTCCCCGGATCGACACCGCCGTCACCATCGATGGCTTGCTCGATGAACCGGTGTGGGCCCAGGCGGCCCGCCTCGACGGCTTTCATCAGTATCGACCGGTGGACGGCCGCATGGCCGAGCAGGAGACGATCGTCCTCGTCTGGTATTCGCCCACGGCCATTCATTTCGGCATTATCGCCCATGACACCGACCCGGGGAGCATCCGCGCCACCTTCACCGATCGCGACAAGATCGGTGGCGAGGACCGCGTCCGCCTCTACCTGGACACCTTCAACGACAAGCGTCGCGCCTCGTTCTTCGGCGTCAACGGGCTCGGCGTGCAGGAGGACGGCCTCCGGAGCGAGACGGGAACCAGCGCCGGGAGTCTCTTCGGTGGGCAAGACGACCTCAATGTCGACTATATCTGGGACTCGAAGGGCCGGCGCACCGAGCAGGGGTACGAGGTGGAGGTCCGCATCCCCTTCAAGAGCCTGCAGTACGCCGGTTCGGGAGCGCAGTCGTGGGGGTTCAACGCGGTGCGCTACGTGCAGCGAACCGCCTATGAGGACACCTGGACCGATGTCCGGCGGGCCAACTCGAGTTTCCTGGCCCAGGAAGGGGTACTCACCGGGCTGGAAGGGATGCAGCGCGGACTCGTCTTCGAGGCCCAGCCCTTCGTGACGGCGGGATGGGCGGGGAACAGGCAGGGGGACGGGACGTTCACCCGGGACGATCCGAAGCCGAGCGTCGGCATCAACCTGCAGCTCGCCACGACAACCATGGCGTTCGACGGCACCGTCAACCCCGACTTCAGCCAGGTCGAAAGCGATGTGGGGCTCATCACCGTCAACGAACGCTTTGCCCTTTTCGTTCCCGAGAAACGACCCTTCTTCCTGAAGGGTATCGACCTCTTTTCCACCCCCGGCAACCTGATCTACACGAGGCGCATCGCCGACCCGTACGGAGGCGCCAAGGTGACCGGCAAGGTCGGCCGCAACAGCATCGCCTACCTCGGCGCCGTGGACGACTTCCAGGACATCGACGACGCGTGGTTCAACCTGGTCCGGGTGCGTCGCGACCTCGGCGCCAGCAGCGTCGCGGGCCTGACCTACACCGACCGGGTCCAGGGCGGCGCCTACAACAGGCTTCTCGAGGGTGATGCCCACATCGTCTTCGCCAAGCTCTACTTCGTCGAGGCGCAGTACGGGCAGTCCTGGACCAACCTGGACGACGGCGCGGGCACCGCGACCGACCCCATCTGGAAACTGACCTTCGACCGCACCGGCCGGACCTGGGGCTTCAACTACACGATCAACGGCATCGGGGACGACTTCCTCGCCGGCTCCGGTTTCGTGCCGCGCAACAACATCGTGAACGCGCACATCTTCAATCGCCTGGCCTTCTATGGGGCGAAGGGCGCCCTCCTCGAGAACTTCACCGTCTTCTTCGGGCCCACCTGGATCTACGAGTACGACGGGTTCACCAGCAACAGCCCGGCGGAGGGGCAACAGAGCATCACCTTCAATCTCCAGCTGCGAGGCGGCTGGCAACTGAGCGCCAATCCGGTGCGGAGCTTCACGTCGTTCTATTTGGCAGATTTTGACGGAATCGAAACTGCCCCGGGGGTGGATTTCGTCCCTCCCCCTGGCATCGACAACCTGTACACCGGAAAACTCTCGGTCACGACGCCGACCTACCAGGTGTTCAACGCGTCGGCCAGCTACGAGTTCGGCCACGCGCCGCTGTACGCGGAAGGGAGCGAGGGGCAAGGCTCGACGCTCAACGCGAGCATCAACTTCCGACCGAGCAAGACGCTCCGGTTTGAAGGCCGCGTCGCCTATGCCACCCTCAACCGGACGTCGGACGGGTCCGAGTACGCCAACAGTGTGATTCCGCGGTTCAAGTTCGAGTATCAGCCGTCGCGTCCCCTCTTCTTCCGGCTGATCACCGAGTACCAGTCCACCCGGCGGTCGGAGCTGCGTGACCCGGTCACCGGCCAGGTCCTGCTCGTCAACGGGAGCCCATCGAACCCGCAAGACAACCAGGGTCTCCGCGTCGATGTCCTCGCGTCGTACGAACCCAGCCCCGGTACCGTTGCCTTCCTGGGATACGGTTCCGCCTCGATCACGACCGATGCCTGGGATTTTTCGACGCTGCAGCGCCAGACCGACGGCTTCTTCGTGAAGCTCGCGTACCTCTTCCGCAAGTAGCCGTACCGCCCCGCCGACTCTGGGGGCGCCGCTTGCGCCACGTCCCGTTCGCCCGCAAGATAGGGCTCCCCTCGCGCTCTCTCCTGGAGGTCATGTGCGCCGCTCCGCTATCCTGGGCACCGGCTTCTGCGTTCCGGACCGTGTGGTCACCAACGACGACCTCGCGGGCCTCATGGACACGTCGGACCAGTGGATCCGGGAACGGACCGGGATCGAGGAGCGCCGCTGGGTGCGCGAGGGGCAGTCGTCGGTGGACCTCGCCCTCCCCGCAGCGCAACAGGCACTCGAGGCGGCCGGCCTCCAGCCGACCGACCTCGACGCCATCGTCTTCGCCACTTCAACTCCCGACCACTTCTGCCCCGGCAACGGCGTCTATCTCCAGCGTTCGCTTGGCGCGGGCAACATTCCCGCCCTCGACATTCGTACGCAGTGCAGCGGCTTCGTGTACGGGTTGTCGGTGGCAGACGCGTGGATCCGGTCCGGCCAGTACGATCGGATCCTCCTGGTGGGAGAGGAAATCCAGTCGACCGGCATGGACTTGAGTACCGAGGGCAGGCATACCGCGGTGATTTTCGCGGACGGCGCCGGCGCCGCGATCCTGGGTGCGGTCGAGGAGTCCGAAGATCGTGGCGTGCTCTGCTTCGACCTGCATACCGATGGGGATTTCGCCGAGAAGCTCTGGGTGGATGTGCCCGGATCGATGTACCACCCCCGCATCTCCGCCCGGCAGCTCGAAGCAGGGGAAGCAGTGGCTCACGATGGATGGGCGGGATGTCTTCCGACATGCCGTGACCAAGATGCCGGAATCGGCGACCGCGGCCGTCACCAAGGCGGGGTACACCTGGGACGACGTGAACCTCCTGATTCCGCACCAGGCCAACCTGCGGATCTCCGAGGCGGTGCAGAAATCCCTCAAGCTCCGCGATGATCAGGTCTACAACAACATCATGCGCTACGGCAACACCACCTCCGCGACAATCCCGATCGCGCTGGACGAGTGCGTGCGGAGCGGCCGCCTCACGCGAGGGGACCTGCTGGTCCTGACGGCCTTCGGATCGGGGTTCATGTGGGGGAGTTGCGTGATACGGTGGTGAGGCAGGGAGGCAGGGAGGCACGGGAGGCAGGGAGGCAGGGAGGCCGAAGGTGTTTGGTGGTCATCCCGGCGCAAGCCGGGATCCATTTGGTTTGAGGGACCATGGACCCCGGCTTCCGCCCGAGTGAAGGTCCGATTGAAACATCCCGACTCGAATGTTCCGTACTGAAACAAGCCTCCAACACCAGAGGAACCTATGGGCATCCTCGCCCTGAGCATCACCATCGGGGCCGCCGCGGCGGCTTCATCATTGCCCGGAACTTTGTCCGCCGCCGCCTCCGTTTCGTGGACGGCGTCTACAATCCCGTCTTCCCGTTCGCCGCGGGGCTGATCGCTGCGGTCGTGGCCTTGCCGGTCGCGCTGCTCCCCATCGTGACGATGGTGACCGCCGCCACCTTCGGGATCGGCGCCGGCGTCGGGACCGCGAGCGGGGTCAAGGCACTCCGTCGGGGAGATGGCTAGGTCGGCCGACCCCCAATATCTTGGGGGCATGGCAACCCTATCCTGTGTGCGTTGCGGCCAGACCCGCGACCAGATGGCCTTCCGGCCCTTCCAGAACGACCTTGGCCTCCGGGCCTTCGAACAGATCTGTGCCGTATGCTGGGGTGAGTGGCTGAAATATCAGCAGCAGCTCATCAACCACTACGGCCTGGATCTGCGAAGCCCGGAGGCCAAGAAATTCCTGTTCGAGCAGATGGAAACCTATCTCTTTTCCCCCGCCCCACCCGCCTAGCGTCCCAGCGTCCCCTTCAGGGGGATGCGGTTCTTCTGCCGCATCACCTCGAGTTTGATCGGCTCTCCCGGTTCGTAGCTGCCCAGAATCCGCATGAGCTGACGCGGGTTGGTCACCGCCCGGCCATCGACGCCGACCACCACGTCGCCCGCCCTGAGGCCGAGCGGCGCGGGGTCCGGCACGTCGACGACAAGGACGCCTTCGGTGGTGCCGAAGTAGCTGCCGAGCTGGGGATTGACCGGCGCGAGTTCGAGGTCGCGCAGAGCGCGGCTGCGGTACAGCGAGTAGGAGAGATCCGCGCCACCGCGCGCCGCCTCGCTGCGAAGGAGGGCCAGCTCCAGCGCCCGCTGGTTCTCCTGGCTCTCCCGCCCCACCCAGTAGTCCTCTCCGCCAGGCATGGAACGGAACGCGAAGTTCCCTTCGGGACCCACGACCACGGCGATATTGTCGGGCATTGCCGCCGTCACGACCTGCGTCTTCATCCCCTTCTTCCCTCGACGGTACTCCAGGGGCACGGTGTCGTTGGGTGCCAGCTTGGCCACCAGCTCCACCAGCTTGAAGCCGGGGCTGGTGACCCGGGCACCCGGCGGGACCTTGGAGAGCTCCACCGCCAGCGCGGTCTTGCCGAATCGCGTGATGATGTCGCCCGCCACCAGTCCCGCGGCAGCGGCCGGTCCGCCCGGCGTGACGCCGTCGAGGAGCGCCCCGATGGAATCGGTCTCGGAGGGCTGGGTGTTCACCACGACTCCAATGCGCACCCGGCGGCTGGCGAAGGCCCGCGCCATCATCGGCTGCATCGAGTCACGGAAGAAGTAGGTGTTGGCGCGGAGAGAATCGAAGCGGAACCGCATCGAGTCCATGACGATGACCAACGACTCCGGCCGCGACGGCTTGGGGGCACGTGGCGCCGCCACCGTTTGCGCCATGAGCGGCGCGGCGGTTGCGAGGGCAAGGGACAGGGCGACCAACCGTCGACCGAACATCAGAGCCCCACGCTGTGCGCGCGCGTCAGGTGCACGTCGACGAGCGCGTCCATCAACCCCACCCGTTCCCGCCAGAGGGGAAGCAGTTCGTGCCTGGTTGCCGGCGACGTCTGCATTTGGGCAGACTCGAGCTGATGATCAAGCTCGGCGATCCGATCCTCCAGCGAGGCGGCGGCGCGCGTCGTGTATCCATCGGTTACCTGCTGGCTGCTCCGGAGCTGGCGCAGCGCCTGCTCCAGGGTGGCCGACTCGGCCATGACCGCCGTGAGCTGATCCGACGCGTTGGCCGGCGGCGGCGCCATGAGGTCGCGCCCGACCACCACGAGCAGGAGCGAGGCGGCCAGCGCCAGGGCGCCGATGCCGGCGCGACGGACCACCCGCTGTCGGCGGTCGTGCCGCACACGGGCCGCCACGGCGACAAAGCGATCGCGGGGTGGACGCAACGTCGGCAGCGCACGGAGCCTGGCCACCCGCTGATGCAGGCGATCGAGTTCCGCCGCGCATGCGGCGCAGGCCAGCAGATGGGCCTGACTCTCCGCGCTCCCCGGCTCGCTGCCGGCCTCACGCAGGGCCACCAGTTGTTCCATGGTCAGGTGACTCATGCCCGGGCCTCCTCGCCGAGCCACACCCGCAGCTTGGCATGCGCCCGCGACAACTGCGACTTGGAGAAGCTCGGCGTCCGGTCCATCATCTCGGCGATTTCTTCGTGCGTATATCCCTCGACGTCGTGGAGCCACACCACGGCGCGCGAGGTTTCCGGCAGGCGTTCCAGCGCGGCCTCAAGATCCATCCGGAGCGGCGTGTCTTCTCGACGGACCGCGTGAGTCTCGTCGAAGAGCTCATCGGTCTCGCGGTACTTGTTCCGCCGGAGCCGCATCAGCGCCTTGCTGGATGCCACCCGCCGGACCCAGCCCCAGAGCGGTCCGTCGCCCCGGTACTGGCCAATGCTGCGGTAGACCTCGAAGAAGGTCTCCTGCAGCACATCCTCGGCGTCTTCCACGGTGCGACAGATCCGGCGAGCCAGATTGAAGACGGGAGTCTCGTAGGCGCGGTAGAGGATCTCCAACGCGGCCGGATCGCCCACCCGCACCCGCGCGACGACCGATTCGGCGTCGCCTGCGAGATAGGAGTCCACTGCCAGTGCCTTTGTCATAGGTCCTTTAAAGATGCAGGGATGGCCGCAAACGTTGCAGTGCCGAAACCCGGGAATCTCGGGCCATGGACGGCGGACTGAGGACTGTGGACTGAGGGCTGGAAACGCACTTCGTGTAAACGCTTATACCATATACTCTTACGTGATGGCGGGGGCTCGCCCCCAGTCCGCAGTCCCCAGTCCTCTTATCTTTAGCCCCATGCCGTCCCCCTCTCCCGCCCCCAAGATCTGGCTCCACCATCTCGCCGACGAGGCCGACGCCGCCTACCTCTACAAAGAGCTGGCCCGGGGCGAAAGGGACCCGAAGCGTTCGGCCCTGTACACGCGGCTCAGCGAGGTCGAGCACCGCCACGTGGCCGCCTGGCAGAAGCTGCTGGCCGAGCACGGTCATGCTGTCCCCGTGGCGCGGGTGTCGCTGAAGGCGCGCTCGATGGCCTGGGTGGCCCGGCGGTTCGGCCCCCAGTGGCTCCTCCCGATGCTGCTCGAAGAGGAGGGGCAGGAGGTCAAGGGCTACCTCCAGCTCTACAAGTCCGCTCCCGATGGCGCGGCCGGCCCCACGGCGCTGCGCCTCGCGCGCGAGTCGAAGGAGCACGCCACGACGCTCTCAAAGATCGCCGGGAGCGAGGGTGAGCCGTGGCACAAAACGCAGGCCGGCGGCTTCCTGCGGAACGTGGTGTACGGATTCAACGACGGCCTCACCGCCAACTTCGGCCTGCTGGCGGGGATGGTCGGCGCCGCGGAGTCGATGGGGACGGCGGGTCACGCCGTGATTGTGGCCGGACTGGCCGGCGTCGTGGCCGACGCCCTCTCGATGGGATCGTCGGGATATCTCGCCGCCAAGAGCGAACGCGAGGTCTACGACCACGAAATCGCCATGGAGCGGGAAGAGATCCGCCTGATGCCAGAACTGGAAACGGAGGAGTTGAGCCTCCTCTATCAGGCCAAGGGCATTCCCGAGGACCAGTCCGACGAACTCGCGCGCCAGGTCATGTCGGATCCCGCAAAGGCGCTCGAGGAGAAGGTCCGCGAGGAGCTGAAGATCGGCGAGGCCAGCAGCACGCCGTTTCGGGAGGCGTGGGTGACGGGACTGGCCACCGCCATCGGCGCGTTCATTCCGGTGGCACCGTTGCTGTTCAGTACAGAGCCGTGGGCGCTCTACACGTCCTTCACCCTCGCGATGATCTCGCATTTCGGCGTCGGCGCGGCGCGGAGCTTCTTCACCGGTCGCGGTGTCGCGCGGAGCGGGTTCGACATGCTCGTGGTTGGATTCGGCGTGGCGGTCGTGGGGTACTTCGTGGGCGATTGGATTGTGAAGCTGTTGTAGGCGGGGAAGCGGGGAAGCGGGGAGGAGATTGGCCACTCGTCACCCCGGCGAACGCCGGGGTCCAGTTTCCGTCAGGCCGTCAATCACTCACAACGAGATTCAACAACCTTCCCGGCACATAGATCTGCTTGCGCAGTTCCTTGCCCTCGGTGAACCGCTTGACCGCATCTTCCTTCATGGCAGCCGCCGCAATGGCCGCTTCCTCCGCGCCGCGGGGCACCCGTACCTTGCCCCGCGTCTTGCCATTGACCTGCACGGGGATTTCCATCGTGTCCTCGACGGTCAGCCCCTCCTCCCATGTCGGCCAGGTCGCGGAAAGGACGGTGGTGACACCGCCGAGGCGTTCCCAACACTCTTCGGAGAAGTGGGGCGCGAACGGCGCCAGCATGACGACCAGGTCCTTCACGAGGTGGCGCTCAGAGCAGTTGGTCTCCCGCATGGTATTCAGCAGTTCCATCAGCGCCGCGATCGCGGTGTTGTAGCTCAGTGCCTCCATCGCCTCGGTCACCTTCTTGACCGTCTGGTGCCGCTTGACGACCACCGACTGGTGGACTTCCTGCCCGGCGAGCGTCACGTGCTCGCATTGACCTACCAGGTCCCACACCTTCTCGAGAAACCGGCGCGGCCCGCTGATGCCGGAGTCGCGGAAGTCCCCGCCCTCCTGAAACGGCCCGAGGAACATCAGGTACATCCGGAAGGTGTCCGCACCCCACTTGGCGATGTACTCGTCGGGGATGACGACGTTTCCCTTCGACTTTGACATCTTGGCGCCGTCCTTCACGATGAGCCCGTGGGCCCGGAATGTCGTGAACGGCTCCTCGAACTCCACATGGCCAAGCTCGTGCAGGACCATCGCGATGAACCGCGAATAGAGCAGATGCAGCACCGCGTGCTCGTTGCCGCCGATGTACATGGTGACCGGGCACCACTTGGCGGTGCGCGCTCGATCGAAAGGCCGATCCTCGAATTCGGTGTTCGGGTACCGCAGGTAGTACCACGCCGAATCGAGGAAGGTGTCGGAGACGTCCGTCTCCCGCCGCGCCTGCGTCCCGCATTCCGGGCAGGGCACGAAGTACCACTCCTCGTGCCGGGCCAGCGGGGACACGCCGGAGTCATCCGGACGGAAATCGTCGATCGGGGGCAACAACACCGGCAGGTCCGCTTCCGGCACCGGCACCGGACCGCACGTCGGGCAATGGATGATCGGGATCGGCGGGCCCCAGTACCGCTGGCGGGAAATGCACCAGTCGTAGAGGCGGAAGCGGACCGTCTTCGTGCCGTGACCCTCACGCTCCAGCCACGCGGTGATGTTGTGCAGCGCCTCGTCGGCCGGGCGGCCCGTCCACTGCCCTGAATGCACCAGCGCGTAGCCCGGCGTGTCGGTCTCGGCCTCGAGCATCGGCGCGTCGGGATCCTGGCCCTCGCGCGCGAGCACGCGGGTGATCGGCAGCCCGAACTTCCGCGCAAAGGCGAAATCGCGCTCGTCGTGCGCGGGCACCGCCATGATGGCGCCGGTCCCGTACTCCATCAGGACATAGTCGGCGATCCAGACCGGAATCTTCCCGCCCGTGGCGGGATTGACGGCGTAGGCGCCGGTGAAGACCCCCGTCTTCTCCTTGTCGCCCACCTTGCGAGCAATCAGGTCGAGCGAGGCCACCTGCGCGCGGTACGCCTCGACGGCCGCCCGGTCGGCGTCGGTCGTGAGTTGGCCGACGAGGGGATGCTCCGGGGCCAGGACCATGAAGGTGGCGCCAAAGAGCGTATCGGGCCGGGTCGTGTACACCCGGATGGCCCCGCAGTCCCCATCCACCAGGAAGTCGATCTCGGCCCCTTCCGAGCGCCCGAGCCAATTCCGCTGTGCCTGCGTGGTGGTGTCGGACCAGTCCATCTTCGACCGATCGTCGAGATTGGCGAGGAGGCGCTCGGCGTACTCGGTGATGCGGAAGTACCACTGCTGGAGCGCCCGCGGCTCGACCTTCGTGTCGGGATGCCGCTCGCAGAAGCCGTTGATGACCTGCTCGTTGGCCAGCACGGTCTTGCACTCGGGGCACCAGTTGACCGCGCCGTGCTTGCGGTACGCCTTCCCCGACTTGTAGAGCTGGAGGAAGAGCCACTGCGTCCACTTGTAATAGGCCGGGTCGGTGGTCGACAGCACGTTGCGCCAGGAGAACATTCCGCCGACCCGCGTCAGCTGCCGGGTGAAGTTGGCGATATTGCGCGGAATGAGCTCCGCCGGGTGGATGCCGAGCTTGATCGCGTAGTTCTCGGAGTGAATGCCGAACGCGTCGAACCCGATCGGCTCGAAGACGTCGAACCCCTGCAGCCGCTTGAAGCGGCCGAACGCGTCGCTGCCGGTGAAGGCAAACATGTTCCCGACATGCAGCCCTTCGGCCGACGGGTAGGGGAACATCATCAGGTTGTAGAAGGGCCGCGGAGCGGCATCGAGATCGGGCTCGTTGGTGTGGCGCTCAGCCCAGCGGGCCTGCCATTTGGCCTCGACGGCCTGCGGGTCGTACCGGAACGATTGCGGGTCAGTCATGATGGGGAGAAATCTACCCGCCGCCTGAGGGGGAGCCAAGCGCGGGCACCGCGCCTTGCTGCGGCGGACCGGCAAGCCTAAGTTTTCATGCACTCCCCACTTACATCGCCAGCGGAGCCCCATGGCCGGCGTCAGAAAAGACCTCACTCGATCCCTCTACCTCTACGGCACCGCCGTGCTGGTCCTTTTCGGCGCCCTGATGGCCGGGATCATGAACGGCAACGAGTCCCGCCACCTGCGCCACGGCCTGGATGAGCGGCTGGTGGGACTCGCGGACCGGTCTGCGGCGCTCCTCGAGCAGGCGCTGGAGTACCAGCCCGGGGCGATGGCGCGGCTGGCCGCCCCCGGGGCGGCCTCGGCCGACGCCGCGGCGGTGATCGGCAGGCTCCTGTCGACCTCGCGGACCGAGGCCGATCTGGTCGAGATTTCCGTGCTGGGCGGAAGCGGCGCCATCATCTGGAGCAGCCGTCCGGCCACGGCCCTTGGCTCCCAGATCAACGGTCTGGAGGCCGCCACCGGCCGGAATGGGCTGCAACTGCTCTCCCTGAAGGTCGGGGGCGTCGCCTCCCGGGCAGCCGTCATTCCCGTCGCGGGCTCGAACTGGCGTGTCGTGACCAGCGCCCCCGAGGCCAAGCGGGGCGATCTCACCAGCAACCTGGTCCTCTTCAGCATCCTGATCTTTACCGCCGGCGGGATTGTCACCCTCTGGCTCCTGGGGCGCTGGCTCGACCGCCGCATCCTCGGCCCTCTGCTTGTCGCCGAGGAGGTGGCGACACAGGTGGCAAAGGGGAACCTGAGCGCCAATGTGACCGAAATCGAGGCGGCGGGCGCCGACGGAAATCGCCTGCTCCGAGCCATCGGGGCCATGGTCGGCGCGCTGCAGAACCTGGTCGGCGCCATTCGCGGTGCCTCGAGCGAAGCCGCCGCGATGGCCGAGCAGATTTCGGCAGCCACGGAGCAGATGTCGGCCTCGACCGAGGAGGTGGCAAACACCACCGCCGACCTGACGGATCGCGCGACCAAACAGGCCGGAGTCGTTCGCCTGGCCGCCAACGATGCGGGCAAGATCCTCGGCATTGCCGAGGCCCTGGCCTCGGGTGCTACGCAGGCGGCGCAGCGGAACGCAGCGCTGGCCGCGCTGGCCCGCTCGCACCGGGAGCAGCTCGACCGAAGCACGACGGAACTCGCCAAGCTCACCGAGGAGGTCGAGCTCGGTGCGGAAGAGGCGGAGCTGCTGGCCACCTCGTCGGAAGAGATCGAGAAGTTCATCACCCAGACCAAGGCCATCGCGAAGCAGACCCACATGCTGGCCCTCAATGCCGCCATCGAGGCGGCACGGGCGGGTGGCGAGGGCCGTGGCTTCAGCGTCGTGGCGGAAGAGGTCCGGAAGCTGGCGGGCCAGGCGGCGCAGGCAGCCACCTCGACGAGTGAAACGGTGCAGAGTGTGCTGGCGCGTGTGCACACCGCCCGGGAACGGCTGCTCCGGCTGGCGCAGGGAGGAATCGCCGCGCGGGATGCCGCGCAGGCGGCCGCCGAAGGGCTCCGCACGGTGGCGGAGGACGCCGACGCCAACGATCAGTGGACCCAGGCCATTTCCGCCTCGGCCGATGATGTTCGCATCCTGATCGACGGGATTGCCGGACGCATGAAGGAAGTGTCCGCCGGCACGGAGGAATATGCGGCCGCGGCCCAGCAGATCGCGGCTGCGGCGCAGGAACTCAACGCCTCAACGGAGGAGATTGCCTCCTCCGCCGGGCACCTCGCCGATGCGGCGGAGCGGCTGACCAACGCCGTCGGCGGTTTTCGGGTAACCTAGGCGCCGCCCTCGGCAATCTCCGAGAGCGCCGACAGCAGCCCGGCGAAGTGCCCGGGCGTGAGGTCTCCCATGTGGCCGATGCGGATCATCGCATCGGCCATTTCATCGAGGCCCGCACCGATGGTCCATCCCCGCTCCAGAAGTTTGCCGGCAACGGCACGGCCGGTCGTGTTCTCCGGCACCCGCAGCGCCGAGACCGTCCATGCACGCCGCCCCTCCGGCGCAAAGAAGCTGTAGTCGGGGTGTACCGCCACCCACTCCTCCATCATCGTGAGCATCGACCGGTGCCGCTTCCAGCGGGCCTCGACTCCCCCCTCCTCGTCGATTCGTTTCAACTGCGCCTCGAGCGCGAGGTAAAGCGGCAGCGCGGGCGTCTGGGTCGGCTGGTTGATCTTGATCGCCTCATCGTGCAAAACCAGGTCGAAATACCAGCCGGGATGCGCCTGCTCGCAGGCGCGCTCCATCATCGCGGGAGAGGCCACGGCCAGCGAGATGCCGGGAGGCATGGCAAGCGCCTTTTGTGAACCGGTGAAGACGAAGTCGAGCCCCCACGCGTCGGCCTCGACCGGCGAACCACCCACGGAGGTGACGGCGTCCACCAGCAGGACGATGTCCTTGCGGCCTCGCACCACCTGCGCCAATTCCTCCAGCGGTACCAGGGTACCGGTGGAGGTTTCGCAGTGGACCACCGCGACCGCGTCCACCTGGTGCTTGTCGAGGGCCGCCGCCAGTTCATCCGCCTCGAGCGCCCGGCCAAGCGGAACCGGCAGGCGCACCACTTCCTTGCCGCACCGCTTGGCGATCCGGGCAAACCGATCGCCGAAGAAGCCCCCATCGATCACGAGGACGCGCTCGCGCACGCCACCCGCCACCGCCGCCTCCATGAACCCCGTGGCGGAACTGGTGGCCATCAGCACCGGGCGCGTGGTGCGGAAGAGGCGCTGGAGTTGCGGCTCCATCCGCTTCAGCATCGCGACCATCTCGGGGCCCCGGTGCGCGAACATCGGGTGGACCATGGCCTGCAGCACGTCGACGTGAACATCGGTCGGGCCGGGGAGGAAAAACCGGCCGAAGGTGTAGTCCGAGGGCATTCCGATCGAACTCATTGCGTCTCCCGATCGCTGGGGGTGCGGAACTGGTCGAGCACCCCACCCCGCACGATCTCGTCGCTGGTCACCAGTTGAACGCCGCGCCCCTGCCAGTCGGCAAGGAGCGCCTTGCCGGCATCGGCATCGATGGCGCGGACAGCGTCGGTCACCACCAGCAGCCGGGTTTCCGGGCGCCGCGCCAGCAGACCCTCGACCGCGTAGCGGTCACAGACATCGAGTGCCACGCCATAGAGGACGATGCCGTCCGGCGCGAGTTGGTCCAGCACCGGCTCGACATTCGCGTTGGTGAAGACATCGAACCGGTGCTTGTGGAAGAGGATATCCCCATCGTGCACCGCCACATGCCGTCGAACCTTGTCTGGATCCATCGGGTCAGGCTCGAAGACCAGGGGATTGCGGAGCGGAGTCTCGGGCACCTTGTGCTGCCCCGGCGTGCCGCGCACACAGTGGGGCGGGAAGGTCGTCTTGAAGTCCGGGGTGTCGCTCAGCTCGTCGTGATGGGGCGCATGATCGTCGGCACTGGCCACGATCCGGATGCCGTGCTGGTGGGCATAGTCCGTCAGGGCGCGGAGCGCCGGACCGATCTCCTCGCTGCCGGGTACGTACAGCAACCCATCCGGCCGCATGAAGTCATGCTGGGTATCCACATCCCAGAAGAGGACCCGACTCATAGCACCCGCTCGAGCCGCGGGTTGGCGCGATACTCGCGCCCCACCTTGGCGCAGGGCTTCCCGTCGAGCAATACGACGTCGGCGGTGAAATCGAAGCGGCCCTGGAAGAGCGAGGACCCCACGCCGTACGCGTCCACCGGGACGCCCTGGCGATGGAACTCGCGGATCTTATCGGCGGTGAACCCGCCGGAGACGACGATCTTCACGTCACGGAAGCCCTCGGCATCCAGCGCCTGACGGACATTCCGGACCAGCTGCGGATTGACACCGGTGGGCGGGAAGCGCCCCATCTGGGGCAGGACGGACGTGTCGACCAGCTTCTCGCTGGTGTCGATCCGGACGCCGAACAGTTTGTCGCCGAGTGCGCGCGCCACCTCGAGGGACGTCCGGACGCAGTCGTTCTCGAAATCCACCAGCGTCACCACCTGCACACCGGCCGGCGCGTGCTCCAGGAACTTCAAGGTTGCCCGGACAGTGTCCCCGCCATACGCCGCAATGAGCGCGTGCGGCACGGTGCCGATCCCCTCACTCCCCCACCACGAGGCCTGCGCATCGGTGGAGACACCGATGGCCCCGGCGATGTGCGCGGCATACCCGTCGCCGGTCTGCACCAGCCAGTGATCGTGGCGCGCCGGGAAGAACATGACCGTCTGGGGGGCGGCCGCTTCCACGACCCGCCGCGTGTTGGTCCCGACACGCGTGCGGCGGGCCAGCACGCCCAGGTACAGTGTCTCGAGGTGAGCGAAGGCGTCGTAGGGCCCGTGGATGAGCATCACCGTTTCCCAGGCCTCGACCTCGTCGCCGTCGAAGAGGGCGTGCACTTCGAGCTCGGGCCATTCCACGGCGCAGAGCTTGAGAATGGCGATCGCCTCGTCCACGCCGCCCAGGAAGGCCTGTTGCTTGCCGAAGACCTGCATCGTGACGCGTGGCCGGCAGGCGTCGGCGATCAGGACCTCCCGTGCACGGACGAAGTACTTATCGGAGTAATAGCCCGAGCGCATCTTCTCGACCGGGAGGTTGAAGATGTGCGGGTCAAGCCGGGGGCGACGGGCCATGCGCTGGGGGCTCTCTCTCGATGGGGGAGACGACCCGGGAAGTTAGGAGGCGCGGGAGAGGGGGGCAAGTTGACAGGGGCCCCGGCGGCGTCTAACTCTAACAGTCAAGCCCCCTTGCACGTCATCCAGGAGACCGCGTGACCGACACCCTTTCCCGCCGGAACTTCCTCGGTGCCGGCGCTGCTGCGCTCGCCGCCGGGGCGCTGCCGTCCCGCCTCAAGGCGCTCGAAGCCCCCGCCGTCATCCTGCGCGGCGCGAGCCGGCCGGTCGCCATCAGTTCGGCCAACAGCCTGGCCCCCGTGAGCCGCGCCGTCGAGCTGATCCTCGAGGGAAGCGACACGCTGGACGCCGCCGTCGAAGGCGTCAAGATCCAGGAACTCGACCCCAAGGACAACTCGGTCGGCTACGGCGGGCTCCCGAATGAAGATGGCGTGGTCCAGCTCGATGCGTCGTGCATCCACGGCCCCACGCGGCGAGCTGGCGCGGTGGGTTCGCTCGAAGGCATCAAGACGCCGAGCGAAGTGGCCAAGCTGGTCCTCAAGTACACCAACCACATCATGCTGGTCGGGGAAGGCGCCAAGAAGTTCGCGCTCTCCTACGGGTTCCAGGACGAGAACCTGTTGACACCGGAGTCGCGTCAGCGCTGGCTCACCTGGCGGGCCAACCGGGGCGGAAGCGACGACTGGCTCGACGTGCCGGACAACACACCGATGGTGGTGCGGCCCACCGGCACCATCAACCTGAACGTGGTCAACGCCGCGGGTGACCTCAGTTCGGTCACGACCACCAGCGGGCTCGCCTGGAAGATCGACGGTCGGGTGGGCGATTCCCCGATCGTCGGCGCCGGCCAGTACACCGACAACGACGTCGGGTCGGCCGGATCCACCGGCCGGGGGGAGTCCAACATCATGGTCTGCGGCGGGTTCCTGACGGTGGAACATATGCGGCGCGGCATGTCCCCGACCGATGCCTGCCTCGAGACCCTGCGCCGGGTGATGGCCATGACGCCGCCGAGGTTGCTGCGGGAGGACGGACGCCCGACGTTCAGCCTCCAGTTCTACGCCGTCAACAAGAAGGGGGAGTACGGCGCGGCCTCGCTCTACAAGGCGCGCTACGCCGTACACGACGGTACGGCCGCCGCGTTCAAGGACTGCGCCGTCCTGTATCCGTCGAAATAGGTGCACATGCTCCGCCGACTGCCCCTGCTGCTGACCCTGTTCGTCGCCGCCACTCCGCTGGCGGCGCAGAATCGCTGGCTCAGCAACTACTACCCCTACATCGCGTCGTCGCCGAACACCTTCCCGCTCCTCGGCGCCCGGTACGACTACCGCCGGGACGCCGAGTGGGACGACCCCTGGCTCTCCGACGGGTCGCTCGCCGCCACCGTGGCGCTCGGATTCAACGGGAGCCAGATGGCGACGCTCGTCTTCCGCGCCCCCGGGCTCTGGAAGGACTGGCGGCTCTTCGCCGAGGGGTTCGGCGTCAGGGACTCGCGGATGGGCTACTACGGGATCGGCAACGACACGCCGTATGACCCGTCGCTCGAAGTCAACAACAGCAATTACTATCGCGTGCGCCGCGGCCGGCTGGGGGGTCGGGTCGAGGTGACCCGGCGCATCGCCGGCCACCTCGAGGCGGCTGTGGCAGGCGGAATCGTCGGCACGGAGTTCACGTCGCTCCCCGCACCGACGCTCTTCGGCACCGAGGTGGGCGATGCGCTCGATGGCACCGATTACACCGGGAGCCTGCGGCTGGTGTACGACACGAGGGACCGCGAATACAATCCGTCCACCGGGACGCTGCTCCAGGTCGGTGGGCTGGTGGGCAACTCCTATGGCCGCTTCTACGGCGACGCCCGGGGATTCGTCCACCCCTTCTTCGGCACCGTGGTGGCCGCGCGGGTCACGGCGGTGAGCACCTCCGGGAACGCCCCGCTGAGCTCCGCGTACGAATTGCATCTCTGGGAGGAGTCACGCTGGCAGTACGGTGGCCAGGAGACCAACCGCGGCCTCGCGAGCGGGCGGTTCGTCGACGCCGACCAGCTTTCTGCCTCGCTCGAGGTGCGGCAGACCATTCTCGATGTGGGTGACTTTGGCGGGGCGGGGGTCATCGGCTTCCTCGATGTCGGCCGCGTCTTCCCCGAAGGGGGGCTCTCGCTCACGACGGACGGGATGGCACTCACGGGTGGCGTGGGCCTCCTCTTCCGTGCGCTGAAGGCAGGCATCATGACGCTCAACTTCGCGTGGGGCCCGGACGGCTACGTCTTCTCGGCAACCACCGGATGGAGTTTCTAGCGGACCGATTACTTTCCGTGCATGGCTGACCTGACCCCCCAAAAACCAAAAGTCAATTACAAGGCCGCCTGGGCGGAAGCCCGCGAGGTCGTGCTGGAGCATCGTGGACGGCTGGCGATCGGCTTCTCGCTCATGCTGTTCAGCCGTCTGGCGGGGCTCGTGCTGCCGGCCTCCTCCAAGTACCTGATCGACGACGTGATCGGGAAGCAGCAGGCCGAGCTGCTGCCGCGCATTGCGCTGGCGGTCGGCGTGGCCACCTTGGTGCAGGCGGCGACCGGCTTCGCGCTGTCGCAGGTCCTCGGCGTGGCCGCGCAGCGGGCGATCACCGACATGCGGAAACGGGTGCAGGCCCACGTGGCCCGGCTCCCGGTCAGCTATTTCGACTCGACCAAGACCGGCATCCTGATTTCTCGCATCATGACCGACGCCGAAGGCATCCGGAACCTCGTCGGCACGGGCCTGGTGCAACTGGCCGGCGGGTTCGTGACCGCCTTGATCGCCGTCGGGGTGCTTTTCTGGCTCAACTGGAAGCTGACGGCCGTCACCCTGACGGTGTTGATCATCTTCGGCGTCGGGATGGCCCTCTTCTTCAAGCACCTGCGGCCACTGTTTCGTGATCGCGGCAAGATCAACGCCGATGTCACCGGCCGACTGGCCGAGACCCTCGGCGGTATCCGGATCGTGAAGGCGTACAGCGCGGAGCGCCGCGAGCGGTACGTGTTCGCCACCGGGGCGCACCGCCTCTTTCGGAACGTGGCGCAGTCGATCACGGCCGTCTCGGGCACGGGGGCCTTCGCCACGGCCATCGTCGGGGGTATCGGCGTGTTGATGCTCCTCGTCGGTGGCGGAGATGTGCTCGCCGGTCGGATGACGGTGGGCGACCTGGTCATGTACGTCTTCTTCACCGGGCTGATGGCCGCACCGATGGTGCAGATCGCCTCGATCGGGACCCAGATCACGGAGGCCTTTGCGGGCCTGGACCGGATTCGCGAAATCCGGCTCCTGGCCACCGAGGATCAGGAAGACGCGGTCCGCGAGCCGGTCGGCGACATCCGTGGCGACGTCGCGTTCGACTCCGTCTGGTTCGAGTACAATCCCGATGTGCCGGTCATCAAGGGAATCTCATTCGAGGCCCCCGCCGGAACGACCACCGCGCTGGTGGGCGCCTCGGGCGGCGGCAAGAGCACGCTCATTTCGCTGGCGATGGCGTTCAACCGGCCGAAGTCCGGCCGCGTGCTGATCGACGGCCGGGACCTGGCCACGATCCGGCTCTACGAGTTCCGGCGCACCATCGGCGTGGTGCTGCAGGAGAATTTCCTCTTCGACGGGACCGTCGCCGACAACATCGCCTTCGCCCGGCCGCACGCGACGCGGGAAGATATCGTCGCCGTCGCGCGGGTGGCGCACGCCGATGAGTTCATCCGCGGATTCGACGACGGGTATGACACGGTGGTGGGGGAGCGGGGCATCAAGCTCTCCGGGGGCAGCGGCAGCGGATTGCCATTGCGCGGGCCATTCTCGCCAACCCGAAGATCCTCATTCTCGACGAGGCCACCAGTTCGCTGGACAGCGAAAGCGAGGCCCAGATCCAGGATGGCTTGCGCGCGCTGCGACGCGGGCGGACCACCTTCGTCATCGCGCACCGACTCTCGACGATTGTGACCGCGGACCAGATCCTGGTGCTGGAGGGGGGCGAGATTGTCGAACGGGGCACGCACCACGAGTTGCTGGCCCTGAACGGGCGGTACCGACAGCTCTACGATCGGCAGTACAATGTGGAAATGGACCGGTTCATCAATCCCGGCGAGGACTTTACGCCGGAGTTGGAGTCGGTGCCGGCCCCGGCACGGGTATCGAAAGACCCGTAGCGATCGACAGCACCTCGCGGAGAGTGGCTTCGCCCCGGTCGCGGGCGTACCACTTGCGCGCCTGCGAATAGAGTTCGTCCTTCGCAAGGCTGTCCTTGTTGGCGATCACCCATGCCTGCAGTTCCGCCGGGCGCGGACCCCAGTGGCCCAACTCCCTGTACTCCATATCAAGCGCAATCACGATCGGGATCGACCGCGATCCACTCGTGAGGTACGCGTCCATCACGGCAGGGTGCTCATCGCGGCGGAGGACACGGAGTTCCAGCCCCGGCACCGCTTCCACCAGCTTCGCCAGGACCGGGATCGTGTTCGATGCGTCGCCACACCAGTCCTCCGCCAGCACCAGCAGCCGGCGCGGGCCGTCGCTCAGGTCGAGCCCCTCCGACCACGCAGGCAGCCTCGCGAACTTGTGGACGCCGACCCACAATCCGCAGTGCGCCGTACTTGCGGCGACGAACTCGTGATACGGCAGCGCGGTCCGCCACAGCGATGCAAAGTCGAGCATGTCGATGTCCTTCCCAGTCGATGTGACAGAGCCGCCGCGGGGGCAACCCCAACGGCGGCTCTCGCGTCCGTCACGCACTGAACACTGCTGGGGGAGCTAGAGTTCCCGGATGATCACACCGCGCTTGGCGAGTTCGTCCACATACGCCTGGAACGGCATCGCCTCGTCAGGGGTGAGGACGCCCTTGGCCTTCACGCGGCCGTCCGCCTGCATCAGGCCCGTGATGGCCAGCGAGTAGCCGGTGGTCCGCATCATGGCGCTGATATTCCGCTCGGTATCCTTGTGGTCAACCAGCTGCCACACCACCGTACCCGGTTTCCCGTCCTTGATGCCGCTCGCTTCCACACGCAGCGCCACGAGGTCCTCGGCCTTCGGCTTCTTCAGCACCGGCGTCGCGGCGGCAATGAACACATCGCGGGGGCGCACCTTGACCCCCTTCACGTCGATCGGTTCGTTCCCGAGGAGGCCGAGCTCGCGAATCGGCTTCATGATGGCGACATGACCCGGATAGCGGAGCGTCTTGTACTCCAGGACCTCCACCTTCCCCTCGTAACTGAACGGCATGGTGCTGACACCGCCGGCGGTATGGAACGCCTCGAGCGTGCCGACCGGCTCCGGAAAGACCACCGGCTCCAGCTCACTGAGGGCCTCCACCGCTGTGCGCTTGCCGCCTCGAAGCACCCACGAGGTGGTGGTGTAGTAGTCGAGAGCGCCCTCGAGCGAGTAGACGATCTGGTAGTTGAGTGGCGGTTCAGGGTGCCGCGGCAGGCCCCCGACATAGATCTTGACCTTCTCGGCCTTGTCAAACCGGCGGATTCCCTCGGCGGCCAGGATGTTCACCATGCCAGGTGCGAGGCCACAGTCGGGAATGATGGACAGCCCCTTCGCGAGGGCGGCGTCATGCAGCTTTTTCTGCTCGAAGACGATCTCGGTATTGCCACCCAGGTCGGAAAAATGACATCCGGCCTCGACCGCGCTGGCCGCCATTGGCCCGTTGAAGTAGTAGGGGATGGCGCTCATCACGGAGACATGGCCGCGCATCAGGGCGGTCGCCGACGGGAGGTCCTTCACGTCGAGCTTGACGGCCTTCAGGCGGTCGGTCCCCTTGTACGGATCGAGGAACGGAGCCATCCGTTCGGGGTGAAGGTCGGCGATGGTCACCTGGGTGACGGCCGGATTCTGGAGGAGGTCGAAGGCGGTGGCGCAGCCCTGCAGGCCGGCACCGAGAACCAACATCTTCATACATTAGTCCTTGTCAAATCACGAGTTTGGAGACAGCCTTGAAATCTACCCCGGACCAGCTTCCGGCTTCAACCCGGAGATCAGGAGCCAGATGAGCACTCCCGTCCCCCCCACGCCCACCCGTCGCGACGGCGAGGGAACCCGGCAGAAACTTCTCCGGGCAGCGCTGGAACTCTTTACAGATGAAGGGTTTCTGGCCAGCACCACGCCCATGATTGCCGAGCGGGCCGGCGTGGCGGAGGGGACGATCTACCGTCACTTCACCAGCAAGGAACACCTCCTCAACGAGGTGTACCGCGGCACCCAGCGCTGGGCCACCGGCGTGGTCCGGGACGTCGATGCTGACCGCTCGCTGAAGGCGCCGGAGCGGCTGGTGCGAATCGCGCGGCGGTTCGTGGAAACGGCCGAACGGGACCCTGCGGGAGCGCGGATGCTCCTCCGCCAGCGCGACGGGAAACACCTGGATGTGCCGAGCCGGGACGCGGCGCGTGAATTCCGGGAGGCGGTTCAGCAGGTGGTGGCGGCGGGGAAGGCGGACGGAATGGTGCGGGCGGGCCCGGCAGAGCTCTGGACGTCGGTCTGGCTGGTGATCCTGGCGTTCATCATCGAGCGCGTCGCCTCGCGAGAGTGGAGCATGGATCAGCCCCCGGTCGGCCAGGCCATCGAGTCGGCGTGGAGCGCTATTGCGGCCCCTGCCCTGCCGGCCCCGGAAAGTAGGTCATCTCCCGCGGATCCAGTCGCGGCGGGGTGAGCCTGAGCTCGCGCATCCGCCCCGGCCCAAGGGGGCGGATGAAGAACGCCGAGCCGACGAAATAGCCCACCGAATCGCTTCCCCACCGTGCAGGTCCCCTGCCATCCGCTGAATAGAGCGTGCGCTTGCCGCCCCCCTGTTCCACGCAGACGCCACCTTCCGGGCAATCGATCACTCGCGCGAAGGCCGGGGTACCGACCAGTACCATGAACGCGGAATCGGCGCGCAACGCCTCGAGCCTGTCGAGGGGGCGCGTCGCGGCATCCGCGGGAGGGGCGTGGGCGACGAGCGTGGTTGCGCCCGTGCGCAGATAGAGAAGTGTCGCGTCGTCGCTCCAGGCCACGGCGTCCGGAGGGGTGTCAGCCGCAGGAACAACACGCTCCGCACCGCTCAGCAGGTTCATCACGACGACACGGCGGGAGGAGGGATCACCACGCGCCCCTTCGCGGATGAAGGCCAGGTCGGTTCCCGTGGGTGAGAGCGCAGGCGCCATTTCGCGAACACGAGTGTACGTAATCGGAAAGGTGGTTCCACCGTCGGCGCGGACTGCGAAGAGATCGCCGGTGCCTGCCTCGCCCGTCGCCACGAATACCGCGAACGGCTCCTCGCCCGGCGCCAGGCGATTCTGCACGGGCGACATGGACACCCGGCAGCTCGTCAATGAGGCCAGCAGTGCGATGGGCAGCGCGCAGGGAACCGAATGCACGAAGCCACGAAACCACGAAACCACGAGTTCGACCCCGTTCATAAATACGTATCAGCCCTCAGTCCTTGAGTGTCTGTTTGTAGAAATCAAATATCCGAGCCCACGCCCTGTCCGGCTGGTCGGTGTCATTCCCCTTCCGGCCCGGGGTCAGGAAGCCATGGCCCGTGCCGGGGTAGATGTTGTAGGTAAACGGCTTTCCGAGCGCCTTCATCGTGGCGCTCACCTGTGGCAGCGGGTCGTTGACGCGTGCATCGTTCTCGGCATACACACCAAGGATTGGCGCCTGGATGCGCGCCATCGCGGCGGAGTCCGGGGCGGGGCCGTAACAGACGACGGCGGCCTTGAGCTTGGGGTTGTGGGTGGCGTACGCAAAGCTCTGCTGCCCACCCCAGCAGAACCCGATGCTCGCCATCTGCCCGCGGGCCGCGCCGGGGAGGGTATCCACGAAGGCGGCAGTGGCGTCGAGATCGCCCATGACACGCTCGCTCGTGAGCCCCGCGAAGAGCTTCCGCGCCGAATCGGGGTTCGCAGGCGACTTGCCGTACTTGGAGGCGAGGAGGTCCGGCGCGATGGCGACATATCCCTGCGCCGCCAGCCTGTTCACCACCGTGGTTTCCCACTCCGTCAGTCCAAAGATCTGGTGGATGACCAGTACGGTGGGTGCGCGGTTGCTGCGCTCAGGCCATGCGACGTACGCCGGGATTGAGTCGCCGGCGGCGTTGGTGAACTTGACCCACTGGCCGTGCGGCTCGCCCGCGGCACGGGGCCGAACCATCCACGCGGCGAGCACGGCCACGGCAGCGAGTGTCAGGATAGCGGTCAGTGAACGTCGCATGGTTCCTCCAGGTACTGAATTCACGAAAACACGAAAACACGAAACGCCCTCAGTCCTCAGTCCCCCCTGCATACACCCCGTCCAGGGCGGAACTGGGCTCGGGGAGATGGTCTCGACTCGCCAGCGCGGCCTCCGCCGCGGCTTCGACGACGGCGGTGGCGGCGGACTCCACGTCGGCGAGTTCCGATTCCGTGACCCCGGCATCCTTGAGATACGCCTCGTAGAGACCGATCGGGTCCCGCTGCCCCCAGTAGGTGAACAGCTCGGCGGGGAAGGTCGCGCGGGCCTCACGCTCATCGTGCGTGGCGTGCCCTCCCATCCGGAAGGTGTTCGCCAGCAGCAACACCGGCCCTTCGCCACGGCGACACCGCTCCACCGCGAGCACGGCCGCGGCGTAGGCGTCGAGCACGTTGTTGCCGTCGAAGGTCCATCCTGCCATGCCGTACGCAGCGGGCCAGTCGGCAAAGTCGCTGTCGAGGTGATGCTGGTCGAGCCGGGTCCCGAGCGCCACCTGGTTGTTCTGGAGGATGTACACGACCGGCAGCCGCTGGACCGCCGCGAAGTTCAGCCCCTCGTGGCTGGCCCCCGACTTGGCGGAGCCGTCGCCGACCCAGTTCATCACCACGCGCGGTGTCCCGCTGATCCGGCCGGCCAGGGCGATCCCCGCCGACACCGGCACCATCACGCCGACCGGCGAGACCGGCTGCAGGACGTGGTGCGCCTGGGACCCGGCGTGCAGGTCGTGTCCGCCGGAGGGGGAGTCGGCCGTGGCGAGATACGCGCGCAGCATATCGGCGAGCGGCATCCCCATGTCGCAACAGGCCGCGGCGTTGCGGATCATGGGGGCAACGAAATCGACCGTCCGGTCGAGCGCAAACACCGGCCCCACGGTCGCCGCTTCCTCGCCCGTGCCGAGCCACGCCTTGGTGATCACTCCCTGCCGCACCCACCGCGCGAGGGCGATATCATGCTGCCGCGCCCGGACCAGCCGCGCGTAGAAAGTCAGCAACTCATCACGGGAGAGCCGCGCGATGACTTCCTGCCGTTCCGGAAGCCGGTTGATGGTGGCGCGAAAGGCATCCACCAGGCCGGGATCGGCCTTCCAGTTCACGTACTCGGGCGGTTCAAACGCGGGATAGCGCTTCATGCCTGGGCCGCCTGGCCGGGAGGAGTGGAACGGAGGACGGTATCGAGCGCGTCTCCAAAGGCGGCCATCGTGGGAAAGCGGTTGGCGGGATCCATGGCGAGTGCGCGCATGAGCGCCGCCTCCAGGCGCGCCGGCATCTCCGGACGGACGGCGCGCAGCTGCGTCGGCTGGCCACGCAGCCGCGCGATCTGGAGTTCCTGCGCCGTCTCGCCATCGAAGGGCAGTCGTCCGGCAAACATCTCGAAGGCGAGGATGCCGAGGGAGTAGACGTCGCTGCGGGCGTCGAGGTCGCGGCCCCGGATCTGTTCGGGGCTCATGAACTCCGGCGTACCGAGGATGACGCCGGCCGCCGTGAGCTTCTGGCTCGCCGGGCGGCGCATGAGTTCGAGTGCCAGGCCGAAGTCCATCACCACGGCGCGCGTGCCGCCCGGCAGCGCCGGGTCATCGACCAGCATGATGTTCTCGGGCTTCAGGTCCCGGTGCAACACGCCCAGTTCGTGCGCGTGCTGGAGGCCGCGCACCACCTGCAGCAGGAGCGCGAGGCCCTCCCCGAGGGGCAGCGGGCCGGTGCGGTTGATCCGCTCGTGCAGCGCCTCGCCCGGGAGCCAGGGCATCACGAGGTACACCAGCCCTGCGGGAGTGGCGCCGAGCTGGAGGATGGGACAGACGCTGGCGTGGTCGAACCGGCTGGCAATCAGCGCCTCGCGCTTGAAGCGCTCGACGGACTGCGGATCGGTCATGAGATGGGCGGCGAGTACCTTGACCGCGACATCCGCGCCCGTGGTGCGGTCGGTCGCCAGGAAGACCGCCGCCATGCCCCCTTCCCCGATCTGTTTGCGCACTTCGAACCGCTCATCGAGGACGGTCCCGGGGAGGTCGGACGCCTCCTCCTTCGGCTCGAGGGCCGTGCCGTCGCGCGTACAGAACCGCGCCGGCTCGGCGTACACTGCCCGGCACTGGGGGCAGCGCAGGGCGCTCAATCGCGAAACCGGTTGCGGCCGTCCGCCTTTGCCTTGTACATGTTGGCGTCGGCCAGCTTGAGGAACGATTCCGGGTCCGTAATGCGCTCGTCGGGATAGGTGGCCACGCCGATGCTGATGGTCAGCTGGACCGGCCGCCCGGACTCGCCGAAGTCATGCGCCGCCACGCGGCGGATGATCCGTTCGGCAAAGATCCGTGCGCCGGTCGGGCCCGTCTCCGGGAGGAGCAGGGTGAACTCTTCCCCCCCGTAGCGCGCCAGGACATCCACGGCCCGCTGTTCGCGCTTGAGAAGGTTGGCCAGACTGCGCAGCACCCGGTCGCCGGTGAGGTGCCCGTGTTCGTCATTGATCTTCTTGAACTCGTCGATATCCACCATCAGGCAGGTGAGCACCGTCCCGTAGCGCTCGGCGCGCTCCATTTCCTGGACCAGCTTGTCGCTGAGCGCGCGGCGATTGTAGGTGTCGGTCAGCGGGTCGGTTTCTGCCAGATGCCGCATCTGTTCCTGGCCGTCCATGGCGGTCTCGAGGTCGTACGCCTTCTCGAGCGCGGCGACGGCCGCCTTGATGACCTGGTCGGCGAACTGGACGTCCTGCTCGTTGAGCGGTGCGTCCTCCGCGGTTGTGCGGAGGAAGAACACCCCCACTTGCTGTCCCTTCAGCTGGAACGGCAACGCCAGCGCGGAGCGCGTCGGTACGGCGACCCCTTCCGCTTCCCATTCCGCACGGACCGCGGAATAGAGGGGATCGGTGAGCACGTCCTGCACCAGCACAACGTCGCCTGAGGTGAGCGCCTGCTGAATCTCGGGATAGCGGCGGAGGTCGACCCGAAGATTGCGGAGCATCGGGTTTTCGTACGCCGCGACGACCGTCCCGGCCTCGTCTTCCGGCGAGCCAATCAGAATGGAGCACTTCGAGATGCGGAGCCCGCGCGCCACCCGCCGCACGAGGATCTGGTAGATCTCATCCGGCTTGAGCGTGGCGGTCACTTCCTGCAGGATGTCCACCATCTCGGTGCGGGAGCGCGCCTCGGCGCGGGCCTGGTTGAGTTCGCGGCCGGTACGGAGATGCGCCTTCACGCGCGCCAGGAGTTCCCGCACGCGGAACGGCTTGGAGATGAAGTCCGCGGCGCCGAGGCCGAGAGCGCGGACGGTCGCCTCCTCGGGCGGCATCGACGAAATCATCAGGACGGGGAGGTCCTTGAATCGATAGTCGGTCTTGACCTTTTCAAGGAGCTGGAGCCCGTCCACCTTCGGCATCATGATGTCGAGGAGGAGAAGGTCGAACTGCTCGGCGAGAAGGTGATCGAGGAGGTTTTCTCCGCCGGGCACGGTCGTGACCTCATACCCGTTGTCCTTGAGAATCCAGGACAGCGTGCGGGTCAGGGCCTGATCGTCGTCGGCGACGATGATCTTCGGTGCCAGGCTCATTCAATGCACCAGTCGTTCGAAGGAGTCGTCATCCATATTGCCCCCGCTCACCACGGCAACGGCCGACCCCTTGGGGTGCACGCGCCTGGCGAGGATGGCCGCCGTGGTGACCGCTCCGGAGGGCTCCACACGCAGTCCGGCCTCGTGGTGAAGCAGGCGAACCGCCCCCGCGATCTCATCGTCGGACACCGTCACCACCTCGTGAATGACCGGCTGGATGAGCGGGAAGGTCATCGACCCGACGGAGAGGGTCAGCAGCCCATCCGCCATGCTGGTGGCGCGCTCCAGCGTGGAGGGACCGCCGGCATCCATCGCGGCCGTCAACTTGGCCGCACCCTCCGGCTCCACCGCGATCACCTTCGTCTCAGGGCGTAGCCCGGCGACGGCCACGCAAATACCCGCCAGGAGACCGCCACCCCCGACCGGCACCACGATCGAATCAACGTGGGGCCAGGCCTCCAGGATCTCCAGCCCACAGGTGCCCTGCCCGGCAATCACGTCGGGGTGGTCGAAGGGCGGCAGCATGGCCAGTCCCTCGGCGGCACAGATTTCCTCCGCCTTCACCTTGCGATCCAGCGAACGGGGGCCCACGAAGACCACCTCGCCGCCAAGCTTGCGTACGCCGTCCACCTTGACCTTTGGGGCGGTATCCGGCATCACGATGACGGCGCGGACGCCCACCTTGGACGCGGCCCAGGAAACGGCCAGTCCGTGGTTACCGCTCGAATAGGTGATGACACCGCGGGTCCGCGCCTCCTTCGGCATCCGCTGGATGGCGTTGTAGGCGCCGCGCACCTTGAACGCACCGATCGGCTGGAGCTGTTCGCACTTCAACGCCACCGAGTGCCCGGTGAGCTTGGTGAGCGCGGGCATCTCGATCAGTGGCGTCCGCGCCGTGACGCCCGCAATCGTCTCGGCGGCGGCTCGGATGTCGTCGAGGGTGACGGCCGGTGCGTCGACCGGGCTCATCCGTCCTCGTCCACGTCACCCGCCGGAGCCGCCACCTCGTCGCCCGTGGGCTCCTCGGTGCCGCTGTCGTCTTCCTTCACCACGCGCGCCACGTCCACGAGCAGATCGCCTGGATCGAGGTTGATGACCCGGACCCCCTGCGTGTTGCGCCCGATGACGCTGATCCCCTCGACCGGCACGCGAATGATGACCCCGTGGCGGGTGATCATCATCAACTCGTCGTCGGGGATGACCTCCTTGAGCGCCACCATTCGACCGGTCTTCTCGGTCTTCTTGAGCGTGATGATCCCCTTGCCGCCGCGCTTCTGCACGCGGTATTCGCTCAGTTCCGAGCGCTTCCCGTACCCCTTCTCGCTCACCACCAGGAGGGTCGCCTCGCGGCGGACGA
Source organism: uncultured Gemmatimonadales bacterium (assembly GCA_963697435.1). Lineage (GTDB taxonomy): Bacteria > Gemmatimonadota > Gemmatimonadetes > Gemmatimonadales > GWC2-71-9 > SPDF01. The sequence continues at coordinate 487,364 of CAVOOB010000002.1, read as the reverse complement.
TCACCATGCCGATCACAGCGTCATCCTTGTCGAGCCGGATTCCATTTACACCGCTGGTGGCCCGACCCATTTCGCGCACGTCGCCCTGATGGAACCGGATGCTCATCCCGGCTCGGGTGGCAAGCACGATATCGTTGTTCGCGTCGCAGAGCTGCACGTCGATGAGTGCGTCATCGTCAGCGATGTTGATGGCGTTGATGCCGTTGGAGCGGACGTTGCCGTACGCCGAGAGGACGGTCTTCTTCACCGTGCCATTCCGCGTGGCAAACATCAGGGCACGGTCGTCGGTGAACTCCCGGACCGCCACCGTCGAGGCCACAATTTCGTCGTTGCCGATGGCGATGCAGTTCACGACCGGCTTGCCGCGCGCCGCCCGTCCGCCCTGCGGGATCTCGTGGACCTTGAGCCAGTACACCTGCCCGCGGTCGGTGAAGAACATCAGGTAGTCGTGCGTACTCGCGATGAAGAGGTGCTCCACCCAGTCATCTTCCTTGGTCCCCATCCCGGCCATGCCGCGGCCGCCGCGGCGCTGCCGCTTGTAGGTGGTGACGGGAATCCGCTTGATGTAGCCGGTGTGGGAAATGGTGATGACCATGTCCTCTTCGGCGATGAGATCCTCCACCGAGAAGTCTCCCTGGTCGGCCACGATCTCGGTCCGCCGGTCGTCGCCGTACTTCGCGGCCACCTCGGCGGTCTCCGTCTTCAGGATGCCGTCGCGACGGGTCTGCGAGCCGAGGATGTCTTTCAGGTCGGCGATGGTGGCGCGGACCTCGGCGAGCTCCGCCTCGAGCTTGTCGATCTCCAACCCGGTCAGCTTGGCGAGGCGCATGTTGAGGATCGCGTCGCTCTGCTTCTCGCTGAACTTGAACCGCTTGCGCAACTTCGCGTCGGCCTCGGGGGTGTCCGCCGAGCCGCGGATGATCTTGATGACCTCGTCAATGTTGTCGACCGCAATCTTGAGTCCGTCGAGGATGTGCTCGCGGGCCTGTGCCGCGTCGAGGTCGAACTGGGTGCGCCGGATGATGATCTGATGCCGGTGCGCAATGAAGTGCGTCAGCATCTCCTTCAGGGTCATCACCTTGGGCACGCCGTTGACCAGCGCGAGCATGATGACGCCGAAGGTGGACTGCATCGTGGTCCGCTTGTACAGCTGATTCAGCACGACGTTGGGAATGCAGTCGCGCTTGAGCTCGATCACGATGCGCATGCCGTCGCGGTCGGACTCGTCCCGGACACCGGTGATCCCCTCGATCTTCTTGGCCATGGCCAGCTCGGCGATGGACCGGACCAGGTTTTCCTTGTTCACCTGGTAGGGGATCTCGGTCACGACGATCTGCGACTTGTTGCTCGACTCCTTCTCCTCGATCTGCGCGCGGGCGCGCATGATCACCCGGCCCCGCCCCGTCTCGTATGCCTCCTTGATGCCCTCGCGCCCGTAGATGTAGCCGGCGGTCGGGAAATCGGGACCCTTGATGACCTTCCGGAGGTCGCTGATCTCGGCGTCCGGGTTGTCCACCAGCAGGTCCACCGCCTTGGCCACCTCGCGGAGGTTGTGTGGGGGGATGTTGGTCGCCATGCCGACGGCAATGCCGCTCGAGCCGTTGACCAGCAGGTTCGGGATCTTGGAGGGGAGGACGGTCGGCTCCTGGAGCCGGTCGTCGAAGTTGGGCTGGTAGTCGACGGTGTTCTTGTCGATGTCCTCCAGCATGGTCATGGCGACCCGGGTCAGCCGCGCCTCGGTGTACCGGTACGCCGCCGCCGAGTCGCCGTCGACCGAGCCGAAGTTGCCCTGGCCATCCACCAGCGGGTAGCGCAGGGAGAAATCCTGGACCATGCGTACGAGAGCGTCGTAAACCGACGAGTCGCCGTGCGGGTGGTACTTGCCGAGCACGTCGCCCACCACCGTGGCGGACTTCTTGTAGCCCCGCCCGGGCACGAGGCCCAGCTCGTTCATCGCGTACAGGATGCGACGGTGGACGGGCTTGAGGCCGTCGCGCACATCGGGGAGCGCACGGGAGACGATGACGCTCATCGAGTAGTTGATGAACGACTGCTGCATCTCTTCTTCGATCAGGCGAGGAAGGATGCGCTCGCGGGAATTCGGGGCGGTCATGTGAACTCGGGGTTGGTGCGGACAACCGGGTGGCCGGCCGGGCCACCGGGAACGGCGAAATATACCCTGTTCCGGGTGGGGAAATCAACCGAAAAGAGCGCTGGTAAAGTATTGTGAAGTAACGAGATGAGGACTGAGGACTGAGGACTGAGGACTGAGGACTGAGGACTGAGGACTGAGCGAGAAAGTAGTTACCGCCTCCCGGCCCCGCTGCCTCCCCGCCCCACCAACAGGACTGGCAACACGAACAGCGCACCGATCGTCCCGAAAAGGGTCCCGCCGGCGGTGGCGAGCGCGATCGACCCGAAGAGGCTGTCGGGGTCGGTCCCGATGGCGAGCGGCAGGAGGCTCGCGACGGTGGTCAGCGTCACCAGGACAATCATGGCAGATCGATCCCGGGCCACCCGCACAACATCTGCACCACTCAAACTGCCCCGCTGCCCCGCTGCCCTGCTGCCCCGCCTTTCCAGTGCTCCATGCACGAGCAAGATCGCCTGATTTACCGCGAGCCCCACGACCAGGATTACCCCGACCGCCGCCTCCCGCCCGAAGGCCGCGCCCGCTGCCCAGAACGCCGCGCCGACGCCTGCCACGGCAATTGGCAGGGCGAGTGCCACCATGGCGGTCGCCCAGACCGAATTGAAGACCAGCGCCACCGCGAGGACCACCAGTGCCACCCCGATGGCGAAGACCAGCCAGAGCCCCTTGCCGCTCTCGTCGCGGTTGTAGTCGAAGCGCTGATCGGCCACCGAATACCCCGGCGGCACCGCGATCGAGGCCATGAACGCATTGTGCGTCCGCTCGGCGAGTTTGTTGGGCCCACGGAAATCGTATCCGACCACCCGTACATACTGCTGGTCCTCCCGAGAGACCGTGCCGAGCCCTTCCCGCTCCTCCACCGTCGCAAGGTCGCCGATACGTACCGGTGCCCCCGCGGCGTTGGGCACCAGCGCCGACCGCAGTTCCTCGAGGCTCCGTTCCCGGGCGCCCGCCGCCTTGAGGTTGACCTCGATCTCCTCGCCGCCGATGTCGATCCGCTGGGCACCCACCGGCCCGCGGACCTCGCGCGCCACCGCCGCCGCCAGGTCGCGCGCCGTGAGGCCGTACCGGGCCAGCGCCGCGCGGTCGGGAATGAGAGTGACGGTGAATGCCTTGTCCTGACCCCAGAAACTGCCGGCGTTGATGTCCACGTCGCGCACGCGCGGTATCCGCTCCAGCCGCTCCTTGAGGTCGAGCGCCAGGCGCTCGACGCCGTCAAACGAGTAGCCCAGCAGCTTGACCCGATAGGAGACGCTGCCGCCCCCGCCGAACCCCGAATTGAATCCGGGACCACTTCCCTGCACCGACACGCTGGCGCCTCCGATCAACACCGCCCGCTGGGTCAGCGCCTCCTGCAGCTGGCTCGGCAGGGGGCCGAGCCCAGCCTCCTTCTCGAAGAGCACCCGCATGTAGGCGCGGTCCCCCATCGCCAGCGTCACCACCTGCTCCACCCCAGGCACCCCCACCACGAGTCGCTCAAACTCGCGCATGCCGAGGTCGAGGCTGACCGGATCGGAGCCACGGGGAAAACCGAGTGACGCGCTGAGGGTGGTCCGCTGGCCGAACCAGTCGCCCCAGTTGTAGCGCGGCACCTTGTTGATGAACCCCCAGGTGAGCACGGCCAGCCCAGCGGTGGTGAGCATCACCGTGACCCATCGCCAGCGGAGCAGCTTGATCAGCACCCAGCGGTAGGTGCGGTCGAGCCGTGGCCAGCCGCCGCGCGCCACGCCGTGGCCCGCGCCGAGGGCAGGCACCATCACCAGCGACGACGCCACCGACGAACCGAGCGCCAGGGCGAATGCCGCCGCGAAGGGGACGAACGCCGCACGCGCGTTTCCCTGCAGATAGAGGAACGGCAGGAGCACCACGCCGGTCGTGAGCGTGCTGCCCATAACGGCCGGCGTGATCCTCCGCCCTGCCTCGGCGCGCCCCTCGGGGGTGTCGGGTGCGGTGCGGAGCCGCTCCATCACGACGAGTCCGTTCTGCACCAGCACGCCGATGCCCATGCCGAGGCCGGCCAGGGTCAGCAGGTTGGCGGGGATCTCGAGGAGGTAGAGGCCGAGGGCGGTGCCGGCGATGGCGACGGCGGCGCTGGCGAGCACCAGCGCGGCGGCGCGGACATTCCGGAGGGTCAGGAGGAGGACCAGTGCGACGGACACGGCGGCGAGGAGTCCTCTGCGCACCAGGTCGGTGAGCTGTTTCGCCAGCTCGACGCTTTCGTCGTCCTCGATGCTGAGGCGCACGCCGGGGGGCAGGACCGGTTGGAGTCCCGCCACGAGCGCGCGCACTCGTGCGGCGGTCTGGATCGCGTCAGCAGCGGCGAGTCGCGACACGTCGAGGGAGACGGCCGGCAGTCCGTTGATCCGGTAGAACCGGCCACGGGCGTCTTCTTCCGGGCGCACGGTGGCGAGGTCTCCCAGCCGGAAGACCCGGCCGCCGGGCCCGGCAATCGGCAGGTCGGCCAGGTCCGCGATGGCGTTGGGCTGGTCGCGGAGCACGACGGTGCGGACCGACGCGCCGAGGCGTTCGTTGCCGAGTGACTGGACGATGCGAGAGTTGGCGATGGCGTCGAACAGCAGCCCCGGCGAAACGCCCTGCCGGCGGAGGAAGGGCGGATCGTACGCCACCGCCACGCCGAGGTCGGCGTCGCCCCGCATGTTGATGCCGGCGACACCAGGAACGGCGCTGAGCCTGGGGCTGATGTCGTCCCGCGCGATGCGGCTGAGCGCGCCCGCGGTGTAGGGCCCGGTGATGGTGTAGCGGATGAGGGGGCTCTCGCTCAGCTCCTCCGGCACCCAGTTGGCGACCATCGGCGCTCGGGCCCCGGGCGGAAAGTCGGGGCGAAGCAGCTCCATCCGTTCGAGGATAGCGAGCCGGGCCATGCGGACGTCGATGGTGGGATCGAGTTCAATCGTGAGGCGGGACTGGCCCTCGGACGATTCGCTGCTGGTCTTCCGGACGCCGCGCACCGCCTGCACCGCCGCCTCGATCGGCGAGGTGAGGTAGGTCTCCACCACTTCGGCGGCAGCGCCGGGCCAGGAAACGGTGACGCTGATCCTCGGCAGTTCCACCGTGGTACGCGTGGCGAGCGGCAGCCGCGTGAAGGCGACGCCCCCCGCGAGGCAGAGGGCGAGCGCGGTCGCGGCGATGACCGCGGGGCGCCGTACAGCCCAACCAATCATGGTTGGGCTGCAGGCACGGCAGGTTGGCCGGGCGGCAGGTCGGCAGTGTCAGTACTGCCTCCCAGCCTCCCTGCCTCCCTGCCTCGCCCCTCAATCACATAGTACGCCGTCGGCATCAGGAAGAACGTCACGAGTGTCGCGGAGACCGATCCGCCGATGACTCCCGCCGCCAGCGGCTGATAGAGCTCGCCACCGGAGCCGAATCCGAAGACCAGCGGCAGCACGCCCATGATCGTCGTCAGCGAGGTCATCGCGATGGCGCGAAGCCGCTGCCGTCCGCCGGCGATGATCGCCTTTCGGAGCGGGAGGCCCTGTGCCTGGAACCGGCGGATGGCGTCGAGCTTGACCACCGCGTCGTTGTCGGCGATGCCAATCATCACCACCATGCCGATCATCGACACGGCGTTGAGGCTCTGCCCTGTGAACCAGAGCAGCACAATGCCACCGGCGGCGGCGAGCGGGACCGTCAGCATGATGACCAGCGGCACCGTGAACGACGCGAACTCGCCGGCCAGCACCAGGAACACGAGCGCCACAGAAAGAAGCGCCACGAGCATCAGCTCCTGCGTGGTGCGGCGGCGCTCCTGATCGGCGCCGCTCAAAGTCCAGGTGACGCCCGGTGGCGCGGCGATGGTGCCGAGCAGCTTCGCCACGTCGCTGCTGGCGCGGGCGGTGCCACCGGTCTCGACGGTGGCTTCCACGACGGTGACGGGGCGCTGGTTGACGCGCACCACCTCGATCGGCGCCCGCACCTCCTCCACGCTCACCAGGTCTCCCACCGGCACGCCCTGGATCGTGGTCTGCAGTGCGGCGGCAAGGTCTTCATTCGCGTGACCGGCCAGCCGCACCGTAATTGGCGTCCGGCGGTCGGTCTCGCGCAGTTCACTCGCGCTGACACCACCGAGCCCGCCCGCCAGCGCCTGCACCACCGCCTGCACGTCGATGCCCCGCTCGGCGATGCGCTGGCGCTCGAGAGATATCTCGATCATCGGCTGCGTGCCGCGCTGTGCCTCGCGGACATCGGACAGCCGGGGGAGCGTGGCCATCGCGAGTCGGACCGTATCGGCCCACGCGGCGGTGGTGGCGAGCCGGGGAGCGCCGACCTCGACGCGCACGAGCCGACCTTCGCGGCCGATCAGCGAGCCGAACTCCGTCTGCCCGGCCAGGTCGAGCGCCAGCGCGCCGGCCGCGAGGTCGGGCACCAGGGCGCGGAGCGATTCCGCGAATTCTGCGGCTCCCTGGTCGTCTGGCACCGGAATGATCAGCTGCGCGGTGCTCGACGAGCCGGGATCGGCGCCGGAGAGCACCTCCTCGTCGGTGGCCGCGCCGATCCGTGCATATACCCCAGCCGAGCCCAGCGATTCCGCGGACTTCTCGAGTCGCCCCGCCTGCCGGGCCGTCTCCTCGATGGCGGTGCCTTCGGGCAGTGTCAGGTCGGCCACGACGACCCCCTCGTCCACCTGCGGGAGGATCTCCTTCGGCAGCGAGGAGCCGAGGACCAGCATCACCGCAACGCCGGCGAGCGCGATGCCGAAGACACGTCGGGGATGGTCGAGCGACCACTCCATGCCCCGCTCGTAGCGGTCGATCAGGCGGGCACCGAGGCTGGCGCCCCAGACCGGCCCAGTCGCGACCGGCTGGCGCGCAGTGCGCCGCGCCATCATCACCGGCATCAGCGTCAGCGCCAGCACGAGTGCCGCCGAGAGCGATGTCACGACGCTGAGCGAGAGGTCGCGGAAGAGGGCCGCGGCGAGTCCCTGCACGAAGATGATCGGTCCGAACACGAGGAGCGTAGTCAGCGTCCCGGCGGTCAGCGGCCCCGCCACCTCTTCACCGGCGACACGTGCGGCGGTGACGGGGTCCATTCCCTGTTCGCGGAGCCGCGCTCCGGCTTCAGCCACCACGATCGCGTTATCGACCAGCAGGCCCACGCCGAGGGCGAGCCCACCGAGGGAGAGGATGTTGACGCTGACGTTGAGGAGCTGCAGCATCACCAGCGCGATCATCACCGAAAGCGGGACGATGAGCCCGATGGCGAGCGAGGCGCGCCAGTCGCGGAGGAAGAAGAGAATGACCAGCAGCGAGAGAAACCCGCCGAGGACGATCTCCTGGCCGAGGTTGGAGAGGGCGTCCCGGACGAAGCGGGCCTGCGCGGCGACAACCGTCATCCCGATGTCGGGAAACTCCTCCTCAAGCTGAGCGATGGAACCGTAGAGCCGCTGGGTAACGGCGACGGTGTTGGCGCCGGCGTCCTTATATACGACCAGCCCGACGGCGGGAGAGCCGTCGAGCTGGACCATGGTGAGGGGATCGGCGGTCGAGAGGGTGATGGTGGCGATGTCGGCCAGCCGGATGCCACGCTGGGCGGGGCCGACAGGCGTGTCACCGATTTCCTCCGTGGTGCGGAACTCCGTCAGCGCCCGCACGGAGAAGCGGAACTGTCCCCGGCGGATGGTGCCGCCGGGAGCAGTCGCGTTGGCCGACTCGATGGCGCGCGCCACGTCGTTGGGCGAGAGGCCGAGGGCGCGCATCCGTGCGGGGTCCACGTCGACCCGGATCTCGTCCTTCGGCGCGCCCACCACCGCCACGCTCGCCACGCCTTCGAGCTGCTCCAGCCGGCGGGCGTGCACCTCCTCGGCGGTGCGGCTCACCGACCGGAGGTCGCCGGGGCCGGTCAGCGCCAACACGGCAATGGGACGCTCGCCCGGATCACTGGTCAGGAGGGTCGGGCGGGTGGCCTGCTCGGGGAGGCGGCCGCGGGCGTTATCGAGCCGTTCGCGCACGGTGAGCACCGTCGACGCCATGTCGGTGCCCCAGGCAAAGCGTGCGGTGGTGGTCAGCTGGCCGGTGCGCGCGATGGAGCGGAGCTCCACCAGACCAGGTGTGGCGGCAATCGCCTCCTCAATCGGCTCGGCGACAAAGCGACTGACTGCCGGCGGCGCGGCGCCGGGGAGATCGGTGCGGATCGTGAGCACCGGCAGAGTGACGTCGGGGAGGAGTGCCACCGGCAGCCGACCGAGCGACACACTGCCGAGGAGGACCAGGCCCAGCACCGCGGCGATGGTGGAGACGGGGCGTGAGACTGCGGAAGAGGAAAGACTCACGGAACCTGGACCCCGGCTTTCGCCGGGGTGACGATCCCCCCGCGCGCGCAGATCATTGGTCGTTGACCAGCTTCACAGGCGCGTCGTGCGTCAGCGTCAGGTGCCCCTCGATCAGCACCGTGTCACCGATGGCGACGGGAATCTGGTTGGACGAGGAATCGGGGAGCACCTCGGTCTCCACGCCGTTGTTGCGGCCGGGATTGATGTACACCCACTGCGCGCGGCCACCCTTCACCACGAACACCAGCGGGCGGCCGTCTCGTTCGATGACCGCTCGGCTCGGCACCAGGATGCGGCCGGGGAGTCGCGTGGCCTCGAGCCGGAGGTCGGCGTACATCCCCGGCCGCAACGCACCGTTCCCACTCGGCACCACCACGAGGGCGCGCCCGGATCGGGTGGTCGAATCGATCAGCGGCAGGACGGCCTCGATCCGGCCGACGACCTCCTTGCCGGGCGCGGCGGCGGTGGTCACCACCGCCTGTCCGCCAATGCGAATGAGCGGCAGGTCGTGCTCCAATACCTGCGCCTCGATGCGGAGGTGCCGGAGGTCCACCACCGTGGCGGCATCCTGCCCAACTGACACCCGCTCACCATTGGCCACGTCGACCCGGTCCACGACGCCGTCGAACGGCGCGGTGAGCACCGAGCGCTCGCGGTCGAGCTGCGCCTTGCCGAGCCGGGCGCGGGCACCGAGAAGGCCACTGCGGGCCATGGCGTTCTTGCGGCGTTCGGGAGTGGGGGGCTCACCGGTGACGAGTGAGTCGGGGACGATGGCGTCGATGTAGATCATCTCGGCCTGATCGGCGCTGGCCTGTGCTTCCTGCACTGCCAGGTCGAAGGGGCGCGGGTCGAGTCGGAGGAGGGGATCCCCCTGCTTCACCACGGCACCCGGGCGCACCAGCACCGCCTCCACCGTGCCGGTGGCCTCGAACTTCAGTTCGGCCACGGCGTCGGAGCGGACCTGCCCGGTGGTGACGACGCTGAGGACGAGATCCCCCTTCCGCACCTCGCGGCCCACCACCGGCAACGACAGGGACGACGGCAGCGCTTCCGTCGAATCAGCGGCGGCGTCCTTGGCCTCGGCGGCCTTGCCGGAGCAGGCAGGGAGGGCGGCGGTCAGGCAGAGAAGGAGAGTCCAACTCCGCTGGGCGGCGGTTCGGCGCATGGCAATCCTGGGATGGCAGGGAATCCGGCTCTCGAAAGGATGCACCGCGAGGGGGGAGGGTCGCAATGGGAGGGGCGAGGAACGATGACAGAAGGCGTCGCCTTCAGTCCTCGGTCCGCAGTCCTCGCTTCTCAATGCCATACACCACCACCACCGGCAATCCATCCTCGTCCTCTGTGATCGTCGCGACCCTGTCGACACCCCACACCGTCTGCCACGAGTTGCCAAAGAGAAGCGGCACCGGCACCGCGCCGCGGTAGACGCCGGTCGAATCGAACACGTCGAAGCGCGCAGTGGCGCGATTGCCGCCGTCGTCCGGCAGCACCCACCGGTTGCGACGGCCATCCACCTGGAGCCATCGGAAATACGGCGCCACGGTTGGAATGTCGGAGACCTTGAACGCCTCCTCGACCGCCTTCTTGTCGAACTGTTTTGCGTACATCCCTACCATCGAATCGCGAATGTGGAGACGGCGCTCGTCGCTCAGGGTGGCCCGTGGCGCTTGCAGCGAAACGACCTGCGTGGTGTCGAGGCCGTTCGACGTCGCCTGAAATTGATACTCCCCTGTCCATGCTACGATGGCGCCGCCTGCAGGGTCGAGTGGCGTGCGAATCTCCGGCGCGAATGGAATCGATGTCATCATCATCATCTTGTTCTCTCCCTCACCACCCGCCAGCGTCCAGTACTTCTCCTCGCCCGGGCGATCCGGCCCGACAATCTTCATCGTGTCTACCAGCGTCCCATCGAGCTTGTAGCGGATGTAGTAATTGTCGTTCGGTTCACCGTCATCGGTCCTCGGCCCCGACGTCGGCACGTAGATCACCGTGTCCCGGCTGACCATGATGTTCGACCAGTAGCAGCAGCTCGATGGCCAACTCCTGAGGAAATTGCCGGCGAAATCGAAGACGCTGGTGCGGCTCGACCGCGGATCGTGCAACGCGAGCGCCCCCGGCGCCGCGGCGATGAACGCCACCTGGAACTCTCCCGGTCCGCCCCCCTCCCGACCAAAGCTCCGGATATATCCGCCGTCTGGCCCGAATTGCTTGATGACCGCCGGCTTCTGGTCCGCCACGTAGATGCCGCCCGCCGCATCGAGCGCCACGCTCTGCGGATCCACCAGTTCCTCCGCCCCAAGTCCCTCGGCGTCGATCCCGCCGACCCGGTAGAGCTCCACCAGCTTCCAGCCGGTGGTGTCGGCCCACCCGCTCGGCCCGCTGTTCTTGACCTCGACCGCGCCGTTGGGAAGGGTGGTGATGACCGGGGCATCAAGCTTCGGGCCCTTCTCCCCACACCCCACCAAAGCGATCAACGCGAGTCCCCACGCCAATTGTCTCATCATCCTCTCGTTTCAGAAATCGGGGAGCTGGGCATGGCTTTGAGCCCTTGGCGCCTCTTTGCGTCTTTGCGTGAAAGGCTTTTCAACGCAAAGACGCAAAGAAACGGCAAGAACGGACGAACATGGACCCCGGCGTCCGCCGGGGTGACGGGTGGCGGGGTCGCCCTCAGTCCTCAGTCCTCAGTCCTCAGTCCTCAGTTCAACGCTACAACTTGTATCGTTCGAGATATTCCAGGTCATCCGCATCCCGCCGAACCAGGTACACCACGTCCTTCCCGAACGCGACGAGTCTGCTGTCGGCGGGCAGTCGCACCTGCTTCACCAGCGTGCCCGAGGAATCGAAGACGTAATAGAGCGGCAGCGGATCGCTGGCTGGCGTGGAGCGGAGTTCCCAGAGTTCACCCGTCGGCGCGATGCGGACGGCATTGGCGGGGAACGGCGGCTTCGTGGCCGGCCACTGGATTGAGGGATCGATCGGCCGAGGGGTGCTCGGCGCGGGGCTCACGGACATTCTGCCGTCCTCGTTGTTGACCATGATGCCGCCGCGCGCCGCCTGCGCCTGCCACGCCTTCTTGTCAGCCTCGGTCACCTTGATCGGCGTCGTATTCAACGCCGGCCCTGTGACGCGCTTCCCGTCGGGCAGCCACCACTGGACTTCGTCGGTGAGGACCCGGGCTACCCCGATCCGGCCGTCGGGCGCCACACCCCAGGCATCTTCAGCCGCCATCGGGACGGGCCGGATGCTGACGGACCGGTTGTTGGCGCTCCCGCTCGCCTGAACGGCGGGCTTCGGGACCATCACCACGCCGAGGGTGTCGAATTTCTTGGTGGCGCGATCGTACCGAACTACTTGCCCCGAATCCGAAAACTCCGGGGGGCCGCCGTCCATGCCGCCGCCCCGGCGTTCACCCCGGGTCGAGTAGTAGAGCCGTCCCTTGCTGTCGGCGCCACTGGCGGCACGGAGGATCATCATCCCGCCGCCGCTGTTCCCCTCGTCCATCCGAAAAGTTGTCACCGGCTTCCCGGTCGGGTCGAGCAAGAGGTAGCGCTGATTCCCCATGTCGTAGATGGCGGTGCTGTCGCCGGGGAAGGCATAGACGCCAGTGGGGAACGCGTACTCGGCGGGGCCGCTCCCCTCGCGAGAGAGCGCCGTGGCGGTGCTGGTCTTCAAGTTGATCTTCTGCAGGGTACGGTCGCGCATGTCGGCCACGATGACGTCGCCGTTCTTGAGCTCCCGGAGCCCGACCACCTGGGTGAACGGCTCGTCGAAGGTGGCGTCGGGCTTGGTCAGTGTCTGGACAGGGGCCTTTGGCTGCTGAGCGGACAGGCTCCCGGCAGTGAGGACACCGAGCAGGATGAGAATGATGGACACGGGGCGCAGGGACTGGCGTCGCGGCACGAGGACCTCGAGTGGGGTGGGTTCAGGAAGGGAGGATGCTTGGGGGAAGCCCAGTGTCGCAAGCGGCGGGGGGTGGGGCCAACCTCCTGCTGTCCTTGGCGTCCTTCGTGGTTCCTTAGCGTCTTGGCGTTGAAGAGCTGTCAACGCAAAGCCGCGAGGAGGGGCGATGGACTCCGTGTGGACGCCGAGCACCTCGACCGCAACGTGGACCCCGGCGTTCGCCGGGGTGACGATCACCGCCCCCCTGCCCCACTGCAAAGCCAAACTCCCCCACCTGGCTAATGCTGGGTGAGGGAGCGGTGCTGCCCTGAACTGGTGGGCTGTCCCCGCCGTCGGAAGGGCGGATCGCGCCGCAGGTAAATCGTCTCCGCTCCGCGTCCGCTGATCCGCTCCGCGACCGGAAGGACGATTCGACCGACGGAGGTCCCGTTGTCATCCACCAGACGGAAGGTGGGGATCGGGCTGTCTGTGGCGAGCATGACCATCGGGACCTCCTCTCTGTCTGTACTTCCTTTGATGCCACCACTGCGCAAAGGGTTGCATCTCGGGACTGACCCTTCCGGCTCCGGGCATTAGATTCCCGAAATGCGGACTTCTTGCCTCGCCCGTCTCCCTCTTCTCGCGGTCGTGCTCCTGTCAGCCGCCTGCGGCCCCGAGGCCGCCGATGCCCCGGACATCGCCCTGGGCGCCGAGGCCGACTCCATACCGACGACGCTCTTCGAGGCCACCGCGGGCACATGGCTCGGCGGCGACCGCTGGGCCGTACTCTCCCCGGTCAACAAGCGGGTCGTCCTCCTCGACTTTGCCGACGGGTCGATCACCGATCTCGGCAAGGGAACGAAGCAATCCTTTGACGGCCCCTTCTCCCTGTTCCGGGCGGGGGACAGCCTCTATGTCGGGGATTGGGCGCTCCGCCGGTTGAGCATCTGGACCGTCAGCGGCGACTTCGCGGGTGCCCTGCCGACCCCGGACAACACCAGGGGGACGCTGCCGGGCGCCTTGGATGGCAGGGGCAATTGGTATGTCCAGATCAACCCGCCGCCCGGCCCCGACGGCAGCGGCCAGCAGGACTCTGCCGTCGTGGTCCGGTTTCCACCCGACTTTTCGCGGGGGGACACGATCCTCCGGCTCTCCCCGCTCGACCTGGCCGAAGTGAATGCCGATGCCGGGCGCCGGTTCGAGCGCCGCGTCTTCAGCGGGGAGGACCACTGGGGTGTGCTCGCCGACGGGAGCGTCTGGGTGGCCCGCGTCTACCCCAACCGGGTCGACTGGATCGGGCCGGACGGGAAGCTGAAGCAGGGGCAGCGGCTCCCCGACCGGGTGTTCACCATCACCGTCTCCGACCGCGAGGCCTTCCTCCGCAAATTCCCGCCAGAGCTGCGCTCCGCGGCGGAAAAGGTCCCGGTCAGCCCCGTCAAACCACCCTTCGACGACGCCTTCACCGGTGGCGACGGGATGGTCTGGCTGGAAAAGAGCCGGGTCATTCCAGACACGGTGCGCCGCTACCAGGTGATCGGCCGGGACGGGCAGCTGATCGAGTCGATTTCCTTCAATGGCTACGGGTACGCACTGGCAGCGAGTCCCGAGGCGGTGCTGGTCAAGGAGGTCCGGCCGGACGGAATAATCTTCCTGCGCTATCGGCGTCCACCCTCTTAGATTTCCCCAAGACCCTGATACGGAGGCCCGATGTCCAAGAAAGACGACCAGCGGATTGCCCGGCTGGCCCAGAAGAACGCCGCCAAGATCAAGCCCCCGGTGGCCGAGCGCGCGGCACAGTACGATTCCACCCTTCGCCAGAAGCCGGAGGAGATGGATTCCGAGACCCGGCGCCTCTTCAAGGAAATGAAGAAGCGGGAGTTCTAGGTGGCCTTCGTCCCGGTGGTTGTCCCGCCCCAGCGTTCGGCATCGGCGCGGGCCCAGGATCTCGGCCGACGGCTCAAGGCCGAGGTCGAGAGGTTCGAGACCCAGTATCCCGGCACCAGCCGAGACGATCTCCGAGCAGCCGCGGCGATCGCCATCGGCGAGGAGTCGGTGAGGGTGCCGCCCAGGCGGCGGGTTGCCGCCCTGTTGGGCGCCGGCCTTGGCGTGCTCGGGGCGTTGGGGTTTCTCATCGAGGCCCGCGCAGGGGACGGTGGCGAGAGCACCCCATGGCCCCTCATCGGCATCGTGATCGCGGCGGGCTGCGTGGCGATCCTGGCCGCCGTCGTTCGGCGTTCACGGCGCTAGGCGGGATGGCTATCGTCCCGATAGGTCCGCGGAGCCGGGCCTCGTTGGCCTCGGCGCGGGCCCAGGATCTTGGCCGGCGGCTCAAAACAGAGGTCGAGAAGTTCGAGGCGCAGTATCCAGGCACCAGCCAGAAGGACCTTCGCGCCGCGGCCGATCTGGCCATCGGATCTGCTGCGGGCGCCCGCCGTCCTCCCCGGGCCGTTGGTCGACTATTCGGGCTCATCTCAGTGGCAGCCGCGGTTGTGGGCGGCATGTTCGCCACCGCGGCATCGCGTGGGGAATCGCTGACGGTTCTATTCCCGGCCGTGGTCGCCCTGGCGACCGGCTCGATGATTGTCGCGATCGTCGTTGCCGTGCGCTACCGGAGGCGCTCCCGCTAGCGCCTCGCCGCTCCGCAGCGTAGTATCCGGGCAACCCCCTCAGGAGCGCGCCGATGCCCACCGTCCGCGACCTGCTCGCTCGCAAGAGCGGCGACGTCATTTCGATTGCCCCGTCCGACACCGTTCTCGCCGCCGCGCAGGTCATGAACCAGCACACCATCGGCGGCCTCGTCGTCCTGGAGGATGGGGCATTGCTCGGCGTGTTCACCGAACGGGATATCCTGCGGCGGGTGGTGGCGGCGGGCCGGAGTCCGGCGGAGACAAAGGTGCGCGAGGTGATGACCTCTCCCGTCATCACCTGCCTGCCCGAGACCAGCATCGAAGAGTGTGGTGCCATCATGAGCGGGAAGCGGATCCGGCACCTGCCGATCACCGATGCGCGGGGGCTCATCGGGCTCGTCACCAGCGGCGACCTGCTGGCCTTCCAGGTGGCGGAGAAGACGGCCACCATCAAGTACCTCAACAGCTATATGTTCGACGTCAGGTAGGGCGGCGGAGGCAGGGAGGCAGGGAGGCAGGGAGGCAGGGAGGGCGAAGGTACAAATGGCCGTCACGCCGGCGCAAGCCGGGGTCGATTGTCTTGGAGCGAACATGCATCCCGGCATTCGCCGGGGCGACGATCAGGAGGGGGGGGTCGGGTCCGTGGAGCGCGTGCGCTCGGTCCGCTTGCGCCGCCCCTCTTCGTACCACCGGCGCGTGACTTCACCTGCCAACTTCGTATTCCCGATCCCGAAGGCCAGTCCAATCCCCAGTGCCACCGCGCCGAGGATGAGCGAAAAGGCCGTGGTCACGATGTCCTCGGCGACCCCCACCTGCTGCACCGCCATGAACACCGCGATCATCACGACGACGCCCTTCGACACCCGGGCCAGGGTGGGCACCCCCTCCACCTTGCCCGCCGACGCCACGATCAACCCCCGCACAAACTCCCCCACCACGATGCCAAGAATGACGATGACAATCGCGCTGATAAGCGTCGGGAGGAAGCTGAGCATCAGGCCGAACATCTCGTTGATGTTCTCGAGGCCCAGGGCGGCGCTGGAGAGCAGGATCACGACGAGCATCACGAGCCAGAAGGCGAGCTTGCCGACCTGGTGCACCGGATCGAGGGAGGGCTCCGCCCGCTCCATCACATCCGCGAGTCCGCCCTCCCGGGCCACCCGGTTGAAATTGAGCCTGGTCAGGGTGCGATCCACCCACTTCTCGACCTGGCGAGCCACAAAGTAGCCGGCGAGCAGCAGCACGCAGGCGCCGAGGATGGCCGGCAGAAAGAAACTGAGCTGTTCCATGCCGTAGGAGAGCCGATCCCAGAGTTCGTTCATGGTGCCACCTTGATTTCGAGTCTACCGAACGGTGCGGCTTCGGCCATCCGCGCATGGGACCTGTCCCCTCTGCCGTTCGCCGGGGTCTGGCCATCTCGCAGGAAATACTGTAAACCTCAGGACACTCACATCGCAGACGTTCCACCAAGATAGTGGCACTGCCAATTGTGCCCGCTGGAAGCGCCCCTCACCCCCATCCCTTCTGGAGGTTCGATGCGACGTACCCAACTCATTACCGGAGTCACGGCACTCCTGGCCGCCGTGCTGGTCTCGGCCTGCCAGGACGCTGCCACCACCTCGCCCGAGGCAACAGTCGGTTCGGTCGAGACAGCAGTGGCGCCGACCGACATGATGCTCTCCAGCGTCTCGGGCGAAGCCACAATCGAGGATCTTGCCAGCGCGATGGACGCCCTCAACGTGCAGCTCGCCGCGGCCGGAGTTGACTACCGGGTCGCCATGGCCGAGGCCATTACCAACGCCGAGAGCGGCGAAGTCGGCATCACGGTGCTCGCCAAGAACGTCGGAAACAAGCAGCTGAGTTTCGATTTCGTGCCCGGCGACGCTCGGCGCGCGTGGAGCGGCGCCGGTGGCGACGCCATCACCTATGCGATCGACCAGAGCGGTGACGCCGTGCCGCCCTTCGGCGGCCTGACCGCGGCCCAGACGACGACCGCCATCGAGCAGGGACACGCCTCCTGGGAAGCACTCACCTGCTCCAATCTCGGGCAGAGCCGGAATCCGGACTTCGGACTCGACATCGGGGTCGTCGCCTTTCAACTCAGCGGCGGCACGGTCGGCGGCCCGTTTGTCTTCGCCGATGTCCAGCACGCCGGGTGGCGCGACCTCAACTTTGCCACCGGCATTCTCGGCGTCACTTACACCTTCGGGTTCACCGACGCGAACGGCTTCACCGATGTCGACAACAACGGTAAGCTGGACGCCGCATTTCGGGAAATCTATTACGATCCCAGCTACAGCTGGGCGAATACCGGCGCCGCCAACGTCGATGTCCAGTCGATCGCCGTCCACGAGATTGGTCACGGCCTGAGCCAGGGGCATTTCGGTACGGTCGCCTACAAGAACAACGGCCGGCTCCAGCGCTCGCCTTTCGCCGTGATGAACGCGATTTATTCCCAGCCGCTCCAGGTCCTGCAGGGCACCGATAACGGCGGCCATTGCAGCAATTGGGGCCAGTGGCCGAATAACTAGTCTGACCCAGGCACATTCCTGATCAACTCCCCAGCCCCGCCCGGGCTTTCCCCGGTCGGGGCCGGTGGCAGTTGGCGGGCGGCTCACCCCGTCAGAGTTCTATGACCAGTTTGCCGAACTGTGCGCCTTCGGCCATGCGGCGGAACGCGCTGGCCCCTTCTGACAGGGGATACACCGAGTCCACCACCGGCCACAGCCGCCCCTCGGCGGCCTGGCGTGCCACCTCCTGATACTCCCGATCCCCGCCCATCGTGCTGCCCATGATGTCCCACTGATACCAGAACAGCTTCCGCACGTCGGTCGTCACCATCGGGCCGGTGGTACCACCGCAGGTGACGAGCCGGCCGCCGCGGCCGAGCGCGCGCAGCGAGTTCTGCCAGGTGGCCTCGCCGACGTTGTCGACCACCACATCGGCGTTTCGGCCCTCGGTGATGGCCCGGACCGCCTTCGGCACGTCATCGCGCGTGTGATTGAGGATGTGATCGGCACCCATGGTGCGGGCGCGCTGGAGCTTCTCGTCGGAGGAACTGGTCACGATGGCGGTGGCACCGACCATCCTGGCAATCTGCAGGCAGCACTGCGCCACACCGCCGCCGATGCCCCAGATCAGGACGGTCTCGCCGGCACGGATTCTTGCGCGGGTCATCAGCATGCGCCAGGAGGTGAGCGCCACGAGCGAAAAGCCGGCCGCCTGCGCCCAGGGCATCGCCTCGGGAATCCGGGCGAGGTTGCCCGCGGGGACGACCACGAACTCGCCAATGGTCCCCGGAACGTGCTCGCCGAGGAGGCGGTAGTTGCGACAGAGCGGCTGTTGATCGGCGGCGCAGAGTTCGCACGCATTGCAGCCGATGCCCGGATTCATCATCACCCGGTCGCCGACCCTCCATTCCGACACAGCCGAGCCCACCGATTCAATCACTCCGGCGGCGTCACTCCCAACGATGTGCGGGAAGGCATAGGTGATACCGGGGAGGCCGCCGAGGATGAAGAGGTCCAGGTGATTGATACCGGCGGTGTGGACGCGGACCCGCACGTCGTGGGGGCTGGTGATGGCGGGCGCCGGTACGTCGGCAACGACCAGGTCCTCCCACCCACCCAGCCTGGGGAGAACGAGAGCCCTCACCGGTTCCTCTGGAAGGAGGCGGAGAGGACGTCTCCCGGAATCGTCAGGACAAGCGGGGCGAGGTCTGGCGTGAGCCCCTTCAACTGGAACGAAAGGACGGGAGCCGCCTGAGGGGTGGCCCCCGGCTGCGCGAGCGCAAAGGCGAGCGTGCCGCCGTCGGGAGAGAGCGCGAGCGACGTGATCGTCCCCGCCACGGACTGCAGCATGACTCGCTGGCCGTCGCCGGCACGGATGCGGAGAATATCACCGCGGCCCGGGCGCGTCACCACGATCGCGATGTCCCCGTTGGAGAAGTACGCCGGGTCCGACTCCGCCTCGGGTGTCCGTGTAATGGCCCGCGGCTCGGCGCCTTCGTTGCCCATTTCGAACAGGTCCGCGTTCCCGTCGCGGGTCGAGATGAAGGCGATCATCCGGCCGTCCGGCCGGAAGGCGGGTGAGGTGTTGGCCCCGGCACTCTCGGTGAGCTGCCGGAGCGCGGTCCCGTCGACATTCATCGCCCAGATCTGTGGCGAACCGCTGCGGTGCGACGAGAAGACGATCGTCCCGCCGTCGGGAGACCATGCCGGCTCGGCATCCTCCTCCGGCGCGTTCGTCAGCCTGGTGAGGTTCTTCCGGTCCGCATCCATCACGTAGATGTCGGCGTTGCCCTCAACGGTGCCGCTGAAGGCAAGGCGAGTCCCGTCCGGTGACCAGACCGCCTGCTGATTCAAGTGTCCGTTGGCAAGGAGCGGCACGAGGGAGCCCACATCGGCGGGATCGACCTGGACGAGATCGGCGCCCGCGCCCCGGCGGACGCTGAGCAGGAGGTCGTCGGTCACGTAGAGGCGCGAGGTGGCGGTGGTTCCCCATGGAGTGCGGGCGGTGATCGTCGCACCACCTACGCCAGTTGCCGTCACGTACCCGGCGCTGTCGATGGTGGCCACCTCCCGTCGGTCAATCGTGTACTCCACCGCGCTTGGCGGTCCGATCGCCCGGCCATCGGCGTCGAGCATCGAGACGACCATGGAGTCGGTCATCCCGGGGAGGAGCCGGAACCGCGCCCGCTCGAAGGCCAACCCTCCCGTGATCACCTCGATCTCCCAGACCGTGGGCTCGAACCCGAAGGTCGTCATGCTGAGCGTGGTGCGCCCGAGGCCGCGGGCTGTCAGCTGGCGCGAAGCGGGATCGAAAGTGGCCACAGTGGAGTCGCCCACCGTCCAGGCGTACGTGGCATCGGTCACCGGTGTGGAGTCGGCAGCCACCGCCTGCAGGACGAACGCCGCGCTGGCGCCGGGCGTGAGCCTGATCGGCGCGCTCGGTGCCGGAGCCAGCCGGAGGCGATCGATCGGCAGGTGGACGGTCACACGCACCGCGCGCTGCTGCCCATAGCCGACAAGGATCATGTGGGCCTCGCCGGGAGCGGCACCGCGCGCCACCCCGTTCTGGCTGACGCGGACAACGGAGGAATCGCTGCTCCGCCAGGCGAGTCCGTAGCTGAGCGGACGCCCCCCCTGCGCCGGAATCGAGACCTGGACCGAATCGACACCGGTCACGGGAAGGGCGAGTCGATCCGGGGTGACCGCGAGGGAGTCGTCCCGCACGATCACATGCACGGTGCCGGTCAGGCCACCGAACCCGGTGCCCACCACTTGCGCCTCGCCGAACCGGTGCGCGATGACCTCGCCGGATTCGTTCACCGAGACGATGTCGGGAGCAGAGGAGCGCCACGCGACCTGGACCTGGCCGAGCCCCGAACCTCCAGGCACGGCCAACGCCATCGCGACCCGCGACGCCTCGAAGCGAAGGAGCCACAGGGAATCGGGTGTCGGCACGAGCCGCGCCCCCGCCGGGAGCACCGGGACCGGCTCGGGTTCGGGGGCCGGCGGGGGCGGGCCGGAAACGGCGACGGCGACCGTGGCCGTGCCCGTGCCGGAGCGGACTTCGACGATGACCGTGCCGGGGGCCACCCCGACGACCGTGCCCTCCCTGTCCACGCTGACAACCCCGGCCTTGGACACCGCGAAGCTGAACACCGGGGCGGTGAGGAGATTGCCAACGGCGTCATAGGCGCTGAGGAAGAGCCGCTCCTTCTGCGCCACCTTGAGATCGAGTTGCGCCGGGGTGACCTGTACCTCGACCGCCGCTTGCCCCCAGAGAAGCGAGGGCAGCGCGACGAGCACCAGGGAGAGGAATCGGGGGCGGATCACGGGTGGGAAACTAAAGGATGGGCCGTATGGGAGAAAGGACCGAGGACTGAGGACTGGGGACTGAGCAAAAAGGGAGAAGATCGCGATGGCGAAGCTGTCCAATTCTGAGTCAGGGCGAGCCCACGGTATTGTCGTAATGGCCTAAGATATTGTAATATATAGCGTTAAGATCACTTCCATGCCGGCACTCCATCCGCAAGGCCAGGGAATTCGACCTCCGGCACCCCGCTCCTCGCACGGGGTGCTTGCACAACCTCACCGGAAGTGCGAGTAATTAAGGATGAAATTACGCCCGCGTGAGTTGGGCGGTCCGGCGACGGGGGGCGTCGCACCAGCAGGGGGAGGAAGACCCGATGAGTAATTTGGAGATGGGCTGGTCCGGGGCGGGTTGGATGGATCCCATGCCGATGTCACCCCAGAAGGTGCCGCCTCCACCACCTCCGCCTCCGCCGCCCAAGCCCCCGGCCGCCAAGAAGGCGAAGCCGAAAAAGCCGGTAGTGAAGAAGACAGCGAAGAAGAAGGCACCGGCAAAAAAGAAGACGCCGCCGAAGAAGAAGGCGGTGAAGAAGACCGTGAAGAAGACGGTGGGCAAAAAGAAGGTCCCGGCCAAGAAGAACGCGGTGAAGAAGACCGCGAAAAGGGCGCCGGTCAGGAAGAAGACACCGGTAAAGAAGAGAGGGAAGTAGATTCCTCGAGCGCCCCGGCCACCCCGGGGCGCTTTTCCGCCAACCCCGCTCACCTCCATCTCCGTCGGCAGACCAATGCCTGGAAGATTCACCATGACCAGAGCGACCACGACCGTCGCGAGCATTGTGCTCGGTGCGCTCCTCCTCGGTGCCTGCGCCGAGCAGGGGCCCCCGCGCACCGCCCTCATGGGCGCCACCATTCTCGACGGCCGAGGCGGTACGCCCCTGCGCGACGGTGTGGTGCTGGTGCGCGGCGCTACCATCGAGGCGGTCGGGGCGCGGGAGAACGTGCTTCTCCCCCGCGGCACGAAGCAGGTGGATGTGTCCGGCAGCTGGATCATTCCCGGACTCATCGATGCGCACGCCCATGTCGCCCGCTGGGCCCTCGACCGCTACGTGGCCTATGGCGTCACCACCGTCCGCGATGTCCACAACGATTCCGACAGCAGCTTTGCCCTCTCGGAAGCCGCCGACCTCGGGGGTGGCCTGAGTCCCCGGATCTACGTGGCGGGAGCGATGATCGACGGCACGCCCGCCACCTACCCGAACGCGACCGCGGTCACCGACACCCGCGGCGCCCGGCAGGCGGTCGACCGGCTTTCCATCTCGGGCGCCCACCTCATCAAGGCCTACACCCGCATCACGCCCGAATTGATGGAGGCCATCGTCGACGAGGCGCGCACCTTCCGCATCCCGGTGGCCGCCCATCTCGGCCTGACCGACGCGCTGACCGCCGGCAAGATCGGCCTCACCTCGATCGAGCATCTCAGCGGCGTGCCGGAGGCGGCGGGGCGCGCGGATCCACTCTTCGCCGCTCACCAGAACGGGTTCTGGGCGGGATGGACCGCCTTCGAGCGGAGTTGGGCCACGCTCGATTCTGTCACCCTGATCCGCCTGGCGGGACAGCTGGCCGAGACCAAGGTGACGATGGTCCCAACGCTGGCACTGCATGAAGTGTTCAGCCAGTTGGACGATAGTGCCTCCGCCACGAACCCTGACCTGCTCTCGGTACCGGCCGATCAGCGCGCCGCCTGGAATGTCCCCGAAATGGTGAACCGGGCGGGGTGGACGTCGGCGGACTTCGCGGCATTTCGACGTGGCCGTCCGATGCAGGACCTGTTCGTTCGGGCATTCAAGGAGGCGGGGGGCCGGGTCGTGACTGGCACCGACGCGTCGAACCAGATGCTCGTGCCGGGCGCCAGCGAGCACCTCGAGCTCGAGTTGCTGGTCGGCGCCGGCCTGACGCCCGCCGAGGCGCTGCGGGCCGCCACGCGGGATGCGGCGGCGCTGCTCGGCGCCGACTCGCTCGGAACGCTGGTGCCGGGGAAGGCCGCCGACCTTGTCATCCTGAGCCGGGACCCGCTCGCCGATATCCGGAACACTCGTTCGGTGACCCGCGTGATGGTGCGCGGGCAACTCATCCTGGCGGATTCGATCCGCAACCGCTGGTAGCGGCAATGCAACTGGTGCGTCTCGCGCTCGGCTGGATGGCCACCTGGCTCCTCTTCCTCCTCTGGGAGGCGATCGAGGGCAGGGTGGCAGGCGGTACCCGGGAGCCGGGCCGCCGCGTGTTGCGCCGCGCGCCGGGGGCGTACTTCATCGAGGCGCTCCTCTTCACGCTCATTGCGGGGCTCTGGTTCGCGAGCCTGGGGCACGGCGGGTGGTGGCTGCTGTTCGGGCTGATCGGACTGCTGGTCGAGTGGGCGGGGTGGATGCGGGTCGCCAACATGGATGAATCGCCGTTCCCCCCGCTGATCCACGTCGTCCTCGGCGGCCTCCGCGGGGCCGCCGCGGGCGGCGTCCTCTCGCTGACCCTCGCATGAAACACCCCAGGCCGGCGGCCGCCATTGAGCGGCTGGAGGAGTTCTTTGCACCGCGCAGCTCCCGCGCGGCGATCCTGGCGCGCGAGGCGCTCGGTCGTCCGTCGCCCGGGGACGAGGCCGCCCGTGCGACCGTCATCGCCGGCCTGCAGAAGGGGCTCCGTGCGGATGGGAGTGTGGGCGGTGCCGCGCTCCCCACCATCTGGCGCGCCATCGAGCTGATGGACCTGGGACACTCCGGGCAGGAACCGGGCACCGCCCGCTTCATCACCTGGACACTCGGACTGGCGGGACACCCCGGCGCGTTCGGTGAGGGATGCCATCCGGCTCGCCACGAACAGAAGGCGTGCGACCACTACCTGGCGGGGTTCTTCGCACCGGCAGCAGAAACCGAGCGACTGGCCCCCATCACCATGCCCTGCGGCAAGACCTTTCGCGCCGAGGCGCAGGCGCGTTTCGCGGTGAGTTGCCTGGCACTCCGCGCGGTGCTGATGGCGGGGCTGGCCGGCAAGGCGAGCATCAAGAAGCACCTGACCAGCCTGGCCGTGCTAGCCGATGTCTGGAACGACTGGAGCGGGTACTACGCGCCCGACCTCATCATCGCGGCGCTGTATCCGCTGGCGGTTTCCCCGCCGGTCTACCGCGGTGCGACGCTCAAGACCGCCCGCTTCATCGCGGAGAATCAGCAGGACGATGGCACGTGGCTCAACGCCGATCTCTTCCATGCACTGGAGTCGTTGCTGGTGGCCAACACGCCGCCGGCGAAGAAGGCGATTGCCCGCGCGGTGCCGGCGCTGCTCGGCTTGCAGCGGAAGGACGGTGCGTTCGGGGCCACCGCGCAGGAGGAGCGGGCATTGATCGGGTTGCGGGCGATGCTCAGCGGCGCCGGTGGGTAGCGCTCCGAGTTCGGGCGCGGCTTGCGCCCCGGCCTATCCCACCGCCCTCCAGATCCACCAACACCCCACCGCGATGCTCCCCGCCCCCACGAACTTGCCCAGCATCCGCCCCCACCTGAGCGAACCTTCCGACGCGCGGCGGAGGGCTACGGCCGCCACCACCGCATACGCCGTCATCGCCACCACGGTCCCCAGCCCGAATGCCAGCAGGTAGCCGAGCCCGACCACCTTGCGCTCCATCAGGGTGACCGGCACCAGCGCCACCACCGCGCTTGTGCCCGCCAGGCCATGCATCAGGCCCACCAGGGTGATGCCATGCCGCTCCCGACGCGGCGCGTGGTGGTGATGGTGCCCGACGGGCGGATGGATGTGCACGGCATGCTCATGGTGCTCGTGGGTATGTGCGCTCGCGGCGGCCCGGTGGGCGTGCAGGTGGGCGTGGTCCCCGTGTTCCTCGGGCGGATGGAGATGTAACTTGCGGGCGCGACGCATCGCCCAGACCCCGACCGCGACGAGGAGGACGCCGACCAGCCCCTCACCGACCTGGTCATACCCGGTGGGCCAGCGGAGCCCGGTGGCGACCAGGATACCACCTGCCACGAAGACCGCTATCGAGTGGCCCAGCCCCCACCGGAGGCCGAATCCCGCGGCGGTTCGAAGCGTGGGCCCTGAGCTGACGAATGCCGTGACGGCGATCATATGATCCACCTCGATGGCGTGCGCCAGGCCAAGGAGGAATGCTGTAGTGAGCGCGACCGCAGGATTCACGTGGCTGACTCCACCGCAGGGGATTGGCGAATGACCGCTGGCCAGGCCGAATATCAGCCGCAAATTCGACTCACGACGCTGTCGCACGGCGCCGGCTGCGCCTGCAAGCTCGGCAGCGCGGAGCTGACCGAGGTCTTGCGCCATCTGCCGGGGGTCTCGGACCCCCGGGTGCTGGTTGACGCCGCATCGCGCGACGACGCCGCCGTCTTTCGGCTCACCGCCGACCGGGCCCTGATTGCCACGACGGATTTCTTCACGCCGATCGTGGACGATGCGCGGAGCTGGGGCGCCATCGCCGCTGCCAATGCGCTGAGTGACGTCTACGCGATGGGAGGGACGCCGCTCTTCGCCCTCAACCTGGTGGCCTGGCCCCGGACCGGGTTGCCGTTTTCACTCCTTGGCGAGGTCATGGCCGGCGCCGCCGAAGTCGCCGGGGAAGCAGGCTGCCTCCTCCTCGGCGGGCACTCGATTGACGACGCGGAGCCGAAGTTCGGGCTCGCGGTCACCGGCGAGGTGCACCCCGACCAGCTGATGACCAACGGCGGAGGGCAGGCAGGGGACTTCCTGGTCCTCACCAAACCGCTCGGTACCGGGCTCCTGACCACCGCGCTCAAGCGCGACCGGCTGACCGAGATGGACCTTGCGCCAGCGGTCGCGTCGATGCGTGCGCTGAACGCCGGTGCGGCTCGCGCCGCCCGAACGGCAGGGGTCCGCGCCGCGACCGACATCACCGGGTTTGGTTTGCTCGGACACCTCGGCAACATCCTGGCAGGGAGCCAGCTCGCCGCTGATCTCTGGGTGGAGAATCTGCCGGTACTCGAGCACGCGCGCCAGATGGCGGATGAAGGAATCACCCCGGGTGGCACGACACGCAATGCCGAGGCGGCCGCGGCCCTCACCACCTATGATGCGGATGTGCCCGCCTCCGATCGGATTCTGCTGGCCGATGCCCAGACGTCGGGCGGCCTGTTACTGGCTGTGGCGCCGGACCGGCTCGACCGGCTGTTGGCCGCCCTGCAAGAAGAGAAGACGCTGGCCGCGGCGGTGATCGGGAAGTTGCTGGAGGGATCGGTTGGGCGTGTTCGAGTCTTGGTGGGTGCTCCCAGCCGTCACCCCGGCCAAAGCCGGGGTCCATAGTGCGGTGGAATTCCGAAAAGTACGACCAACTGGAACACGCCTGCCGCAACGGGCTGCGCGTGGTCCTGCAGCGCCGGGGAACCGAGTACATCGTGATCGCCGATCGAGTGGCGACCGGACCCCGGGGTGAAGCCTTCCATGCCCGGCTGCCCATGACGGGAGAGACGATGGAGATTGTGCTCAAGGACATCGAGTGGTTCCAGGTCCTGAGGAACGACGGATGACGCAGCCACTCGCGATTGCCGTGGTGCATCTCGACGAGAGCTGTCTCGGAAACGGGCAGGAGGGCAAGACTCCCGGGGGGGCCGGCGGCCTCATTGAGACGGCCACCAGGAACGGAGTACAGCGCCGGGACTTCTTCCTCCACGCCGCCGACACCACCAACAACCGGATGGCGCTGGCCAGCGGCATCGCGGCGCTTCAGTTGCTGGCCGGCAAGGGGCAGCGGATGCGTGTCCTGCTGGTGTCAGACTCGGAATACCTGGTAAAGGGGATGCGCGAGTGGGTACCGGCGTGGAAAGCCCGCGGATGGAAGCGGAAGGGAGGACCCATCGAGAACCTCCCGCTCTGGCAGCAGTTGGTCTCTTCCGCGGGCAAGCACGAAGTCCAGTGGACGTGGGTGCGGGGCCACCAGGGGCATGCCAAGAACGAATACGCCAATGACCTGGCCGTGGCCGCCGCCACCGAGCAGCACACCTCCGATGGCGCCATCCCATCGCGTTTCGAGGCATGGCTGGCCGCCAGGCGCGGCCGGGGCCAGTACCTCGAGTACGATGCCGATGCGGCGTACACCCGCCTTGCCGACCGGCTGGCTCGGGGGGACGAGATTGAATTGCGGGCGGACGAATCTCCATGATCGGATCCGCCATTTGTGGTTTCCCACCCCCCAAACACCGAATGCACGACCCCGACGTGCCTCGTGGAGTTCCTCGGCCAAGATAGGCTGATTGCCCGGCACCAGGTCGCGGATTCGCTGGCCCAAGGGCGGGCGTCTGCCCGCCCCGCATTGGCCCGCCCCAGCACCGGCCGACCCCAGCGTATGCCCGCCCCGACCTATCGCACAGATCGTACGTCTAGCGACAATCGCCTTGGCGGACGAAATTGAAACCATGACCCCCCTCGACCCTCTCTTCCGGATTCTCGTGCGCACGCTCTCGGAGCAGGCGCCGGCGAGGATTCACCAGCCGATTGCCATCAACGAGCTGATGGACTCTCTCCTCCCCTACCGGGTGGTGCGGCGAGAGCTCGGCGTGGATAGTGCGGAGGACTATGAGACACTCATCCTCAGGCTCTGCGCCGGCGAGGGGGAGTTCATTCAGACCGATCCAGCGGCCCAGGAAGCGCTGCGCGGTGAACTGAAGAAGCCACTCCCCGATCTCGCCTGCCTCCGCGTGTACGGCGACACCAATGTCGTCCTCCGCACCGATCCGCTGATGCGCGCGCTGGAGTCTCGCCCCGAGCGGCGGTACGCACCGCCTGGCGCGGAGCAGCCAAGTGAAGCAGAGGTGGAGCTGGAGCTGCCGCTCGAGTCGGAGCGGCACAGTGGTGCCGATCACGCCACGGCGGACGAGGAGGAGAGCGCAGTAGGGGGCACGTGGGAAGCCGACCCCGTGGTCGAATTGCGCACCGGAGCCGCGGGGCAGCCCGGGCCGCAGCCGCTGGCCGACTCGGCCGACGCCGGCAAGGCGCAGGTGCGCTGCCCATTTTGCGGCGGCATTCTCCCCCCGAGGATGCTGATCAACTTCTGCCCGCACTGCGGCATGGGGCAGGACGTCGGTGCCTGCCGGGTCTGCGGCGCCGACATGGATGTCGGCTGGCGCTATTGTGTCAGCTGTGGCGAGGATGCGCAGGGAGGGGTCTCGTGACGCGAGCGAAGGTGGCGATCATTGCCGGGGACGGTATCGGGCCGGAGGTGGTCGACGCCGCGTTGCCGATCATCAAGACGGCGGCAGGCGCCGAGGGATTGACGCTCGACGTCGAGCACCTCCCCTACTCGGCCGACCACTATCTCCGGACCGGCGAGACCCTCCCCGATGAAGCCTTCGAACACCTGCGTGACGACGTGGACGGGATCCTGGTCGGCGCGCTCGGTGACCCGCGCGTCCCCGGAAACGAACACGCCCGCGACATCCTCCTCGGCCTCCGGTTCCGGCTCGATCTCTATATCAACTTCCGCCCCACGCGGCTCTTCCATCCCAAGCTCTCGCCACTGCGCGCCGACCGCCGCAACGATGGCGGCAGCACCGCCATCGACTTCGTGATCTTCCGCGAGAACACCGAAGGCCAGTACCTCGGCAAGGGCCGCTCGGAGAGCGTCGGCACGCCGGACGAGGTGCAGGTCTCCGAAGAGATCAACTCGCGGAAGGGGGTCGCCAGGATCATCGAGGCCGCGTTCGAGTGGGCGGCGGCCCATGGGAAGACACGCGTGACCATGAGCGACAAGTCCAACGCGATCCCGTACCAGCGAATCTGGGGGCGGCTCTTCCAGGAAATCGGCGAACGACATCCCGGCATTCAGCGCGAACACCGATATGTCGACGCGCTGGCGCTCGAGCTGGTGCGGGAACCGGAGCGCTTCCAGGTCATCGTCACCACCAACCTCTATGGCGACATCCTCTCCGATCTCGGCGCGGGCCTGATCGGCGGGCTCGGCATTGCCGCCAGCGCCAACTTGCACCCCGGCCGCGCCGGGCTGTACGAGCCGGTACACGGATCGGCGCCGCCGCTCGTCGGCAAGGGTGTGGCCAATCCGATGGCCACCGTGCTGACCGGGGCGCTGATGCTGGAACAACTGGGATGTGCGGCCGGAGCGGCGACGCTGGAACGGGCGGTGGAGCGAGTGGTGGCGAGCGGGCCGCTCACGCCGGATCTGGGTGGATCCGGGTCGACCACCGAGGTGGCCGAGGCGCTGATGAGCGCGCTCGCCTGAACGGCGGCATGACGCGATCGACTCCGTTCGGGGCTTGCCTGGTCGTGCTGCTTTCGATCATGATCGGCCCACGCGCGTTCGGGCAGGACTCGACAACCATCGGCGCGTTCTGGCCCAAAATCTCCGCCCGCTATCAGTGGCCGTCCAAGTTGAGCCAGACACTGTATGGGGAGATCAAGAACGAGCAGGGCAATGCCTACCAGCAGTTGGGCGTCGGCACCGACCTGAGCTACCAGGCCAAGCCGATCAAGCGCCCCCACTTCCGGAACGTGGACCCCTCGAAGGAGCACGCTTACGTCCTTGGCGTCGGATACGAGTACCTGCACACCCGGGACGATGGCTCTCCGAAGTACGAGAACCGGATCAAGGCGGAGGCCACGGGCCGACATCGCCCCACCGACGCGCTCCTCATCGAGGATCGCAACCGGTTTGAGTTTCGATGGGTGGACGGGGAGTACTCGAGCCGGTACCGGAACCGGCTACGGGTCGAGGTGGACCTGCACCACAACGCGTTCCGGTACAGCCCCTATGTGGCGGCGGAGTTCTTCTACAGTTGGGCCGCGGACTCCTGGAATGAACAGCGGTACGCACTGGGGATCCAATGGCCCTATCGACACAAATGGCTGCTGGACACCTACTACCTGCGGCAGAACTGCACGACCTGTGACCCCGCCCACCTCAATGTGGCGGGCGTTTCACTGAGCTTCTTCTTCGGCATTCAGCGATAGCGGCCGGTTGAGGAGTCAGGCAGCGGCTGCGCTGCTCGCGAGCAGTTCGCCTCCCAGTTCCCGAATCGAATCGAAGGTGTGCTGCGCCGCCGTCACGATGGGGTCGACGTCGTTGGCAGGCAGATGGAGCCCGTCCATCGCGGCCTTGAAGGCCTGCCAGCGCGCCGGCTGGTCGTTGCCGTAGGGATCGAGGTACGCCGACCCCTCCCCGCTGCCGGGCAGTTCGTAAGCAGGCCGCACCTTCCGCGCGATGAACTTCGACCCGTTGGTGCTTCCCTCCAGCACGTACAGGACGCCGAGCAGCGCGAGCGGCTGGGTCTCGGCGAGCGTGTCCATCCACGCCACCATGGCGCGGACCGCGGGCAACGCCGGTTGGTCCGGGACGGCGCCCAAAAAAGTCAGATCCTCCTGGAGCGGCCCGACCTTCCGCCGCGAATCGTCGAACACACTCGCAAGTGGCGGGCTCCCGGCGATCAGGCGGTCGAGTCGGGACTCCAGCGCGGCGTGAATGTGGAGCATCTGACCGAGCCACCGAATGTAGAGGGCCTTGGGGAGGGTGCCGCGCACGAACTGCTGCTGAAAGTCGTGCTGTTCGGCTCGGCGGTGATGGCTTGCCGTGCTCTCCCGGAGGGTGAGCATGGTGCCGGCGGTGTCGGTATTCAGCGGAGCGCCACCATCAGCGCCGGGATGATGAGCCACATGAGCCCCTTGATCAGGAAGAAGAGGGTGCCAGCCAACCCGAATCTGGCAAGAATCGGTCGCAATTGCATAGATGAGAGTCGCTCTCAAGAAGATTTGCTATTGCGACCAACATGTTCTGGATTGCGCGCCCTGTCAAGCGCCTGCGTTCGCCGATCTGCCTCGGCGGCGTAGATTGCATGTGCGAATTCCCAACTCATGCCCGGAGATTCTCATGCGGACAGCCTCTCTCGCCCTTCTCGCCGTACTGACTGCGTGCAGCTCAAGTGGTCAGGGCGACACCGCCGCCGCCCCCGCTCCGGCGCAACCCGCCGGGACCGCAGCCGCCTGCCCCATTTCGGCGGGGACGACGGTGCTCGCCGCCGACTTCACCTCGACCGGCGAGCGGGCGGCCCTTACCCTCGAGGCGGGATGTCTCTACCACGCGGAGACCGATGTCGGCGGGATCACCATCCAGCTGCGGCCCCGCCAGTCCGGCACGCAGATGCCGTATATCGGTCGCTTGATGGCGGGTGGCGTTTCCGGGGGCTCCACCTGGGAAATCCGGGCGACGCTGTCCGGTGAGTATCAGCTCTGGGTCACCGGCGCCCCGAGCGGCCGTGCCGTCCGCGTCACCGTGACCTCCCGCGGCCCGATCAAGGCGAAGTCATGACGACTGGGCGACTGGAGGCGTTCAGCGACGGGGTGCTCGCCATCATCATCACCATCATGGTGCTGGAGATGAAGGTGCCGCACGGTGCCGAGTTCGCCGCGCTGCAACCGCTGACACCGGTCTTCCTGAGCTACGTGCTCAGCTTCGTCTACCTTGGCATCTACTGGAACAACCACCACCACATGATGCACGCGGTCCACCGCGTGAGCGGCCCGATGCTCTGGGCCAATCTGCACCTGCTCTTCTGGCTCTCGCTGGTGCCGTTCGTGACGGGGTGGATGGGTGAGAACCACTTCGCCCCCGCCCCCGTGGCGCTGTACGGCATGGTGCTCCTGATGGCTGCGATCGCCTACTCGATCCTGCTCCGAGCAACGCTCCGGGCGGAGGGCCCGGACTCGGACCTGGCTCGCGCGGTCGGCCAGGACCGCAAGGGAAACATCTCGCTTGCCCTTTACGTCGTCGGAATCGTCACGTCCTTCTTCCAGGTCTGGATCGCGGGCGCCGCGTTTGTCGTGGTCGCCCTCATCTGGTTCATCCCTGACCAGCGCATTGAACGAGTTCTGAAGCAGTGACCATCCCAAAGCGGAGTGAGGATCGAACCGTCGCACATACTCTCCACCCTCAGGAGGCTCCATGGGCATGATCGTCTTTCTTATCGTCGGTATCATCGCGGGATTCCTGGCAGGCAAGATCATGAAGGGCAAGGGATTCGGACTCCTTGGCGATCTCGTGCTCGGCGTCATCGGCGCCTGGATTGGCGGATGGGTCTTTGGGCTTCTGGGCATCCTGCCCGTCGGCATCATCGGCACCCTGATCAGTGCCACCGTCGGTGCCATGCTCCTCCTGTTCATCGTTCGACTGGTCAAGAAGGCGTGAAGATTGTCTGGGCGGTGGCCGTGCTGGCCACCGCCACGGCAACGTCCAGGCTCGACGCGCAGACCACGTACGCCGCCGACAGCACCGCCATCGCCGCGGCGGCCCGCGCTTTCTCGGCGGCGTACGTCCGGAACGACACGCTCGCCCTGGCGCGGGCCTACGCCGACTCGGCCATTGCCCTTCCGAACAGCCGGGACATTCACGGCCCCGCCGCCATTGCGCACTTCTTCCGCTGGCCGGAAGGCTTCCGGCAGATCTCGCATCTGCTGACCATTGAGCACCTGCAGATCGAGGGGGACCTGGCGGTGGACCTCGGCTGGTGGACCAGCACCGGCCAGCGGGAGGGAAAGGAACCGGTGACGTCTTCGGGGCGGTACCTGGTGGCATGGGTCCGCACCGACGGCGGGCAGTGGAAGATCCTCTACGACATGTGGCACCCCCCTCCGCCAGAGCGGTCGGGTCCGGCGCGCCTTCCTTGAACGGGGGGTCGGTTCGGGACATCTTTCGGGTCTCGACCGACCCTCTTTCCAGAAGGGCACCGCAATGAAAACGCAGGGCCAGCAATCCGAGGTCCTCTTCCTGTCCGGCTCCCGCACGGGGTTCGGCAGTTTCGGCGGCACGCTGAAGGACCTAACTGCCACTACCCTCGGTGTTTATGCCGCTCAGCACGCCCTGGCCAAGGCCGGGGTCGAGGCGCCGGCGGTGGACCACGTGGTCTTCGGCAACGCCCTCCAGACCAGCGCCGACGCCATCTACCTGGCGCGCCATGTGGCGCTCCGGGCCGGCCTCCCGATCGAGACACCCGCCGTCACCGTCAATCGGCTGTGTGGCTCCGGCTTCGAGTCGATCATCCAGGGCGCCCAGCAGATCCTCCTCGGCGAATCGAACATTGTGCTGGCCGGCGGTGCCGAATCGATGAGCCAGGCACCGCACGTGGTGCGCGGCGCGCGCTGGGGGCTGCGACTCGGGCCGGCCCCGCCGTTCGAGGACCTGCTCTGGGAGTCGCTGAAGGATCCGCAGTGCGGCTTCTCGATGGCGGAAACCGCCGAGAACCTCGCGGACAAGTACACCATTTCTCGCGCTGAAGTGGACGCCTACGCGCTCACCAGCCAGCAGCGCGCCAAGGCCGGATGGGACGGCGGGTTCTTCGCCGACGAGCTCGCGCCCGTGCCGATCCGCAACCGGAAGACCAAGCAGGACGAGCCGTGGGGCGCCGATGAGCACATGCGGCCCGAGACGACCGCCGACGGGCTCGCCAGGCTCGCACCGTACTTCAAGAAGGACGGCGTGGTCACGGCCGGCAACGCCTCCGGCATCTGCGACGGTGCCGCCGCGGTGGTGCTGGCGAGCGAAGGGGCGGCCAAGGGGTTGAAGCCGATCGGTCGCCTCGTGTCGTGGGGCATCGCCGGCGTCGAGCCGAAGTACATGGGCATCGGCCCCGCCCCGGCGGCGCGGAAGGCGCTCGCGAAGGCGGGGCTAACGCTCGACCAGATGGACCTGGTCGAAGTGAACGAGGCGTTCAGTGCGCAGTACGTGGCCGTCGAGAAGGAACTCGGGCTCGACCGCGCGCGGACCAACATCCACGGCGGCGCCATCGCCATCGGGCACCCGCTCGC
The DNA here is from genome assembly GCA_963697435.1 of uncultured Gemmatimonadales bacterium. GTDB lineage: Bacteria > Gemmatimonadota > Gemmatimonadetes > Gemmatimonadales > GWC2-71-9 > SPDF01. Next base: position 453,773 of record CAVOOB010000002.1, on the reverse strand, counting down.
CGCCAGCGGGACGCGGATTTCCCTGCACCTGCTGCACGCGCTCCGGAAGCTCGGCAAGCGCTACGGACTTGGCAGCGCCTGCATCGGCGGTGGCCAGGGCGCTGCCGTGATCGTGGAAGCCTTCCCGGCCTAGGAGGAGACTCATGCCGTTTCTGTTGATTGCCCTCGCCGTTGCCGTGGCGTATTCGTTCGCCAGCCTGCGCGTCCTCAAGCAGTACGAACGAGGCGTGGCGTTCTTCCTCGGCAAGTACTGGAACACCAAGGGACCGGGGCTCTTTTTCTGCCCGCGGGCCTGACCTCCATCAAGCGCGTCTCCCTGCGCATCATGGCGCTCGACATCCCGCCGCAGGACGTCATTACCCGGGACAACGTCTCGGTCAAGGTGAACGCGGTGCTCTACATGAAGGTGTCCGACCCGGAGCGCGCCGTCATCGAGATCGAGGACTATCTCTACGCCACCAGCCAGCTGGCGCAAACCACGCTGCGCGCCGTCCTCGGCGAGGTGGAGCTCGATGAACTGCTCAGCGACCGGGAAAAGATCAACGCGGTCCTCAAGCGGATCATCGACGAGCGCACCGACGCCTGGGGCATCCACGTGTCGGCGGTCGAGGTCAAGGATGTGGACCTGCCGGAGCAAATGAAGCGCGCCATGGCGCGGCAGGCCGAGGCGGAGCGGGAGCGCCGTGCCAAGGTGATCGCCGCGCAGGGCGAACTGCAGGCGTCGGAAACGCTGGCCCAGGCGGCGAAGATGCTCGCCACCGAGCCGAGCGCCCTCCAGCTCCGCTACCTGCAGACCGTCAGTGAGATCGCGGCGGAGAACAACTCGACGACCATCTTCCCGATCCCGATCGACCTGATCAAGCCGTTTCTCCAGATGGCGGAACAGAAGGCCGCGGCCGGCGAGTCCATGCCGAAGCTGCCGGCGCCCGATGTGCTGGCCGGGTTCCCACGGATCGAGTCCGGCGTCAAGAAGGAAACGACCTAGGCAGCGATGGCCGATCTCCCCGCGCGGATCGACCGCGCCGCCCTCGACCGGATCATCCAGCGGGCCGCCGAGCTTCAGACCGGCGAGCACGAGCTGGGCGACGCAATGACCGAGGACCAGGTGCTGGCCCTCGGCCGGGATGTCGGCATCCCCGCCCGCTACCTGCAGCAGGCGCTGATCGAGGAACGGGTGCGGGGTGCGCCAGCGGACGCCCGGTGGCTCGACCGGAGGATCGGGGCCGCGACCGTGGCGGCTGACCGCGTCGTGATGGGTACGGCAGAACGGCACGAGTCCCTGCTCCTCGAGTGGATGGAGCGGAGTGAGCACCTGGTGGTCCAACGGCACCAGAGCGGGCGTGTCTCGTGGGAGCAGTTGAGCGGGTTTCAGGCGGCGCTTCGGATGTCGGCCGCGGCGTTCAGCGGTGGAGCGCGCGCCATGCTCGGCAAGGCCACGACTGTCGCGGCGACCATCACGCCCCTCGAAGCCGGCTACGCCCACGTACAGTTGAGCGCCGATCTGCGGATGACGCGGAACGCCTTCCTCGGCGGGGCGGCGGCCTTCGTGTCGGTCGGCGCCGCGGCGACCGCCGTCATGGCCGTCCTCGGTGCCTTTCCCCTCGTGCTTCTCCTCCCGCTGCCGGCCGCGATGGCGGCCGGCTACGCCGCGACGCGACCCTACGCGGGGGTGGCCGAGCGGACCCGGCTTGGGCTGGAGCGGGCACTCGACCAGCTGGAGCGGCGGGGCAGCCGCACGCAGGCCGAGTTGCCGCCGGAACGCAACAGCATGATCACCTCACTCGTGCAGGAAGTGCGCAAAGCGCTCAAACCCTGAACCACCGGAATTCATCATGGCAGAAATCAAGAAGGTCGGCGTGCTCGGATGCGGCTTGATGGGGAGCGGGATCGCCCAGGTCGCCGCCACCGCCGGCTATACCACCGTGGTCCGTGACGTCTCGGACGCCGCCATGGCCAAGGGGAAGGCCGGCATCGGCAAGTCCCTCGACAAGTTCGTCGAGAAGGGGAAGCTGCCCGCCGCCGACCGCGACGCCGCGCTGGGCCGCCTCTCCTACGTGACCGACGTGAAGGCGCTCAAGGACTGCGACGTCATCATCGAGGCCGTCACCGAAGACCTCGATCTCAAGAACGATCTCTGGACACAGCTGGACACCCTCTGCCCGGCGCACACCATCTTCGCCAGCAACACCTCGAGCCTGACCATCGCCGCCATGGCCTCCGCCACCAAGCGGGCCGACCGGTTCGTGGGACTGCACTTCTTCAATCCCGTCCCGCTGATGCAGCTGGTTGAGGTGGTCCGCACCGTCACCACCTCGCCCGCCACCTTCGATCGTTCGATGGCCTTTGCCAAGAGCCTGGGCAAGGAGGCGGTGGCGGCCAAGGACAACTCCGGCTTCATCGTCAACCTCCTGCTGGTGCCCTACCTGCTGGACGCCATCCGGGCGCTGGAGCACGGCGTGGCCAGCACCGTGGACATCGACAACGCCATGAAGCTGGGCTGCGGCTACCCGATGGGTCCGCTGACGCTGCTCGACTTTGTCGGCAACGACACCACCTACAAGATTGCCGAGATCATGTTCACGGAGTATCGGGAGACCCGCTACGCCCCGCCGCCGCTCCTCAAGCGGATGGTCATGGCGGGGCTCTACGGGCGGAAGAGCGGCAAGGGGTTCTACGATTACAGCGCGAAGCCGCCGGTCCCGGTGGATCTCGGGCTCTAACCCAGACAGCGAAAGACGTCACGAGCCATGCTGCTCTCTCTCTTGCTACACGGCGACGCCGTCGCCGGTGGTGGCCTCTTCGGGTACGACGCCCCGCGCCTCCACGCCGTCATCAACGACTTCCCGCCCGCATTGCTCGTGGTGGGGGTGCTCCTTGAGCTGGCCTACCTGTTCACGAAGAGGGAAAGCCTGCGCAACGCGGCCTACTGGACGCTCGTTGTTGGCGCGGTGACCACCGCCGTCGCGCTGTTCTCCGGACTGCGCGCTGAAGAGGCGGTCGAGCACGGCCAGGCGATTCACGAAATCATGCAGGTGCATGAGCGGTTCGCCTGGATCACCCTCGGAGTTTTTGGCGTGGTCGCGGTGTGGCGGGTGCTCCGGGAATCGAAGATGCTCCGCAGGGAGCGGGTGGTACTCGCGCTGGTCGGGGTGGTTGGACTCGTCCTCCTGACCGCCACCGGGATGGAGGGGGGCGAGCTGGTGTTCGATCACGCCGCCGGCATGAGCACCGAGGCGATGGAGGCGGAGATCAGAACCGCGAGGGCGGGCACGAGCACGCGGAGGGTGAGGAACATGACGACAGATGCGATGACGGCGGACTGCTCGGGAGCGGAACCGACAGGCCGCGCCTGCGAAACCGGTCACACACCCATGCGCCCGGCACACCGGAACACAAAGACTGACGAGGCCAGCGGCGCGGGGCAGCGGCCGACTGCCCCAGCTCCCCCGCGCCCCGCTATTCATGCTCGCTGTGTCGCTGCCAACCGTACACAACTCGTCCTGCGTTCGGCCCGCTACCGGGCGCGGCAGAAGCCGTCGTCGACCTCGACGTGGCCAAGGCCACCGAGGTACTGGCTGAACAGCTGAAGTCAGACTCGATTCCGGTCAGCCGAGTCGAGCCGAAGGACGGCTACCTCGAGACGGAGTGGTTCAGTACCGTCACTGGTCAGCCGACCACCGATCGGGTGCTCGGCGACAGCATCGTGCGGGTGCGTGGGTGGGTGAATGCCTACGGGAAGGCACGGGGATCGATCAAGGTGGAAACGGCGGTACGGCCACTCGCCAACCCGTCGCTCCCGCCGCGCGACCTCGACCGGCAGGCGCCGGTCGACAACCCCGTGGCGATCCGAGTGGCGAGGTGCTGGCCGACATGGCCCGACGGTACCCCGTGCCGGGAGCGGAGGAGCCGACGACGCCGCCGCCGGGCGTAGCTTCCTGATTCCGCGCGGGTGACTCCCTGCCGATAGTGCCAGCAGTGAAGACGGTTCCGAAGGGCCGGCCGCCGAGTGCGAAGTAGACCTACGGCCCCCCTGCCCCCCTGCCTCCCTGCCGAACCTCTTCCACGAAGACCTTCACCCAATCCTCCAGCTGCACCAGATCGAGTCCTGCATCCTTGCAGGGTCCCGCCGGCAACGTCATCGTGAGGCCGAGCACCGGCACCCGCCCCGCCACGTCGTGCAATCCGCTGACCATGTCCCGTTCGCAGGCCACCGCCACGATGGCGCGGGGCCGGCGCTCCTTGATCACCCGCCGCGCCAGCTGACCGCGCGTGGCCACGAACACCGGCACCTCGTACTTGCCGGAGAGCGCCAGGACGCCGTCGATGGACGTCTTCGACAGGCAACGGGGAACCAGGAGGAGCAGTTCGCCCTGCCCCACCTTCTTGGCGCGCCGGAGTGCGAGGGCGTTGTAGACCTTGACCGCGGCGTTCTCGACCCAGTCGCGCCGGCCGAACCTGTCGGCCACGCGCGACGTGACGCTCATCAGCCGCAGGAAGGGCCCCTGCTCGGCGAGCTTGGCGGGGAGAAGTGCGCGGTTGGCGGCATAACTGAGGAGAATGAGCAACCACCAGAGCCACGACACCCCGCGATGCGATACCGAGGCCCGACCCAGAGCTAGGTCGGGACGCCGGGCAGCAGCAGCCCGATGCGCGGGCCGAGCAGGTAGAGCCCGAGTGCGACGATGCCGAGCGCCGCCGCGAGGCCTGCCGCCGACCACTGGAAGAAGAGGTAAGGCGGCGAATCGTAGTTGCCCTGGTTGGGCAACGGATTGCCATCCCACTCGTCCCACTCGTGGCCGAGTCGACGATCCACTTCAATGCGGATCAGCTGGGGGCGCGCAGTCTCGGACATGGGGTACCAAGATAGCAGCCGGTTGGGCGATTCGCTTGGCGGACGCCGTGCATCGCCCTACGTTTCGCCCATGCTGAAGGAACCTCGGCTGCACGGCCAATTCCGGACCGATGACCGCGCCCGCGCCGCCTACGCGGAGGGGGCGGGGATCTACCGCATCGTGCCTGCCGCCGTAGCGGTGCCGGCCAGTGTACCGGACCTGCAGCGGCTGGTCCGCTGGGCGTCAGACAGCGGTACGCCACTGGTGGCCAGGGGTGCCGGCAGCGCCATGGGTGGCGGGAACGTGGGAGAGGGCGTGGTGGTGGATCTCACAGCGCTCGCTCCCTCGCGGCTTGAGGTCGACGCGCCAACCGAGTCGGCGTGGGTCACGGCCGGAGTCTCCGCCGGTGCACTCGATGCGGCGGCCCGACCGTACGGGCTCCGATTCCCTCCAATGCCATCGAGTGGTCGATGGGCCACCCTCGGCGGAATGGCTGCGACGAACGCCGCCGGTGCATCGGCGGTCCGCATCGGAAGTGTCCGGAATTGGATCACCCGATCGAGTGGGTTGGGTCGGACGGCGAGCTGCGCCGTGGACGCGGGGTGACACCGCCGCGACGCCTCCCCGGTGGGCCCGTCTCAAGAAGCAGATCACCGCCGCCGAAGTCCGACATCCGCTCACGCTTTCCCCGCGTACGGAAGAACTCCTCGGGATATGCCGTGGACGCCGTCCTCGACTCGGGCGACCTGCTCGACCTCCTGATCGGCTCGGAGGGGACGCTCGGCCTTATCACGGGATTGGAGTGTCGCCTTGCCCCGCTCCCGGGAGCAGCGGCAGGTGTGCGCATCGCGCTCCGCTCCCTCGACGACCTCGCGGATGTGGTCGCCGCGCTGAGACCGCTCCGACCAGCCGCGCTGGAGATGCTCGACCGGAGCTTCCTCGAGTTGGTGGCCCGGGAAGGGGGAAGGGTTCCCGAAGCTGATCCGCGGCGCCGACGCTATCCTCCTGGTGGAGTTTGAGCGTGCCACCGAGGCGGCGGCGCGTGGCGCCGTGGGAGACGCCGTCCGAGCCGTGAGTGCCTGGACCAGCGAAGTGGAGACCGCGATCACTCCGGATGACTCGACGAGACTCTGGGAAATCCGGCACGCGGCAAGCCCGCTCCTGGCGCGTCTCCCCGAAACCCACCGATCGATGCAGGTCATCGAAGACGGCGCCGTGCCGATCGCCCGGCTGGCGGACTATGTTCGACTCGTCAGGCGAGTCACCGGTGCCCACGGCATGGGTTCGGTCATTTTCGGGCACGCCGGCGACGGCAACATCCACGTGAACCTGCTGGTCGACACCACGAAGGCGGGTTGGGAGGAGCGGGTGGCATCGGTGCTCGACGAAGTTTCCGCTGGCACGACGGCCCTGGGCGGCACCCTGAGCGGTGAGCATGGCGATGGTCGCTTGCGGGCCAACGCGCTTGCATCGGTCTTCGGCCCCGAGATGATGGATCTCTTCCGCGCCATCAAGTCTACCTTTGATCCGGCCGGCATCCTGAATCCCGGGATCAAGCTGCCGGCGGGCCAGGTATCCATCGCGCGCCTGAAAGTCGGTGCGACCGCCGCAACCATTCCCGACGATATTGCCATCGCCCTGCGCGACATCGAGCGCACCGGCGGCTATGCGTGTGCACGCCTGGAGCTGGCCACATGAAGCCCTACCTCGACCTCCTCGCACGCATCCTCGAGACCGGCACCGCCAAGTCGGACCGAACAGGCACCGGCACGCTCAGCGTCTTCGGCCATCAGATGCGGTTCGACCTTGCCGACGGATTTCCGCTGGTGACCACGAAGAAGCTCCATATGAAGTCGATCGTGTATGAGCTGCTCTGGTTTCTGCGGGGAGACACCAACGTCAGGTACCTGCAGGAGCACGGCGTCAGCATCTGGGATGACTGGGCCGACCCCTCCGGCGATCTCGGCCCGGTCTATGGACACCAGTGGCGGTCATGGCCGACGCCGAACGGCGGCCACATCGACCAGATCACCCAGGTGGTCGAGGAAATCCACCGGAACCCCGATTCCCGTCGGCTGATCGTCAGCGCCTGGAATGTGGCCGATATCCCGGACATGGCACTGGCTCCATGCCACGCGCTCTTTCAGTTCTACGTGGCCGATGGCCGCCTCTCCTGCCAGCTCTACCAGCGGAGCGCCGACGTCTTCCTCGGCGTGCCGTTCAATATTGCCAGCTACGCCCTGCTGACGATGATGGTGGCGCAGGTGACCAACCTCCAGCCAGGGGAATTCATCATCACCTTCGGTGACGCCCACCTATATACGAACCATCTGGACGGCGCCCGCCTCCAGCTGTCCCGGGAGCCCCGCGCCCTGCCCACCATCCACCTCAACCCCGCAGTCACCTCGCTCTTCGACTTCCGCTATGAGGACGTCGAGGTGCTGGGCTACGAGCCGCATCCGCACATTCCTGGCAAGGTGGCGGTGTGACCGTCGCCCTGGTGGTGGCGGTCGCCGACAACGGCGTGATCGGGCGGGAGAACGCCCTGCCGTGGCGGCTCTCCGCCGACCTCCGCCGGTTCAAGGCGCTCACGCTGGGGCACACCGTCATCATGGGCCGGAAGACCTTCGAGTCGATCGGGAAGGGACTGACGGGACGTCGGAACCTCGTGGTGAGCCGGAATCCGGAATTTCGCCCGGAAGGCGCCACCCGGGTGCCGAGCCTCGAGGCGGCGTTCGCCGAGGCCGGTCCGACCGGCGAGGTGTTCGTTATCGGCGGCGCCGAGATCTACCGGCAGGCGATGCCGCGCGCCGAGCAGATCTATCTCACCCTGGTGCACGCCTCCCCCGAGGGAGATGCGCACTTTCCGCTCCCCGAAGAAGAGGAGTGGACGCTGGTGTCCACCGAGCTTCTCGGCGCGGACGACAAGAACGAGTTTGCGACGGAGTTTCGGGTCTACCAGCGGAAGCGGAAGGAGAAATAGCCCCTCCAGTCCCAAGTCCTCTTCCTCCTTCCTCTCCTTCCTTCAAATCCAATTCGTCGAATCTCCCAAAAATCTATTGTGCTCCGCTCCCCTTTTTCTTAACTTAGTGTCAGACAACAGCAAGCACGTTGGCTTGCCGCAATTCGGCGGCGGCCTTTTTTAGGGGGAGTGTTTGGGAGTTCGTATCGGACTCGCCTACAACCTGAAGCCCCAGGCCGCAGCCATTGCTGGGGGAGACTTCGCCTCCCCTGTTGACCGGAACACCGCCCTCCGCGCCCTCCGCACCGATCTCGAACAACCCGATCTCTACGCCGAATGGGACGAACCCGGCACCATCGACGCCATCGAGCGCGCGCTCCAGCCGCTCGGGCAGGTGATTCGCCTGGAAGCCGACGCGTCGTTCCCGCTGAAGCTCGCCGATGCCCGTCCCGACTTCGTCTTCAACATCGCCGAAGGACTCTACGGGCCCAATCGCGAGGGGCACGTCCCCGCCATCTGCGAATTCTACGGAATTCCCTATCACGCCTCCGATCCGCTCACCCTCGGCCTCGCCCTCCACAAGGGGCGCGCCAAGGAGACGATGGTGGCGCGCGGCGTCCCGACCGCCCCGTTTCGCATCGCCGAGTCGGCCGCCGACGCCGCGTCGTGCCCCCTTCCCTTCCCGGTGTTCGTCAAGCCGGCCTGCGAGGGATCGGGCAAGGGGATCACCGTCGACAACCTCTGTCACGACCGCGCGGCGCTCCTCGTCCGGGTCGAGCACCTCCTCACGACCTATCGCCAACCGGTGCTTATCGAGACCTGGCTGCCGGGCGCCGAGTTCACCGTCGCCGTCCTCGGCAATGGGGCCGAAGCCCGGTGCCTGCCGATCGTGGCCATGAACTACGCCGACCTTCCCGAGGGCGCGCCGCCGATCTACGGCTACGAGGCAAAGTGGATCTGGGACACGCTCGACAATCCGCTCGACATCTACGAATGCCCCGCGCAGATCCCGGAGGCTTTGGCCCGCCAGATCCGCGAGGCCTGTCTCGCCGCCTACCACGCGCTCGGGTGCCGGGACTGGTGCCGCATCGACGTCCGCTGTGATGCCGACGGCCGCCCGATGATCGTGGAGTTGAACCCGCTTCCCGGCGTACTCCCGGATCCGCGCGACAACTCCTGCTTTCCCAAGGCGGCGCGCGCGGTTGGGCTGGATTACGACGAACTGATTCAGACCGTGGCCGACATCGCCTGGCGCCGGATCACCGGCGGGCAGCGGCTGCTGGCCGAGGTGGCCGCGTGAGGGTTGCTGTCCTCCACGATGGCGGAAGCGACGAATGGACCGCCGCCGACGTCGCCGCGGTCCTCGGCAACGTTCGGGAAATCGAGGAGATCCTCAAGGCGGCCGGGCACACCACCGAGGCGGTGCCGGTCTACCTGGCCGACCTCGGCTGGCTCGATCGGTGCCAGAAGGCCGACCTGGTCTTCAACCTCTGCGAGGGGATCAACGGGCACGCGCGCTTCGAGGACTACGTCGTGGCCGCGCTGGAGCTGACCCGGGTGCCATTCACCGGGTGCCGCTCCTGGCCGATCACGATCTGCCACCGGAAGCACGTGGCGAACACCCTCCTCCAGGGAGAGGGGCTCCCGGTCCCGGCATTCGCGCTGGTCCACGAACCGGTGGTGCCCAAGGGGGTCCGGTTTCCGGTCATCGTCAAGCCGTCGATGGAGGACGCGAGCGTCGGCATCGACGCGGGATCGGTCTGCCACTCGCCCGAAGCGCTGCTCGAGCGGCTCGCCAAGGTCACCGCGACCTGGGAAGACGTGCTGGTACAGGAGTACGTGGAAGGCCGGGAGTTCAATATCGGCTTCGTCGGGACCACTGCACTGCCGATTTCCGAAATCGATTTCACCGGGCTCGGCGCGGGCAAGCCACCCATCGTGACGTACGAGGCCAAGTGGACCGAAGGCAGTGACTACGACCTGCACACCATTCCGGTCTGCCCCGCCAAGGTGGACAAGGCGACCGCCAAAAAGCTCGTAAGTGTTGCAGAACGCACGTGGCGCGCGCTGGCAAAGTGCGAGGGATATGGACGAGTGGACTTGCGGCTCGATGCTGAGGGCACGCCGTGGGTACTTGAATTGAATCCCGATCCTGACCTTTCGAGCGATGCAGGACTGGCGCGAATGGGCCAGGCGTTCGGGTGGGATTACTCGACGCTGGTTTTGCAGATTGCCGAGGAAGCGGTGGAGCGGGGCCGGATCGCGCTCGCGGAGGGCGCCCTCTCGGGGCGAGTCACATCGTGACGCGGGCGGCGGTCGCGGGACGACTCCGGGGGCTGACCACCGCCGACCGGAGCCGCCTCGAAGAAATCACGCGGGCGGTCGGGCTCTTTCGAGCCGACGAAGTCCCCGTGGCGCTGGAGGTGTTCGACGCCGCGGTGGCTGGAAGCCCGGACTACACGGCGCTCGGTGTCGAGGTGGACGGCCGCCTCGCAGGATGGATCTGCTGGGGACCGACACCCTGCACCGTGGCCACCTGGGATCTCTACTGGATGGCGGTCGATCCGGCGCACCACGGGCTCGGACTCGGCACGCTTCTGGTAAATGAGATGGAGCGCCGCCTGGCGGGTCAGGCGCGACTCATCGTGGTCGAGACGGCGGGCCGGGCGGATTATGCGCCGACCCGCGCCTTCTACGAGGCCCGCGGATACCGGGCCGTGGGACTGATTCCGGAATTCTACGCGCCGGGAGACGACCAGGTGACGTTTGTGAAGTATTTCGAGGTTCCCGCAACAACCTGAGGATGGGGTACTGGCATGGAGACTTGGCAGGAAGTCCTGCGGAAGAACTCGATCGCGTCGCTCGATACTCTCGCCAGCCGGTTCGGTGCCGAGAATTTCCCCGAGCTTGACCGGCTCCGCCTCGCCGCGGAGAATTTCGAGTTCCGGATCTCGCCGGCGATGGTGGACCTGATCAAGTCCCCCGACGACCCGATCTGGCGTCAGTACATCCCCAGCGTCCAGGAACTCGAGGTCCACGACGGGATCGTGGACTCGCTGAACGAGGACGAGGACAGCCCGGTGCCGAATATCACGCACCGCTATCCCGACCGGGCGCTCTTCTTGGTCAGTCCCGTCTGCGCCAGCTACTGCCGGTTCTGCACCCGGCGGCGCAAGGTGGGTGACCCCGAGAAGATCCCGATGTCGCAGTTCGAGTCGGCCTTCCAGTACCTGGAGAGCCACACCGAGATTCGCGACGTCATCATGTCGGGCGGCGACCCGTTGCTCCTCAACGACCGCCGGCTGGATGCCATCCTCTCCCGCCTGCGGAGCATCAAGCACATCGAGATCATCCGCATCGGAAGCAGGGTGCCGTGCCACCTCCCCGAACGGATCACCCCGGAGCTCTGTGCCACCATCAGGAAATACCACCCGGTGTGGATCAACACCCACTTCAACCACCCCGACGAATTGACGCCGGCGGCGGTGAAGGGGCTCGGCATGCTGGCTGATGCAGGCATCCCGCTCGGGTGCCAGACGGTGCTCCTCCGCGGGGTCAACGACACTCCCGAGGTCATGAAGCAGTTGATGCACCGCCTCATGCTGGCCCGCGTGCGGCCCTACTACATCTATATGGCCGACCAGGTGGCTGGCGCGGAGCACTTCCGGACCAGCGTCCAGACCGGCATCCAGATCATGGAGGCGTTGCGCGGCTGGACCAGCGGCCTGGCCAACCCGCAGTTCGTCATCGACGCCCCGGGCGGCGGCGGCAAGATCCCGCTCCTGCCGGAATACGTCATCTCGATGAACGACGAAGAGGTCGTGCTCCGCAACTTCCGGGGCGACCAGTTCGTCTACCGGCAGCCGAACGAGGAGGAGGCGATCGCGGCGATGGGCCGCCGGACCGACCCCGAGTATCTCTTCCAGCCGACGTTGCAGCTGAAGAAGCCGGCGAAGCGAACCAGCAAGACAGCGAAGCGAAAGCTGGCCTGAGCGTCGGGCCCCAGCTGAAGGCCTTCCTGGAAGAGCCCGCCCGGCCGTTGCCGGGCGGGATTTTTCTACCCCTCTTGCCATGCATCGGATTGGGTGGAAGACTTGGTGGGAGGATCTCATCTGTGGAGGTCGCATGGCGCCAGGCAACAGACGTTCGGACGACCAGTGACGCTCTCGCGCCGCGACTTCCTCGCGCTGTCCGGCGCCGCTGGCCTGGGGGCCGCTCTGCCCGACCCACTCGCCCTGTTCCGAACGGACAGGCTCAAACAGATCGGGATTCAACTCTATACCGTCGCGCCAGGCCCTCGACGACGATTTCGCCGGTGCCCTTGAGCGGCTGGCGGCCATCGGGTACACGGAGGTGGAGTTCGCCTGGAACCGGGGGGCGTCGCCGGCGGACACGAAGGAGATCCTCCGGGCCGCGGGACTCGCGGCACCGGCGGCACACCTCTCGGTCGACGACTTCGAAGCGGGGTGGAGTGCGACCGCCGCTGCCGCACGGACCCTGGGCATCAAGTATCTGGTCCTGGCATGGATTGATGCCGAACAGCGGAAGACCCTCGACGACTACCACCACTGGGCAGAGCGGTTCAACCAGTACGGACTGGCCGCCCGCGAAGAGGGGTTCGAGTTCGCCTACCACAACCATGCGGCCGAACTGACGTCCATCGACGGCGAGACGCCTTACGACATTCTGCTCAGCGAAACGGCCCCCGAGCATGTGTCCTTCGAGATGGACATCTACTGGGTCCTCAGCGGCGGAGGCAACCCGCTCGCCTACTTCGCGCGGTGGCCCGGACGCTTCCGCTCCTGCACGTGAAGGGGCGCGCTGCCGAGGAGCCATGGTCGACGTCGGATCGGGCACCGTGGATTGGGGCGCGATCTTCGCCCACGCGAAGGAGGCGGGCGTTCGCCACAGCTTCGTCGAACACGATGACGCCCCCGACCCCTTCGCCTCGGCGGCGGCCAGCTACTCCTACCTGCGAAGGCTCCGGTTTCACGATGCGTAGCGCCCTTCTCGCAATCTTGCCGATCCTCCTCGCCGCTCTGCCGGCCACCGCCCAGGCTCCCCGGCGGCCCTCTGTCGTGCTGATCGTCGCCGATGGGTTCCGCTGGCAGGAGCTCTTTGGCGGGGCCGACCCCGCGCTCAACAACGCCGAATTCGGTGGCGTGGAGGACACCGCCGCCCTGCGGCGCGCCTTCCTGGTGGGGGATGCGGCGGCCAACCGGCGGGCGCTGATGCCCTTCCTCTGGGATATGGTGGCCCGACGGGGACAGCTTTTCGGGGACCCGGCCCTCGGGAGCGATGTCGTGGTGACCAACGGGTACAAGTTCTCCTACCCTGGCTACAACGAGATGCTGACCGGCAAGCCCGACCCCAGGATCGACCGGAACGACTACGGCCCGAACCCCAACACGACCGTCTTCGAGTGGCTGGCCGGCCAGCCCGGATTCGAGGGACGGGTGGCAACATTCGGCACCTGGGATGCCTTCGCACCGATCTTCAATCAGGAGCGGGCGCCGATGCGTGTCCACGCCGGGTGGGAGCTCCCCTTCCCCGGCGACACCACTCCTGTACGGCTCCTGCTCGATACGCTCTATGCCACCACGACCCGCGTCTGGTCGGTCATGCCCTATGACGCGTTCATGCAGGCCGTGGTCCGGGAGTACGTCGAGACCGAGCAGCCACGGGTGCTCTATATCGGCTACGGCGAGACCGACGAGTGGGCCCACGAGGGTCGGTACGATCAATACCTGACCGCGGCGCACCGGGTGGACGGATTCATTCGCGACCTCTGGAACGCGATGCAAGCGATGCCGGAGTACGCCGCCATGACGACGTTCATCATTACCACTGATCATGGACGCGGCAGCGGGCTCAAAACGTGGCGGAACCACGGCGCCAAGGTGGAGGGGGCCGAGTACATCTGGGTGGCAGTGATCGGCCCGGAGACGCCGGGGCTCGGCGTCCGTCGCAACATGCCGCAGCTGACCCAGTCACAGATTGCCGCCACGGTGGCGGCGGCGGTGGGAATGGACTGGGCGACCGCGTCGGGTGCGGCGCCGAGGCTGCCAGTCTTTCCAAGTCGGTAGGCCCCTCGCCCCTCGACCCGATCGCTCCTCCGGCACTGGAGTTCACAGACCGTCGATGCGGCGTCGAGGACCGGCGAGTCGGAACTCACGTGCCTCCGGAGCAATCAGGTCTTCGGGACGCGATCAAGACTGTCAGAGTCGGCGGCGATGGGGATGGGCCGGAGGGGCGTCGGTCCGCGTCCCACGGAGAGACCGTGGCTCGGAGGGGGCGCGGACCGCAGTCCCGGAGTACCATCCCGAGCTGACGGCTCGTCGACCGAGTGTCCTAGAACACGAACATCAATCCGCCGCTGAGCTCTCCCTGCGTGAAGAACACCCCGTTGGACGCGTTGATCACGCACCCCCCCGGCAGGCTGCACCAGAACTGGGTGTCGGAAGAGAGGGTGGTCATCCAGAGCCGAGCCTGGGCACGGAGCCCAAAGTGCTGGCTCAGGTAGGTCTTGATCCCGAGGGCGGCGCCGAAGGAGAAGAGCCACTCGCCGACGAGGTCGGGATTCTCGGGCGCGAAATGCGTCCCGCCGATCGTCAGGGCAAAGAACGGCTTGGTGTTCGGGTCGTGGCCGAACTCCAGCACACCGCCCAGCTGGAGATATTCGATGGCCGCGTCGGTGACCGTGAACGCTGCGGCTGTGTCGGGCTTGAACCGGATGGTGGTGGGTTGCCGGCTGTACACCAGCTCGACGAGGCCGTCGCGCTTGACCCGATACCCGAGAGTGCCGCCCCAGGCCAGGTTGTCGCCGGCGGAGAACTTGCCGTAGTCATTGCTGATGGTACCGCCAAACCGGTAGCCGATGGTGGGCGTAAGCTCGATGCCGGACTGGGCCGCCAGTGGTGGGGCAGCACATAAAGCCAGCGCCAAGAGTCTGAGCTGATGCATGGATACCCCATTGGGTGGTCAGCTGCGCTGTTCAAGGATACGCGGGCTTGCGTTCCGACAGGAGCCCTCAAGAACGACCAAGCCGTGCCAATGGCGCCGCAGCCATGTCGGCCCCATAATACAAGCCAATGCCCACACAATTTGACCGCGTCGCCGCCGCCCTCGCCGATAGTTTCCGTCTCGAGCGTGAGCTGGGTCAGGGCGGCATGGCGACGGTCTACCTGGCCGAAGACCTGAAGCACCGCCGCAAGGTGGCGGTGAAGGTCCTCCGGCCGGAGCTGGCCGCCTCGCTCGGCCCTGATCGCTTCTTCCGGGAAATCGAAGTCGCCGCCCAACTCCAGCACCCCCACATCCTGCCCCTCTTCGACAGCGGCGCCTCGGGCCGAGTCGCGGCTTCAGCCGCGGACGACGAGTCGGCCGAGTTCCTGTGGTATGCCATGCCCTTTGTGGACGGCGAGACCCTCCGCGACCGCCTGGCCCGAACCGGCGAGCTCCCGGTCCACGACGCCATCCGGATTCTGATCGAAGTGGCCGACGCACTGGCCCACGCGCACCAGCACGGGGTGGCCCACCGCGACATCAAGCCCGAAAACATTCTGCTCTCCGGCCGCCATGCACTGGTGAGCGATTTCGGCGTGGCCAAGGCGGTGAGCGAGGCCACCGGCCGCCAGCAGCTTACCACCGCCGGCGTGGCGCTCGGCACGCCGGCGTACATGGCCCCGGAGCAGGCGGCGGCCGACCCGCACCTCGATCATCGGGTGGATATCTACGCCCTCGGCGTGCTGGGGTACGAACTGCTGACCGGCCAGACCCCGTTCAGCGGACGGACCCCCCAGGAAACGCTCGCCGCGCACGTGATGCAGACCCCGGAGGCGGTCTCGCGGATCCGGCCGGGAATTGCGCCATCCCTCGAAGCGATCGTCATGAAGTGTCTGGCCAAGCGGCCGGCCGACCGATTCCAGAGTGCCGAGGAGCTCGTGACGGCCCTGGAGCCGTTGGCCACGCCGAGCGGGGGGATGACGCCCACCTATACGCAGCCGGTGGCCGCGACAACGGGGGTGTCGGCCACTCGCCGGAAGCCCGTGGCGGTCGCGCTGGCCGCGGTGGTCGCTGTAGCGGCCGTGGCATTCTGGGCACTTCGCGCTGGTGCCAACTCGCCAGACCTCACGCTCACCACCACCAATCGACTCACCAGTGCGCCGGGACTCGAGGTGCTCCCCGCTCTTTCGCCCGACGGACGGTTCCTGGCGTACACCACCGTCGGTCTATTCACTCCAAAGATTGTCCTGCAACCCACCGATGGTGGCAGGCCGGTGAACGTTTCCGAGAATCTCCCAGGCGTCCAGATGGCGCCCAACTGGTCACCCGATGGCCGGCGGTTGGTCTTCGCTTCGTATGACTCCGTCGGAGCCAGTATCATCACGATGCCCCCAACCGGCGGCGACATGCGCCGCCTGTACCAAGTCGGGTATGGCGGCGGGCGGCCGCTGGCGCCGAAGTGGTCGCCTGACGGGACACGGATCGCGTTCGAACAGGATGATAGCATTCTTGTCATGGGTGCGGATGGCACCGACCTCAGGCTCCTGGCCCGGGTCATCGATGTACACTCGCTGGCCTGGTCGCCCGATGGGCGCTGGCTGGCGGGCGTCCGGGGCAACGCTGACTTCGCCTATGCCGGTCCGGGCTTCGGCAACTTCGCGGCGAGTACGGTGTTCATCATCCCGGTGGAGGGCGGCATGCCGGTCATGGTGAGTGATTCCACCACGCTCAACGTGTCGCCGGTATGGCTTCCCGATGCGAACGCTATCCTCTACCTCTCGAGCAGCGGCGGTGGGCGCGATATCTACAGTCAGCGGATTGGTCGGCAAGGAGAGGCGGTCGGGCAGCCGCGTCGCATCACCACCGGACTGGATGCCCACTCCATTGCCCTTTCCAGAGACGGCAAGGAGCTCGCGTACACGAAGTACACCCGTGACCTGAACATCTGGATGGTGCGGATTCCCGAGTCTGGCAGTGTGACCACCGACGGCGCGGTGCCGATTACGCGGGGAAATCAGGCCAGCGAAATCATGCGGCTCTCTCCCGACGGGAAATGGCTGGCGTACGATTCGGACCTGAACGGGAATGCGGACATCTTCGTCGTGCCGGCCGAGGGAGGGGCGCCGCGTCAGCTGACCGACAGCCCGTCCGATGACCTGTCGCCCGACTGGTCACCCGATGGGTCGACCATTTCATTTCACTCTTTTCGCACCGGCAATCGCGACGTCTTCACGATCAAGGTCGATGGGAGTGGCCTGACCCAGGTCACGTCGGACACCTTGAGTGACTGGTACGCCATCTGGGGCCCGGACAACAATGCGCTGGCATTCAGCCGAGGTGAATACACCAATCAGGAATTGCTTGAGATCACTCGGCCATCTCCGTCCGCGCCCTGGGGGGCGCCGACCCGGGTGGCGCCAAGCTATGCAAGCGGAGCAACCCGGGACCACACCGCGTATTTGCTGGTCGATCCCGAGTCTCCGCCAGCGGTGATCGCGGTTCCCTCAGGTGGAGGTGGGCTGAAGCGTTTGGCAGAATTCCCTGACGCCCAGTTCGTGTTCTGGCCTCGGATGTCGCCAACCGACAGTACTCTATTCGTCTTTCTCGTGGAGGCGAATGGCGTGCCTGGCTATTGGGCGGTTGACCTGACGAGCGGTGTGAAGCGCAAGGTCGTGGAATTCGAAGCGGCCGATCCCCGGACGCTCCGAGGTCCGTTCGACACCGATGGGAAGCGACTCTATTTCGCGACCGGCGAGCACCAAGGCGATATCTGGGTGGCCAAGGTGGACATGAAATAGACTGGGCAGCGGGGCAGCGGGGCAGCGGGGCAGCGGGGCAGCGGGGCAGCGGGCAGCGGGCAGCGGGGCAGCGGGGCAGGAATGTCACGTATTGAGGTCGAATCGCAAGTGGAGGTCGGCTTGGCTCATCGAATGACACCCATGCTCGCCTTTCTGGTCGTGGCGCTGGCCGCCGATGCGGCCGCTCAGGCCCCCCTGCCGCTCATCCCATATCCCAAGAAGGTCATCCAGAACACCGGCACGGCGGAACTGCGGCACCGTATCCGGCTCGAAGCGCCGGAAGGGACCGACCTCCGCGCGCTGGGCACCTATACGAGCGACCTCCTGGAACTGGAACTTGGCTGGCGGCCGACGATCGTCTCCGGCATCGCGCCGCCCGCCGGGCTGACCCTTCGGATCATTCCGCCTGATTCGACGCTCGGTGCCGAGGGCTATCGACTGTCGAGCCAATCGGCCGGCGTCATTATCGAGGCGCCGACCGAAGCCGGCCTCTTCCACGGCCTGCAGACCTTCCGGCAGCTGCTCCATGCCGCCGGGTCGGGCACCGTGCCTCGGGTCGAAATCACCGACGCCCCGCGCTTCCCCTATCGCGGCATGCACCTCGATGTGGCCCGGCACTTCTTTCCGGTGGCGTTCGTGGAGCGGTACATCGATCTCCTGTCCCGCTACAAGTTCAACACCTTCCACTGGCACCTGACGGACGATCAGGGGTGGAGGGTCGAGATCGACGCCTATCCCAGGCTGACGGAGGTGGGCTCCTGCCGCCGCGAAACAGTCGTGGACAAGAATTTCAAACCGTACGTCGGCGATGGGATCCCCTACTGCGGCTTCTACACCCAGGAAGAGATCCGACAGGTCGTGGCGTACGCCGCCGCCCGGCACATCACCATCATCCCCGAGATCGAGATGCCCGGCCACGCCAGGGCCGCCCTCGCCGCGTACCCCGAGCTGGCCTGCACCCCGGGGCCGTTCGAGGTCGGCACGGTCTGGGGCGTCGAGGAAGACATTTTCTGCCCGAGCGAGGCCACCTTCACATTTCTCGAGGGGGTCCTGACCGAGGTGATGGCGCTCTTTCCGGGATCGTACATCCACATCGGCGGCGACGAGGCGCCCAAGGCGCGGTGGAAATCGAGCGACCTGGCGCAGTCGCTCATCCAGCGGGAGCAGCTGGCCGACGAACATGCCCTCCAGAGCTGGTTCGTGCAGCGGATCGAACGGTTTCTGAATGCGCATGGCCGACGCCTGATCGGCTGGGATGAAATCCTCGAAGGGGGCCTGGCCCCCGACGCCACCGTCATGAGCTGGCGCGGGGTGAAGGGGGGCATCGCGGCGGCGCAGCAGGGGCACGACGTGATCATGACGCCCACCAGCCACAGCTACTTCGACTACGCCCAGGGCGACCCGGCGCTGGAGCCCTTCTCGATCGGGGGCAACGTGCCGCTCGAGAAGGTCTACGGATTCGAGCCGATCCCGAGCGAGCTGACTCCTGCCCAGTCTCACCACATTCTCGGCGCCCAGGGCAATGTCTGGACCGAGTACATGACGACACCCGACCGGGTGGAGTTCATGGTCTTTCCACGGATGCTGGCCATGGCCGAGGTCACCTGGAGCCCAGCCTCGGCGCGGGACTGGGAGAGCTTCCTGGCGCGCCTGCCGTCCGCGCTGGCGGGGCTGGACCGCCTCGCCGTCAACTACCGGGTGCCGAACGTAGTGGGGCTGGAGACGAACCAGACGACGCCGACCGGCGCCGTCGTCGTCGCACTGGTGAGCCCGCTGGCGAACGGGGTGATCCGCTACACGCTGGATGGCAGCGTCCCCACCGAATCCTCCGCCGAGTACACGGCCCCGCTCACACTGACGGTGGACAGCGCCGGGACCGTCGTCACCGCGGTGCTGTTCCTGCCCAGTGGCGCGTACAGCCCGCCGCGGCAGGCCAGATTCACCGGGTCCCCCTGAGAAGTTCCTTCGCGCCCTTGGCGCTTCTTGGCGACTTTGCGTTAAGTGCGTTTCAACGCAAAGACGCAAGGAGGCGCGAAGGCTGCAAAGAACAACAGAGTGGTGTCAACGCAGACGACCGCTAGCCGGTGCGCGATTCGCGCTGTAGTTTCCGAAATCATCCTCCTTCCGGACACGGCGATGACCCAACAGGACCAATCGAAGGTGTATGACGTCTGCATCGTGGGCTCGGGCGCCGGCGGCGGCATGGCGGCCTACATGCTGACCAGGGCGGGGGCCGACGTGGTGTTGCTGGAAGCGGGTGGGCCGTGGGACAACACCACCGATTCCGCCATGCTCACCTGGCCGTTCAACACGCCGAAGCGTGGTGCGTCGACCACGGAACGGCCCTTTGGGGAGTTCGACGCCTGCGTCGGCGGGTGGCAACTCGAAGGAGAGCCGTACACCGTGGCCCCGGGCTCGAAGTTTGGGTGGTGGCGCGCCCGGATGGTCGGCGGTCGGACCAATCACTGGGGTCGCATCTCGCTCCGGTTCGGCCCCGACGACTTTCGGCGCAAGAGCCTCGACGGTCTCGGCGACGACTGGCCGATCAGCTACAACGACCTCGCTCCCTACTACGACCAGGTCGATGACCTGATCGGCATCTTCGGCAGCGTCGAGGGGATTCCGAATCAGCCGGACGGGCACTTCCTTCCTGCTCCGCGCCCCCGCTGCTGGGAGCTGCTGGTCAAGCAGGCCTGCGACAACCTGGAGGTGACTTGCATTCCCTCGCGGCTCTCGATCCTCACCACGCCGCTGGGAGATCGTGCTGCCTGCCACTACTGCGGCCAGTGCAATCGTGGCTGTGCCACCAACTCGAATTTCTCGTCCACCAACGTCCTCATCCCCCCGGCCATGGCGACCGGCAAGCTGACCATGATCATCAACGCCATGGCGCGTGAGGTAACACTCGGCGCCAACGGGCTCTGCGATGGCGTGACCTATGTGGACAAGACGACCAACACGGATAAGCATGTTCGGGCCAGGGTCGTCGTCCTCGCCGCCAGCGCGTGCGAAACGGCGCGCCTTCTCCTCAATTCCAAGAGCAGCTCCTTTCCCCACGGCCTGGCCAATTCGAGCGGCGTGGTCGGCAAGTACCTGACCGACACCACGGGGACCGACGTGGCGGGGTTCATTCCCAAGCTGGAGAATGGCATCCCCCACAACGAAGACGGCGTGGGCGGCGGGCACCTCTTCAGCCCCTGGTGGCTGGACAACCGGAAGCTCGACTTCCCACGGGGCTACCACATCGAGATCTGGGGCGGGCGCGGACAGCCCTCCTACGGATTCATGGGCGGCATCCAGAACTACCCGCAGTTTGGCGGCTACGGCCAGGCGCTGAAGGACTCCTACCGCCGACTCTACGGCACCACGATCGGCTTCAGCGGCCGCGGGGAGATGATCCCCAACGCCGACTCCTACTGCGAAATCGATCCGGAGACCAAGGATCAGTGGGGCATACCGGTACTCCGATTCCACTGGAAGTGGAGCGACTACGAGTACAAGCAGGTCAGGCACATGCAGGAGACCTTCCGGGAGCTCATCGCGGAAATGGGCGGCGAGGTGTTCAGTTCGATGCCGACCAAGGAACAGGGGTACGGCATCGCCGCCGGGGGCCAGATCATCCACGAACTCGGTTGCGTGCGGATGGGGAAGGATCCCGCCACCTCGGCGGTGAATGCCAACTGCCAGGCGCACGACGTGAAGAACCTCTTCGTGGCCGATGGCGGGCCGTTCGTCTCGCAGGCGGACAAGAATCCCACCTGGACCATCCTTGCGCTCTCGATGCGCACCTCCGAGTACATTGCGGCCCAGCGCCGTCAGGGGGCCCTGTGACCGACCTCTCCCGCCGGGACATGCTCGGCCTGCTGGGCGTGGCGCTCGCCGCCGGCGCCGCAGGGTGCCGCGCCGACACGATCCGGAAGGCCGCCAATCGCGCCTCCCCCTACGTGCCGACCTTCTTCACGAAGGAGGAATACGCCACGGTGTTCGTGCTGGCCGACCTGACCTTGCCGGCCGACGACCGCGGCCCGAGTGCCACCGAGGCCGGGGTGCCCGAGTTCCTGGACTTCGTCATGTCGGAGGAGATGGACAATCGGGAACGGATGCGCACCGGGCTGGCCTGGCTGGATGCTGAATCGCAGAAGCGGTTCAACTCCCCGTTCGTCGATGCGTCCGAGGACGGCCAGAAGCTGATCCTCGATGACATCGCCTGGCCCAGGCAGGCATTGGACGAATTCAGGGAACCGGCGGCCTTCTTCAATGAGTTTCGCAACCTGACCGCCACCGGCTACTGGAGCAGCAAGGTCGGCGTCGAGGACATCAAGTACATCGGCAACACCTTCGTGCCGGTGTGGAATGGCTGCCCCGAGCCCCAGCTCAAGAAGCTCGGCGTCAGCTACACCTGAGCGGAGTGACCATGGCCAAGCGACGTTTGGGTGTCGGATTCATCGGCAGCGGATTCAACACCCGCTTTCATATGCAGGCATGGCAGGGCGTCCGCGACGCCGACGTTCTCGGCGTCTGGAGCCCCAACAAGAAGAACGCACAGGAGGCGGCAGGCATCGCCAGGAAGCTCGATGTGGGGCGCGCCAAAGCCTACGGCTCGATCACGGAGATGGTCGCGGACCCCGCCATCGACGCCATCTGGCTCTGTGGGCCCAACCATGCGCGTGTCGAGAACGTCGAGGAAATCACCGAGGCCGTCCTGCGCGGCAAGGGCGAGCTCCTCGGCCTTGCCTGCGAAAAGCCGCTCGCCCGCACGGTAAAGGAAGCGAAGCAGGTGGCCGCGATGACCCGGAAGGCTGGAATCCCCCATGGGTACCTGGAGAATCAACTCTTCAGCCCGCAGGTGGAGCACGGCCGAATGCTGCTCTGGGCGCGGGGCGCCGCCACGACCGGCCGCCCCTTCCTGGCGCGCGCCGCCGAGGAGCACAGCGGACCGCACATGCCCTGGTTCTGGCAGGGGAAGCTGCAGGGGGGCGGCGTGCTGAACGACATGATGTGCCACTCGGTGGAGGTGGTGCGGCATCTCCTCACGAAGCCTGGCGCGCCCCGGTCGTCGGTACGGCCGGTGGCCATCACGGGGCGGATCGCCAGCCTCAAGTGGACCCGGCCGGAGTATGTCCGTCGGCTCAAGAAGACGATGGGCCCCTCGGTGGACTATGCTCGGCGCCCCGCCGAAGACTTTGCAAGCGTCACCATCGAGTTCGAGACCGACTCCGGGCACACGGTGCTGGGCGAAGCCACCACCTCGTGGAGCTTCGTCGGCGCCGGCCTCCGGCTCTCCGCCGAATTGCTCGGGCCTGAGTACTCGATGACCTGGAACACCCTCGACAGCGGGCTCAAGCTCTTCTTCAGCCGGGAAGTGAAGGGTCGGGAGGGGGAAGACCTGGTCGAGAAGCAGAACGCCGAGCAGGGGCAGATGCCGGTCGTGGCCAACGAACCGATGGCCTACGGCTACGAGGCCGAGGATCGGCACTTCGTGCGCGCCTTCCTCGGCCTGGAGAAGCCCAAACTCACCTTCGACGATGGCGTGGAGGTGGTGCGGACACTGATGGCGGCCTACATGAGCGCGGAGTCAGGGAAGACGGTCAAGTTCCCGCCGAGAGGGCTGGATGCGTTCGTGCCGAAGGTGGCCAAAGGGACGTGGAAGCCCTGACAGCGGGCGGCACGATCGACCGATCGTCACCCCCGCGAAAGCGGGGGTCCAGTCACTGGATTCCCGCCTCCGCGGGAATGACGACTGCCCAGACCGCTACAAGCTCCAGCCCTTCCGGTACTGGGGGGTGATCCATTCTTCAGGCAAGTTGATATTGGTCACATTCCCCGTGGCCGGATCGATCTGCAGCGTCTGCCCCGCGCGAATGGCCAGGCAGCCCAGCAGCACCATTTCCGTCAGGCCGCCGGCATAGCCGTCGAAGCTCGAGAGCGTCGCCGGTCCTCCCTTGCAGGCATCGATCCACTCATCGTACACCCCCTTCGACCGCTCGTAGACCTTGACCGGTGGATTGGCGCGCACCTCGGCGTCGCGCTTCGGATCGAGCAGTACCGGATCCTCACCGTACATCCCGGCAATCAGGGCGCCGTCGTCGCCGATCCAGAGTTGCCCGCCGATGTCGGCCGGTGGCCATTCCATCGTGATCGGCAACCCCACCGGCTGCGGCGGACGAAGATCGCCGTCGCGCCAGACCACCTTGACCGCGGGACGCTTTCCCTTCGCCGGGAACTGGTACTCCACCCGGCTCGACTTCGGCGCCGTCTCGAGATAGCGCTGGGTCGATTCAGGAATGATTCGCTCCGGGTAGCCGAGGTCGAGAATCCAGTAGGCGGCGTCCATGCCGTGGCAGGCCATGTCGCCCAGGGCACCGGTGCCGAAGTCCCACCAGCCGCGCCAGCGGAACGGCGCGTAGGCC
Source organism: uncultured Gemmatimonadales bacterium (assembly GCA_963697435.1). Lineage (GTDB taxonomy): Bacteria > Gemmatimonadota > Gemmatimonadetes > Gemmatimonadales > GWC2-71-9 > SPDF01. The sequence goes on along the minus strand of CAVOOB010000002.1, from coordinate 429,769 downwards.
GGATTGTAGGGCCGCTCCGGCGCCGGCCCCAGCCACAGTTCCAGTCCATGGTGAGCGGCGGTACGTGCAGCTCCGTGGGCCGCTCCATCCCCTGCGGCCAGATGGGGCGGTTGGTCCAGTATTGCACCTCACGCACGGTGCCGATCACGCCGGCCTCGACCCACTCGCGGAGAATGCGGACGCCCTCGCCGGTGTGGCCCTGGTTCCCCATCTGCGTGGACACCTTCGTCTTCGCGGCCTGCGCCTTCAGCGTCCGCACCTCCGTCAGCGTCCGGGCCAGCGGCTTCTGGCAATAGACGTTCTTGTTCATCCGGAGCGCCATCATCGCCGCCGCCGCGTGGCCATGGTCTGGAATGGTGATGGTCACCGCATCGATATTCTTCCCCTCCCGGTCGAACATCTCCCGGTAGTCGCGGTACTTCTTCGCGTCCGGATACTTGCGAAAGGTGTCCTCGGCCTGTTTCAGGTCCACGTCGCACAGGGCGTAGATGTTCTGGCTCGAGACTCCCCGTACGTCGCTCTCGCCCATCCCACCCACGCCGATGCACGCCATGTTGAGCAGGTCACTCGGCGCGGTGTAGCCGGGGCCTCCGAGCACGTGGCGCGGCACGATGGTGAAGGCGGTGCTGGCCGCCGCGACGCTGCCTACGAAGTCCCGCCGGGTGGGGAGTGTCTTGGTCATGTCGAATTCCGTCAGGCCGGGGTGGAGGCTCGCGTCAGGGCGGGCCGGAAAAGAAGCGCAAAGACGAGGAGGATCACGATGGCGCCGACGGCGGGCACCTGCCAGATGTTGTGCCAGTCGTGCCCACCACCGGGGATCGTGAAGTACTGGACCACGCGGCCGGAGGCCCACGCACCGATCAGGTACCCGACCCCCTGCGTGATGAAGGCCAGGAATCCCTGTGCCGCCGCCCGGACCTTCGGCCCTGCCCGAACGTCTGTGTAGATCTGGCCCGTCACGAAGAAGAAGTCGTAGCAGATGCCGTGGAGCAGGATGCCGGCGTAGAGCATCCAGATGGACGGGCCCGCGTTGCCGTAGGCGAAGAAGAAGTACCGCACCGCCCAGGCCAGCATGCCGACGAGCAGGATCCGGCGTACGCCCCACCGCTTGAGGAACCAGGGCAGCAGCAGCATGAATCCGATCTCGGACATCTGGCCGAGCGTCATCTTGCTGGCCGGCTCGGCCATGCCCACTTCGTTGAGGTAGAGGTTCGTGAAGGCGTAGTAGAACTGGAGCGGGATGCAGAGGAGGAACGAGCCGACCACGAACGTCGCGAAGGAGCGGTCCTTGAGCAGCGCGAGTGCGTCGAGGCCGAGCACGTCGCGGACGCTGAAGGGCTTGCCGGCCGCGTGGGGCGGCGTGTGGGGCAGGACGAGCGCAAAGAGTCCGAGCATCACGGACGCGGCGGCCGCGAGCCGCAGCGGAGTGGCCGTCGCCTCCAGCCCCATTTGCCCGACAGCCACTCCGGCCACGATCCACCCGATCGTGCCGAGAACCCGAATGGCGGGGAATTCCTTCGACGGGTCACGCACATGGTGGAAGGCAATCGAGTTGGTGAGGGCCAGGGTCGGCATATAGCAGAGGCCGTAGCCGATGAGGACAACGAAGAACGGCAGGAACGAGGTCAGCGTCGAAGCCCACCAGAGCATGCCGGCGCCGAGAAGGTAGAGCACCACCAGGATCCGTTCGGTGGCAAAGAAGCGATCCGCCACCATTCCGACGAAGAAGGGCGAGATTATGGCCGCGATGGCCAGCGCGCCGTAGGCCAGGCCGATCTGCTCGCCGTCGAACTGCAGCGTGGTGCCGAGATAGGTGCCCATGGTGACGAACCAGGCACCCCAGATGAAGAACTGCAGGAACATCATGATCGACAGCTTGAGCTTCACGGCCCCGTTGCCCTGCTGCCCCGCCGTGCTGTCGTTCACGGCAGCACTCTGATCTTGATGTTCCGATACCCCACCCATCCCCCGTGCTCCTGCAGGGCGATGTAGCCACTCTTCGCCCTTCCATACCCCGGCCACTGCTTGAACTTGCTGGCCGCGACGCGAGCCTCCCAATCGGGGCTGCCGAGGACGTATTGGGCCACGAGGGCGCCGTTGAGCCAGTGCTCCACGTCGTTGCCGTTTACCACGATGCGCGCCTGGTTCCACTCCCCGACCGGCCGGACCAGGCTGTCTGGCGCCGGGTAGAGTCCATACACGGAGCCGGCCGCAGTCAAGCGCGAAAGGCCGTCACGATGCCCCTCGTCGTCGAGCACCTGGTACTCGGGGCCGGTCTCGTAGGTATTGCTGTCGGCCTCCGTCACTCTGTACATGATGCCGCTGTTGCCCTTGGGGGAGATGCTCCACTCCAGCATCAGCTCGAAGTTGGCATACTGCTCCGTCGTGACGATGTCCACCGCCTCGCTCACCCGCGTGAGGGCGCCGTCCTTCGCCTCCCAGCCTGCCGGCATCGTGGTCATCCGGAAGCCACGCCACCCCTTCGTGGTCGTGCCGTCAAAGAGCAGGGTCCACCCTGCCGATCGCTCCGCTGTGGTCAGGGTGTTCGGGGCCGGCTCCTGGGCGCAGGCTGGCATGGTGGCACTCAGGGCAAGGATGAGCAGGAGGGGGGTGGCCAGCGTGGCGCGACCTGGGTTTGGCAGGGTCATCATGGGCTCGGCGGCGGGAATCGGGGGGTACATCGGCCTCCGATACGTTCGCACCCGAACGGCTGGTTGGCAAGCGCCGGGGCTGGTGCTTCCGGCGTTCCCCGTGCATTATCTCCCCTCCACTTTCCTTCACGGAGTCCGCATGCGCCGCCTTCTCGCTTCTCTGCTGCTGCTTCCCGTCCTCGCCGCCTGCCAGCCGGCCGCGCCCACGGTCGATCCGGTGGCCGAGGAAGAGGCAATCCTGGCCCAGGTCGCGGCCTTCAATGCCGGGGTCAAGGCCTACGACGAGGCTGCCATCCTCGCCGTGTACGCCCCCGAGGCCGTCCTCCTCGCGCCAAATCAGGACCGGATGGATGGCCGGGCCGAATACGAGCAGTACTTCGCCGGCCTCGAGCAGCTGGCAATTGAGATGAGCGTCACGCCGCTGGAGATCGTGATTGCTGCCTCCGGTGACCAGGCCGTGGACGTCGGTACTTGGGCACTCACCCTTCCGACACCAGATGGTGGAGTCTTCACCGACAACGGCAAGTACATGGCCATGTGGACGAAGGTCAACGGTACCTGGCTCATGAAGTACGACATCTGGAACAGCGACAACGCCCCTCCGGCAAGCAACTAGCGCCGCCGGACCCCGGAGGGCGGTTCGGGGGTAGGAGGCCCATGCCCACTACTCCCGAGCACCTCCTGACCTGCCGGCTCTCGATTCCGCTCCCCCGCCCCCGGGTCTTCCAGTTCTTTGCCGATGCCGCCAATCTCGGCCGGATCACCCCGCCCGAGCTCGGCTTCGAGATCCTCACACCGCAGCCGATCGCCATGCGTGCCGGCGTGCTGATCGACTACCGGATCCGCCTGCACGGCCTCCCCATGCGCTGGCGGACGGAAATCAGCCGGTGGGATCCCCCCTATGCCTTTGAGGATGTCCAGTTGCGCGGCCCTTACGCGCAGTGGATCCATCGGCATACCTTCACGGAGACGCCAGACGGCACGGTGATCGAGGACGAGGTCCGGTACCGCCTGCCGTTCGGCCCCCTCGGTCGGCTGGTCCACCCGATGGTCCGGCGTCAACTCGATCGTATCTTCCGGCATCGTACCGATGTCGTCCGCCGACTCCTGCTTGAGGCTGCATGACACCCTGGGTCGCCCGACTGATTTTCCTGAATGTCCTGATGTATGGCCTGGTAATTGTCCTGCCGGGCCTCGGTGACGCGTTGATGTTCGTGCCGGCCCTCTTCCTCAGCCGGCCGTGGACCATCGTCACCTACATGTTCCTGCACGGTGGCCTCGGGCACATCTTCTTCAACATGCTGGTGCTCTTCTTCTTCGGGCCCCGGCTCGAGGCCCGGATGGGGAGCAGGCAGTTCCTCGGGCTCTACCTGACGAGCGGCATCGTGGGTGGATTGCTGTCCTTTACCAGCCCGATGATCGGCGTGATCGGCGCCTCGGGGGCAGTGTACGGCGTCATGCTCGCGTTTGCCTCCTACTGGCCGCGCGAGGTAGTGCACATCTGGGGGGTGTTGCCGATCGAGGTCCGCTGGCTGGTGCTGGGCATGACGGTCCTGTCGCTCGTCTCCGGGTTCGGCGGCGCGGGCGACGGCATCGCGCACTTCGCGCACCTCGGCGGGTTCCTCGGCGCGTGGATCTACCTGAAGGTGATGGATCGGACCAGCGGCGCGCGGCGGTTCCAGTCGAAAGCGGTCGCCTCGGCACCCGCCGTCTCATCCTCGGCCGCGGTGGCCCGGTGGTCGCGTATCAATCGGGACGGGCTGCACCCCGTCAACATCGAGGAAATCGACAGGATCCTGGCCAAGCTGCAGCAAGAGGGCGTGGCACGGCTGACCGATGGCGAACGGGAAACCCTCGATCGGTTCAGTCAGAGGTAGGGTGGGCAGGGAGGGAGGGAGGGCAAATATCGTCACCCCGGCGCAAGCCGGGGTCCAGGGTTTGGCTCTCGAATCGTTTCACTGGCACTTCACTGGCCCTTCACAGTACCTCAACGTACCTTGCACCCATGATCGGACGCAGACTGGCCTCCGTAGTGATGACCCTGATGGCGGTGCAATTCGCCACGTTGGGGGCACAGCCGTTGTGTGCCGGCGACCATCATCCTGCAACGAGTGCGAGCGCTGACTCCAGCACTGACATGCCGCACGATGGGCCGATGAACCACGGGCAAACGGACCCGTGTGCCCCAACCGCGCCAGACTCGCATACCACGCATTCACCCTTGAGTTGCCTCGCCATGACGGGGTGTGCCCCCACCGGCTTCGCATCCCTGGGCGCCATGGACGTGGCCCCCGCCGCGACGGTCCTAGAGGCTGTGGGCCGCGAACCAGCGGCCCTGCGTTCCATCATCTCCACCCCGGAAACACCCCCTCCCATCACCTGATCCGGTGCCGTTGGTGATTTGGCCGCGTGTGCTACCTGCGTACGCGGCGCCACGCAAACCAGGATCAGGAAATGAACAGGCGATTGCCCTCCTCGGGGTATCGCATCGCATGGCTTGTTCGAGTCGCGCGATGCATCCTCCCGACCATGCTTGTCAGCATATTGCTGGCGCTTCCGCTCACCGGTCAGAGCTCCGCTGACCGGCTGACCATCGATGCTCTCTACCGGGCGGTAGACAGTCTGAGCCCGAGAATCGCGGCAGCGCGCGCATCGGCGGACGCCGCGCTCGCCCGCGTCCCGGGCAATCGCCGCCTCCCTGATCCCCGGCTGCAGCTGGCCACCGTGAATCGCCAACTCCCGGGCTTTGAGCTCCAGCCGCCACTCGGCATGAATCAGATCCAGGTGAGCCAGATGTTTCCGATTCCCGGGACTGGCAAACTCGCCCTAGCGGGCGACATGGCGCAGGCGCGCGCGGATGCTGAGCGAGCCTGGGTCGGCGAGTCGATTTGGGAGCAACGTGCCCGGGCGGCCACGGCGTTTTACGACCTGTACCAGGCCGAGGGGACGCTCACGATCATGCGCGAGACGCTGCAACTGCTCGAAGCGGTGTCATCCACCGTCAACGGCATGTATGCCGTGGGGGAGGCGAAGCAGGCCGATGTTCTCCGGGCACAGCTCGAGATTGGCAGGATGACTGGACAGGTGGCTGAAATGGAGGCCATGCGCCGGACCATGGCCACCCGCCTTAACACAGTGCTCGACCGCTCACCGGACGCTTCGACCGGCACGCCCGTGCTTCCCCGGTTTCCGGATGTCATCCCACCGACAGATTCGCTGGCGAGTGACGCGATGGGGTCGCGGGGCATGCTGCAAGCCGCCGCCGACCAGGTCCGGGCCGCCACGGCCGCGGAACAGCTGGCCCAGCGCCAAATCTGGCCAGACCTCGAACTCGGTGTGCGCTACGGCTGGCAACCGATGGCAGATGGCGGCACCGGCCAGATGATGAGCTTCCTGCTTGGGGCCTCGGTGCCCATCTGGGCCGGCAGCCGGCAGATGAAGCTGCGGGACGAGGCAGCGGCGATGCGCCAGATGGCCGCCGACGACCTGAGGGCGATGCAAGCCGACACACGAGGCCGTGTCGCAGAACTCGTCGCCGAACTCGACCGGACCCGGACCCTCCGCGCCATCTACGCGCACACCCTCCTGCCGCAAGCTGACGCGACGCTCACTTCCGCCCGCGCCGCCTACCAGGTGGGTCGCGTGGATTTCATGACCTTCCTCGACGCATTCACGACAGTGTACGGCTACCGCATTCAGGTGATCCGCCTCGACGCCGCGCAAGGACAGGCACTGGCCGAACTCGAGATGGTGACAGCGCGCCCGATTGTCGTGCTCGCCGATGCGCTCGACACTTCCACGCCGGAAGGCGCCCAATGATTCCCTCTCCCTTCTCGGGCCCTCAGGCCACCCCACGTCGCGGTCGTCTCGTCGCCACGGTTGCCGCACTTGCGCTACTGGCGACGGCAGGCTTCGTCTACGTCGTCACCCGCGCGGACAGTCCCTCAGGCACCCCGCCGACGCACGACCACGGTGTCGCGACATCCTCTACCAATGGCGATCCGATCATGCTGTCCGCCGAAGATGCCGGCCGCATCGGCGTGACCGTCGCGGAGGTGACAGTCGGGCCGATGGAACGCGAGGTGCGGACCGTGGCCCAAGTGTCGTACGACGAGACCCGCATTGCGACGATTTCCCTGAAGATCGACGGATGGGTCGAACGGCTGTATGTGAACATCACGGGACAGCCGGTGCGGCAGGGTCAATTGCTGCTTGACCTCTACTCCCCGATGCTCGTGAGCGCACAGGAGGAATTGCTGATTGCGCGCCGACTGTCGGCCGATATCGCAGCAGGGACACCGTCGGCCCAGACAGGCGCCGCTGACGTACTCCAGGCAGCCCGCCGCCGCCTGGCCTCTTGGGATGTGTCCCCCGATGTGGTTGCGGCCATCGAACAGAGCGGCAGGGTCCGGAGGGTGGTGCCGTATAGCTCGCCGGTCTCCGGCATTGTGGTGGAGAAGCCCGTCCTGGTCGGGCAGCGTATCCTGGCGGGGCAATCCCTCTTCACGATTGCCGACCTGAGCCGAGTGTGGCTCGAGGGCGAGGTCTTTGAACCGGATCTCACGGCAGCGCGGCTGGGACTGGAAGTGACGGCCGAGTTTCCGGCGCTGCCGGGGACCGAGCGCAAGGGCCGCATCACATATGTCTACCCGACCCTCGACCCGGAGACACGCACCGGGCGCATCCGGGTGGAATTGCCAAACGCCGACATGGCGCTGAAGCCGGGGATGTACGCCACGATCCGATTCCGCGGGCCGATCCACCAGACGCTCACCGTTCCGCGCTCCGCTGTCCTCGCCACCGGGGAGCGCAATTTCGTCTTCGTCGCCGACCCTGACGGCATGTTCACACCGCGCAATGTGACGCTCGGTGCCGCGACAGACGATCGGATCGAAATACTCGGTGGCCTGACCGCAGGCGAACGCGTCGTCGCGTCCGGGACCTTCCTGCTCGACGCCGAGTCGAACCTCGGCGCTGCCATGGGCGGCATGGGAGACATGCCGGGCATGGACATGAAGGCCCCGAGCAGGCGCAGCGGCGCGCGCGACAGCGCAAAGCCAAAGACGACGACTATGCCGGGCATGACCGTGCCTGTGCCGGAGACGGGAGGGGCCAATGCTCACACGGATCATTGATTGGTCACTCAGAAACCGGCTCCTGGTGGTGCTGTTCACGGCCGCCGCCATTCTGGGCGGTATCCTCGCGCTTCGGTCCACCCCGCTGGAGGCGCTCCCCGACCTGAGCGACGTGCAGGTGATCGTCCAGGCGGAATTCAACGAGCAAGCGCCCCGGATCGTCGAAGATCAGGTCACCTATCCCATCGCGGCGGAAATGCTCAAGGTGCCAGGGGCGCGCGTCGTGCGTGGCTATTCGTTCTTCGGCGTCTCCTTTGTGTACGTGATCTTCGAAGATGGCACCGACCTCTACTGGGCACGATCCCGAGTGCTCGAGTATCTGAATGGGATCACGGGCAAGCTTCCCGCCAACGTCATCCCAATTCTCGGACCCGATGCCACCGGCCTGGGATGGGTGTTCCAGTACAGCATCGAGGACACCACCGGACAAAGGACGCTCGCTGAGCTACGGAGCATCCAGGATTGGCAGCTGCGCTATGCCCTGACCGCCGTCCCGGGTGTGTCCGAGGTAGCCTCCATCGGCGGATTCGAGAAGCAATACCAGGTGGACCTCGACCCAGCACGCCTGTTGGCCTACCGCATTCCGATCACCGCCGTCATGAGCGCCATCCAGAACGCGAACTCGGACGTCGGGGCCATGGTGGTCGAATTGACGGAGCGGGAGTACATGGTACGCGGGTTGGGCTACCTCAAGAACCTGAGCGACATCGAGAACGTGGTGGTCGGTGCCACGCGCAACGGTACGCCAATTCGGGTCGCCGAACTGGGGCGGGTGAGCGTCGGGCCGGCCGTCCGTCGCGGTATCGCCGAGCTGGACGGGAGGGGCGACGCCGTTGGAGGGATCGTGATCATGCGCTCCGGCCAGAATGCGCTCAGCACGATCGAGCGAGTCAAGGCAAAGCTCGCCGAAGTGCAGCCGGGCCTCCCGCAAGGGGTGATCGTCCGGCCAGTATATGATCGCAGCGAGCTGATCGAACGGGCCATTGCCACGCTTCGCGAGAAGCTGCTGGAAGAGAGCCTGATCGTGGCGCTGGTCTGCATCCTGTTTCTCCTGCACGCCCGCTCGGCCCTCGTTGCCATTCTCACCCTGCCCGTCGGGATACTCATGGCATTCATCGCCATGCGATGGCTGGGGGTGGGCGCGGACATCATGTCGTTGGGCGGGATCGCTATTGCCATCGGAGCCATGATCGACGCGGCCATCGTGATGATTGAGAACATGCACAAACACCTCGAGCGGGCGGTCGACATCAAATTGCGCGAAGCGGGCCGCCCGGCCACGGAGGCGTCGTACCACACCTCCATGCTCTCGACGTCCGAGCGCTGGCGCATCGTCGGGGAGTCGGCCCGGGAGGTCGGGCCAGCACTGTTCTTCTCGCTCCTGATCATCACCGTGTCGTTCATCCCGGTCTTCACGCTCGAAGGACAGGAGGGGAGGCTCTTTCACCCGCTCGCCTTCACGAAGACCTTTTCCATGGCGGCGGCGAGCCTCCTGGCCGTCTCGCTGGTGCCGGTGACGATGGGACTGTTCATCCGCGGGAAACTCTACCGGGAGTCCGCCAATCCAATCAACCGCGTCTTGATCCGGTGGTACCGACCGATGATTGCTTATGTGCTCCGGCATCGCTGGGCCGTCATCACGGTGGCGGTCATGGCCGTGATGCTGAGCTGGATTCCCTGGAAGCGGCTGGGGAGCGAGTTCATGCCTCCGCTTCACGAGGGCACCATTCTCTACATGCCGACCACGCTGCCTGGCATCAGCGTCGCGCGGGCAAGAGAACTCCTGCGGATCCAGGATCAGATCCTGATGAGCTTCCCGGAGGTAGCGCATGTCTGGGGCAAGGCGGGGCGGGCGAACACCGCCACCGACCCGGCTGGACTCGACATGATGGAAACGACCATCACCCTCAAGCCGGAGTCGGAATGGCGCACGGGGATGACGAGCGACAGGCTCATCGCGGCCATGGATTCCGCCTTGCGACTGCCGGGCACCACCAACGCCTGGACCATGCCCATCAAGGGTCGCATCGACATGCTCGCCACGGGCATCCGGACACCGGTCGGCGTCAAGATCTTCGGCCCCGATCTCGGGGAGCTCGAGCGGCTCGGCCGCGCAGTGGAAGACGCCGTCCGGATGATTCCGGGGACCCGCAGCGCCTTTGCCGAGCGCGCGGTGTCAGGGTACTACCTCGACATCGACATCGATCGCGCCGAGGCTGCTCGACACGGCCTCAACGTCGGGGACGTGCAGACGGTCATCGCCACGGCGGTGGGGGGGATGACTGTCACACAGACAGTCGAGGGCCGGGAGCGCTACGGCGTTCGGATCCGGTACCCCCACGAGCTTCGCGACAGTCCGGAGCGGCTGGCCTCGGTGCTGATTCCGGTGAGTCATGGGGTCGCCGGCGCTTCTGGCACTCCTATGGCACGTGGCATGGCCAGCGCCGCCGCGGGTGGCGCGGCACTCGGCGGAGAGACGTTCGTGCCGCTCGGGCAGATCGCCACGATCCGACAGGAGGCCGGGCCGATGGTCGTGCGGACCGAGGGGGCACAACCGACCGCCTGGGTGTACATCGATGTCGGCGATCGCGACATCGGTAGTTACGTCGCCGAGGCGCGCGCCGTCGTGGAGCGCACGGTAGAGCTGCCGACCGGGTACACCATCGTGTGGAGCGGCCAGTATGAGTACATGCAACGCGCCGCCGCTACCTTAAGGCTGGTGGTTCCCGCCACGCTGGCCATCATCTTCCTGCTTCTCTATTTCAATTTTGGACGGCTGGGCGAAACCGCGATCGTCATGCTATCGCTCCCCTTTTCGTTGGTCGGCGGGCTCTGGTTCATCTGGCTCCTCGGCTACAACTGGTCGGTGGCCGTCGCCATCGGTTTCGTCGCGCTCGCTGGCGTCGCGGCAGAGACCGGCGTCATCATGCTCATCTATCTCGACCAAGCGTGGCAAGCCAGGCGCTCAGACGGGAAGGTACCGTCGCTCCAGGACCTCTACGACGCCGTCATGGAGGGGGCGGTGGAACGGGTCCGGCCGAAGTTGATGACGGTCACCGCCATCATGGCTGGCCTGCTGCCGATCCTCTGGGGATCGGGCGCGGGCGCGAGCGTCATGAAACGGATCGCCGCTCCGATGGTCGGGGGGATGGTCAGCAGCACCGTGCTGACGCTGCTGGTCATTCCCGCCATTTATTCCATCTGGAAGCAACGGGAGATCTCGTGACCAGCGGCCACCAGCACCATCACCACGATCCCGCACCGGTGAACGTGCAGCACGGCGGAGCCCACGACCACGCCACCATGATGGCCGATCCGAGCATGGCCAAGGAGATGGAGCGGGACATGCGGCACCGCTTCTGGGTGGCGCTCGCCTTTACCCTCCCCGTCACCCTCCTGGCCGGGCACATCCCTGGCGTGCCGATGCTCCTCCACCCGCCCCTGGCGGGCTGGCTCGAGCTGGCTCTCTCAATTCCCGTGGTCTGGTGGGCGGGCTGGATTTTCATTCGCGGCTGCTACCATGCCCTCCGGAGCCGCAAGCTCGACATGTCGGTGCTGATCGCCACCGGTGTGCTCGCCGCCTGGCTCTCGAGTGTCTACCTCACCATCATCGCCGAACCGATCGCCTATTACGAGGCGGCGTGCATGCTCGTCACGTTTGTGCTGTTCGGGCACTGGATGGAGATGAAGTCCCGGCGCGGCACCTCGGACGCCCTGCGTGCGCTTTTCGACCTGGTGCCGCCCACCGCCCGCGTGTTGCGCGACGGCCGGGAGATGGAGGTACCGACGAGTGACGTGGTCATCGGTGACCTGCTCCGACTGCGCCCCGGCGACAAGATCCCCGTGGACGGCGAGCTCACCGAGGGGAATACCGACGTCGACGAGGCGCTGGTGACCGGCGAGAGCCGGCCGGTCAAGCGCGGGCCCGGGGATCCGCTGGTGGGCGGGGCCATCAACGTGACCAGCGCCGTTACCATGCGGGCCACGCGGGTCGGCAAGGATACCGTGCTCGCCCAGATCACCGACCTAGTGTCCAGGGCGCAGAACTCCAAGGCGCCGCGCCAGCGGCTGGCCGACAAGGCTGCCGCCATCCTCGTCGTAGTGGCGGTGAGCGCGGGCGTGTTGACCTTCGCCGGCTGGAGCCTGCTCGCCGACGTACCGTTCCTCACCGCCCTGACGTTCTCGATCTCCGCCGTCGTCATTGCCTGCCCCGATGCGCTCGGCCTCGCCACCCCGACGGCCGTGGCCGTCGGCACCGGACTCGGCGCGAAGCACAATATCCTCATCAAGGACGCCGCCACCCTCGAGAGCCTTAGCCGGATCGAGACCCTCGTCCTGGACAAGACCGGCACCCTCACCGAGGGGAAGCCCAGCGTGACGGACGTCCTCCCGGCCGAGGGGCATTCGGCGGACGATGCGCTGTCCCGGGCGGCGTCGCTCGCCGGGAAGTCCACCCATCCGTTGTCGCGTGCCATCTCCGCCATCGCGGAGGAGCGGCACCTGACCATCGACCAGGTGGCCGAGGTCGCCGACCGCCCCGGCAAGGGGATGGAGGGCGTCGTGAAGGGAGAGCGGACTCTCCTCGGGAGCGGAGCCCTCCTCAAGGAAGGGGGCGTGGACACCGGTCTGCTCGCTGCCCGGGCCGCCGAGCTGGCCGCTCAGGGGCGTTCGCTGGTCTGGGTCGCCTCCGGTGGCGAGGTGGTTGGCGTCATCGGTATCACCGACGCGATCCGACCGACCTCGGCCGGGGCGATCGAAGAGTTGAAGGCCATGGGGATTGAGCCGGTGCTCATGAGCGGCGACCTGCGGGAAACAGCCGAACGTGTCGCGAAGAGCGTGGGGATTGCCCGCGTGCTGGCGGAGGTGCGACCGGAGCAGAAGGCCGAACAGGTGAAGGCGCTCCAGGGAGAGGGACGGTTCGTCGCGATGGTGGGCGATGGGGTGAATGACGCGCCGGCGCTGGCGCAGGCCGACATCGGCATCGCCATCGGGTCTGGGACAGACGTGGCCGTCGCAGCGGCACAGGTGGTGCTGATGCGCTCCGACCCGGCGGATATTGCACGCGCCATCCGCTTGAGCGAGGCCACCGTCCGGAAGATGAAGCAGAACCTGGCCTGGGCAGGCGTCTACAACCTGCTGGCCATCCCGGTGGCGGCCGGCGTCTTCTACAACTCCCTGGGCTGGTCGCTGCGGCCGGAGGTGTCGGCCCTCCTGATGTCGGCGTCGTCGATCATCGTGGCACTAAACGCGGTGTCACTGCGGAGGGCGAAGCTCTGAGGCAGCGGGGGGGGAGAGGCGGAGAAGCGGGGATTCGGGAAGGAAAGTGGCACGGGGGGCAGGGGCGCATCGCGTTGCGCCCCTGCCCCCCGGCGACTCAGGACGTGGTGAAAGTGAACATCATGCCGTAACTGCCGTTCGATCCGTGCCAGCCCGGCCCCATGCCATTTATTGGCTGCCCGGCATGCATTCCACCCATCATCCCCGGTTGCAACCAATCCCCACCCATGCGGTGGCCGTAGGCGTCCATGTCGATCGGCATGTCGTCGCTATCCATCATTCCACAGCCAATGTGGATGGTGTACATGGCGCCATGGTCGAACGGAGCCGCGTGGGTGCAGGTAAGCGAGGTTCGGTCGCCAGACCAGGTACAACTCATCGGCATGACCGGGCCTGCCGTCGTGCCCTGGTGGACATCCATGTACGCTTCCATCCCTTGTGCCATGGGGGCCGAGAACGTGAGTACGATCGGCGCGGTGGGGGTGACGGTTGTCGCGCCACCAACGGGGGACACGGCTGTCAACGTCGTGCCCGTATCAGCCGGAGCGTTGTTGTCATTACACGCCACCGTGAAGAGTGTAGTACTACAAGCAAGGATCGCCGCAACCTGCATTCGCCTGAACATGACCAGCACCTCGACTGCCAAGGAAATCGCTCAGCACGGGAACCATCGGGATCCCGAGTGTGGCGAATGCATCAGCAACCGTGCATGAAGTGTCGGTGAGGTGTTCCTGAAGACATCGTCATGGTTCGGCTGGACTTGCTACGCCATCAGCGTCCGCCAGATCCCGGGGTGTTTCTTCACCAGAAACCGCCCCACCACGAAGACCGCCAGCGCATTGGCCAGGACGATCGACCAGAACGGCAGAAGCCCGCGGATCGGTTCGGTGAGTTGGGCCACCGCCAGAACGGTCACCACAAATCCAGCGACGAGGTGACCAGCACGCCGTGGCCTGCGACGGACGCTGCCCGGCCTCGGTGAGGAGTCGCACCACGACCAGCCCGATGGTCAGCGAGAAGACGAGGTGGAGTGCGTTGTACCAGAAGATGGCCGTCCAGGTCCAGCGGGATCGGCGCGCTGCAGGACGCTCGGGATCCCGCACCCCCTCGAAGACCGCCAGGCCGAGCAGGTTGACGGTGAAGAGCGGTCCGCGCGCCGCCAGGAAATCGAACGACGGCGTAGAAGATGGCCACCGACGCGTAGGCGATCAGTCCGACCAGCAGCCCCTCGCGCATCACTTTGATGTCGTCGACATATGGCCTCCTGCATGGGTGCCCCGCACCACATCCGCGTGGCTCGCTTCGAGGCTTTGCGTCTACCGTCTCCCGCGTACCTCGTCCGCGCATCCATGCGCTCGACCTTCCACCCCGTGCCGCCATCGTACACCTCAGCCGAGAGCCACGCCTCTTCGTCCGCGAGCTCGCTCTCCGGGAAGCGAGGTGTACCACGCCTTCGGCAACCCACCCTCGCCACCGCTCCAGCGGTACCGCCGCTGCTTGAGCACGATCCTTCTTGTCGTACGGTGAGTTCAGCGCCCACACCTTGAACGACGGCGTCCGGGCCGATGTCAAGCAGCAGTTGCATCGGGAGCCGTGCCATCGTCAAACGGCTCCTGCAGCAGCCGGAGCACGGCGTGGCAGTCGGCATCGGCGCGGTGCCCATCGAAGAAGAGCCCGCACTGCTTCATCATCAGGAACTCGAGCGCACCAGAACTGACCCCGAACGCCTTCCACGGCACCTCCCGCTGGGAACAGGCCCACGCCTTTCCCGTGAACACCGGAGAGCCGACGATCGACGAACGGCCGGTCGAACCCGGCGTTGTGGGCGATGACCAGCCCCACATCGGCCAGCATGGCGCTCACCGCCGCCTCGTCGATGGCCTTGCCCGCCACCATCTCATCGGTGATGCCAGTGAGCCGTGTCACTTCCGCCGGAATCGGGCGGCCCGGGTCCTCGAGGAATGTCACCGCCTCCCCGACCACCAGGATCCGCCCGCTCTCCTTCTCGAACTCGAACGGTACGCCGCAGAACTCGATGATCTTGTCGCGCGCCGTGTCGAGTCCCGGTCGTCTCCACGTCCACCACGACTCCCCTGCGCCGTGGCCGAGCCGTCACCCTCGTGGTACCGCGACGGCGGCACGAAGCGACGCAGGACCCGGTAGTCCGGGGAGGCATCAAGTTGCGTCGGCGAGCGATTCGAGCTTCTTCGGTCATCGACGCGGTCCCGCTCGCCACGACGAGAGGTCGCTCAGCCAGGAGTAGGGATTGATCGTCACCCCCTCGATCCGCCGCGACACCCCCGCCACCTGCATCGGCGCGAAGAGGAAGAGCGCCGGGGCGTCGCCGTTGAGGATGTCCATGGCCGCGCGATACAGCGGCCCTGCCGTGCGCGGTGTCCGGCGCGGAAACCGCACGAGCGAACAGGGCGTCGAACGCCGAGATTCGTCATAGTGTCCGAAGTTCAGCTGGTCCCAACCGCCCCGGGTCCACTGGTCGGCCAGCCCCCGCGGGCTCGGCTCGTCGAGCCAGGCCCCGATGTAGCTGTCGAACGCGCCCGCCGCCGAGCCGCTGGTTGAAGACCGGAAAATCGACCGCCGTGATCGTGACCTCCACGCCGAGCAGCTTCCACGACTGCTGAAGCGCCTGGGCGAGGTCCCGACGCGTCGGGCTGGTGCCCGGCACCAGGATGTCGAACACGAGCCGCCTGGCCACCACGCCGCCGCATTCCGTCGGTGCCTCGCCCCCACTGGAGTGAGTCGAGGAGCGTGCGCTGCGGCCGCAGTATCGAAGGGGAGGCGTGCGAATGTCGGGGCTGTTGATCCAGAGCAGCTGCGACATCGGGCCCGGGGCGCCACGGTGCCGTGCCCCGTAGATGCCGGCGGCCAGCAACTGCCGGTCGATGCCCATGGCCAGCGCGCGTCGAAGCGCGCGGTCGCCGAGCAGCGGCGTGCCGCCGGCCCTTCGCGTCCTGCAGCCTGGAATCCGAGGAAGCCGTAGGCCGCCGACGGGATACCGGATCAATTCGCACGGCGGTGTCGCCCGCGACGCGGGCGACGCGAGACGGCGGGCCGAGGTGCTCGACGAGGTCGGCCTCGCCGGAGAGGAGGAGGTTGACCGCCGCGTCGGGATCGGGAACGAAGCGCCAGACGACCCGCCGGATGGCAGTGGACGGCGCCGGGCACCGCCTCGAGCCGGAGCGACTGCGCAGGCTCCCATGCCATCACGCGGAAGCGCCCGCTCCCTACCACGTGCGCCAGCGCGGTGTCGCCCTCCCATTGCTCGCGCGGGATGGCCTCCCAGATGTGCGCCGGGAGAATCCGCACATGCCAGGTCGCGTCGTACCACTGCTCGGGGTAGGCGCGCGCGAACCGAACAAGTACGGTGGACGAGTCCACCGCCTCGACCGTCACCTGGCCCGCGAGCGCCGGTCCTGCGTCGGTGTCGAGTGCGGGATCGGCATACGCGGCGAACGAGAACGCCACGTCGTGCGCCGTGACCGGCGCGCCATCCTGCCACCGCGCATCCGGCCGGAGGTGAAAGCGGAGGGTGAGGCTGTCCACCCGCTCCCATCGATCGGCGAGGGCGGGGCGGTAGCCGGCGGGATCGATCGGCGCGGCATCCGGTGCCAGGTCCGCAAGCCGCTCGAAGACCTGGTCGGTGATGTCGCGCCCGACCGTCTCGTAGACCAGCGGCGGAAAGAGCGACGAGGGCTCGCCGGCGGCCGCGATGACGATGGTGCCGCATTCGTCGCACCCTGGCGCGGGCTCGCCGGCGCAGGCGGTGGCCGGAAGCGATCAGTGCCGCAGCGACCCACCGCGCGCGCCATCCCTCACGCGTCGCTCCCCTCCGCCGGGATCACCATCCAGAGAACGATGTACACCAGGATGCCAGGGAATGCGGCGGAGACGATGGACGCCACCACGTATCCGACCCGCACCAGCGTCGGGTCGAGATCGAAATACTCGGCGAGCCCGCCGAGGACGCCGGCAATCATGCGGTTCCCGGTGGACCGGTGAAGGGGGCGCGTGGTAGCTGGGCATCTGGCGGGTCCTTGAGGAGAATAGACCGCAATATAAGGACGGCGGGCTGGGAGCAACGGACCGGCAGACGGTGCCGGAGGAAGCCCCAGTCGGAACACGCCGTTACACACGGTATTGATTCGTTCCGATTCCACCCGGAAGCGGAACCGGAACCAAGGCCATATCTCCTTGCCAGTAAACGTCTTATCGCATATGCAGATAGTGGCACCCACGTTGCCATTCGGGAGGTCGACAACGCAACTCTCCCACTTGCCACCTCTGGAGACCTCCTCATGTCACGCTCAACTCGGTTGGCCCGCCTCCTGATTCTTGGCCCCGCACTGCTCGCCGCCTGCTCCTCTGATTCAACCGCGCCGGGGGGGACGCCGACGCTTCCACCCCCACAATTCGGGCAAGTCCTGAGCATCTCCCAGTTTGACAGTACACTCGGGAGCGGGCCGGCCAGGATCGAGATTAAGTTGCTGCCCGGTGGCCTGGTGGCTCGCGAAGTCGAGGTCGAACCGGATGATGCGGAAGAGAAGCTCGTCAGCAACGTGACGGCGATCGATGCGGCGGCAGGCACAATCACCCTGGCGCTCGGCGGGTTGACGGTAGGCTACGGAGCCGGACCAGGTTCCGCACCCCCACCAGCAGCAGCGTCACCCGGGGCGCGTGGGAAAACGCGATTGCCGACGCGATCTCGCGCGGCCAGCAACCGCCGATCGAGGCCCGTCGCAATCCCGGGGCAACGCCCAGGCCCCGACCGACCCGTCCTTCATGGCGCTGGACCTGCGGCTCGGCGATCGAAGTGAGGACCCGAAGATCGAGGTGTATGTGGACAGCGACAACATCGAGATCGTCGCGGCCCCGCCCCCGGTGGCAATCCTCCGTGTGTTCAACCTGCCGATCGAGATCACCAGCAGCACCCAGCTTTCGCGGATCATCCCGGGTGGTGGCGTGCCGACCGGGGAGATCGAGTTCCAGGCCAGTGTGACGGCCGTGGACCCGGCCGCCGGTACCCTGACCCTCGCCGGCGGAACGGTGGTCGAGGTCGGAGGGCTCACCTTCGATCCGGCTGGTGACCTCTTCTCGCTGGGCAGCGTGGCGGCCGCAGTCTCGGCCGGCAGCGCCGTGCGCGCCGAAGGGCTGGGCAGCGTCACAGCCGCCGGGCCCCCGGCGGTGGTCACCGCGACCTCGATCAAGGTGGAAGTGGACAACTGATCGGGGGCGCAGCTGCGTGATGCATCAACTCGGGGGGCGACCGGACCGGTCGCCCCTCCGTTGTTACGGTCCATGGAAACCGAACTGGGGCCCACCGAGGACTCCAGTCCGCCTCGACCGTTGCAACGTATCGTTACAGCCAGTATTCTTCCGATGCGATCCGGGGGACCGCCAAGTCCCGGAAGAAGCCATAAAACATTGCAGCACAACATGTTACCGTTCTGGTCGAGACTGGCACCCCGGTTGCCACTTGAGGGAGACGACAACCCACATACAACCTCAGCCCTCTCAGGAGGTCCAGCATGTCACGTACTCTTGCGCCTCGCCGGTGCCCTGGTCCTGGCCACCACCCTCGGCGCCTGCGACTCATCTTCCGGCCCCTCGCAGGGCTCCGCCGTCTCGCTGGCCATCGCCACCCGTTCGGCTGCGGTGGCGCCCACCGCAGGCGGCCCGCAGTTCAGCGGTGCACCCGGTGGAATACACCGACGGGACGAACACGCTGATCATCAACCGGGTGGAGATGGTGGTGAAGGAAATCGAGCTCAAGCGTGAGGAGTTCGACAGTCAGTGCGACAATGCCGCCTCGCACGACGACTGCGAGGAGCTCGAGTCGGGTCCCTACCTGCTCGACCTGCCGCTCTCCGGTGGGGCCACCTCGGTCGTGACGGTCGACGTCCTGCCCGGCACGTACGACGAGTTCGAGTTCAAGATCCACAAGCCGGAGGACGACAGCTCGAACGCCGCCTTCCTCGCCGCCCACCCGGACTTCGACGGCGTGAGCGTCCGGGTCACCGGCACGTGGAACGGCGCCGCGTTCACGTACGAGACCGACGTCAGCGCCGAGCAGGAGCTCGACCTGGTGCCGCCGCTCGTGGTCACCGATGCCGGCACCTCCGACTTCACGCTCTACATTGATATCGCGACCTGGTTCCGCGCCAGCGACAATTCGCTCATCGATCCGACCTCCGCCAACAAGGGTGGCCAGAACGAGAGCGTCGTCAACAGCAACATCACCCAGTCCTTCGACGCCTTCGAAGACGAAGATCACGACGGCCACGACGACCACGGAGACGACTGACCTGACCACGACACCGCATGGCTGAGCGCATCCCGATCGTGGAAGCTGTCGTCATCAGCGACAGCTTCCACGGATCGCTCGCCGACCTGGTGCAGGAGGCGGGGGGGCGGCTGTCCACGCGGATGGCCGAGGGCGGAGCCCCTTCCGAAATCCCGGCGGCGGTCATCGTGATGGCGGGGGGGCGGGAGGGCGATGCGCTGGCGCAACTCCCGATCCTGGGCGACGCGCCCTGGTACTTCATCGGCTCGACGGTGGACCACCGCATCGCGGCCGCTGCTGTCCGGGCAGGGGCCGCCGACTACCTGGTGCTGCCTGAGGACATCGACGTCCTTCGGCGCTCGCTGGAGCGGGACATCCGGTCGGCACGCGCCACGTTGGACGCGGCGGCGTTCGCCGCCGAAGAAGGCGGCGGCGCCGGCTTTGCCGCCATCGTTGGCCGCAGTCCGGAGCTGACGGCGGTGCTCGAGCAGGGAAAGCGGGTCGCCGGCCATCGCGATGTCACGGTCCTCCTGGGCGGAGAAACCGGGACCGGCAAGGAACTCCTGGCGCGCGCCATCCACTACGCGAGCCCCAGGGCCGCCCAGCCGTTCGTCGAGGTGAATTGCGCGGCGATCCCCGCCAATCTGCTCGAGAGTGAGCTGTTCGGGCACGAGCGTGGCGCCTTCACGGGGGCGGTGGCCGCCAAGCCCGGCCTGTTCGAGCAGGCGCATGGCGGCACGCTCTTCCTCGACGAGATCGGGCACCTGCCGCTGGAGCTTCAGGTCAAGCTGCTGCGGGCGCTGGAGAGCAGGGAAATCCGGCGGGTCGGCGGCACCAGCACAAAGAAGGTGGACATCAGGCTGCTCGCGGCCACCCACCTCGACCTGGCGCAGGCCGTCAGCGAACAAGCGGTTTCGCGAAGACCTGTACTACCGGCTGAACGTGGTCCGGCTCGTCCTGCCGCCGCTCCGCGGGCGGGGCCACGACCTCGAACTCCTGGCGGAGTCGTTCGCCGCCGACCTGGCCGGTCGCTATGGGCTCCCCGTGCCGGTCCGCAGCATCGAGTTCGAGTGAGGCGTTGCGGGCGCACAGCTGGCCGGGCAATGTGCGGGAACTGCGCAACGCGATCGAGCGGGCGCTGGTGCTCTCGAAGCCCGGCACCCTCGATGTTTCGGTGCTCGATTTCGGCGCGGCGTCGGCCCCGGCAGCGGAATGCGTCGAACGGTGCCCTGCCATTTCCCGCGGACCTGGCCACGATCACCAAGGCGGCGGTGCAGGCGATGCTCGATCTCTGCGACGGCAACAAGAGCGCCGCCGCGCGCCGGCTCGGCATTTCCCGCCCGCGGCTGCAGCGGGTGCTCGACCAGGTGGACGACTGATGCGATTCGACTTCGTGAAAGGATGTCCCATGCGACCCGCCCGACTTTTTCCGCTCCTCCTGGCCGACCGCCCTGGCGGCCTGCAGTGATTCCGGCGGGCCGGACACCAGCGGCGTGAAGCCACCCGGTGAGTTGACCATCATCCGGCTCCCAGCCGGCAGCGCGCCGATCTGGAATCCGGTGGATTCGTTCTACGCCAAGAAGGGCGAGGACCGCGATCTGCGCATCGTACTTTGCCAACGCGCCGGCACCGGTCCCGGCGAGGAATACCTGCGCCTCCGGGTGGACGCCCCAACCCTGCTTGCCCGCCCCGACGGCACGCTCTTCCAGGTCGGCGACTCCATCCTCATCATCGTGCGCGTGACGGACCCGGCACTCATCCAGTTCGAATTCGAGCCGGCCGGCCTGACGTTCAATCCGAGCGTCCCCGCGCAACTGAAGATTGAGTACGGCGAGACCGGCGGCGACCTCGACGACGATGGCGATGTGGACGCCGACGACAGCAGCATCGAGCAGATCATGGGACTCTGGCGCCAGGAGCAACCGGGCGAATCGTACCTCAAGCTCGGCAGCGTCAAGGTCGAGGAACTCGACGAGATCGAGGCGGACATCCTCGGCTTCACCCGGTACGCGATCGCCTACTGACCATTCGATGACCACGCCGCCCGCCGCCGATCCCGGCACCGTGCTCCGCGACGCCACCACCGCGATGCGCCAGGGCAACCTGCCCGACGCCGCTGCGCTGGCGCTGGCGGCGGAGGCGCGTTTCCGCGCACGGGGGGATTCGGACGGACGAATGCGGGCGGAAAACCTGCTCGGCGCGGTCGCATGGGAAACCGGCCAAGTCGAAGACGCCGAGCGCTACTTCGGCACCGCGCTGGAGCTGGCCCACGCCCTCGACGACAGCCTGATGACGGCCCGCGCGTCGAACAATCTCGCCTCCGTCGCGCACCTGACCGGCCGCCCCGACCTGGCGCTCAGCCTCTACCGGACCGCCCTGCTCTCCTACCAGCGTCTGGGCGATCGGCGCGGCATGGCGGAGACCTCCCACAACCTGGGCATCGCATTTCGTCAGCTGGGCCAGTGGACCGACGCTGAACGATCCGCCGAAGAGGCGGTCCGGCACGCCGAGCTGCTGGGCGATGCCGCCCTCCGAGGCCTGGCGTTGGTGGGACTGGCCGAGCTGCATCTTGAGCTGAAGGGATGGCCCCTTGCCGAGCGGGAAATCGAGCGCGCCGCCCTTCTCGCCGCCGAGGGAGACGACCCGGTGGGTGTCGTCGAGACGCGTCGGCTGCGCGCCCTGCTGCACCTGGGACTCGGACACGCGGTCGCCGCCCTCCACGAGGCGCAAGCCGCACGGGAAGCGGCGCAGGCCCTCGGAACCGCCCTGCTCGAGGCGGAGTGCACCACGGTAGCGGCGCGTGCGGTACGGGTGCTCGGAAACGTTGACCTGGCCGAGTCATTGCGATCCGAGGCGGAGGCCGGACTGATGCGGCTGGGAGCTGCAGGGTTACTGGACCGGTTCAGAAACGAGTGGGGCGCCTGATCGGCGCCCCTTTTCCTTCCGCAGGTCAGTGCCCCTGCTCCTCCTTGTGTTCCTCTGCCACGCGTTCGGCCACGTCGGGTGGCGCCTCCACATATCCGTGAAAGCTGTGCCGGAAGGTCCCGCGCCCGTGCGTGACCGAGTAGAGCGTGGTGGTATACCGGTAGAGCTCCGACTCCGGCACCACCGCCTGGACCTTCGTCAGCCGGCCATCGACCGCCGTCCCGAGAATCTGTCCGCGGCGCGCGCTCAGGTCGCCCATGACGTCGCCGAGCGCATCCTCCGGCGTCCATACTTCCAGGTCAGCCAGCGGCTCGAGCAGCACCGGCCGGGCATTCGGCGCCACGGTTCGGAATGCCAGGATGCCCGCCATCTTGAACGACATTTCGTTCGAGTCCACGTCATGGTACGAGCCGTCGTAGCACTCCACCTGGAAGTCCACGACCGGGTACCCCGCCACCACGCCCCGTTCCGCTGATTCCTGGATCCCCCGGTCCACGGCGGGGACATACTTGCTGGGAATCACGCCGCCCACGATCTTGTTCACGAACTCATACCCCGAGCCCCGCGGCATCGGTGCGATGCGGATCTTGCAGTCGCCGTACTGCCCGCGTCCGCCGCTCTGCTTCTTGTGCTTCCCCTGCCCCTCCGCCTTCCCCTTGAACGTCTCCCGGTACGCAATGCGTGGCCGCGTCAGGTCGGCGTGCACGCCGTACTTCTGGGTGAGTCGGCCGAGGAGAATCTCGAAATGCCGTTCTCCCATCCCGTGAATCAGCGTCTGGCGGAGCTCGGAGTTGTACTCGAAGTGGAAGGTCGGATCCTCTTCGTGCAGCTTGTGGAGGCCCGCCGCAAGCTTGTCTTCCTCGCCGCGCTGCTTGACCACGACCGCCGCGGACGCCACCGCCTCGGGAAACGGAATCGGCGAGAGATGTACCGGTGCGTCGCGGAGGCAGAAGGTGTCGCCGGTGTGGGTGTCACGGAGCTTGGCCACCGAGCCGATGTCGCCTGCGCACAGCTCGCTTACTTCGGTCCGCTCGCGGCCCTGCTGCACCGAGAGATGGTTCAGTTTCTCGGCCACTTCATGTTCGGCATTCCAGAC
Source organism: uncultured Gemmatimonadales bacterium (assembly GCA_963697435.1). GTDB lineage: Bacteria > Gemmatimonadota > Gemmatimonadetes > Gemmatimonadales > GWC2-71-9 > SPDF01. The sequence goes on along the minus strand of CAVOOB010000002.1, from coordinate 406,387 downwards.
CTCAGCCCCATTCTTCAGGCGGCCGGTATAGAGACGAAATAGCGTGACGTCGCCGACATGCGGTTCGGAAGTCGTCTTGAAGACCCGCCCGAGCAGGGGGGCCTCCAGCGGCGCGGGCACCTCGGCCGGCGATGGCAGGAGGTCGACGATCTCGGTCAGGAGGGCGCGCATGCCGTAGGTCAGCTGGGCGCTGCCGACGAAGAGCGGCACGATGGCGCCCTCGGCAACGGCCTTCTTGAGCGCCGCGGTCACCTCGCTCCGCGGGATCTTCTCGCCGCCCAGATACCGCTCGATGAGGGAGTCATCGGTCGAGGCCACCGTTTCGATCATCATCTCGCTGTACTTGGCCACCTCCTCCTGATACTCCGCCGGGACGTCGACCTCCTCGTACTCCCCGGACTTGGTGCCCGAGGCGTAGAGGTGGGCCTTGCCGGAGAAGAGGTTGACGATACCGCCGAACTGGGAGCCGCCGCCGATGGGGATTTCCACCGGCAGGACCTTCGGCGTCAGGTGCGCCTTGATATCGGCAAAGACCCGCTCGAAATCGGCATTGTCCTTGTCCATCTCGCCCACGAAGAGGAGCCGGGGCAGGTGCAGCTGGTCACACACCTCCCAGACTTTCTCGGTTCCCACCTCGACCCCGCTGACCCCGCTCAGCACCACGACCGCCGCATCGGCTGCGTGCAGCGCCGTGACTGCCTCGCCGAAGAAGTCGAGGTAGCCGGGGGTATCGAGCATGTTGATCTTGGTGTTCATCCACTCGGCGTAGGCGAGGCCGAGGCTGATCGAGTGCTGGCGGGAGATTTCGTCGGGGGTGTAGTCGGTGAGGGTCGTGCCGTCCTTGATGTTTCCGTGGCGCCGGCTGGCACCAGAGACAAAGGCGAGAGCGTCAACCAGGGTGGTCTTGCCGCTCCCGCCGTGGCCGACAAACGCCACGTTGCGGATAGCGTCCGAACCATAGACACGCATGGTCTGCACCTCCTCATGATCGGGTCAAGGGAGTTTGCAGGCCAATCCAGCCGTTGTCAAACGCCGGGCGAAAGACTTGATGAATTCACTGTGAAGAGTCCGCCCGGGCCTCCTTTGGCATGCCCTGCGCCTCCATAATGGCCGAGCCGATGATCTGGCCGATCGGGAGCACCAGGAGCCACGCCGCATTGTCCGTGCTGGTGGCGAGAGCGATGCCGATACCGCCGATGGCAGCCGAGACCAGGAGGTCGCTCAAGTAGTTTCCACGGCCCCGGTTGCCGAGATGCACGCCCGCGGGGGTCGTCACGGTCGCGGCGATCAGGCCCCCGAAGACAGCGGCGTTCAGTTGGTCGTAGTCATCGCCGCCATCAAAGGCTACAGCGGCAATGACCCCACCAACCAGATATCCGGCGAACATTCCGCCGATTCCGCCCAGCACCATGCCGCTGCCATTGGCCGCCTGGCGGACGCTGTCGGGAATCGTGATCATGCCCGTCGGTGTTGAGGCTGAGGGCCGCCACGTCACGAAGTGCGCCGGCGCAGGCGTCTGGGCCTCGAGCGCCGGGTCTGTTCCAAGCAGGAAGAGCACGGGAACGAAGATCGCAGCGGCGACGCGCACGGGGTCTCCCAATTGTTGGAGGCCGACGGGGGCATCGGCATCCTGCCCGGTAATCTATTATCCTGCCGCCATGCCCGCTCTCGCCATCACCCGCTGCGTCTGCCAGCGGATGCCCTTCGCCACCCTCCTTCCGCTCGCACGCGCACAGGGCTGGACGCTCGACGACATCGTGCGAGAAACAGGCTGCGGCGACCAGTGCGGCCTCTGCCGCCCGTACCTCCGAGAGATGCTGCACTCGGGCACGGTCGAATTCCACGCCGTGCTCTGGGAGTAGGAACCGCCCTCAGTCCATTTATCTTTCCCCCCATGCCTCCCCCCCTCCCCAAGACCCTGCGCCGCGGCCCTTCGCCCGCCGCGCTTACGGTCCTTGCCACGGTCTGCGGGTGGGTCGGCATCTACCTCGTCTGGCAGCAGAGCCTGGTCGGCATTGTGCTGGCCCTCCTGACAACGGTGCTCGCCTGGACGGGGTTCATCCAGGCCAAGAGGGTGGCCGATCGCCAGGCGCAGTCGCTCCGGCACGCTCTCGCGGCTGCCGCCGCCCGCAACCGCGAACTCGAGCGGCTGCGGCAGCTCGCCGCCAGCCTCCTGGCCGGCCGCAGCCTCGAGAGCATCTTCACGGAAGTGACGCAGGCCGCCGCGGATCTCCTGGAGAGCGAAGCGGCGCTGGTGGCCCTCGTCGTGGAGGAGGGGCGCTTCCTCCGGATCGCGGCGGGCACCGGCCCCCTGGCGCCGGTCATCGGCCAGTTGCTGCCGATGGACCACTCCCTCTCGGGGTGGGTCGTCGTCAACGACCAGCCGCTCCTCAGCGAGGACATGGACGCCGACCCCCGGAGCTTCCGGCCGGAGGGCACCCCGGCCTCTCTCCGCACCGCCGCCCTGGTGCCGCTTCGCTCCGCCGGGCTGGTCATCGGAACCATCAGCGTCCACAACCGCCGCGACGGTCGCCTGTACGACGACGACGCCCTGCAGCTGCTCCAGACGCTCGGCGACCAGGTCGTCGTGGCCATCGACCGCACCAACGTCCTTGAGGAGAGCCGCCGCAACGAACACGCCCTCGACCGGAAGAACCGCGAGCTCGTGCGCGCCACGCAGCTCAAGAGCCAGTTCCTGGCCAACATGTCTCACGAATTGCGCACACCACTCAACGCCATCAACGGCTTTTCCGACCTCCTCCTGACCGAAGCGGTCGGGCCCGTCAACGCGGAGCAGCGGGAGTTTCTCGAGGCGGTGCTGCGCAACGGCCGGCACCTTCTCGAGATGATCAACAGTGTGCTCGACCTGTCGAAGATCGAGGCGGGGGCGATGACCCTGCAGCTCGCGCCCACCGATCTCCGGGAGGCGGTGACCGCTGCCGTGGCGGACACGGCCAGCCTTCGGACCGTTCGGGGTCAGGCCTGCACGGTGGAAGTGGACGACGGCACGCTCGTCGCCGTGGCGGACGAACTCCGGGTCAAGCAGGTGCTCATCAACCTCCTGTCCAATGCCTCGAAGTTCACCCCGGAGGCGGGACAGATCCGCCTGGCGGTCGTCCGCACGCGGGCACCGCTCCCCGTTCCCTCGATCGGCGACGGCGAGGGCGCGCGTCTGATCTCACGAGACGCCATCTGGGTGTCGGTCAGCGACACCGGCATCGGATTCCGGCCCGAGGATTCGGCGCGACTGTTCGTGGAGTTCAGCCAGGTGGACAGTTCGGCGAGCCGGCAACAGCAGGGGACCGGCCTCGGGTTGGCCCTGAGCAAACGGTTCGTCGAGCTGCACGGCGGGACCATCGGCGCGGAATCAATCCTCGGCCGGGGGAGCACCTTCTGGTTCATTCTCCCGGTGGACGGACCCCTCCCCCTCCGGATGGACCCCACACCCTCCGCGGAGCACGCGTCCCCCTGATGCGGCCATTGATCATCGGCGTTGCCGGCGGCTCCGGCTCGGGCAAGACGACGGTCGCCAAGGCCATTCACGCCCGCCTGGGCGTCGATGCCATTTTCCTCGACCAGGACGCCTACTACGCGGATCTCGGGCATCTCCCGCTCGACGCCCGCATCGGGACCAATTTCGACCACCCCGACGCGCTCGATACCGACCTGATGGTGGCGCACCTGGAGGCCCTCGCGGCCGGGCGGTCCATCGACAAGCCCACCTACGACTTCGCGCAGCATACCCGTGCCGCGGCCACCGTCCGGGTCGATCCCCGGGACGTGATCCTGGTGGACGGCATCCTCATCTTTGCCGACGCGCGGCTCCGGCGGCTCTTCGACGTGAAGGTGTTTGTGGACGTGGCCGATGACCTGCGCTTCATCCGCCGGATGCAGCGTGATGTGTCCGAACGAGGGCGCTCCGTCGATTCGATCGTGGCGCAATACCTGGAGCACGGTCCGGCCCATGCACCTCGAATTCGTGGAACCCTCGAAGCGATACGCCGATATCATCGTGCCTGAAGGCGGGCGCAACACCATCGCCATCCAGATGCTGGAAGCGCGGGTGGCCGCCGAGATCGCCCGGCGGCGGGCTCTGCCGGAGGGCTGACGGCCCCTGATTGTCCTCCGGCCGGTCCGGGCTATCTTTCAGCTTGTTCCAGAACCATCATCCCCCACGGAGATTGTCCCATGCGTCGCTCAAGCACCCTGTTCGCCCTTGCCGCCCTGCTCGCCGTACCGGCCGTCGCCTCCGCGCAGGTCGCGACCGACCTCGCCGTTACCCGCCAGCAGATCCAGGCCGATCGCCAAGCCATCGTCGCGGAAAACCTCCCGCTGACCGAGGCCCAGGCCACCAAGTTCTGGCCGATGTACCAGGAGTATCGCACTGCCGTCGGCAAGCTCGCCGACCAGCGCATCAGCCTGCTCATGACCCCGACGGCTGCCGATACCGCCACGGACAAGGAAATCAACGACGCCCTCAATCAGTGGGTGAAGCTCGGCGGGCAGTACGCCAAGCTTCAGGGCGACTGGATCAAGAAGTTCCAGCCCGTCCTCGGCGCCGTCGGCACCGTCCGCTTCTACCAGATCGAGACTCGCCTCGACCTGATCGTCCAGGCGTCGATGGCCTCGCAAATCCCGCTCGTGCCGGTGAAGTGACCCAACTGGAATCACGCACATCGCCCCGGCGTGGCCTCCAGGCCATTGCCGGGGCGGTTTGCATTCTCGCCATCGGTGCCTGCGCTCCCAAGCCCGCGCCGCAAGCCGAGTTCGTCGGCCGTGCCGCCTGTGCCTCCTGCCACCAGGCCGAGGACGCGCTCTGGCAGGAGTCGCACCACGCGCAGGCCATGGCCGTTGCCGACAGCACCACCGTCCTCGGCGATTTCGACGATGCCACGTACCGCTACAACGGCATCACATCGCGGTTCTTCCGGCGCGACGGTCAATACTGGGTGAACACCGAAGGCCCCGCCGGCGCGCCGGTCGACTACCCGATCAGCTACACGTTCGGTGTCTATCCGCTGCAGCAGTACCTGATTGCCTTCCCACGGGGGCGCTACCAGGCGCTCGGCATCGCATGGGACACCCGCGCAAAAGCGGAGGGCGGTCAGCGATGGTACCACCTCTATCCCGATGAGCAGGTCGATCACAAGGACGTCCTGCACTGGACCGGTGTGCTGCAGAACTGGAATTTCATGTGCGCGCAGTGCCACTCGACCAACCTGCAGAAGGGGTACATCGAGGCGGCAGACAGTTACGCGACCACCTGGTCAGAGATCGATGTGTCGTGCGAGTCCTGCCACGGTCCAGGCAGCAATCACGTCGCGCTCGCGGAGCGCCGAGAGGAGAACTCCGGGGCCTGGAGCGGCACGACCGGACTGACAGTCTCGTTTCGCGATTCATCCACGGCGAGCTGGGTCATGGACACGCTCACGGGCATTGCCCGCCGCAGTGCCGCGCGCGCCAGCCGCATGGAAGTGGAGACCTGCGGGCTCTGCCACGCGCGGCGGGGCCAGGTCTGGCCCGATTCCGCCGCGGGCCAGATCCTGGCGCAGACCCAGCGCGTGTCGCTGCTCAATGAGGGGCTCTACTACGCCGACGGCCAGCAACTCGAGGAAGTGTACGAGTACGGCTCGTTTGTGCAGAGCAAGATGTACCGCGCCGGCGTGACCTGCAGCGATTGCCACGACGCGCACCGCAGCACCACGCGGGCGGCGGGCAACACTGCCTGCGCCACCTGCCACCTCCCGTCGCGATACGATACTGCGTCGCACACGCACCACCGCGCCGGGACCGCCGGGGCCGCATGCGTCGACTGCCACATGCCCGCGCGCAACTACATGGGGGTCGATGCTCGGCGCGATCACGGGATGAAGATCCCTCGTCCCGACCTCACCCCCGTCACCAGTGCGCCGAACGCGTGCACCGCCTGCCATGCCGACAAGTCCGTGGAGTGGGCGGCGGCGGCGGCCGCCGGATGGTATGGACCGCCGGACACGGCCCCGATGCCGGTGGCCGTCGCCATCGCCGCCGCGTGGTCCGCGACTCCCGGCGCTGGCGAGGCGCTGGTGGGCATTGCCCGGGATACGGCGCAACCCGGAATTACGCGCGCCACCGCCGTCTCGCTCATGTCACAGAATCCGGCCCGCTACTCGATCAGCGCCATCCAGATGGCGCTCAGTGACCGCGACCCGCTGATTCGGCGCGCCGCGGTCGAACAGGTCGAGCTCGTCGATCCCTCCATGCGAGCGGCCATGGCCCTGCCTCTCCTCTCCGACCCTGTGCGGACGGTTCGGCTTGCGGCGCTCCCCGCGCTGGCCGGCTTGCCCGACTCCGGCTGGTCCGCGGACGAGCGCGCAGCGTTTGCGCGTGTCCTCGCCGAGTATCGGGCCTCGCAACACTTCAACGCCGACCGCCCCGAGTCCTGGGCCAACCTCGGTAACCTCGACCGTCGCCTCGGCAAGCCGAACGAGGCGGTGGCGAACTATCGCCGCGCACTCAGCCTGGCGCCGCAGTTCGTGCCCGCCTACCTCCAGATCGCGGAGGTGTTCCGCACCACCGGACAGGAGGCGCAGGCGGATTCCGTCCTCCGGACGGGGCTCGACCGGGTTCCCGGGTCCATTGACCTGCAGTACCAGCTGGGGCTGGCCCTGGTCCGGCAACGCCGCATCGTCGACGCCCTCCCCCATCTCGAGGCCGCGGCCACCTCCGGTGTGGCGCATTACGGCTATGTCTACGGGGTGGCACTCTATGAGGCGGGGCGGGCGGGGCCGGCGATCGCTCAGCTGCAGCAGGCGCTTACTGCGGCGCCGGACGACCAGGAACTGCTGTACGGCCTGGCGTCGATTGCGGCGGCGGCAGGAGCGCGGCAAGTGGCGCTTCCGCCGGCCCGAAAGCTGGCCGCGCTGAATCCGGACAACCAGGAGATTCAGCAGTTCCTCTCCCGGCTGGAGGCGGGGCAGGCCCCATAGTCAGGGTGGCGGATTCCACGGCGCCGAGAGGTACGCCACCGCCGCCGGCCGGTCGGGAAGAAACCCCTGGTAGTCGCGCTCGAGGTCGAACGTCTCGGGGTTGTGTGGTCGCTCGGTGACGAGGGCGTCGTGCAGGCACCACTTGGCGCCCGCCTTGCACCCGGAGCGCGACGCATTCACGGCCAACACACCACCCGCGGCCGCGTACCGGCTCCCCAGGGCAACCATCGTGGACGCATTCGCCGACCGCGTTCCGGTGGTGCTGTCTTCCGCGTAGACGAAGTAGGCCCGGCGGAGGTCGCCGACAATCGCGGGTGTCAGGCCTGATTCACCCCCGTCGAGGTCATGGTACACCGTCCGGCCCAGCAGCCCCTTCCCTTCCGCGCCCATCCCTGCCAGCTCCGCGAACAGCTCGTGGGCCACGAAACTTCCACTGGAGTGGGCCGCGACGATGACCAGGCCGCGTTGCCGGGTCAAGAGGTGGGCGGCCAGTGCGGAATTGCCGATCTCGCGGCCGGCATAGTCCACCGCCGCCGGGCCGCGCACCGCGCAGAGATACCGGATACCGCGGGTGGCCAGCGCCGTACGGTACACCTCGTCCACCCACGCGCGTGCCCAGCTCTCCTTGACACCCCATCCGCCATAGGCGATGAAGGTCCCGAAGGCGCCGCTCCGGCCGGTATCCCGGCAAGCGATGCCGGCACCGACTGGCGTCCAGGAAGGCGGGGCCGCCAGCAGGGCGGCGAGGAGCGCGAAGATCACGGAATCCAACCTAACAGGCCCTGGCCATCCCCGACTGATGGCGCCAGCAATGCGCGCCCCCGTATCCATGCTTGACGCGCCGGTGGCCGGGGGGCACTTTTCCCCGAGAGTTTCGGCCCTCGTTCATACCCCCCCCGCCACTTTCTGGCATCTATTCCGGGAGCCTTGGCCGCCCCTGCCGGCAGTTGGCTTTCTACGTGAGGATGGTCGCGTGACAATTTCGATGCACCGGACCGCCGTCTGCGCTGGACTGGTCGTGGCTGCGGCAGCCTGCGGCGACACAGGCACTCCCCAAATGCCTCCACCGAATGTCACGGTCGTCACGACCACACCGCAGGACATCTCGGCGAGCATCGAACTGGTCGGCCAGGGGGCGGCATCCAAATTCATCGAGGTCCGTTCCCAGCTCAACGGGGTGATCATCGATCGACCGTACCGCGAGGGGAGTGACGTGCAGAAGGGAACGTTGCTCTTTCGGCTCGATCCGACGACCTACGAGGCGGCCTATCGAAGTGCCCAGGCCGCGGCCGACAACGCCCACGCCCGGCTCGACAACGCCCAGCGCACACTGCAGCGCCTCGAGCCGCTGCTCGCCGAGGGCGCGGTCTCCCAGAAGGACGTGGACGACGCGACGACCGAAGTCCAGCAGGCGGAGGCGATGCTCGCGGAAGCGACGGCAAACGCCGACCGCGCAAAGAAGGACTTCGACGACACCTCAATCCGGGCCGAGATTTCCGGGCGCGCCGGCCGCGCGATGCTGCCCCTCGGCGCGCGCGTCACCGGCCCGGCCGACATCCTGACCGACCTGCAGCAGATCGACCCCATCTACGTCTATTTCAGTCCCTCGGACCTCGAGCTGCTGCGGCTCCGCCGCGAGCGGGCCGAGGGCAAGCTGGTGTTTCCCGACGGCCGTGTGCTGGTGGAGGTCCGGCTCTCAGACGGCACGGCGCTACCGTCCAAGGGCCGGCTGGACTTCGCCGACCTGTCGCTCGACTCCCGGACGGGGACGCAGCAGTTCCGCGCCGAGTTTCGAAATCCGGACGGGATCCTGCTTCCCGGGCAGTTCGTGCGCGTCCGCATTCTCGGGGTCACCCGTCGCGGCGCCATCCTCGTGCCGCAGCGCGCCGTCCTGCAGGGCCTGTCGGGGGCGTTCGTCTACGTCGTGACGGAAGGCGACACCGCTCGGGCCCGCACCGTCACGGCGTCCGGCTGGGAGGGTGACGGCTGGGTCATTGACAGTGGCTTGACGGCAGGGGAGCGGGTCATCGTGGACGGCACCCAGCGGGTCATTGCGGGGCGACCGGTGCGAGTGACGACGACGGCCGATTCCGCCGGCGCCGGCAGCACTCCATGAGCGAACAGCACCCTCCGGTGGGTACCCGGCCTCCCTACGTCGCCAAGAACCTCTTCATTCGACGGCCGATCTTCTCGACGGTCATCTCGATCGTGATCGTCCTCCTCGGCGTGGCAGCGATCAGCGCCCTGCCGATTTCGCTGTACCCCCGCATCACGCCGCCGAGCGTCAACGTGACCGCGGTCTACCCTGGCGCTACCGCCGAAGATGTCGCCCAGGCCGTCGCGGCCCCGATCGAGCAGCAGCTTTCCAGCCTGGACGGATTGCTCTACTTCAAGTCGTCGAACGGCAGCGACGGCACCATGAACCTGGCGATCTACTTCGACATCAGCCGGGACCAGGACCTGGCGGCCGTGGACGTCCAGAACCAGGTCAAGCTGGCCGAGCCGCAACTGCCCGAGGAGGTGCGCCGGCAGGGCATCACGGTCAAGAAGTCCCAGCCCGACATCCTCCTGATGGCGGCCCTCACCTCGGATGATCCCCGGTACGACGCCGAGTATCTCAGCAACTATGCCAAGATCAATATCGAGGACGAGATCAAGCGGATCCAGGGCGTGGGCGACGCCTACGTGTACGGCCAGCTCGAGTTCTCGATGTTGCTCCAGCTCGACCCCGACCGGATGGCGCAACTCGGCCTGACCGTGGCGGAAGTCACGGCTGCAGTGCGCGAACAGAACGCCACGAATCCGGGAGGACGGGTGGGTCGGGAACCCTCCCCGCCCGGTACCGATCTCACCCTGCCGGTCACGACGAAGGGTCGCCTCAAGACGGTCGAGGAGTTCGGCAAGATCATTCTGCGGGCGGAGTCGGACGGCCGGATTCTCCGGCTCTCCGACGTCGCCGACGTGAAGCTCGGCGCCCGCAACTACGACCTCGCGGGTCGCCTGAACAGCGAACCCACCACGCTCCTCCTGGTCTACAGTCGGGCCGGGGCCAACGCCCTCGACTTGCGGGAGAAGATCGGCGACCGGCTGGAAGAGCTCTCCCGGAATTTCCCTCCCGGCGTGAAGTACACAATCGCCTACGACACGACGCCGTTCATCGACGCGTCGATCGAGGAAGTGCTCCATACCCTCGTCGAGGCGATGCTCCTGGTGACTCTGGTGGTCTTCATCTTCCTCCAGAGCTGGCGGACGACGCTGATTCCACTCCTCGCCGTGCCGGTCTCCATTGTCGGGACGTTCGCCGGCATGGCCATGCTCGGCTTCTCGATCAACATCCTGACCCTCTTCGGCCTGGTGCTGGCCATCGGCATCGTGGTGGACGACGCGATCATCGTCATCGAGAACGTCGAGCGGATCATGGCCACGGAGCACCTCGGTGTGGTCGAGGCCACTGACAAGGCGATGGCCGAGGTGACCGGCGCGCTGATCGCCGTGGTGCTCGTCCTCGGCGCCGTCTTCATACCGGTCGGGTTCATGGGCGGCATCACCGGCGCCATGTTCATGCAGTTTGCCGTCACGATCGTCGTCTCGGTGACCCTCTCCGGCATCGTGGCGCTCACCCTGACGCCGGCGCTCTGCACGCTGCTGATCAAGGACGAGCATCCGACCAAGGGGCGGTTCTTCACCTGGTTCAACAACACCTTTGATCGTTTCACCGGGCAGTACATGGGCGGTGTGCGCGGCGTGATCGGGCGGCCCCGGACCTTTCTGGCGGCCTTTGCCGTCTTCCTCGCGTTGATCGTGGTGCTGTTCAAGACCATCCCCGGCGGATTCGTGCCCACTGAGGACAAGGGCTACTTCGCCATGGCGGTCCAGCTGCCCGCAGGCGCCTCCCGGCAGCGCACCGACTCGGCCGCCGCGAAGATCGAGGCCATCGTGAAGCGCCAGGCCGGCGTCGCGAACGTCATCACGCTGGTCGGGCTGGACTTCATCCAGAACGCCAATCTGACCAATACCGCAGCCGTCTTCGTGATGCTCGAGCCGTGGGGGGATCGGACCGATGAGGCCACAAGTATCGGTGCCATCATCGGCGCCGTCAATCGCGAACTGTCTCAGCTGCCGGAGGCCACCGCATTTGCCTTCAATCTGCCGGAAATCCCCGGCATGGGCACGACCGCCGGCCTCGAGATGAACCTCCTCGACCGGTCGGGTGGGGATGTGAAGGATTTCGCCGGGCTGGTCAATGAATTCGTCGGTGTGGCACGCCAGTCGCCCGACATCACCGGCGCCCGCGCCCTCATCAGCGTCAATACGCCGCAGGTGTATGTGACCGTCGACCGGGAAAAGGTCAAGTCGCTTGGGGTCTCGCTGAGCGATGTGTTCCAAACGCTGCAGGCGATGCTCTCCGCCGTCTACATCAATGACTTCAATCTCTTCGGGCGCACCTACCGCGTGCAGGCCGAGGCCCAACCCCGGTTTCGCATCACCCCGGCGGATATCGGCAAGCTCTATGTGCCTGCGCCGGGCGGGGCGATGGTGCCGATCTCGTCGCTCGTGTCCACCGAGTTCATCGGCGGGCCATCCGTCGTCACCCGCTTCAACGGCTTCACCTCGGCACTGGTCACCGCGGAACCGGCAGCCGGGAAGAGCACCGGACAGATGATGGCGGCGGTGGAAGCGGCAGCGGCAGAGTTTGCCGACCGCGACATCGACTATGCCTACAGCGGCCAGTCGTACCAGGAGAAACTGGCCCAGGCCCAGGGGACCATGGTCTTCGTGCTCGGCATCATTCTCGTCTTCCTGGTCCTCGCCGCCCAATACGAAAGCTGGTCGATCCCCTTCGGCGTGCTGCTCGGCGTGCCGTTCGGCGTGCTCGGCGCGCTCATCGGCATCCTGCTCCGCGGCGTACCGAACGACGTGTACTTCCAGATCGGGCTCGTGACCGTCATCGGCCTCGCCGCCAAGAACGCGATCCTCATTGTCGAGTTCGCGAACTCGCTCCGGCATGCCGGACATACTGTCCGCGAGGCGACCCTGGAGGCGGCCAGGGACCGGTTTCGTCCGATCCTCATGACCTCCTTCGCGTTCATCTTGGGGGTCGTGCCCATGCTGATCGCGAGCGGGGCTGGCGCCCAGAGCCGGCACTCGCTCGCCACCGGGGTGTTTTCCGGCATGTTGATCGCCACGGCGCTCGGCGTGCTCTTCATCCCCCTCTTCTTCCACCTGATCTCCAGCGCAGGTGAGACGCAGCCACCGGAAGGAGCGGAGACCTGATGCGCCGCATCCTCCTCCCGGTCTCGGCCGCCCTTGTCCTCGGCGCCTGTGCCGTCGGTCCCGGCTACGAGCGACCGCCGACACCGGTACCGCCGACCTTCCGCAGTGATACGCTGCAGATCGTCAAGGACACCGCCGCCGCCATCGCGCCGCTGGTGCCCCCGGCCCCCACCCCGGCCGACACCATCGCCCCCGCCTGGAATCAGACCCTGGGCGACAGCGTCCTGCTGGCGCTCATGGACACCGCGCGAGCGCACAACCAGGACCTGATCGCGACCATTGCCGTCACCCGCGAATTCCAGGCGCGCTACGCGATCGACCGGAGCGGCTTCTTCCCTCAGGTGAACGTGACCGGGAGTGGCGGCACCATCGATTCGAGAATCCCGGGCGTCAGCGGCGACCTCTTCACCGCCTCCGCCGACGCCGCCTGGGAACTCGACCTCTGGGGCCGGATCCGGCGCACCAGCGAAGCCGGCAAGGCGTCGTACTTCGCGCGTACGGAAGAGCTCCGCGGTGCCGAGTTGAGTCTCGCCGCCGCCGTGGCAACGGGCTACTTCGCCCTGCTGCAGTACGACCGGCAACTGGCCGTGGCCGAGCGCACGCTTGCCTCGCGCCAGGAGACGGCGGCGCTCTCCCGCGCCCGATACCGCGAGGGACAGGTGTCCCGGCTGGATGTGTTGCAGTTCGAGTCCCAGGTGCAGGAAACGCAGGCGCAACTTGCGTCCATTGCCCGGCTGCGATCGGAGCAGGAGAACGCGCTCAGCGTCCTCGTCGGCCTGCCCCCGCGCGGATTGCCGCGCGGCCTGCCGCTCGACCAGCAGGTATCGAACTTCGACGTCCCCGAAGGGCTGCCCTCTGACCTCCTTGCCCGGCGGCCGGATGTCCGCGCTGCCGAGGAAGACCTGCGCGCCGCCAACGCCAGGATCGGGGTCGCGTGGGGCAACCGGCTGCCGCAGGTCGTGCTGACCGGCGAGTACGGGTATGTGAGCAATGACCTCTCGACGCTGTTCGAGAGCCAGAACAACACCCACCGCCTCTTTCTCGGGATCGCCCTGCCGATCTTCACCGGCGGGCGGCTCCAGGGCGAGGTCAATGTCGCCGAGGCGCAGGCAGAGCAGGCCACGGCCCGGTACCAGCAGGTGGTGTTGCGCGCATTGCAGGACGTGGAAGATGCGCTCGTGGCCATCCGCACCAGCCGCGACCAGGTCCTGGCGCAGGCAGCCCAGGTCGGGACCCTGGGGACGTCACTGCAGCTGGTCCAGCATCGATATGAAAATGGATTGTCGACGTACCTCGAAGTCCTCGACGCGCAGCGGACGCTCTTCAACGCCGAACTGAGCCTGGCGCAGGCGCAGGCACTGCAGCTGGCCAGCGGGGTTCGGCTCTACAAGGCACTTGGCGGCCCATGGTCGGAGCTCGGCACCGCCCGCGAGTGATGCGACGCTCCCCGCGCGCGGGCTGGTGGTTCCTCGCCGGCGTGATCATCGCGCTCGTCGCGCCGCCCGTCGACGCTGTCGCGCAAGGCTCGACCGACACGCCCACTGCGGCTGGCACCGAATACGAGTTTCATGGCGCCTTCAGCGGCGTGCGGCGCCTGCTGTACGGCAGCCGATACCGCTCACTCTGGGCCACACCGGTTGCGGCGCCGGCGCTTTCCATCGGGCTCCCGGATAGCACGGCCGACAGCACCGCGCGCACGGGCTTCCGATGGTTGTGGACCCCGGACGGCGCACTCTGGGAATATCGGCCGCTCGACCGCGATCTCGTCGCGGTGACTCCCCCCTCCATCCGGCAGAATCTCCTCCCCTCGGTCATCCAGGGCCTCAACGCCTCCCGTCATCCAGGCGCAGCGCCAGTCGTGGCCGCGCTCGCGGACGCCGTCGGCCTCCGCGTCGCACCGGCCCAGCTGGTTCGGATCGTCGACTCGGCGGCCTCCCCAAGGCCCGGCGAACTGGGGTACCTCGTCGCCGCCGGCACCGAGGGCCGATCGACCGGCGAGGTGCTCGACAGCCTTCGGTTGGACGGGGGCCGGCAATTCGACGCAGTCGCCTATCTCCGCGAACGGCTCTTCGACACCTACCTCGGCTCCGTGGATGACGAGCCGGAAGCGTGGCGCTGGATCCGTGCAGATGCCACCGGCCGATGGACCCCGGTGCCGCGCGACCGGGAACGCGCCTTCGCCAAGTACGACGGCTTCCTCGCCGGGCTGGCACGGGCTGAGGTGCCCGCGTTCGTGGACTTCGGCGTCGAGTACCAGGAACGCCTCGGCGTGATGAGCTATCAGCGCACGCTCGACCGCCAGCTGCTCGCCTTGCTCGATTGGACAGTGTGGGACTCGGTGACCGCGGCATTCCAGGCAGCCCTGACCGACTCCGTCATCGCGGGGGCAGTGCAGCAGCTTCCGGCCGCGTACCTCCCGACAGCTGCCGACCCGCTGGTAGTTGCCCTTCGGGCCCGCCGCGACCTGCTCGCCAAGGCATCCCGCGGACTCTACCGCCTGGTCAACCAGGAGGCCGCCTTCTTCGGCACGCCTGACGCCGATACGGTCACGGTCACCCGCCAGCCGGACGGCGCGCTGAGCATCAGCTTCCAGGGCGGATTCCGGCGGAGCTACGCCCCGGGAGAAACAGACGCCGTTGCGCTCTATTTGGGAGGAGGCGCGGATCAGCTCGATCTGGTCGGACCGGGGTCGACTGGTCCGCGACTGGACGTCGCCTGGTCACCTGAACTCGTGGTTCACGGCGAGTTCGGCAGCGGCCGCCGCACCACCCTCTATGGAGGGGACAGGAAGATCGGCGCGACGCGGGCGGAGGTGGTCTCCGACATGCTTCCGGTTCCCGAAGTGGAGGACCTCGACCTCACCCGTCCGCCCGCGGTGCCGCTCCACGGCACCGACGTGAGACCGACGCTCTGGTTCGACGTCAACTCGGATGTCGGACTCCTGATCGGCGGTGGCGTTACCCTGACCACCTACCGCGTCGGCCACAACCCATACTACCGCAAGCTCACCATCCGGTCCGGCTATGCGACTGCCACGAACAACTTTGCAATCGAGTTGAAAGGGGAGTTCCGACGCTGGCGGTCACGGGAGGCGCTCACCCTCGATGCCGGGTTGTCGGAAATTGTTGTATTGCACTTCTTCGGGTACGGCAACACCACGTCATTCACCCAACCTTCCGATTTCTACCTGGCGCGGCAGCGGCAGTTCTACATCTATCCCGCCTGGAACTACAGCATGACCTCCCGGGCGCGTGTCAGGGTCGGCCCGGTCTTCAAGCATGTGCGCACCGACACGCTGGTCCTGAACTACATCAACCTCACACGCCCCTACGGCGTGCCGGACTTCGCCCAGGTCGGCGTGGCGGCGACCGCGAGCTACGACACCCGGGACGTTCCCAACTTCACCCGCCACGGGGTGTACGTTCGTGCCGGAGGGACCTATTACCCGATTCTCTTCGGATCCGGCACTCCCTTTGGCTCCATCCAGGCATCGGTAGCCGGATATCTGACCTTGCCCGAGCTCCCACGGCTGACCCTGGCCGCCCGGGCCAGCGGTCGCCTCAACATGGGCGAGCCGCCGGTGCACGAAGCGGCGTTCATTGGCGGATCCAGGACCATTCGAGGCTATGAGGCTGGCCGGTACGCAGGCGCGGCTTCGGCGTTCGGTAACACAGAATTGCGCCTTCACGTCGCGACGTTCCCGTTCGTGGTGCCGTGGCAGTTCGGCGTGGTGGGGCTCGGCGACCTGGGGCGGGTGTTCAATCAGGGCGACAACGACGATATTTGGCATGGCAGCGCGGGCGGCGGGATCTGGTTCGCGCTGCCGGACCGTTCCCTCGGTGGGGTGATGACGATCGCCAGCAGTCCGCAAGGCACCGCCCTCTGGCTGAACGGCGGGTTCATGTTCTAGATTGACCGTGCCGGCCGGACCGACGCCACATGCCTGATTCACCGCCATCTTCAGGGACCACATGATGTCACTTTCCAGTCTGACCCGCTCACTCCTCGCGTCAGGCAGCATCCTTCTCCTCGCCGCCTGCAGCGAGAGCACATCCCCGACGACCGGCATCATTGGAGGCTCCGGGTTTCCCGCCAGCGTGAGCGGGACGTACTCCGCCACGACCGTGACCCTGACCGAGGCCAGTGGCACCACCGATCTCCTCGCGGAAGGCGTCATCATTTCCATGGTGCTGACACCGGGGGGGCTGACGACGGGGAGCTTGACCGTTCCGGACACCTATTCGGAGTCCGGTGAGGAAGAGATCCTCTCGCTCGTTGGCACCTACAGCTACGATGCCGATACCGGCATTGCGATCTTCACCCATGCGTCCGACACCTTCCTCCGCGACACCGAGTGGCATGCAAAGGGAACGCAATTGACCGGCACCTTCGACGGTGGGACCTATACCATCACGGTGGTTCTCGAGAGCGGCACGTAGGCTATTGGCCCGGCCGCAGCGCCTCCAGCGCCCGCCGCACAAAGACAGACGCCATTTCCTTCCGCCACCCGATGGTGAAATCGGTGTTGTCCAGCGGCTTGGCGAGCCGGCTCGCCAGCCGCACAGACTCGTCAAGCTGCTCATCGGTGAGCGTACTGCCCACGAGGACCGTGGCGGCATCCTGCACTGACTTCGGGTAGGATCCGACCGCGCCGAGCACAATCCGAGCCTCCGTCACCTTCCCTGCCGCATCAAACGACGCCCACGCCGCCACACCCAGCACCGGGAAGTCAAAAGCGCCGCGGCGCCTGAGCTTTCGGTAGCTCGCTCGCGCACCGGCCAGTACCGGGACCTCGATTCGGACCAGGAGCTCTTCGGGACGCTTGGTCAGGAAGGCCATTCCGTCGTCGTGATAGAGCGCCGCCGCGGGAATCGTCCGCTCGCCATCCGGGCCAGCCAGGATGACCTTCGCGTCGAGCGCCACCATCACGGGCGCCAGGTCGCTCGACTGCACCGCCCAGCAGCGGGGGCTCGAAGGGGCCACCCAGCAAGTGTCGCCATCCTTCTTCATGCAGAAGTCGATCGCCTTCCGCCACTCGTATCCCTGGTCGTAATAGTTGCAGCGGGTATCAAGCAGAAGGTTTCCGCCGACCGTTCCCATGTTCTGGAGAAGCGGCGTGGAGATTTCACTCGCGGCATGCGCCAGCGCGGGCCACCCCGCACGGACTCGTGCGTCCCGCATGAATCGTGTCAGCGTCACACCCGCCCCGATGACGAGCGTGCCATCGACGGCCACCTCGAGCCGGTTCAGCTCGGGAATGCGCCGCACATCGATGACACGCTTCGGCTCCTGCTGCCGGCGCTTCATGTTCGGGTAGAGGTCGGTCCCCCCGGCCACATAGGCGCCCATCGTGCCTGCGGATACGCGCAGCGCGACCGCGTGGGCGATCGACGTGGGGAAGGAGGTTTCGTGCGGCGGCAATCGGAGCATGATGTCAGACCCTCACTTCTCGGTTCGATTTGGTGCGGTGGTCGCCCGGCTCGGGACGGTCTCCCCGCCATTCAGTCACCTTTGGGACGCCCCGACGACCGGGCTGCTCCGGAGGCACGTGAGTTCACAGGTTGCAGCTCCGCTGGATCCATCCGTCGCGCGTGAACTCCAGTGCCGGAGGAGCGGACTGGTTGAGGGGCAGCCGTTGGAGTCGAGGGTCGGCCAACTCGTGGTGGTCCTCCGGAAAGTGCTCCACACCCATTCTCAGTCCCTTCCATTCCCACCCTGCGCCGGCGTCCGCACATAGGTCCGCTCCGGCCACGGCACCGTGGGCGTGCCACTCGGTCCGAAGCGCGGATCCTTGCCGCGCAGCTTCGCCTGGATCGCCTTCAGCACCTTCGGCGCGCTCATCGGCACCTCGTCGATCCGCACGCCGACCGCGTCGTAGATCGCGTTGGCAATGGCCGGCATCACTGGATTGAGCGGCCCCTGCCCCGCTTCCTTCGCGCCGAACGGACCGTTCGGGTCGGGATCCTCGATCAGGTAGGTGACGACATCGCACATTTCCATTGTCGTCGGACTCTTGTACTCGAGCATCGAGGGCCATTTGTGCACCAGCCCGAGCTTCTCGCGATACGCCATCTCCTCCATCAACGCCTCGCCGAGCCCCATGTAGACGCCCCCTTCGACCTGGCCCATGACCAGCGCCGGGTTGATGCACTGCCCGATGTCATGGCCGATCCAGATGGTGGGCACGCGGACAATCCCCGTATCCGGATCGACTTCCACCTCCGCCACCGCCGCGGAGTAGCTGTACGCCGCGGAGGGACCGACGCCGGCGCCGCGATACCGCCCCGGCGAGCGTGGCGGCGTGTAGCTCCCGACCGCGCCGAGCGTGCCGTGCTTTGCTTCGGCGACACCCAACGCCTCGCGGAAGGTGAGGCCGGTGTCGGGGTCCTGCGCGTCGAACACCCGTCGCCCGCCGAAGACCAGGCGATCGACCGGCACATCGAGCTTCATGGCGACGGCCGACGCGATCAGGTCGCGCACCCGCGTGGCGGCCTGCAGCGCCGCCTGGCCGGTCATCAGCGTGACCCGTGAGGAGTAGCTGCCGAGATCGACCGGGGTGAGATCGGTGTCGGCGGTGACCACCTTGATGTCGGCCGGCTCGATGCCGAGGACCTCGGCGGTCACATAGGCCAGCACCGACTCGGAGCCCTGCCCAATGTCAGTGGAACCGCAGAAAATGGTGACACCACCGCCGCGGTCACACTTGATCTGCGCGCCGGAGTGCGGCATGTCGTTCCAGTAGATGGGCAGTCCCGCGCCGGTGATGTAGGAGGAACAGGCCAGGCCGAGGCCCCGGCCATAGGGGAGCTTCCGGAACCGCTCCTTCCAGGCCGAGCCTTCCACCACCTTGTTGATGCACGCTTCCAGGCCGACCGTCCCGAGTTGCAGCCAGTTGGCGGTGACCTCGTTCGGTTTGACCAGGTGCCGGATCCGGAGTTCCGCCGGGTCCAGCTTCAGCTCTTCGGCAATCTTGTCGAGATGCACCTCCACCGCGAAGCGCGGCTGCGTGGTGCCGTGGCCGCGCTTCGGGCCGCCCGGCGGCTTGTTGGTGAAGGCCCGCGCGCCACGGAACCGATAGGTGGGGACGTCGTAGGTGACGGTCTGCAGCGCGCCGGTATAGTAGAGCGACGCCACGCCGTAGGAACCGTACGCACCACCGTCCAGGTACGACTCGAAGTCCATGGCGGTGATGGCGCCGTCCTTCGTGACGCCCGTGCGAATCTTCATCAACGCCTGGTGCCGGCCACGGTGACAATAGAACACTTCCTCGCGGGTGAGACCGATCTTGACCGGCCTGCCGGTGACCAGGCTCAGCTTGGCCACCACGATTTCATGGTTGAAGGGGTCGCTCTTCCCGCCGAAGCCGCCGCCGTTCGGCGTGGCGACGACGCGAATCCGCGCGGGGGCAAAGTCGAGCACCTTCGAGACGGCGCGGTGGAGATAGTGCGGTGTCTGCGTGCTGGACCAGATCGTGACGCGACCGTCTGGGGTGGCGTGCGCAATGCTGGCGTGTTGTTCCATCGGGAGGTGGGTGTTGCCCTCATAGAGAAACAGGTCTTCCCTGACCAGGTCGGCCCGCTGGAACCCCTCGTCGAGCTCGCCAAACTGCAGGTGCACCAACTTGTGCCAGTTCCCTTCGTCGGCGTACTGATGCAGCTGCGGAGTCGGAATGGCGGCTGCGTCGTCGACCGACGACACCACCGGCAGCGGTTCGTAGGTCACGTCGATCAGTCCGCAGGCGGTGAGTGCCGTCTCCTCATCGATGGCCGCCACGGCGGCGACCGGGTCGCCGACAAACCGGACCACGTCGGGACAGAGGGCGTGCTCGTCCTGGCTGACGGGGAGAATGCCGAAGGGAATCGGCAGATCGGCGCCGGTGATGATGGCCTCCACCCCCGGCAGCGCCAACGCACGCGAGGTGTCGATCGACACGATGCGGGCGTGGGGGTGCGGGCTCCGCAGCAGCTTGCACCAGAGCATGCGCGGGAGCACGATGTCGTCGGCGAAGAGCGTCTGCCCGGCGACCTTGCCGGGCGCGTCGGTCTTGGGCCGCGCGGTGCCGATGACAGCGTAGGCAGCGGGGCTGGTGGGCAGCGGGGCCGTCTTAGTAGCCATGCATCGACTCCCGGGAAGGGATGGCCGATTCGCCGCGGATGCGTGCGGCGGCCAGTTCGATCGCCTCGTAGATCTTGATGTAACCGGTGCAGCGGCAGAGGTTCCCCGAGAGCGCGAGCTTCAAGTCATGCCGTGTGGGGGCAGGATTCTCGGCGAGAAGCGACTCGGCCGCCAGCAGCACGCCGGGGGTGCAATAGCCACACTGTGCCGCACCGAGTTCCACGAAGGCCTGTTGCAGCGGATGCAGCGTGGGGCCCTCGGCCATTCCCTCGACCGTGGAGACCTCCTGGCCCTCCACCGCCTGCGCCAGCACCAGGCAGGAGAGCACCGGCACGCCATCAACCAGGACGGTGCATGCGCCGCACTCGCCGAGCTCGCAGCCATGCTTGGTGCCGGTGAGTTGCAGGTCTTCGCGCAGCAGCTCGAGCAGGGTGACGTGCGGCCGATACAGCGCCTCGCGCGTCTCCCCGTTGACGCGGAATGTGCCGCGGACGCGCGCCGGTGTGGCGGTCAGGGAAACCAGCGTCTCATCACTCATTGTGCGGCCCCGATTACAGTGGCTTGAATTTGGCGAGTACATCATCCACGACGGCCAACGGCACCCGCCCGGCAATCTCGGCACGACGCGCCTTCCAGTCGGCGCTCCGCAGGTGATCCGCGAGTACCACCCCTTCAATGGGAAGCCCGTCGGGGAGGAGTCACCTCGAATGGATATCCCTTCGCCTCCCGGCCGACGGCACACATCAGCGCCAGGCCGGAACGCGCATTGTAGAGGGCCGGCGATACCACCAGCGCCGGGACGCCGAAATGCCGCGCCCCCGTCTCCCGGCTCGATGGTGACCCAGACCAGGTCACCGCGGTCGGGGGCTACCATACTTCGCGGCCCTTCGGCCGGCCCCAGTCGGACTCCGTGTGTCGATTCTCCCGCGTGATCCCCTCGACCAGTTCCTCGAGAATGTATTCCCGGCTGGCCGCCGAAAGGATCAGTTGGCCTCCGCGCACGGTGAGTTCGACCTCGGCGCCTTCGCCGAGCCCGAGCTCCTCAATGAACGGCTTGGGGAGACGAACAGCTAAGCTGTTGCCCCACTTAGAGATACGTGTGCGCAATCATAGTCTCTGAAGAAGTAGATACATTGAATATACGCGATAGACACGTACGTGACAAGGACTTGTCGAGAACGCGCATTTGGGGACTGCCTATTAGAATTGAAGGGGCCTCATCCGAGGACAGTCACCCCAAGAGGCGCACATGATCAGCGGATGTCGTTCGGCGTTCCTTCCTGCAGCCGCGCTGCTCGTCGTCGCGGGCTGCGCGAAACCCGCCGCCCCCGCAGCCGAAGGCGCCGGAGTTCATGTTTGTCCAGATCGCCGAAGACATGCTGGTCGACACCATCGCCATGACCCTTCGGCTGCAGAAGGTCGGCAATCAGGTGGTGTACTTCTCGGACCGGCCGAACCGGATCGCGGGCCACCTCACGGTGGCAGAATACCTGCGGGAGTGGACCACGGCCGCTGGCGAGGACAACCTCGGGGCCGTCAATCCGAACGCCACCCTCTCCGCCTACGAGCCAGATCAACCGAACAACACCGTCGCCATCATTGAGATAGCCAATCCGACGCTCGACGGCCCCGACATGATCTACACCTACAAGCTCATCGACGGGACCATGCCCGCGAGTGGCGGCGCGACTGCGCTGTTCATCGACAAGGTCGGCGTTGGCGGCGGGGTCGGGGCTGGCTATCACGGCATCGGCGTTGGCGCCCGCGGGCCCGGGGTGCGGTAGCCAGGTGCCAACCCTCGCCACTCGACTGCGAGCCACCCTTCTCAGTGGCCTCTTTCTCCTCGGCACGCTCGGTGTTCCGCTGGCCGACGGCGCGATGTTCCACGTGGCCGGACAGGATCCCTGCGCCGGCGATCACGCACGTCGAGGCGCAGGGCGGTTCGCACCACGCCGACCGCTGCACGCTGGCGCAGCCCGATCGCCGCCCAGCGGCAGGACGCTCGGCAGCGCCCTGCGATCGCTCTCGCGCCCGCCACCGCTCGCGCACCGCGCCATCGCACCCTGCGGCGGCCAGCCCCGTCGCGACGCCGCGCATTCCCTTCAGCACTCCCGCGCGCCACCCGCCTGACCCTCTTCCGGTTCACCCTGAACTCAACATCGGGAGCCCGCGCCACCGGCTCCCCCTAACAGGAATGAGGAGGCCTATGCGGTCGTTGCTCCGCTTGGCTGTCGTGATCGCCATACTGTCGGGTGGTGCGGCTTCCCGCCGCCGCACAGGGAGTCCCCACCGCCACGGTGGATTCGCTGCAGCGCACGGTCACGGCCCTCGACCGCCCGACTCGATTCGCTCGACGCCGGGCACTGCCCCGCTGTCCCGCTGCCGCGCCGGCCACGCCGAAGCCGACCGGCAACGCTGCGGTCGACTCGCTTGGCGCCACCGTCGCGATCCTCACCGCCCGCGTCAACGCCACCGTCGCCGCCCGGTGCGGGCTCGTCGCGGCACCGACGCCGAACCGGCGGCAGCCGGCGGACGATCCCCTCGCCGCCATCCGCGCGGCGGCCGACAGTGCGGCCGTTGCGGCCGGCGCGCCGCCCGACCGCCGACTCGACTGCCGCCGGCCGACCGAGTTCGTCAGCCGGCAGCGCAACCAGTCGTCCATGAACCCGGAGATCAGCGCCACCGGCGACGTGCAGTTCGCGGCCCAGACGGACATCGAGGGCCTCGACCTCCAGCTCGCGGAGGTCGAGGTCTCGCTGCAGGCCACCCTCGACCCCTACTCCGCCACCAAGATCTTCCTCACCTGGGGTGAGGATGAGATCGGCGTCGAAGAGGCGTACATCTACTGGACCGGCCTCCCTGGCCGTTTCCGCGCCGACGTCGGCAAGTACCGGATGGCGGTGGGAGAACTCAACCGGTGGCACCGGCACGCCTTGCCGGAAACCAACTATCCGCTGGTCTATCAGGCCTTCCTCGTCGACCCGACGGCCTGAGCGGCGTCGGCGCGAGCCTCTACACGACGCTGCCCATCTCGATCGCCAAGGGCACGTCGGAGCTCTTCCTGCAGGGCGCCGCCATCGAAAGCGAGCCGCTGAACGACGGCGGGAACCAACCGGCCCTGCTGGGCCGGCTGCAGAACTTCTGGCAGCTCTCCCGTAGTACCTACATGCAACTCGGCTTCACCGGCATCGGCGCCCAGAACGGCGACTCCGACCTCACCAGCAACCTGTTCGGCGCCGACCTGCGCTTCACCTGGCGGCCGCCACACGCCGGCACCCGCCAGGACGTCACCTGGCGCACCGAGGGATATCGGCTACAACGGATCAGCGACGCCCCGACGACCACGCGGTACGGGATGTACTCCGACCTGGCGTGGCGCCTCAGCAAGCGCTGGGTGGTCGGTGGCCGGTACGACTACGTCGAGGCGCCGTACGGCGTCGAAGACGACCAACTGGCGTGCGACGGCCGTCGCCACCTGGTGGCAGAGCGAGTTCGTCGTATCTCCGGCTCCAGGCATTCCGCAATCACCTCGACTCCATCGGATCGCTCGACAACCTGACACTCCAGGTGGTCTGGGCGATGGGTCCCCATAAACACGAGACCTACTGACATGCGCACCGCATTGCTGTTCCTTCTCGCCGCGGCTCTGGGCTCGCGCCGCCCGCTGCGCAGGTCAAGGTCGTCACCAGCCTGACCACCTACGGCTCGATCGCCCGTGAGATCGTGGGCGACCGCGGCACCGTCACCTCGATCGCCCAGGGCGATGAGGACCCGCACTTCGTGCAGCCGAAGCCGAGCTTCGTGGCGCTGCTTCGAGACGCCGACCTCTTCGTGACGACCGGCCTCGACCTCGAACTCTGGGTGCCGACCCTCCTCGACCGCGCCGGCAACCGGAAGATCATGGAGGGCGGTCCCGGGTACGTGGCCGCCTACACCGGCATCACACTCCTCGAGGTGCCGACTTCGCTCAGCCGGGCAGGCGGTGACATCCACGCGGAAGGCAACCCGCACATTCACACCGACCCGATCAACGGGATCATCATCGGCCGGAACATCCTCACCGGGCTGGTGAAGGTGGATCCGGTCAACGCGACTACTACCGGGCGCGAGCGCTCGAATTCGAGAAGCGGGTCCTCGACGCCACCATCGGGACGGCGCTGGTCGAGATCCTCACGCCGACCACGGCGTTCAACCTGCTCAAGACGAATCAATTCGACGGATTCGTCGCGAAGACAATGCTGCACGGCAAGCCGCTCGCCGATCAGCTCGGCGGCTGGCTCAAGGTCGGCAGCGACTTCAAGGGGAGGGAAATGGCCTGCTATCACAAGGAGTGGGCCTATTTCAGCGTCCGCTTCCAGGTCGCCTGCGTGGCGTACGTCGAGGCGAAGCCGGGGATTCCCCCGACACCTGGGCACGTCGAGGAAGTCATCGCGCTCATGAAGGAGCGGCAGATCCCGGCGCTCTTCGCCTCCAACTATTTTCCGAAGTCGCAGATCGACCAGGTGGCCGCGAAGACGGGGGCGACCGCGGTCGTCGTGCCGGAAAACACCCTTGGCGCCCCAGGGATCACGACCTATTTCGAACTGGTGGACGCCTGGGTGAACGGCCTCGCCACTGCCTTCCGAAAGAAGGGCTGAGCCGATGCTCGACCTGATCCTGCCGCCATTGGCGGCCTGCATGGTGATCGTGGCTATCCACTCCTACCTCGGGCTTCATATCATCGCCCGCGAGGTCATCTTCGTGGATCTGTCGCTCGCGCAGATGGCAGCGCTCGGGTCGACGGTGGCCATCTTCGCGGGCTCCGAACCCGGCTCGACGATGTCCTATGTGTACGCGCTGGGGTTCACGACCCTGGGCGCAGGGCTCTTCGCCCTCACCCGCACCCATGAAAAGGGGCGGGTGCCGCAGGAGGCCATCATCGGGATTGTCTACGTGGTCGCCTCGGCCACCGCGATTCTCGTGGCCGACCGGGTACCACGGGGCGGCGAGGCCATCAAGGACATCCTGGTGGGGAGCCTGCTCTGGGTAACATGGCCGGCCATCCTGAAGATGGCCGCAGCATACGTGGTGCTCGGCGTCTTCCACTTCGTCCTGCGGGACCGATTTCTCACCATTTCCTTCGAGCCGGAAACCGCCCTGGCCAAGGGGTGGAGCATCCGCTGGTGGGATTTCTGGTTCTACCTGAGCTTCGGCGTGGTCATTACCCTCTCCGTCCCGATTGCCGGCGTCTTGCTGGTCTTCTCGTTCCTCGTGGTGCCAGCCGCGGCGGCGTTCCAGTTCACCACCAGCCGGAAGCCCCTGGCCCTGTTGTCGTGGCTCACCGGCGTGCTCGCCTCGGCCGCCGGCATCGCCGTGTCCTTCAAGTACGACCTCCCGACAGGCCCGGTGATCGTCTGTGCCTTCGGCGTGACGCTGTTGCTGGCGTTCATCCTCCGCAAATTGATGCCGGTGACCAGGTAGCGCGGCGGTAGCTGCCTCAGGATGCGGGAGGCCAACCCACCTCCCGCATTTTTTCATGCAAATTCGCGCTTCGCCCGTGCAATTCCTGTCGCGCAGGCAGGGGGGTTCGGCTGACGAATCGGCAGGGAGCCCGAAAGCCCCACCGCGCAACGGCTTGACGGCTCCCACCCGACGCCCCCCTGCCCCGCCGCCCCGCCCTGTCCCGGCCCCTAATCTGCACGTCAAGGGGTTCTCAGGAGGATTCCATTCATGAGTCGATTGCTGCTCGTCGCCATCGCCATGGCGCTCTTCGTGACGCCCGTCACCGCCCAGCATCCCAACACCCGCCAAGGTTTCTGGTACGGGTTCGGATTCGGGGCGGGCTCAGGTCAGCTCAACTGCGAAATCTGCGATGACCAGAGCGGGACGGACCTGACCGCGTCGATCCGCGCCGGTGGGACGCTTTCCCGATCCTGGCTCGTAGGCGTCGAACTCGACGGCTGGACCAACTCGCAGGACGTCGCCACTCGGCGGTCCTGGAGTGCGCTGGCCGTGGGGCTCTGGTATCCATGGCCCGAGCGCGGCGCCTATGTGAAGGGTGGCTTCGGCGTCACCGGCTACCGTGCCAGTGACTCGGTGGACGTCATCTCCACCACGCAGGCGGGCGGCATCGTCGGCGTCGGCTATGAGTGGCGGATCGGGAAGAACTACTCGCTGAATCCCTACTTCAATTTCCAGCACTCCCTGTCCGGCAACCTGACCTTCGAGCACACCGAAGACAACACCGTGACCACCTCGATCATCGCGGGAGATGCCAGCATCTCCTCGTTTCAGTTCGGTCTTGCGCTGGTGATCCATTGAGCGGAGGAATGATGCGACACGTTACCCTGCCCGTTCCGTTTCGGACTCTCGCCGGCCTGTGCCTCGGCGTCACCGTCGTGGCGGGCTGTTCCGACGATACCAGCGCGCCCTCACCGCCGGTCGCCACGGGCGTGAGCGTCGCGTACAATCTCTGGCAGCCGGGCCCGAACGACGACTGCACCGCCGAGATTCACAACGAGTATTCCGTGGTCGGGCCGGACGGAAAGCTCTACCCGACCTGGCACCCGCCGGTCGATCCGGCCACCGGGTGTCATTTCGGCCATGAGCACGGCCGTGACCCGCGCGGCTCCGACATCTACGCCCGGATCGGCCCCATCCCCTTTGGGTACGCCAACGAGCAATTGGCCATCTGGGATCCGGCGGGTGTCCGCAACGAAGACCACGTCGGACACAAGATCGAGTGGGAGAACGACATCCCCTTCGATCTCGGCGACGGTGTGGCAAGTTCGGTGTTGTCCATCAAGTGCGACGTCCTGACCAAGCTCCACCAGGGGACGCACTCCAAGGACGCGTTCACCAACAACCTGCACGAGTTGGTGTACCAGGTGGACTGCACCGGCGGCACACGGATTGGCATGACCGTCATGGCGGCCATCGGTATCCCGGGCGAGATGGTGCAGTCCTGCGACCATCAGGTGCATGTGCCGGTCGGGGCCCCGACCCCGCTCAACAGCCCGAGCGGCGGCGGCAAGCGCACCCTCCCCGACCGGGACTGCATCGAGCAGTACATGCTGGTGCCTGCGGGACAGAACTCGAGCTTCGGCTCGGCGTTGCATGAGAGCTGGCAGATCAGTGCGAGTCTTCGGACGACATCGAACCGCACCCTCGCCAGCATCGACCCGTACTATCAGGTGTTCTATCCGAGCCGGTTCTACGATCCGGCGCTGCCAGGCATCACGGGTCGCACGGTGGACATGTGCTTCGTGGTCGAGCCCAATGGCGACCGTGCGAGGGGATGGCTCTGCGACCAGGCCACCGCCAACGGCACCCTGACCTCCCTGGCCTACGACGACCCGCGCTCGCCGTTCAACGGCGTGCGCCGACAGGTGGACATCAACGGCAACCGCTTGCGCAACGCCGAAGGGCCGGAGGTCTGGTACACCGATCCCTTCGGGAAAAATGGCCAGACGACGCCGTTCCCCGGCTCCATCCGGCAGGTCATCGCCAAGATGGACAACTCCGACGCCTTCGAATTCCGCGGTCCGACGATCGGCGGAAACCGGAATTATGGGGGGCCCGGCGTGCACGCACCGAATTGACCGCGGGGCAGATCGGCAGGAGGACAGGGAGGCAGATATGCAGACGGGCGCACCTTGGTGCGCCCGTCTCGTTTCCTGCCCCCTGCCTCCCTGCCCCGCTGCCCCGCTGCCCCGCCCGCCGACCTACGGTCGGCGCCGCCACCCCGGTGCCACCGGCGGCGAGGACATCGACGCGCGGCGGAGGAGTTCGAGGTGTGGCGCGAGCAGGTCGGCGAGCTGCTGCGCCAGGGCGATATCAGCGCGGGTGAACGCGTCGGCGCCCGCCGCGAGCAGGGTCAGACAACCGAAAATCCGTCCACCGACCCGGAGCGGAACGACCAGGGCGGCGGTCGGCTGCCCTGCCCCGAGTTCCGAATCGAGCTGGCGCCGGGCCGACGCATAGGCGTGCGGGAGTTCCCCGCGAAGCACTCGGCCCAGCTCGGTCCCGGCCACCGACATGAGCGGGAGATCCGGCAGCGGGTGCGCGTCCCCCGGCGCCAGTACGACGACTTCGTCGGCATCGCCGAGCTTCAGCGCGAACTCGACACGATCAAAGGGCAGCACCGTCGAGGCTTCGCGAGCGAAGAGGCGCGTCGCAGCGCCGATGTGGGCGGTCGTGGCCAGCACTTCGGCGATGCGCCCCAGGGCGGCCGGAACGTTGCGGAGCACGCTCAAGTGGGAGCGCATTACCTGGACATGCCAGGCCAGGAGAAAGCCGTCCACCCGGACCGCCACCAGCGGCGCCACTTGCCGCAGGAGTTCGAGATCGTCCTGCCGGAAGAAGTCCGGACCATTGCCTCCGAGGAGGAGATAGCCGGCCACGCGTGTCTGCGAGAGGAGCCGCACCCCGATGACGGACCGCGCCGGCGACCCATCGTCCGCGCTTCCTGGGGCGTCGGGACACCAGGCGGGTGCGCCGGACGCTCGTTGCGTGTCTCCGATGAGGATGTCGTCGGCATCGCCGAACTGCGCCGCGGGGTTGAATTGCTCCCGCGTGACGACGAGCGCCGGGTCGGACCAGAACGTGCCAGGCCCATGTCGGTCAAAACGGTAGTGTTCCTGTGCGGAGGCGTCCGGGACCAGGATCTGCAGCCGGTCGTGCGGCAACATCGGCTGGAGTGCGGTGGACACGAAGTCCGCGAACTCCCGTGGCGTGCGGGATGCCGACTCGGCCAGTCCCAGCTTGGCGAGGAGCTCGTGCAACTCGACGAGCTTTCGACCCGGCTGGGAGCGACGCCGCTCCGGGGGCGGGGGTGAGCCGTCGTCTCGCTGCGCCATCTCACTCCCCCTCCCCTGCCTGGCCACCCGAGCCAGGGTTGGGCCGAGGGAGTCGGCGACGTTTCGCAGGAGCACCGCCTCCGGCAGCCCGTAGCGAGCGGAACGAAGGTCGGCCAGAAGCAGGAGTCCGACATCGCGATCGCCATGGGGCACGGCCATGCAGACGACGGAGGCATACCCCGCCGAGCGGATCCGCTGCTCCATGGTGTAGAGCTCATCCTGCCCCAGATGGGGCGCCGGCGAGGGGACTTCGAGATGGTCCTGCGCCAGCGCCGATGGGCCGACAAGCACGGCGGGGCCCTCGGGGGGATACACCCAGAGGGCCATCAGGTCGTGGGGCAATTCGGGGGCAAGCAACCCGGAGAGGGCCTCGAGCCAGGTCTCGAGCGCAACCGCATCCCACGAGCTCCCCTTGAGGCGAAGGAGCGGAACCCTTACATCGAGGGCTTCGATCTCCCCGCCTCCGGAGGATGAGCGGAATGAGTCGCGGTGGTCTTCCATATATGCCGCCTAGTGCACTTTGCATGCCCCGAGTTGCAGCCCTATGTCGTAAAGTACTACGAATGAAGGACTTACATCGATTAGTTGACATGCCGGCTCGACCGGCAACCCACCGCCTCATCTTGCAAATGCCTGCGGGGAAAGAACTTCAAGGTGGTTCGGCGGGCCTATTGACATACCCCCCACCCCTATATAAATTGGACCCCGTTTCGGTCGCTCCGCATGGGGCAGCGGCGGCGACGCCGACGTCAGAACGCGGTCTCCCTGGGTCGGTAAATCCCATTAGTAGTCCTCACTACTACGTGATAAGGCCATGGAAAATCTCATTCTCCATATCGAAGGCATGTCCTGCGGGCACTGCCTGAACGCCGTCAACAAGGCTCTCGCCGCCCTCAAGGGGGTCGAGGTCGACTCGGTCAAGATCGGCCGGGCCGAACTTCGGTTCGACCCGTCGCTCATCGACGCGTCCACCATCGCGGCCGCCGTCTCGGACGAGGGCTACCGCGCCACCCCCGCGCCGAGCGCGGCATGACCGGCTAGCACCGATGCCCGCCACCACCGATCGGGTCACCATTCCGGTCTCCGGCATGACCTGCGCCGCGTGCAGCGCGCGCATCCAGCGCACGCTCGAGCGCAGCCCCGGTGTGGCTTCCGCCAACGTCAACCTGATGACGCACTCGGCCACCGTCGAATTCGACACGGCGGTCGCTTCCCCCGACT
Source organism: uncultured Gemmatimonadales bacterium (assembly GCA_963697435.1). Taxonomy (GTDB): domain Bacteria; phylum Gemmatimonadota; class Gemmatimonadetes; order Gemmatimonadales; family GWC2-71-9; genus SPDF01. The sequence continues at coordinate 375,972 of CAVOOB010000002.1, read as the reverse complement.
CGCTCGTCGCCACCATTCGTGACACCGGCTACGGCGCCGAGTTGCCCCGCCCCGAGACCTCACCTGGCGACGAAGAGACGGCGGATGAGATCCGCCTCGCCGCCGAACTCAAGACCCTGCGCCGCAAGGTGGCCGTCAGCCTCGTCGCCGCCGTTCTGGCCATGCTCATCGGCCTCCCCCTCGGCGAGGCAGCCGCGGCGCAGGGCGCCGCCGATCCGCTCATGCGCCTGATGATGCCGCTCAGCGACGCGCTGCGGTCGGTGGCCCCTGCTCTCTTCGACGTGAGCGCCGGCACCTGGCGCTGGGCACTCCTGCTCCTGACGCTCCCGATCGTCTTCTGGGCTGGCCGGCACTTCTACGTGCGTGCCTGGGCAGCGGCGCGGCACCGCGGCGCCGACATGAACACCCTCGTCGCCGTCGGCACGGGGGCCGCGTTTCTCTTCAGCCTGGCCATGACGGTGGGTGCCCGGTTCTTCCTCGATCGCGGGGTCGAACCGCATGTGTATTACGAGGCGGTTGTCTGGATCATCGCACTCATCCTCCTCGGCAACTATCTGGAGGCGCGCGCCAAGGGGCGCACCTCGGCGGCCATTCGCAAGCTGGTGGCGCTGCGTCCCGATACGGCGCGCGTGGTGCGGGGCGGGGACGTGCGCGAGGTCCCGCTCGACCAGGTGCGCACCGGCGACGAGCTCCTCGTGCGTCCGGGGGAGACGATTCCCGTGGATGGCATCGTCCTCGAAGGCACCACCAACGTGGACGAGGCCATGCTGACCGGTGAACCGACGCCGGTCGCCAAACAGGCGGGGAGCCCGGTGGTCGGCGCCACCCTCAACGGCGCGGGCGCCATCCGTTTCCGCGCCACCCGCGTCGGAGGCGACACCGTCCTCGCCCAGATCATCCGGATGGTGCGGGAAGCGCAGGGCGCCAAGGCCCCGATCCAGCAGCTCTCCGACCGGATCGCCGCGGTCTTCGTGCCCGTGGTCCTCGTCATCGCCCTCGCCACCTTCGCCATCTGGTTCCTTGTCGGCCCGGAGCCTCGGGTCGTCCGCGCCCTCGCCGCCGCGGTCACCGTGCTGATCATCGCGTGCCCCTGCGCCATGGGGCTCGCCGTACCGACGGCGGTGATGGTGTCCACCGGGCGCGGCGCCGAGCGCGGCGTCCTGTTCAAGGGCGGCAACGTGCTGCAGCGCGCCGCTGAACTGGACGTGGTCGTCCTCGACAAGACCGGCACCATCACGGAGGGCCGACCCGCCGTGACGCAGGTCCAGCTGGTCGGGGCAGGGGAGGAGGCCGGCGTGTTGGCGTCCGCCGCGGCGCTCGAGCGGATGAGTGAGCACCCGTTGGGCGAGGCGATCGTGGCGGCCGCCACCGACCGCGGCCTCACGATTCCCCCCGTCGGTTCCTTCCAGGTCTTCCCGGGGAAGGGCGTCGTCGGGGTCGTCAACGACGAAGGGGTCCTCGTCGGAAATCGCGCGCTCTTCGCCGATTGGGGCGTCGACAGCACGGCGCTCCATGCGGCGGCGGATGCAATGGCCGAGCTCGGCGCCACGCCGGTGCTCGTCGCCATCGGCGGCTCCGCGGCGGGTGCCATCGCGGTGGCCGATCCGATCAAGCCAACGAGCGCCGCAGCGGTCGCGGCGCTGCGGACACTCGGACTGGATGTCGTGATGCTCACTGGCGATGCGCGCGGCACGGCCGAGAGCGTCGCGCGCCAGGTCGGGATCGATCGGGTGGTGGCGGAAGTGTTGCCGGAGCACAAGCGGGACGTCGTCCTGCGGCTGCAGGCGAGCAACCAGGTCGTCGGCATGGTGGGCGATGGGCTCAACGACGCGCCGGCGCTCGCGCAGGCCGACGTCGGCATCGCCATTGGTACCGGCACCGACGTCGCGGTGGAGGCTGGCGACGTGACGCTGATGCGCGGCGACCTGGCCGGCGTTCCTGAGGCAGTGCGGCTCGCGCGGCGCACGCTGCGCGTCATCAAGCAGAACCTCTTCTGGGCCTTTGCCTACAACGTCGTGGGGATCCCGGTGGCCGCCGGCGCGCTCTATCCGCTCTTCGGCATCCTCCTGACACCGACCATCGCAGCCGCCGCCATGGCCGTCAGCAGTGTGTCGGTGGTGACGAACAGCCTGCGCCTCCGGAGGGCCTGATGCCCGCACCCACCCCCAACAGCGAACACTCTGCCGGCGAGCCCACGGCACCATGCGCCTGCGCCAGACCCGGCGACGGCACGCATGCCGTGGCGGTGGACCCCGTCCTCAAGGAAGCCGCACTGAACCGGCTCAAGCGGATCGAGGGCCAGGTGCGCGGCCTCCAGCGCATGCTCGAGGAGGAACGCTACTGCGCGGACGTCTTGACGCAGGTCTCCTCGGTGCACGAGGCGCTGCGCGGAGTCGCCCGCATACTGTTCCGCAATCACCTCGAGCACTGCGCGGCCAGCGCCATTCGCTCGGGTGATCCCGAGCAATCGGGGGCGATGTACGACGAACTGGTGGAACTGTTATACAGGAATGCGAGATAGGGCGGGGCAGCGGGGCAGGAATATCAGCGGCTCGTCACCCCGGCCCCCGGCTTTCACCGGGGCAGGGTCGCCGGGGTCCGGTTTCTTGAGCGGCAAACAGTCTACTTGACCACGGGATGAGAGCTCGTGGTCCTCGCCGCCACGAACGCCATGTCGCGCACCACCGTCCCGACCCCGAAGAAGAGCGCGATGCCCCCGAGGATGACAGCAACGGGCAGAATGAAGATGGCGCGGTCAATGCCGAAGCGATCGGAGAGAATGCCGACAAGCGGCAGCGCAATCGCGTCGCCGGCCACGTGGATGAAGAGCAGGTAGGCCCCCATGACCGTGGCGCCGATCCGCGCAGGGACCACATCGAACACCGCGGCAATGACCGGCCCGTTGTAGAGGGTCAGGAAGAAGAACGCCGCCGCGAAGACCGGCACGAACAGCCCGAGGTCCCGGAGCGCCAGCAGCCAGACCGCGAGCGGCCCCCCGATGCACAGCCCGACCGTGGAGACGATCATCCGTCCGCGGTTGGTGTACTTCCCCAGCCAATCGGCCATAACCCCGCCGGCGAGGGTCCCTGCTGTTCCGGTCAGCAGCCCCCATTGTCCGAGCAGCAGCGTGCCCTCCGCCACGCTGAGATTCAGCGTCCGCGACATGTAGGTAGGGGCCCAGCCCACCAGGCCGTTCACGCCGAACGCGACGAGCGCGCCGCCCACGAAGAGGTACTTGAGCGTCGGCGTGCGAAAGACGGTGTTGACCGCCAGCCGCGTCTCGCCGATAGCATCGGTCATGCTCTCGGCGGGCAGAAAGTCGAAGACATCCTCCTTCCGCCGATTGGCGCGCACCAGGAGGACCAGATTGCCCGCCAGCCCCAGGCCGATGCCGGTGGCCAGCGCAGCCGTGTCGAGGCTTGAGGTGGCGCCGTAGCGACTGTCCAAGATCCACGCCGCCACCAGGCCGAGCGCCGAGCCAATCAGCAGTGGCCAGGCGGCCTTGAACGCCCCGGTCGCGCCCAGTTCCAGTTGACGCCAGTACTGACGCACGGTGTAGATGGGCGGGGGGCGATTTGGGTCGGTGAGCCGCACGACCAGCGCGGCCAGGAGGATGCCGGGGACGGCAACGGCCATCATCGAAACGCGCCACCCGTAGATCGCCTCGAGCTGCCCACCGAGCGTGATGCCGAGGATGCCGCCAACCGGAATACCGGCGGAGAAGATCCCCATGGCCAGCGCCCGGCGCGAGCCCGGAAAGTAGTCCGCCACGAGCGAGGCGGCAGCAGCGGTAAAGGCGGCCGTCCCGATTCCGACCGCCGCCCGGGTCATGAAGAGACCCCAGAACCCCTGCGAGAATCCCGCGAGGAAGGCGAACACGCTCCAAATCACCACCCCCACGCCCGCCACCGCCCGTCGCGAGCGCAGGTCGCTCAAGACCCCGAACGGGAAGACGGCGACGGAAAAGAGCAGGACGAACGCGGAGGCGATCCACCCGATGTGGGCGTCGGTGAGGTGGAGATCCAGTTCGATCGGCGGGACAAGTGCGAAGATGACGTTGCGGTTGACGTAACTGAGCAACTTCAGCACCGCGAGAAGCGCGAGTGCGTACCAGGCGTACCGGCGTGTGGGCCCGGGGAAGGGAACCGGGCTAGTGTCCACCCCGTTCTCCCACCGCGTCATCGGCCCGCTGGTCGCGGAACGCCAGGGCGGCGCGGTATTCCGTCACCAGTCGCTCCATCATCGCCTCGCGCCGGTCGTAGAGGCGCTTCACCGGCCGGGGCTTCACCCGTTGCAGCGCGTAGGCGGTCAGCAACGGCAAGGTGATCGTGTTGTCGGCATACACCACCACGGTACCGGGAAGCTGGTCGGGGTCGATCTTTCCCCAGCTGACCGCCTCGTTCGGCGTCGCGCCCGAGAGCCCACCGACATCCGGCCGCGCGTCCGTCATCTGGAGGAAGTAATCGTGCCCCCGCTCGTCGATCCCGAGTACCTCCTGGATCTGTGGTTCGGTCTGGAGCATGAAATTCTTGGGGCTCCCCCCGCCGGCGATCAGCACCCCGCTCTTGCCGCCGGTGCGCTTCGCTTCGAGTACGATGGCCGCCGTCTCGTTCACGTCGGCGCTCACGTCGAACCGCAGCGCGCTGCCAGCCAGCGCCTGCTCCGCCACGTTCATCCCGATCGAGCTGTCACCCGGGGAACTGGTGTAGATCGGCACCGCGAGTTCATGCGCGGTCGACAGCACCGAGCGCTTGGACAGGCCCAGCGCCGCCTCCCGCTCCCTGAGATAGCCACCCAGCAGGTAGTGATACTCCGCCGAGCTCATCGCACGCTGGAATTCCGGCCGGGCCGACACCTCGCGCACGAAGGCGTCGGTGGAGAGGAGCACGTTGTAGTCGAAGAAGATGTCGTAGATGCGCACCACGCCCTTGTCGCGCAACTCGACATCGTCGGCATCGTGCCGGCCGCGGTGCAACGCCAGCCCCAGCGCGAAATGCGCGTCGTGGTAGAGATTGGCGCCGGTGGAGATGATCCAGTCCACGAACCCCGCCTCCATCAGAGGGATGAGGCAGCTCATGCCGATGCCGGCCGGCGTCATCGCGCCCGTCAGGCTCATGCCGACCGTGGTGTCGGGCTGGAGCATGCGGGTGGTGAAGAGCTGACACCCCTCGCGCATCCGCCCGGCGTTGTAGGCCAGGAAGGCGTTGTCGACGAGATCGGCAATCTGTTCCGCGCCGGTGATGGCCGCGGGATCAATGCGCTGGCCGCGCAGGTAGGGGCCCGAGGGACGTGTCATGCGGTGCTCCGGTCTGGGCGGAAGGTCAGGCGCGCCGGGCGCGTGCTTCGAGGACAATCCGGACGGCCTCTTCCGGGTCGTCGGTCACATGAAAAAGCGTCAGGTCGCCGGCGTCGATGTTGCCCGCGCCCGCCACCGTGCGCGACAGCCAATCGACCATCCCCTCCCAGTAGGCTCGGCCGAAGAGGATGACGGGGAATGACTTCACCTTGCCGGTCTGGATCAGGGTGAGCGCCTCGAAGAGTTCGTCCATCGTCCCGTAACCACCGGGAAAGACGATGAAGGCCGTGGCGTACTTCACGAACATCGTCTTGCGCACAAAGAAGAACTTGAAGAGCAGGTTCTTGGTCAGGTAGGGGTTGTTGCCCTGCTCGAAGGGCAACTCGATGTTGCACCCCACCGATTCACCCCCTGCATCCTTGGCCCCGCGATTGCCGGCCTCCATGATGCCGGGACCGCCCCCCGTAATGACCGGGATCCTGTGCGCCGCCAGCAGCTGGGCGACCGCCACCGCGTCACGATAGTACCGGTTGTCCACCTTGGTGCGGGCCGACCCGAAGATCGAGACGCCGTCCTTGATCGACGCCAGGTTGTCGAACCCCCAGACGAACTCCCCCATGATCCGCAGGACACGCCACGAGTCGCTGATCTTGAGGGCGTCGGCGCGGCGTCGTTCGGCGTCGGTGGCGAAGCGGTCGAAGAGGAGTTCGTCCTCGGTCAGGCTGCGGTCGACGGGGCGGTCGGACGGGGTTGGCGCGTCAGCGGCCATGGGTCAGGCACTCCAGCAGGGCCCGGTGGTCGTCGGGCAGGTTGTAGAAATAGGGCGACACGCGCACGTGTCCAGGTCGCGCATCCACGATCAACCCGGCGTCGGCGAGCCGGCGCACATCGGCGGCTGGATCGGCGGACGGGAGCATGACGATGGCACTCCGGTCCTCCGCGCACGACGCCACCCGCGGGGCAAGGCCGCGTGCGCGCGCCTCCGCAATCAGATCCTCGGTCAGCAGCGCGGTCGCGGCGCGGATGGCCGGAATGCCGATCTCCTCGAGGATATCCAAGCCACCGAGCTGCGCATAGACCGGCATGAGGGGCGGCGTGCCCGCTTCCAGCCGGCGAGCATCGTCATGCAATGCCAGTGCGCGGGAATCAAAGCGAAACTGCTCCCGATGCGCAAACCACCCCGTCACCGTGGGATGGAGGGTGGGTGTCAGGTCCGGCCTGGCATACAGGAAGGCCACGCCGGTCCCGCCGAGCAGCCACTTGAGCCCGCCACCGAGATAGAAGTCCACATCGAGTGTGCCGACGTCCACCGGGAGCTGGCCAGCCGCCTGGTACCCGTCCACCAGGCAGAGCGCGCCAGCCCGATGCGCGATCCCGGCGAGTGCCGAGACCTCCTGAATCGCACCGCTGGTGAAGAAGACGTGACTGGTCGCGATGAGGGCCGTCCGCTCGTCCACCGCCCGTTCGTACATCTCCAGCGGCACGCCGATGCCGTCCGGGCTCTCGAGCACGACCACCTCGACGCCTTCGCGGGCCTTGGCCATCCACTGGTAGCCGATGGTCGGAAAATCGAGGCTCGTCACGACCACTTTCGGACGGTGCGAATGGTCGACGGCGGAAGCGACGACCCCGAGCGCGCCGGACACATTGGGATGCAGGGCGATGGCGCCCGCCGAGGCGTGAATGAGGTTCCCGTACCGGGTCGCGGAGTTCCGCGAGCGCCGCCCACCAGGTCTCGTACCACGCCGACGCGCCCCGCGCGTCCCAGAGGTCGAGATAGTCGTTGACCCGCGTCCGCGAGCGACGCGACAGCGCCCCGAGAGAGCAGCTGTTGAGGTAAATGGAGCGCTCGAAGATCGGGAATTCGGCACGGTACCGTGCTGCGAGGGTGTGGGGCACTACGCTACTGGTTGCCAAAGGTGAAACTGAGCCCGGAATTGATGCCGTAGTCGTTGCCCGAGGTCCCCGACGGGGGCTGGGTGTCCCAGTTCCCGTAGAAGGACAGGTTCCAGTTGATCTGCCCGAACAGCTTGAGAAAATAGGCCGCGTTGGCGTTGAAGTAGAACCGCCCGGCGTCGCTGATGGACGGAATGGCATTGATGGTCAGATTCAGCGTGGTCTTCTTGAATTTCACATAGTTAGCTGTGCCGAGAATCATCACCCCAAGCATGTCTTCTCGCGTCGCCGTCGCCACGGAGGACTCGTAGTCCGTCCCCTGCCACACGAGCCCGCCGGCCACGGAAAGTCGGACGTTGCTCGTCTTCTTGAAGAATTTGCCCACGCCGCCGCCCAAGTTGGTCTGCACCATGATCTGCTGCTCGGAGCTCTGCAGGCCGCTGGCGAACCCGGTGTAGTACCAGTTGTTCCAGCGCATGAGGTGGCCGAAGGTCAGCTGGAGCTGGTTACGGGTCGACGCGTCGGCACCCGTGCTGTTCGAGAAATTCGAATTGAATCCGACCGCGGCGCTCCACCTCGGACGCGGATAGTTGACGTTGGAGCTGATGTTGTACGTCGTCGTCTCGTTGCCCTTCGCGTAGCTGACGCCGGACGAGATGTTGCCGTTGAGGCGACCCCAGAACGAGGCCGCGGTGCTGCTGAAGCCGGCAATCCGGGACTTGTCGAACACGGCCCGCTGCCCGTTGGGCTCGGTAATCTCGACCAGAACGGAATCGCTGCCCTCCACCGGATGGATGGAGATATTCCCGGTGTAGACCACACCGTCATCCAGCTCGACCAGGAAGAGATTCGGGCTCTCCAGGCGAGCCAGGCGGGCCCACTCGACCGTGATGGTGCCGTTGACGTAGTCCAGGCTCACGTAGATGGCCCCGGCGTCCATCGTCTTGATTTCACAGGTGAGCTTGTCGCCGTTCTTCATGTAGAGGATGTCGGTCTTCGGACCCAGCATCGTTGGCGGGGTCAGGAACAGCGTGGCACCAAGCAGGGCGGAACTCAGCAACATGTACTCTCCGGGAGGCGACGCAGCCTGCGGACGGGGAGGGGGGACAGCAGGAATACTACCGCGATCGCTGATGCCTGCCACCCCTACCGGCTGTCCCCAGCCCCCAGTCCTCAGCCCCCAGACCTCGTATATATTCCCCACATGCCGGCCTCCCCCCATCATCCTGAGCATCCCGCGGCCACCGCCTATCGTGGCTCCTGGTTGGCGCTCCTCGGTGCGGCGGCGCTCCGCGCGGTGGTGAACCCCCGCCTGGCGGTCGACCTGCTCCGCACCGGTTGGGCGTTCCGGCGGCGGCGGTGGTGGGCCAACCCTCCTTTCATGCCCCTCCCAGATGTGACCTATCTCCGCTGGCGGATGTACACCGCCTACGGCTCGGAAGACGCGGTCCCGCCACTCGAGGATATGCTGCGGTTTGTCCGCTGGCGCCGTGAGACGATGGGGCTTTGACTTCCTCACCCCGATCTCCGCAGGTCTCGCCCAAGCCGAGGGTAGTGATCGTCGGAGGGGGATTCGCCGGTCTCTACGCTGCCAAAGCGTTGCGCGGCGCCCCGGTCAGCGTCACCCTGATCGACCGCACGAACTACCACCTGTTCCAGCCGATGCTCTATCAGGTGGCGACCGCCGCCCTGGATACCAGCGACATCGCCTCACCGATTCGATCCATCTTGCGCCGCCAGCGAAATACCGAAGTGCTGATGGCGGACGTCGCGGCCGTGGACGCGTCGCACCGGCGCCTCGAGCTCGCAGACGGGCACGAGGTGGAGTATGACTATCTCCTGCTCGCTCCTGGGGTGCGGCACTTCTACTTCGGCCATGACGACTGGGAGCGCGTCGCCCCCGGCATCAAGACCGCCGATGATGCCGAGGAAGTGCGGCGGCGAGTGCTCCTGGCTTTTGAGGCGGCCGAGCGGGAACCGGATGTCGAGAAGCGGCGCGCCCTTCTCACCTTCGTCGTGGTGGGCGGCGGCCCGACGGGGGTCGAAGTGGCGGGGGCTCTCGCCGAGATCCGGCAGTATGCGCTGCGGCGCGACTTCCGGCGGATCGATCCCCGGGCCGCCTCGGTGATGCTGCTGGAAGGGGGCAGCCAGCTCCTCCCCAGCTACCCCGCTGCGCTCGCCGACCGCGCTCGGGAGTCACTTCGCCTGCTCGGCGTTGAGGTACGGACCGAGACCTTCGTCACCGATGTCCAGCCTGGCCATGTGACCGCAGGCCACCTCGTTATCCCAACCCACACGGTGGTGTGGGCCGCCGGCAATCGAGCGAGCCCCCTCCTGCAGTCACTGGGCACTCCCCTGGATCGGGTCGGGCGCGCGCTGGTCGAACCCGACTGCTCGATTCCGGGCCACCCCGAGGTGTTCGTGCTCGGCGACGCCGCCGCCTTCCGTGCCGCTGACGGCGAGACCCTTCCCGGACTCTGTCCAGTGGCAATCCAGCAGGGGCAGTTTGCCGCGGAAGCGATTCGCCGAGAGCTGGCGGGGAAGACTCGTGGCAACTTCACCTACAAGGACCGGGGCCAGCTGGCCGTCATCGGCCGCGGACGCGGGGTCGCCGACCTGGGCAGCGTACGATTCAGCGGGTTCGTGGCGTGGCTCGCCTGGGTCTTCGTCCACATCTTCTTCCTGATCGGGTTCCGCAATCGACTGCTGGTCATGATCGAGTGGGCCATCTCGTACATCACCTACGCGAGGGGCGCCCGGATCATCACGGGGCACGACCAGCGGCTCCCCTCATGAGCCTGACCGCGATCGACGTGAAGGCCCGCGCCGCCGATCTCGGCTTCGTCGCCTGCGGGGTCACCGATCTGGGCCCCTCGGCCAGGGCGGAGGCCCTGAGCCGTTGGCTGGAAGCGGGCTACGGCGGCAACATGCGCTACATCCACCGTCAGGCGAAGAAGCGGAAGGACCTCCGCCTGATCGACAGCGACGCCACTCGAGCCGTTGTTATTCTCGACAACTACTACTATCCAGAATCAAGCCCAGCATACGCTAGGCCACGAACGGCCATCTATAGTCGTAGCACTGACTACCACTCTGTTACACTCAATAGAATCAATCAGTTAGCTGACTTGATGCTCGCACACGGCGCCAAGACTGCGCGCCCATACGTGGACACTGGCCCGGTCCCCGAGCGGGAACTCGCCGAGCGCGCCGGCCTCGGCTGGATCGGCAAGAACACGATGCTCCTCCGCCCCGGCATCGGCTCCTGGTTCGTCATCGGCAGCATCTTCACCGACCTGCCGCTGGCCATCGATCCGCCCTTCGCCACCGACCACTGCGGCAGTTGCACCAAGTGCCTCGACGCCTGCCCCACCGACGCCTTTGTCGAGCCCTACGTCCTCGACGCCACCAAGTGCATCTCCTACCTCACGATCGAGTACAAGAAGGAGATTCCCGCCGAACTGGCCGGCCAAATCGACGGCTGGGCGTTCGGGTGCGATGTCTGCAACGATGTCTGTCCCTGGAATTTGCGCTTTGCGACGGAAACATCGCTTCCGGAGTTTCGGGACCGCGGCGAATTGCGAGAAGCTGGGGAAGAGTTCTTCGAGAGGATGACGGAGGAGGAGTTTCAGACGCGGTTTGGGGATACACCGCTGGCACGCCCCGGACTCGAGCGCATGCGTCGAAACTGGCGGAACGCCTGGGCGAGCCTCCGCGCAGGCTCCCCCCCGCACCCCCACCGAGCGCCAGTAGAGGTAGACCGGCAGGCCGAGGGCCAGCAGTCCCACCCCCCGGACGGCATTGCCCGGGTTGGAGAGGATCGACCCCACCACGACATACCCCGCCACAGCAACGAAGAGGGTCATCGCCAACGGGAAGACCGGTACCCTGAAGCGGACACCTGCCATCCCATCCCGCCGACGGAACACGACCAGCGTGAGCGCGGTCAGTCCGAAGAAGATCCAGTCGGCAAAGACCACGTAGTCGAGCAACGCCCCATATTTCCCGGTATAGACCAGGATGGCCGACCACACCCCAAGAAAGACGATCGCCGGCACGGGGGTCCGGTACCGCGAATGGAGCTGCGCGAACTTCTCGAAGAAGAGCCCGTCAGCGGCCATGGCCTGAAAGACCCGGGGCGTCACCAGGATCACCAGGTTCAGGAAGCCGAACGTCGAACACACGATCCCGGCCGTGATCACGACGCGGCCAGCTGGCCCGAGCAGCACCTCCATCGTATCCGCCGCCGGAGCCGAACTCGCGGCGAGGCCGGTCGACGCCGAGCGCACCGAGGTATGCCGCATTGGCCAGCACATAGACCAGCACCACCACGACCACGCCCAGCACCAGTGCCCGCGGCAGGTTTCGCTCCGGTTCGATAATCTCCTCGGCGATGAAATTCGTCTGCTGCCACCCCCCATAGGAGAAGAGCACCGGCACCAGCGCCGCCCCCACCGCACCGATCATCGCGCCACTCCCGACCGGGGCCGCCAGCGCCGCGCAGTCGATGCAGGGCGGGGGTGGATTGCCGAACGAGAGGAGCCCGGCGACGACCACCATGCCGATGGCCGCCAGCTTGAGGACGGTGAACACATTCTGCGTCACCGCACCGAACGTGACGCCGAGGCAGTTGATCAGGGTAAGCAGGAGAATGGCGCCTACCGCCGCGGGCCGCGCCACGTCCGTCGAGACACCGAAGAACGCGGCGCCGTAGTTGCCGAAGGTGACCGCCACGGCGGCGATGGCACCCGGCGCGATGATCAGGAGCAGCCCCCAGGCGTAGAGAAAGGCGGGGAAGGGGCCGAATGCATCGCTCAGGTAGGAGTACCCGCCCCCTACCATCGGCCGCCGCTGTCCCAGCTCGCCGTAGATGAACGCCCCGATCAGCGCCACGAACCCGCCGCCCACCCAAACGGCGATGGTGGCGGCCGACGTGCCGACCCGCTGCGCGACGATGGCCGGATTGAGAAAGATGCCGGCGCCGATGATGCCGCCGATGACGGACATGGTGCCGGAAAAGAGACCGAGACGGCGGGCATACGTAACGGCCACGGACACTCCGGAGCGGGTGACCGTCGAAGGTACGGCGGGGCGGGGGAGGGCGCCAGCGGCTGAGCGCGCCACGGAGGATCGGCGTGACTAGCTTTCTGGCTACACCTCAACCCAGTGTGCGCCACCCACTGATCGGATCCCCATGGCCTCCTCCAAGAGATCGTCCAAACAGACCGCGGGCAGCGCCGCCGATGGGCCCGGCCTCCGTTTTCACCATTCGGAGGAGTCGGAGGCTCACATGCTCGCCGTGCTCACCGCGCTGGAGGAGGCCGACGATCCCGAAGACCACCGGGAGGCGCTGGCCGACTTGGTCGCGGACCTCACCGAGACCGGGATGGACTACTACTACCTCCGGGCGCTGAAGCTGTCCAACGCCGGTGCGTTGGCCCAGCAGTCGGCCAAACTGGGCATCGCGGGTGCGGTCAAGATGATCAGTGGTGTCAGTCGGCGCTTCATCATGCGGATGAACGGGAAGGAGTTGCGGGCGGTGACGGGGCATATCCGGAGCCTAGCGGGATAGCCGTCCGGGCCGTACGTTCTGCTTTCACCCCAAGGAGAACATCGACATGGCCTCCACATCCGACACCAAGAACCTCAGTCTCGCGCTTCGACTCGTCGGCCTCATCTTCATCGTCGGCATCTACCCGCTGACGATCCTCTGGCCGAGCGGCTGGAGCTGGATCCCGGCGCAGCCGATGTACCTCCAGATGATCCTCGGCATCTACGCGACGCTCGGCGTCTTCCTCTTCCTGGCCGCCAAGGAGCCGCTGAAGCATCTCAGCCTCATCTGGTTTGCCGTCTGGTCCAGCCTGGTCCATGCCGGCATCATGGCGTACCAGGCCCTCACGACCGCCGGCAACAGCGGGCACATGCTGGGTGACGTGGCGGCGCTGGCCATCGTGGGCATGCTCCTCGCAGTCCTGACGCCGAAGCAGTCCGCCGCGGCATAGCGGCTACGCCCATGCTCAGAATAGAACCAAGACCGCGGTCACCGTTCTCCTGGGGACCGCGGCCGCCGGCGCACTTCTCTGGCCTGTTCCGTACGGGGAGCTGGACATGACGAGTCGGAGCTTTCTTCGTACCATGGTTCGCCGGTCGGCGCCGTGGCTGGCTTCGCGGCGCGAGTGCTCGTTAAACAGCGTGCCGCGGCGACCGCTGCGCTCATCGCGCTTGGCTACGTGGTGGCGGTCATGGGACGAGTCGTGGTCGAACCATCTCGGACCCGACCGATCACAACCTCTGGCCATTCGAGGTCGTTATCGGTGGCGGCATTGGATTGCTGGGCGGTGCAATTGGAGCGCTCCTTGGCTCACTCGCCGTTGGCTCGAGAGCGAAGCGCTGATCATACGATGGGGTCCCGCCTGATCGCCCTGTTGCTGACGTTGACGGCGCCAACACTGTCGTCCGCCCAGCAGCAGGATCCGCGTCCTGTTGACAGCAAGTCGACCCGGTCCACGACCGACCTTCCAGTTCGCGCGGGCCAGCCAATCAGCAGCGGACAAGGCCAGACATCCCGGCTCCCCGGCCAGGACTCGCCGGCCAGCGCCGACCGGCCGTTCGACACCTGGACGATGGCGCTTCCCTATCGGCGCGGCGTCACCATCTGGGCCCGGAATCCCTCCGCCGATACCGTCACCATCACCGGGATCGCACTCGCGGATTGCCAGAATCTGACGACTCCTTGCGGGCCGACCGACCTCAATCTGGTGCTCGGCCAGGGAGACTCCACGGAGGCCATGACCATCCGGCCGAAAATCTGGGACGAGCAGTTTACCTACCGGGTGTCCTGGAGGTGGATGTTGCCGGCTACCGTGATCCCGACGGGGTCCGGCACCGGAGATGGGCCGGCGCTGCCATTCGCTGTTTGGGGCCAGACCTCCGAGAAACGGCAGGAGGTGGCCGTGATGGCGAGGAACACCTCCTCCGACACGGTCATCATCTCGCGGGTGCGTCTCTCTGACTGCACGAACATCGGCATCGAGTGTGGCGCCGTGCGCCTCGACCTGCGCATCGCCCCGGGAGACTCGGCATCGACGAGCATCCTCCGACCCGAGCGGTGGGGGGAGCCGTTGGGCTTCCACCTCGACTGGGAGTGGCACTGGCCGACAGGCAGCCACTAAGCAGAAACCTGCCCAAGCGCCGCGCCGTCATGAGTGGAATGCAACGCATACTGACTTCACTGGTCGGCGCCATGTTGTTCGGCACCACCGCCTCCGCACAGATCCCCGACTCCATTCCGACCACACGCGCCGACTCCCTGGCGGGACTCTACCGTGAGCCGTCGGGCCAGTACCTCCACCTGATGAACCTCGCCGACCAGCTCGGTGGCCGTTCGGTGTTGTCGCTGACCCGATACACGAGCGGGGCGATCCGCGCGCTCTACCCCGTGGATCGCACCCACTTCGCGTTCGGACCCGAGTGGTTCCAGCAGCGCCCGGTCGAGGGGAGCGTCGTCATCACCGACGGTGAGCTGACGCTGGAGGACACGAACGGGGGCACGGCGGTCACCGCGAGGCGCGTCCCACTCCGCACCCGCCAGCTCCGCGTCACAAGTGGTGATGTCACCCTTGCAGGTGTCCTGATCATGCCTGTGGGGCCGGGACCCCATCCCGCGATGCTGATGATCCCGGGGTCCGGGCCGCTCACCAGACGCTCCCCACGCCAGATTGGTGACCTCGTGGCGGCGCATGGGGTGGCCGTCCTCACACTCGACAAGCGCGGCACCGGCGAATCGACCGGAGAATGGAGCGGTCTCTCGCACGAGGCATGGAGGGCCGATGCCGGTGCGGCGCTCGACGCCCTCAAGCGGCAGCCGGGGATCGACCCCAAGCGAATCGGGATCTACGCCGCGAGCGAGGGAGGATTCGTCGGGCCGGAGCTGGCGACGCGACGCGACGACGTCACGTTCCTGGTCTGCCGCGTCTGCTCGGCGCTGCCACACGCCGAGGCCATCATGGACATGGAGGAGCGGAGACTGCTGGCCGCCGGCCGCACGGCGGAGATGGCGGCGGAAGCGCGGGAATGGCTGCGGCTCCGCACCCAGTACGCGCTGCATCGACAGGGCTTCGAACGCATGGCCGCGTTCGAGACCCGGACCAGCTCGGCGGAATGGCGGAAGGACTATCCACCCGGCACCGCCACGCTCCCCCAGCCTGGGGCGGGGTACTGGGATGTGTACGCCGGCGTGCTGGCGGGCGACCCGGCCCAGGCGTATCGGTCGCTCACCATCCCGGTGCTGATCGTTCTCGGCGCCGACGACCAGCGCATTCTCGCCGAGCGCCACCAGCCGGTCTTCGCCGGCATTGCGAGGAACTCACGCGACATGACTGTCATGGTGGTTCCGGACGCCAGCCACGGATTGCTGGTTGCGGACGCGAGTGGCGCGCTGGCGTATCCGCCCGGACTCTATCAGGAGATCGTGGACTGGATCGTCTCGCGGAGCCGTCCAGCGAGCACCGAGTGATTAGCTTTGGTTGCAGGAGACTTTCCCGCTTCCCCGCTTCCCCGCCCAATTACCGCATATGCCGCACATCCACAGCATCGCCATCTTCGTGACCGACATCGACCGCGCGCTTCTCTTCTACCGCGATCACCTCGGGCTCCCCCTGCTGCACCAGGGCTCCTTCGGTGCGGAGTTCATGGAGGGCCAGAAGGGGAAGACGCGGCTCGGCGTCCACCCGGCGGTGCATCCCAACGCCCTGGCGATGGTCGGGCGAGAGACCGGGATCACGCTCCACGTCGAGAACCTGCTCGACTTCTGCGAACGACTCCACCAGCGGGGGGTGACATTCGTGACGGAACCGACCCAGCAGGGATTCGGCATCATGGCGATGGTGGCCGATCCGGACGGGAATATCCTGGCGCTCTGGGAGGAGAAGCTCCCCGAGTAGCGCATTCCGCCCCAACCAAGGGGGTGCAGCGGGTCGCACGAATAACTCCCAAGTTGTTGTGAGAATGCGGCTTGGACCCCAGCCCCGGGGTCGGCACGTGGGTTGCCCCGTTTCTTCTCATGCCCATTTCCAGACTCGATGTAGCCCGGCTCCCCGTCCTGCTGGTGCTCCTCGCCGCAGCATGCGGCGGGAAGGAACCCACCGGCCCCACGGTGGGCTCCCTCGTGGTGGGCGTGAGCGGGCTTCCACCCGCCGCCGCCGCCAGCGTCACCGTGACCGGGCCGAACGAGTTCAACCAGGTGGTCGGCCCCTCCACCGCGACCTTGACCGACCTCGCGCCCGGCACCTACACCGTCACGGCCACCAATGTCACCGACGGGGGTGCCGCGTACGTTCCGCTGCCGACGACCCAGACCTCCAAGGTCGGCGCCGGCGCCGCCGCGTCCGCAGCGGTCGTCTACACCGCCACCCCCGGCTCGCTGAGCCTGACCGTCAGCGGCCTGCCCCCAGCGGTCGATGCCGCCGTCACCGTCACCGGCCCCGCGGGATACTCATCCGTACACACTGCCAATGCCGCGCTCACTGGGCTCGCCCCTGGCACGTACACCGTTGCGGCGGGTGTCGTCGGATCGGGCACCCTCTATGATCCGACCCCGCTCACTCAGCAGGTCGCGGTCTCGAGCAGCGCCGCCGCCGCCGCATCGGTGGCGTATGCCGTCCGGTCGGCGACGTCCCTGAACCTCAGTATCGACGGGTTCTACGTCACGCAGAGCGTGCAGAGCTACGATCGCGCCATTCCGCTGGTGGCGGGACGCGATGGGCTCCTCCGCGTCTTCGTCGTCGCCAACCAGGCCACCACGGCGGAGCCTGACCTGCGGGCCCGTTTCTACCGGTCTGGGTCGCTGATCCAGACCGTCACGATTGCCGCCCCGGGCTCGAGTGTCCCGACCGATACGGTGGGAAGCCAGGCGGCGCTGTCCAGCACCTGGAACGCCACGTTGCCGGCTTCTCTGCTGCAGCCCGACCTCGACATTGTGCTCGATGTCGACCCGGCCAACGTCATTGCCGAATCGAACGACGGCGATAACAGCTACCCAGCCAACGCCATCCCGATCACGCTCAACGTGCGCACGGTGGCCACGCTGGACATCCGGTTCGTGCCGGTCCTCCGGACCGCCGACAATACCACGGGCAACGTGACCGCGGGGAACGTGGCGCAGTTCCTCGACGAGACCGATCCGGATGCATCCCGCTCAGCACGGTCACCGCCGACGTGCGCGCCCCGTACACCTACAGCGACACCGCCCAGATCCAGTCGGGCGACGGCAATGGCGTCTGGCTCCGTATCCTGAGCGAGATCAACGCCCTGCGAGCCGCCGAGGGCGGGACGAAGAACTACTACGGCGTCATTGCCGTGCCGTACGGCGGCGGCATCGCCGGCTACGGGTACGTGCCGGGACGCACCTCCGTCGGGTGGGACAAGCTGCCGAGTGCGGCGGGCGTCGTGTCGCACGAACTGGGGCACAACTTCGGCCGCTCGCACGCCCCCTGTGGCGGCGTCAGCTCCTTCGACCCGAACTACCCATACCCCGGGGGGGTCACGGGGCAGTGGGGATACGACATGGGAACGGGCGCGGTGAAGGCGCCGACCCAGACCGATATCATGGGCTATTGCGGGAACAAGTGGATCAGCGACTACACCTACGTGGGCGTGATGAACCAGCGCGGCTTCGCCGCCGTGGTCCAGGTGGGGGGCGTGCGCGAGCCGAGCCTGATTGTCTGGGGGAGAATCCGGGATGGCGAGGTGATTCTCGAGCCGGCGTTCGAGGCCACGACCGAGGCGATGCTTCCGATCGGCGCCGGTCCCAACCTCCTCCAGGGTTTCGACGCCAACGGCGGTGAGGCGTTCCGGATCGCGTTCAGCGGCACGCCCGTGGCCGACGCACCGGGCAACGAGGAGCAGTTCGCCTTTGCGGTGCCGCTCCGGATGGTGCGTGGGCGCGCTCACCCGCCTCCAGCTCGACAGCCGCGGCCTTCGCGCCACTGCGACGACCACCGGTGCCAGTGTCGCCGGACGTCCCGCCGGGCTCCGTGCGGAGCGCTCAGGAACCGCAAGAACGGTCCGGTGGAATGCCACCGACTATCCGCTGGCCGTCGTCCGCGATGCCGCGACCGGGCAGATCCTGTCGCTGGGCCGGGGCGGCCGTGTCACGATCCCGAACGCCACCGGACCGCTGGACGTGACGCTGTCCGACCGGGCGCGCAGTCGGACCGAGCGGCTGCAGTAGGCCAGGGGGCTCATACGACCACAGGACGGGCACGAAGATGGACCCCGGCTTTCGCCGGGGTGACGACCGTACGGCGTCTCCGCTAAATTCCCCCCATGCGCCGCTTCCTTCAAACCATCGGCTCCGCCTGGGCCTGGTTCTGGATCGCCGTCGTCATCGCTCGCGTGGTTTCCGACGATGGTGCTGGTCTTCCTCGTCACCCTGCCATTCGACCGCGGCCGCTACATCGTCGGCTGGTGGTTCCGCCGCCTCGGCGTGGCCATGGCCACGGTCAATCCCTACTGGAGTTTTCGCCGGGCCGGCATCCGGTCGACAACCCGCGACACCCCTACGTCATCGTCGCGAACCACGAGTCGTTCGCCGATATCCTGCTCATCAGCCATCTCCCCTTCGAAATGAAGTGGCTCTCGAAGATCGAGATCCTGAAGATCCCGTTGATTGGATGGATGATGCGGATGGCGGGCGACATTCCCATCAAGCGTGGCTTCGGCCCCAGCGCCGTCGAGGCGATGGAACGCTGCCGGACCTCGCTGCGGAACCGGGTATCGGTCGTCTTCTTCCCCGAGGGGACCCGGTCGCCCGATGGCCGGATGCTGCCGTTCAAGGACGGCGCCTTCCGCCTGGCCCTCGAGGCCGGCGTGCCGATCCTGCCGCTCGCCGTGGCGGGCACGCGCACCGCCCTTCCCAAGCACGACTGGCGCTTCAATCCGAGCACGCGCCGTCGTCGAGGTCCTGCCCCCGATCGACACCGCGGGCCTCACCCTCGACGACCTGCCCGAACTGAAGGCGCGGGTGCGCGCCACGATCGAGACCGCGCGCGACGCGCTGCGGGCTCGGATGGCCTGAGCCCTACTTCCCCTCCAGCTCCTTCTTGACCCGGGCCCGCATCCGCTCCGCGGTGGCCCGCCCCATCGGTACCTCGCGTGCCACCCACTCCGCATTTTCAAATGCGGCCGGGTTGCGCCGCCGCACGAATCTCCTTCAGATACGGCTCCACCCGCGCGTAGAGACAGCAGCCCTTCCGCGTTGTTCTCCACCAGGAAGTCGCCGTGAATGATGCCGTGTCGGGCCATCCGGTAGACCATTTCCCAGTAGGTGGAGACCTGGCGGTAGGCGCGGTTCAACGGGTGGTCGTACGCGAGAACTGCTACCGCCTCCTTCGCGTTCCTCGGCCAGAACTCGTTGGTCAGCTTGGACCGCGCCTCGCGCAGTGCCGCCTCGCGCCGCAAGTCATACAACTTCAGGATGAGGTCGGCATCAAGATGGTCGGGGGCGTCCTTCATCATGTGGCCGCCGGCGGCGCGCGGAGCGCCTCGGCCACGCGGGAGAGCCGGACCCGCGCCTCGGTGGCAACCGCCCGCAGGGCAGGATCCTGGTCCATGCCACCGACCGACAACATCACGTCGGGATCGGCAATCCGTACCATCGCCCCCTCGCCGTCGGCCTCGACCGTCACGTTGCAGGGCAGCAGCAGCCCGGCTTCCGCGTAGTGGCTCAGCGCGCGATGCGCCAGCGTCGGGTTGCAGGCCCCGAGAATCGAATACGGACGGAAGTCCGCATCGATTTTTTCCTTGAGGGTCGTGTGCACATCGATCCGCGTCAGGACGCCGAAACCCTCCGTCTTGAGCGCCGCGGCGACTGCCTCGACCGCTCGAGCATAGGGCATGGTCAGCTTCACCTCGAATGCCAGCGCAGCAGTGGTCATGTCGCTGTTCCCTTCTTGATATAGGTACCCATCAGCTCCGCCTTTTGGAGAACATGGCCGGCCATGGCCGTCTCGAGCACGGCCTTGGTCGCCGCGCCGAGATCGGGCAGCACCTTGTCGAGTGCGTAGAGCTTGTGGAAGTATCGATGCCGCCCGATGGGCGGGCAGGGTCCGCCGTAGCCGGTGCGCTTCCAGTCGTTGAGGCCCTCGCGCGTGCCCTTGGGCAGGTCCGCCGACGTTGCGCCCTCCGGCAGCCCCGTCGCGTCCGCCGGGATGTTGTACAGCACCCAATGAACATAGGTCATCTTCGGCGCGGCGGGATCCGGCGCATCGGGGTCGTCGACGATGAGCGCCAGCGTCTTGGTGCCGACCGGAACGCCGGACCAGACGAGATCGGGCGCGAGGTCCTTGCCCTCACAGGTGCAGCGCTGGGGAATCTCACCACCATGCTCGAACGTCTTGGACCTGAGGGTGAGGGACATCTGGTACTCCTTTCGTTCAGGAGCCAACCGCGCTCGGAAGTTTCGGTGCGATCAGCGGCCGCCACGCCGATCGGCGTGCGGACCGACGACCCCTTGCCTGGGCGGCATCCGGTCCATGGCGTACTCCGCCAGGGCGGTGATCGTGAGGCTGGGGTTGACCCCGGGATTGGCCGGGATGATGGAGCCGTCGATGGCGTAGAGACCGGGGTAGTTGTGGACCTGCATGTCGAGCCCGACCACACCCTCGGTCGCGTCCCGGCCGAAGGGACACCCCCCCAGAATATGGGCCGTCATCGGGACGCCAAGAAGCCCCTCGTTGATCGATCCGGCGGCAATACCCCCGGTCTTCTCGGCGAATCGCCGGGTCACCTTGCGGCTGATCTCGATGGCCGACGGATGTCCGCTCTCGGGATCGGGGTGCGACACCAGGCCGCGGCGGAAGAGGGTGAAGAGGCTTCGCCCAAACCGAAACCGCAGCCGGGTGTCCTCGGTCTGCATGGCCAGGATGATCGTGGTCCGCTGAGCCCAGCGCGGCAGGAAGTGCGTGCGGGCAAAGTCCACCGGGCGGGCGATGATCCCCCAGATCGACTGGGCCAGGCGGCTGAGGAAGCCGCCCGATTCGATGATCGGGCCGGTGAGGAGCCGCATCATCGACGAGCCGGGGGAGTACCGCACCGGTTCGATGGTCGTGATCGCATCGGCGTGGACGATAGAGGTGATGGCGATCCCCTGCGAGTAGTCCGCCCTGTCGTCGCGCGCGATGACGCCGAGCAGGGACTCGTTGTTGGTGCGGACCACGTCGCCGAGGCGCGGCGAGAGGCGGGGCAGGGAACCGGTCACATCGCGGCAGCGGAAGAGGAGGCGCATCGTGCCCAGCGCGCCCGCGGCGGCAATGACATTGCGGGTGCGGATCCGGCGCTCATTTCTGAAGAGCAGCGCCGAGGACGAGCGGTACACCACCTCGTAGCGCGCCCCGTCCCCCTGGCCCTCGGGCAGGGGCACGATGTCCCGCACTTCGGCCTCCGCCTCCACCTCGGCCCCCCACTTCTCCGCCAGGTAGAGATAGTTCTTGACCAGCGTGTTCTTCGCGTTGTAGCGGCACCCGACCATGCACCCACCGCAGTGGATGCAGCCGGCCCGCGCGGGGCCCTCCCCGCCGAAGTAGGGATCGGGGACTTCATCCCCTTCGTCATCCGGCGTCCCGAAGAAGGTGCCGACTGGCGTCGGCTGCCAGGTGTCCGCGGTGCCGAGTTCCTCGGCGATCTCCCGCAGAAGGATATCGGCCGGCCAGACGCGGGGGTTGGGCGTCACCCCCAGCATGCGGCGCGCGGTATCGTAGTGCGGCGCGAGGAGCGTCTTCCAGTCGGCGAGGTGACTCCACGCGGGCGCGGCGAACATCTCGTCGCCGGGGGCCATCAGGACGTTGGCATAGCCGAGACTGCCACCGCCGACGCCGGCGCCATGCAGCACGAAGATGTCGCGGAAGGGACTGATTTGCAGGATGCCGAAACAGCGGAGCGCCGGCGCCCAGAGCGCCTTGCGCAGGTTCCAGTTGGTGCGCGCAAAGTCCTCGTCGCGGTAGCGCTTGCCCCGCTCGAGCACCCGCACCCGGTAGCCCTTCTCGGTCAGGCGCAGCGCGGATACGCTGCCGCCGAACCCGGAACCGATGATGACGAAATCCAATATGTCGGACACCTGTTCTCACCTCTTTTCAGCCCACGTCCCTCGCCTGGTCGCGGCGCAAGCCGCGGCTCGGCTGATGTCGCTGAAGCGACACCCGATGTCGTCACCCCGGCGAAAGCCGGGGTCCAGTTTCCTTCCCCTGCTGTCTATTGCCCCGCCGATAACGTATCCAACCCGTTCAATGTCCGCGTGACGTTCACGATCTCGCCGATGTCACCGAAATCCACCGCCATGTAGGTGGGCCTCAACCCCCGCTCGCGCCGGCACATCTTCGCCCGGGTGAGGAGGACATCGTAGGTGTTCACGATCTCGGCGTTGGTGGGCCGAGGGGCCGGCGTCGTCTCGATCCAGTGATTCACCTGGAAGAGCGTGCCCGACGTGCCGCCACGATTCGGCCTGCAGGAAAACTCCTCCGGGCTGTGGAAGGTGTAGGGCGTCTCCTGGAAACTCTCGAACGCCGGGTGCAGCCAATCGACCCCCGGCTTGCCGGACTCGGTGTATACCAGCACCCGTCCGCCGGAGAGGATCATGGCGCGCAGGGTCGGCCACGGCGCGATCGGGCCGGTATAGACGAACTCCAGCAGCCCGCTCTTCTTGAACGCCTCGGCAATCTCTTCGGGCGTCACGTAGTCCTCGATGACGATGAGGAGCACCTCACGCGGGTTGACCACGAGCCAGTCGCGGATATTGCGAAGGGCCGGCGCCACCTCGTAGGCACCGAGCTCACAGAAGCCATGACAGAAGTAGAGGCCCCGGCGGCCTTCGTCGACCCCGACCATCCGGTCGCGGATGCGCTGCGCCGCCTCGAACCCCTCTTCGCCTACCGCACCGACCAGCTTTTCGCGGGTGGCGCCCTCGCCCTCAAGATCGGTCTTGATCCGGTCGGCGCCGGGAAACCCATAGTGGATGTCGATCAGCAGTGCCCGGATGCCGTACTGCAACTGTCCGGTGAAGTCGACCGAGTGATGCGGGAAGAGCCACCCGGGAATCTGCGCGTTCGACATCGAGTTGTGAGTGGCGGGAAACGACACCTCGTCGATGCGGCGATCGCAGAGCTCCGGCGCGCCGTTGCAGGCTCCTATGCTGGCGGTCGCGACGGGAGCGACCTCGGGCCGCCGCAGGACGAGCAGCAGTGCGATCAGCCCGCCGGCGATGGCCACTCCCGCCAGGGCGCGAAGCGGCCACCGGCGGCCAGCGACCATCTGCGGCGATCCGGAACGTTCGGGGACATTCTCCAGCATCATCCGAAACAGTTCGCGCAGCGCCGCGAAGATCAGCAGCAGGCCGCCGATGACCGCCGCGAGGGTCACGACGCTCGAAGGCCAGGCCAGCACAAGCGCCCCGGCCGCGGCGACCCCGAGAATCCAGAGCACCCGCGCACCGCGGCCGGCCGGTGGCTCCGCG
Organism: uncultured Gemmatimonadales bacterium; assembly: GCA_963697435.1. Taxonomy (GTDB): domain Bacteria; phylum Gemmatimonadota; class Gemmatimonadetes; order Gemmatimonadales; family GWC2-71-9; genus SPDF01. The sequence goes on along the minus strand of CAVOOB010000002.1, from coordinate 352,276 downwards.
GCAAGACGGGCGAGACGCCGGAGACCCTCGAACGGATCGGCCTTCTCGTGGAACGAGTTCGCGGCGGCGGCCAGAATCACGCCGGTGCCGGCGAAGGAGTAGACAAATCCCAGGAGCGGAAGAAAATACTGGCGCCAGACCCCGAAGAGCGCCCCGCGAGTGGCGGCGTCGTGGGCTGCCAGCAGCGCCACCAGGCGGCCCGCTGGAATCACGAGGGCCAGGAGGAGTGCCACGGCCACGAGCCCTACCCCGACCCGCGACAGTCCTCGACGACGGTCGCGGTCGAGGACAATGGCGCCGACGAGCAGGCCGATGCCGAGCAGGAACAGCCCGCGCTGCAGCCAGGCGACCCGCGTCAGCACGCGTCGGGCAGTCACGACCGTGGTGCCGAGCCTGCTCTGCGGCAGCTCGGCGATGACCGTCTCGAGTTGTTTCGGGATCTTGGCGGCCAGATCCGGGTTCAATCCGCCGAGGGCACTCTCGATCAGGACCCCCACATCGGGCACCGAGAGCAGCACCTCCTCCCCGGTCTGCGAGAAGAACGCCTCGTGGGCCGACTTGACGGCCGTCCGAGCCACGGCGCGGAATGGCTCGCTGCCGACCAGCCCGTCGGCCGTCCCGACAATGAGCGGCCGGACCGCGGTGAGGTTGGGTCGCCGCTCGATGAGCACGTCGGTGATCTTGTCGGCCACGAAGCTCGAGACCCGATCGTCACCGAGGCTCGCCGCCACCCGGTTGGCGAAGTCGTCGGCGCTGAAGAGGCCGTGGCTGACATCCATGAGGACGGCGCTGAAGAAGAGCAGCAGCAGTCCCGTGATTCTGAGCAGGCGGGCTCCCAGGGGGGTCTGCTCGGTATCCGGGTCTGCCATGATGCTCCCTTTCCGGCTCATTGGCGGGTGGCTGCTTACAGAATTCTCTTCCCGAACGCCGATTCCAGAAGCTCGACGGCGAGCACCGCCGAGCGGTTGCGTTCGTCGAGGATGGGATTGACCTCCACCACTTCGAGCGACGTCATCCGCTTCGACGCCGAGATCAACTCCATGATCGTATGCGCCTCGCGGTAGTCGAGTCCGCCTTTGACCGGGGTGCCCACGCCGGGCGCAAGGGTCGGGTCGACCGCGTCGAGATCGAAGCTGACGTGGAGGAACCCGGTGCCGTTGGTGACGCGCGCCAGGGCGTCACTCATGACCGCATGGACGCCGTCGCGGTCGATTTCCGACATCGTGTACACCCGAATGCCGAGCTCGGCCAGGTGGCGTCGCTCGCCGTCCTCGAGACTCCGGATACCCACGAGTGCGGTGTGTTCCGGGTCGATTTTCGGCCCGGTGCCGCCGACGCCGGAGAGTTCCTTCGGCCCGAGCCCGAAGAGCGCGGCCAGCGGCATCCCATGGATGTTGCCGGAGGGGGAGGTCTTCGGCACGTGGATGTCGCTGTGGGCGTCGATCCAGAGAAGTCCGAGCTTCTTCTTCTTCTTGCGGGCATAGGCCGCGACACCGGAAATCGTACCGACCGCAATCGAGTGGTCCCCACCCAATACCAGGGGGAACCGCTTGCGCTCCAGGATCTTCTCGACGGACTTGGCGAGGAGTCCCGACGCGCGCGCAATCTCCCCCAGGTACCGGGCATGCCGGCTCCCGAAGGTGGTCTCTTCCATGTTCTTGATGTCGAGGTCGCCACCGTCGAAGACGCGGTGGCCGCGGGCGGCGAGAGCGGGGCCGACGCCTGCGATCCGGAGCGCGGAGGGACCCATGTCCACGCCGCGCCGACCGGAACCGAGGTCCATCGGGACGCCGAGCAGTTCGATGTTCATGCGACTACGCTACCCACAACGGCGGGGGGCCGCAACGTGGGTGCGGGCCCTACCCGGCCAGCATCACGCGCGCTTCTTCCTCCATGCGCAGCAACCGGGTGTAGTAGTCTGGCAATTCCATCAGGTGCGCGAGCGCGATCTTCCCGGTGAGCACCAGGTCGTCGTTCGTCACATTGGTGACGACGTTTCGGATGCCGTGCTCGAGTTCCACCTCCAGCCCCATCCGAAACTGCTCCAGGTCGACATCGGTCCAGTGGATGCCGATCTGATCGCCCACCTTCCGCGCCTCTTCCGCCGTGAATGTCCGCTGGCTGACCATGCGTACCCTCCTTGTATCACTCCAAGGATGGCGAACTCACCATGAAGTTGGGGTGAAGCCGGAGGGAGAATCCCTTGGCCTGTCAGGACTTGAGGTGCGGGAAGTAGCGCTCGGCCAGGATGCGGAGATGGTGCCGTTCGTGACCGGCCAGGATCCAGGCCAGGGCGCGCGCCGAGACGGGGTGGCCACTCGCGGAGCCGAGCCGGAGCCATGCCTCGGCGCTGAATGAGCCGAACAGCGCCAGCGTTGAATCGCGCACGGCCCGGAACTCGGCGGCAACGTCGGCCATGGAGCGGCTCTCGAACCCGGCCATCGGCACCCAGGTGTTCTCATCGAATCCCGGCAGGTCGATGGTATCGCCCCGGGCGATCCGGAGGGCGCGGTACGAAAAGACCCGCTCGGCATCGCAGACGTGCCCGATGACCTCCCGGATGCTCCATTTCCCCTCGGCGTACTTGTAACTGGCGCTCTTGTCCGAAATTCCTGCCAACACGGCAGCCGTCGAGTCTCGCTGGGCCACCAGGGTTGCGAGGAGGTCGCCATCGGGCACTTCGGTGACATAGGGCTGGTAGAAGGCGTTGTACTCGGAGTCGGCTGGGCGGGCGGGGGAGGAGCTGGGCACGGGCACTCCATGGCGTGGGTCTGGGCCTGGTGGGATCAAGCAGCGGAAACGAATCGCTCCGGACACAACCTAATGGGTAGCGGTCTTCAGGATTCAGAGAACGGTCAGGTGACACTCAGTCCTCGTTCCTCCCCAGCCCCGCCGGTGCCTGCACCCGCCCCACCGCGCCCGCCAGTGCCAGCAGGGTCAATAGATACGGGAACATCAGGAAGAACTGGTACGGCACATCGAGTCCGGCGGCCTGCAGCGCAAACTGCAGCGCCGTCGCCAGGCCGAAGAGCAGCGCTGCCAGCCCCGCCCCCACCGGGTTCCACCGCCCGAGCACCACGATCGCAATCGCAATGAACCCGCGCCCCGCCGTCATCCGCTCGGTAAAGGTGCCCACCTGCGCCAGCACCAGCGTGGCACCCGCCAACCCCGCGCAGGCACCGCCGAGCAGCACCGCCCAGGTCCGGACCAGACGGACCGACACGCCGGCGGCGCGTGCGGCCGGCGGATCTTCGCCCACCGCGCGGAGCGCCAACCCGAAGCGGGTGCGGAAGAGCAGGTACCAGGTGAGGGGAATGAGCGCCGCCGCGAGCATAGGTCGTGACCGGCTGCGTGAAGAGCGCGCTGCCGATGAGCGGGGTGTCGGAGAGAATCGGAAGCGGCAGCGGCGGCAGCGTCGGGAGCGACAGCCCGACGCCCGCCGGTCCATAGAACTGCCGATAGATGGTCCCCGTCAGACCGACGCTGGCGAGCGTGACCGCCGTGCCGGTGATGATCTGGTCGGCGCCGGCGCCGATGGCCACCGCGGCAAAGAGCGCCGCCACCAGTACACCCGCCAGGATGCCGACGCCGAGCCCCGCCGCCGGCCCCGCCACCGTGGCGCCGATGGCGCCACCCAGTGCGCCGAAGAGCATCGCCCCCTCGACGCCGAGGTTCACGACGCCCGACCGCTCGGCAATCGTCTCGCCGGTGGCGGCCAGCGCCAGCGGCGTCGCGATGCCGACCGCAGCCACGAGCACATCCGCCGCCACCGCCATCGGGTCGATCATGCCGCGCCGTCCGATCACCGGCGCGGCGGCCTGTCGCTCGGCACCCCGGCGCGCCGCCGCGTCTCCCAGCAGCAGCACCAGGATGATCACCCCCTCGACCACGTACACCGCCACCGCCGGAATCCCCGCGTCGCGCTGCATCGCCCCCGCCCCCGCCTCCAGCGCGGCGAAGACGATCCCGGTCAGCACAATGGCCGACGGACGGAGCCGCGCCAGCAGAGCCACGCCGATGGCGGTGAAGCCGTAGCCGGGCGAGAGGTTCTGGTAGAGTGCGTAGGAAACGCCGCTCACCTCGAACGCGCCGGCCAGCCCCGCCAGCGCACCGGAGCCGAAGAGCGCCACGGCGATCATCCGGCCCGCACGCACCCGTCCGCTCACCTCGGCGGCGCGCGGCCCCTCGCCCAGCGCGCGCAGCCGGAACCCCCACCAGGTCCGCGCCAGGATCCACGCCAGGATGCCGGCAGCCAACCAGCGCGACCACGAACCCGACGTGCAGCCGCGTCCCCGGCAGCATCGGCAGCCGCGCCGCCTCCGCAATCGGCGCGCTCTGCGGATAGATCCCTCCCGGCTCCTGCATCGGCCCCTGCACCATCCAGCTCACCAGCGCCTCGGCCACGAAGTTGAGCAGCAGGGTGCTGATCACCTCGAGCACACCGAACCGGAGCTTGAGCACCACCGGCAGGAGCATCCAGACCGCACCGCCCGCCATACCCGCCAGCGCCACCACCGGCAGCGCCACCCATGCCGGCCACGCCGCCGCCTGCACCCCGACCCACGTCGCCGCAATCGCCCCGGCGTAGAACTGTCCCTCGGCGCCGATGTTGAGCGCGCCGCCGCGGAGCGCCAGCGCAAACCCCAGTCCCATCAGGATCAGCGGCACCGACCGGAGCAGCGTCGCTCCGGTGAATGCCCGCCACGAACCGAAGGCTCCATCCCACAGCGCCGCGAGTGCGGCGCCCGCATCGTACCCCGCCAGCTGCAATCCGATGGCGAGCAGGAGCAGCCCGACACCGAGCGCCAGGAGCGAGGTGCCGAGCGCACGGAGGCTACCGCGCATCGGACCTGCCCGATCGGAGCATCATCTCGCCGAGGCGCTGGCGGTCCGCCCCTGCGGGTGCTTCGGAAATCACGCCGCCTGCCGCCACCAGGATCCGGTCGCCCAGTTCAAGCACCTCGTCGAGGTCATTCGAATAGACCAGCACCGCCGCACCGCTCGCCGCCGCGGCACGCAGGTGCGCGTGGACATCCGCCGCCGCCTGCAGGTCGAGCCCGCGGGTCGGGTTCTCCGCCACCAGCACGCGGGGCCGCCGCTCGAGCGCCCTCGCAATCAACAGCTTCTGCTGGTTGCCGCCGCTGAGACTCCCCGCGGGCATGTCGGGACCCTTCGCGCGCACATCGAACTGTTGCAGCAGTTCTGCCGTCCGATTGCCGGCGGCCATCCAGTCCACCCGACGCACCCGGTGTCCCCTGATCCACGGCGCGATGCGCCCGACGCCGAGCACCACGTTCTCGGTCAGCGAGAGGACGGGAATCAACCCCTCGGTGGTGCGGTCTTCGGGCACAAACGCGATCGGCCTGGCCACATCGAGCAGACCGCGGAAGGGCGGTCGCAGTTGAGCCACCGCGCGCAACAGTTCGCGCTGACCATTCCCCTCCACTCCCGCCACCACCACCACCTCACCGCCGCGAATGGCGAACGAGGCGCCTCGCAGCCCGGAACCCGATTCCCCCTTGACCTCGAGCCCCTCGCACTGGATCAGTACCGGGCCATCGTCCACGGGGCGGTTGCGGGGCGTCCGGGCAATGGCGCCACCGATCATCGCACGGGTCAGCGACTCCGCGGTCACCTCGGCACGCGACCCCGCGAGCACTACCGTTCCCTGCCGCAGCACCGTGACCCGGTCCGCGACCGCCAGTGCTTCATCGAGCTTGTGCGTGATCAGCACCACCGCGCCGCCAGATTGTGCGAACTCGCGCACGAAGCGGAACAGCTCCGTTGCCTCGGCCGGTGCCAATACGGCGGTCGGTTCGTCGAGCAGCAGGATGCGTGCGTCGGACGCCAGCGCCTTCACGATTTCGAGGCGCTGCTTCAGGGCGACGGAGAGTTCGCCGGCGGGCTGCAGAGGATTGAGGTGGAGCGCGAGGCGGGCGGTCAGTTCCGCGGTGCGTCGGCGGAGCGGCGCGGGAGCGACCGGCCACCCCGCCGCCAGCGCGACATTCTCCATCACGGAAAGCGCCGGCACCGCGGTGGAATGCTGGTGCACCATTCCGATGCCATGCCGCCGTGCGTCACGCGCCGAGCGGAATCGGACAACCTGACCGTCGAGCGCGATGGTGCCCGCGTCGGGACACAGCAACCCATCCGCGATGTGCATCAGCGTGGACTTGCCGGCGCCGTTCTCACCGAGGACCGCGTGCACCTCGCCGGCGGACAGGGTGAGGTCCACGCCATCAAGCGCTCGTACAGAACCAAATGACTTGGAGATGCCGGAGAGGTGGAGCATGGTCACGGGTGGCAGGGTGGCGAGAGATCGACGAATTGGCACTGATCGTCACCCCGGCGAAAGCCGGGGTCCAGTGAACATGAATTCCGGCTTTCGCCGGAATGACGGGAACGCGAGAGATACGTGTCGGCCGCCCTGCCTCCCTGCCTCCCTGCCCCGCTGACGACCTACATCCCCGTCGGATGTCTATGAAACTCCCACGGCAACTCGAACCGGAGGCCGAGGTGCTGGGCCAGCGCCTGGACGCCAACCTGCTCGGTGGCGTAGTGTCCGGCGTAGATCAGGTTGATGCCGAGTTCCATCGCGTCGAAGTAGGTGTGATGCGGACCCTCGCCAGTAATCAGCGTGTCGATACCGGCCGCGATTGCTTCGGCAACGAAGTTGCCGCCGCTTCCCGTGACGATGCCAACTCGCTGGGTCGTTTCCGGCCCGCCGGGAATCAGGCGGGCGGTGGCGGTGAGTTGCCCCTCGACGCGCTTGACCAGTTCCTCGCGGGGAAGTGCGAGGTCGCCGTAGACGCCGAGCCGCTGACCGCGGTACTCGCCGAACCATCCCTCGAGCTCGACGTCGAGGCGGCGTGCGAGGACGATGTTGTTGCCGAGATCGGGATGGAGGTCGAGCGGAATGTGCGCGGAATAGAGCGCGATGTTCCGGGCGAATAGTGCTCGCACCCGACGGTGCCGGCGGCCGGTGAGGGGCACGTTGCCGTCCCAGAACAGGCCGTGGTGCACCAGCAGGAGGGTCCCGTTTTCGCTCCCTGCCGGCGCCGCGTTCTCGATCGCCTCAAGAGATGCATCCACCGCGGCCACGATCCGGTCGACGGTGCCGCTGTTCTCCACCTGGAGTCCGTTGACGGCGTTGCCCTCGTCGGGGATTTCCCGGATCCGCAAGAGCGTGTCGAGGTACTCGGTGACCTCGGGGAGTGACACGGCGTTCTCGCTCATTGGCCATCCTGCTGTCGGATGCTGTCCTCGGCGGCGCGGACGCGCTCGGCGAGGGCCGCTGGAATCATGGAATCGAGGGCGGGGTTCGGCACATACTGCACCACGCCGCTGGCCAGCCCGAACGACTCCACCTTCGGCGTGAAGGTACCCCCCTGAACCTCGCGCGCCACCAGCAACAGTGCGCGCGGCAGGTCGATCACCGCCGAACCGATGACGCGTTTCGGGGCCAGCGCCGTCTGGTCGGCATTGGCGCCGAACAGGTAGACGCCGGGCGCTTCCTTCGCCGCCTGGAAGACACCGATGGCCGCGGCGTCGGCGTTGTGGTGCAGCATGTCCGCGCGCACTCGGATGAGTGCCCGCGCCGCCTCACGCCCGAGCGCGGCGTCGTCCCAGTTGTTGAGGTAGGTGGTCCGGCTCTGGACCTCGGGATTGACGGCGCGCGCGCCCGCGACCCACGCCTCGGCTGCCTCGCGCACCGGCGGCAGCTCCACGCCGCCCACAAACCCGATCACGTTGCTCTTCGTCACGCCGCCCGCCACCATCCCCGCCAGGTAGCTCGCTTCGTACAGCCGGAAGATCAGCGGGGCGACGTTCCCCTGCACCCGCTCCCCGGAGGTGATGATGAACACCACCCCGGGGTAGTCGGCGCTGACGCGTTCCGCCGGGCCCTGGAACTCGAACCCATGCCCGAAGACCAGGTTGTACCCCTGTTCCGCATAGGTCCGAAGCGCTTCCTCCTGCTCGGCGGGTGTGCGCGCCTCGACGTGACTGACGGGGACGCCGAGCGAATCGTGAATCTGCCCGAGCCCGGTGTAGGCGCCGGAGTTCCACGCGGCGTCGGCGATGGACCCCGGTGTGACGAGTGCCACACGAAATGGCGCCGGCGCCTCCCGTGTGGCACAGCTGGCCAGCAGGGCGCCGGCCGCTCCCCAAACCAGCGCGCGGAGCGCCCTCACCCCTTGGGACCGAGCTCCAGGTTCGGCTCCGGCTTCGGGTCCTGCTTCGGCTCCGTTTTTGCCCCCGTCTTCGGGTCCTTGGGTGTTCCCATCTTGATCGAGCCGTTCACGCTCCCCCCCTCGAGCACCACGACGCGCCGGGTGAAGACGTCGCCCTGCACCTCGGCGGTAGTCTGCACCTCGACCCGGTCGGTGGCATGGATGTTCCCCTCCACCCGGCCGCCGATCACCGCCTCGGCGGTGTGCACGTCGCCCTGCACCAGCGCCCCCGGCGCGATGAGCGCCTGCGTCTTGGCGCGAATGACTCCCTTGACCTTCCCCTCGATCTTCACGACCCCCTCGGTCTCGAGGTCGCCCGTGACGGTCAGGTCCTTCGCGATGATCGAGAGTGATGTATGGTCGGTGCGCCGGCGCATCTGGTTCACTTCGGGATCGCGCGGTGTGTTCGAAAAGATGGCCATTATCGTGATTCCTCGTTCACCATGGTGAGGGGATCGATCGTCTCATCGCCCCGACGGATTTCGAGATGCAGATGGGGCGCGGTCGAGCGCCCGGTGTTGCCCGACAGACCGATCACGTCGCCCGCACTCACCAGTTGGTCGGTGGCGACCAGGGACCGGGAGAGGTGGCCGTACTTGGACGCGTACCCATCGGGATGGCTGAGCAGCACGAAGATGCCGTACTCCGGATCGTTCCCGCTGTCCAGCACCGTCCCGCCGCCGACGGCGCGGACCGGTGTGCCGATCGTCACGGCCAGGTCGACGCCGGTGTGTTCCTCTTCCGAGCCACCGGCGGGCGTGAGCCCGCGCGTCATGTACCCGGTAGCATCCAGCGGCCAGCGACTTGGTATCGACGGCCCGGTCAGCGGGAGCGGCGCGTGGTCCCGGCGGCGCCGCATTGACCGGCGGTGCCAGTGGCAGGGAGTAGGCGAGGGCGATCGGATCGGGGACGATGTCCGCGCCGACCATTTCCCGAAGACGGCCATAGCGCCGCTCCGCGCTGTCGAGTGCCGCGGCCAGCTCCCGCACCTTGGCCGTCTCCGCCTCGAGTCGTGCCACATCTTCGCGGAGCCGCGGCACGCTCGCCGCCGCCTTGAGGAGCGGCGCGTACCAGGCGCCGAAGACGAGTGCCGCAAGCAGGAGCACCAGTCCCGTCCCCATCAGGAGACGGAAGAGCCAGATCGGCATCCGGTAGGTGCGTGAGTTCACCTCCCCGTCGCGGTGCACCATGACCGTGATCTGGGGGCGGGGGGTCTTCATCCCTCGAAGGGAGCGCCGAGGATGAGTTCCAGCAGGCGGGCAAGATCGTCGTTGGAGTAGTAGCTCACCTGCACGATGCCCCGCCCCTTGCGGCGCTGGGTGACGCGCACGTCGGTGCCCAGGCGCTTCCGGAGTGCATCTTCGACCCGCTGCACCTCCGTGCTGACGGGGCCGGGCTCTGTGCGCTTGTGCTTCGGTCGCTTCGCCGCCTCCGGTCCCCGTCGAACCTGCGCCTCCATCTCCCGCACCGACCAGCCGTCCGCGACCGCCTGCCGCCCGAGCTTCACGATCAGCTTGGTATCGGTCAGGCCGAGCAACGCGCGCGCCGTGTCCGGCGGAGAGGGCGCCGTGATCGACCAGATCGCGCACCGCGTCCGGGAGGGCCAGGAGTCGAAGCAGGTTCGCCACCGTGGACCGGTCCCGGCCGACGAGCCGTGCCACTTCCGCCTGCGCCACGCCGAACTGTTCCTGCAGTCGCTGATAGCCGAGCGCTTCGTCGATCGGCGAGAGGTCGTCGCGCTGCAGGTTCTCGATCAACGCCAGCGTCAGCAGCGTCTTGTCGTCCACTTCCCTGATGACGGCGGGGATGCGCGTCCACCCGAGGCGCTGCACCGCGCGCCAGCGGCGTTCGCCGGCAATCAACTCGTAGCTGGACCCCCTGCGGGCGCACGATGACCGGCTGCAGCAGTCCCGACGCCTCGATGCTGGCCACCAGCTCCTTCAGCGCCTCCTCGTCCACCCGCGTGCGCGGCTGAAATGGATTCGGTCGGATAGCGGTGACGGGAAGCTCGCGGAGGTTCCCTTCCTTTTCCGCCTGCTCCTTGGAGACCGGACCGAGCAGCGCCTCGAGGCCGCGGCCGAGACGTCGGGCTTCACTCACGATTGCACCCCCTGCGCCGATCCGGCGTCCACGCGGCGCAGCAGCTCCTGCGCGACCGAGAGATAGCTCTTCGCGCCGACCGACTGCACATCATAGAGGAGGATCGGCTTGCCGAAGCTCGGCGCCTCGGCGAGCCGGACGTTGCGGGGGATGACGGTGCGGAAGACCCCGGGACCGAAGTACTCGCGCGCGTCGTTCGCCACCTGGCGGGCGAGATTGATGCGCGTATCGAACATCGTCAGCAGCACGCCGTCGATGGCGAGCCCCGGATTGAAGTTCTGCTGCACCAGGCGAATGGTGTTGAGCAACTGCGAGATCCCCTCCAGCGCGTAGTACTCGCACTGGATCGGAATGATCACGGCATCCGCCGCGGTCAGCACGTTGAGCGTCAACAGCCCGAGCGACGGAGGACAGTCGATGATGACGAAGTCATAGTCGTCGACCACCGGCTCGAGCGCGCGGCGGAGTGCGGTCTCGCGCTGCGGGCGATCGACGAGTTCGAGTTCCGCGCCGACGAGATCCTGCGTGGCCGGCAGAATCTGGAGGAAGGGAAGGGCCTCGTCCTGCAGAATGATGTCGCGCGCCGGACGCTCGTCGATCACCGCATCGTAGAGCGAGAGTCGGACCTGATCGCGATGCACGCCGACGCCGCTCGACGCGTTGCCCTGCGGATCGGCATCGATCAGCAGCGTGCGCTTCTCGGCAATCGCGAGCGAGGCGGCAAGATTGACCGCCGTCGTCGTCTTGCCGACGCCGCCCTTCTGATTGGCAATCGCGATGACTCTGGCCATGAGCGGGGTGAGCGCCTGGGTCGAAGAGGTAAGGTCAGGGAGGACAGGAATATAGACGATTAGGCGGGCGGAGGCGACTGGGGGATCGGCGTGTCGGTCCGTGGCTCACGCGAAGCCGCGAAGACGCGAAGGAAGAACGAATGCCATAGTCGTGTAATATACTGGTAACAAATGAGTTACATGCTTGTAATGTTCGATGTATCTCGAATCGTAAACCTGGAAGGCCGACGACAACCTGGGTGTTTCACGTGAAACACCTTGGTCGCATTGCGTGCTGTTTCACGTGAAACAGGTAGAGCGCGGGGATTGGGGCGTGGTTCTTCGCGGCTTCGCGTGAGTTCAGTCCCTCGGTCGCTAGGTCCGGCGACGCAGCACGGCGAAGGCGAGGTTCTGCAGATCTGCCGGCGAAACCCCTGGCACCCGACCGGCCTGACCAATCGAGGTAGGCTGGACGGCGCTGAGCTTCTCGCGCGCCTCCCAGGAAATCGTCCGAATGGTGTGGTATTCGAGGGTGGCGGGGAGGGGGACTTCCTCCAGCTCCGCCAGCCGGGCGGCCGCTTCCCGCTCCCGGACCAGGTATCCCTCGTACTTGATCTCGATATCCGCCCATTCGGCGTGCTCCGGGAGCGCCGAGCTTCCTACCGCCGCGAGGAGGGCGCCCAACGTGACGCCGGGCCGGCGGCAGAGCTCCCTCAGGCGGGTCGGCTCCCCGATGGGGGACTCGTCTGCCTCCGCGAGGATTGGATTCGCAGCCCCCGGGGAGATGGCCGTCTCGACCGCCTCGGTCGCGGCCGCCTCCTCTCCCTCCAGCCGCTGCTCCGCGGACCGGACCTCCCCCTCGTCGAGCAGCCCCAGCCGACGGGCCAGCGGGTAGAGCCTTCGCAGGGCGTTGTCCTGCCGGAGTAGGATCCTGAACTCTGCCCGGCTGGTGAAGAGACGGTACGGTTCATCCACCCCCCGGTGAACCAGGTCGTCCACCAGCACTCCTGTCATCGCCTCGTCGCGGGAGAGAACGACCGGTTCCCGATCCTGCACCTGCAGCGCGGCGTTCAATCCGGCAATTGCCCCCTGGCCGGCCGCCTCCTCGTACCCCGTGGTGCCGTTGACCTGGCCGGCGAAGAAGAGTCCCGGCAGCGCGCGCGATTCCAGCGTCGGGTGCAGCTGCGTCGGCGGGAAGTAGTCATACTCGATGGCGTAGCCGGGCCGGGTCATCTCCACCGACGCGAGGCCGGGCACCGCCCGCAGGAACGCGAGTTGGACGCTCGCGGGGAGGGAGGTGGAGAGCCCGTTCACGTACAGCTCCGCCGTGCCCAGCCCCTCCGGCTCAAGGAACACCTGGTGGCGGACGGCGTCCGGGAACCGGACGACCTTGTCCTCTACGGAGGGACAGTACCGGGGCCCCCTGCCGCTGATCGCTCCGCCGTAGAGCGCCGATTCCCTTAGGTGCCGCTGGATGATCTCCTTCACCTCGGCGCCGGCCCAGGTCAGGTAGCAGGGCAGCTGCTCCGGATGCTCGGCCCGCGCGAACTGGCTGAACCAGTAGGCCCCCGGGTCGCCGTCCTGCCGGGTGAGATGGGAGAAATCGACCGTCCGTCCATCGATTCTGGGCGGGGTTCCAGTCTTGAACCGTTCTCTAGTAATCCCTTGTGCAGCAATCGCTTGTGAAATTTCTACGGATGGAGATTCCCCGGCCCTGCCGGCCGGAACCTGGGGGTCCAGGCCGAGGTGGATGGCGCCCCGGAGAAAGGTGCCGGTGGTAAGGACCACCGCACGCGCCTCGAAGGTGAGCCCCTCTTTCGTCAAAACCCCGGCCACCCGACCATCGCGGATCAGGAACGACGCCGCTGTCCCCTGCGCGAACCGGAGGTTGGGGCGCGCCTCGAGCAGCTGGCGCACGGCCCGCCGATAGAGCGCCCGGTCGCACTGCGCCCGTGGAGACCAGACCGCGGGTCCCTTGGAGCGATTGAGCATCCGGAACTGGATGCGCGCCATGTCGGTCGCCCGGGCCATCACGCCGCCGAGCGCATCCACCTCCCGTACCACGGTGCCCTTCGCGATCCCGCCGATGGCGGGATTGCACGACATCTGCCCGATGGTCTCGAGGTTCTGTGTCAGCAGGAGGGTGCGTGCGCCGGCTCGCGAGGCGAGCGCGGCCGCTTCGGCGCCGGCGTGTCCGCCGCCGATGACGATGACGTCGTAGTGCATGACGCAAGATAGGCAGGTGGGCAGGGAGGCAGGGGGGGTGGGAAAGGGGGCTCCAGCTGGGGGCGGGCTCATGCCCGCCCCTGGGGTCCGCCCAATCGAAATCGGCGTTCATCGAGGTGAGGCAGAAGCTACCCCGAAGTCGCCTCGTCGGACGCGCGCCTCAGCGTGACCGCCGGCGTGTTCTCCTGGGCGGGGCTGCCCCAGTGACACTCCAGCAGCGCGGGACGTTCCTCGCCGGGCTCGGCGCAGTAGAGTACGTCCGCCTCGTAGACACCCACGACGGCCGGACCCTCCACGACCCTCGGATTGTGCCCCGATAGAATGACCTGTCCGGCGGCCGAGTCGAACGCGACCCGCAGGTCCTGCCGAATGATCCGTTGCATGTGCGGGGTTGCCGCGACCGAATACCTGATGTCCATCACGCCGGTCACGGCCGTCGAGTCGCCGGTGTGGAGCGCGATGTCGAAGCGATAGATCTCCTCCAGGTCGCCGCGAACCAGGCGGACTTCCTGGCTCTGCCAGCGGCCATCGAGCCAATTCGTCCGCCCGCCCTCAGGCGATCCGGCGCAGGAAACGCCTGCTGCAGCAAGGGCAAAAACTAGAGTTGCCCTGCAAATGACTCCAGAGGTCATCAACACCACCCCGTGCATTGAAGAATTCAGTCGCGTGGCGGGGGTGACGTCTCTACAAACCGCCCCGCCGCCCCGCTGCCCCGCTGCGCCCCGGCCTCGCCCTGTTACCCTGTCCGAATCCACCGCGCGATTTCCACGAGCGACGCCCGCTTGCCATACATCAGGATGCCGACGCGGTAGATCCGCGCCGCGACCCAGGCGACCGCCAGCACGCCGAGCGCCGTGAGCCCCGCGGAGGCGAGCAGTTCCATCAGGGGCAGGGGACTCAACGAGTACCGCACCGGCGTGACGAACGGCGCGAAGAGCGGGATGAGGCTCATCGTCCGGGCCAGCGTCCCGTTCGGTTCATCCAGCAGTCCGAACATCATGATCAGCCCGACCACGATGCACATGGTGACCGGGAGTGCGGCCTGCTGCGCCTCCTGCTGCGTGCTGACCGTGGCCGCCACGGCGGCGTAGGCCGCCGAGTACAGGAAGAATCCGAGGACGAAGAACGACAGGTACACCGCGAGCAATCCGCCGCTGATTGCGGGAATCGGCATGCTCATGGCCGCCGACGGCTCCGCGCCGAGCAGCCCGGCAATGGCCACGCGCTGCGAGGTGAGCACCTTGGCGGTGCCGGTCCAGATCCCCAGCTGGAGCAGTGCCACCGAGCCGACGCCGAGCACCTTGCCGAGCATCAGCTCGAAGGGGCTGAGGCTGGAGACGAGCACCTCCATGATGCGGTTGCTCTTCTCCTCGAGCACTGATCCCATCACCTGGTTGCCGTAGAGCAGCAGCGCCATGTAGAGCAGGAAGGACATGACGTAGGCGAGAATGAAGGACGACTCGCCGCTTTCCCCGCTGACCTCTCCGTTGCTGACTCTCGATGTCTCCAGGGAGATCGGGGCGGTGGCCACCACCAGAATCGACGGATCCACGCCGGCCCTCCCCAGTCGCTCGCCGACGACTGCCTGGCGCAAGATGCGCTGGAGGTCGCCCATCTCGGAGAGGCTGCCGACATTGCTGCCGTAGTAGTGCATCCGGCCGGTCTCGAGGACGGAGTCGGTCACCAGCACGACGCCGACGAGCGTCTCCGTGCCGACATTCTTGGCCCCCGTGAGGGGGATCAGTGAATCGAGGGGGGCGAGGTTGCCGGGGCCCGCCTCAAGCCGCACCACCGTGTACCGCGGGGCGGCGTCGGGGCCCACGCCGCGCCGGGCCGCCGCCAGTGCCTCGGTCACCCGCCCCCCGAAGCCGCCGTCCGCGGCGTCCAGCACCACGAGCCGTTTCGGCGCGCGGTCGCGCGATTCGAGGAGCATCGGGAAGACGAAGAGGAACCCCATCAGCACCGGGCCGAGGATCGTCCCGATGACGAAGGCCTTGGTGTGCACCCGCACCATGAATTCCCGGCGAATGACCGCGAAGAGCTTACGCATGGGCCTTCTCCTGCGCCGGGGCGGTGGCCGCCTGCTGCCCGACCTTGGCGATGAAGATCGACTGCAGCGACGGCTCCGCCACCTCGAATCGACTGATGCCCACGCCGGCCTCCATCAGCGCGCGCAGCAGCCGGTCGGGGTTGGCGCCGACCGCGAGCTCCGCCTCGGCGGTGGCCCCGGAGTCGTCCGCCCGAGCCACCAGCGTCCGGTCCGCCAGGATGGGGCCGGCCTTGGCGCCGTCATGCGCGAAGGAGAGGTAGACGTGGCGCGTGCCCCCCTTCCGCCTTGATGTCCGCGACCCGCCCATCCACCACCTTCTCCCCCCGCGCGATGATCGCGATCCGGTCGCACATCTTCTCGGCCTGCTCCATGATGTGGGTGGAGAAGAGCACCGTCCGTCCCGACCGGGCAATCTCCACCACCACGTCCTTCATCACCTGCAGGTTGACCGGATCGAGGCCGCTGAACGGCTCGTCGAGGATGACGAGATCGGGATCGTGCAGCAGCGTACCGATGAACTGGACCTTCTGCTGCATCCCCTTGGAGAGTTCCTGTACCTTCCGCTTGGCCCAGTCGCCGAGGCCGAGGCGATCGAGCCAGCGAAGGGCGCGCTCCCGGGCGTCCCGCCGGCGCAGCCCCTTGGCCTCGCCGAGGAAGATGATGTGCTCCAGCACCTCCATCCGCGGATAGAGGCCGCGCTCCTCGGGCAGGAACCCGATGCGGGCGGAGAGCTCCCGGCCGGTCCCTGGCCCGCCGAAGAGGGTCACCGTCCCCTCGTCGGGCTCGATGATGTGCATGATCATGCGGATGGTGGTGGACTTCCCGGCGCCGTTCGGGCCGAGGAGGCCGAATACGCCGCCCGCCGGAACGGAGAGCGACAGGGAGTCCACGGCGGTGTGTCCCGCGAATCGCTTGGTGATGCGGTCCACGGAGACGACGGCGTCAGTCATCGGCGGCAACCCGGAGTCGTGGGAAGCGGAGGAGCGGCAGGGGATGAAAGAGAGAGGGTCGGGGGCAGGATGGCAAGAGAACCGGAGCCGATGCCAAGGAACCGGAGAGAGGAACCACCCTGACCCCCGACGGGGCCTGCCGAGGTCCGGACCATCCCGTCCCTCTGGCACGATCAAAATCGGTTTTGTATGTTCGCCCTATGCCCTACACGATCCAGATCGACCGCACGCTCTGCTGCGGGTACGGTGACTGCGTCGGCCTGGCGCCGGAGGTGTTCGCCCAGGACGGCGAGAACATCTCCGTCGTGCTGGACCCCGAGGGGGCGGAGGACGAAATGGTCCTCGATGCGGCGCGGGCCTGTCCTGTAGACGCCATTACCCTGATCGACGAACACGGCGACCAGGCCTGGCCCTCCTAAAACGGACGAAGGACCGAGGGCAGGAGTTTCTCCCTCGGTCCTCAGTCCGACGCCCGCCGGCAGTCCCGCCTACCCGGTCATCTCCGCAAGTTGCCGCATCCCCCGGACGGAGTCCTCGGGAATCAGCTTGTTCTTGACGGTGGCCCGCACCCCGAACTTGAGGGTCTTCCGCAGGTACTCCTCGCGGGTTCCCTCCGTCACCCCATCCTCGTAGCAGCCCGCGTCGTGCAGCAGCACCCCCTTCGGGGTGACCGAGTCGAAGCGCCCCACCCAGAGTTCGGCATCCGTCTCCAGCACGACGGTGATGCCGTGCAGGTCGTGATGCCCGGGGTGAAAGACGTGGCCACTCATGCGCGGACGGAGTTGCCGCAGTGGGTGTCGAACGCCCTGGTCAGCTCGGCGGCGATATCCTGCGGGCTCCGGCCCTCGATCTGGTGGCGGTGGACGAAGTGCACGACCTCGCCGTCGCGCAGCAGGGCCATCGACGGCGAGCTCGGCTGGTACTCGCCGAAGTAGCTCCGGGCCCGCGCCACAGCGTCGAGGTCCTGCCCGGCAAAGACGGTCACGGTGCGGTCCGGCAGCGCGCCGTGTCCGAGCGCCATCTTGACCGCCGGGCGGGCGTTACCCGCCGCGCAGCCGCAGACCGAGTTCACGAAGACGAGCGTGGTCCCCGTCGTATTGCCGATGGCGGCGTCCACGTCGGCCACGGTCCGCAGTTCCGCGGCGCCCATCGACGTCATCTCGGCCCGCATCGGGGCCACGAGGGATTCAGGATACGGCATGCGTGCGCTTCTCCAGGGTTCAGTGGAACGGGACCCGTCGGGCCCCGGTAGCTACTCGGTCGAAATCGGTTCCGCGGCGCCGGCGATCGCCGCCTTCAGCGTGTGCCACGCCAGGCTGGCGCACTTGACCCGCACCGGGTACTCGGAGACGCCGGCCAGCGCCTGCAGCTTGCCGAGCGCCTTCCGCTCCGCCGCGCCCTCGAGCTTGCCGGTCACCAGCTTCTGGAACTCGTCGGCCAGGGCCACTCGCCTCGGCGCGGGACTTCCCCTTGACCGCCGCGGTCATCATCGAGGCACTGGCCTTGGAGATGGCGCACCCGTTGCCCAGGAAGGCCACATCCCTGACGGTGTCGCCGTCGACATCGACCCAGACCGTGAGACGGTCGCCGCAGAGCGGGTTGTGGCCATCGGCGTGGCTCGCCGGCGGCGGCAGCTCGCGGAAGTTCCGCGGCGTCTTGTTGTGGTCGAGGATGACGCTCTGGTACAGGTCGTCCAGGTCGCGGCTCACGCAAAGACCTCCCGGGCCCGGTGCAGCCCGCGCACCAGCACGTCGATTTCTTCGAGGGTGTTGTAGAAGGCGAACGATGCGCGCGCGGTGGCGTGCACGCCGAAGCGCTCCATGACCGGCTGGGCGCAGTGATGCCCCGCCCGGATGGCCACGCCGTCGGCGTCGAGGATGGTGCCGAGGTCGTGCGGGTGGACTCCCTCGAGCGTGAAGGACAGCACGCCGGCCTTCTCGCGCGCCGTCCCGACCAGCCGGATCCCCGGGCACCTCGCGCACCGCCTCGGTGGCACGGGTCAGGAGCTCGTGCTCCCACGCCTCGATGGCCTCGTAGCCGACGCCCCGGAGGTAGCGGATGGCGGCGCCCAGCCCGATCACTTCCGCGATGGCCGGCGTGCCTGCCTCGAACTTGGCCGGCAGCGGCGCGAAGGTCGTCCCGGCAAAGCTCACGGTGTGGATCATGTCGCCGCCCCCCTGCCAGGGGGGCATCGACTCGAGAAGAGCGGACCGGCCCCAGAGGAGCCCGACGCCGGTGGGGCCGAACATCTTGTGGCCGGAACAGGCGTAGAAGTCACACCCCAATGCCTGCACATCGACCGGCGTGTGCGGTGCGGCCTGCGCGCCGTCCACCATCACCACCGCGCCGACCTCGTGCGCCAGCCGCGTCATCTCGGCCACCGGATTGATGGTCCCGAGCGCGTTGGAAATGTGGACCACGCCGACGATGCGGGTGCGCGGGCTCAGCAGCTTGCGGTAGGCGTCGAGGTCGACCTCGCCGGCGTCGTTGATCGGGATCGGACGGACGACCGCCCCGGTCTGCCCGGCCACGATCTGCCAGGGCACGATGTTGCTGTGGTGCTCCATGGTCGTGAGCAGGATCTCGTCGCCGGGCCCGAGCGTGCTCCGCCCGTAGCTCTGGGCGACGAGGTTGATCGCCCTCGGTGGTGCCGCGCACGAAGATGACCTCGTGGCTGGCCGGCGCGTTGAGAAAGGCGCGCGCATCCTCGCGCACCGCGTCGTACTCCAGCGTGGCCCGCTCGCTCAGGTAGTGCACCCCGCGGTGGATGTTGGCGTTCTCCTCCGCCATCGACCGCCGCACCGCCTCGATGACCACCGACGGCCGCTGCGCCTGTCGCCGCGTTGTCCAGGTACACCAGCGGCTTCCCGTTCACAGCCGTGCTGAGAATAGGGAAGTCGCGGCGAATGGACGCGACATTCAGCGGGGCAGCGGGGCTGCGGGGCAGGGCGGCAGTGCCGGCGGTTGCCATGATCAGACTGTTCCCGGTCCCGTTGACGTACTGCCGCCCTGCCGCCCGGCCTCCCCGCCCCGCCGCGAAGCTCCCAGCCACCCGCGCATGAGCTCCTCAAGGTGGTCTACCACCGGCCGGCTCCGGATTTCCTCAAGCACATCCGCCGCGAAGGCGTACGTCAGCAGCGTCCGCGCCTCGGCCTCGGGAATGCCCCGGCTCCGGCAATAGAAGAGCGGCACCGCGTCGAGGCTCCCGACGGTGGCGCCGTGGGTGCACTTCACGTCGTCGGCGAAGATCTCGAGCTGCGGCTTGGTGTCCACCTTGGCCGTCGGCGAGAGGAGCAGGTTCTTGTTGGTCTGCTTGCCGTCGGTCTTCTGCGCTTCCGGATGCACGTACACCTTGCCGTTGAACACCCCGTGGCCGCGGCCATCGAGGATGCCCTTGTAGACCTCCCAGCTGGTGCAGTTCGGGGCGGCGTGCTCGATCCGGGTCTGGTGATCGACGTGCTGACGCCCCTCGGCGAGGTACAGCCCGTAGAGCGTCGCGTGGGCGCCCGGTCCGGCCAGCGTCGTGTAGATGTTGGTGCGCGACAGGGCGGCGCCCTGCGCAAAGGAGAACGAGTTCAGGTAGCTGTCCCGCTCCTGGTGCACCTCGAGCGTGGCCAGGTGAAAGGCCTGATCGCTCGCCCGCTGGATCTTGCAGTGATCGAAGTGGGCGCCGGCGGCCAGTGTCGCCTCGCCGACCGTGTTGGTCAGCGACACGCCGTCGGCGAGAGACACATAGCTCTCGACCACGGACGCCACCGCGTTTGCACCCAGCACCACCACGTTGCGGGGGTGCACGGCGCCCTCGGTGGCACGGCTGTCGGAGATGAACAGGACATGGATCGGCGTGTCCACCGTGGCGTCCGCAGGCAATACGATGGCGTAACCGTCGACGAACGCCGAGGCGTTCTGGCCGACGATCGCGGCAGCGGCAGGCTGGACGGCGATCTTGCCGAGGGTGTCCTCGACCAGTTCCGGCGCATCCGCGAGCAACTCGGCGAGCGGACCGACACGGACGCCGTCCGGCAAGTCCGTCACCTGCGAGAGCGACGGCTGATAGCGCCCGTTGGCGAAGACCAGCCGCGGCCATTCGGCGTGCCCGAAGAGGAACGGTGCGATGTCGGCGTCACTGACGGCGCCCGGTGCGCGGGCCGGGCCGAGTGCCGCCTTGGCGATCGGCGCCAGGTCGGTGAAGCGCCAGTCTTCGTCGCGCGTGGTCGGGAGGCGCAGCCCCTCGTACCGGGCCGCTCCTTCGCGCCGAAGTTCGGCGACCCACCCCGGCTCGGTGGCGCGAGGCGACGGGGCAACGGGCGTTCGGGTGGCGCTCACGCGACGGCTCCCGCCACTTCGGTCAGCCACTCGTACCCGCGCTCCTCGAGCTCGAGCGCCAGTTCCTTGCCGCCCGAGCGCACGATCCGGCCGCCGGCCAGCACGTGCACGCGGTCGGGCACGATGTGGTTGAGCAACCGCTGGTAGTGGGTCACCAGGATCGTCGCGCTGTCGGCGCGGCGGAGGGAGTTCACCCCCTCGGCCACGATCTTGAGCGCGTCGATGTCGAGGCCGGAGTCGGTCTCGTCGAGAATGGCCAGCGACGGCTCGAGCACCGCCATCTGCAGGATCTCGTTCCGCTTCTTTTCGCCGCCGGAGAAGCCGGAGTTGACGGCGCGGCTCATGATCTCGGGGCCCCACTCGACCAGCTTCAGCTTCTCCTCGAGCAGGTCGAGGAAGTCCATCGGGTCGAGTTCCTCGAGCCCGGCCGCCACCCGCTTCGCGTTGTAGGCGGCGCGGAGGAAGTAGGCGTTGGTGACGCCGGGAATCTCCACCGGGTACTGGAACGCCAGGAAGACGCCGGCCTGTGCCCGCTCCTCCGGCTCCAGCTCCAGCAGGTCCTGTCCCTTGTACGTGACGGACCCACCGGTCACTTCGTACGCCGGGTGGCCCGCCAGCACCTGGGCCAGCGTGCTCTTGCCGCTGCCGTTCGGGCCCATGATGGCGTGCACCTCACCCGCGTTGACGGTGAGGGAAATGCCGCGGAGGATCTCGACGCCACTGGCGGTGGCGGTCAGGTTCTTGATTTCAAGCACGTGCGTAGTCTCCCGAATGGCGCCCGCCGTGCGGGTGCCGGTGATTCAGCCGACGCTGCCTTCCAGGCTGATGCCGAGGAGCTTCTGCGCCTCGACGGCGAATTCCATGGGCAGGTTCTGGAACACATCCTTGCAGAACCCGTTGACGATCATCGAAATCGCGTCCTCGGTGTCGAGGCCGCGCTGCTTGCAGTAGAAGATCTGGTCCTCGCCGATCTTCGACGTGGACGCCTCGTGCTCCACCGACGCGCTCGGGTTCTGCACGTCGATGTACGGGAAGGTGTGGGCGCCGCAGGCGTTCCCGATCAGCATCGAGTCGCACTGGGTGTAGTTGCGGGCGCCGATCGCCTTGGGGAGCATCTTGACCAGGCCGCGGTAGCTGTTCTGTCCGCGGCCGGCCGAGATGCCCTTGGAGATGATGGTGCTCTTCGTGTTCTTGCCGACGTGGATCATCTTGGTGCCGGTGTCCGCCTGCTGGCGGTTGTTGACCACGGCCACCGAGTAGAACTCGCCGATCGAGTCGTCGCCCTGGAGAATGACGCTGGGGTACTTCCAGGTGATGGACGAGCCGGTCTCGACCTGGGTCCAGGTGATGCGCGAGCGGGCGCCGGCACACTTGCCCCGCTTGGTCACGAAGTTGTAGATGCCGCCTACCCCCTCGCTGTCGCCCGCATACCAGTTCTGCACCGTGCTGTACTTGATGGTGGCGCCTTCGAGCGCCACGAGCTCGACCACGGCGGCGTGCAACTGGTTGGTGTCACGCTTCGGTGCGGTGCAGCCCTCGAGGTAGCTCACGGTGGCGCCGTCCTCGGCCACGATGAGGGTGCGCTCGAACTGCCCGGTGTCGGCGGCGTTGATCCGGAAGTAGGTGGACAGCTCCATCGGGCACTGCACGCCCTTCGGGATGAACACGAACGACCCGTCGGTGAAGACGGCGGCGTTGAGCGCGGCGAAGAAGTTGTCGCCCGCGGGCACCACGCTGCCCAGGTACTTCTTGACCAGCTCGGGGTGTTCCTTGACCGCCTCGGAGAAGGAACAGAAGATGACGCCGGACTCCTTCAGCTTCTCCTTGAAGGTGGTGGCCACCGAGACGCTGTCGAAGATGGCGTCCACCGCCACGCCGGAGAGCCGCTTCTGCTCCGAGAGCGAGATGCCGAGCTTCTCGTAGGTGGCGAGGAGCTCCGGATCGACCTCGTCGAGCGAGCCGAGGGGCTTCACCTGCTTGGGCGCCGAGTAGTAGATGATGTCCTGGTAGTCGATCGGCGGATACTGCACGTTGGGCCAGTGCGGCTCCGTCATCGTCGAGCCAGCGCCGGTAGGCGGCGAGCCGCCACTCGAGCATGAAGGCCGGCTCCTCCTTCTTGGCGGAAATCATCCGGATGGTGTCTTCGTTCAGTCCGCGCGGAACGGTGTCGGCCTCGATGTCGGTCACGAAGCCGTACTTGTAGTCCTGCTGGACGTAGGATTCGACGGGCGAGGTCATCAATTGACTCCCTGGGGCCGGCTGGTCCCGATGGACACCGGCGGGGTGAACTGCACCTGGTATTCGCAGGCGGAACAGCCGTCGAGCACGTGGGCCTGCAGGTCGACGGAGGCGCCGAGGGCGGCGCTCAGGAACCGCTCTTCCGCTGCACAGATTTCGGGAAAGCGCTCCGCGACGGCGCGGATGGCGCAGTTGTGTTCGGTCAGGGTGCCTCCCTCCGCCGACCCTTCCCACCCCGGCATGAATCCATCCTCGTTCAGCAACCGGGTGACCGCGGCGAGGCGTCGCTCGGACGGCAGTTCGGCGATGTCGGACGGCAGGCGCCGGAGCAGCGCCGCGTACCGCGCCTCGAGCGCACCCACGACAGCCTCTCGGCCTTCCCGCTCCACCAACGTCTCGAGCACGTCGGTCAGCGCCGACTCGTAGCGGCGAGGAAAGACCCGCTCGCCGGCGGGAGAGAGCCGATAGGCAAAGACCGGCGCGCCGACACCGCGCTGCTCGCGATCGTGCTCGAGCAGGCCGTCGACCTCGAGCTCCTTGATGTGATGCCGGATCGCGTTGAGCGAGAGACCGAGGCGCGCCGAGAGTTCCTTGGACGTCAGCCCAGGGGCGAGCTTGAGCTCCACGAGAATGGAAGCTCGAGGCCCCTTGTACCCGACGGGCAGGGCTGCGGACGCGCGGAGATGGGCAATCGGTATCGCCATATAGAGGGAATTCTAGGTTCTGGGGTCGGGATTGTCAAGTTTGCGTGGTATTATTGGTGTGAATTCGTAATCCCCTGTATTGCATGGGCTTAGGGCGGCAGGGAAGCGGGGCCGAAGCTGGCGTCGGCCTCCTTCCCGCGCAA
This sequence comes from uncultured Gemmatimonadales bacterium, assembly GCA_963697435.1. Taxonomy (GTDB): domain Bacteria; phylum Gemmatimonadota; class Gemmatimonadetes; order Gemmatimonadales; family GWC2-71-9; genus SPDF01. The sequence goes on along the minus strand of CAVOOB010000002.1, from coordinate 328,538 downwards.
GCGCGAGTCCAGCGTGGGGCGGGCCCATTCCCGCCCCACGAAAAGCGAAGGCGCGGATTGGCCCCCGGCCCCGACACCGGTGGGCTGACAACGGCGTCGTTCCTTCGCTGTGCCAAGGGTGGGCATAAACCCATCCCCTCAGTGCGCCCGCCCCGAACCCCACCGAGTGGATCGCGGTCGATCCGCCCAGGCCCCCGAATCCGTCCCCCAAGACCAAACCCGTGCAAATGAGGCCATAACGCGGCCCCGGCGTGGTAAGTCGTTATAGCGCTATGGCTGACAGCATGTAGTTGCAATTGCTACTACGTTGCTTGAAGCCCACCCTCTCTTGTTTCCACTCATCCAGAATGCAATCTTAGGCCATGACCATCCATCGCATCCGCCTCCTCGGCGACCCGATCCTCCGTACCCGCTGCGCGCCGATCACGAAGCCGCGTTCCACCGCGGTGCGGGTGATCCTGGACGACATGCGCGAGACCTTGCGCGACTGGCAATCCCGGTTCGGGAGTGGCCGTGGCATCGCCGCCCCGCAGATCGGGGCGCCTGTCCGGATGGTCTACGTGGAAATGGACAAGCCGTGGCCGCTGATCAATCCTGAGATCATCGACATCGGCACCGAGGACTTCAGCGTCTGGGACGACTGCTTCTCATTCCCGAATCTGATGGTGCAGGTGTCGCGGGCCTACCGAATCCGCGTCCAGTACCAGGACATCAAGGGGGAGACCCACGAGGTGGAGCTGGAGGGCGACCGGGCGGAACTGCTGCAGCACGAAATCGATCATCTCGACGGGGTGCTGGCCGTGGACCGGCCGCACGGCCTCGACCCGTTCTGCCTGCGCGAAGAGTGGAACCGGCTCCATGCTTCCGAAGGGCGCTACGGAGAGCCGGAACCGCGCCATGCCAGCTACGCCACGCCACTGACCGGGCTCATCTGATCTGACTTAGAACCAGCGACCAATCCGCACGAAGACATTGTCGGTGCCGGTGGTCGTCAGGCCGTAGGCGGCCTGCACGTCGCCGATCGGCGTCTCCACCGCAATCCCCGCCCGGGCGCCGCCCAGCCAGTCGGTGTCGGTGAAGAGATCGCCCCCATCGGCACTCCGGCCCACGGCCCCCAAGACCTCCCAACGGAGCGAGCCCCGGATCGGGTGCGACAGCTGCAGGCCACCAAAGAGCTCCCGATCGCCGCGGAGCTCTTCGACCGACAATCCCGGAAACCCTGCCGTGCCGCCGAGGGGAAACTGATCCTGCAACGGCAAGTCGGCACCCCACCCGAGGCGGGCGATCGGCGTCAGCGACAACTTCCCGGCGGTGAAGGTGTACGAGGTCGCGAGCGCGGCCAGCTGATACGACTCCGACCAGACCAGCGACGCGTCCGTCTTCCAGGCGCCGTGCGGCCGCCGGGCGAAGAAGCGGACACCGGCACTCGCGCCATCGGTGGTGGAGTCGACGCTCCCCAGCGGCACGTCACCGCCGTTCCAGCTCCGCCCGTCGAAGCCGACCCCCAGCACCCACCCGGCCGAAAACCCCTGCTCGACGCCGACGAAGAGCACGCCCTGCCGGGTGTCGGTCTGCCCCGCATCGATGCCGTCGTCGGTGTAGAAGTTGATCGCCTGGTTCTGCAGATGCACCGTCATCGTGGGCGCGAGCCAGGTGAGGCCGACACCGAAGTACCGGCGAAGCCCGAACGTGACGTCGTTGGTGAGCGTACCGACGCCGAGCATGGCGCTCAGTTCGAGCGGATTGCCGGCGAGTCGTCGGTCGAGATACATCATGCCGGCCCGGGCGCCGAGGTCGCGGTCGTAGGCCACCGAGACGCCGACGAGTTTCGCTGGCGCCGGCACAACCGCGGCCTGGAACGCCACCCGATCGCTGCTGGCCGGGGTCGGATGAAGCCAGACGGCGGTGTACGCCCCCAACCCGCTGACCGCGTTGACCTGGCGCGCGAGCGCCTCCACATCAATCGGAGATCCGGGGTAGAGCCCGAGGTATCGCTGGAGCAGGGCACCATCCGTCGGTGCGCCACCGGTCAGGGTGAAGGTGGCCACCCGCCTCGGTGCGACTCCCGAAGGGGGCGGCCCCATCGGGAGGCAGGCCGCCACCGCCAGCGCCGAGTCGGCCGCGCGACGGCCGCGGCGCCGGATCGAGTCCATGGTCGCCGGGGCGAAGTCGAGGTTCTTGAACTGTTTCAGGTCGGTGCGAATGTAGACATCGCCCGGCCCGAGGGAGTCGGGGGGCTGCACGAAGAGGAAGCCGGCAAGTTGATCCGCCACCGCGAGCGGGCCCGCCTCCAGCTCCTCGTCAGTGAGCAGAATGGAGGACACGTCAGAGACGATGAGCCGGGTGACACCCGGAAGCCTGCGCGCGATGGTGACCGGCACATTGGCCGAGAGCCCGCCGTCGACGAGGAGCCGCCCGTCGATCCGCTCCGGCGGGAAGACGAGGGGAACCGACATACTGGCGCGAACCGCCTGGGCGAGGTCGCCGGAGGAGAGCACGACGGTGTCCCGTGTGGCGAGGTCGGTGGCCACCGCGCGAAACGGAATGGGCAGCCGGTCGAAATCGCCCTGGGCCAGAAGATTGGGCTGGAGCAGGAGCGCCGAGATCAAGGAATTCGCGTCCGCCTCGTCGACGGTCGGATTCTGAAGCGCAAATCCCTTCTTCCCGACCGCCCATGTCAGCAACGGAGAAAACGGTGTCCAGGCGAGTGGACCCTCGGAGTGGGATGAACTGAAGAGGGAGGTCGGACTGTAGATGGTTGCCAGGGAGTCGGCCTGTTGCGCAGAGGCGCCGCCGGCGTAGAGGGCTCCCACAATCGCGCCCATGCTCGTGCCGACCACGTAGTCGGGCCGCACGCCGAGGCTGTCGAGCGCCGCGATGACCCCAAGGTGCGCGAGCCCCTTTGCGCCGCCACCGGAGAGGACCAGCGCGGTCCGTCCTGCCGTGCAGGCTGGGGCCTGCGCGGCCAGCGGCGCGGCGGCAGCGGCCAAGGCGGCGAAGGTCGCGACGGCCCACCCCTTGCGCCGCGGGAAGGGAGTCCGCAATACTTGCCGCAGGACTCGCCGCACCCACTGTGCGGCGGACCATCTTCCCGAGGGAGCGGCTGGCACGATGACGTACGTGATCACGGAACCCTGCATTGGTGTCAAGGATCGGGCGTGTGTCGACGTCTGCCCGGTGGATTGCATTTACGAAGGCGAAGACCAGCTCTACATCAACGCGGACGAGTGCATCGATTGCGGCGCCTGCGAACCGGAATGTCCGGTGACCGCGATCTTTCCGGAAGAAGACGTCCCGCCCCAGTACACCGAGTTCATCGAGAAGAACAAGGTCATCTTCGAGGGCGACAACCCCCCGGGCCGTCCGGACCGGTAACCCCCCGGGCCGTCCGGACCGGTAACCCCCCGGGCCGTCCGGCCCGGTACGCCAACCGCCCGACGAACGATGCGGCGCCGCCCTCAGGGTGGCGCCGCTTCTCGTCGGGGGCCTGACTCCAAGAGTCACCCGACGAGTGGCGGTCGGCAAGTGGGTGACGCGCTCGCGCGGGCCCTGGTTCGGTAAATCCGCGGGGTATAGACGCGAGGCGGCCCCGGAACCGTACTGCTTGGCCGCGGTCCCGGAGCCGAAGGTAGGAAGGATTACAGAAGCGACGGAGGCCAGCGTGATACCAACCGAACCGGCGCCTCAATAGATAAGACACCTGAGAGGGCCAAAAGGTTTCACCCCGCCGATTCTGGCGGTCCTCCCAGCCGGTCCAGCAACGACTGGAGGTGCTGGTTGAAGCTCTCCGGCTGTTCGAGGGGCGCCAGGTGACCGGCGTCGGGAATAACCGCCAGTTTCGCCCCTGGAATCGCCTTGGCCATGGCCTCGGCCGTGGCCGGGGGCGTGATCGCGTCGTGGGCGCCGACCACGACCAGGGCGGGCAGGCCGGTGAGAGAAGAGAGCAACTCCGTCGAATCGGGGCGGTCGCGCATGGCGGCGAGTGCCCCGACAATCCCGGGCACCGGCGTCGCGGCCATCATGGCGCGAACGGCTTCACGGAGCGGTTCGGGAGCGGCCTTGGCCAGCATCTTCGGCAGCATCTGATCGGCAATCAGGTGAGCGCCCCCTTCGCGTGCATCGGCCATGGCCGTCTCCCGGGCGCGCCGGCCTTCGGCGCTGTCCGCCTGGGCACGTGTGTCCACGAGCGCCAGCGCCCGGACACGGGGCCGATGACGTCGCAGGAACTCGAGGGCGACGTAGCCCCCCATCGACAACCCGACGAGCACCACGTCGTCGACACCGACGGCGTCGAGGAGGGCGGCCAGATCGTCTGCGTAGGTGGCCATGTTGTAGCCGAGGTCCGGGGCATCGGAACGCCCCATCCCGCGAAGATCGGGAATCAGCGTACGCCACCCTGGAAAGGCACCCCCTTGATGCCGCCACAGCGTACCGTCGAGCGGATACCCGTGCACAAAGAGCAGCGCGGGGCCACTCCCCCGATCATCGAGGGCCAACTCCACGCCATGCACGGTGACCCGCCGCTGCGAGGCCGCGGCCGCCGGCAGCGCAGGAATGAGGAAGTTCTTGACGGCGGGCGGGATGGAAACGGCGATGTCTTCGCGGCCGATGCAGACGAAGACCGATTCCGCCGTGGCGATCAGCGCGTCGTCCGCGTCACGGCGCGCCACCTGCCGCATGGTGAAGCTGGTCCGGCCAAGCCGGGTGACGGCGAGCTGGAAACGGAGTGACTGGCCTGGGTAGGCGGGGGCGTGATACTCGATGACCGCGCGGCGGACCGCCGGCCAGACGCCTGCGCGCGCGAAGAGATCAATCCCGGGCCCATCGGCAAGCATCTGCCAGCGCGCCCGCTCGAAATAGGCAAGGAACGCGGCCTGGTTGAGATGTCCGTACGCGTCACAGTCGCCGGGATAGACGGTGAACACGACAGCCGCCCCAGTCATCAGCTATTCTCCCTCGCAGCGAGCGTCTCGTCCATCCAGGCCCTGTACACCTCAACCGGGAGTCGCCGATGCCCCCGACCACCGACTACATCCGCCATGCCGCGCGGCTCGCCCGCAAGATCCAGCTCGACGCCGCCCTCGGCGGCACGCCGGCGCCCGACGTGGAGTTCTACAAGACCCTCGCCAAGGCGTTCGAGGAGATCGCCAGCGGCCTCGAGCTGGTGGCCAAGCGAGACTGACTCAGTTGGCCGTGCCCCGCGTGAGCGGATAGATCCGGACCCGCTCCTGCCCGTGCCGCTGGCGATACATGCCGAGCACGTAGTCCGCGCCGATCTCGTCCACACGCAGGCCTTCGGGGGTCATGACCGTGCCGAGCCACGTGCCGTCCGGGGCAAAGACCGTCCAGGTGGATTCGGATGCCGGGGGGTTGCGCGGCGCCGAAAGCCAGAGCGCCCCGGTCTGATCGACAAGCATCCGGCCGAAGGCGGGCTTCCTGGTCGGGAAGGGCGCCTTCTCCAGCGCCCGGACCAGGCTGCTGTCGAGCGTGGTGTTGAGTGACTTGGCGCCGGTCTTGAGTCGCGTGATGGCGGAGGTGGTGAACTCCCTGGAGGCCTCGGAAGTCACGGTCTCGCGCCTGATCGTCGCGCGGAGGAGACTCACCGGCACGCCATCGGGCCCGATCGACGCGACCTCGAAGCTCGTTCCGGTTCCGACGAGCATCGTGTCGGCACGGAGCGCGGCCGCGGTGACCAGTCCGAACGGTACCGGGAACGGGGAAGGGGGGCCATCGGCACGGACCTGAACCCCAAAGAACTCGCTTTGCGGGAACTGTCCATAGGAGGCGTTGGGCAGGCCGTCGAGCCCAAACCGGAGATAGGCGGCCGAGTCGCGAACGACCTGACCCACCTTGCCGGGGAAAGGGTTGAGCGATTGGCTGAGCCGGAAGAGCACGGAGCCGTCCGGGAAGGTGGCCAGCGGCTCGGCCATGGCGTTCGGATCGGCGGGAAGCAGGGGCACGACCCGCACCAACTTGCCGTTGCCATCAAAGATCGTCATGCGCCGCGCCACAAAATCGTAGGCCACGACGGTGTCGGCTGCGGCACGACCGATCCAGCCGAGCGCGTGGAACTGCCCTTCCTCGGGACCTCTCCCGCCCACCGTCGTCACCAGCGTTCCCGCTGCGTCGAAGTACCGGATCGTCTGCTGCGAACCGTCGGCCACCGCGATGCGGCCGTCACTCAATCGCACGACGGGAGCCACGCCGACGAAGGGCTGCTCCGGTTCGCCGAGATCGAGCGTCGGTTCGTTCCCAACGATCCACAGCGATGTGGTTCCCCACGCCGGCGCGGTATCGCTGACGACGCGCAGGCCCGCGGAGTCGGCAACCAGGGGACCGGTGTCGGTGGTGTCGATGGTCGCCGGCCTGTCACTGCAGGCGGCAGCCAGGGTCAGGACCAGTGCGGCGCCGGCGAAGGAGGTGAGAGGGGCGGTGGTCGACGGTCGAGACATCATGACTCCGAAGTGCTTGCGGCGTGGTGGAAAGTGGGGACGCAACAGCGCAGGAATCTAGAGGGGGCGGGAGAATAAGTCAGGTGCGCATAGAACATAGTGACGCCATTGTTATGAGCCAGTGTCAAGACACTCTCTCGAAAATAGCCATAGTTGCGGCTGTTCGTCGGTATCGGCACTATTCGGCATGCCTGTCTCATCCAACGCCACGCCCCGTTCGGGTCCTCCCGCGTCGGCCCTCGATGTCGAGGTCATCGCCGATCAGGACTCATTTGACCGACTCCTTGAATCCCTTGCCGCCGAGCCCCTGCTCGCGGTCGACACGGAGGCCGCCAGCTTCCACCGATACGAAGATCGTGTCTACCTGCTGCAAATCTCCTCGCGCGACCGAACCGCGGTGGTCGACCCACTCGCCGTCACCCGCTTCGATCACTTCGCCGCGATGCTCGCCGATCCGCGGATCGAGGTCATCTTCCACGACGCCGACTACGACCTCCGCTTGCTCGAACGCCAGTACGGGATTCGCGCCGCGCGCCTCTTCGACACCAGAATCGCCGCCCAGTTTCTCAACGAACCAGGCATCGGCCTCGCCGCACTGCTCCAGAAGTATTTCAGCGTCACCCTGAACAAGAAATACCAGCGCGCGGATTGGTCGGCTCGTCCCCTGTCCAAGGAGATGCTGGCCTACGCGGCCACCGACACGCACTACCTGGCCGGGCTCCGCGATGAACTCCGCGGGCAGCTGGATGCCCTGGGCCGTCTGTCCTGGGTGGAGGAGGAGTTTGCGTTGCTGGAGGGGGTGGCCTGGGCGACCGCAGAGCCGGGCGAGTCATCCTACCTGCGGCTCAAGGGGGCCAAGGCGCTCAAGGGACGGCAGCTCGCGTTGCTGCGAGCCCTCTATGACTGGCGCGAGGACACGGCGCGCCGGCTTGACCGCGCCTCCTTTCGAATCCTGAACAACGAACCGCTCTTCACCATGGCCCGGCAACCGCCTCGTTCGATGGAGGAGTTGCAACGGGTGAAGGGCGTCGGTCCGGAGACGATCGCCCGGCGCGGTCCAGAGATTCTCGATGCCATCGAACACGCGATGGCGATCCCGGAGCGGGATCTCCCGCGCATTCCGCGCCCTCCGCGCCGCACGCCAGACCCCGCCGCGGACGCCCGCCTCGACCGATTGAAGGCCGCGCGCAATCTCATCGCGCAACGGCTCGACCTGGCCCCGGGCGTGGCCTGTCCCAATGGAACGCTGGAGGAGATTGCGCGGCAGGCGCCGACGTCCCTCGCGGCGCTCGAAGGGATTCCATCGGTACGTCGCTGGCAACGGGAAGCCTTCGGGAAGGAACTGCTGGCTGCCCTGCCGGAGCCGCCCGCGGCGCCGGCCGGCAGCTGACGGCTATCCGAGGAAGGCCCGCACCCGCGGGTCCATCCGGTCCGGCGTCCAGTACGGCTCCCACACCAACTCCACTTCGACGCTGTTCACGCCTTCAAGGTCGGCAACCACGGATTGCACATCACCCATGATCTCCGGCCCGGAGGGACAGCCCGGGGAGGTCAGGCTCATGGTGATATGCACGTCGCCCGCCTCCGAGAGGGTGATGTCGTAGATGAGCCCGATATCCACGACGTTGAGCCCCAACTCGGGGTCCTTCACGCCTTTCAGCGCCTTCCGCACCAGATCGACGGTCAGCATGGTCCACCTCCTTCACGGCAACCTATCGCGTGCGCCCTCAGCGCGTCAACGCACCTCACAGCTGGCGGCCGTCGGCCCGAGGTCGTGACGGCGCCGCGCGATCCATCGATAGGCCCGGTCCGCGACCGCCCCCACCCCCGGTATCCTGGCGCACCACCCCAGCACACGCCCGCCGCGCAGCCAGGGGAGGAGGGCAATGACGCCGCGGGCGCCACGCTCGACCCGGCCATCCGGCAGGATGACGTGCAGAGCCTCCTCAAACTCGGCATCGGAAAGCGGCGGGACGCCAGTGATGCTGGCACGCTCCTGATAAGGCAGCTGCCGGAGGCGGCCCTGTCCGTCCCAGCGCGCGAGTCGGCGAGACCAGCCGCGACAGAAGCCGCAGCGGCCATCAAAGAGGACGAGCGGGCGGTCGGACACCAGCCCGTTACCGCGGCCGGGGAGTGCGGAGGGAGCCGGGGGGAAGAGAATAAAGCAGCCGAGCGGTGGCCCGGTCGCGCGCCGAAGGCACGGTCACCCGCGTGATGGGATACATCACGTCGTCCCCCTCGGCAGAGTGCGGGAGCCCGACGGCGTGGCCGAGCTCGTGCACGGCGGCCCCGAGCAGCGCCTCGTCGGTGAAGAGGGAGTCGCCGCCGTTCCGGGTGGCGAGGGAGACGTAGGCGCGCACCACCGGCCCCGCGTTCGACCACTGCAAGTTCGTCTCGCCCGCCTTGTTGCCGAGGGCAAAACTCTCCCGCCACTGGAAGACGATATCCGCGTCGGCGCTGTCACCGGTGAACGAGAACCAGAGCCCGACATCCGCCGCCTGCCAGCGCGACGCCGCCTCCCGGACGTAGTCCGCCATCCGTACGCCGTAGTCGGGAGATCCCCCCTCGAGAATGGCCACCCGAAAGGGGCGGCCGCCGCGGTCGGGCCAGCGCCGGACCAGGGAGTCGGTGCTCGACAGCATGGAATCGAGGTATGTTTGTCCGGCGTCGCGCGCGAGCAGCGCCAGGGCAGCGAACCGCGCGCTGTCGGGAGCAGGGCGGGGCGCCGATGTGATGTCCGGTGCGTTTGCCGCCGCGACGGACTGTTGCCCTCGCGCCGCCCGATACCGCCGGGCGGTGCCGACGAACAGCAGGATGACCAGCGCCGTCAGCATCAGGGTCAGGATTCGTTGCATGGCCACGGAAATATGGGCCGGATGGCGGGACTGCCGCTACGTCAGGTAGCGGGCGGGGCACGCCTCCCCTAACATTGGCTGGATCCTGCTCCCCTCCCCCGGCCCTGCCGACCAGGAGAAGACCACGCAGTGTTCATGAGGTTGTTCGCACGGGCCGTCGTCAAGTATCGCTGGGCGGTCATCGGGCTCTGGGTGGTCATCGGAACCGTGGCGGTGATTCAGGCGCGACACACGCCCGAGCGCCTCGACATCCGGGGCGGGAGCACGCGCGAAACCGAAGCGGTGCTGGCCGACCGGCTCCTCCAGAGCCGGTTCAGCCGGTCGATCGGCGAGTTCTTTGCGATCACCCTCGAGGCGCCCAGCCCGATCGACCGACCCGGCCCTGCGGCCGTGCTCGATTCGCTCATCGCGGTGCTCCGCCGCGAACCGTACGTCCGCTCCATCCTCTCGTTCCCCACCCTCGGCGACTCGCTCTTCATCAGCACGGACGGCCGAACCACCCTCATCCTGGCGGCGCTGAACGTCGAGGGCGCGGACGCCGGGGAGTATGTCGTTCCCGCCCGCACCGCGATTCGCCGCACGATGTCCCATTTCCCCGATGCCGGGGACTACCGGGTGATCGTGACCGGTCGCGCCGCCCTCGATCTCGACATCCGCAGTGTGAGCGCCGACGACAGCCGGCGGAGCGAAGTGCGGGTCCTCCCCCTGACCCTGATCGTGCTCGTGCTCGCGTTCGGCGCGCTGGTCGCGGCGTTGCTCCCGGTGGCGGTCGGCATCCTGGCCATCTTCGTGGCGCTGGCCCTGATTGGCGTGGTCGCGCTGTTCACGCCGATGTCGGTCTTCGTGCTCAACCTGACGACGATGATCGGACTGGGCGTCGGGATCGACTACTCGCTGCTCATCGTCACCCGCTTCCGGGAGGAACTGAAACGCGGCCTCCGGCGGCACGAGGCGGCCCGGCGCACCCTCGCCACCGCGGGCGCCGCCGTCATCACCTCGGGGCTGACCGTGCTCGTCGGCTTCGCGGCCCTGCTCATTCCCCCGATGGTGGAAACCCGGAGCATCGGATTGAGCGGGCTGGTGGTCGTGGCCGTGGCGGTGATGCTCTCGACCACGCTGTTGCCGGCGCTTCTCGCCATCCTGGGGCGCGCCATCGACGAGCCGCGCTGGCTGGCCAAGCGGCTTGCCTGGTATCACGCCCCGACCATCTGGGAGCGGTGGGCGCGGTCGCTGAGCCGGCACCCCTATCGCGCACTCACCCTCGGCGGACTCGGCGTCGCCCTGCTGACCGCCCCGGTCTTCCTCATCAAGATCGGCCTCCCCTCCCGCCACTGGTGGCCCAGTGCCACCGAGGCGGGTCAGGGCGCCGAGACGCTTTCGGCAATGGGCGCGTCCGGGGTGATGCTGCCGATTCGCGTGCTGGTGGAGGTGCCGGAGGGGGAGACGATCACCACCGCGACGCGGCTCCGCGGCCTGCGGAACCTCACCGACTCGCTGACAGCGGACCCGCGGGTCGGCCGCGTCACCAGCCTGATGACGGCTCGCCGCAACGCGTCGCTGCTGGAGTACTCGGTCTTCTACAGCGACCTGCCGGCGGCCCGCGCGGAAATGGGAGACTTCCTCGACGCCTACCTCGGCACCGACCAGCGCATCGCGCTGGTGGACGTGTTCCCGGCGGACACCACGAGCCTGACCACGTCGATGGACCTGGTGCGGGACATCCGCGTCCGTGTCCACGAGCCGATCCGCGGCCTGAAAAACACGACGATCGTCGTCGGCGGGTACACCGCATCCGCCACTGATTTTCAGGACGACCTGCTCGAGGTCTTTCCCCTGCTGATCGGCGTCGTTCTCGGCGTCACGGCGATCATGCTCGCCATCGCGTTCCGGTCGGTGCTGGTCCCGATCAAGGCGATCGTCATGAACAGCCTCTCGGTGAGCGCCACCTTCGGGCTCAGTGTGCTGGTCTTCCAGTATGGATGGGGAGCGGGGTTGTTCGGATTGGACGGCCCGACCTCGGCCATCTACGTGGTGGTGCCCGTCATGGTCTTCGCCATCGTCTTCGGCCTGAGCATGGACTACGAGGTGTTCCTCCTGAGCCGGATCAAGGAGGCGTATCGATCGCACCGGCAAGAACGACGAGGCGACAATGGAGGGCCTCTCGGCCACCGCGTCGGTGATCACCTCGGCGGCCCTCATCATGATCTTCGTCTTTGGTGCGTTTGCCTTTGCGCGCGTGCTGATGGTGCAGTTCCTCGGCTTTGGCCTGGCCGTGGCCGTGCTCCTCGACGCCACGCTGATCCGCATGGTGCTGGTGCCGGCATTCATGCACATCGCCGGACGCTGGAACTGGTGGCCGGGGGTGCGGCAGGCGCCGAAAGTCGAGGACTGAGGCGGATCGACGAGATCTCTCGGCGTCCGACACACATCCCCACCACATCTTGGCACGACTGCACAGACGTCCCCGACGTCCGGGGTGCTCCGGAGGCACGTGAGTTCACGGGTTGCCTCTGTGCGGGAGCTTGCCGGCGAGTGTGAACTCCAGTGCCGGAGGAGCAAACCGGGCAATGCGCAGCTCGCACCGTGTTAGCGTTTCGCTTCCAACCAGTTCTTCCCCACCCCCACATCCACCACGAGCGGCACCGAGAGGGTGGCCGCCCCTTCCATCAGCCCCTTCACCAGCGGCCGCACCCGATCGACCTCGTCCGCCGGCGCCTCGAACACGAGTTCGTCGTGCACCTGCAGGAGCATCCGCGTGCGGTACCCTCCCGCGCGCAGCGCGTCGTGGATGCGCCGCATGGCCACCTTGATCAGATCGGCAGCTGACCCCTGCAGGGGTGTGTTCTGCGCGGTCCGCTCCGCGAACGCCCGGACGTTGAAGTTCTTCTCCCGGATATCGGTGATGTAGCGGCGGCGGCCGAGCAGCGTTTCCACGTACCCCTGCTCCCGCGCGATCTCCACCTGCCGGTCGAGGAACGTCCGAACCCCGGCGAAGCGTTCGAAGTACTGCGCGATGAACTCCTTCGCTTCTTCCTGCGAGATCCCCAGCTGTTTCGAGAGCGCAAACGGCCCCTGCCCGTAGATGGTGCCGAAATTGATCGTCTTGGCGCGGGCACGCATCTCCGAGGTCACCTCCGCAAGGGGGACGCCGAAGATGATGGCCGCGGTCTGCCGGTGGATGTCGTCGCCCTGGCGGAACGCGGTGGTAAAGGCCGGATCGCCGGAGAGGTGCGCCATCAGCCGAAGTTCGATTTGCGAATAGTCCGCCGCCAGGAAGCGACACCCCTCCGCGGGGATGAATCCTGCGCGGATTTCCTCGCCGCGCGGCGTGCGCACCGGGATGTTCTGCAGGTTGGGGTCCGACGAGCTGAGGCGGCCGGTGGCGGCGCCGGTCTGGTTAAAGCTGGTGTGAATCCGACCGGTGGTGGCGTTGACACGCGCGGGGAGGACCTCCACGTAGGTCGAGCGCAGCTTCTGCAGCTCCCGGTACTCGAGAATCAGCCGGGGAACCTCGTGCCCCATCGCGGCCAGCTGCTCCATCACGTCGGCATCGGTGGAGGGGCCGGTGCGCGTCTTCTTCAACACCGGGAGCTGCTGCTGCTCGAAGAGGACCTGCCCGAGTTGTTTCGGGGAGTTGAGATTGAAGGTCGTGCCCGCGGCCGCATGAATCTCGGCCTCGAGCCGTGCCAATTCGACCGCCATTTCGCGGGAGAGCCGCTCAAACAGGGCATGGTCGATGGCGATGCCCGCCCACTCCATGTCCACCAGCACCTCGACCAGCGGCATCTCGAGCGTCTCGAAGAGCGGCTCGAGTGCCATCTCCTTCAACTGCGGCGCGAAGAACGCATGCAAGGCCAGCACCGTGGCGCTGTCGGCGCCACAGTACGCCGCGGCATCAGCCACCGGGACTTCCGCGAAGGGAATCTGGGCCGCCCCCTTGCCGGTGAGGTCGGTATAGCTCCGCATCCCCGTGCCAAGGTGCTCCAGGCTCAACGCGTCGATGGCGTGGGAGCGACGGCCCGGGTCGAGCACAAAGCTGGCGAGCATCGAGTCATAGGCCACGCCGCCAAGTTCGATGCCGGCGCGTCGGAGCACCTGCCAGTCGTACTTGATGTTCTGGCCGGCCTTCGGCACCGACGCGTCGCGGAGCACTGCCGCAATTGGCGCGCAGGCGGGGTCGGTGATGGGCGGAAGGTTGCGCACGGGGTCCGGCGCCGCGAGGGCGCCGGCGCGCGGTCGGTGGCCAAACGGGAGGTACCAGACCTCGGTCGCACTCGCCGCGAAGGAGAGGCCGATCAGTTCCGCGTCGTGCGGCTCGAGCGAGGTGGTCTCGGTGTCGAGCGCGACAAGCGGGGCTTGTCGCAGTCGCTTGGCCAGGTCGGCGAGGGCGCTGGGCTCATCGACCACGGTGACCTGAAGCCCGCTGACGGCGCCCTCGGCAGGCCCGCGCGGCTGCGCGGCCGTCTCGGTCGCCTCCCCATCGGCCCCGCTGCCCTCCTGCCTCCCTGCCCCGCCCAATCCCATTCTCCGCGCCAGCCCGTAGAACTCCAGCTCCGCGAGGACCCGCGCGAGCGCCTCACGATCGGGGTCCTGGCGCGCCATCGTCGTTGGATCGAACGCCGTCGGGACGTCCTTCTGGATGGTGACCAGCTCGCGGGAGAGCCGGGCGAGGTCGGCATGCTCCAGCAGTGCTTCGCGGGCCCGTTTGCCCGAGACATCCGCGGCATGCGCCAGGATCGTGTCGAGATCACCGTATTCGCCGAGGAGCTTGCGGGCCCCCTTGTCGCCGATACCCTTGACGCCCGGGCACGTTGTCGGAGCTGTCGCCCACCATCGCGAGGTAATCGGTGACCTGCCCGGGCGGCACGCCGAGGCGATCGGCAGCGTTGGATTCGTCGACATAGATCTCCTCGACCGCCCCGGGACCACCGCGCCCGGGATTGAGGAGGGCGACGCGCGGGCCGATCAGCTGGTAGAAGTCCTTGTCGCCCGAAACGATCACCACCTGGATGTCCTGCGCGGCCGCCTGCATCGCGAGCGTGCCGATGACGTCGTCCGCCTCGTACCCCTCGACGGCCAGGAGCGGCACATGCCAGGCGGCGAGAAGTTGTGTGATACGCTCGACGGCGGTGTCGAAGTCGGCCTGCAGTTCCGCGTCGAGCTTTTCCCGCGTGGACTTGTACTCGGGATACTTGTCGTTCCGGAAGGAATTGCCTGCGTCGTGCACCCAGACCACGTACGACGGGCTGATGCTTGTCGAGCAGCCGCGCGAGGAAGTTGGCCACACCCCAGGCGGCAGAGGTGTTCTCGCCCTTGGCGGTGCGCAGCGGACGCGAGATCATCGCGAAGAAGGCCCGATAGATCAGCGCGAACCCGTCGATCAGAAAGAGCCGGGGCGCATCCCCGCTGGAGGCTGGTTCCGTCACGACTCTCCCCGGCGCACCCGCGACAGCACCCGGTCGTAGGCGGATCGTGACTCGGAAGTCAGCCGAAACCGGCTGACGTTGGCGGTGTCCTCGAAGACGACTTCGAGGCGCAGCTGGGTATAGGTCCACCGGATGATCCGGCCCTGCGGCGTGGAGCTGCCGTTGTAGATCTCCTCCGGATCGCCGAGGGTGATGAACACCATCCCGCGGTCGGTGCGCCACCCCGGCACTTCCTCGTCGGTAAACCGCTGGTTGGCGATCGCCATCCGGCCGAAATACTGCTCGAGCGCCTCATTTTCCGGCGTGGCCGGCACCGGGTCGGTCTTCTTGTAGAACTCCTGCCAGAGGCGCGGGCGCTCATCGGGCGGCGCCTTCTTCAGCTGCTTGATCAGGTCCTCGTGCCCGAAGTAGCGGAGGAGGTCCACCATCTCCACGTAGTTGGTCAGAATCCACGCCCCGGAGAAGGAGACCAGGGCGCTGGTCTGCTGGACCGCCGAGTCCTTGCCGACCCGAATCCGCAATTCGCCGAGGGGCTGGCTGTCGGGGACGATCCGGACCACTTGCGACTCCACTTCCCGTGCGCCGGTAAACCGGAGGGTGTCACGGGTAATGACGCTGTCCAGATTGTCGATGATTTCGAAGGGCACGGCCGTCGGAACCGCAAAGTTGTAGCCCTCGACCAGGGCGAGGAGCGTGTCGCCGCCGTAGCTGACGGTGCCGCGGGGGCTGAGCACGACCGCGAGGTCCTGGTCCCGGCTGCGCCGACCAGTCACCTGGTACGCCAGGATGGGGGCGCTGAAGGACCCCGGGCCGAAGTCGGGGGCCTCGAAGTTGGCTTCGGCCTGGGTCTGTCGCCCCGAGAGGGGATCCCGGACGGAGACCGTGACCCGATACTGACCGCTCTTGAGATGGAACAGCTGCTGGAAGAGCACGCTCTCGTCGTTCCGCATCGTCTCGGCGAACTCGACGACACGGATTTCCTGATCGCGCGCGAACCGAATCGGCGGCGCGTCGGGCGACTCGAGGTACATCTCCACCCTGTATTCGGCGAGGAAGGCCGAGCCCTCCTTGCGGAAGGAGAGCGCGCGGTTCTCGATCGAGAGCCCGAGAATCGCCTTCACGGAATCGCCGGGCCCGGCTGCCACGGCCATGGTGCCGACGAAGGGGAGCGGGGGGCCCGACGCCAGGCGCCCCATCGACCGGTATACGGCGGGCATGTCGAAGAGGCTGGTCAGGTTCTCCTCGGGTGAGGGCGTGGCACTGTGCCCTACGCGCTGCCACGAGCTGCACGCCGTCAACGGCAGGAGGAGGGCGCAGAGGCTGGAACGGAACCGGAGCACGAGGCCCCCTTCGAAAACTGGCGGGAATTCAGGGCGTGCGGCGCAGGCGAAGGGTATCCCCTGCGCCGAAGCAGGGTCAAGCGCGGACCGGCCTGCTGCTTGCCGGCCCCGCCGACGGCGAGTACCTTCCCTCACTCTCATGACGCCAGACGAACTCATTGGCCGCACCGTCGCCGGCCACCGCCTCGTAAAGCATGTCGGCGAAGGTGGCACGGCCCTGGTCTACAAGGCCGAGCACCCTGAGCGCGGCCCCACGGCCATCAAGGTGCTCCGCCCGCGGCTCGGTCAGGACCCCATCGCGGTCAAGCGCTTCCTGCGCGAGGCCGAATTCGGCGTGCGCGTGGTGCACCCGAACGTCGTCCGCACGTGGGAGTACGGCGAGGAGAATGGTGCCTACTTCCTCGCGCTGGAATGGGCGGAGGGCGAGGCGCTCGAGCTCTTCGCCGCCCGGTCCGGACCGCTCGCACCTGCGGTCGTGGCCCAGATCGTCGAGCAGGTCGGCGCGGCCTTGACCGCCGCCCACCGCGCCGGGATCATCCATCGCGACCTGAAGCCCGCCAACATCATGTACGATCCCGCCACGCAGACCGCCAAGCTGCTGGACTTCGGGATCGCCCGTGACGCGGAGCTTCCCCAGGAGGAGCGGCTCACCCGCGCCGGCTTCTTCGTCGGCACGCTGCAGTATGTGGCACCGGAGGCGCTGTCGGGCGAGCTGGTGGGGGAGCAGGCCGACGTCTACAGCCTGGCCACCATCGCCTACTACCTGCTGACCGGTGAGCTCCCGTTCCCCGGCAAGTCGCCGCGCGAGCTCTTCCAGCAGCTGCTGACCCAGACCCCTCGCCCGCTGAGCGAGGTGGCCAAGAGCGCCAGGTTCGGCCCCGACCTCGAGGCCGCGCTGATGGCCGGGCTCGAGCGCGATCTCTCCAAGCGCCCCGACACGATCAAGCAGTTCGCCACGCGGTTCTGCGCGGCAGCCCGCTCCGAGCCCGAAAAGAAGAAGGGGTTCCTCTCCGGGCTGTTCGGCAAGGAGTGACGGTGGACGACGCACGCGGCGCTCCTGCGGCTGCTCCACGATCGCTCCATCCGCCACGGCGACTTCACGCTCGCCTCGGGCGCCCACTCCACCTACTACATCGACGCCCGACCCACCACCATGTCCGCCGAGGGGCTGCATCTGATCGGTACCCTCGGCGTGGCCGCCATGCGCGCGCAGGGCTGGGCCCCGGCCGCCGTCGGCGGGCTCACCATGGGCGCCGACCCGGTCGCCTATGCCGTGGCCCTGGCGAGCCGGGCCGCTCCGCCGATCATCGAGGCCTTCAGCGTCCGCAAGGAGGCGAAGGGCCACGGCACGAAGCGCCGCGTCGAGGGCAACTTCCGCGCGGGGGACGAGGTGGTGGTCGTCGAAGACGTGATCACCTCGGGCGGCTCCGCGATCCAGGCGATCGCGGCCGTCGAAGAGGCGGGAGGCAGGGTGATCGGCGTCCTGGCCGTGGTCGACCGCGAACAGGGTGGACGCGCGGCGCTCACGGAGCGCGGCCACGCAGTGGCGGTGCTCACGACGGCGACTGAGCTGGGGCTGCGGTAGAGCCACGGGATTGCCCCGTCGGCTCCTGCGGAGCCGCCTCGCAATGACAGAAGGATGCAGAACGACCCTCCAGGATTCCTCCGGAGGGTCGTTGGCGTGTCGGGACGGACGGACTCAGCGTGCTGCGGCCAGGTGCCGGTTGATGATCGGGCACGAAGTTGTTCGCGGGGTGCGCCCCCTCGAGCGAGACCCCGTTGATCACGAAGGCGGGCGTACCGGTGAACCCGAACGCCTGCCCTTCGGCGATGTCGGCGGCCACCCGCGCGCGCACCGCGTCGCTCTGCTGGTCGCGCAGGGCCCGGGGCACATCCGCGCCGACGCGCCGGGCGGCCTCCTCCACGAACCGCTGGCCTGCCCGACGTGAGCTGTTCCTGCTCGGCGTACATCAACTCGTAGAACTTGAATGCCTGAGTCGCCTCCCTGGAGCGCCAGCGCCTCGAACATCAGTGCGGCCGGCATCGCGTTCGGGTGCATCTCGAGCGGCGTCTGCTTGATCACCAGGCGAACCTCTCCCGGGTACTGCTCGAGCAGCTGGTGGATGACGGCCACCGACTGGCGGCAGTACGGGCACTCGAAGTCGGTGTATTCGACGATCGTGACCGGCGCCGATGGATTCCCCAGCGCGACCCGACCGGTCAGGTCGGGCTGCTTCGGGTTCCGGAATTCCGCCTCGATCTTGTCGGCCGTGGCCTGCTGTTGTGCTGCCTGCGCGGCCTGGAACGCGGCGTTGACCGCCTGCATGAACTCGGCGGGGTGCGCCCGGATGGCGCCGACGAGCACCTCTGGATGTGCGCTCAGGGTGCGCTGCAGCGCCTCGGGCGAGGGGTCCCGCGAACAGGCGGCGGAGCCGAGCAGGACGGAAGCAGAACAGGCGACGGAGCGACACGGACACACTCGCGGTAAGGGAGACCCGCCCCAAGCTAGAGGCGCGCCGCCCGTCGCCGCAACCGGTGCCGCTTGCCCACCGCTATCACGGCCGTGGAAGAGGAGGGGCCTGACCCGCCAGACAGTGTCCGCTGTCCCAGCTCCCTGTTTCCAGGGGATGGAAGACGGGCCAGACGCCTCCATACGGCACGATCATGAGTTCGAAGAACCGCGCGAGTGCGGTGGGGAAGGGGAATCGGCGGCGGAACTCCAGGCTGGTGATGCCGAGCATGGCACGGATGTGCCGGCCGAAGCTCTGGGGCGAGGAGTACTCCATGCGGTAGGCCACATCGGCGATGGAGCGGCCCGGCGCCTCCAGCAGGTGCGCCGCGTGGAGGAGCCGCACGCTGGCGAGGTATCCCTTGGGCGAGGGAAGGCCGGCCCTGGCGAAGCGCGACATGAGCGTGCTGGGGCGCACCTCACAGGCGCGGCAGAGGGCGCGGACGGTGGTGATCTCGGGCGCCAGTCGAACGACCATCTCGAAGAAGACGCGAAGATCCTCCGGCGCCTCCCCGAGAGCGGTGATCAGCGGCCCCTGGATGCGGGCGGCGGCGCGCGTGACCGGCGCGGCCATGATTTGGCGGAGGCGCTGCCACCCGGTGGGCCCGGTGATGTCCACCACCTGCCGGAGACCGGTGGCTCCCAGTTGGAGGAGGGTCTCGCTGGCGGAGGCGTCGTGGTTCGAAACCAGGGCGACCGTGGGAATGCCGGGGAAGTCGTGGACGAGGCGCCGAACATCCTGGACGGCCGTCCGGGGGCATCGGTGCACCGAGAGCAGGATCCCGTCCACCGGCCGCTCCCGCACGGCGCGAACGGCCTCCGGCACCGAGTCCCGGTGCAGGAGGGTGAAGCACCCCTGGCCGGCGGCCTCCACCTTGGTCCGCTCGGCGGGCAGGAGGACGGCGGCGATGGTCGGCCGACCCTCCGGGGTCGCGCGTGGTGAATCAGACACGGGATCGCTCCGTAGTGGTGTGGTGAGGGCCACGCTAGACGTCTCCCCTCAACAGCAGTCCAACCGGAGCGGGGGCGGCCGGGCCGGCGAGGCAACCATTTGCGCGCGGCAGGCATCCCACCCATACATCTCCCTGTGTGGAAGGGGGCCGGAGTGTATTTTGAAGAGCCAATCAGCGGTGCGGCCCCACCGCCCGTCTCCGATGACCTTCCTCTCACGTGGAGCCCGCGGGTGACCAAGCCCAAGTCAGGCCCCGGACTCGCCGAGCGCCTGCAGGCCGCACTCGGATCCCAGTACGAACTGGGACCCGAGCTCGGCCGCGGCGGCATGGGGGTCGTCTTCCTGGCCCGGGACGTCACGCTCGCGCGCGACGTGGCGGTCAAGGCGGTCCATCCAGAGCTCGCCATCCACCCCTCGATCGCCCAGCGGTTCCTCGCCGAAGCGCGCATGATCGCGCGCCTCCGGCACCCGAACATCGTCACCGTCTACACCGCCGGCGAAGCCGACGACATCCTCTACTTCGTGATGGACCGCGTCCCCGGCGAGTCGCTCCGGGAACGGCTCAACCGCGAGGGCAAGCTCCCGCCCGAGGAGGCGCGGCGCATCACCATGGACATCGCCGTCGCCATCGACGCGGCGGCCGGCGCCGGGCTGGTCCATCGGGACGTGAAGCCCGAGAACGTCCTGCTCGAGGCGGGCAGTGGCCGGGCGCTGCTGGCGGATTTCGGCATCGCGCGGGCGCTGGCGGCGGAGCCCGCCGGACCCGAAGGGCCGGTCACCGGAAGTGGGATGGTCGTCGGCACGCCGAACTACATGAGCCCGGAGCAGGCGGCCGGCGAGGACGTCGACTCCCGGAGCGACCTCTACTCCCTCGGGGTCGTGGCCTACGAGATGGTGGCGGGACACCCGCCATTCGTGGGGCCGAACCGGGTCGTGGTGTCCAAGCACATTTCGGAACAGCCGACCACGCTCACCCGCATCCGCCCCGAATGTCCTGCCGACCTCGGCGCCGCGATCATGCGGGCGCTGGCCAAGGCACCGAGCGAGCGCTTCCAGTCGGGCTCGGAATTCCGCGCCGCGCTCGGCGGCACCCCAACGCCGGTTCCGCTCTTCGCGCGGCGGCGCAGTCGTCGCGCGCTCATGGTGGCCGGGGCGCTGGCCCTGCTCGCCCTCGTTGCGACGGTGGTGGCGCGCCGGCCAGCGGGGCCACCCGACGGGGTCGACCCGCGGCTCTCCATGCTGGTGCTCCCGTTCGACAACCTGCGCGACGACCAGAGCATCGAGTGGCTGCGGAACGGCAGCGTCAACATGCTGGCGCTCAACATGTCGCAGTGGACAGACATGACGGTGGTGGATCACGAGCGGGTCCACGACCTCTTCGCCCGGCACAAACTCGCCGCGAGCGACGACATCGGGCTCGACATGGCCCGCGAGCTCGCCCGCGAGGCGGGGGTGTGGACGGTGGTGCTCGGGCGACTACCAGCAGGTGGGCGACTCGCTCTACCTCACGGCGCGAGTGTTTGACGTGGCGACCGGCACGCGGACCGATGTAGCGAACGTGAGCGCACCGGTCTCGGACGACCCGCGACCCGGCTTCGACCAACTCGCGTTGCGGCTGCTCGACCTGTCCGGCGCGCCCGGCGAGGAATGGGCCGACCTCGCCTCGGTCACGTCGCCCTCGATCGAGGCCTACCGTTCGTATCTCAGCGGCCTCGACCGGCTGAATCGGTGGGAGCTCGCCGCGGCGCAGCGCAATTTCGAGCGGGCTGTCGAGGTGGACAGCACGTTCGGCCTGGCCTACTACAAGCTGGCCCTGACCCGCGGCTGGCTGGTCGGCACCCAGGATTCCACCGGACAGCATGCCATCGACCGCGCGGTGCTCTATTCCCAGCAACTGCCGGCGCACGACCGGGCAGTCATCAGCGCGTACCGGTTCTTCATCCTGGGGCAGAACGCCGCCTCACGGAACATTTACGAGCAGCTGCTGGCCAGGAACCCGCAGGATGCCGATGCCTGGTACGGCCTGGGTGACGCCTGGTTCCACGACCAGGACAACCGGAACGACCAGAACTGGACGGAATCGCTGCGCGCCTTTCGCCGGACGCTGGCGCTGGCGCCGGACTACACCCTCGCCTACGATCACATTCAGTTCATGCTCTACCAGGCGGGCCGGCCGGGGAGCGGCATCCTGCTGGTGACGCCCGATTCGTTCGCGTTCGCGGACGGCGTCGACAGCACCGGCCGGGTCGCCGCCCAGACCCGGGCTCGACTCGCGGGGATCGAGTCCGCGCGCGCCTGGAGCGCGACACAGCCGGCGACTGGCCGGGCGCACCTCGCCATGGTGGATGCCCTGCTCGTCAACGGGCAGTACCCCGACGCGCTGGCCGAGGTGGCGCGCTTCCGTTCGGTCGACCCGACCAACCCGGAAATGCCGTTTCTCCAGGCGCGGGTCCGGTTCGCCAGCGGTGACGGGCCGCGCGCGGCCGCGGAACTGAAGTCGGCGCTGGCCACCATCACGGCGGGCGATTTTGCGGGGAAGGAAGATGCGCCGACCGTCATGGCCGACGTCATGTCGGGTGCGAACATCTTTGCCTACTACGGCGACCTCAGCAGTGCGGCCCGCGTCATCGAACTGGCCGATGAAATTCGGTCGGAGGTGCTGCCCGCGTCGATGCCGCAGGATATGATGACCGCCGACTGGAAGCGGATGATGCTGTCTGGATTGTACGGCTCCGCCGGGGTGCCCCTGGCGCAGCTCGACCGGATCTGGGCGGCCACCGCCGAGGAGGCGCGGAGCGTGCCCGCCGACCAGCGGGAACATGTCCTGCACAGCGGCCAGGGCGCCGCGCTGGGACTCCTGACCGGTCCGGCCCAGAATCCGCGTCCCGCCGAGGAGTATCAGGCCATCAGCGGGGAAGAGCTGCCTCCCGAAATCACGGCGCTCCTCGCCCTGATGCAGCACGACACCGCGGCGGCGCGCGCCGCCATGGCGGTCCCGGACAGCGTGCGCAAGAAGTACTACCCCGGATGGGTGCCGGTCTACGCCCAGGCGCAGTTCCTCCTCGGCGACTACACCGGAACGCTGAAGACCCTCCAGCACTTTGAAACCGAGAGCTTCAACACCCGCGGCTTCGACTCCCGGTGGGCCTCGGTCGGTCGGATGCGGCTCCTCCGCGGCTGGGCCCATGAGAAGCTGGGGCAGAAGGCGGAAGCGGCGGCGCAGTACCAGCTGGTGCTGCAGCAGTGGAAGGCGGCCGACCGTGACCTGGACGAGTTTCGTCAGGAGGCCGAGGCGGGGCTGGCGCGGGTGAAGGGAACGGGGTAACCCCGCTATATTCCCCCTGGGGCAGGCTCGATGGTCGCGGGTGCTTCGGCATCCGAGGAAAGTCCGAGCTCCACAGGGCAGACTGCCAGGTAACGCCTGGGCGCCGCAAGGCGACGGACAGGGCAACAGAAAGCAAACCGCCCGAGGGCGCGCAAGCGCCGGAGGGTAAGGGTGAAAGGGTGGGGTAAGAGCCCACCGCGTCGCTGGCAACAGCGATGGCACGGCAACCCCCAGTCGGAGCAAGGCCAAATAAGCGGCGAGGTGCGGCCCGCACCGACCCCACCGGCAACGGTGAGCCGCGGGTAGGCTGCTCGAGGCGGTCGGCGACGACCGTCCCAGACAGATGACCATCCCCTGGCAACAGGGTACAGAACTCGGCTTATGGCCCGCCCCACGCCGCCCCGGCCCCCGCCGGGGCGGCGTTCGTTATAGATTCTTCCGAGCGAGAGGCGGCCCGCGCTCAGCGGTCCGGGGCTCCCGCGCTTGCCCCTACTCCGAGGATCCCATGTTCGTACGCTTGCTCTCCACTGCGGCGCTGGCCGGCGGATTCATCGTTTCTCCGACCCAGCCGGACCCGAACGCCGCCGTCACCACGCTGCACTACAGGGTCGCGATCGCGGCCCAGTCAACTCTCGATCTCTCGGCGATGGGCGCCGGGGAACAGAAGAACGCCGCCGGATTCACCGGCTTCTTCACGATGACGCTCAAGGACACCACCGGCGGCCAGGCGCTGACCATGGTACTCGATAGCATGGCCGTCGACAGCGCCACGCAGGGGCTCGCCATGCTGCAGGCCGCCGCCGATTCGTCGAAGGGCTCGACCTGGCGTGGCCTCCTCACTGAAAAGGGGAAGATCGACAACCTCGTGCTCGTCCAGGGCGGCCCCGGTGCGCAGCAGTTCGAGGCGGTGCTGGCCGGGTTCTTCCCACGCGGTGCGGCCCACACGAGAAAGAAGGGTGACGTCTGGACCGACACCCTCTCCTACAGCTCCACCTCCGAGGGCGGCTCCACCAACCTCAGGATGGAGACGACCTTCACCGCCGCGGGCGAGGGGATGTACAACAACGCCAAGGCGTTGACGATCAACACCACGAGTGTGACGTCGTCGGTCGGCACCCAGTCAGGCCCCGGCGGCGATGTAGACCTGGAAGGCAACGGCACCGGCGTGGGCACTTACTACGTGAGCAAGGCCGGCGTGTACCTCGGTGGCACCAATACTCTGGACTCGGACATCATCATCACGACGAGCCAGGCCCCGGTGCCGATTCCCCTCAAGGCACACACCGTCATCACGATCAGTTCCTTCTAATTCTCGGGTGCTCCGCACCGCGCTGCGCTGGACCGCCATCGCCGGGGGAGTCTTCCTCCTCTGGTTGGTGGCGGTCTGGCCTCCGCCCCTCTGGTACCGGACCCATTGGCCGGCGCAGACGGCGTTCATGTCCAACCGCGGAAACGCGTTGGACGGCAGGGCGGCGGGGCAGGGGGGCAGGGAGGCAGGGAGGCAAACGGGTCGAGGATTCCCCGAGCAGCCATCCTATCGACCCGTTTCGCTCGATTCCATTTCAGACTGGCTGCCCCGCGCCGCGATGATCGGGGAAGACAACCGCTTCCTCGAACACCACGGCATCGACTACCTGGCCATTCTCGAGGCGCTGGGCTATCGGCGCGCAGACTTCGCCTGGAGCGATCGGCAGGACCGGGCGGAACTCCGGCACACCCTGGGCACCGTTTGGAGCCGACGCGCCAAGCTCCGCGGTGCCAGCACCATCACACAGCAGCTGGCCAAGAATCTCTACCTCTCCCCCGACCGCAACCCGTTCCGGAAGGTGAAGGAGGGGGTGACCGCCTACCGGTTGGAGGCGACGCTGAGCAAGCGGCGGCTGATGGAGTTGTACCTGAATGTGGCGGAGTTCGGACCGAACATCTGGGGCGCCGAGGCGGCGAGCCAGTTCTATTTCGACCGCGCGGCCAGCCGGCTGACGCCGGCGCAGGCGGCGTCACTGGCGGGTTCACTCCCCTTTCCGCTCTCCTCCAACCCGGCGTACCGGACCGGCCGCATGCGGTGGCGGCGCGACCTCATCCTGCGGCGGATGCGGGGTGAGGTGGTCGAGATTCCGCGGGAAGCGGACGACGAGACCGTCCCGCCGCCGCCGGTGATCGAGGAGATGGTGGTGCCGGAAAGCTTGTAGACGGCGGGGCGGGGAGGCCGAAGGAGAGTAGAGGGGCAACCAGCGATTGGTTGCCCCTTCGTGCTGTTACTGCCCCGCTGCCGCCCCGCCCCTCTGCCCAGCCTCGGGTGTCACCTGAAAAATGATGAACCCCTTGTCCGTCGTGTAGTAGTAGCGCCCGCCATACCCGGGCACGACGAGTCCGTTGAACGTCATCGGCTCGAAATAGTCCGACTCAGCCAGCAGTCGGCCTGTCGCGGCGTCGCGCCAGGTGACCTGCTCGGTGTAGTTGGCGGTGAAGATGGCCGCGGCCATCGGTTCCGCCTTGACGTTCTTCTTGATGTTGGTGAGTACCAGCACCCGCCTGTCCTTCGGCCCGAACAGCGGCTGGAAGCCGGTCGTCGCCACGTCGAGCACGAATGCCGTCTTCATCTCGCCGGTGGCGGGGTCGAGCCTGATGCCGGCCACCTTCCCCACACCGACGTCCGCCGAATAGATCATGTTGTTCTCGGGGTCGGTCTGCGGCTTGGGCGGCGCGAAGCTGAACTGACCCTTTTCCAGCTCCCCGAAGGGATAGATGACCGTCCGGCGACTGGCTTCCCGCCTTCAACCCGAATTCCCCCTTCAGGATGAGCTGTTGCGTCTGGCCTTCGGTGGCAAGAAGCCCGAGCGAGAGCACCGCAAGAAACAAGGATCCAGCCAGCCGTCCGGTACGCATTGGGAGCGCTCCGTTTAGGGGAAGACATGGGGTCTGGCCAGCGTGCCACATCCCGAGAATCGCTCCGTTTTCGGTGCGAGAAAACCAAACATGTCCCGGCCGGGCTGGAGCGCAGGTGGTGGGCTGGGCGCCTCAAGGTTGTTTCGACTGGGAAAGGCCAAAGGGGCAACCGGGACCCAGTTGCCCCACGATGCTTCTACTGCCCTCCTGCCCCGCCTAGTCTACCAGACGAAGCGGCATCACCAGAGTCATGTAGCTGGCCGGGTCGTCCCAGCCGACCGGTTCACAGGTGGCGGCGCGCTCCGGAGCCTTGAATGTCATGCGCACTTCATCGGTGGGAATGAACTTCAGGATCTCCAGCAGGTAGGTGGCGTTGAACCCGATTTCGAGTGGCTCACCCTCGTAGGTAACCGTCAGCTCGTCCTGGGCCTCGCCGAGGTCGGGGGTCTGGACCGAGAGCTTGCAGCCACCGCTGGAGAACGCCATCCGGATCCGGTGAGTCTGGTCGCTGGCCACGGTGCTCATCCGGCGCAGGGCCGCTGCCAGGGCCGCCTTGTCGGCGGTGGCCACCTTGTCGTTTTCCTTCGGGATGACCTGCTCGTAGTTCGGGTAGGGCCCTTCGATGAGGCGGGTGTAGACCTGCGTCGTGGCCGACCGGAAGCCGAGGTGGTTGTCGCTCCGGGCCATCTCGACACTGTCATCGGCGCCGAAGAGCCGGCGGATCTGGTCCAGCGCCTTCGGTGGGACGATCAGGTCCGCCTGGGTCTTGCCACCGGAAACCGGCACGTCCATGCGCGCCAGTCGATGGCCGTTGGTGGCCACCATCCGCATCTTGTCAGGTCGCAGCTCCCAGAGGACGCCGTTGAGAATCGGCCGGCTCTCCTCGGTGCTGGCCGCAAATGCGACGTGCCCGATGAGTTTGTGAAGCTCCTTGGCCGCCACCGTCCACCCGCCATCAAAACTGACCGTCGGGAAAGCCGGGAATTCCTCCCGCGGCAGGCCGAGCAGCTTGAACTTCGACTTGCCGCACTCCAGGCTCACCCGCTGCTCGCCCGACGCGGTGAACCGGATGCTGGCGGTCGGCAGCTCCCGGACGATTTCCACCAGCTTCCTCGCTGGCAGGGTGATGGCCCCTTCCTGGTCGACACTGGCTGCCACTGTGGTGCTGACAGCGATGTCGAGATCGGTCCCCGAAATCCGGAGGCCGTCCTTGGTGGCTTCGAGCAGGATATTGGCCAGCACCGGAAGGGTGGTCTTGGCGGGCACACTGGCCGCCACGGCCACGAGACCTTCCTGGAACTGTTCGCGTGTGATCGTGAACTTCATACCATCCCCACCGTGCAAGTAGTACAACTACTTCTATAGATATATATGACTAGTAGTAGTAGTAGAGGGTGTGGAGATGTGGGTGACCTCTCCAACTCACCATCGAACAACACCCTGGACCACTTTCGCTCTGTCGGAACCGTGTGGAGCAGATGGAAAGCTCCGCTGATTCGGCCCGGAAATGTCGATTCCACATTTTACCACATTCGCCGGGCCGACTATTGTGCGAACAACTCCTGCCGAGCGAGCTCAACTCGCTCTCGGAACGCACGATCGCGCGCCATCTGACGTTCAACCTTGTCCACACTGTGAATCACGGTGCTGTGATCGCGCCCGCCGAATGCCTGGCCGATTTCGACCAGCTGCATCTGGAGAACCTCACGCGCCAGGTACATCGCGATCTGTCGCGGGACGGTCAGCGTCTGGATTCTCGCCTTGGAGCGAAGCCCCTCGGGAGTGACGCCCCACCGTCGCGACACAATTTCCTGTACCCGGTCCACTGACGGCAGTGGCCGGGGTGTCACACTGGCAGCCTCTTCGCTGGCCTTGATCTTGTCGGCCAGGGACTCGCGGGCCAGCTCGATGGTGATTTCCCGGTGCTTCAGCGAGGCAAACAGCAGCAGCTTGATGATACACCCCTCGAGCTCCCGGACGTTGGACCGGACATGCTCGGCGATGAACCGGAGCACATCGTCCGGGATGGTCATCTCGAGGTGGTCCTGTTCCTGCTTCTTCTGCAGGATGGCAATCCGGTGCTCCAGGTCGGGGAGGCCGCTGTCGGCCACCATGCCCCACTCGAAGCGGCTGACCAGCCGTGCCTCAAGGCCCGGCAGCTCCTTGGGCGGCCGGTCGGAGGTGACCACGATCTGCTTGCCGGCCTCGTAGAGGGCGTTGAAGGTGTGGAAGAACTCCTCCTGGGTGCGCTCCTTGCCTTCCAGGAAGTGCACGTCGTCCACCAGCAGGAGGTCCACGTCGCTCCGGTACCGGCGCTTGAGCTCCGGGGTGGTGCGGCTGTGGATGCTCTCGATGACCTCGTTGATGAACTGCTCGGCGCCCACGAAGAGGACCCGGGTCTCGGGGGCGCGCTCGACGACGGCGTGCGCGATGGCCTGCATCAGGTGGGTCTTGCCCAGCCCGGTGGCCCCGTAGATGAAGAGGGGGTTGTAGGTCTTCCCCGGCGCCTCGGCCACGGCGTGTGCGGCGGCGGCGGCCAGTTCGTTCGACTTCCCGATCACGAAGGTGTCGAAGGTGTAGCGCTCGTTGAGCGGCTGGGTGTTCCGGATGGCTGCCGCCGCCGTCGGCTCGGTGGCTGGCGGGGCCACGAAGAAGTCCATCTGAGGCCGTTGCTGCCGCTCTTCCTGCACGCGGAAGACGATTTTGGTGGCCTGCCCCAGGAGCGGCTCCGCCAACCTGGAGAGCACGCCGGCATGCTTGGTCTCGTTCCACTCGACGGCAAACTGGTCCGGTGCGCCGATCACGAGTTCTGACCCGTCCAGGGCTATGGCCGACGTCGGCTCTAGCCAGGTGCGGATCGCGTGTTCGGGAAGCTCGCGGCGCGCATCTTCGAGAATGCGCTTCCAGGCTTCTTTGGCGGACAGCTGCATCGAGACTCGTGTACCCGGTGGGAGAAATAGCTTGGGGGGTCGATTCTACGAGCCCAGTGTGGAAAAGTCAACGTAGCGGAATATGTGGATTCTGTTACATGCACTTGACAGCACTGAAATCGATGTTCATGAACTCCAGAACCAGAGGGAAGAGCGCGAGTTGCCGTGCGTGTCCACATGGACGATTGGCGGAGAAGCGTGCAGGTGGGGAGGATGAATCGACATTGCCGTTGTCGACCTGGGTGGGCGGAACCGACGACGCGTCCAGCCAACCCGTGCGTGGGCGGACCGACCGGGGTGAGCTTATGCCCACCCCGGTCGAAACGCATTCACCCCTTCGTGCCGGATGCCGAGAACCCCCACGGTCGGCCCATGCCCTGAGGCTGCCTGTTGACACGCCCCGCTGCCCCGCCCACCTTGACCTTTCCACACCCTATGATTACGTTTTCGGGCTCATTAAGTCTCACCATAGGATAGAGTTATGAAGCCTACGTACCGGCCGAGAAATAAGCGGCGCATCAGCAAGCACGGCTTCCGCGCCCGGATGGCGACTCGCTGGGGTCGTGCGGTGCTCTCGCGGCGTCGGAAGAAGGGTCGGAAGTCGCTGGCCGTCAGCCTTCCGTCGAAGCACGGAGGCTCCTGACGTCCAGTGAGCGATTTTCGCGGGCCAGCCGGCTCGCGAAATCGTCGGACATCCGCCGTCTGCTCACTACGGGCCGCCGGATGCGCACGGGACATCTTGAGTTTCTCTGGTCGGACAATGTGGCGGGCCTTCCCCGGATGGGACTCATCGTCCCGAAGTACCAGTCCACGGGGGTGGCCCGCAATCGTTTGCGCCGGCGCCTGAAGGAGCTGTGGCGCCGGGAAGTGCAGGGCAGCCTGCGGCCGGTGGACCTGCTGGTGCGGGCGCGGCGCGAGGCTTACGCGGCCACCTTTGCCGCGCTGCGGTCCGAAGTTCACACCTGGCGCGATGCGGTTGCCGGGAGTTCCGATGCGGCTCCGTGAACTACCCCGCCGGATCGTCATGCTGCCGATCCGCGGCTACCAGAAGTTCGTCAGTCCCGCCCTCCCGCCGAGCTGCCGGTTCTCGCCAAGCTGCTCGCAATACACACTGGAGGCGGTGACCAAGTACGGCGCGCTCAAGGGCATCTGGCTCGGTGTTCGGCGCCTCATTCGCTGTCACCCGTTCAATCCCGGCGGGTACGACCCGGTACCCTGATCCGGTGACCTGACCATGGATCGTCGATTCATCTGGGCGATGGCGCTCATGACCCTCATCGTCATGGCCCCCGCCCTTCTCATGGAGAAGCCGCCTGTACCGGCGCCGGCCACAGCCGACTCGGTTGCAACGGCGGTACCCGCCCCCGATTCCACGCCCGCTCCCGTCGCGCCAATGCCGACGCCGTCCCTGCCCGTGCAGGGCGACTTCAGCGCGGCGGCGCCCGAAGACACCATCCTGATTCACACGCCGCTCGCCACCTACGGGATTTCGACCCGCGGCGCCCGGCTCGTGACGGCGGCGCTCGAGCGCTACGCCGACCAGGCGCCGGGAGAGAAGGACAAGCGCGCCAACCTCATCCCAGCCGGCTCGGAGGTCATGGGGCTCCAGCTGGTCGTCGGGGCCGACACCCTGCGGCTCGACGACTGGAACTTCGTGACGTCGGCGACGAGCATGTCCACCGAAGAGGTGAAGACGATCGAGCTCAGTTCGACGCAGGGCGATGTCACGGTCGCGCTCGCCTACACCTTCCGGCCCGACGACTACGAGGTCGGTGTGGTGGGCTCGATCGCCGGGGTGGGGCCGAACGGCGGCCTGCTGCTGGTGGGGATGGGGCCGGGGCTGGCAAACACCGAGGCGAACCTGGCCGAGAACGAACGGGCGATGGGGTTCGTGACGAAGGCCCAGAGCACCAAGTTCAAGGCGTTCCAGTCGCTCGACACTGCCGAGGTGGCGACGGTGAGCGGCCCCTTCGAGTGGGTGGCGGTCAAGTCGAAGTACTTCGTCACCGCGATGCTGGCCTTCGAGCAGGGCGCCGCGCCGATCGGCGGGATTACGGTGCGCCCGCTGCCGCTGCCAGGCCAGAAGAAGGCGCACCAGGCGGCCATCTGGGCCAGCATGCCGGTGACGCCCGCCGGCGAGTTCCGCTATGAGTTGTACGCCGGGCCGATGGAGTACAACCGGCTGGCCAGGGTGGGACATGACTTCGACGACGTGAATCCCTACGGCTGGCCCGGCTTCCGGACGGTCATCCGGCCGGTGGCGGTCGGGGTGCGCTGGATGCTGGTCTGGATGCACGAGAATCTGCACCTCGCCTATGGCATGGTGCTGGTCCTCTTCGGCATCCTGGTGCGGCTCATCCTCTGGCCCCTCAACCAGAAGGCGATGCGCAGCACGATGGCGATGCAGGCCATCCAGCCCGAGTTGAAGGAGATCCAGACCAGGTACAAGGAAGAGCCGGCCAAGCTCCAGCAGGAGATGTTCAAGCTCTACAAGGAGCATGGGGTCAACCCGCTCGGTGGCTGCTGGCCGATGCTGCTGCCGATGCCGGTGCTGCTCGCACTCTTCTTCGTGTTCCAGAACACGATCGAACTGCGGGGGCAGGCCTTCCTCTGGCTGCCCGATCTCTCGCGGCCGGACCCGCTGTACATCATCCCCCTCATCATGGGCCTCTCGATGTTCGGGCTGACCCGGATGGGCCAGCGCGGCATTCCACCGAATCCGCAGATGAAGATGATGATGTACGTCATGCCGGTGATGATGACGGTGCTCTTCCTGAACTTCGCGTCAGGGCTCAATCTGTACTACGCGGTCAGCAACATCGCCAGCATCCCGCAGCAGTGGCTGATCAGCGAGGAGCGGATGAAGCTGAACGCGCTGCGGAACGGCGGCGGCGAGAAGAAGCAGGCAGAGGCAGCCCCGAAGACGAAGGGCGTCGTCCAGAAGAAGGGAAAGAAGTCATAGGCCGGTGACCCGTGGCCGGCTTGTGATGGTCCTCAGTCCTCAGTCCGCAGTCCTCGGTACTACTTTCCCTCCCATGCTCTCCGATCCCATCGCCGCGCTGGCGACGCCGCCGGGCCGCTCGGCCCTGGCGGTCGTGCGCCTGTCGGGCCGCGGCGCGCTGGAGATCGCGGCGAGGGTGGTTCCTGCGTTCATGCCGGAGCCGCCGCGGACGGCCCATCTGGCAGATTTTGTCGATGGTGACGGGACGCTGATCGATCGGGGGCTCTACACTGTCTTTCCCGGTCCGAACAGCTACACCGGCGAGGACCTGGTCGAACTCTCCTGTCACGGTGGATTCGTTGTGCCGCGGCGGTTGGTCTCCGCCCTGCTCGCCGGCGGCGCCCGCGCGGCACTCCCCGGCGAGTTCACCCGCCGCGCCGTGCTGCACGGCCGGATGGATCTGCTGCAGGCGGAGGCCGTTGGCGACCTGATCGATGCCAGTGCCGCGGCCCAGGCGCGCGCGGCGCTGCACCAGCTGGATGGCGGGCTGTCCCGCCGACTCGCCGACCTCCGCACTTCCCTGCTCGACCTCGAAGCGCTCCTCGGCTATGACATCGATTTTCCGGAGGAGGACGACGGTCCCGTCGCACCGGCGCGGATTGCCGAGGGGATGGCCGACCTGCAGGGCCGCGTCGCGCGGCTCCTCGCCACCGCCCCAGCCGGGGAGCGGCTCCGGGCAGGGGCGCTGGTGGTCCTGGCCGGCCCCCCGAACGTGGGGAAGTCCTCCCTCTTCAACGCACTGCTCGGGTCCGACCGTGCGATCGTGACCGCGACGCCGGGCACCACCCGGGATGCCATCGAGGCCGCCACCGAGTTTCTCGGCTGGCCAATCCGTCTGGTCGACACCGCCGGGCTGCGCGAATCGGAGGACGAGGCGGAGCAACTCGGCGTCGGCTTCAGCCGGCGGTATGCGGAGGGGGCGGACGTCGTCGTCGCCTGCGACGACGGGGGAGGCAGGGAGGCAGGGAGGCAGGTGGGCGGTATGGCGGGTGGGAGGTCAGTGCCGGGTTGCCTGGTTCAGGTCAGGACGAAGTCGGATTTGACTGCCTCCCTGCCACCCGGCCCGGCCTCAGCGCTCCACACCTCCGCTGTTACGGGCGAGGGGCTTGATGCGCTGAAGTCCGCTGTCGTCCGCGCGGCCTTCGGCGAACAGGCGTCGCTGCCCGACCTGGAGCCGGGGCTGACGCGGGAGCGGCACCGGATCGCCCTGACGCGGGCGCAGGATGCCCTGCGGGAGGCAATCCCACCCCTCTCAGGGCGCGGGGATGCGGTGCTGGCGGCGCATCACCTGCGCGATGCGGCGAGGGCGCTGGAAGAGTTGATCGGCGTGGTGGATGTGGACGAGGTGCTGGACCGGGTGTTCCGCAGCTTCTGCGTCGGGAAGTAGCAGCTCGCGCTTCCCCGCCTAATAGACATCCGCCGCGGTCCACCACCGGCTCTCCGGAAACCTGATCCGAAGCTCCTCCCAGTACTCCCGCAGGAAGTCCAACTCCTTCCCATCCCGTTGATACGCCGCCACGCCGGCCCAGTAGAGGGCTTCGGGGGTGACGGGCGCGGGTGGCTCAAGATCGGCCACCTCCCTGAAGGCCTCGAACGCCCCCGCGGGGTCGCGGTGGAGCATCCGCACCTTGCCGAGCGCCACGGTCAGTTCCGCAATGAACTCACGCGGCGCCTGATACCCCAGGAACCGCCGCAGTTCCTCTCCTCGCTGGTTGAAGACAACAAAGCCAGGTGCCCAGAGGTGACGGTAGCCGCGTATGGCAGCGCGCGCCTCCGGCCCTCTGTCGGCCACGCTCACTTTCACGCACTCGAAGGTGTTGGAGAGGAATGTTTCCGTCTGGTCGGATGGATACGTCACGGCATCCATTTTCTTGCAGCCCAGTCACCCAGGCGACCAGGTATAGAGCAGGATCGGTCGGCCGGACGATTCCGCCGCCGCCTTGGCGGCGTCGAGGTCGGCGTGCCAGATGGGCATGATGACTCCGGATCGAGGGTCAGCTGGCGGGTGGGACAGCCTTCTTGTGCTCGTGGTGCGTGCCATCGCAGAACGGTGGGGACTTCGAATGGCCGCAGCCACAGAGTTTGAGAATGCCGGGGTGCTTCTCGGTCGGACGCGGAATCGGGTTGCCGTCCCGGTCCTGGAGGACGACCTCACCCTCGATGGCGATGCTGCCCGAGGACTTGATGGTGATCGTGACAGGCTTGGGTTTGGGGTTCATGAATGGAAGGAATCATGGTCCAGCGTGGAATGAAAGGAGGGGCCTTGCTCCAAGGTCGCTCCTCGACTGTCCGGCTCCTCCGGCGCCGCAGTTTACGTCCGGTGGTGAGATCCAGCATAGAGGCACTCCGTAAACTGACGCGCCTCCGGAGCCGGACGGTCTTCGGAGCTTGAGTGCTCAATTGCCGGACTAGTGTACCTTCGGCCCCGCTGCCCCGCTGCCCCGCTGTCACGCCACCCCTCTCGCCGCTTCATCGGCCGCCTGGACATCCTCGGCCGGTGCTCGAAGCGCCGCGGCGATACCGTGTTGGCGCACCAGCGCCTCCGTCATTCGGTGGCCGAGGTAGTAGCCGCTGCGCTCGGGAATGACCTTGCCCTGGACCAGTCGGGCGGCCGGGCTCATGCCCCCGGAGAGGTATCGGAGCCGGAGGCCGAGCGCACTGCGGTCGAGATCGGGCTCGGCGGCGCGGGTGAGGAAGGCCTCGAGCTCACGGAGCCGGGTGTATTGCCGGCGGGTGTATCCGAAGTAGTCACTCAACCGAAATCCGGGGGCGACCGCCTCGGCGGCGCGCACGGCCAGCCCTTCGTTGACGAGCAGCTCTCGCAGCGTCGCCCGCCGACCCGTCTCCCAGTAGTCGTAGTACCCCGCCGAATCCGACACCAGGCGTTTGAGGTCGCTTCTGCTCGAGGGCGAGGTGTAGCGTACCGTGTGCGCCATCTCGTGGCCGACCCAGAGGGGAATGAGGTCTGGGGTGAGGCCGAGGCCATAGGTTTCCGGATTGGCACGTCCGGTGAAATGCTCGAGGCAGATGAACGCGACGCCGCGGCCGCCGACCACGAGTTCGCCGGCATTGGCGCCGCCCATGCCGACCATCAGGTAGCAGTCGGTGGGGCGGTCGATCTGCAGCACATCCTCGGCGCGAGCCAGCGTCTCCTCGACGACGCGCACAACATCGACACCGGCGAGGAGGGCGTGCAAATCACTGCGGTCGGCTGCGAGTGCATTCTGCACGACGAGATCGGCGGCGGGCGTGCCGGGCTCCAGCACGTAGTTCCGCCAGTAGGCGTTCAAAACGGCACTGTGGGATTCGAAGTAGCGTTGCCAGGCGGCTTCGCGATCAGCGCCGGCAAGGACGGCGAGAAAATCGGGGACGAGATTAATCAGCACGCGCCAGAATAGGAAAAGTTGGCGCGCGATGCAAGTGGCAATGCAGGCGGGGAAGTGGCAAGTGGGGAAGCGGGGAAGGAGTGTGGCGCGATTGTCAAGCTTTGGCGCGCTAGTGTCGCTTCTTCTTCTTCGAGACCTCGTCGAGGAACTTGCGCTCCGCCGGCGTGAGGCTGGCGATGCCCTGGCCGCTGATCTTGTCGAGCAATCGGTCGGTTTCGACGGCAATCTCATCGCGTTCCGGCTGCGTGCGGCGGGGTCTGGGCACGGGGGTATCGGAGCGTTCCGCCTCGCGGGAACCCGATTGCACCATGACCGTCCGTTCGACGACGCGGGCCCGTGGGAGGCGCGAGGGACCGGCGAGCCCCTGCAGGCGGAAGAAGAGATAGCCGAACGCCGCGCCCCCGAGATGGGCGATATGTGCGACACCGTCTCCCGGGTTCACGAGTCCGAGCACGAGGTCGAACGCCAACAGCGCGATGACCAGCGTGCGGGCCCGGATCGGCCAGGGGAGTGGAAAGACCATCAATTCCGCGTCCGGCCAGAACATCGCGTACGCGACGGCCACGCCGAAGACGGCGGCAGAGGCGCCGGCCACCGCCCCCGGCTGCAGCGCCACGAGGCCGAGGGAGAAGAGCGCGCCGCCGAGCCCACAGTAGAGGTAGAAGAGGATGAACGCGCGGCCGCCCATCCGCTCCTCGACCCTGATGCCCAGCGAGTACAGGATCAGCATGTTGAAGGCGAGATGCAGCAGCCCTGCATGCACAAACATGTAGCTGCCGAACGTCCACGGATGCCGGAGGGCGTAGGGGACATCGGGCACGAAGAGCAGCGCCGGCTCGAGCGCGGGGAGAAGCGCCGTGAGCAACAGCAACACGACCGCATTGGCGACAATGAGTCGCCAGACCCACGGAGTGGGACGCGGAAGGCCATAGATGCTCATGTTACTCCGTCGGGGTTCCCAGGATACGGGCCGACCGGCAGATCCGGTCGCAGAGCTCGGGGAATTCGATCCCCATCGCCCGGGCCGACTGCGGAAGCAGGCTCGTGGCGGTCATGCCGGGAAGCGTATTCACCTCTAAACAGAAGAGCGAACCCTCCGGTGTCAAGCGGAAGTCCACCCGGCTGTACCCGCCGAGCTTCAGGGCGCGGTGGGCGGCGAGCGCCTGGTGCTGGCAGTCGGCGGTGAGCGCCGGGGACAGGTCGGCAGGGAAGATTTCCTCCGACATTCCCGGCGTGTACTTGCACTCGTAGTCGAAGATCTCGTGCTGGGGGATGATTTCCCCCACTGCGAGCGCCTCGTCGTCGAGGACGCCCACCGTGAGCTCCCGGCCGGGCACGAACGCCTCGATCATGACCTCGTCGTCGTACCTGGCGGCGAGCGCCACGGCAGGTTCCAGTTCCGACGCCTTGCGCACCACGCTGAGGCCGACGGTGGAGCCCTGCTTCGAGGGCTTGACCACCACCGGCCAGCCGAACCGGCGCTGCACTTCCGTAAGCGAAATCGGTGCCATGGCCCAGTCGGCCGTGGCGACGCCCGCCGACTTGAAGAGCCGCTTCGAGATGTCCTTGTCCATGGCGATGCCGCTCGCCATCGGGCCGCTGCCGGTGTAGGGGACGCCGATGATCTCGAGCAGCGCCTGGAGGGTGCCGTCTTCGCCGGTGCCGCCGTGCAGGGCCAGGAAGATGACCTCCGCGTGGCGAACGACGTGCAGGTCGCCCAGCCCCGAGACGAGCAGGCCTCGCTCAAGGGAGCGGAGCTTCTCGATCGACGGCGGGGCGATGCCGACGGCGCTGCCGAGCTCACGCGGCTCATCGGACTCGGGGATGTACCCTCGCGCGGTGTCCACCACCGCCACCTCGTGCCCGCACTTGCGCAATGCGGCCACGACCTGGACCGCCGAGGCCAGGGCGACGTCGCGTTCGGAACTGGTGCCGCCAGTGAGGACCGTGACTTTCACAGGTGATTCGTCTCCCGTTCAAGCTCGCGGCTCAAGCCGCGGCTCGGCTGATGTCGCTGAAGCGACAGATACTGCCACCCGGCCCCGCTGCGCCGCCGCCCCGCCTCTATCTCGCTCCAATCATCTCGCGCAGCACATCGTACCGGCTGACGATTCCGATCAGCACGCCCTCCTGCTCCACCAGCGCGGCGGGGAGGTCGCGGGTGAGCATCGGCGCGAGGCGATCGGAGGGGTATCCCGCGTCCACCACCGGCAGCGACGCCTCCATCACCTCACGCACCGGGCGGTCGAGCAGCGCGGGTGAGGCCAGGGCCCGCGTCATGACGGTGGCTTCGGTGAGCGTCCCCACCGAACGGCCGTCCTCGAGCACGGGAATCTGGCTCACGCCCCAGGTGCTCATGAGGCCGAGGGCCTGTCGGACCTGCGCCGAGGGGGGGAGGCTCACCAGGGCGGGGTGGGCGCCCTGCCGGCGTGCCAGCAGGTCGGCGACGGTGGTGTGGGGCGCGTCGAGCAGCTGGTTCTCCTGCATCCACTCGTCGTTGAAGAGCTTGCTGAGATACCGCTCGCCGGTGTCGCAGAGGATCGTGACGACACAGGCCTTGGGGTCATCGACCTCCCGGGCCACCTGGAGGGCGAGCGCCACGTTGAGCCCGGCCGAGCCGCCGACCAGCATCCCTTCTTCACGGGCGAGCCGACGCGCCATGGCCATCGACTCGCGATCGCCGAGTTGGCGGAACTCGTCGATGTGCTCGAAGAGGATGGTGGTGGGAATCTTGTCGCCCCCGATGCCCTCGACCTTGTAGGGCGCGCCCTCGCCCATGTTCCGGTCGCGCGCCCAGTTGCTGTACTGGGAGCCGATGGGGTCGCCGGCAATGACGCGAATCTTCGGGTTCTTCTCTTTGAGGAATTTCCCCGCGCCGCTCACGGTCCCGCCAGTGCCGGCGCCGGCGATGAAGTGCGTCACCTTTCCCTTGGTCTGTTCCCAGATTTCCGGCCCGGTGGTCCGGTAGTGCGCCTCGGGATTGACCGGATTGTAGAACTGGTTGGCCAGCACCGCGCCGGGGGTGTCCTTGACGATCTGCTTGGCCTTCATGACGTAGTTGTCAGGGTGATCGGGAGGGACGGCGGTCGGTGTGATAACCACCTCCGCGCCATAGGCTTTCAGCAACCGCACTTTTTCCTGCGACATCTTGTCGGGCATGGTGAAGATGCAACGATACCCCTTCAGGGCGGCGGCCACGGCGATGCCGACGCCGGTATTGCCGCTGGTGCCCTCGACAATGGTGCCGCCGGGCTTGAGCTCGCCGCGCTGCTCGGCGTCCTCGATGATGGCGAGCCCGATCCGGTCCTTGACTGACCCGCCCGGGTTGGCGTACTCCGCCTTGCCGTACACCGGGGTGCGGACGCCGGCACCGACTCGTCCGAGCCGGATGAGCGGCGTCCAGCCGATGGTGTCGAGGACGTTGTCATACGGGGTCTGGTGAGGTTTCGTCACGGCGTGGTTCCTCCAACACCGGGATGGCGGAAATAGATCGGCTGCAGGAACGACGCGGCCACCGGTTTGCCATCGTGCCGCGCGGGGGCAAAGCGAAGGTTCGGCGCGGCGGCGACGGCGGCGGAGTCGAGGGCCGGGAAGCCACTCGATTCCTGCACCCGCGTCGAGTCGTTGACCAGCGCACCAGCGGTATCGGCGTAGAGTCGGAGGATCACGGTCCCCTCGATACCCTGATCGAAGAGCGCCGGCGGGTATTCCACCGGTGTCTGCGCGTTGAGTGCGACCGGGGGCAGGTCGCGCGCCTGGTCGGTGGGTGGCGCGGCATCGGGGAGCTTGATGACGCCGGTTTCCCCCTTGTCGCAAGCGAGGGCGAGCAGTGCAACGGCTAGCACGGTGAGTCGATGCATCAACGCTCCATTACCAGAATGCACGAAGGCACGAACGCACGAAAACTCGAAAGGGGCACTTACTGCCCCGCGGTCCCACCGCCCCGCGGTCCCGCCTTGTGCTGCAATTCCGCGAGTCGATTCAGCGCCTCCAGCGGCGTCATGTTGGAGACGTCCATGGCCCGGAGTGCTTCGAGCGCAGGATGCGGCGCAGCCTCGCCGAAGAGCGGCAGTTGCGACGGGTCTGGCTCCGGCGGCGGCGGGCCCTTCACGACCCGGTGCGTGCCTTCCAGCGTGGTGAGCACCGCGCGCGCGCGGGCCACGACGGCGTCGGGGAGCCCGGCGAGCTGCGCCACATGCACGCCGTACGACCGGTCGGTGCCGCCGGCTTCAAGGCGATGGAGGAATACTACCGTTTCTCCCGTCTCGCGCACGGCCACGTTGAGATTGCGGGCGTGGGCGAGGCGCTCCGGCAGCTGCATCAATTCATGGTAGTGGGTGGCAAACATCGTCTTGCAGCCGACCTGATCATGCAGATGCTCGCTGACTGCCCAGGCGATGGCTACGCCGTCGTAGGTGCTGGTGCCGCGGCCGATTTCGTCGAGCAGGACGAGCGACGCCGCCGTCGCGCTGTGGAGGATGGCGCTGGTCTCGGCCATCTCCACCATGAACGTGCTCTGTCCCTGCGCGAGGTTGTCACTGGCGCCCACGCGGGTGAAGAGCCGGTCCACGATGCCGATCTCGGCGGCGTCGGCGGGGACAAACGCCCCCATCTGTGCAAGGACGACACAGAGGCCGATCTGCCGCAGAATGGTGCTCTTGCCGGCCATGTTGGGTCCCGTCACGAGGAGCACCCGCTCCGAGTCGGCGAAGCGCACGTCGTTCGGCATGAACGCCTCGCGCGGCATCATCCGTTCGATAACCGCATGCCGGCTGGCGGTGAGCGACAGCCCGAAGCCGGTGGTCATGACGGGCCGGACATATCGCCCATGCACCGCCCGCTCGGCCAGTCCCGACCAGACGTCGAGGCGGGCCAGCAGCTGCGCGGTGCGCTGGATGCGGGCGACGTCGCCGCCGACCCGGTCGCGAAGCGCCGCCACCAGTTCGGCCTCGCGCGAGCTCATCCGCGCTTCGGCGCTCAGCACCTTGCTCTCGTATTCCTTCAACTCCGGAATGACGTACCGCTCGGCGCCGGTGAGGGTTTGCCGCCGTTCGTAGTCGGCCGGCACCCGGCTGG
The DNA here is from genome assembly GCA_963697435.1 of uncultured Gemmatimonadales bacterium. Taxonomy (GTDB): domain Bacteria; phylum Gemmatimonadota; class Gemmatimonadetes; order Gemmatimonadales; family GWC2-71-9; genus SPDF01. The sequence continues at coordinate 288,400 of CAVOOB010000002.1, read as the reverse complement.
TGTGTGCGTGCGTGACTTCGAGGTAGTACCCGAAGACCTTGTTGTACCCCACCTTGAGCGAGGGAATCCCGGTGCGTTCCCGCTCTCGCTGTTGCAGCGTGGCAATGTACTGCTTGCCGCCGTCACGCAGGTCACGGCTCTCGTCGAGCTCCGCATCGTAGCCCCGGCGGATGGCGCCGCCCTCGGCGAGGGTGGCCGGCGGCCGTTCCTCAAGCGCGGATTCGAGCAGTTGTCCGAGGTCGGTGAGGAGGTCGAATGCCGACTCGGCGGCGGCGAGGGCCGCACTCTCCTCCCGCCGACCAAGGCCACGGAGGCTCTCGAGGACGTCGGGGAGGCGCAGGAACGAATCACGGAGGGCGCCGAGTTCACGAGGGGCTGCGCGGCCAGCCGCCGCGCGTCCGGCCAGCCGTTCGATATCGCGCACGCCCTCGAGTGCCTCGCGGAGCCGGGCGCGGCCGCGCGTGTCGTCCACGAGCACGGTGACGGCGTCGAGCCGCTCCTCGATGCGTTCCAGCTCGGAGAGCGGACTCAGCAGCCAGGCACGGAGCAGGCGCGCGCCCATGGGGGTGACGGTGGCGTCGATGGTCTCGAGCAGGGTGACACCGCGGGCGCCGGCCCGAAGCGGTTCGACCAGCTCGAGGTTGCGGCGCGTCATCTCGTCGAGCCAGAGGTGTCCGTCGGCGCGGCGCACGGTCGGCCGGGCGAGGTGCTTGAGTCCGCCGGGCTGGAGTTCAGAGAGATAGCGGAGCAGCGCACCGGCGGCGCCGATGGCCGGGTCGTCTGCCGGGCCGAGGCCGAGGCCGTCGAGCGCGGCGAGGTTGAACCGACGGGCGAGCTCCTCGCGGGCCAGCGCGGGATCGAACTCCCACCGCTCCCGCGCCGTGCGCATCACACTGTCGTCCAGCTTGAGGTCGATGTCCGCCGGGCTGGCCACCTCGGCGGGCGCGAGACGGCTCAATGCTTCAGGCAGCTCATCCGCCGAGAGTGTCTCCAGGAGGAATTGACCCGTCGAGAGATCGACAGCCGCCAGTCCCACGGCCTCCCGGCCCCCCTGCCCCGCTGCCCCGCTGACGGCCACCAGGTAGTTATTCCGCGCCCCGGCGAGCCAGCCCTCTTCGAGGAGTGCCCCCGGCGTGATGGTCTCGACCACTGCGCGCTTGACGATGCCCTTGGCCTGTTTGGGGTCCTCGACCTGTTCGCAGATGGCCACGCGGAGTCCGGCGCCGACGAGCTGCCGCAGGTATTCCGCGGCCGCCTTCACCGGCACGCCGGCGAGCGGGATCCCGTCGCCGCGGCTGGTGAGGGTGATGCTCAGCAGCTTGGCGGCGCGCTCGGCGTCGTCGAAGAACATCTCGTAGAAGTCGCCCATGCGAAAGAACAGGATGGCGTCCTGGTGCCGCGACTTGATTTCGCGGTACTGCAGCATGAGCGGCGAGTTGAGCGGATCGGCCACGGGGGGGTCCTAGGGCGCCAGCACGAAGGGGCTGCCGCCGAGCTTCGCCTTGATGGCGGCGGCGGCGGCATCGGCGGCGTCGCGGGAGGCGAGACCGAGGACACGCACCTTGTAGAGGTTGCCCTGCTCCTTGACCACCGTGCCGGTCATGCCCATCCCCGTGAGGTCGGCGAGGACGTTGTTGGCCGAGGCCTGAGAGGAGACGGCAGCGACCTGGACACCCCAGTTGCCTGCGGCAGGCGGGCCAGCGGGGCTGGGAGCAGGGGCGCCGGAACTGTTGTCTGCTTGACCGCTGCAGCGGCCCTGGAGGAACTCCAGGCGGTTCTTTGCTTCGATGTCGGCGGTGGGGCTCTCGAGTCCGCGGGTGATCCAGGCGCAGGCGTCAGCCGGCTTGTTCAATTCGAAGCTGGCGCGGGCAGCCCAGTAGGAGGCAGAGGGAATCAGTGAACTCGAGGGATCGTTCGCGCGGATCTGCTCGGCGCCGCGGATGGTGCCGGCAAAGTTGCGGGAGGCGAAGTCCATCTGTGCCAGCCGGAGCAGGGCGTCGTCGGCCCAGAGGCTGGTGGGGTATTCCACCGCGACCTTCTGGTAGGCGCGCTGCATTTCGGTCGTGGTGCGTGCGATGGAGCCTTGCGTGTACAGGATCTCGGGATAGAGGGGATCACTGACCGGCGTGACGGCCAGGAGTCCGTTGACGATGGCGGTGGCGGAATCGGGCAGGCCTTCGGCGGCCAGCTGCACGGCGGCCTTGAGGCGTGCGTCGGTCTGGGCGTTGGCAACGGGCGCGGCGATGAGAAACACCAGCGCCAGGCTGAACAGGTATTTCACGATTGCTCCGGGTACTGAATCCACGAAAACACGAAAGCGCGAAAGCACGAAAAGACCATGTTCTGCAGTCCTCAGTCCTCAGTCCTCAGTCCTCAGTCGAAGTACCAGTTCCTGCATTGTCCCGATATCGCCGGTGATGGTGGTGCTCTTGCTGGCGCGGTCGGCGTCGAGCGTGGCCTTGAGTGCCGCACGGAGCCGTGGTTGCGTCCAGCGCTCCGCCCAGCGGCAGAAATTGTTGACTTCCTCGCCCCACTGGCCGAGCCCTGGCGGCCGGGCCGACTTGACCATGGCCCAGACGGCGGCGTTGAGCTGGCGGCCGCGGGCCTTCCTCTCATAATGGGCGCGTGTGGCGGCGGTCGCCACCAGGGCGGTGCCCAGCAGTTGCGCCAGCCGCACGCCGGTGACGCCGGTCTGCGAGAGGACCACGGGGGTCAGCCGAAGTGCGCTGGCGGTGTCGCCCTGCATGACGGCGTTGCGCCAGTCGTACGGGGTCTCGCCGTGGCGGACGCCCACCAGGTCACCGAGCCGATCGAGGGTGATGGGGCCCTCGCTGGCCAGGCCGTACAGTTTCTGGAGTTCGGAGCGGAGTGCGCCGAGGTCGGTGCCGACGGTCTTGAGGAGGTGTGCCTCCGCGCCGGTGGCAAAGGTGATCCCCATGGTCTTGGCCTCGCGCGCGACCCAGCGCGTGGCCTCCTCGACCGTGAGTTCCGCGAAGGCGACCGTGTAGGTGTGCTTCGCGAGGTCGGCGTCGGGCTTGTTGTCTTTGGCGTCTCCCGCGGCACCCTGGACGAGCACCAGCACCGTCTCGGGGATCGGCTGCTGCAGGTATTGCAGGACGGCCTTCTTCCCGCGGGTCTTCCGCTTCCAGGCCTCGACGTCGCGGACCACGACCACGCGGCGGTCCGCCATCATCGGCAGGGTGGTGCAGAGGGAGAGGACGTCTTCGGGTTCGAGCTGCTGGGCGGAGCGGATGTCGAGGTTGAAGTCACGGAGCCCTGGGTCCAGTACCTTATCGAGGAGGGCGGTGGTGGCCTCGTCCTTCAGCACATTCTCGGCGCCCAGGAAGTAGTAGGCGGGCGCAAATTTCCCGGCGGTGAGGGCCTTGGTGTAGGTGCCGTAGGAGTGGGTAGGCATCGCCTAAAGATAGGCGATGCGGCGGGGCGGCGGGGCAGGGGGGCCGGAGGGCGGCAAGTCTGCCCCCCTGCCCCGCTACCCCGCGGCCTAGCCTAGATGCGGCTGAATCTCTTCGGCAAAGGCCGCCCGGGCCCGGTTGAGCCGGCTCTTGACGGTGCCGAGGTTGGTCCGGGTGACCTCGGCAATCTCCTCGTAGCTCTTGCCCTCGATCTCCCGCATCACGAAGACGGTCCGGTGGGTCTCGCCGAGGCGGTCGACGGCGGCGTCGACCAGCTCGCGCAGTTGGCGCTGGTGGTAGAGCTCGTCGGGCTGGTTATCCGGATCCTCGAACTCGATCGGCGCCCCATCGGGGTTACGGCTCTCGAGGGTCTGGTAGAGCACCAGCGGACTCCGCTTCCGGTTGCGGAGCTCGTTCCGCGCCAGGTTGGAGGCGATGGTGTAGACCCAGGTGGAGAATTTCCGGCTCTGATCGAAGCGGTTCAGGTGGCGATAGACCCGGAGAAAGGCCTCCTGCACCAGGTCCTCGGCGCGCTCGCGGTCCTGGATCATCCGGGTGACGAAGTTGACGAGCCGCGGCTCATAGCGGGTGACGAGCCGGGTGAAGGCCCGTTCGTCGCCGGCGAGGTGGGCGGCAATCAGGTCGTTGGTGTCGGTCTGGGCGGTGAAACTGGGGACGTAGGCCAGTGCGGTGGCAGACATCGGTTCCATCTCCATCCGGACATCGGTCCGGTCGCTGGTGTGATGGCCCCGGAAAAACCGAGGCGCCAACATTGTTCAATGTTGACGCCGACAAGTTTATACAAACACAGCCGTTTGTTCAAGTATCTGCTTTGTAACATTGTACAAACAAAAGTGCCACCAGACTCTTTCCGTCGGTTATCTCCTTGTCCTGTATCATTTTACGCACCTTGGACAGGGGGAATTCGTGCAACTCCATGAACTCATCGGCCTCCCTGGCGTGTTCACCCTTGGTCAGCCCCGTGGCCATATATAGGTGAATGACCTCGTCGGAAAACCCGGGCGTGGTGACGATCGAGAGGAGGTGGCTGACCGATTTCGCCGAGTACCCGGTCTCTTCCTTCAGCTCGCGGTACGCACAGGCCTCGGGGTGCTCCTGCTCCCCGGCATCGAGCTTCCCGGCGGGAATCTCCCAGAGCCACCCCCCGGCGGCGTGCCGGAAATGCCGGATGAGCAGGATCCGAGGGTCGGCGGCGCCTGGGTCATCGAGGAAGGGCACGACCGCGGCCGCACCGGGATGCCGGACGACGTCGAGCGTTCCTTCGCTGCCGTCGGGGAACTCGACGGTGTGCGTCTCGAGCCGGACGATGCGGCCCTGGTGGATGACTTCGGCGCGCTTGAGAGTCACGGGTGGCTTTCTCCATAGGGGCGGTAGCCGGCCCGGCGAATGATGGTCCATCCGATGACGGCGCCGGAGATCTGAATGAGTGGATCGGTCACATCGACGAAGCGTCCCTGCACCACGAGCTGGAGCCCCTCGGTGCCGAAGGCGAGCCAGACGACAGGCCAGAGGTCGGCCATCCATCCGATTCGCCGCCAGGGCCAGACGGCGAGCAGGGCGCCGAGGGGCAGATAGAGGAAGAACGGTCCCACGACGTCGGCGACGCTGAAGACGTCCATGCGTCCGCCGAGGGCGGCGAGGGGGATCCACCAGTCGTGTGAGAGGCGATCGGCGAGGGGAAGAAACTCGGGTACCCATGGTCGGAGCGCCCAGAGCGCGATGAGTGCGGCCAGGAACCGGAGGACCCAGCGAGGGCGGCTGGCGCCCCGCAGTGCCTGGGAGAAGTCAGGCAGGAGGCGCGCGGCGAGAAATGCGCCGACGCCGACGGCCAGTGTGTGGATAAGGGCGGCACCCGCGATGATCGGCTGTCCGTTGGGGCCGTGCAGCAACTCGGCGAGCACGGCGAGCACCGTTCCGAAAGCGATGGTGCGATTGCGAGCGGCCCTATAGGCGACGCCTTCCTCCACCAGGGCGGCGACCGCGAACACACCTGCGGGCAGGAAGAGGAAGAAGTCTTCGATCGGCAGGTCGAGCAGCGACCGCCAGGTGTATGAGCCGAGCGCAATGCTCATGCGAGCGAACGGTCCGCCGGATGCGCCGAACACCTCATCCTGCCGGAAGAGAGGCACGGTGGCCTCGACGAAACAGGCCAGCGCGTATGGTCCCGCGATGGCCCGCGCCGGGATGCCGACGAACGAGCGCCGGCCCTTGAGCGAGGCGGCGAGCCGGACAAGGAAGACGAAGGCCACCGCACCGATGGCGGTGCCGACGGTGTTGGTGAAGACGTCGACGACGCTGGCGTTCCGGGTGGCCGAAAAGAGCTGCGCGGTCTCGACGGCGATGCTGATCGCGGCACCGGTGAGCAGTGCCCAGAGGAGCTGCCGACTGGTGCGGCCGGCCGCGGCGGTGGCCATCCAGACGACGCCCCAGCCGGCAAAGAGCACCAGGTTGCGGAGGGCGTCGATCGCGTCACGCGCCCCGACCTGGGGGTCGAGTGCACGCCCCAACCGGGTGGCGACGCGCGCGCTGTCGGGATTGAAGTCGAACGAGGAGAGGGTGGCGAGGAGGAGAATGCCGACGAACGCCGCGCGCGCCGGGAGGCGGGCGCGGTCGAGGATGCTGCCAAGCGGCGCGGCTGGGGTCTGGGTCAAGTGGAGGTGAGGGTCGTCGCCCGCTTCTCGACCGCGGCGACCGATTTCCGGATCATCTGCTCGAGCACCTTGAGATCCACCTCATCGAGCCGAGGAATGTAGAGACAGGACACGCTCTTCTTGTGCCTGCCGAGTTTCTTGAGCAGGGGCCCGAACTCCTTGAATCCCGCCACGATATAGACGGTCAGCGCCGCTTTGCGGGGAGAAAAGCCGGCGAGGAAGCAGTCGCCCTCGTGGCCACTCTTGTACTTGTAGTGGTAGCTGCCGTAGCCGACGATCGACGGCCCCCACATCCTGGGGCGCTTGCCGGTGGCGGCCTTGAACACTTTCAACAAGGTGCGGGCCTCGGCGCGGCGGCGGTCGTCGGGGACTGATGCGATGAACTTCGTCACGCTGACCCTGGTGGGTTTGGTCTTCTGGTCCGCCATGCCTCTCCCCTCGTGGTGTCGTCGCTATGGAACTGGGCCGCCCTCGGGACCAACGACATGCGTGGTGCCGAGGTTGAGTGCCTCGACGCCGGACTGAATGGTGGCGAGGTCACCCACGACGACGGTGATGAACTGTGCAGGCACGATGTACTTCCTCGCCATGCGATCCACGTCGGCCGGCGTCACCGCGGCGATCTTGCGCTGGTAATCCACCAGCTCCGACGACGGCAGGCGGTAGTACGCCAGCTCCGAGAGTTCGTTCGCGACGCCGGCGTTGGTCTCCAGGCGCCGCGGGTAGCTGCGCACGATGGCGCTGGTGGCGAACGCCACCTCCGCCTCGGTAGCGGGCCGGCTGCCACGGATGTCCACCAGTTCCCGCATGAACTCCACCAGGGCGCTGTCCGTCTTGGCGCTCACCACGCCGCTGCTCGCCAACCAGGGGCCGCGCCCGCGGAGGAAGGCAAAGCTGCTGCGCGCGCCGTAGGTGTACCCCTTGTCTTCCCGGATGTTGAGATTGATGCGGCTGCTGAACTGCCCGCCGAGCACGGTGTTGAGCACATTGAGCGCATAGTAGTCGGGGCTGGTGCGCGACGCGCCGACACCACCGATCCGGATTTCGCTTTGTGCCGCCTTCGGCTTGTCCACCAGGTAGACGGCGGCGGCACGTGGTGCGGGGGCCGCCGGGACCGGATCGTTCACCGCCTCCTTCCCCTGCCACCCACCGAGCGCCGAAGAAACCAGCGCAGCGGCGCGGTCGGGGGTCACGTCACCCACGACGACCAGCACGGCATTGCCTGGGCGATAATACCTGTGGTAGAAGCCGGTGATGTCGGCTCGTGAGATCGCCGCGAGCGACGCCGGGGTGCCGTCCGGGGGATGACCGTACGGAGCGTCGGCGCCGTACACCTCGGCGTTAAAGAGCATCGTCGCCACGACCCGGGGTTGATCGCGCCGCGCCCGCACGGCGTTCACTCGCCGCTGCCGGTCGCGCTCGATCTCTTCGGAAGCGAAGGCGGGGCGGGTGACGAGTTCGCCGAGGAGGGCGAAGGCGGAATCAGCGGTGCGGGTGAGCGCCTGCAGCCGGACCGAGGTCCGCTCAAGATCGGAGCCGGCGCTGAGAGAAATTCCCAGCCCCTCGACCGCGCGAGCGAAGTCGAGCGCGCTGCGCGTGGTGGACCCTTCATCCAGCAGGCCTGCCGTCACCGCGGCGAGCCCGGGAAGCGCGCCGTCCTCTGCCGCGCCGGCGCGGATGACCAGCGTGGCGTTGATGATCGGCAGGTCGGTCCGGGTGACGGTCCAGAGTTCCAGGCCGTTCGTCAGGGTCCGGCGATGGACAGTGGGCGAGGGGACCGAGGGAGTGGCGGCGGCCGCGGGTACTTTCGAGCGGTCGAAGTCCTGGGCGTGCAGCGACGGTACTGCGCCGAGGGCAACGATTCCCGCGAGGAGGAGACTAAGGCGGCGGGTCGTCATGGTGTGGTCTCCATCGGCTGGGAAGCGAGTTCGGGGTGACCGAGCGGGACGACGGAGAGCGCGACCTTCGGCTTGCCGTGGAGATAGGTCTCCGCCACGCGGCGGACATCGTCGGGCGTCACCGCGCGGGTACGGGCCAGATCCTCGTTGAAGAGGTCGGCCTCTCCGCGGAAAGTCTGGTAGCTGTTGATCCGGTTGGCGACTCCGGCCACAGACACCAGGCCGAACACCGACGACGCCTCCGCACGGGTGATGGCCTGCTGCACCTCGGCCTGCGTCGGCCCATCGGTTGCGAGGCGGGCAATCTCCTCGAGCGTCTCTCGCTCGAGCTGGGTCAGCCCGGCGCCGTCGCGCCCCTCGAGGACCACAAGGAACGAACCGGCGATCTCCGCCGAGCTGTTGCGGGCGAAGACATTCTGCGCGACCTCCTCGGTGTAGACCAGCCGCTCGTAAAGCCGGCCGGTCTTGCCGGAGCCGAGGATGCCGGCGAGCACCTCGAGCGGGGCCTCATCGGCGTTCCACATCTCGATGCCGGGCCAGGTCAGGGTGAGCCGGGCGAGGGTGACGCGGTCCTCCATCGTCTCGCGCTTGTCGGCGGTGAGGACGGCGGGACGGGGCGCGGGCTTGGCCACAGTCGGGCCCTGCGTGATCGGTCCGTAGTACTGGACGGCGAGCTCGCGCACCTGCGCCACGGTGACGTCGCCCGCGACGACGAGCGTCGCGTTGTTGGGGCCGTACCAGCGCTGGAAGAACGCCTTTACGTCGGCGAGCGTTGCCGCGGTCAGGTCGGCCTGGTAGCCGATCGTCGGGTGGTGGTAGGGATGGTCGGCGGGGTAGAGCAGCTCATTGGTCCGGATCGAGGAGAGCCCGTATGGCCGGTTTTCATAGTTCTGGCGACGCTCGTTCTTCACCACGTCACGCTGGTTGTCGAGTTTCTCCTGCGTGATGCCGTCGAGGAACCATCCCATCCGGTCGGCCTCGAGCCACATCGCCATGGCGAGGTAGTTTGACGGCACCGTCTCGTAGTAGTTGGTCCGGTCGCTGTTGGTCGAGCCGTTGAGGGTGCCGCCGGCCTCCTGCACCAGGCCGAAGTGCTGTTCGTCAGCGACGTTGGCGGACCCCTGGAACATCATGTGCTCGAAAAGGTGGGCGAACCCACTCCGGCCCTCCTCTTCGCGCCCGGAGCCGACGTGGTACCAGACGTTCACGGCCACCAGCGGGTTCTCGTGGTCTTCGTGGACCACGACGGTGAGCCCGTTGGGGAGGGCAAAGGTCTCGGTGGGGACGGACAGCGTCTGCGCGGTGGCCGCGGCCGGAAGACACAGGGCAGCGGCGAGGAGGAGTGTTCGCATGACGGTAGTATGGTGCGCCGATGGAGGGAGGGCTAGATGGGATCTCCTTGCCGGGCGTGCCGCGGGGGGTCACCCGAAGGCGGGAAGTCGCGAAAACGGCAAGGAAATGTCGGAAATAGTAGAAATATTGCCAGAAATATGGACTAATTGTGATAAATAAGGCGATTTCATCCATTCTCGGACAGGTAGCGCCGAGACGGCCCATGGGCTCACACGAAGACCTGGATGGCAGAGAACGACAAGAACTGTGGAAAATCGATGCAAAATGAAGGTAAATCGCCCAATTTTGATCAAAAATGATCTATTCTGCTAATTCTACGAATTCCCAGAGCTTCTGGTGCAGCGCGACCATTGCCCAGGTGTCGAGCTCGCAGTAGGCAAGGAGACTCGCCCGCAGTCGGGCCGCTTCTTCCGTGCCAAGGGGTTCCGGGCCATAGAGCAATCGGGCGATCTCAAGTTGTGCGGTGCTTCCGTCTGAGATTGCGAGGCCCTCGTAGGTGACATCCGGGCAGAGTACGGGAAGCACGACCTTCAGGGAGAACGACCCCTTGAAGTCGGGATGATAGACATAGTGGGCCACGGTGGGCTCCAGATCGACCACCCGCTCATGAATGCGCATGAGGTCGTCGCCGAGTTCAGGGACCGCCTCGGCCAACCCCCTGAGGCAGCCTTTCTCAAAACTGGAGTGGTAGGTCACCACGGAGCCGTCGCCCTCGCAGTGCGCAACGAGCGATTCGGCGAGTACACGACGGGGGTCGGCGCCGTCTGCGGCGAGAAACGCGAGGTGCCGATGGTCTGATCCTTCTTCGCGGTGCACGGAGTACTGTACCGGGATCTTGGCCCAAGGCGTGGTGGCCGGAAAGCGAGGAATCGCGAACGCCACCGTCTCAAAATCGAGATACACCAGCGGTTTCCGCCACTCGGCAAGCGCGCCGCGCAACCCAGGCTCAACCACCAACGCACCGCTTTGTGCGGTCGCTTGCTGTCGCCGTTGAATGGCGTTGAGTTTCTTCGCGGGTGGTACGTCGGCGAAGCTGTTGACGCCAGCTCGCTCGAGGTCGAGCTTGTCGCTCCATTTCATGCGATAGAACCGGTTGACTGCGAATCGTTCCTGAGGCCAACACCGGCCGTGGAACGGGCACCCTCCGCACGTGGCGTTCCTGCTGTCACCCGGGAGCGGGCCATCGAGGGCCGTGAGCAACTGCCCAACCCTGTCCGGCACTTCGGTAAGAAGCGGGTCGGTTTCGTCCGTGACGTCCTGTCGAATGAAGAGTGATTCGAGGCTCGGGTGGCAGCATGCTCGATTCAGGTGCATGAGTTCGGCGCGCACCACTTCCACCCCGGCGACGGCAGCGACGTGGCGCTGGAACGCGATATCCCAATAGTGCTCTGGTTTGATTTCGTTGCTCCCTTTCACCTCGATCAGTACATGGGCGTTGCTGGTTGCCGGCTCGAGCAGGTCGGCGCGGGCATGCAGGTGTTCCGACTGCATGACAACCTCGGGGCGCGCCTGGGGCACCCGCGGTCGTGCCGCCAGGGTGACTTCCTGCCCCTGACGGAAGTTCCATTGCGCCTGCGCGTCGGGCCGGAGTTCCGGGGCGTCAGGCTCATGCACTTCCCACCAGAGTCGCTTTGCGCAGGCGCGGCCGCTCTGGAACATGGTCTTCGTCAGCCTGACAGATCCCACCTCGCCCAGCCTTTCGTGAATTGCCGAGAGCCTATGCCGTCACTCCCTCGTGTCGATACGCCGCCAGCACCTCTTCACTGAAGCAGACGAACGTGACCTCTTCCACGCCTGACGCCGGGGCGACTTCGTGTGCCACCTGCACCGCAACGGCCGTGGCGGGGTGCAGCGGATACCCGAAGATGCCGGTGCTGATGGCGGGGAACGCGAGGGTCTTGACCCTGCTCTCCTGCGCCAGGCGGAACGCCGAGCGATAGGCGCTGGCCAGCTGCTCCGGCTCTCCCTGGTCGCCGCCGAGCCAGCGGGGGCCGACGGCGTGGATGACGAGCCGGGCGGGGAGGTTGAAGCCGGGGGTGACGCGCGCTTCGCCGGCAGGGCAGGGACCGAGTGGTGTGCACGCCTCGGCGAGTTCGGGGCCGGCGGCGCGATGGATGGCGCCGCAGACGCCGCCGCCGGGGGCCAACTGGTCGTTGGCGGCGTTGACGATGGCGTCCACGTCAAGCGTGGTGATGTCGGCGAGCACGGCGCGGAGGATGATGGTCATCGATCGCCTCTGCGTCTACGTCGGATTTCTTCCAGCATGTCAATGTCTACTGCATCCTGCATCCGACCCGTCCGCTTGGACGCGATGAGGTGCTCGATGGACATGGTCGGAATGTCCACGCCCTCGAGCGTGAAATGGACCGCGCCTGCGCGCGCCTCCCGGAATGGCACAGTCCACGCCACCGGGAAGATGTCCACTTTCGGATTGTCGCCGACGGTAACCACCTGGCGGGAGATCAATTCGTTCGCCAGCCAGTCCCCGCCGGTGGCGATGCCGACGCGGGAGAGCGCTGACACCACCCGGGTGGCATTCTCGAACATTGGTTCGATCAGGAGGTCGATGTCTCGCGTGGCGCGGGAGCTTCCCCACAATTGAAGGGCCCGTCCGCCCGCCAAGACGTACCGCGCGGCGTCCTCATTGAGCGCCGCGCAGACCGTCGCGAGCATCGTGCGAAAGCCGCTCACCGGATGATCCCCTCATACTTCTTCCAGTCGATGTAGTCCTCATATCGATCGAAGAGCGTGAGCCGCACTCCACGGCATGGAGGCCGGAGCTCGCGATCGAGGCGGTTGCCGTCTTCGGCCGCGTCCACCCTCGCCTCGACCGACAAGGCCATGTCGGAGTGGAGTTGGTCGTGGCGATTCGATCTGGGCGGGGTCTTCCATTCTGGGGCAGGTACGCTCCCGCTGTGAGGCGCAGGGCGCCAACATCGGACTGCTTCCGCAATCACCCAGCTCCGAGGGCGGTCCAGCTCGGCCGCGAGCTCATCCGCCAGCCGCAGGGTGTCCGCGGGGATGGTGATGGAGATCCGGGCGATGGGAGGCTTCTTGGGCATACTGAGTAATATCAGATAATATCATTGACGGTGCAAGCCGCTCCGATCCGGCCCAGAGGCTCACGCGAAGACGCGAAGTCGCGAAAACAACCGAGAAACTAGGTATATCAAGCAGTTTTGGTCATAATTGAGGCCAATATCGCCGTTTTTCGTCAATACTCCATTTCTCGTGCTTCCGGCAGTCTTCCGCACTTCCCTCGTTCCTGGTCGTGCGCGCCGGACGTTTGACGATGGAAGCTCGGAAAACAACAGGAAGAGCGGTAAAACGAGCAATATTCGATGGAATTCGATCAAATAGCGGAGGAAATGGCGCCAATATACTTAAAAAGCGACCTCGAGGGCGACAATCACGGTGGCTGCTGCGTCATCCGGGTTGAGGACGAATGTCGTCAGGTTGACCGCCTTGTAGGCGAAGCCGAGGAAGGGGCCGCGATTGAGTTCCCGGTCGGTTTGATACACGCGGGTCCGCTGGGTGACGATGCCAAAGAAGATCCAGTCCGTGGGGGCCAGGCTCACCTGGGACCAGTTGTAGAAGTAGTTCTCCGCCGAGTCTTCGAGGTCGAAGAGATACTCCCCCTCGCTGTAGAGCTCGAGCTTCCGCCAGCTCAGCGTCCCCTCGTAGCCGAGGGCGATGCCGGTGGTGCTGCCGAATACCCCGCCCACCATCGCCGTGAAGTCCAGCGTCAGCTCATCACCGGTGCTCAGGTTGTAGCCGATCCACGCCGAGGCCGCCTCGAGCGCTTCATAGTTGTAGCGCCCCTCCAGGTGGAGCGCGCCGCGGTCCCCGGTGAGAATCGGAAGCACGTAGTCCGCCTCACTGGGGACCAGGTAGGTGTAGGCCGACGCGGACCAGGCGAAGGGCCCCTGGCCCGCCACCTGCGCTGTGGGCGGGGTCGTGTAGGGCGTCTGGGCCGTCGCGACCGACGGCGCGAGCAGGCCGGTCAGCACCATCGACACGAGTAGCCGCATTGCCGTCATCCGCCGAGTGCCATGGTCAAGGCAACAAGGGCAATGCCGAGCAGCACCGCGGCAATGCCGTCGAACCAGGGATTCCGACCAGTCATCCGTGAGAACGCACAGCCGGTCCAGGCGAGCAGGAGGATCGCGATGCCGTTGGAGACCCGCATGGCCGGCGCGATCTCGTGTATGAAGATGAACGGGAGAACGACCGGCAGCGTCGAGACGAACACGAGGAGGCAGACACCGAGCGCGCCGACCCAATCCTCCCTGGAAAGCTGCGGACTCTTCAGCGGCTCAGGAAGTTCCTTCAGGCGACGCTGCAGGGCGACAAATTCGGAGGGCTCCAGCACCGCGGCAATCGTCGCCGGCAGCGCGTCGGCGATGAGTTGTTGGGCCTGACGCGGATCGCTCGTCTCTCGAACACCCCACAGGGCGCGCAGGCTGCGCCCCTTCTCGGCCATGGATCCCATGAGGTAGAACACCCCGTCGATGATGCCCCAGGCCAGATTGCACCCGAGCGCGCCGATGAGCATCTCGCGCACATCCGCGCGCCCCGCCTGCGCCACACTGAGCGCGCCGGTGAAGGTGAGCACCATGATGAGTCCGAAGAGGATTTCGGAGAGGCGCTCGATTGGCTCCAGCACGCGCCGGGAGGAGGGCGGTGCTGCAGGGTCGGTCGTCATGGCTGAATCATACCTGAATCAGGGTGATGCCTTCGTTCCCCTGCCCGTAGTCCGCGTCATTCCGCAGCGCAGGAACGGTGTCGACCCACCCGCGTGCCGTCGAACTGAAGGGGCCCCAGTCCTCGCCGAACACCACGCCCTTGAGCTTTCCCGCCTCGACCAGCTTGGACGCGCCCGTCCGCACCCGCCGGCGGATCTTCCCGCCCGCCCCGCTCGATCCATAGCCATGCACCACCTTCAGGAGCCGCACGCCGCGCAGCCGCGCACCATCAATGGCGCCCTGGAGGTGTGTCCACGCCGCCTCGGCGGTGGGCATGGCGTCCTTGATATTCAGCACTTCAATTGGCTTAGCCAAGTACCTGACCTCTTACTGGAGAAGCTCGGCTTGGGGGACGTACGGCGGCTGCGGCGTGAAATTCTTCGCCTGCACCCCGCCCATGACGAGGACACTTCCATCGAGCAGGAGCGCAGGCACATCTCCACCGCGAGGGATGGCGAAAGTCCCGACGAGCGGTGTGAAGGTGGCGGTGGACGGGCTGTAGACCTCCCCGAACGGGATTTCGGCCGTCTCGCCGGTTTGCCCTCCCAATATCAGGATGGTACCATCGCTGCGAAGAATCGCCTCCTGATCAAACCTCCCCAGCGCCAGCGGTCCGGTCAATGAAAAGGTGCCGGTGGCCGGTGAGTAGACCTCGGCTGACGGCATCGCCGTGCTGCCAGACCCGCCGACCGCGAGCACACGTCCATCCGCGAGCCGCGTGAAGCTCCCAAGGATGCGCGGAACGGTCATGCTTCCTGTAGCCGCAAACTGCCCGGTGGCTGGGTCCCACACCTCTGCCGTTCCGTCGCTCGCGCGGATGCCGAGCGCTCGGCCATCGAGCAACGGGATGAGGATAGTCAGGGGGTTCAAGCCGATGGGGCTGCCGGTTGTCGCCCATGAATCAGTCGTTGGGTTGTACACGTATCCCGCAGCAACCAGCACCCGCCCGTCACTGAGCAGCGCTGAGAGGGACAGGTCTCCCGATGCCGGCATACTGGACGTGGCGGTGAAGGCGTCAGTCGCGGGGTCGAAGAGGGCGGTGGAGTTGTTGGAGGCGCCGCCAAGCACCAGCACGGAGCCATTTCCGAGGCGGAAGGCCGCCACCGGCCCCCATGGCTCAGCGAGCGTCGTGAATGTGCCAGTGGCGGGATCGAAGAGTTCCGCGAGCTGAATGGCGGATCCGGCGGAATCGCCGCCGAGGACCAACACCCTGCCATCATCCAGCGTGACGGCAAGGTGAGCAGTGCGTGGCTTGTTCAATGAGCCGGTGAGGGTGGATGTCCCCGGAGCCGGCGTGACCGCGATAACGGTAGCCGTATCTGTCACGGCCGAGTCGGCTCCATTCCGCACGGTGGCGGTGAACAGCGTCGTCCCGGCCAAGGGAGGCGTTGCATAGGCGAGCGTGCTCAAGTCGGCGCCGTCCAACACGCCGACCCCTCCATCGATGGATGCCACCGTCCCCGGTCGATGGTAGTACGTGAAGGAAAGCAAGCCGCTTCCACCGACGGGCGCGACGCGACCGACAAAGTCGAAGTGATCGATTTGGGGTGCCGGGAAGGCGGGCACGGTCGCGGCTCCGGTGGCCGTCTGACCCTGGAATCCCGTCACCGTGAGCGTGTAGGTCGTACTGGAGGTAATGGCGCCGATCACCACCGGCACGCCGGAGGTCACCGATCCAATCCCGTTGTCCACCACGCCGGTACCATCCGCAAAGACTGCCGTGAGGCTCGCCCCCTGGCCCTCGGTGACCGCTGCAGGCGTCGCGGTCCACGAGGTGATGGTCGGTGGGGGCGGAGCGGGCTGCACCACGATTGAGTCGGATCCCGTTGCCGCGGAACCGGCCAGGTTGGTGACCACACAGCTGATGACAACCGTGCCCGGGTTGTTGCTCGTCAGGGAGACACTCGCCGTGTTCTGGCCGGTCGTGATGACGCCTCCCGTCACCGTCCAGACGTACGTCATGCCGCTTTGCGAAGGGACCGAAGCCACGATCGTCCCGATGCCGGCGTAGGCACTATCCGGCGCGGTGACCACGGCGGATGGAGCCGCGACGACCTGGGCCCGCGACGTGTCGGCGCTAGTTCCGTTCTGGGCGCTGGTGGCCACGATGCGGTAGGTGCCGGAGATCGGTCCTGCGGAGTAGAGCCCGGCGGCGGAGATGGCACCAGCCGCCACACCATCGGGAAGGGACCAGGTCACCGCGCCATTCTGTGCGCCACTGACGGTTGCCTGAAAGGTGGCGGTAGTGCCGGCAGTGATGGTATCTCGGGCGGGCGTGATGGTGACAATGATCGGGGTAGGTGCCGGTTCGGTTCCCCCGTCCGATCCTCCACAGGCGAACAGCACGAGCACCCCCAAGGGGGCGGCGAGGCGAGCCGAGGCATTGCGCATGTATGACTCCTGAACGCAGAGGGCGGGAATCAAGAGACTCTACGGCAACACCTAGCTCCCAGGGGGTGGGAACCATTCCAGTCTGTCCTACATCTCACTATCCCGTCCGACCAGCAGCCCTCAGTCCAGCCTCTTCCCGTTCCGATACGATTCCATCCCTCTATCCGTCCCGTGCACCAGCAGCAAGGCATCGCTCGCACCGTAGCACTTCATCAAGTCGTGCATCATCGCCTCCTCCCCGGCCCAGGGATAGCCGAAGACGATGTCGAACTCGTCGAGCGACTTCCCCAGTTCGAGGTATCCCGACCGCCCATGCCCGATGGTGCCGAGCCGGCCGTCGCCGTCCTTCGGTTTCCAGGCGTAGCCGTCGGGCAGGAAGCTGCCGGCGACGAACGTCGCGTTCGAGTCGAACCTCGTCGCGAGCTTGCGCGCCGTCTCGACCAGGGAGGCGTCGAGTTCGATGCCGTATGCCTCGTAGCCGAGCATGTCGGCCATGATGGTGATGACGCCGGTGGCCGACCCCCACTCCAGGAACTTCAGCCCCGGCGCCCGCTGCGCGATGAGCGCGTCGAGCACCGACTCGTAGTTGGCCGCCACGAAGGGATGCCACCGCCGGTCGCGCACCTCCTGGTCGAACTTGTCGAACAGCGCCCAGCCGGCCTCGCGAAGCCGGTCGAGGCGCGCTTCGAGCTCAGGTGCGACCGCGGTGACGGTCACGCGCTCGTCGTTTCCAGGACGATCGGGAGACTCCGGATCCGCTTTCCGGTCAGCGCAAAGATCGCGTTGACCACCGCCGGTGCGATCGGCGGGGTGCCCGGCTCGCCGACGCCAGTGGGCGGTTCGGTGCTCTGCACGATGTGCACATCCACTTCGGGCATCTCGTTGATGCGCAGCATCGGGTACGTATCGAAGTTGCCCTGGACGACGGCGCCATTCTCGATCGTGATCTTGCCGTAGAGCGCGGCGGTCAGACCGAACACGATGGCACTCTGCATCTGTGCCGCCACGATGTCGGGATTGACGACCACCCCACAGTCCACGGCGCAGGTGACGCGGTGTACCCGCACCTTGCCGTCCTCGATGGAGACCTCCGCCACCTCGGCGACGTAGCTCCCGAACGAGTGCACCACGGCGATGCCGCGCGCCCGACCCTCGGGCAACGGTGTGCCCCAGCCCGCCCTGGTGGCCGCCAGCTCGAGCACGCCGAGATGACGCGGGGCGTTGGCCAGCAGGTTCCGGCGGAACTCGTACGGGTCTGCTCCTGCCGCCACGGCCATCTCATCCACGAACCCTTCGGCGAAGAACCCGTTCTGCGAGTTGCCCACCGAGCGCCAGAAGCCGACCGGCACGTCCACGTTGGCATCCACCCAGCCGCAATGGAAGTTCGGAATCGCGTAGGCGACGTTCACGGCGCTGTCGACCGCGTCCATGTCCAGGCCGTTCGGGAGCGGCCCGAACACCATCGTGAACCGCTTCATGGTGGACTCGGACACCAGCGTCTGCGACCACGCCACCGGCATGCCCTTCTCGTCGAGGCCGGCGCTGCACTTCGCGAAGGCGGCCGGGCGGAAGAAGTCGTGATGGACGTCGTCCTCCCGCGGCCAGATCACCTTGACCGGGGCACCGACCGCCTGCGAGGTCTGCACCGCGTCGATCACGAAGTCGAGCTCAAACCTTCTTCCGAACCCGCCACCGAGGAAGGTGGTGTGGACCGTGACGGCACTCTCCGGCAGGCCGGTGAGCTTGGCCGCGATCCCCTGGACGCCCAGACCGCCGCCGGACTGGAACTGGGTCGGCGCCCAGACGATGCACTTATCGGCCTCGACCGACGCGGTGCAGTTCATCGGCTCCATGCAGGTGTGGGCCAGGTAGGGTACTTCATACAGCGCTTCGATCTTGGTGGCGGCGCGTCGGAACGCACCCGCGGGGTCGCCGTCGTGACGGGCGGTGACGCCCGGCTTCGCCGACAGCGCTTTCATCTTGGCGGCGATGCTCGCGCTGCTCACGTTGGCCATGGGGCTCTTACTCCAGCTGACATCCAGCTTCTCGCGCCCCTTCGTCGCCGCCCAGTAGCCGGTGGCCACCACCGCCACGCCGCTGCCGATCTGGACCACCTGCTGGACGCCTGGCACGGCGAGCGCCTGCTCCGCCGAAAACCCCGTGACCGTGGCGCCGAGCACCGGTGCCCGTGCGACGACAGCCACCAGCATCCCCGGCGTGCTCGCGTCGATGCCGAAGCCGGCGGTGCCGTTCACCTTGCCCTGCAGATCGAGCCGCTTGACCGGCTTGCCGATCAGCTTGAAGTCCTTGGGATCCTTGAGGGTGACGGTCTCCGGGGCCGGCAGCGCCGCCGCGGCCACGGTCAACTCGCCGTAGCTGAGCTTCCGGCGCTTGCCCGTCTCCTTCACATACCCGTTTTCGGTGGAGCAGGCGGCGGGATCAATCCCCCACTGCTGGGCGGCCGCCGCGATGAGCATGGCGCGGGCCTTGGCGCCGGCTTCGCGCAACGGCTGCATCGAGATCATGACGCTCGTGCTGCCGCCGGTGCCCTGCAGCCCGAAGGCGGGGTTGATGTACTCCGGGGCGGCAGGAGCCGACTCGATCTTCATGGTGGTCCAGTCGCCGTCGAGTTCTTCCATGACCATCTGCGGCAGGGCGGTCATGACCCCCTGGCCCATTTCCGACTTGTCCACCACGACCGTCACGATGCCGTCGGTGCCGACCTTGAGCCATGCGTTCGGCACGAACGGGGGCCCGGTGACCGCCGCCACCTTCGGCGAGCAGCCAGGGAGATAGATGGCCAGGGTGAGGCCGGCGCCGGCCGCGATGCCGGCGCGCATGAAGTCGCGACGCGAGAGTTCGTTGGCGCTCATGAGGTACCTCCCGCCGCCCGGTGCACCGCTTTGCGGATGCGCTGGTAGGTGCCACAGCGGCAGATGTTGCCGGACATGGCAGCGTCGATGTCGGCGTCGCTCGGTTTCGGGGTGTCGGCCAACAGTGCCGCCGCGGCCATGATCTGTCCCGACTGGCAGTACCCGCACTGCGGCACCTGCTCCTCGATCCAGGCCACCTGGAGCGGGTGGTCGCTGTCGTCGGAGAGACCCTCGATGGTCGTGATGCTTTTTCCCTCGACCGCGGAGACGGGGAGCTGGCAGGACTTCGCCGCGTCACCATCGACATGCACGGTGCAGGCGCCGCACTGGCCGATGCCGCAGCCGAACTTGGTGCCGGTGAGCCCAAGGTCTTCGCGGAGCACCCAGAGCAGGGGAGTGTCCGGCGCGGCGGCGGAATCAATCGCCTCGCCATTGACGGTGAATTTTGCCACACATCCTCCAGGGAGTGATCGGTACGGTGGGTTATCTCGTAAACTTGGCGAGGAGCGTGGACCCCTTGCGGAGTTCCAGCCCCTTCGACGTCATCTTCCATTCGGTGATCTGCTCAAGCGCCATCGTGTAGCGGGACTCGAGCTCGCCGCCCTTGCCGCAGGCCATCCGGGTCATCGCCAGCGGCCCGAATGTGAGGGAGCTCCCCGGACAGCAGGTAGCTGCCGGAAAAGGTGTTGCAGCCGGCGTAGCCGCTGGCCCGCCCGCTCGTCTCATCGAGAAGGAGCGTCGCCGCCTGGCCGTTGCCGCCGGTCCCGGCGGGAGTGCCGCCGATGGACACCAGCTGCCACTCGATGCCGGTCGGCGCGCTCTGCGGACTGGTCCCTTCCGGGGATCTCTTCGAGCAGCCAACCGCCAAAACGACGGCGGTTGCCAAGAAGAGGGCGAGGACCGTCCGCATTGCGCACTCCTTTCCAGTAGTTTCGGCCCCGCTGCCCCGCCTAGAGATATCGCGCCAAGGCCATGCAGACGGTCGCGATGGCCAGCAGCAACGCAACCCAGCGGATGGCGCTGCCGGACCGCATCCGGTGCCGCGCCAGCTCCCCCTGCAGGTCGTCGCGCTCGGCGCCGGGGGCGGCGGCGGTAAGCTGCTCCGCCACGCGTACCATGTTGATCGAGGCCGGCCGCAGCCAAAAGACCCCGAAGAGCAGCGCCACCAGTCCGGCCGCGGCGCCGACGCCGTAGACCCGCGCCGCCATCGATCCCGCCCACACCGGGCCGACGGTGGCGATCATGTTCCAGTACAACCAGAACCCGGAGATCACCGTGACCAGGGCAAGAATCGGCATCACCGTGAAATAGCCGCGCTTCTGCAGGCCCTGCAGGACGGGCAGCCCCCCCGGGCCTGCCTCGCGGACGCTCGGTGCGAGGTACACGGCGACGAAGATCACCGCGCCGGCCCAGAAGACCCCCAGGAAGACGTGGAGGAGGCGCATCAGGAGAAAGAACGATTCCATCGTGTCACTCCGGGAGAGAGAACTTTTCCTTCAGCACCCACACCTTCATGGCGAAGAATAACCGGATCATCATCTCGTGGTCACCGTCCTGCACCAGTGCCACCAGTGCCTTGCCGTCGGTCCCCTTCGTGCGGCGCACACGTTCCTTGGCCCGCAGCCGGTGGCCGATGAGATCGAACCACTTGGGCAGGAGGTGCCGCTCGTCGGTGCGGATGACATCCTTGGTCTTCTGTCCCGTCGGGTCGGCGAGCGCCACCTGGCAGTACCGCTTTCCGCGCGCCGCCGGCATCGTCGCCCGCATGAACGTGAGGGACCGGTCGGTCAATTCCTCCCACACCTTCAGTTTCGGCGTGCTCCTCGGCCGGACCTCGATGCGCTCGCCCGCCGCCTTGGGCAACCGCAGGACGAAGTCCCACCTGTTCCGGGTCGGAAAATTTCCGTCCGTGACCCCATACCACTGCTCCGTGCCACTCATCGAGGTGCCGGCAAAGGTCCACTGCGCCGGATATGCCTCGCCCTGTTCCACCATCACCCGGTCGAGTCGATAGCTCTTCATCTTCGCCATGCGCCCCTCCGGTGGTCAGTAGCGGATTGCGTAGTAGATGACGTAGAACCAGCTGAACACTCCGTGCAGGATAGCCCAGAGAATGGAGTGATTGGCACTCCAGGAGATGGTGATGGCAAGGGCACTGCCGAATCCGATGCCGGCCTTGGCGGCGGTATTGGTGTTACTCATGGGAGCTCCTGTCGGGAGAAAGGCCGTCCACCCACTCCAACACGATATGGGTTAGGTACGCCAGGGGCCAGAGGGCGATCACGAATCCAGTCAGGGTGACCCCCCACCAGGTGCCAATCACGGCCTCGACCACCACGTCCAGCCTGTTGCGCGAGGCGCTGCCGCTGAGCGCATCGGTGAGGCCGACGGCGAGGGCGAAGAGAGTCGCGCCCAGATAGAGACTCCCCAATGCGAGAATCCAGCGTCGCCAGCCGGCGGTGTTCTCGAAGCGGGCCTGGAGCACTGCGGCGACGGCGATGCCGATCATTGGTGCGGCGACGAGGCCGCCCCAGAGCCCGGGCCTCCCGTACACCCTGCCGGCCAGCCCCCAGGCCACGAGGCCCCAGAGGACGCCGGCGAAGAAGGCGGCGGGTCGCGGCCTCACGGAGCGGGCACCCCCTGGATGGATGCCGCCCTGGCCAGCAGGTAGGCGTAGAGGGCGGCCTCTTCCTCGTCGGTGAAGTTGCTGAACCGGTTGCGTGCCATGTCACTCATCAGCGCGAGCTCTCGCCCGCCGAGTGCCTCTCCGGTCTGGAAGAAGTGTGCAAACTGTGCCGGGGTGTACCCTGCGACAATGCTCAAGTCGGGGGTATCGCCCGGGTATCCCTGAAGCGCGAGGTTGTGGCATTCCGGACACGAAGTGCGTGCCAGGTAGGCCCCGAGGGCATTTGGCTCCTCTCCGGTGGGGAAGTATCCCGCGGCGGAGATCGAGTCGGTCTCCCGCACCCAGGCCACCGCGGGACGATACTCGCCGGTGACAATGCCGAGTCGGGCGAGAGGGCCTGGCGCAATGGTGCGGGGGATCCCGCCGTCCGGCGACACGCTCCGGATATAGGCGATGATGGCGCCGACGTCAGCATCCTGGAGGGGGGCAAACATGTCGGAGGGCATGCCCCATACACTCTGGCCGTCGGGGCGAACGCCGCGCCGGATGATCCGCACCAGTTCCTCGTCGGAGTACTTCTGCGCGGCGAGGGTCAGGCTCGGCGCTGCGATGCGTCCGATCAGGAAGTCGTCCTCGAAATACTCTCCGGACAAGTCGCGCTGATGACAGCCCCGGCAGCCGTGAATCAGGGCCAGGCGGCCACCGTTTGCGATCGAGCCGGAGTCCGTGGGGACGCTCACGGCGACCGGCGGTTCATCATACGTTTGCTGGAGGACGCGCTCGGACAGCGCATAGACCGTGACCGCTGCGATCAGCAGCAGGGCGAGACCCGCGGCGACGATGTTTCGAAGCCATCGTAGAACACGGCGCATAGAGGCCCTGGGTAAGGGGAGGAGTTCAGTCAAGATACGGGTTCCGGGGGCGACTGGCCATACCGTCCGGGGTCGTCTAACCTTCCCACGTCCTCACACCGGCGAGCTCCATGGAGTCCCCGCACCTGCTGTTTGGTCTCAACCCGCTCTGGGTCGCTACCGCCCTCCTCGTCATCGCCTACGTTGCCATCATCGCCGACCGGGTCAACCGCGCCCTCGTGGTGGGCATCGGCGCCTGCCTGGTCATCGTGACCGGGGTGCTCAGCCAGGACGAGGCGATTCGCGGCGTCGACTGGAACACCATCATGCTGCTGGCGGGCATGATGTTGATCGTCGGAATCGCCGGCCGGACCGGTCTCTTCGAATACATGGCCATTCGAGCGGTGAAGGTGGTGCGCGCCCGTCCCGCCGCCATCCTGGCACTGCTGGCCATCATCACCGCCCTCTTCTCGGCCCTCCTCGACAACGTGACGACGGTCCTGCTCATCGCGCCGGTGACGCTCGCCATTACCCGGCAGCTCGAGGTGGACCCCTGGCCCTATCTCTTCGCGCAGATCCTGGCCTCCAATGTGGGCGGCACCGCCACGCTCGTCGGTGATCCGCCGAACATCATGATCGGTTCTGCCGTCGGGTTCACCTTCAATGACTTCCTGTTCAATCTTGGTCCGGTCGTCGTGATCATCGTGCTGGTGCATGGTGCCCTCGGCCACCTGGTGTGGGGGCGCCGTCTGCGTGCTTCCGACGAGGCCCGCGCGCGGGTCCTGGCCATGGACGAGCGGGAGTCGATCACCAATCCCCGCCTCCTCCGCCATGTGCTCATGGTG
Organism: uncultured Gemmatimonadales bacterium; assembly: GCA_963697435.1. GTDB lineage: Bacteria > Gemmatimonadota > Gemmatimonadetes > Gemmatimonadales > GWC2-71-9 > SPDF01. The sequence continues at coordinate 264,733 of CAVOOB010000002.1, read as the reverse complement.
CTGACCGGAGTCATCGCCGCGTTTGTCACCGCCCGGTACACCCACCTGGAGGTCGGCACGATCTCGATGTTCGGAGCCGCGGTGCTCCTGCTCCTCGACGTGCATGACCGCACCGCCGAGGAGCAGAACCATCACGTCCACTCCAGTTTTGGTGAGGTGGAATGGATCACGCTCTTCTTCTTCATCGGGCTGTTCGTGATGGTGGAGGGGGTCAGCAAGACCGGGCTGCTGGACATCCTGGGCGAGAAGCTCCTCGCGGCGACCGGGGGTGACCCCACGGTGACCGTGCTCACGGTGCTCTGGGTCTCGGCGCTGCTCTCCGCAGTGCTCGACAACATCCCCTTCGTGGCCACCATGATTCCGCTGGTGAAGGGACTCGAGCCGGCGTTCGGTGGAGCGGAAGGGTTGCACCCGGTCTGGTGGGCGCTGGCGCTCGGCGCCTGCCTCGGGGGCAACGGGTCCCTCATCGGCGCGAGCGCCAACCTCACCGTGGCAGGGATCGCGGAACGCGCCGGGGTATCGTTTCGGTTCACCAAGTTCAGCGTGCGCGCCTTCCCGCTCATGCTGCTGAGCGTCGGGATTGCGCACGTCTACCTGTGGGTCAGGTACTTGCGGTAAGAAACCGGTGGGGAGTTACCAGCTGCGGTTGCCGGCGACGAGGACCTTGGCCGCCTCGGCCACCAGGTAGGGGAACTCCCGACCCAGCCGGGCCGAGATGGGGCTGGTGCGCGTCGGGCTGGTATACGCCGTCAGCCCCTGGCGGCGCGCCTCGAGCCGCACCCGCAGCATGTGAAACGGATCGCTCACCACCACGACCTCCGTAATGCCATACCCCCGACACCACTCCGCGGCCGCCGCGATTGATTCGTCCGTGGTCCGGCCTGCGGGCAACACGACCAGCACCGGCACCGGCACCGACTTGGCCAGGTACTCCGCGGCCGCCTCGGCTTCGCTGGTCTTGTCGCCGCTGGCCACGCCGCCGGTCAGCACGATGAGCGGTGCGATGCTGTCGGTATGGAGCTGCGCGGCGTGGTCAAGCCGCGCCTTGAGGACCGGGCTCGGCTTGCCGTTGTATTGCGCCGCCCCCAGCACGACGATGGCGGGCACGGGGCGCGCCTGATCCTGTCGGCTCACGGCCAGGACGGAGACGAAGGCCACGAGGTATCCCACTACCACGAAGAGGAGGCCGAATCCGAGAACCGTCTTGAGCCAGCTCACCTAGAGGTCGAACCCCTGCCCCAGCGCGGGCAGCACCACGTCCGAGACACCCTCTTCCTTGAGGATCTTCGCCATCGCTTCGCGCGCGGGGGTCTCGCCGTGGACCACGAAGGCCCGCCTGACCGGCCCGCCGATGTTCCGCACCCACTGGCGCAGCTCGTTGCGGTCGGCGTGGGCAGAGTAGCCGCCGATCGTCTCGATCTCGGCCGCCACCGGGTACATCTCGCCGAAGATCTTCACCTCGCGCGCGCCCTCCTGGATCCGGCGGCCGAGCGTGTGCTCCCCCTGAAAGCCGACGAAGAGCACGATGTTCTTGTGATTGCCAACGCCGTTCTTGAGGTGGTGGAGGATGCGGCCGGCTTCGACCATGCCGCTCGCGGCGATGATGATGGCGGGGCCGTTCAGGGTGTTGAGCGCCTTGGATTCGCCGACGTCACGCACGTACTTCACCAACTGGAAATCGAAAAGCGCCTTGGCGCGCTCCACGAGCTGTTCGCGCTGGTCGAAGATCTCGGGGTGCAGGCGGAACACCTCGGTCGCGTTGACCGCCAGCGGACTGTCGATGTAGATGGGGATGCCGGGGATCTTCCCGGTCAACCAAAGGGCGTGCAGGGCGTACACGAGTTCCTGGGTGCGCCCCACCGCGAAGGCGGGGATCAGCACCTTGCCGCCGCGCCCCGCCGCCCGCCGCACGATCTCTCCCAGTCGTTCCTCGGCGCCGGCGACGGATTCATGGTCGCGGTTGCCGTAGGTGCTCTCGATGATGAGGGTGTCGATGGCGCCTGACGGCGGCACGGGGTCGCGGATGATCGGCAAACCATTCCGGCCGATGTCACCCGAAAAGACCAGCCGATGGCCTTCGCCCTCGGTGACCCTGATGTCCACCGACGCCGAGCCGAGAATGTGGCCGGCGTCCATGAAGGTGGTCACCAGATGCTTTCGGATGTGGTGCGGCCGATTATAGGGCATCGCCTGCATCAGGTCCTGCACCGCGATGGCGTCGGCCATGTTGTAGAGTGGCTCCGCCTCGGGGCCGGTACGCCCGTGGCGCTTGAGATACTCGAAGTCGCTCTCCTGGATGTGCGCGGAGTCGGGGAGCATGACCGCGGAGAGGTCGCGCGTCGCGGGTGTGGCGATGATGGGGTTGTGGTACCCCTCCTTGACCAGCAGCGGCAGGCGGCCGGTGTGATCGATGTGCGCGTGACTCACCACCACCGCGTCGATGTGCCGCGCGTCGAACGGCAGCTCCGCGTTCAGCGTGCGGGTCTCTGATCGGCGACCCTGGAAGAGCCCCGCGTCGAGCAGCACCTTGGCACCGGCGGCCTCGAGGAGGTGCATCGAGCCGGTGACCTGGCCGCCGGCGGCGCCGTGGAAGGTGAGCCTCATTCGGTCCCGAACAGCCGATCTCCCGCGTCACCTAATCCGGGCAGGATATATCCGTGCGCATTGAGGTCGCGGTCAAGCGCGGCGACGAACACCGGCACGTCGGGATGATCGCGGTTCATCCGTTCGACCCCGGCGGGAGCGGCGACGAGGGAAATGAGGCAGAGGTGCTTCGCGCCCGACTCTTTCAGCTTGGCGATGGCAGCGGAGGCGCTTCCACCGGTAGCGAGCATCGGGTCGAGGACGAGGTAGGTCTTGTCCGCGCCGAGGGGCGGAATCTTGAAATAGTAGCTGACCGGCTCGAGGGTCTCTTCGTTGCGGTAGAGGCCGATGTGGCCGACGCCGGCGTTCGGGAAGAGCGCGGCCACGGCGTCCACCATGCCGAGGCCGGCACGGAGGATTGGCACCAGGACGATGCGGTCCCCGGGGATGCGCCGTCCCTCCATCATCTCCAGCGGTGTGCGTACGGCGATCGGTTCGGTCTCGAGGGTGCGGGTCGCCTCGTAGGCCAGGAGGGTGGCGATCTCGCCCACCAGCTGGCGGAATTCCCGGGTGGGCGTACTCACGTCCCGGAGCAGCGCCATCTTGTGTTGCACCAAGGGGTGGGAGACGACGGTGAGGGGTGACGGGAGCATCTGGGGAATGTACGGTCTGGCGGGGGAGGGGGAAAGGACTGGGCCGTGATCGTCAGCCTGGCGGTCGCGGCTCAAGCCGCGGCTCGGCTGATGTCGCTGAAGCGACGTGTGAGATCGTCACCCCGGCGAAAGCCGGGGTCCAGGTTCGGCTCACGCGAAGCCGCGAAGGGCTCGTTGCAACTCGTTCACCAGCGTATCGAGATCCTGTTCTTCCGTTTCGTAGCTCGTAATGCACGCCCGGAGTGCCCGCCTGCGCTCGCTACCGAGGATGACCGGGCTGATCCACGTCTGTCGATTCGCGTACACACGGTCGATGACGTCGTCGATCGAGACGCGGCCCGATTCGATGTCGGGGTGGGTGAAACAGGCCACCGGCAGCGGGCTGTCTGAGACGAGCGTCCACCCTGCTTCGCTGAGCTTCCTCCGAAGCAGTTGTCCCATCTCGGCCTGGTGATCGACCAGCGTACCGTAGCCTTCGAGGCCAAGCTCCGCGAGTGCCATGAAGACCTTGAGGCCGGTCGCTCTGCGGCTCCACTGGGGCGTGGTCTGGAAACTGTCCACCGTGTCGCCGGTGGGGATGGGCATGTAGGTGTGGACGGCGGCAAAGGCCTGCTTCACCGCGTCGGGGTGCCGGCAGAAGAACATGCCGGCCCCCATCGGCACGCTGAGCCACTTGTGCGCGTCCCAGGTGACGGAGTCGGCGAGCGCGATGCCGTCGAGATGGGGCCGCAGGGTGTCCGACATCAGCGCGCCGCCACCCCAGGCGGCGTCGGCGTGGAACCAGGCACCGGTGCGCCTGGCGACCGCCGCCAGTTCCGGGAGTGGATCGACGATGCCCGCAGCCGTGGTGCCCGCCGTCCCAACGATGAGGAGCGGGCTCCACCCGGCGGCGCGATCGGCTTCGATCAGCCGTTCGAGGGCCGCGGGGTCGAGCCTCAGGTCGGCGCGCACCGGTGCCTCGTGCACGCTCGCGGTGCCGAGCCCGGTCATCTTGGCGATCTTGACGAAGGAGTGGTGGCTCTCGCCCGAGACGTAGATGGCGGGGCGGGTGCCGAGGGCGGCGACGCCCTGCTTCGGCCCAGGTCCGGGAAGTCGGGAGGCGAGCGCGCAGAGCGCCGAGCAGAGGTTGGCCTCGGCGCCGCCCGAGGTGAACTGGGCCAGCATGCCGTCGGGGTCGTAGCCGATGCGGACGGCCAGGGCGCGGAGCGCCAGCCGCTCCATTTCGTTTGCGGCGGGACTGTGGCTCCAGACGGCGAGCTGCGCATTGTAGAGCGCAGCGAGGGTATCGGCGACGATGCCGGCCTCGCGGACCTGCGGGTTGAAGAGGCCGAAGTACCGGGGACTGGTGACGTGCACCTGCTGGGTCCGGAGGAGCCGCATCACGTCGGCGGTCAGGGTCTCCAGGTCGATCGGCCGGTCGAATCGGTATCGCGGTTCCAGCTCGGCGCGAAGCGACGCAGGGGTGGCATCGGGAATGACGGGGAACTCGCGGATCCGGCGGCGGAAGTCGGCGATTTCGGCGGCGATGTCGGCCAGAGAGGCATGGGAAAGTATAGAAGGACTGGGGAAGCGGGGACTGAGGACTGAGGGCTCAGGCGCTTGGAATTGATATCCCAAGTCCTTATATTCCCGCCGCTTGAGGCTAGGTAGCTCAGTTGGTAGAGCAGCGGACTGAAAATCCGCGTGTCGGGGGTTCAATTCCCTCCCTAGCCACTTAGGACCCCGTTCGATTGCCCCATTGTCCTTCGGATCAATTCCCTCCCTAGCCATTCAGAGCTCCGCCCGATCGCCCCATTGTCCTTCGGACAAGAGTCCTTCAGATCAATTCCCTCCCTAGCCATGGAGGCGGGGCAGCGGGGCCGGGTGGCGGGGAGGCGGTACCAGCAAGAGGGGCAACCGGTGGCGGTTGCCCCTTCTGCGTTCATTTCCTGGATTGACCTGCGACCACGCTTTCAACCTTCGCCGCTCTATTGACGTCCCCAAGAACTTGCCGTAACGTGAGTTAGGTCACCCATCATCACGGGGTGCGCATGCGCGTCTCACGTTGCCTGGCTCTTCTTTTTGTCCTCGCCGCCTGCACCGACTCCTCGGAGCCGACGGCTGTACCGCCGACTTTTGGCGTATCCCCTGTCGCGCAGTGGGCGGGCGGGGCGGTGCTGGTTCGGTCGCAGTTCTTCGCCGGGCTCGATTCACTGCCGCCGGTGACGGCAGCCGGCATCGAGATGGTCGTGACGCGAGTCGATGACAGCACCCTCTCCGCGACTCTCCCTTCCATTCCCACGCAGACCGCCGCGGTCGAGGTCATCGACGGGGCGACGCGCTATCTGGTGGATTCGGTCGGGATTGTGGGGTTTCGGGAGAAAACCATGTCGACGCCGCTGGCGTTGGGAAATCCTGTCCTGGTCCCGACACCGGACGGTCCGGTTGGCATCGCCGGCCTCTATCCGGGGACTCCCCCCGGCGGCATCGGGATCGTGAACTTGCGCGAGGGGAGCACTGAGATGGTACCGGGGGTGCGCCCGTTGGACGCCGGGGCGCTTCGGGGTGTGGGGGCCACCTACAAACCAGGCACCTTCATCCTCTGGGATAGTACAGATACTCCTGGCGAGTGGCAGCTGCTGCCGACTCTGGCGTTCATCGACACTCTTCCAACCGGCGCGCAAAACCGGTTCAACCGAAATGTCGCCCGACTCAGCGATAGCGTTTGGCTGGTGACTCACAACCATGAATCCGGGGTATTGCGGCCCGGCGCCACCGGGATCGGCTTTCAATTTGAGGATCCCTACGCATTCCACCTTTCCGTTCCGGCTGACCGTGCGCTGATGAGCGGGGGCGGATCGATGGTCATTCAGATGTCGACCGGCGACACGATCTATCGGATGCCGATCAATCTGACGTATGGGGCTGCCTTCACCGCAGATGGATCCACACTCTATGTGACGGGCTACTTACCCTCGGCTGGCTCCGAGGGCGTGGTGGCGCTCGACGCGGCCACTGGTACCCTCCAGGCATCGGCGATGCTACCTGCGTCTCTGAATCGCGCCTTCGGCCTCGCGCTGGCGGCGGACGAAACGCGCATTCTCGTCCTGCGCCAGGTGGGCTACGTTCCCGAAATTCTTGTGTACGAGATTGGAACCATGACGCTGGTCGGAAGATTGCTTGCACCGGAGAGCGCTGACTGCGGTTGCATCGGCTGGCTGGATGCCGCAGTGATTGCGGACGACGCCACCTCAACCATTTTCGTGATGGGATGGGGAAACGACGGGACAGTAATCTGGGCGTTTGACATGCTGCCGTAGGGCTCGGCCCGCTGCCCCGCCGATATCACCTCACTGCCTGTCCCTCTCTCGATGATATGGAGAGGGGGACGCCCGCTTCCCCGCCTACTGAATCATCAAATGCGCCCATGGTTTCCCGGCCTTCATCAGCCACGGCTGGTCGGTGAGTGGCATCTCGGAGATGCCGGTCGACTTCTGGGTCGCATACGGCAGGTAGAACGAGAGGAGGGTGCGGGAGTCTTTCGGCCGCCCTGCCATCGGGTCAAAGTTCAGGCTGTCGGCATAGAGCGAGTAGAGCGCCGCGCCGCTGGCCGGCATCTTGAGGGTGCCGGCATTGATTTCAGCGAGTCGTGCCGAATCCACCGCTGAGGGCTTGGTGATGCCCGCGGCGCGAAGTTCGCGGCCCCGTGCCATAAACGCCGCCAGCGACTCGTGGTAGCAGTTGGCGGCGTACCCATCGATGTCGGGATTGTCGGTCAGGCAGATCATCTCGTTGGTCCCCGCCCGGAGCTGCACCAGCGGGCCCCCGGCGGTCTTGTAGCCGAGCACCTCGGCACCGGCCTGCAGGTGGTCGGGGAGGGGGAGGACGGCGGCGGCGATTTGCCAGGCCGCCGTCCGTTCCTGGGCGGTGGCGGGTGCTGCGACAGCCACGGCGGCCAGCGAGGTCATGAGCAGGGAGAGGCGCATCGGTCAGTGTCCTTTGGTGCGGGCTGGTGAGGTCAGGGCGGCGTACACCATCGTGCGGAACTTATCCGCCAGGTCGAGTCCGCGCGCGGGAAGAAGTTGCTGCATCAACACGACCACGAGGCTGTCGGCCGGGTCCACCCAGTAGGTCGTGGCATACGCACCGCCCCAGCCGAAGCGTCCCGCTGAACCGTATTCCCCGGCGAGCCCCGGATCCTCCAGGACTTGGAACCCGAGTCCGAAGCTCATGCCGCGGAGGCGGTAGAGCGAGTCCACCTGGTCTGCCGTCATGAGGGCGACCGTGGCCGGCGAGAGCACCCTGGCGCCGTCGAGCTCGCCGCCGTTGAGCAGCATCTGCAGGAAGCGGGCGTAGTCCCCTGCGGTCGAGACGAGGCCGGCGCCGCCGGCGAAATCCTCTCTGGGCCCTTCGATATAGTCGCCCTGACCCATCGCCCCGTCGGGAGCGCGGACCAGCGCTCCCTCCTCCGTCACCGCGTATACGGCGGTGAGGCGTCCACCGGCGGATGCGGGCGGGAAGAACCAGGTGCTGTTCATCTTGAGCGGCGTGAAGATCCGCTCCCGGACAAACTGATCGAGCGGCATGCCGGACGCACGCTCCACCACGCACCCCAGCACGTCGGTGGCATACCCATAAATCCAGACTTCGCCCGGCTGGGCTGCCAGGGGAAGCGTGCCGAGGCGGTCCATCGTGGTGCAGATCGACTCGGCCTTGTCGGCCAGGTACCAGCCGTACCCGGCGGCGGGGCCGAGTCCCGCAGCGCGGTAGGCGTCGCGGATGAGCGAGTCGGTGCCGTAGGAGAGGCCGGCGGTCTGGGTCAGGAGCTGGCGGATCGTGATCGCACGATGGGCGGGGACGAGGGCCTGCCCGGTATCGGTCGCCACGGCGACACGGGCATCTGCAAAGCCCGGGATGTACCTGGAAACCGGCTCATTCAGCCGAAGCTGTCCCTCCTCCACCAGGATCATGGCCGCCACGCTGGTGATCGCCTTGCTCTGGGACGCAATTCGGAACAGGGCCTCGGGAGTCATGGGCTGCCCGGACTCGCGGTCGGCCAGCCCGAAGGCGCCGCTCCACGCGACCTGGCCGTGCCGGACGATCATGGCCACAACCCCGGGTGTCCGGCCCGCGTCCACATACGACTGGATGAGTGTATCGATCCGGGCGAGCCGGGCGGGAGCGAAATCACGTTGTGCCGGCTGGCCGGCGGGAAGCGCCTGGGCGACCAGACTCGGTGCAACGAAGACGGCCAGCGCGAGGACGAGGAAGCGGGTTTGGCGGGACATGGCGGCTCGGGGTGACAGAAGCGCTCAAGGTACGGCGCCCGGCAGAGTGGCGCCAGCGGCAAGGCGCGGAACTCGCGCCCCAGTCAACACTTGTGTTCCCTCTCATGGGGCGCGAAATTGTATCGGCTCCCCCACCTGAACATTGCGGCATCCCGTAAACGAGCACCGATGACCACCGCTGCCCGCGCCTGTCCCGCCTGCCAGACTCCCTTGCCCGAAGAGGCGCAGTTCTGCCTCCGTTGCGGCGTCGCCACGCCCACCGATCCCGGGGTGCCGCCGCGTACAGCCGCTACCGGCATGGTCGAGGTGGCGCAAGTGAAGAAGGCGCTGGCGGGCCGCTACCAGATCGAGCGGGTGCTTGGCGAAGGCGGCATGGCCACGGTGTACCTGGCGCACGACCAGAAGCACAACCGCAAGGTGGCGGTCAAGGTGATGCGGCCCGAGCTGGCCGCCACGCTCGGCGCCGACCGCTTCCTCCGCGAAGTGCAGGTGGCGGCCCAGCTGAGTCACCCGCACATCCTGCCGATGCACGACTCCGGGTCTGCCGATGGGATCCTGTACTATGTGATGCCGTACGTCGACGGGGAGACGCTCAAGGAGCATGTCGCCAAGCAGGGGCAGCTCTCGGTCAACGAGACGATGCGGCTCGGCCGAGAGGTCGCCGAAGCGCTGGCGTATGCCCACACGCGCGGGATCATCCATCGCGACATCAAACCCGGCAACATCCTGCTCCAGTCGGGGCACGCACTGGTGGCGGACTTCGGGATTGCCCGCGCGCTGGGTGACGAAGGGGAGGTCCTCACCAAGACCGGCCTGGCTGTCGGCACACCGCAGTACATGGCACCGGAGCAGGCCACGGGCGAGCGAGAGGTGGACGGCCGGGCCGACATCTACGCGCTGGGCGCCGTGATGTACGAGATGATGGCGGGCGAGCCGCCATTTACTGGTCCCACCGCGCGCGCCATCATCACACGGAGCCTCACCGAGGAGCCGCGATCGCTCACCGTGTCGCGCACGGGCCTGCCTGCGGCCGTGAACAGTGCGGTCATGAAGGCGCTGGCCAAGAGCCCCTCCGATCGGTATGCCAACGCCGGGGAGATGGCGAGCGCGCTCGACCGCGCGATCGAGGGGACACGGAGCGGCGCCAGCGAAGTGGCGGTGACCACGGGCCCCGCACCGATGCAGGTCTGGGGACTCTTTGCCCTCGGCTGCACGGGGATGCTGGCGCTGGTGTCGGCCATCATCGGGCAGTGGAGCCTGCCCAGGTGGACCATCGGGTTTGCCGTGGCGCTGTTGGCCATCGGTGCGGTGGTGCTGGTGCTCACGGGGCGGATGGAATCGCGCCGACGTGAGGGCGCCGCGCCCGGCGGGGTCGGCCGTTTTCTCACCTGGCGCTTCGCGACGGCGGGTGGCGTCCTCTCGCTGCTCCTCTGGGCCAGCGTCGCGACCGCGCTTGCCTTGTCAGGGCCAGGCGGTGGCACGTCCGCCGGGACGGCCGGCAACCATCTGGCCATTCTCCCCTTCGAAAATCAGGGGGCGGTGGAAGACACCTACTTCGCCGACGGGATCACCGACGAAGTCCGCGGTAAGCTCGCGCGAGTCAGCGGCATCACCGTGATCGCCTCGAGCAGCGCCAATCAGTACCGCAACTCGACGCAGTCCCCACAGTCGATCGCGACCGAACTTGGCGCGAACTACCTGCTGGTGGGGAAGGTGCGCTGGGCCAGCGGCCCCAATGGGACGCGCCGGGTGCAGGTCGTGCCCGAATTGATCGACGGCCGTACAGGTGCCACCACCTGGCAGCAGAGCTTCGACACCGATGTGACCGACATCTTCGAGGTGCAGGCGCAGATCGCCTCCCGCGTGGCGGGGGCGCTGGGCGCGCAGCTGGGGTCGCAGGAACAACAGCAGCTCGCCGAGCGTCCGACCAAGAACGTCGCGGCATACGACCTCTACCTCAAGGGCAAGGCGATCACCAGCGCCGACGCGGTCGCGAGCCGGCTCGCCGCGAGCTACTTCGAGCAGGCGGTGGCCCTGGACTCGACCTTCGTCGACGCCTGGGCCGAGCTCGCGCGGGCGAGTGGCCGGGTGTTCTTCAACGGCAGCCGAGACCCTGTGGCAGGCGCGCGGTCCAAGGTGGCGATGGAGCGGGCAATTGCGTTGGGTCCCCAGCTCCCTGCCGGGTACACTGCGGCGGCCGCCTACTATGCGCTCGTGGACGTGAATACCGACAAGGCCGCCGAGGCGATGGGGCGTGCGCTGCAGCTGGCGCCGAACGACGCAGAAGTCCTGGTTAGCGCCGCGCGGGGAGACCTGGCGGAGGGGAATATCGAGGCCGCGGCCACCAAACTGGAGCGAGCCAAGGAACTCGACCCTCGTTCAGCGTCGACCCTGAGCAACCTGCAGCAGGTGTACCTCTATCAGCGCCGCTTCGACGACGCAGCAGAGATGGGCCAGGCGGCGATTGCGCTCACCCCGACCGATCTCAATCTGGCCGAGTGGCAGGCGATCGTGTACCTGGCGCAGGGCGACCTGAAGGGGGCGCGAGAAGTCATTCGAGCGGCCATTGACCGCGGCAACCCCGCTCCGGCTGTGGCGTCCATCTTCGGCGGTTACTACGAACTCTCCTGGGCTCTTGCGGATGCCGAGCGCAGTCTGTTGTTCCGGTTGACCCCCGCCGCCTTCGACAACGACCGGGCCTGGTGGGGTCAGACCCTTTCCATTGCACACGCGGAGCAGGGCGACATGGTGCTGGCGCGCACGTACGCGGATTCCGCGCTCCCGAGGACGAAGGCCTTGCTGGAGGCCTCACCCAACGACGCGCAGAGCATGGCGCTGTATGCCTTGATGCTTGCCCATGCCGGACGGAACAAGGGCGAGGCCGTAACCCTTGGCGAACGGGCGGTGGGTCTGGAGAAGACCGGCGAGGGGAACCAAAGCTACAACATGCTGCTGCTGGTCCGGACCTATCTCGCGGTCGGGGAAAGAGAGAAGGCACTCGACACGATCGAGCAGCTGCTGCAGCGACAGTATTACCTGACGCCGGCCTGGCTCAAGATCGACCCGACGTTTGACTCGCTGCGGGGGAATCCGCGGTTTGAGCGAATGCTTAAGGGGCAGTAGGCGGGGGCGCGGGGAAGGAGACCATAAACCCCGGCGTTCGCCGGGGTGACGATCGGTGAGACTGCCGAATCTATTTCGTTGTAATACGGCGCTTGGCCGACGCGGGGGCTTTCGGCGCTGGCGGCGTCTTCGCCTCGATCACATGATAGTTCTTGACCGCCGGGCTCGTGATCGTGGCCGTGAGCGACTGCTTCCCGGGCTTCGGCCCCAGGGTCCACTTGGTGGATAGCCGCCCCGCGCGATCGGTGACTCCCCGCGACGGCGACGCCTTTCCGGCATGTACGCTGAACCGGACCGTCGCCTTCGGGACCGGATTTCCGAATCGATCTGTCACCACAATCCACATCGTCTTCGACACCGCACGCCCCGCCGTCCCACTGCTCGGCGCCCCCACGAATGCGATGGTCTTTGGCGACCCGGGTCGCGCGGTTGCAGTGGCCACCGCACTGTCACCCTTGCGCGTGAGCCGTGCGACCATCCGCGCACTTCCCGCCGACTCACCCAGCGTCCACCGCACGCTTGCGCGACCATCCTTTTCCGTCTCCACCAGCGAGTCCGCCACTCCGGTCTTCGAGGAAAGGTGAATGGGCACGCCACTCACTGGATTCCCGAGGCTGTCCATGGCTTGGACCACGACCGCACGCTTCAGCGTGGCGCCAACGACGCCGCTCTGGGCGTTGCCGCTCAGCACCTTCACTGCCACGGCCGTCCCGGCCTCCGCAACTGCCGAGACCTCGACCGGCGGGAGCGAACGCGGATTCCCCACCTGCACCCGGGCCCGCTGTGTACCGGCGCGTGGCCCGAGCGACCAGTGCGCCTGCACCATGCCCAGGCTGTCCGTGCGGGCGTTGGCCTGAACGATGGCGCCGCCGTCCAGCGCCGTCCACGACACCGGAAGGTCGGCAAGGACGAGCCCGGTGGTATCCGTGACCTGCACGACCAGTGGTGCCGGCAGCGCGGTGCCCGCCTCGGCGATGAGGGTGTCGGGCGAGACGGCGATCCGCGTGTTGGCGGCGATCGGGTCGGCTTCGGCGGTGACCGTCATGGCGCTGTCGATGCCCGTCACCAGGATGACAAGCCGCTGACGGCCGGGAGTGGGGCCGAGAGTCCAGCGGGTGGACGTGAGCCCGAGGGTGTCGGTCGTGCGATACTCCGGATCGACCGCGCCCATGTCCGTGGATGGGTCGAACCGCACGCGCGCATTGGGGACCGGCCGCCCGCTGCGGGAGACCACCTGCACGGTGACGAGCTCGGGCACTTTCTGGCCGGCGGGGGCGCGCTGGGTGGCACCCCCCGTCAGGGTCAGGGAAGTCGGAACGGGAGTGACGAGGATCCGGCGCTCGGCGGCGAGTCCCGCTGCGGCGACGGCGATGGTTGTCATGCCCGGCGCCACGGCCTGGAGGTTTCCTGCTGTGTCGATCACCGCGACTTCGGCGTCCCCACCGCTCCAGACCGCGTCGACCGGATCGAGCCAGTTGCCCCGGGCGTCGCTGCCCATTGCGCGGAGCTCGAGGGCGGTGCCTTCCGCGATCGGGATGATGCTGTCGCCGACGATCGCCAGTTCGATCATCCGCGGCTGGACCACGATACGGGCCCGGCCGGCCCGGCCCCCGATGGCCACCGTCACGCCGGTTACGCCCGGCGCCAGCGCCACGACCTGGCCGGCGCTGTCGACATGGGCGATGGTGGGATTGTCGACCGTCCAGTGGACAGAAGCTGCATGCAATGCTTGTCCGTAGGCGTCGGCCGCCACGGTGGTGAAATGCAAGGTATCACCCAGCGACCAGGCGGTGTCGGCAGTGGGGGAGAGGGCGATCCGGGTGACTTCGGCGGCGGCGAGCCCTGCGACGGGGACGTTGTCAGGCGCGCTGCGCCGCCCTGCCACGAAGGAGAGAATCGAGACGAGTGCGGCACCCGCGGACAAGACGGTGGCGATGAGCTTGATCCTGGTGTCCCACTCGACCTTGCGGACTCTGGCCACACGACACTCCTTGGGGTGCGGAATAGTCGTGGGGAACGCCGCAAGGACGAGGCCCCGGTGGGCATGACCCGCAAACGTCAGGTAGTTGTACTGTGGAAGGATCGAACATGCAGAGTTCTTCGCAACGGAACTCTTTGTTTCTCTGCCTCGTAGTGGACTGATCCCTCAGACGCTGGAGTTGTCGATGCTCGGTTCCTCCGTTCTCCGCCTGCGGCCGCGATGGGTATGGTCGTTCGTGCTGTGTGCTTTGATCACCGCCGCGCCGGCTTACCTGCAGGCCCAGAACTACACGCTGGACTTGCCGGAGGCGAGCCCACACGCCACTGTGAGCCAGACCATCGGCCTGACGACGCTGTCCGTCGACTACCACCGCCCAGGGGTGAACGGCCGGGTGATCTGGGGCGGCCTGGAGCCGTATGACTCCGTCTGGCGGGCGGGGGCCAACGACAACACGGTCTTCGCCGCTTCCTCGGCGTTCACCCTCGGTGGGACGACGCTGCCTGCGGGCCGATACGCGCTGTTCATGATTCCGCGGCGCTCGGGGAACTGGACCGTCATCCTCAGCAACCAGCCGAACGCCTGGGGTGCCTTCAGCTACAACCGGGCGGAGGACGCGGTGCGGTTCGAAGTGACCCCGAAGGTGGTTGCTCCCACGGAGCGGCTGCGGTATGACTTCGGGGATCCGACTGCTGACGCTGTGACGCTGTCGATGCGATGGGACAAGGTGGAGGTGAGCTTTCCGATCTCTGTCAACACCAATGCCATCGTGCTTGACAGCCTGCGGGTGCAGCTCCGGCATTATCCCCGCTTCTACGGCCAGGCGTGGGTCCAGGCCGCCACCTGGGTGTTGGCCAATACGCAGGACGTGAAACTCGCCGAGGCATGGGCGGACACCGCCATCATTCGGGCGCCGACCTTTGCCAGCTACAACGTCAAGGGATGGGCGCTTGACCGCCAGGGCAAGACGGCGGAGGCCGATTCCCTGCGGCAGGCGCATCTCGGCATCGCGACGGAAGCCGAGGTGAACGCCTACGGCTACCAGCTGGTGGGGCTGAAGAAGAACCAGGAGGCGCTCGCCATCTTCATTCGCAACACCAAGGAGCATCCCGACAGCTGGAATACCTGGGACAGCCTGGGGGAGATGTACGCCACGCTGGGTGACACGAAGAAGGCGGTGGCGAATTACCAGAAGGCGCTTTCGCTGACCAACGATCCGACGCAGCGGACGCGAATCAACGGGATTCTGGCGGGGTTGAAGTAATCTCTATCTCCGTTCTTTGCGTCTTTGCGTTAACTGCTTTTCAACGCGAAGACGCAAAGAGACGCCAAGGGCTCAGTACGCGTTACAGATTATTCACGATACACCTGATACCGTCTTTGATTCGTGGGACGTTCCAGTTGATGAGGTAGCCAAGCCGCACACCGGAAATTCTCAGGTAGGTGAGGAGTTGAGCCCGGTGTACGGGACCAACGCGTTGGAGCACTTTGTTCTCTACAATGATTTCACTTTCGACAACGATATCCGCTCTGTAGCCGGTCTCGATTGTCAGGTTCGCATAGGTCACCGGAAAGGGCACTTCACACTCCACGGCTAGTCCTCGCTGTTGAAGCTCATGAGCGAGGCACGCCTGGTAGACCGACTCGAGAAGCCCGGGTCCGAGTGCCGAGTGGACCACCAACGCCGCATCCACTACCACAGCCCCGAATCGTTCCAACTCTTCTCTGCTTCTCATAGACTGCGGCTGACATTACAATGGTCGGTTCCTCATTGACGCCTTTGCGCTTCTTTGCGTCTTCGCGTCGAAAGAGTCTTTAACGCAAAGACGCTAAGAGACGCCAAGGCCGCGAAGAGCAGCCAGGGTGGGGCCGTATGGAGGGAGGACAAATGTCCGGTGGTACCACCCCATCGCGGGCGGTACCGGAATCGGCAGAACTATGGAGCGGCCCTACTGCGCCAACCGCGCCTTCATGTCAGTGAACCAATGATCCACGCGCACCAGCGTCGGAGCGCGCCCGAGGTCGGCAATCCGGCGCGGCGATGCCATGTAGAAGTACTTCCCGTCGGCCGAGAGCGTGTATGCCTGGTGAAAGGCGTCGAGCGTGTATCCCGCGGCGCCGAACAGCGCCTGGCGTTCACCGACCGCGAAGGTTGGTGTCGTGGTGATCCTGGCCGAGGACATCCGCCCCGACGGATCGACATAGTAGATCTCCGTGCCGTCCGGGGCCCACCGGGGTGTACTGCCGCCGGTCGTGGACACCTGCCACCGGCTATCGCCGGTGTTCGGGAAGGGGCGGACGTATACCTCGTTCTGGCCGGACTCGTTGGAGGTGTAGGCTATCCATCGGCTGTCCGGCGACACGGCGGGATGCAGTTCAGTGAACGGGCTTGCCACCAAGGGGACCTCGGTGGTGTCGCCACCGGTCCGGATGCCTACGAGGTCGCCCGCGCCGGTCGTTCCGTTGTCCGTACGGAGCACCAGCCATTTGCCGTCGGGCGACCAGTCCACCTCCTGCACTTGACGGTCGATGCGCGCCAGCACGGTGTCCGGGCGGCTGCCATCGGCGAACCGCCCCACGACAATGCTCGCACCCAGCGTGTCGCGAATGAATGCCACCATCCGCCCGTCAGCCGACCAGACCGGCCGCCGGTCGGAGCCGCCGAAGGAGAGGCGGGTGAGGGGACCTCGGTCAAGTTGCTTGATCCAGATGTTCTGGCCGCCAACGCCGACGCCCATGCCGACCGCCATGCGCTTCCCATCGGGCGACATGGACAGGGCGGTAAACTGGCCGGTCCACGTGGTGTCGACGGGAGCCACGAGACCGTCGCGGGTAATGCGGACAACGTTGTTCTCGTTGTTCTGGTTTCCTCCGGTCACGTACACCACGGTTCCTGAGGGTGACCACACCAGGTCAGCCTGGCTGCTGGTTGCGAAGAAGACGTTTTCGAAGACGGGGATGCCCGCCCCGACAACCTCAAGCTTGTCCAGGTCAAACTTGGCCACCAGCGCAGTGCCGTCTCGCCGGTAGTACAACAGGTCGCCGGTCGGGAGGTACCATCCCTGGGCGACCTCACTGAGCAGGAGTTTGGGCTCGCCAGACTTGAAGTCGAGCGCCATCAGGCTCATCGTGACACAGCCCGACGAACATGACAGAAAAATGATGCCGCGCGAGTCAGGCAGCGGCGTCGGGGAGGAGAACCCGCCTCCCGGCATCCCCCTGGTGTCAAGGACGACGGTGGGGTTGCGGCCGGAGGCGTCGATGCGGAGCATGCGATTGAAATCCGGCGTGACGTAGATCAGCGTGCCGTCGTCAAGCCACGTGGCCCCACCGAAGCCTCCGCCGGCAGAGTCAGCGAGGGTGATCGCCGCGCCGCTGGAGGGGCGCACCTTTCGCAGCTTTTCGTTCGCGATGAATGCCACCCACTCACCATCAGGCGAGAAGACCGGATTCTGTGCCCGCTCAGTGCCGGGGATGGGCACGGGCTCCAGGGCCCCATCTCGCTTGATCCAGAGCAGCCCGTTCTGGCCATCCTCCTTGATCACCAGCTCGGAACCATCGGGGGAAATGGCCAGGGCCGGGACGGTGAGGGCGACGGCAACGCTGTCGCCCAGGGAGATGTACTGCCACGTGGTCGGCTGGTCGGCGGCGGCGCGGACGCGTGCCCACCCCCAGGCCGCGGCGACCACGGCGACGCACGCGATGGCCGCCGCGACCATGAAGCGCCGTTGCCACGCCCTGCCGTCCGGCCCCGCTGACGATGACGTCGCGGGCATGGCCGTCGACTGGTAGCTGGTGTCGGCCAGCGCAGTGGCAAATGCCGCTGCCGTGGCGAAGCGGTCGGCGGGGAGTTTTTCGAGTGCCGTGAAGACCGCCGCCTCGACCTGGGGCGGGATGGTGTGGCGCTGGCTGGTGAGGGAGCGCGGAGTCTCGGTGACCACGCGGGCAATGATCGCCTGGGCGGTGGGTCCCATGAACGGTGGTTCGCCGGTGAGCATCTCGTAGAGCACACAGCCCAGCGCGTAGACGTCGGAGCGGGCAGTGATCTCCCGCTCGCCCATCGCCTGTTCGGGGCTCATGTAGTGCGGCGTGCCGAGGCTCATCCCGGTCTCGGTCATCCGGGTGCTGCCGGCCTTGCTGGCGGCGAGCGCGATGCCGAAGTCGGCCACCAGCGCCGAGCCATCGTGGAGCAGGATGTTCTCGGGCTTGATATCGCGGTGGATGACCCCGTGCCGGTGGGCGTAGTCCAGCGCCGCCGCCACCTCGGTCGCGATGCGGACCGCATCCGCCACCGGGAGTTGCTTCTCGTTCGTGAGCCGGTCGCGTACCGTTTCACCCTGCACATACGGCATGACATAGAAGAGAAAGCCGTCGGCCTCGCCGCTGTCGAAGAGGGGCAGGATGTGCGGATGCTGCAGGTTGGCGGTGGTCTTGATTTCGCTCAGGAACCGCTCGGCGCCGATGACCGCGGCCAACTCCGGCCGCAGCACCTTGACCGCCACCTTGCGGTCATGCCGGAGGTCCTCGGCGAGATACACGGTGGCCATCCCCCCCTCGCCGACTTCTTCGAGGAGGCGGTAGCGGTCGGCGAGGGCTTCAGAGAGGCGGGGCAGGGAGTTGGTCATGACGGTTGGGAAGATGGCCCGGTCAGGCGGGGTGCGCCAGACCAACTCTCGCAGATCTTCCCGCTCGAGGCGGGCGGGTGGCCAGTCAGCGGTCGGCGCCCGCACTCCCCTGCAGTTCGCGCATCAGTGCAGGCAGGTTCTGGATGATGACGATTCGGGTGCCAGGGTTGCGGCGTACCAGTGCGAAGGTCTTGCCATCGGGGCTGATGGTGTGGTTGGCATGCGGAGTGGTGCTGACGTAGTCGGCCATCGAGAAGAGCGACCGCCGCGAGGCGACGGCAAAGTCAGGTGTCGTCCGGACCGTGGCGGCGATCATCGCGTCGATGTCGTTCTCCCGTCCCCGGTAGTACAGGGTCTTCCCGTCCGGGCTCCACAACGGCTCGGTCCCGCCCGTCAGGGACACCTGAACCTGGTCGCCGTCGCCGGCGAGGGGACGCACGTACACCTGGTGGTCGCCCGACTGATTCGACGAGAAGGCGAGCCAGCGGCCGTCGGGCGAGAGGCTGGGAAACTGCTCCAGGAAGGGGCTGGCGACCACCATCCTGAGCGGGCCGTGGCCGGCGCTGTCCAGGATGGCGATATCGGAGCGCGAGTCGCCACGGAGGTCGTTGCCGGTGGTGATCAGGGCGCTGCCGTCCCGGAGCCAGTGCCCCGTGTAGGTAAAGTGGATGGAGGCAAAGAGCGACTCCGCCGCCTCGGCGCTCCCGGGCCGTTTGCGGTAGAGCCCGAGTTCTCCCGACTTGAGGGAGGAATAGGTGATGAACCGCCCATCCGGCGTCCAGGTGGCGTCGTGGCCGTCGCGATCGAAGGTGGTCCGGGTGAGCGTGCCGCCGTCCAGCGACAGAATCCAGACGTCCCGTCCATCGGCGCTGTTGAAATCAACCGAGAGACGCCGCCCATCGGGCGAGAACTCGGGGGCGTGATAGTTGTGGAGTTCCACCGTTGCGGGCCGTGATGCGCCCGAGAGGTCCACGAACTGGAGTGAGCGAGGCTCTTCGGGCACGTAGGCCACCGTGCCGTTGGGCGCCACGGCGAACTGGACGAGTCCGGTGCCCGTCACCGACACACCGGGGGCGACGCGGAGTCCCTGTCCCACGGGGGCTGGATGGTCGGGGTCGAACGGCGCCGCCAGCAGCGTGCCGTCGAGCTGGACCCAGACGAGGTAGCCGGCGGTGTACCGCGCCTCCACCATCTGCTGCTCGATCAGCGGTGTGGTGGTGCCGTCCCGCAGGTCGAGGAGGAGGAGAGGGCCGGCAGACGTCGAGAGCTTTCGAGCCACAAGGGCGCGACGACCGCCGGGGAGCACCTGAAGCATCTGCAGGGCATTGTCCTCGTCGGTAATGGGCCGGACGACCGAGTCCCCGTTCACCATGGCATATAATCCGCGCCCCAGCCCCGGACCGGGACTGAACCAGAGGGTGCCATCGGGCCCCCAGGCTGCCCCCGCCGTGTTGGTCACTTCCGCCGGAAGGGGGGAGGCTGCACCCCCTCCGGCGGGGAGGCGATAGCTCGATCCCCCGTTGGTGGCGGCGTAGAGCCAGCGGCCGTCCAGCGAAGTCAGGGGACTCCCGTAGTTCCAGGTCCCTTCGAGCGGGGTGGCCTCCAGCGCAGCGAGAGGCTGGCGCATCAAGCGATTGAATCCGTTGGCGTCGAGAGCGACGAAGAAGACGGTGCCGCCATCAGGCGAGAGCGTCAGCCACCGCTGCGAAGACGAACCGCCGGAGCCACCCAGACCCGGCGCCAGGAGGGCGAGCCGGGAGGGGGGAGCCGCCGGTGCTGCCGGCCGGCGCAGCAGCGCCCATCCGGTCACGGCCGCCATGACAAGGAGCGCCAGCATCAGCAGGCGGGGCAGCGGGGCAGGGCGGCGAGGAGGCTGTGTGCGCGTGGATCGGCTGCGCAGGCTCGGCGTCTGCCCGCTGCTGAGGGCGCTCGCGAAATCTGCAGCGGAGGCGAACCGGTCCGCCGGGAGCTTTTCCAGCGCCGTCAACACCGCATCCTCGACGGCGGGCGGAATCGACTTGCGTTGTGTCGAGAGCCCGGCGGGCTCGGCGGTCATCACCTTGGCGACGATCGACTGCGCGGTGGGGCCGGTAAAAGGGGGTTCGCCGAGAAGCATTTCGTAGAGCACGCAGCCCAGCGCATAGACGTCGGAGCGCGCGGTGATTTCGCGTTCTCCCATCGCCTGCTCGGGACTCATGTAGTGCGGGGTGCCGAGACTCATGCCGGTTTCGGTCATCCGGGTGCCGCCCGCCTTGCTGGCGGCCAGCGCGATGCCAAAGTCGGCGACCAGGGCGGAGCCGTCGTGCAGGAGAATGTTCGCGGGCTTGATGTCGCGGTGGATCACGCCGTGGCGGTGCGCATAGTCGAGTGCGCTGGCCACTTCCGAGGCGATCCGCACCGCGTCGGCGATGGGGAGCTGCTTCTCGCGATCGATCCGGTCGCGAACCGTTTCGCCTTTCACCAATGGCATCACGTAGAAGAGGAAGCCGTCCGCCGCCCCGCTGTCGAAGAGGGGCAGGATATGCGGATGCTGCAGGTTGGCGGTGGTCTTGATCTCGCTCAGGAACCGGTCGGCGCCGATGACGGCCGCCAACTCCGGCCGCAGCACCTTGATGGCGACCTGGCGGTCGTGCTTCAGGTCGGCGGCGAGATAGACGGTGGCCATGCCGCCCTGCCCAAGCTCGCGCTCGATGCGGTAGCGGTCGGCCAGGGCGGCGGAGAGGCGATTCAATGGGGTGGTTTGCACTCTCAAAGATGTACCCGTGAGGCCATTCTCGCGAGCACGTCCGCTACCAGAACCAGAGATACAGCAGCACGACCGCTCCGATCACCGCCGCGCCGAAGAGCTTCACGTGCGGCGCCGGGGTCAGGACCAGCCCAGCCTTGACCGGGAGGACCACCGGCTGGGCCAGCGGCTGCCGCACCGTCACCACCGCCATATATAGGACGACCACGGCGAACGTGATGGCCATGTGGTGCAGGAAGGCGATTCCCGGCAGGAACCAGAGCAGCAGCCCGTAGACCGGAATCCCGAGGAGCATGGCGCCATGCGCCGCCCTCGGCGGGGTCCGGGGAGAGATCATCCCCACCAGGAAGACCGCCACGATCCCCGGCGAGATGAATCCCCAGAACATCTGGATGTACTCGAAGACACTCCCGGCCCGGCCCACGATCGGCGCCCAGAGGCAGCCGACCAGGAAGAGCACCAGCGTGGCCCATCGACCCATCCGGAGCAGCTGCGCCGGTTCGGCATCCGGCCGCCAGTGGCGCTGGTAGATGTCGAGGCTGAAGATGGTGGCCGCCGAGTTGAGCAGCGACTCGAAGGTGCTGAGCACCGCGCCGAAGAGGGCGGCGAGCATGATGCCGAGGAGGCCGGCGGGCACCAGTTCGCGGATCAGCACCGGATAGGCCTGGTCAGGCGTCTTGATGAGATCGGGAAAGATGTGCGCCGCCATGATGCCGGGCATGATGATCAGGAAGGGGATGCTCACCTTGATGGCCGCGGCGAAGAGCGTGCCCCGCTGTCCCTCGGCGAGGCTCCGCGCCGCCAGCGCCCGCTGGGTGATGAACTGATTGAGTCCCCAGTAGAACAGGTTCGGGATCCAGAGCCCGCCGATGAAGACTGCGAGCCACGGCATCTCCGGATGATTCCAGGGGAGGACGGTGTGGAGCTTCCCGGCGGCGAGCGCCGTGAACTCCCCCCAGCCGCCGATGGCCTTGAGCGAGAGCACGAACACCAGGAGCGCGCCGAGGAGAAGGGCGGTGCCCTGGATGAGCTCGGTCCAGACCACCGCGCGGAGGCCGCCATACGTTACGTAGAGGCCGGCGAGGGCGCCGATGATCCAGATGCCCGCCACCACATCGAGCCCGATGACGGCGTTCAGGGCGAGCGAGCCGCTGTAGAGCACCGTGGCGAGCGCCACCAGCACGTAGGCCAGCATCATGAAGAAGGCCATGATGCTCCGGGCCAGCCCGTCATACCGGTACTCGAGGTACTCCGGCATGGTGAAGATGCCGGCGCGGAGGAAGCGCGGGAGGAAGTAGAGGGCGACCACGACCATGGTGACCGCGGCCATCCATTCGTAGCTGGCAATGGCGAGGCCGAGTTCGTAGCCGCGGCCGGCGAGGCCGACGAAATGTTCGGTGGAGATGTTGGAGGCGACGAGAGAGATCCCGATCAGCCACCAGTTGAGTTCCCGGCCCGCCAGGAAGTAGTCCTCGGTGGTGGTGCTCCGCTTGCGGGAGGCGGCAATCGACACGCCGAAGACCAGGGCCAGGAACCCCACGAAGCCGGCGATGTCGAGCCCAGAGAGACCCATGGATGTCCGCGAGTGGAAGGGAAGCACCATCTTGCCATTTCCGCGGGCGGGGCGCAAGCTACGCGCACCATGAAGATTCTTCTCGTCCTCGCCGCAGGACTCGTCCCCACGATCCTTCTGGCGCAGACCCCGTCTGAGCCACCGAACGTTCCAGCCTCCGTCGAGGTCAGTGACGGGCGAGTGGTGCTGACCTTTGGCGGTGAGCTGCTGTTCGACGGTACCATCGCCACGAGCGGCGCCCCGGCCTCACTGATCCAGTTCGTCGACTCGACGGGTGGTCGGGTGACGCAGGTGCTCAAGTGGACGGCGACCGGCCGCGATCGGATCACGCTCACCGGTGTGGTGCGCGGATCGGCGGAGGCGTTTGCGGCGGAGTCTGAGCCGAGGGAGGATGGGCTGCGGGTGGTGCGCCACGCGGTGGGGCCGGCGAACAACCGGCTAAACCGGGCGGTATACGATCGTCGCGGCGACTGGGTGCTGTCGGTGGACGTGCCGGCCGAGGTAGAGGTGGTCGCGATGTCCTTACCCGACAGTGCCGTCGCGTATCAGCTCACGGCCACCGGCGGAGAGCTCTCCCTCCGGTTTCGGCCCCGTTTCTACCAGAAACACCGCGGCCTGGCGCAGTACCGGCCGAGGGAATATCGGCCGTGGAGCACATCGGTGGCGGGGTGGACCTCGTGGTACGCCTACTTCGACAAGGTGACGGAGCGGGACATCCGCAACACGGCGGACGTCCTCGGCGAGGTGCTCCATCCCTTCGGCTACGATTACCTGCAGATCGACGACGGCTACCAGACGCTGCCGATCGGCCTGCCCAGTCACTGGCTCAACGCCAACGAGAAGTTCCCGGGCGGGTTGGACGCCCTGCGGACGTACATCAGCGGCCGGGGCCTCGAGCCCGGCATCTGGACCAACGTCAGCTTTGCCGACAAGCCGGCGGCGGAGGCACACCCGAACTGGTTTGTGCGGACGGCAGATGGAAAGCCCGCCAAGGGGAACTGGGTCGGGTACGTGATGGACGGCAGCTCGGCTGGCACGATGGACACCCTGGTGACGCCGGTCTACCGGGCGCTCCGCGCCATGGGATGGAGCTACTTCAAGCTTGACGCGCTCCGGCACCTCCGCTACGAGGGGTACAACAGCTACGCAGGCTACTTCGATGAGCGCGGCCTGGACCGCGAGTCGGTGTTTCGGGGCTTCGTGCAACAGGTGCGCGACGCCCTCGGGCGGGATGTGTACCTGCTGGCCTGCTGGGGAATCCGGCCGGAACTGATCGGGCTCGTCGATGGGATGCGGGTGGGCGACGACGGCTTCGGCTACGGGTCGTTTGCGCAGTACAACTCCTTCAACAACGTCGTCTGGCGGAACGACCCAGACCACATCGAGATCCACCAGGCGGACGGCTACAAGGCGGCGACGCTGACCTCGCTGACCGGATCGGTGCTGATGCTGACCGACCTGCCGGAGGTCTATCGCACCGATCGGGTCGAGGCGGCGAAGCGGACGGCCCCGGTGCTCTTCACCCGCCCGGGGCAGGTCTACGACGTGGATCCGTCGCGATCAACGCTCCTGCAGATGGCGAACACCGAGCTCAGCGGCTCCGGCCCCCGGCCCTTCGACGCCGACCAGCGGGAAATCGTTTCGCTCTACCAGCTCGACATCGCCCGGCCCTTCGAGCAGTGGACGGTGCTGGCCCGCACACGTGACGACGGCGTGCCGATTCCCCTCGGCGAACTCGGCCTCGCGCCTGACACCGACTACCTCGCGTTCGAGTTCTGGACCCGCCAGTTCCTCGGCGTGGTCCGCGACACGATGCGGCCTGGACCGATCGATCCAGGCTTTGGGGTGCAGGTGGTCTGCCTGCGCCGGCGGGTGGAGCACCCGCAGCTCCTCGCCACCAGCCGCCACGCCACCTGCGGCGGCCCTGACGTGAAGGCTGTCGGCTGGCGGGACAACGCGCTGAGCGGCGAAAGTGACCTGGTGGCGGGCGATCCGTACACGCTCTACCTCAGCGAGCCGGACCGGTATCAGTTCGACGGTGTTGAAGTATCTGGGGCACGGGTGGTTGGGCAGGGCAGGGAGGGGTCGCTGCGTGTCATCCGGCTGGAGAGCCACGCAGGCGGCGCCGCGCGCTGGAGCGTGCGCTACCGGCCCGTCGGGTAGCATGCAGTCGCTGGCCCCAGCCCGCTGGATGCGGTAGCTTGGCTACTATCCTTCACATACCATCTTCGGGAGTCTTCATGCCAGCACCGACAGCGCGCCTCCGCGGCGCCTGCCTGACCCTGCTCTTGCTCGTGCCGTCCATTCTCACGGCGCAGATGCGAGCCAGCGAACGGGGCGCCGTTTCCCAGACGATCGACGGGACCACGATCACCATCGACTATGCCAGGCCCCAGGTCCGGGGCAGGGATTCGCTGTTCGGCGGCGTCGAACACTGGGGCGCGGTGTGGACGCCCGGCGCCAACTTTGCCACCACGCTCGAGATCGACCGCCCCATCAAGCTGGACGGGCATCCGGTGGAACCGGGCAAGTACTCGCTCTGGCTGGTCATCCAGCCGGAGGAGTGGACCATGGTGATCGATCCCCGCCACAAGATGTACCACGTCCCCTATCCCGACTCGACCGCCGACCAGATCCGGTACCAGGTCAAGCCGGGCAAGGGCCCGTTCAACGAGATGCTGACGTTCACCTTCGAGAATGTCCGCGGCGACGAGGGTACTCTCTTTCTTCGCTGGGGCACCACGCAGGTAGCCTTCCAGGTCGAGGTGGAACCGAAGTACAAGCTGACCATGGCCGCCGCCGACGCCAAGCCATACCTCGGCGCCTATGCCTTCCGCTGGAACGGGCAGCCGGACAGCGTCCCACCGTCGACGACCACGCTGGTGCACGAGAATGGCATGCTGATGGCACACTGGGATCCAGCGCCGTGGCCGGAGGCCGCCACATTCATCCTCGTTGAGATCAAGGATGACTGGTTTCTCATGGGGACGTGGGAGGAGGGGAAGCTGACTGACCTCGACGCCGACTGGGTCTTCGAGTTCGCGAAGAAGGATGGTACCGTGACCGGGTACGAGGTGTGGGGCGACAAGGACGAGCCGGACGCGATCGCGACGCGCGAGTGACCAGTGCGGTGAAGCGCGGGGAGGGCGGCTGGGCGTCGAAGATGCCGCTCTTCGTGCTGTTCGTGACGGCGTTCGTGGACATGATCGGGCTCACCATGGTGATCCCGCTCCTGCCCTATTACGCTACCGACTTCGGCGCCGGGGCCACGATGGTCGGCCTCCTGATTTCGGCCTTCTCCATCGCCCAGCTGCTCGTCGCGCCGACCTGGGGCAAGTTCTCCGACCGCTACGGTCGGCGGCCCGCCATCCTGGCCGGCCTCCTCCTTACCGCCCTCGCCTACGTCCTCTTCGCCTTCGCCGGCACCATCATGGCGCTGCTGGTGTCGCGGTTGATTCAGGGCACGGGTGGCGGCACCATTGGCGTGGTGCAGGCGTACGTGGCCGATGTCTCCAAGCCGAAGGAGCGTACCAAGAGCCTCGGCTGGCTCTCGGTGGTGACCAGCATGGGTGCGGTGGCGGGCCCCGCCTTCGGGTCCGCCATGATCAGTCTCGGCGGGCGCCGGGCCCCGGGTCTCGCGGCCGCGGCGCTTTCTCTCCTGGTCGCCGTGTTCGCCTGGCGCTTCCTGCGTGAATCCCACGAACTGCGCCAGACGACGAGCAACCCCCCCGCCTCGACGTTGACCAGCCGAGGCGCCATCACCAGAGTGCTCACCCACTGGCGGGAGCCGGCCCCGCGCCTCATCTGGATCTACACCATCGCGATCGGGGCGTTCTACGGGACGATCCAGATTGTGCCGCTCCTCCTGTCCGCCCGGTTTGCCGTGACCGAAGCCAACATCGGGTACTTCGTGATGTATCTCGGCGGGATGGGCGTACTGGTGCGCTCGCTCGTGCTGGGGCGGATGGTCGACCGCCTGGGGGAGGTACGACTCTCCCGCCTGGGCATCGTGATCCTCGCGCTGGGCCTGGCCTCGACCGGACTGGCGACTGGCTATCCGATGCTGGCGGTCGGCTTCACGCTCATGCCAATCGGCACCGCCTTCATCTTCCCCTGCATCACGGGGTTGCTGAGCACGGTGGTGGCATCGAACGAGCGCGGGCTCTACATGGGGGTACAGCACACCTTCGGCGGGGTGAGTCGGGTCGCCTTCCCGATCCTGGCCGGTTACCTGATGGATCACGCCGGCGTCGGCGTGCCCTTCTGGCTTTCGGCAATCCTGGTGCTGGTGACATTGCCGCTCACGACGACGCTGGCCAAGTATGTCCTGGACAAGAACCGCACCACGGGGGACGGGCTCGCGTCGGCGCTGGATGAGATCACGGGGGAGTTTCCGACGGTGGCGGAGAAAGAATAGGCGTCGGCCGCGGCGACGGGTCAGTCACCCTCGTACAGCGCCGCAAACACGATGGCGAATACCGTGAGGGGGACAAAGACTGCCAGCCCGATGGTCTTGACCCCGCTCAACTCGCGAACTTGAACCGTGGTGACATCCCGCATGTCCACCGGTGGGACCGCGGTCGAATCACTCCCCACCATCGAGTCGCCGACCATCACCGGCCAAGCGATCTCGGCATGATCTCCGTCCTGTAGCCCCAGGCGCACCTTCGACGGATGTTTCTCCGCCAACAGGGTCGGCAGCGGCGTGGTGGTGGGCACCCACATTGAGCAGGCGCCCAGAAGCTGAGTCACGAGGAGCAGTGTTGCCACGACGCCGACCTGTTTCACCTCACCCCCTGTCTCCCTCTCCATGATATGGAGAGGGGGGACGTCCCATAGGTAGAGCTTCGTGTCCAGCAATGGCCGTGTCGCTTTAGCGATATTAGCCGAGCCGTGGCTTCAGCCACGAACTCGCCTCACGGCATCGGCGTGTAGTTCGATCCCGCCGGCAGGTAGGTCATGAGGTACCGGGTCAGCAGCGAGTAGACATGCAGCGTGGTGCCCTGGCCCTCGCGGATGCCGTGGCTCCGGTTCGGGTACACCATCACATCCACCGGCTTGTTCAGCTTTACCAGCTCGTTGATCATCCGCTCCGTGCCCTGGTAGTGCACGTTGTCGTCGCCTGTGCCGTGGACAATGAGCAGGTGGCCCTCGAGCCCCTTGGCCTGGTGGATGGCCGAGGCGGAGTCGTACTTCTCGGCGTTCGGGCCGAGGAGGCCCATGTAGCGTTCCTGGTAGATGGTGTCGTAAAGCCGCTCGTCGGGCACCGGCGCCACGCTCATCCCCATCGAGTAGACTTCGGGATACCGGAACATTGCCTGCAGCGTCGACGAGCCGCCGCCACTCCATCCCCAGATGCCCACGCGCGTCGAGTCGATGTACGGCCGGGTGCGGGCGAGCGCCTGCACCGCCTGCGCCTGCTGCATGCTGGAGAGCACGCCGATCTGCTCGTACACCGCCTTGCGCCACGCCCGCCCCTTGGGCGCCGGGGTCCCCATGTTGTCCACGCTGGCCACGAGGTACCCCTGGTCGGCGAGTGTCTGGTACCAGAGCCGGTTGCTGCCGCCCCACGAATCCTGGACCGTCGCTCCCGCCGGCTCACCGTAGACATACATCAGCATCGGGTACCGCTTGTTCGGGTCGAAGTCCTTCGGCTTGATCATCCAGCCGTCGAGGGTCGAGCCGTCGGCGATCTTCACCTGGAAGAACTCGCCGGGCTGGGTGATCGCCTCCTTGGCGCGCGCCACGAGTTCGGTGTTGGCGGCCAGGGTGCGCTCGACGGTGTGCTTCGGGAGGCTCACCAGCTCAGTGGGGCCCGGCGTGTCGAAGCTGGACCAGCTGTGGAAGGCGAACTTCGCGTCCGGCGAGATAGTGTACCGATGACCGCCGATCTGATCCATCGGCGTCAGTCGCTCGGCCTTCCCCTTGCCGTCGATCCGGGTGCGCCAGAGATACCGCTGCGTGGCGTTCTCCGGTGAGGCGTCGTAGTAGAGCCAGCCTCCCTTGTCGTCCACCTTGGCGATGCTCATCACGTCGAAGTTCCCTGGGGTGATGAGGCGCGCCGCGCCGGTGGCGCGGGAGATGGCGTAGGCGTGCCGCCAGCCATCCCGCTCGCTCAGCCAGATGAACTCCTTGTCGCCCTTCAGCCAATCGATGTCGTCGACGACGTCGAGCCAGGCCTGGTCGGTTTCGACCATGATGGTCCGGGTGCCGCCCGTGGCCGCGCTGACCAGGATCAGGGCGTCGTTGTTCTGCAGGCGGTTCATCCGCTGCACCAGCACCGAGTCCTTGCCGGCCCATTCCATATAGGGGATGTAGTCCTCGCGCGGGTCGCCGGGGAGCTGGAACCAGGTGGTGGTTCCGCCGCTGGCGCTCACCACGCCGGCGGTGACCGCGGAGTTGGTGGTGCCGACCTTCGGGTACTGGATGGGGATGACGAAGGGGTAGAGCGAGTCGGTGTTGTTGATCATCAGGAAGGTGCCGACGCCGGTCATGTCGAAGTGGTAGTAGGCGATCTTCGTGCCGTCGGGGGACCAGCGGAAGCCGTCGCGCACCCCGAACTCCTCCTCGTACACCCAGTCGCTCATGCCATTGACGTGCAGCGAGTCGGCGCCGGTCGTGAGGCGGGTGATGACGCCGTCGGAGAGCCGCTCCACGTAGATGTCGCCCTTGCGGACGAAGGCGACGCGGTCGCCCTGCGGCGAGAACTTGGCGTACATCATCAACGATGGCGGGGCTCCCTTGCCACCCAGCTGGCGGAGCGCGCCGCTGGCACGGTCAAGGATCCAGTAGTCGCCCCGGGTGTTCTGGCGCCACACCCGCTCGGTATTGGTGAAGATCATGAGCTGCTTCGCGTCCGGCGACCAGATGTAGTTGTCGACCGAGAGGGGCACCGTGTCGCCCGGCGCGATGAACGACGCCGCCGGAATGAGGATGCTGCGTGCACCGGTCTTCGAGTCGTAGCGGACGATATCGTAGCCGCCGGTGCTGTCGGCAGGCTTCTCCAGCGTGGTGTAGGCCTTGCCGTCCTCGATCCAGCGCGCCGGCCCGAACCGCTCGGCGGCGTAGGTGCGGGAGGCGAAAATCTGCTTGAGGGCGGCCTGGGTGGCCTCCGGCACCTGCGCCGCGAGGGGCAGGGCGGTGAGGGTGCTGGCCAGGGCGAGGAGGGCGAGGCCACTCCGGCGGAGAAATTGTCTTGTCATGCGGTGAATCCTCGGGTATGGGCGCAGTCCTTCGAGTGTCGCGCGATCTATGGCTGCTTCTTGGACTGAAGTTCGGGGAAGAAGTTCTCGACCACCACCAGTTCGCGGTTCTGGGTGAGTTCAGACCCGGCAAGCTGGATCATGACAAAGCGCTGGTCGTCGGGGGTGATGTCCCAGGAGTGGGGGCCGCCGGCGGTTTGGCTGGCGCTGAAGAGCGGGGTGCGCTTGCCCATGGTAAAGGTGGCGCCAGGCAACACCTCCACGGAGGTCACCATCCCGGTGTTTGCGAAGAAGAAGAGTTCGCGGCCGCTGTGCGACCAGAGCGGATCAGCGGCGCCATCGGTGGAGACCTGCCACTTGGCGCGGTCGGTGTCCGGAAAGGGCCGCACATAGACCTCGAAGCGACCGCTCTCGTTGGAGGCGTAGGCCAGCCAGCGCCCGTCCGGGCTCAGGGTCGGCTCGACCTCCTGGAAGCTCGATGTCTGGAGCAGGGGCACCGCGGTGGTGTCGCCCGTGGTCCGCCGGGCCAGGATGTCGCGGGTGGTGGTCCGGTAGACGATCCACGTGCCGTCCCGCGACCATACCGCTTCCTGGACCCCGCTGCGGGCGGTGTCGATCACCAGCACCGTGGGCTGGGCGCTCCCGTCGGCCCGCACGCCAGCGAAGGTCAGGGCCGCGCTCGTGAACCCGACCGTCCGGCCGTCGGGGTGCCACGCCGGTCGGTAGTTGGACTGGCCATCGAAGGTGAGCTTGCTCAGCGGTCCGTCGGGCAACTGCTTGATCCAGAGTTGCTGCTCGCCGGTGGCCACGATGCTGACGGCAAGCTGTTTGCCATCCGGGGAGAGCGCGAGGGTCTGGAAGCTGCTGCTCCAACCGGAATCCACCGGGGTGAAGCGCCCGTCGCGGGTCACGTACGCGACCGTCGCCGGATCGGTGTTGACCTCTCCGACCTGGTAGATCAGGGTGCCGGAGGAGGAGAGGGCGAGGTCCACCGCGCCGAACGCCCGGCCGGCGATCTTGTTGGTGAGGGCAACCGGCTGACCACGGACCTGCAGTCGCTTGAGGTCAAACGGTACCGCGAGGAGGTCACCCGAGGCCGAGACATAGATGAGGTGGCCGGTCGGCGCGTAGCGCGCGGTGAGCCCCTGTACCAGTGTGCGATACGTTCCCGATTTCGGGTCGAAGACCGCAATGTTGCTCGCCTGCCGGGCGCTCCGATACTGCACGGTGAAGAGCACGCCGCGCCCTCCGGGAATCGCCACCGGCCAGAAGTGATCCTGTTCGCCGTTGGCGGTGTCCACCGTGGTCATCTGTTCGAGCGGCCCGCCCGCGGCGGGCACCCGGACCAGTCCGGTGGTGCCGCCGCCAGTGAGCCCGTCGAAGTAGATGTAGCCGTCGGCGCTCCAGGTGCCCCCGTCTGCGCCGAGGCCCGAATCGGCAATGGTCACCGGGGGTGCGCCGCTCAGCGGCATCACCTTGATCGCCGCATTCCCCAGGAGCGTGAACCCGATCTGCCGTCCGTCGGGCGAGAAGAAGGGCACAATCCCCGCATCGGTGCCTGGGAGAGCCACGGGCTCGAGCTGGCTCCGGTCGAGGAGGTAGAGCTGGGTTCCCTCCGGTCCCTGTCCGGCATACACGATCCTGGAGCCATCGGGCGAGATGGCGAAGCGGGTGCCCCGGTCGTGTGAGAGCTCCTTCCCGTCGGGGAGCACCATGGTGTACCGAAGTGTGGGCCGGGGAGACTCCGGCCGGAACCACCCCCAAAGCGCGGCGATCGTGGCGATTGCCGCGAGGACGGCCAGCGGGGCAGCGAGGCGGGAAAATCGTCCGCGCCCGGTTGCTGCTGCCATCATCACGGTGGTTTTCGAGGCGTAGTTCGGATCGGCCAGCGCCGCAGAAAACTCGGCGGCGGAGGCGAACCGGTCGGCGGGGAGCTTTTCCAACGCGGTGAGCACCGCCGCCTCGACATGTGGCGGAATGGTGTGCCGCTGGCTGGTCATCGACCGCGGATTCTCGGTGACGACCCGCGCCACGATGGCCTGCGCCGTGGAGCCGGTGAAGGGCGGATCGCCGGTGAGCATCTCGTAGAGCACGCAGCCCAGGGCGTACACGTCGGAGCGGGCAGTAATCTCCCGCTCTCCCATCGCCTGTTCGGGGCTCATGTAGTGCGGCGTGCCGAGCGACATGCCGGTCTCGGTCATCCGGGTGCCGCCGGCCTTGCTGGCGGCGAGGGCGATGCCGAAGTCGGCCACGAGGGCGGAGCCGTCGTGGAGGAGAATATTCTCCGGCTTGATGTCGCGGTGGATGACGCCGTGGCGGTGGGCATAGTCGAGCGCCGCGGCGACTTCGCTGGCGATGCGCACGGCATCGGCCACCGGCAATTGCTTCTCGCGACTGATCCGGTCCCGCACCGTCTCCCCTTCCACGTACGGCATCACGTAGAAGAGGAAGCTGTCGGCCTCGCCGCTGTCGAAGAGCGGGAGAATATGCGGATGCTGGAGGTTGGCGGTGGTGGTGATCTCGGTGAGGAACCGCTCGGCGCCGATGACCGCGGCCAGCTCGGGGCGCAGCACCTTGACCGCCACCCGGCGGTTGTGCTTGATGTCCTGTGCCAGGTACACGGTGGCCATGCCGCCCTCGCCGAGCTCGCTCTCGAGGCGATACCGGTCGGCCAGGGCTTCGGTGAGGCGAGGGAGTGGGGCAGTCAAATGGCAATCCAGTCAGTGATATGATCGTCATTCCGGCGCAGGCCGGAATCCAGGTTCACTGGACCCCGGCTTTCGCCGGGGTGACGGCCGAGGGCATTTTCTCACCTCAGAATACGGTCAATCCGAGCAGAGGGCCAGTATCACTTCCCGGCCATCAACCCCTTGAGATTCTGCAGGTAGACCACCTCCGCCTGCTGGCCGGGTGTGCCCTGCCGGACGAAGACGAACGACTGGCCATCGGGAAAGACGTCGTAGTTCCGGTGCGGCGTGGAGAACTCGTACCGGCCGACGCTGAAGAGCTCGGTGCGGGACTGCACCCGTCCCCCCACGATCGTCGCCGACACCAGCTTCGGTTCGGCGCCGCCGCCGGAGCGATAGAAGAGCTCCTTGCCGTCGCGCGACCAGACCGGCTCCGTGCCGCCGTTCTGCGACACCTGCACCTTGGAGCCGAGGCTGGGCCAGGCACGGAGGTACACTTCCATTCGGCCCGACTCATCCGACTGGTAGGCGAAGAGGCGTTCGTCGGGCGAGAGTGCGGGCCACCCCTCCGAGTAGCGCGTCCCCAGGATGGTGTCCAGCTGGCCCTGGCCGTCCAGCGGGACGGTGACGATGTCGAAGGTCGAGCCCTCGATGATCACGCCGATGCCGGTGCGTTGATCGCGGGTAACGGAATGGATCGAGAGCTGTTCCGGTCCCATGAACAACGAATCCGCCCGTCCTCCCTTGTCGAACTTGCGACCGTACTCGCCGATGATCCCATGCCGGACCACGGCGAACAGCAGGCCGCTGCCATCCGGCCACCACTCGGCGTCGTGCGCGGTGGAGTCGAATCCGAACCGGGTGAGAGTGGAGTCGGCGAGATCGAAGAGCCAGACGTCGCGCTCCTGCTCGGTGAAGTCCAGCGACAGACGCCGGCCATCGGGCGAGACCCGCGGATTGTGGTACGTGCGGTCGGTGCCGAGAAGCACGGTGGATTGTCCCGATCGTGCGACACGCACCAGCGCGCGCGGTTCGGTCGGGACGTACGCCAACCCGCCGGACGAGACCGTCGCCGGGGGGAGGAAGCCGAGGATGGAAAGCGCCGTGGCGCCGAGTGGCGTTCCCGGACCCACCGGCTTCTTGGCGCCGAGATCCCATGGTGCGGCGAAGAGGGTCCCATCGGGCAGGGTCCAGAGGAGCAGGCCGTCGGCGTACCCGGACCAGGAGACATTGGCGTCGAGTACGCGTACGTGTCGCCCCGTGGCCGGGTCGACGGCCACGATCGGTCCGTTGGGCGGCGTGCGCCAGTAGCGCGCCAGGACCCAGCCGTCGGGAAGCACCTGGTCGAGGGCCCAGGCGGTGTTGCCGGTGAACGAGTCGGGCACGGCGAACCGCGTCAGTGAGCCGTCGGGTGCGAGGGTGGCCAGGGCGCCCTGGACCGCCACCACGAAGTTGTCGGGGCCGGCGAACTCAATGCCGGTGAGGCCGGCCCCGCTCTCGAGCGGAATGGCAACGGAGGCGCCGCCCGCGACTGGGATCTTCCGTGCCCCGCCACTGTTGCCGATGAACGCGATGGTCTGGCCGTCGGGGGAGAAGCTGATGGTGAAGGCGTCGTCGGTCCCCTCGAGCCGGCGGGCCTGCAGCCCGTCGAGGGGACGGGTGTAAATCGCGAGTCGGCCTCCGAGCCCGATGACATAGGCCAGCGTCCCGCCGTCCGGCGAGAGCCGGAGGGCGACCGGCGGTGATTCCGCGGGAACGGGCACCGAGAGCCTGAGCGGCCGCACCTCGACCTTCGGGGCCAGTACCTTGGCGCCGATGCCGAGTCCGGCCATCAGCGCCACGGCGGCGACGACCCAGGGGCCGATCGCGGCGAGCCGGCCGCGGGGCGTCGCCGCTGGAAGGCATCGCGATGGTCGCCGACGAGGTGTACTGCCGGTCGGCCAGCGCGCTGGAGAATTCCGCCGCGGTCTTGAACCGGTCGGCTGGCAGCTTCTGCAGCGAGGTGAGCACGGCCGCTTCGACATGCGGCGGAATGGTGCTGCGCTGCGGCGTCATCGGGCGCGGCGTCTCGGTGACGACCCGCGCGACGATGGCCTGGGCGGTCGAACCGGTGAAGGGCGGATCCCCCGTGAGCATCTCGTAGAGCACGCAGCCGAGCGCGTACACATCGGAGCGCGCGGTGATCTCCCGCTCGCCCATGGCCTGTTCGGGGCTCATGTAGTGCGGTGTGCCGAGGGACATGCCGGTCTCGGTCATCCGGGTGCCGGCGGTGCTCACCGCCAGCGCGATGCCGAAGTCGGCCACCAGGGCACTGCCGTCGTGCAGCAGGATGTTCTCGGGCTTGATGTCGCGGTGGATGACGCCGTGGCGGTGGGCGTAGTCGAGCGCGGCGGCCACCTCGGTTGTGATCCGCACCGCGTCGTCCACCGGGAGCTGCTTTTCGCGGCTGATCCGGTCGCGGACCGTCTCCCCTTCGACATACGGCATGACATAGAACAGAAAACCGTCCGCCTCGCCGCTGTCGAAGAGCGGGAGGATGTGGGGGTGCTGGAGGTTGGCGGTGGTGGTAATCTCGGTGAGGAATCGCTCGGCGCCGATGACGGCGGCCAGCTCGGGCCGCAGCACCTTGACCGCCACGCGACGGTTGTGCCGGATGTCCTGCGCCAGGTAGACGGTGGCCATGCCGCCCTGGCCGAGCTCGCTTTCGAGGCGGTAGCGGTCGGACAGGGCGGCGGCCAATCGGGGAAGCGGAGAAGTCAAAGTGTTGCTCCGAATTCACGTTTTGTCATTGCGAGGCCACGCAGTGGCCGAAGCAATCTCGTTCCTGTCCGAGAGTCGCGGGTAAACCCGCGGCTCGGCTGATGTCGCTAAAGCGACCAGCTTCGGCTGTCACCCCGGCGAAAGCCGGGGTCCAGGTGCTTAGTGTTCTTTGCGGCTTCGCGTGAGCCTCCGCTACCGCATTCACTTCTGGCCCACCTTCGCCTTGACCTCCTCGAACCAGTTCTCCACGAGGAGAAAGGTCGAGGCATCGGTGCCTGATGTGGACACCAGACGGGACATCAGGAAGCGCTTGTCGTCGGGCGAGATATCGAACGGGGTATACCACTCGTTCTGGTTCAGGAGCACGTCGTTCCCGAGCGTGAAGAGCTTGACGCGTGCCCCCATCTGCGACGGCCCTGCCGCGGGCACAGGTACCACCATCATGTTGCGGTCGGCGTCCACATAGAAGAGCTCCCGGCCGCTGTGGGCCCAGAGCGGCGCCTGGCCGCCGTTGGTCGAGACCTGCCACTTCCCGTCGTCCACATTGGGAAAGGGGCGAAGGTACACCTCGGTCCTGCCGGTCTCGTCGGAGGCGTAGGCCAACCATTTCCCATCTGGTGAGAGCGCCGGCGATGACTCATCCGCCTGGGCGCTGGTGAGCAGCTCCCGCGGTGCGCTGTCCACGCCGGGCTGGAAGGCGAGGATGTTGCGCAGCTTGGTGGGCCCGTTGCCGCCCACGCGCAGCAGCAGCCACTTGCCGTCCGCCGACCAGGAGCCTTCAAGCAGATTGGGTGTGGTCGGGGTCTCGACGAGAATCTGCTCCTTGCCGGTCCCGTCGGCAGGACGCTGGCGCAGGGAGCCGCGCCCGTCGACGATGTAGGTGACCGACTTCCCGTCGGGCGTCCAGCGCGGCCGCTGTTCGAAGGTGCTGTCCATCGTGAGTTTGGAAAGGGTCCCGTTCACCAGGTCCCTGATCCAGATGTCGTCGCCGGAGTTGGTGTTGAGCCCGATGGCGAGCCGCCGGCCGTCGGGGGAGAGCGACCAGCCAACGTTGCCGTTGCTCACAGAATGCTGGAAGCTCCAGGTGGAATCGAGTTGGCTCTCCCGGCCCGTCCGGTCGATCCAGACCATTTCGTGTACCAGGACTCCCCCGCTGCCGGTCCCGACCTGCATTGCCATCGTTCCCGTGGCGCTGAACGCCAGGTTCGGGAAGATCCCGAAGAGCAGGGCCACATTCTCCAGGACCGGAACGGCCGCGCCGCGAACCTCGAGTCGCTTCAAGTCGAAGGGGGCGGCCAGGACGCTTCCGTCAGCACGCGAATACGCGAGGTGCCCGGTGGGGAGGTACCACCCCTGCTGTGCGTTGGGGACGAGCATGTGGGCGTCGCCCGATTTGAGGTCGAGGACCCAGAGCTCCGATTGCGCACAGAAATTGGTGCAGAAGGAAAAGAGGACGCCCCGCGCCCCCGGCAGGGCGGCGGGCAACACAGGGGCTCGGGTGTTTTCCAGGGAGTCCGCCGGCCGCCAGACCACCGTCGATGCCCCGCCTGCATCCGAGATCCTGTTGAGGCTGAAGTCTGAACGCGGGTAGACAATGGTGTGGTCGTCGAGCCAGGCCACGACCGGGAACATGGCCGAATCTGCCAGCGTGATGGCCGCCCCTCCGCCGACGGGCATCTTCTTGAGCTGGCCACCCTGATTGAAGGCGATCCACTGTCCGTCGGGGGAGAATGCCGGTGCACCCGCGCCAGTAGTCCCCGCGAGGGGAGAGGCAGCGTACTGGGACCGCTCCTTCATCCAGATCTGGTTCTGACCGTCCTCATTGAGGCCCCCGTATGCCAACCGCGATCCATCGGGCGCGAGGGTCATAAGGAAGGTCGGCGCTTGACCCTCGGGAAAGCCGAGGCCGTACCGCGCGACCAGCCGTGGCTGCTCCGGCCGGAACCATCCCCAGATCGCGGCGATGGTGGCGACCAGCGCGAGGACGGCCAGCGGAACGGCGAGGCGGGAGAGACGTCCCCGCGCCCGCATCGCCGGCATCAGCACCGTGGTTGCGGAGGTGTAACTCTTGTCCGTCAGCGCCTCGGCGAACTCCGCGGCGGTCTTGAACCGGTCGGCGGGGAGCTTCTGCAGCGAGGTCAGAACCGCCGCTTCCACATGCGCCGGGATCGTCCCCCGCTGCGGGAGCATCGGCCGCGGATTCTCGGTGACCACCCGCGCCACGATGGCCTGTGCCGTGGAACCGGTGAACGGCGGATCCCCCGTGAGCATCTCGTAGAGCACGCAGCCGAGCGCGTACACATCGGAGCGCGCGGTGATCTCGCGCTCGCCCATCGCCTGCTCGGGGCTCATGTAGTGCGGCGTGCCGAGACTCATGCCGGTCTCGGTCATCCGGGTGCCGGCGGTGCTCACGGCGAGCGCGATGCCGAAGTCGGCCACCAATGCGCTGCCGTCGTGCAGCAGGATGTTCTCGGGCTTGATGTCGCGATGGATGACGCCGTGGCGGTGGGCGTAGTCGAGCGCCGCTGCCACTTCGGTGGTGATCCGTACCGCGTCATCGACCGGGAGCTGCTTTTCGCGGCTGATCCGGTCGCGGACCGTCTCCCCCTCCACGTACGGCATGACATAGAAGAGGAAGCCGTCGGCTTCGCCGCTGTCATGCAGCGGCAGGATGTGCGGGTGCTGGAGGTTGGCCGTCGTCTTGATTTCACTCAGAAACCGCTCGGCGCCGATCACCGCAGCCAGCTCGGGCCGCAGCACCTTGATGGCTACCCGGCGGTCGTGCTTGATGTCCTGCGCCAGGTAGACGGTGGCCATGCCGCCCTGGCCGAGCTCGCGCTCGAGGCGGTAGCGGTCGGCGAGCGCCTCGGTGAGGCGGGGGAGGACGTCGGTCACTTGGAGCCTCCGGTGCTTTCGGCGACCCGCTGCCGGAACTCGGTGATCCAGTTGGGCGCAACGACGAGTTGGAAGTCGTCTGCCCCGGAAAGCACCGCGAGGACGCGCTTGCCGTCGCGTGTCACGTCGTAGTTGGCCCCGAAGAAGTTGGTGCCTGCCATGCGGGCGTTCGACAGGATGGTGTCCCGTCCAACCAGTGCGAATGTGGGGGTGAGATGCACCCGCGCTGCCAACAGGGCCGAACCCGATCGGTAGTAGAGGCGCTGCCCATCCGGGGACCAGCTCGGCTCGGCTCCGCCGGCCACCGAGACCTGGACCTTGGATGAAGGATCAGGGAAGGAACGGACGTACACCTCGAACCGTCCTGACTCGTTCGACATCAGCGCCACCCATTTCCCATCGGGCGAGAACTGGGCCGAACCCTCGAGGGCAGGGGAGTTGAGGTAGCTCCGGGCGGCCCCTCCGGAGTCGAGCGGAACGCGCAGGATGTCCCAGGACGTCTCGCGAAGGCTGGTCACCAGCAGTGACTTCTCATCGGGAGAGACATCTGCGTCCGGTGTGAGAAAGATGTTTTGCGTGAGCTTTTCTGCCGGGGACCCGCCCGCGGCGAGCTGCCACCAGACGGCGCCACGCGCCTCTTCTCCAGACGCCGTGTAGAGGATGTGGCGTCCATCCGCACTCCAGCTGACCGAGGTCACCGTCCCCGACGTGGTCAGTTTCGAGAAGGTGGACAGGGTGCGGTCGTAGATCCACACATCGCTCTGCCGCCCGTCGTAGACGACGACCGCCACCCGCGTTTCGTCCGGCGACAGGCGTGGCATCTGGTATCCCCCTGGCTGCTTCAGGAGAACCTCGCTCTGCCCGCCGGGAGAGATCCAGTCGAGGGTCCCGCGCGCGCCACCGCGTGAGGTGACCAGCGCGCCGCCCGGCGAGATGAACACGCCGGAATTGCCGTTGTTCGCCGATGCCACGGTGACGGGGTCGTGTACCGGGATGGGCCTCCCGGCGAGCTTGCGGCCCCGTGCATCCAGCTTCACCGCCATGACGGTGCCGTCTGCCTGCAGGTACACCAGCATGCCGTCGAGCACTGCCAGCGGTCGAATCCCCTGTATGCCGAGCGGCGTCACCTTGCCGTC
This sequence comes from uncultured Gemmatimonadales bacterium, assembly GCA_963697435.1. Taxonomy (GTDB): domain Bacteria; phylum Gemmatimonadota; class Gemmatimonadetes; order Gemmatimonadales; family GWC2-71-9; genus SPDF01. The sequence continues at coordinate 225,505 of CAVOOB010000002.1, read as the reverse complement.
GTCGAGGAAGGTGATGGCGAGTTCGGAGGTGGAGAGGCTTCCGGACCAGATGACGAAGACGACGCTCTTGCCGTCCGGCAGGGCAATGGGCCAGATGTGGTCGGTCTTGCCATTCGCCGTATCTGGCTCCGTGAGCGCGACCGGCTCGCCGCCGGCGGCACTGACATGGGAAAGCCCGTGGGTCGCTCCGTAGGACCCCAGCACGATCTGGTCGCTGGTCGTCCAGGCCGCCCCGTTGGCGGCCCCCGCGGTTGCGATCGTCACCGGTGCGCTGCCGTCGAGCCGGACCTTCCGTTCCTTGCCGTCCTGACCGAACGCCAGCCACTTGCCGTCGGGAGAGAAATGTGGCTCGAACGCGTCTGTCGTTCCGGGAATCGGGTGCGGCGCCAGCTGATCGGTGCGGAGTGCGTAGAGCATGGAGGTGTTCGCGTCCTGCGCCACCGTATAGACCACCGTGCCGCCGTCTGGGGAGATCGCAGCCGGCCACGGATACGTCGGGACGGGCCGTGTGCTGTCCGATGTTGCCAGGACGAACCGGATGGGCGGGACAGTGGCAGGATCCGGACGGCGCGCCAGGCTGACGGCCACGGCCGCTGCGGCGACCGCGACAAGCGCGGGGACGAGAACGAGCGGATCCCGCATCCGGGCACGCCATCCGCCGCCACTGGCGCCGCCTGCTGCGGCGCCGTGCACGGCGGTGCCGGCGAACGACGACGATGCTGCCCCGACCCTGCAATGCCTCGGCAAAGTCCGCGGCGGTCTTGAACCGGTCGGCCGGCAGCTTCTGGAGTGCCTGCCGGACCGCGCCCTCGACCTGCGGCGGGATGGTCTTGCGCTGGACGGTGAGCGAGCGCGGCTCCTCCGTCACCACGCGGGCGATGATCGCCTGCGCGGTGGGGCCGGTGAAGGGTGGTTCCCCGACGAGCATCTCGTAGAGCACGCAGCCCAGGGCGTAGACATCGGAGGTGGCGGTGATTTCCCGCTCTCCCATGGCCTGTTCCGGGCTCATGTAATGCGGTGTGCCGAGCGACATGCCGGTTTCGGTCATGCGGGAGCCGGCGGTGCTCACCGCCAGCGCGATACCGAAATCGGCGACGAGCGCGCTGCCGTCGTGGAGGAGAATGTTTTCCGGCTTGATGTCGCGGTGGATGACGCCGTGGCGGTGGGCGTAGTCGAGCGCACTCGCTACTTCGACAGTGATCCGTACCGCGTCGTCCACCGGCAGCTGCTTCTCCCGGCTGATCCGGTCGCGGACCGTCTCGCCCTCGACGTACGGCATCACGTAGAAGAGGAAACCGTCCGCTTCCCCGCTGTCGAAGAGCGGGAGGATATGCGGATGCTGCAGATTGGCAGTAGTGGTGATCTCGGAAAGGAACCGCTCGGCGCCGATGACCGCGGCCAGTTCGGGCCGCAGCACCTTGACCGCCACGCGGCGGTTGTGCCGGATGTCCTGCGCCAGGTAGACGGTGGCCATGCCGCCCTGCCCGAGCTCCCGCTCTAGCTGGTAGCGGTCCGACAGGGCTTCGGTGAGGCGGGGAAGGACATCAGTCACTCAGCTGCTCCCATGAAAGGATCTTCGCGGCTTCGCGACTTCGCGTGAACAGCTTTTAACGCAAAGACGCGAAGAGGCGCAAAGGCTGCGAAGGGGTAACCCCTTATGATACCGCGAGATATGGGGGAGGGCTAGGGAGTATTTCCCCGCAGCTTCGCCACCAGCCCGGGCAGGTTCTGGATGACCATGATGCGGGACGCCGGGTTGAGGCGGACCATCACGAAGCTCTTGCCGTCAGGGGAGATGTCATAGTTGGCGTGCGGTGTGGCAGTCGCCGATGTCGGAGACCGCGAAGAGCGGCCGTCGGCTGAGCACCTGGAGCGCGGGGGTGACCTGGAGCGTCGCCATCACGAGATCCACGCCGCTGCCGTTGGAGGCCCGGTAGAACAGTTCGCGTCCGTTCGGTCCCCACACCGGTTCCGCCCCGCCCGAGAGGGAGATCTGGACTTGCTCCCCGGTGCCGTCCAGGCGGCGCACATAGACCTCCTCGCGGCCGGATTGAGAAGACGCGAAGGCGAGCCACCTGTCGTCGGGGGAGAGGGCGGGGTACTGCTCCTCGAACCGCGTGGCCACCAGCGGCTCGATCGGTCCGCGACCGCCGTTGCGCACGATCCCGATGTCGGTGCGGGAGCCGCCCTCCAGGGTGGTGCCGGCGGTGACGATCGCGCTCTCGTCCTTCAGCCAGACGCCGGTGTACCCCAGGTCGGGCGAGGCGAAGAGCGATTCCGCCGGTTCGGTGGTGCCGGGGCGGACCCGGTAGATGCCGAGGGCGCCGCTCTTTGTCGACAGGAAGGAGATGAAGCGTCCGTCCGGGCTCCAGGTCGGGTCATGCCCGTCCCGAAGGAAGGTGGTGCGGGTCAGGGTGCCGTCGCTCAGGCGGAGCAGCCAGACATCCCGTCCGTCGGGAGAGGTGAAGTCCACCGCCACCCGCTGCCCGTCGGGCGAGAAGCGGGGTGAGTGATAATTGTGGTTTTCCCCAACTGCGGCGCGAATCGCCCCTGACCGGTCCACGAGTACCAGGGAGCGCGGATCCTCCGGCACATAGACCACCGTGCCGTTGGCAGCGACGTCGAACTGCGCGATGCCGGTCCCGGTGAGGGAGACGCCGGTGGCAATCGTGACGGGACTGCCGGTGAGCTTCCCCGAGCCATGGTCAAAGGGCTGGGCCTCGAGGTTGCCGCTGGTCAGGGCCCAGACCAGGAACCCCGAGGTGTACTTGATATCCACCACGTTCTGGTCGATGAGTTGCGTAGCGTCGCCGGTGTCCAGGTCGAGCAGGAAGGCCGGTCCCGACGCCGTGCCGAGATTCTTGCGGACGGCGAGGGCGGTCCGGTCACCTGGCAGGATGAACATCGGCACGAGCTCGGCGTTCTTGGTCCCGAACGGGTGCGTGATCCGGTCGTCTGGCGCAAGCCGCGCGGTTCCCTCGCTCATGTTCTGCAGCGCGCCGAACCAGAGCGAGCCGTCGCCGGCCCAGGTGTAGTACCCGTTCACGTCGAGTTCTGCGGGGATCGGCCTCCCCGTGCCGCCGCCGATGGGAAACCGGGTCGAGGTCCGGCTCGTGAAGCTCGTCGCCACGAACTCGCGGCCATCCCGGGAAATGGCGTACCCGGCCACGAACTGCGGGATGCCAGGCACAACGGCGGCCTCGGTCTCGTCCAGCGCGCGGGCCATCGTGTAATTGCCGCCCTCGGCGACCGCCGTGTACAGGATCGTGCTGCCGTCGGGGGTGATGGCCACCTGCCGCTGGAGCCCGGTGCTCGAGCCGCCGAGCGTTGGAGTCGGGATCGCCAGCCGGGACGGCGGAGATGACGGGGGTGCGTGCTGCGGACGGAGCCAGCCCCACAGCGCAACCGCGGCGGTGGCGGCGAGAAGACCAAGGAGCAGCGGGCGGGGCCGGGCGGCAGCGGGGCCGCGAGGCCGGACACGCCGCATGGGTCCCGTCCCCTGGCCCTGCAGCGCAGAGGCGAATTCCGCTGCAGTCGCAAAGCGATCGGCGGGCAGCTTGGCGAGCGACGTGAGGACGGCGTCTTCAACCTCCTCCGGCACGGTGTCGCGCACCGTCGAGAGCGCGGTCGGTCGCTCGGTCATCACCTTGGCGACGATGGCCTGCGCGGTGCTCCCGGTAAAGGGCGGGTCGCCGGCCAGCATCTCGTAGAGCACGCATCCCACTGCGTACACATCAGTGCGGGCGTCGAGCTGCCGCTCCCCCATCGCCTGTTCGGGGCTCATGTAGTGCGGCGTGCCGAGCGACATGCCGGTCTCGGTCATGCGGGAGCCGGCGCTGGTGGCGGCGAGCGCGATGCCGAAGTCGGCCACGAGGGCGCGCCCGTCGTGCAGCAGGATGTTCTCGGGCTTGATGTCGCGGTGGATGACGCCCTGGCGGTGGGCGTAGTCGAGGGCACTGGCCACCTCGCCGGCGATCCGCACCGCATCCGCGATCGGCAGCTGCTTCTCCCGGCTCAACCGGTCCCGCAGCGACTCCCCCTCCACATAGGGCATGACGTAGTAGAGGAAGCCGTCGGCCGCGCCGCTGTCGTGCAGCGCCAGGATATGCGGATGCTGCAGGTTGGCGGTGGTGGTGATCTCGGTGACGAACCGTTCGGCACCGATGACCGCCGCCAATTCGGCGCGCAGCACCTTGATGGCCACCTTGCGCTTGTGCTTGAGATCTTCGGCCAGGTACACCGTGGCCATGCCGCCGGCGCCGAGTTCGCGCTCGATACGGTAGCGGTCGGCTAAAGCGGCAACCAGGCGGGGAAGCGGGGAAGTCAAATCGCAATCCAGTCCATGAAATGTTCGTCATTCCGGCGAAAGCCGGAATCCAGATTCAATGGACCCCGGCTTTCGCCGGGGTGACGGCGGGGCTCGAGTTCAGCGCGGCCCCAGCAGGGCATTCCGCCGCTGCAGGATCGTCTCCCGCTCGGCGGCATAGATAGGGTCCGAGTCCTTATATAGGTCTAGAAGTTGCGAATAATAGTCGATTGCCTCGGTCTTCCGCCCCTGCGCCTCGGCGATGGCGCCCAGCCGTGCATAGACCAGCGGGCGGAAGGGGGTGTCAAAAGGGCTCCAGCTGTCGTCGAGGCCGTGATAGAAGCCCATGGCGGTGGCGGTATCGCCGGCGGACAGCTCCAGCTCCGCCCGCAGGAACCTGCCCCGGGCACCATCAATCATCGGCAGCACCGTGGCGGCGTGGGGCACCTCATAGTTCACGGTCCGCAGGAGGTTCAGCGCCTGATCGGCGTTGCCGTTCCGATACGCCAGCTCCGCCTCCAGCGAGGTGATCGCCTCCTGCTTGGTCTTACCCAGGCCGGGGAAGGAGTCGGCGCGGTTCATCAGCGTGATGATCCGCCGCGCCTCGTCGGGCCGGTCGAGATGTACCATCAGGAGGGCGGTGTGGTAGTTCCGCTCGAATGCCGCAAGCGACGGGGTGAGGTCGTCGTAGGGCGGCAGCCAGCGTGTACCCTGGATTTCCGCCGGATCGGCGGCACGAACCGCCGCGAGCAGCTCCTTCATCCGCAGCGTGTCGGCTGGCACGGTGCCCGAGGTCCGGAGGAACGCCTCGTACATATCCCAGTTGGGTGTTCGTCCCCCGGGTATCGATGCCATGAACCGGCGCAGGCCGTCGAGCTTTCCCTGTGTGATCAGCAGATTGGGGGTCTGGACCACGACCCATGGCTCGCTCCCCTCGTATCCGCGCAGAAGTTCCTGCACGCCAGCGGCATTCCTGGCGAATCTCGCGACACCGTGCACGGCGTAGAAGCGATAGTACACAGGGAAATCCCCGATCCGCCGGAGGATCTCGGCCTGCAGGGCGGTATCTCCCACGGTCCAGGCCAGGATGGCCTGCACCTCGAAGGTCCGCTCGCTCTCCGCGTTTTCGGCGGTGAAGTGGCGCACCGTTTCGCGGAGGGAGTCGATATTGCCGTACATGGCATAGAGCCGCGCCAGGTGAATCCGGGCATTGGCGTTGGAGTTCTCGAGGGCAAGGGCATGCTCGAAGACGGGAATCGCGTCGGGCATCGGCCGCCCGAGCCGGGGGTTGTCGTGAAAGAGAATCTCCCCCATCTGCACCTGCCCCTCGACCTCGTCGGGCCAGGTGTAGAGCTGTGCGGCGTATTCCTGCGCCGCCAGGTGATTCTCGCCGTGGCGGCGGTGGAGCAGCGCCGAGACGAGCTGGCGGTCGCGGGGACTGAACCGATCGGCGTAACTCCAGGCGCGGTCCGCCGAGCTGCGCACATCGAGCCCGTCGATCCAGTCGGCGGCGACGCTCTTCCGGTACCAGGCCAGGGCGAATGCCGTGTCCAGCGCCACGGCCCGGTCATACGCCTCGGCGGCCTCGCGATAGGCGCCGACGCGCAGCAGCCGCTCCCCCTGCAGGAATTCCTTGGTGGCGGGCAGTGACGCGCTGGTGGCCGTCGCCACCTTCTTGATCCGATCGGAGGTACCTGACATGGTGCTCGACAGGAGTTCCACGGCGAGCCCGTCAATCACGTCGAGGAGCTGAGCGGGCTGGCCCTCCGCCGTCGCGCGCTCGGGCGTGGCATCGGGGCGATCGGTGTCGTGGAGGTAGGCAATCAGCTGGACGCGTCCACCGACCTCCAGGACCTCCCCCGTGACATAGCGACCGGCGCGGAGCTGTTCGGCCGCCTTCTGCACCGAGGCAGGGTCGGCGACATCCACCTGCTTCGTATTCACCAGCGAAATGACCACCCGCGGATTGACGGCGCTCAGCGGATCGGCGCCGTCGAGCTTGGCGCTCATCAGGTCCACCATCCCCTCGCCGAGGTAGTCGAGGTCGGGATTGCCGCGGACGGTGAAGGGGAGGACGGCGATCAGGTCCGGCGCCAGCGGGCCACTCGGCGCCGCCTTCCGCAGAAAGAAGTACCCGGCGATGACGGCCAGAACGATTGCGACGGGCAGCAGGGCTCGGCGCATGAGGGCAGGAAGTGACGCCCCCGACGCCTTCGGCATGGCGACGGTGCCGCCTGGCGCAGTCGTGTCATGCAGCGCGGCGATGAACTCGTCGGCGGTCGGGTACCGGTCGGCGGGTGCCTTGGCCATCACGCGGGTGAGGGCGCGTTCGATGTGCGGCGGCACCGTCTCACGCACCACCGAAACGCGCGGCACCGGCTCCATCAGTCGCTTGGCGATGATGGCCTGCGCGGAGGGCCCGGTATAGGGGGGCTCGCCGGCGAGCATTTCGTAGAGGACGGAGCCGAGGGCGTAAAGATCGCTCCGGCCGTCGAGGTGGGACTCGCCGGCGGATTGCTCGGGGCTCATGTAGTGCGGCGTGCCGACGGCCATCCCGGTCTGGGTCAGCGTCTCGCCGCCCGCCGCGGTGACGGCCTTGGCGATGCCGAAGTCGGCGACCATCGCGTGGCCACCCTCGAGGAGAATGTTCTCCGGCTTGATGTCGCGGTGGATGACGCCCCGGCCGTGTGCATAGCGGAGCGCGTCGGCGACTTCGCGGGTGATCTGGAGTGCGTCGTCGATCGGGAGCTGCTTCTCGCGGTCGAGCCGGTCCCGGAGTGACTCGCCCTCCACCAAGGGCATCACATAGTAGAGGAGGCCTCCTGCCCCGCTGTCCCGCGTCCCCGCTTCCCCGCTGTCGAAGAGCGGCAGGATGTTCGGATGATGGAGCCCGGCTGTCGTCTCGATTTCCCGCAGGAACCGATCGGCGCCCATCGCCGCGGCCAGTTCCGGTTTCAGGACCTTGATGGCCACCTTGCGCTTGTGCTTGAGGTCCTCCGCCAGGTACACCGTGGCCATGCCGCCGGCGCCGAGCTCACGCTCGATGCGGTAGCGGTCAAATAAAGCGGCGGCTAAGCGGGGAAGCGGGGAAGTCAAATCACTCCTCCCATGAAGAAATCTTCGCGGCTTCGCGGCTTCGCGTGAACGGCTTTTGACGCAAAGACGCCAAGAGGCGCAAATGGCGCGACGAAAGCTGGACCCCGGCGTTCGCCGGGGTGACGCTTGGGCTCGTGTTGCTTCAGCGACATCAGCCGAGCCATGACTTCAGTCACGAGCTCGAATCACTTCTTCTGCTCCCGCTCGTACACCAGCCGCTCAAACACATCTTGCAGGACGATCAGCGTGGACTGCGTGGCGCCACCGCGAATCATCACGAAGTGCTGCCCGTCGGGTGCCGGATCGTACTCACGGGAGTTGGTCGCACGCAGGAACGGGTCAGTGAACAGCGCGCGCCGGCCGGTCACGGTGAAGGTGGGAGTGAGGGAGACGGTCGCGGCCATGAGGGTGTCCCCGGTGCGGTAGTACAGCTCGCGTCCGTCCCGGGACCAGGCCGGCTCCGTCCCGCCCAGCAGGGAGACCGACACACGACCGCCCGGGCCGGGGTAGGGCCGCACGTAGACCTCCATCCGATCGGCCTCGTCCGACTGGTAGGCCATCCAGCGGCCGTCCGGGGAGAGGATCACCTCAGACTCGTTGAAGGCGGCGGGAAGGATCATGCGCGAGGCCGGGGCGGAATCGAACACCATGGTCCGGATGCCGTCGTTCCCACTGCCATACTCCTGGTACACCACACTCTTCCCATCGGGAAGGACACTTCCCGCAATCCTGCCTCCATTCGCCACGTAGAGGCTCTCGGCCTTTTCGCTCCCATCGGCCGCGACCCACCAGAGGTCGGCATTGCTTGAGAAGACCACGCGCCGGCCATCCGGGGTCCAGATCGGGAGATCGCTGAGACCGTCGGTGGTCACGCGAGACCACGACCGTTGCGCGAGATCGAAGACCCAGACATCGCGCCCGGGTCCGTCGGTGACCCTGATCGTCACCGCGATGCGGCGGCCGTCCGGCGAGAAGCGGGGATTGTCGAATGCCCGAGCCTCGCTTGACAGCGGAGTCGCCTGCCCTGCCCGCGACACGAGCATCAACTGACGCAGGGCACTGGCCCCCGACTGCGGGTAGGCAATGGATCCTGAGGCCGACACCCCGGCCGTCGTCACAAAGGCGTTGGACTGATTGATATCGCGTGCGATCGTCACCGGGGCGCCGGTCGGTCGCGCCCGGTGGGCGTCGAAGGGCAGCGCCGTCAGGGAGCCGTCCTGGTTGCCCAGCACCACGAAACCGCGATCGACCCACTGGGGTGAGAACCCGACCTGCTCGAAGCGAGTGATGACGCCGTTGTCGAGGTTCAGCGCCGCAAGGCGACTGGTTCTCCCCTTGAAGAGCGCGAACAACACGGTGCGTTCCCCTGGCAGGAGAACGGGAGAACGGAACGCCTCGCCCGACCCGCTGTCGGGCGTGGCGAAAATGCGGGGGATGCCGCCCTGGGCAGGCACAACATACAACTGACGTGTCTGGAGCTCCGCATCGCCGGATGCGTAATAGCGGACGGAGTCGTCGCTCCCCCAGGAGAAGGCGTATCCCGGGCAGGAGTCGCAGATGGCCACCGCCGCACCGCCGGCCAGGGGGACCTTCATCAACCGCGATCCTTCCAGGTACCCAAGCCACCGACTATCCGGAGAGAAGAACGGGAGGGTGCCCCGGCGCGTCCCAGGCGCTGGCACGGGCTCGACACGATCGGCGTACCGCAGCACGATCCCGGCCTGCGAGGTATAGGCGAAGACGGAACCGTCGCGCGCATAGACGACCTGGTCCGCCAGGGTCTCGAAGTAGGCCATGCTGTCCGGCAACGGCTGGGCGAACCGCGATACGACCGGCGGGTACTTTGGCGCCTGCTGGTGCCAGAGCGCCCACCCACCGGCGAACCCCAGGGCCGCGAAGGCGAGCCCCGAGGCGGCCATGATCGGGATGTGGCGGCGAGGCTGCGGGGTGGCGGGTCCGCGAGGCCGTGCCCGCGTCATGGAAACGGTGCCCTGGCCCTGCAGCGCCGCGGCGAACTCCGCCGCCGAGGTGAAGCGATCGGCCGGCAGCTTCTGCAGCGCCTGCTCCACCGCCGCTTCGATATTCTCGGGAATCGTCTTCCGCTGGATGGTGAGGGAACGCGGTTCCTCCGTCACCACCCGGGCGATGATGGCCTGCGCGGTGGGGCCGGTGAAGGGCGGCTCGCCGACCAGCATCTCGTAGAGGACGCAGCCCAGGGCATAGACGTCGGAGGTGGCGGTGATCTCCCGCTCCCCCATCGCCTGCTCGGGGCTCATGTAGTGCGGGGTCCCGAGACTCATGCCGGTCTCGGTCATCCGGGAGCCGGCGGTGCTCACGGCCAGCGCGATGCCGAAGTCCGCGACGAGCGCGCTGCCATCGTGCAGCAGGATGTTCTCCGGCTTGATGTCGCGATGGATCACGCCCTGGCGGTGGGCGTAATCGAGCGCACTCGCGACTTCGACGGTGATCCGCACCGCGTCGGCCACCGGCAGCTGCTTCTCCCGGCTGATCCGGTCGCGGACCGTTTCCCCCTCCACATACGGCATGACATAGAAGAGGAAACCGTCGGCCTCGCCGCTGTCGAAGAGAGGGAGGATGTGCGGATGCTGGAGGTTGGCGGTGGTGGTGATCTCGGAGAGAAACCGCTCGGCGCCGATGACGGCGGCCAGCTCGGGCCGCAGCACCTTGACCGCCACGCGGCGGTTGTGGCGGATGTCCTGCGCCAGGTACACGGTGGCCATGCCGCCCTGACCGAGTTCGCGCTCGAGGCGGTAGCGGTCGGAAAGGGCGGCGGTGAGGCGGGGCAGGGGGTCGGTCAACTGATCGCTCCCATGAAAAGACCTTCGCGGCTTCACGGCTTCGCGTGAACTGATTTCAACGCAAAGACGCGAAGCGCGCGGAGACAACTGGACCCCGGCCTTCGCCGGGGTGACTGCCTGATATGATCGGTAACCCCTTAGCATACCGCGAGATAGGGGGGACGGCTAGGGGGAATCGGCCTGCGTGGCGCGGGTGGCCAGATCGACCAGCGTCCAGTAGAACGGGGGGTAGCCCTGCGAGGCAGCCGTCGAGTCGGCCGCCGCCTGCACCACCGCCGCGAGCGTCCGCTGCCGGGTCATGAACGTGTCGTGGCGGAGCGCCGAGGAAGACGACATCCCTTCGGGGATCGGCCCGTGCCCGCCGAGGAGCACCCGCACCCAGCTGTAGCCCTTGGCCAGCCGCACCGCCGGGAGCTTGTACCAGGGGTAGTCGAGTTCCACCCCCTGGTCCGCGCCCTCCAGCATCGCGTCGAGCACGGCGTTGTCGAGGTGGTCCTGCTTGAGCGCGCCGGGGTCGCGCCACTCGGCCACCACCACCAGCTGCGGGTCGTACTCGAGGTCAGAGGGTTCCTGGGTCTCGAAGTGCTTCACGCCCAGCTCGGCGAGCCAGGTGCGGATGCCGAGACGCGAGATGGTGGAAAGCCCCATCCAGAGGGTGACCCCTTCGTCCTTGTAGACGGTGGATGCCACCTCGGAGCAGAAGAGCCCCGACGGGTCGCCATAGTCCATCGCGAAGTCGTAGGGGATGTGTTCCGACCGGGCGCGCGCCAGGATCTTGCCCGCCGCGCGATGCGGCAGCATCGGGTCGGCCACGAGGGCGGGGAGGTCGGCGCGGGGCCGCAACACCATCAGCCGGAGCTTCTTGTCCGCCAGGTACCCCTCGGCGGTGGTGATGGCGACGCCGACCTCGATGTGCGCCTCGATGACGGAGACTGCACCAGTGGCCGAGTCGACATACACCAGCCCCACATGCGAGAAGTTGCCGGGGTAGTCGTTGCCGCGGGCGATGAGCGCCGAGGTGGGATAGCCGCCGCGGGAGACCAGCATGTCACCGGAGTGAATGCGGACGCCGTGCATCTCGGCGGAGGGTGTCGCCGACGGCTCGTCGCGCCCGATGAGGAGGGGCAGCGAGCTGTCCGGATGCTGCAGCATCGCCTCCTCGACGGCGGCGCGGGTGCCGTAGAGCAATCGATAGAGCCGCTGCCGGCTCGGCAGGTCAGTGGCGTCCCAGTGCTGCGACTGGCCCTTGATGACCTCGCGGAGCCTGCCCGAAAGATCGACGTACTCGCGGAGCCCGGCAGGGCAGGCGGCCACGACGGGGCCGAGTTCGAAGAAAGAACTCTCGAGGGTGCCGAGCCGCGGATCGGATGGGGCGATGTCGGTGACGGTGAGGGTGTCGAGCAGGCTGCCGACGGTGGTGAAGCCGAGGGCCATCTCGGCCGGTGCGTCGACGCATCCCGATCTGCGCACCGCGGCGAACCGGGCCTCGAGCGCGTGCCAGAGCGAGTCCTGGTTCCACTCGAACGGGGCGGCGCCTGGTGGCGCTGGGGGCACCGGGGGTCGTTTGGCGGGAAGTGCGAGGAGAATGACGCCGAGGGCGAGGATGGCTGCGACCGGCTTGGCGAAGTTCAAGCGTCCTCCGGCATACCGGCCAGCCCCACCCGCTCCACCATCGGCCAGTAGCGCGGATCCTGCCGGATCGGGTCGAGGCGGGGGTGCACCCGGAGCCACATCAGTCCCGATGCCTTCTCCTTGATGGCGGTCTCCAGCCAGGTGAAGGCGTCCTCGATGTCGCCCAGCGAGGCGTGAAGGGCGCCGATGCCCCACGCCGAGACCACGCGACTGCCTCGCGCCGCGGAGAGTTCCGCCAGGATGCGGCGGGCCTCGGCCTCATCGCCCGCGGCGGCGGCGAGGTGGGCCAGTCCGAACGACGGCCCGGCGATGCCACCCGCCAGGCGCCGACCCTCCTCGTAGGCTGCGCGCGCTTCCTCGAAGTGACCGAGCGCTTCGAGCGCGCGGGCCAGGTCGGTGTGCGCGCCGTCGAAGCGTGGGTCGAGCTCGATCGCCATTCGGTAGTGAAACACCGATTTTTGGTACTGCCGACCGTAGTACAGCGCATCGCCCACCCCCGTCCGGATGATCGACGACAGCGGGTCAAGCTCGACCGCCTGCATGGCCGCGGCGATCCCCTCATCAATGCGATCAAAGGCACACAGGCCGCGTGAGAGCATCTCATGTGTAAATGCGCGGCCCGGGTTGAGCTCGACCGCCTGCTGCAGCAGGCGCAGTCCGCCGCGGACATCGCCGGTGGCGGACGCGATGAAGCCAAGCGACGCCCAGGCATCGGCCAGGTCGGGATCGAGTTCCCGCGCCCGGAACGCTGCGGCATAGGCTTCCGCGCCGGCCTCCGCCGGGGATGCCATGCCACGCACGACACGGATGATCTGGCAGTCAGCCAGGGCCGACCACGCCACGGCATAGTCGGGGGCAAGCTCAAGCGCCCGCCTGACATGTCGCAGCGCGACCTCAAGCGCATCCTTCGTGGCGGCAAACATCGAGTGCCGGCTCTTCAGCACCTCGAGGTGGGCCTCGGGGTTGACGACTTGTCGCCGTGCCAGATGACCCGCCTCCGCCGGCGTGAGCTGCACGGCAATCTCCCGCGCCACCATCGCCGCCACGTCGCTCTGCAGCGCCAGGACATCGACGAGGTCGCGATCATAGCGATCGGCCCAGAGGGTCTGGTCGCTCCGCGCCGCGATGAGCTGGACGCTGACGCGCACCCGCGCGCCGACGAGGTGGGCGGAGCCCTCCAGGACGGCGTCGACGTTCAGCTCGCGCGCAATCTCAGGCAACGTCTTGGTGCTCCCCTTGTACTGCATCGCGGAAGTTCGCGAGATGACGCGCAGCGCCTTGATGTGGGCCAGGTCGGAGATGATCGCTTCGGTCATCCCGTCGACGAAATATTCCTGGGTCGGATCGCCGGAGGTGTTGCGGAGCGGCAGCACCACGATCGAGCGGATCACCTCCACTGCAGCCGTTGCGGGGCCAGACGCTGTCGCGGCGTCACCCCGCAGTGCTGTGCTGACCACGGCGGCGCTCGCTGGGCGCGCCGAGGGGTCCTTGCTGAGGCAGGCCATCACCAGCCGCTCGAGATCGTCCGGCACATCGGCGCGGAGCGACCGCACCGTGGGAGGCGCGTTGCCGAAAATCTCGAACATCAGTGCCTCGGCGCGCTCCTTCACGAAGGGCCGGCGGCCGGTGAGCATCTCGAAGAGCAGCACGCCGAGCGCGTAGATATCGCTGCCCGGAGAATCGGCGTCGCCGGTCAGCTGTTCGGGGGCCATGTACGGCAGGGACCCCAGGATCATCCCGGGGCGGGTGAGCTTCGATCCTGCGTCACCAAGCAGCATCGCGATGCCGAAATCGAGGATCTTCGGTTGACCGGTCGAGGTCAGCATCACGTTGCCGGGCTTCAGGTCGCGGTGCACGATGTCGTTCTGATGCGCGTTCTGCATTGCGTCGGCGACCGCAGCCCCGATGCGCCGCACCTCGTCGAGGGGCATCGGGCCGCCGGCGATGCGCGCCTCGAGGGTTCCGCCGGAGACGAGTTCCATCACCAGGAAGGAGGTGCCCTCGTGGGCGTCGAAGTCGAAGACGGTGGCGATGCCGCTGTGCGAGAGTCGGGAGAGGGCCAGCGCCTCTCGCCGGAAGCGCGCCTGCGTGTTGGCGTCGGCGAGGGCGCCGGGCGCGAGCAGCTTGATGGCCACCTCGCGATCGAGGTTGGCGTCGTGGGCGCGCCAGACCTCACCCATGCCGCCGGCACCGAGTCGGTCGAGGAGACGGTAGCGGCCAAGGGTGGTACCGGCGAGGGTCATTGGGTGGTGGCTGAGGGTGGAATCGGTCAAGTCATGGTCCGGTACACATAATGTAGGTCATTCCGGCGCAATTCGGAGACCGGCCTCAGTGGGCCCCGGCATCCTACCGCGACTCGCGACATTCCTCATCGACCCATCTTCCCCTTCAACTCCTCGAACCAGTTCTCCACCAGGATCAGGGCGGTCTGTGGCGCCTCGTCACCCGACCCTGCCCGCCGCATCAGAAGGAAGCGCCGGTCGTCGGAGCTGATATCATATCCGGTGTAGTTCGGGGGAATCAGGTATTGACTGGGAGGAACAGGGAAGAGTGTCCGGCGCTCCGTCACCTCGAGGGTGGGTGAGGTGCGAATCTGTGCCGCCATCATCTGCCGGGCGGCACCCTGGCCATGAAGGTAGAACAACTCCCGACCGTTGTGTGACCAAAGCGGACTGGATCCCCCGCCCAGCGACACCGTCCACTTCCCCGCGGAGATGTCTGGGAAGGGCCGAACGTAGATCTCGTCCGTCCCGCTCTCATCCGACTGATAGGCCAGCCAGCGCCCGTCGGGCGACAGTGTGACAGCATTTTCGTCGAACTCGGTTGCCAAGAGGCGTTTCGGAGTGCTGTCGGTCCCGAGGTGCTGCGCCCAGATGTCGCGCGTCCCGTCGGTGCCTCCGGTGCGGAGGACTAGCCACTCTCCATCGCGAGACCAGACCGCCTCGAACACGTCTTCGTCGAGGTCCACCAGTACTTCCGCTGGGAGGGTACCGTCGGCCCGGCGCATGTACACATCTGTATTGGTGCCCCGGTTCGTGATGAACGAGACCGACTGCCCATCCGCCGTCCAGTGGGGCCGCGCATCCTCCGCCTTGTCCACTGTCAGGCGCGTGATAGGACCCCGGTCCAGTTCCTTGATCCAGACATCGTTGTCGGTTGGTCCCCGGATGGTCACTGCCAGTCGATCGCCGTCGGGCGAGAGCGCCCAGGCAGCGTTCCCCGACATGGAGAACTGCCAGGAAGAATCCACCAGAGTTCCCCGACCCTCCCTTGTCACCCATACGGCTTCAGAGGGAATTCCGGAACCCCCACCGGCGGGGCCTGCAATCATCAACATCATCCCCGATGCCGAGATGGCAAGACGTGGAATGAGGTTCGCGACAACCTTGACCCCTTCGAGGATCGGCACCGAGGGGCCAGTCACCTCGAGTGACCCAAGGTCGAAGGGTGCCGCGAACACCCCGCCATCTTCCCGAACGTACACCAGGTGCCCGGTGGGCGTGTACCAGGTCATGACTGCGTCAGGAATCAGCGCCCGGGCCTTGCCGGACTTGAAGTCCAGGACCCACCCCCCCTGATCGGAACATCCGTTGTCGGAGCAATAGGTGAATAGCACGCCACGGGCTCCCGGCAGGGGCGTCGGGTGGCGGGGTCGCTGGTCCGTCCCGGAGTCCGGCGCCCAGACGACCTCGGCGACGCCGCCGTTGTCGGGCATCCGCCGGAGCCGGTTCCCGGCATCCCGGTAGACGATCGTGCCGTCATCGAGCCACGCGACGCTACGGAACTGCCTGTGGGCCGAGTCGGCGATGGTGATGGCCGAGCCTCCGCCGCGCGGGACCTTTCGCAGCTGCCCGTCGACCGTGAAGACGATCCACTCGCCGTCGGGGGAGATGGAGGGCGCGCTGCCACCCCCGGGGTGCGCTGTCCCGGTCAGGGGAGTGGCCTCATAGGCATTCCGCTGCTTGACCCAGAGCTGCTGGCCCGTCTCCGCGGGCCCGTCGTACACCATCCACGACCCGTCGGGCGCCAGCGCAAAGGGGATGTTGTACTGGTCGGTCAGCTCCTGTCCCGGTGGAAACGAGAGCCCGTAGCGCGCAACCGATGGCGTGGGCTTCGGCCGCAGCCATCCCCAGAGCGCAGCCACAAGCAGCAACACGCAGAGGGCGGCGAGGCCGCGGACGAGGCGGGGGTTGCCGGCGACTCCGACGGCGCGCCCGGTCGCCGCCGCGGTCAGCATCGTGAACGACTTGTTGCCCAGCGCCTCGGCGAACGCCTTGGCGCTCTCGAATCGGTCGGCCGGCAGCTTTTCCAGCGACTTGGCCACCGCGGCCGCGACGTTGGGTGGCACCGATTTCCGCGCCCTGGTGACCGGTGCGGCTTCCTCGGTCACGATCTTCATGATGATCTGCTGCGCCGAGCCGCCGAGGTGCGGCGGCGCGCCGGTCAGCATCTCATAGAGGACACTCCCGAGGGAGTACACATCCGACTTGGCGGTGATCTCCTTCTCGGCGGTGGCCTGCTCGGGAGACATGTAGTGCGGCGTGCCGAGACTCATGCCGGTCTCGGTCATGCGGCCGCCGGCGGCGGCACTCAGCGCGAGCGCGATCCCGAAGTCGGCCACCATCGGGCGACCGTTATGGAGCAGGATGTTCTCGGGCTTGATGTCGCGGTGGATGACGCCCTGGTGGTGGGCGTAGTCGAGCGCATCGGCGATGGCCACCGTGATGGCCACCGACTCGTCGATGCCGAGCTGCGTCTCGCGATCGAGCTTGCTCCGCAGCGTCTCGCCGTCGATGAACGGCATCACGTAGTAGAGGAAGCCGTCGGCGGTGCCGGAATCGAAGAGCGGAAGAATATGTGGATGCTGCAGGGCCGCCGTGGTCTTGATCTCCACCACGAACCGCTCGGCGCCGATGACGGCGGCGAGTTCCGGCTTGAGCACCTTGAGCGCGACCTTGCGGTCGTGCTTCAGGTCCTCGGCGAGATAGACCGTGGCCATGCCGCCCTGGCCCAGCTCCCGCTCGATGCGGTAGCGGTCGGCCAATGCGGCGACGAAGCGGGGAAGTGGCACCGCCTCCGCCTGGTCCTCTGTCTTGATCCACAACTGAAACCCGCCGACCGAGTCCATGTAAACGATGGTTGCGCCGTCGGGTGACAGGGTGACCTGCCTGCCCAAATAGAAGCCTGCGTTGAAGGGCAGAGGCGCGAGCGCGTAGCGACTGGGCCCCGGCGGCGTCGGGCGGCCCAGCCAGCCCCAGAGCGCCGCCGCGAAACAGATCACGGCGAGCGCGGCCACGCCAGCGAAGGCGCGGCGTGAGATTCCGGCGGCTCCGCCGGCTGCCACGCCTCCGACCGCCCCACCCGCGATGGTGAACGCCGGGTTCACCAGCGCTGCGCCGAACTCCGCCGCCGATGCGAACCGGTCTGCCGGCAGCTTTTCCAGTGACTTGGCGGTCGCGGCCGCCACATTCGTGGGGACCGACTTCCGGAGCTCGGTCACCGGGCGCGCGGTATCGGTCACGATCTTCATGATGATCTGCTGCGCCGACGAGCCGGTGTGGGGCGGGTCGCCGGTGAGCATCTCGTAGAGCACGCTGCCCAGCGAGTAGACATCGCTCCGGGCGGTGATCTCCTTCTCCGCCGTGGCCTGCTCGGGGCTCATGTAGTGCGGCGTGCCGAGACTCATCCCCGTTTCGGTCATCCGGCCGCCGGCTGCGGCGCTCAGCGCGAGCGCGATGCCGAAGTCGGCCACCATCGGGCGGCCGTCGTGCAGCAGGATATTCTCCGGCTTGATGTCGCGGTGGATGACGCCATTCCGGTGCGCGTAGTCCAGCGCGTCGGCGACTGCCGTCGTGATCTCCACCGCCTCGTCGATGCCGAGCTGGGTCTCGCGATCGAGCTTCGAGCGGAGCGTCTCCCCGTCGATGAACGGCATCACGTAGTAGAGGAACCCGTCGGCGGTGCCGGAGTCGAACAAGGGCAGGATGTGCGGATGCTGGAGCGCCGCCGTGGTCTTGATCTCCACCACGAACCGCTCGGCGCCGATGACGGCGGCGAGCTCGGGCTTGAGCACCTTGAGCGCGACCTTGCGGTCGTGCTTCAGGTCCTCGGCGAGATAGACCGTGGCCATGCCGCCCTGGCCCAGCTCCCGCTCGATGCGGTAGCGGTCGGCCAATGCGGCGACGAGGCGGGGCAGGGGGTCAGTCAATGAGGCTCCCACGTTGTTACTCATTGCGAGCCACGAAGGCCGAAGCATTCTTCGCGATCTTCGCGGCTTCGTGTGAACAGCCTCTAACGCAAAGACGCCAAGAGACGCAAAGGGCGCGAAGGACCTGGACCCCGGCTTTCGCCGGGGTGACGGCCTGTTCGTGTCGCTTCAGCGACACTAGCCAAGAGCCGGGTTCAGCCGGCGGCCCGGCGGTCCAATTCCTCACTCCCAAGGTGGTCTACGAAGCGGAGTTGCGCCACCCGGAGGCCCGAGCCGGGGTGCGGCGTCCAATTGCGACCCCTCCTTAGGCCTTTCTTCAGAATTGTCCCGCTAGCCATCCGTCGGGTGGCCGATATCTTCCTTATATATGGGTCAACTCGACATCTCCGCCCCGGCCGGGGACGACCAGCTTCGGCGCATCGCCCGCGCGCTCCTCGACGATGTCGAGGCGCTGGACCGGATGTGCGCCAGCGGCGCCATCGAGCCTGGGCTCTGCCGCATCGGCGCGGAACAGGAGATGTTCCTGGTCTATCCCGACGGGCGCCCCGCCCTGCTGGCGACGGAGGTGCTCCGGGAGCTCGGCGAGGGATTTACCACCGAGCTGGCCCTGTTCAATATCGAGTACAATCTCGAGCCACTCACCTTCGAGAACCGCTGTCTCTCCGAGATGGAACGCCGGTTGAACGAGACCCTCGAGCGGGCCCGAACGGCAGCTCGTGCGCTCGGCGGCGATATTCTGCTGTCCGGCACATTGCCGAGTCTTGAGAAGCAGGACCTGACCCTCTCGAGCATGACGCCGCTGGCACGCTATCAGGAGCTCAACCGGGTCATGAGCGAACTGTCGGGCGGCAAGTTCCGGACGCAGATCAAGGGGATCGAGGAGCTCTCCCTCACCCACGACAACGTCCTCCTCGAGGCCTGCAACACCAGCTTCCAGATCCACCTGCAGATCGGCGCCGACAACTTCGCCCGTGCCTACAACCTGGCCCAGGTGGTGACGGCCCCGGTCCTCGCGGCGGCTGCCAACTCCCCACTCCTGTTGCAGCACCGACTCTGGCGGGAAACACGGGTGGCCATGTTCGAGCAGTCGCTCGATGTCCGTTCCGACCAGCACAAGGCGCGCGGGGCGCCGCAACGAGTCTCCTTCGGCGACAACTGGGTCGATCACTCGGTCACCGAGCTCTTCAAGGAAGACATCGCGCGCTTCCGCCTGCTGCTGCGCGCCGACACCGGCGAATCGTCGATCTCCCAGCTGGAGCGCGGTGAAATCCCCAAGCTGCGGGCGCTCGCGCTGCACAACGGAACGATCTATCGTTGGAACCGCGCCTGCTACGGCGTGCTGGATGGCAAGCCGAATCTCCGGATCGAAAACCGCGTGCTCCCCTCGGGGCCCACCGTGCTCGATGAGGTGGCCAACGCCGCCTTCTTCTTCGGCCTCATGGTGGAGCTCGGCCACGAATATGGAGACGTTCGGAAGTCGTTCACCTTTGCGCATGTGAAGGGCAACTTCCAGGCGGCGGCACGCTACGGCCTGCACGCCAACTTCCGCTGGGCCGATGGCGAGACCTACGCCGCGCGTCCGCTGTTGCTCGATATTCTCCTGCCGTATGCCCGCGCCGGCCTGGCCCGGCGGGAGATCCCGGCCGAGGACATCGACCGCTATATGGGGGTGATCGAGGCGCGGGTCACGACCGGGCAGACCGGCGCCCAGTGGGCGCTCGACGCCGCCGACAGGCTGAACGACATTCGACCGGCGACCGCACGGTACCTCACCCTCACCCGCATCATGCTCGAGCGCCAGCGTTCCGGAGACCCGGTGCACACCTGGGGTCCGCCACAGGAGATGACTGTCGACGAGTGGCGGGACAGCCACCGGGTGGTTGGCCAGTTGATGACGACCGACCTCTTCACCGTGCACCCGGAGGACCTCGTGGATGTCGCGGCGAGCGTCATGCGGTGGCGGCACCTGCGACATGTACCGGTCGAGGATCAGGAGGGGCGGCTGGTGGGGATGCTCTCCCATCGCACCCTGCTCGGGCTCGTCGCCAACGGCCGGGCCAGCGCCGCTGCGCCGGTGCCGGTGCGGGATGTCATGAAGGTCCACCCGATCACCGCGACCCCCGACATGCTGTGCATCGACGCCCTCGCGCTGATGCGCGAACACAAGGTCGGCTGCCTGCCCGTGGTGAAGGACGGAATGCTGGTGGGCGTGGTGAGCGAGCGCGACTTTCTCGAAATCGCCTTTCATCTTTTCGAACGCTACCTCAAGGGGACATCATCGACGTGAACGGCGGTTCGGTGCAGACGGTGGGCACCGGGGCGGAGCGGCTCATCGGTCGGGTGGACGGGAAGCAGCCCGGGCCGGTCGTCGTCGTGATTGCCGGCATCCACGGCAATGAGCCGGCCGGTCCCATCGCGGTCCGTCGCGTGCTGGAGTCGCTCGCGGGCGGTGCACTTCCGCTGGCGGGCACCGTTGTGGCGATCACGGGAAACCTCGCCGCCCTGCAGCTGGGTCGACGATTTGTGGACCGGGATCTCGCCCGGCTCTGGACGGCCACCGAGGTGGCGCGCGCGCGAGGGACCGAACACCCCTCCTGTGTCGAGCAGGCGGAGTTGCGCGGACTGGTGCATGCGCTCGATGCGATTGAGCGAGAATTCCCCGACCGGGACATCCTGCTGATCGAACTCCACTCCACCTCCGGCCCCGGCGTCCCCTTCCAGGCCATCAACGACACCCTCCACGACCGCGCCATCGCGTTCGCCAGCCCCATCCCCCTCATCCTCGGCATCGAGGAATCCATCCGCGGCTCCATGCTCGATTACATGGAGCGGCAGGGACGGTCGGTCCTGGTGATTGAGGGGGGGCAGCACGAGGCGCCGGAAACGGCGGACCACCTCGAGTCGGCGCTGTGGACGGTGCTCTCGGGCATCCACGCGGTGCCGGCGAACTCAGCGGTGGTGGAGGCGAAATCGCAGCGACTTCGCACCGCGGCGGATGGGGCGCCGGTCATCGCCGAGATCGTCTACCGGCACAACATCACCCCCGACGACCATTTCGAGATGCTGCCGGGATTTCGGCATTTCCAGCCGATCACGCGCGGCGAGCTGCTTGCCGAGGATGTGCGTGGTCCGGTCCGTGCTCCGATGAGCGGGCTGCTGTTGATGCCGAGGTATCAGGGATTGGGGTCGGACGGCTTCTTCATCACGCGGCCGGTGCGGCGGAGCTGGTTGAGTGTGTCCGCTGTGCTGCGGTGGCTGCGCGTCGATCGGGCGCTGACCTGGCTGCCCGGTGTCCGGCAGGACCCGACCCGTCCGCGCCAGGTGCTGGTCAATCCGACCGTCGCGCGGTTCCTGATGGTGCCGATCTTCCACCTCTGTGGGTATCGTCGCCTCGCGCCGCGCGACGGCCGGATCGTGTTCGCACGGCGGATCGAGGCGCCGGCGTCGGGCTCGTCATGATCTTGCGGCCGAGCCCCTGCTTCAGCCGGCGTCGGCGCGAATCGGCGCCCGGGCCGCGACCAGTGTGACGTTGTCGCTGCCGCCGCGATCAAGCGCCATGTCGAGCAGTGAGCGGCAGAGCTGTTCTGACGACTCCATCGCCTCGATCTGCTCCACGATCTCGTCGTCGTTCACATGCTTGGTCAGTCCGTCGGTGACCAGCAGGATGACGCAGCCGCGGGGGATTTCGACGCGGCTGACGACCGGCATCGCCTCGTCGCCGCCGATGGCACTGGAGAGCACATGGCTGAGCGGTGAGCTGCTGATGCGGTCCGCCGGCAGGATTCCCTGGTCGGCCAGTCCCTGGGCGATGGTCTGATCTCGGGTGATCTGGGTCAGCTTCCCCTGCCAGTAGAGATAGCAGCGGCTGTCCCCCACCTGGGTGACATACATCCAGGGGAAGACCGCGACGGCGAGCGTCAGGGTGGTCGCCATCTTCGCTGCGGGGTCCAGGGCCCGCTTCTTCAGGACGGCCGCGTGAGCCTCGAGCGCTGCCGCGGCCAGCGCCTGATGAAAATCGGCGTCCGACGTGGCGCCGGCCGCGTGGTAGGAGCGCATGGAGGAGGCGACGTATTGCGTGACCGTGGCGAGCGCCAGCCGGCTCGCCTCGCCGCCCCCCGATCCGCTGCCGACGCCGTCGGCGACGAGCATGTAGGTGGCAATCCGCTCACCCCGGAGCGGCAGCGATTCCGGCTCGGGGAGGCTGGTGCCGTGCACCACCACCTGGGGGTGCACGGTGCAGAGCATGAAGTGGTCCTGGTTCTCCTTCCGCACGCGGCCGATGTGCGTGAGACCGAACATGTCGATCTCGACATCGGTCGGGCGCACCCACTGTGCGTCAGCAGACATGGGTCAACTCTCCTTCCTGATCATCCGCGAAGCCGCGTCAGTCGATGCCGACTCTTCCTTTTGTCGCCTGGATCAACTTGGGCGAGTCATATCCGACACCGTCCTTGAAGACAATCTCCACGTTCTGGATCACCTTCGGATCGGAGCGCAGATCGCCATTCATGAGGACGAGGTCGGCGACCTTCCCCTGCTCCACTGAACCGAACACGTCGGCAATGCCCAGGATCCTGGCGCCGTTGAGCGAGACAATTTGCACCGCCTGCTCCGGCGTGAACTTCCCCTCGATCAGGATCTCGTACCCGCGCTGGTCCCCCAGCCCGGGGAGCGCGCCGCCGTTGCCGGTCGGATCCACGCCGCTCGCCAGCACGCCGCCGGCGTCATAGAACGCCTTGTCGAAGGCGAGGGCCCGCGCGAACCCCTCCTCGGTCAGTGGCCAGTTGGCGGTGCTGTCGATCCGCGCGCGCTCGGCCACATAGGCGGTACGGACCTCGGGCGCCATCAGGTTCAGCACCCGCTCGTCGGTCACCGGGCGGTTCTGGTAGAAGAGCTCGTACACCGCCGGCGTGGTGGTCATCGAAACGCCGTTCTGGATCATGTAGGTGATCAGGGGCGTCGCGACCGGCCCGTCACCCGCGACGGCGCGGTCGGTCGCCACCAGCGAATTCGGGGGGCACTTGTCCGGTTCCTTCCCCTCGATGAAGTCCGTGGCCGTCATCCCGCCATGCGCCAGGTCGTCGATGTGGAGTCCCACCGCCTCGCGGAAGGTGACGGAGCAGAGATGCCCGGTCGCCCGCATCCCCACCTTGTGGGCCTCATCGATGGCGGCGCCCATCGCTTCCCGGCTGATGTTGGTGTAGAACTTGATCCACGTGGCGCCCTCCTCCGCCCAGTAGGCCACGAACCGGCGGGCCTGTTCCGGCGTCTCCGCGACCGACATCGTCCCACCACCGCCCGGGCCGGTCAGGTACGGCGTCGTGACATAGATGCGCGGACCCGGCACCTGGCCGGCATCGATCCGGTGCTTCAGGTTGATGTCCCCGTAGGGTGACTGGCTGCCGGTGGTGCGAACCGTGGTGACGCCGGCGCCGAGGTAGAGCCGCGGTCCGGTGTAGCTCATCTGCGCCGAACGCCCGCCCGCGGCCGAGTAGTACATGTGGTCGTGCATCCCGATGATGCCGGGGATCAGCGTCTTTCCCTTCCCGTCCACCTTCGTGGCATAGGCCGGCACCTTCACCTTCTTGGCCGGCCCGACCTCGGCGATCATCCCGTCGCGGATCAGGACCGTCTGCCCCGGCTGGGCCGTGCCGCCGGTGCCGTCGATCACCAGCACATCGGTGATGGCGACGACCGAGTCGCTGACCGAGACGTACGCCTTGACCGCCGGCCCGAACTCCGGCTGCTGCGCCGAGAGGAGGGTGGGAGATACGGCCGCCAGGGCAGCCACCAGGAAGGTCCGAAGCTGGGGGTTGTAGATCACTGAGCCTCCACGTGGATAGTCATCATCATGCCCGATTGCAGGTGCTCCGCGATGTGGCAGTGCAGCATCCACGGGCCCGGGTTCGACATCTCTACCAGAAGGTCCACCGCCGCACCCGCCGGCACAAGGACCGTATCCTTCCAGGCCGGATCGTCGCTGGGGACGCCGTTGACCGCCAGGATCAGGAAGCGCTGACCGTGCAGGTGGATCGGGTGCTGCATCGCGTGGAGCGTTTCCCGGATGTTCACCAGCCGAAGGCGGAGCAGGTCTCCCTGGGTGAACCGCCAGGCGATCTCGCCATTCTCCTTGCCGGTCGCGTGGTCCCGCAGGGTCCACTGCGCCTGGGGGCCGATCGTGGCCCAGTTCATCCCCGGCATCGTCCCGGCCCACTCGACCGGGTTGTGATAGATGCTGTCCACCCGCATCAGCCGCTCGGTCACGAAGGGGAGCCCGACCCACCTGGCCCGGAGCTCGAGTACCCGCTCCGGCGGGAGTCCCTGATTGGCGCGGAGGAGTGCCATCGTCTCGTCGGCCACATATCCGTCGGTACGCAGGTTATTGAAGGACGCTGAGAGCTCGGGCTCGGCACGCTCCCGCGTGACTGTCACCGCGCCCAGCGTATCCACCACGGGGAAGAAGCGACCGTTGTAGTGGTCCTGTCCCTGCACCGCATTGACCATCGCCACGCTGCCAGGCGTATCGAACCGTACTTCCACCACGTACCGTTCCGCCGGGCCGATGACCACGCTCTCGGCCCAGCTCTCCCGGACGAAGTTGCTGAGGTCGGAGCCGACAACCTTGATGCGGGTGTCCGGCCCGAAGTTGAGGTTGAAGGTGCGGGTGTTGGAGGTGTTGGTCAGGAAGAGCCGGACGACCTCGCCGCGGCGCACCGTCAGCTTCCAGTCGGGCTCGCCGTTGACGAGGAGCATGTTCCCGAACCGCCCCATCGCCGCGTGCGTCGGTTCGTCCAGCCCCCAGGGCACCAGTCCGTCGT
Source organism: uncultured Gemmatimonadales bacterium (assembly GCA_963697435.1). GTDB lineage: Bacteria > Gemmatimonadota > Gemmatimonadetes > Gemmatimonadales > GWC2-71-9 > SPDF01. Next base: position 200,626 of record CAVOOB010000002.1, on the reverse strand, counting down.
CCCCCACCAGCAGGTCGTCCAGCAGCAGGAATTCTTCCCGGTTGACAGGGCCCCACGCGTCGGGCCTCGGCGACTGCACGAAGATGTTGCCGTAGAGACCGAGGTCCTGCTGGATGTCTTCACGGACATGTGGGTGATACCAGAAAATGCCGCCGTCGGGAAAGATGAGCTGGTAGGTGAAGCTCTCGCCCGGTTCGACGGCCGGCTGCGAAAGTCCGGGGACGCCGTCGAAGCGCGGATCGAGTCGGAGCCCGTGCCAGTGCACCGTCGTGGGCTGGGGGAGTTCGTTGTGAAATTGGACAGTGACCTTCGCACCCTGCGGCACGCGCAGCAGGGGGCCGGGGTACTGGCCGTTGAACCCGAACATCGTGTAGCTGCGCCCGGCGAGCGTCCGGCGGACGACGCCGGCGGTGAGGTCGAGTGTGTCGCCGTCGCCAAGTGTCACCACCTCGCGCGGCCGGGCGACCGGCGCGTTCGGGTTCTCGGGCGGCTTCCACGCATGGACGGCGGGGCGAAGCCGCATTTCGGAGAGCAGCATCTGCAGGTTGGGATACATCGGGATGCCGGTCCAACCCAGCGAATCCGGCTCGGTGGCCATGTGATGCGCATGCGCGTCCGGTTCGGTGGGGACACCGATGGCGCCGAGCAGAAATTCGTAGTTGTCGGCGGGGCGGAGCCGGGTGGCGGCCGATTCGCCGCGGAGGACGAGCGCACCCTGCCGCGTCGTCGCCGTCGTGTCCGGTTCCGCCGAGATGTGCACCAGGAAGATCTGCAGCGCGAAGGGACCGAGGTCGGTGGTGCCCTCGCGCACTGTGCCGAGCCGAATCATTGGCGTCAGCGACGGCGGCATCACCCAGGCGACGTATCCGGGGGCGGGGCCGGTCGGCAGCGGCGGGAGATTCCTCAGCGCGACGCGCAGGTTCCAGCGGTTGGTGCCGTCGCGGGAGACGTTGACGGTGAAGGGGCCCGGAATCCAGTCGAGCTCGGCGGTACCGGTAACCGTGTAGCTGGCTGCCGGCAGGAGATGGATGCAGTAGAGGTCATGGCTCGCGCTGGGGACCGGGCTGACGGGGTCGCAGGGGCGCTGGGCGGCGAGTCTCGTGGGGAGCAACACGGCACCGGCCGCCAGTGTCACCGCCAAGGCCGTGGCTCGGCTGATGTCGTTGAAGCGGCGCGAGATCAAGCCAGATCCCGTCGTGCGCCCGTCGACGCGCGCGTCCGCCACGCCCCTGGCGCGACACCGGTCGCCTTCTTGAACGCCCGGCTGAAGGCCGCTTCCGACTCATATCCGACGTCCGCCCCGACCGCGGACACCTTCGCACCGGTCTCCTTGAGGAGCCGCGCCGCCACCTGCATGCGCCACTGCGTGAGGTACTGCATCGGCGGGATCCCGACGAGTTTGGCGAAACGCTCGGAGAGGCTGGAGCGGGAGGAAGCGACCTCCGCGGCGAGCTCGGCAATGGTCCAGGGGTGCGCCGGGCGTTCATGCATCAGCGCGATGGCTTTTCCGACCACGGGATCCCGGAGTCCGGCCAGCCATCCACCCTGGTCCAGCGGCAGCGACTCGAGGTGACACCGCAGCACCTCGATGAACATCAACTCGGCCAGGCGCGTCAGGAGCGAGTCGACGCCGGCGCGGCCGGCCTCGGCTTCCTGCACCACCTGCCGCGCGAACACACCGACCAGCCCATCGGACAGTCCGCGCATGGTCAACTGACGCGGGAGTGACGCGCAGAGAGGATTGAACGGCGCCATGTCGCATCCGAAGAACCCGCACACCAGTGACGCCGAGGCGCCCTCACCCGTCGCGAATTCGGCGCCATCAGGATATCTCGGCACGGCGTGCACCTGGGGCAGGCCGCGCCCCGGCTGCGGCGAGCCGCTCATGACGTGCGCATCCCCATGCGGGAAGAGGATGACGTCGCCCGCGTGGAGTGGTTCCAGCGGCTGATCGGGCATTCCTCCCCAGCACGAGCCTTCCAGCACCACGTGATAGGAGATGAGGTGTTCGGACCCGGGAAGGATCCGCGGCGACAGCTCCCTGGCGGCCGCCGCCTCGATGCCCCACGGACCGGAGGCGGATGCATGAAAGAAATGCGCCCCGCTCAGCCGGACCGTCCTCAACACGTCAGAGAGTGGATCCATCTCGGTTTCCCTCCGGCCAATGCCTCGGATGGACGATCAGGCAAGGATGCCGGACGCTGGAGCATCGACGCGGAAATGTCCGGACGCAGAGTGAATAGATGCGGACGATCAGTCATTCACGACGGGGCCATCGTGCCCTAACGTACCTCCGTCAACAACGACACGTCACTCACGAACACGGAGGCACACCATGACTGCAACTTCGGCCGCCCTCGACTGCGGCGCAACCGGCACCGGGATCGCGCTGGCACCCGCGGGCATCACCGGCGGCGATCCACTGACCAACAAGACGCGGGCGGTCTGGACCGCCGGAGACTTCGAGCGGATCGCGGCGGGCTACCGCGCTGGCGCCGAGGCCTTCATGACGCGCCTCGACATCCGCGCCGGGGAGACGGTCCTCGACGTGGCGTGCGGGACCGGGAGCCTGACCCTGCCCCCCGCCCGGATCGGGGCGGTGGCCACCGGGATGGACATCGCGGCCAACCTGCTCGTGACCGCCCGTAAGCGCGCGGCTGCCGAGGGGCTTTCAGTACGCTTCGACGAAGGGAACGCCGAGGCGATGACCTACTCGGACGCGGCGTTCGACACCGTCGTCTCGATGTTCGGCGCGATGTTCGCGCCGCGGCCAGAGCGTGTAGCGGCCGAGTTGCTCCGCGTGACCCGTCCCGGTGGCCGCATCGTCATGGCCAACTGGACGCCCGGGTGCTTCATCGGCGCCATGCTCCGTGCCCACACCGCGCTGGTCCCGCCGCCGTCTGGCGTGCCGAGCACCCTGCTCTGGGGCGACGAGGCGGTGGTGCGCGAGCGGCTGGCCGGGGCACGGGAGGTGACCGTCGCCACCCGCACCGTCGAGTTCAATTACCCGACGTCGCCGGCCGGCGTGATCGAGCTCTTCCGCGACTGGTACGGCCCGACCGTGCGCACCTTCGAGGCGCTCGATGCCAACGGCAGGGCGAAGCTGTTCGACGACCTGCTCACGCTCTGGTCGGAGCACAATCTGGCCACCGACGGGACCACGCGGGTGGAGTCGGAGTACCTGGAGGTTACGGCGGTCCGGTAGTCGCTGACCATCGCCACGGGGCGGCTCGCGACGCGCCCCGTGGTCGTGCTGGCATCATCGCGTCGTGCCGCCACCCTCGGCGAGCTTCTTCACCGCCTGCTCGGCCCACCCGGTGATGACGACGATCTCCTGGCGGGCGCTGCCACGCCTGATCATCAGGAACCGGGTGCCGTCATGGGAGACATCGTATTCCGGCCAGCGCGGTTGCTGGTAGAAGGGACCGCTGAAGAGGGTGTCGCGCCGGGTAGGTGCCAGGAGTCCGTCCTGCTCCACGAGCCGGACCGCGACCATCGCGTCGCCGGTTCGGTAGAACAGCTCACCGCCCTGCGGGTTCCACTGCGGCTCCTGGCCTCCGCCCGACGAGAGTTGGGCGCGGCGCCCCACCTCCGGCCAGGGCGTCACATACACCTCGTTGGTGCCGGACGCATCCGAGGTGTACGCCATCCACTTGCCGTCTGGCGAAAACACCGGCGAGCCCTCGTTCTCGGGTGTAGCGAGTACCGGCCGAAACTCACCATTGGGCTTCAACTCCATGGCGCCAATGTCAAAGCCACTCGCCGCCGTGTTGGTTCGAACCAGGAGGGTGCGCCCATCGGGACTGATGTCATGCGGAAACCGCAGGTCCTGTTCATTGCCCGGCTGCAGGCTTTCCGCTTCGCTCCCCCCGTCGACAGGTTGCCACCACAGCCCTGCCAGCCCGGCGCGGCGGGAGGTGAAGACGATCCGCCGCCCGTCCGGAGTCCAGAGCGGATACAGATTCTCGCTGCCGTTGGTGAGGCGGGTCTGTGTACCTGCCCTCATATCGCGAATCCAGAGATCACCCTGCATGCCCTGCGCGATTTCCACCGCGATGCGGGTGCCGTCCGGCGACCATCGGGGGTCCTTGTACTCGGCGGGCTCCGCCATAAGCGGAGTGACACGCCCGCTCCGGTCCACCTCCACGACCGTCCGGTCATTCTCACGGCCGGTGACAAAGGCCAGTACGCCAGACGTTGAGAGCTCCAGGGAAGGGAGGCCGATGACGGTGGCCTGGACTCCGTCGAGCACCGGGACCTCGGGACCGCTGAGTTCCAGTCGCTTCGGGTCAAATGCGACGATCGTCAGCAGGCCGTTGTCCTTGCCGAGCAGGAGGTGATGCCTGTCGGAGAGCAGCCGTATGCCGACGCCCTTCCCGTTCAGGCGACGGATCTCGCCGGTCCTGGTCGACAGGACGACGATCGTCGCGGTCCGACCCCCGCCGAGTTCGGACGACAGTTCGGACGAGAGCAGCCACTCGGTATCAGGGATCGGAGAAAGCTCGCTTAGCAGGCCGATCGAGTCCGGGAGCGGGACGGCAACTGGGGGGCTGTTTCCATCTGCGCTCACCTTGTAGATCGAGCGCGATGCCTCGATCAGGTAGTAGATCGTGTCCGAAGGGAGCCAGACCAGGCCGTACGTCGATGGCGACTGACCGATCTCGGCCACCCTGATCGGAGGTGTTCCGCTGAGCGAGGTCCGCTTGAGCGCCGTCCCCTGCCGGAAGAGCAGCGAGCGGCCGTCGGGGGAAAAGATGATGTCACGGGCCCCTTCCGTTCCCGGGAGCAAGCGGGCGTCCACCGAGCCAAGGTCACGCACGGCGATGCTGCGCCGGCCACCGTCTTCAGCACGATAGGCGAGGTGCGAGCCATCGGGGGAAATCGCGAGGGCCGGTCGTACGTCCCCGGTGTAGTTCGGGGCCGTCGGCCCATCCTGGCTGAGGCGAAACGCCACCGATGGCACCGCTCCGGCAACCGGTGATCGCGTCATCCCCCAGGCCGCCAGGGCGACCCCGACCACCGCCACGCCGAGCGCGGCGTAGGCGATGTTTCTCCACGGTCCCGGAGACGGCGCGCGCGCCATCGACCGCGACATGCTCTGGGTGGTCATCGTGCCCGAGAGCGACGCCAGCAACTCCTGCGCGCTGCCGAACCGGTCCGCCGGCAGCTTCTCCAGCGCGTGCAGCACCGTGGCCTCGACGTAGTCCGGCACGGAGCGGCGCTGCGCCGAGAGACTCGTCACCTCCGCCGTCATCACCTTGGCCACGATGGCCTGCGCCGTTGGGCCCGTGAACGGCGGCTCCCCCACCAGCATTTCGTAGAGCACGCACCCCAGCGCGTAGATATCGGTCTTGGGGGTGATCTCCTTGTCCCCCATCGCCTGCTCGGGGCTCATGTAATGCGGCGTGCCGAGGGACATCCCGGTTTCGGTCATGCGGGTGCCGCCATCGGAGCGGCTCACGGCGAGCGCGATGCCGAAGTCGGCCACCATCGCATGCCCGCCGTGGAGCAGGATGTTCTCGGGCTTGATGTCGCGGTGGATGACCCCCTGGCCGTGCGCGTACGCCAGCGCATCCGCCACTTCGCGGGCGATGCGTACCGCGTCGTCAACGGAAAGCTGCGTCTCCCGGTCGAGCCGATCACGGAGACTCTCCCCCTCCACGTACGGCATCACATAGAAGACCAGCCCTTCGGCCTCCCCGGAATCGAAGAGGCTGAGGATATGCGGATGCTGGAGGTTGGCGGTGGTCTTGATCTCGGCGAGAAACCGCTCGGCGCCGAGGATGGCGCTCAATTCGGGCCGCAGCACCTTGAGCGCCACCTTGCGGTCGTGCCGCACGTCGTGCGCGAGGTACACCGTGGCCATGCCGCCCTGGCCGAGCTCCCGCTCGATGCGGTACCTGGCGGCGAGGGCGGCGGTGAGGCGGGAAAGGGGATCGGTCAAGCAGGCGCTCCCATGAAGAGACCTTCGCGGCTTCGCGTCTTCGCGTGAACTGCTTCTAACGCGAAGACGCAAAGAGACGCAAAGGACAGCGGTAACCCCTTAGGATACCGCGAGATATGGAAGCGGGCTAGAGGGCGGGGCTTTTGCCCCGCATGCTAGTACAGCCGGAAGGCGTACTGCCACCCCGCGACGATCACCCAGTTGGTCTGGAGCTGGGGTCCGTCGAGGTCCTGGTAGAAGGGAATGCCGGCCTCGACCGCGAGCCGCTGTCCCTTCAACGTGCCGGTCGCGACTTCGAAGTTGAGGCCGAGCAGGGCATCGAGGCGCGTCCCGCCCCGGAGGGAGGGATCGGCGGTCGGCACGACCGCGGGGTTTAGGGCTGGGTCCGCACCATCGATGTTGCCCCAGCTGCTGCCGGCCACCCGGAGGGAGGTGCTCACCCACTGGCTCCAGCGCCGGGCGTACCATCCGGTCAGGTATCCCTTGCTGCCGAGCCGGTAGTCATTGTCGTTGGTGCCGGTCCGGATGACGCCGCTGCCCTGTGCGCCCCAGGACCAGTTGTCGTTCTGGCCCAGGTAGGTCAGCCCGAGGAGGACGTCGACCGTCCCGGAGCCGAGTTGCATCGGGTAGGGGAGCTGGACCTCCTGGCCCATGCTCATCGGCGTCACGTCCATCTGATCGATGGATCCCGTCGGGAAGCTCAGCCCGGCCTGGACGTGCATTTCCTTGCGGTTCTTGTTGAACAACTTGATGAGTGCGGAGGCCGTGAGATCCGAGATGCCGCTGCTCTCGGTGGTGAACAATCCCCCCATGCCGGTCTCGTGGTCCATCGAGGAGCTGAGGTACGGCAGCATGAAGGAGAGGGTCACGCGGTTGCTCGGCGCATACATCAGCCCGAACATGCTCATGTTCATCGGCATGCTGAGCGGGGAGATGGGATAGTCGGCGAGGACGTCGGCCGTGGAGACCTCCGAGGTACCGGTCCGGTTGCCGTCCATGTCCATGTACATGTAGCGGTACGAGAGCATCATCTCGCCCCGCTCGTGGGTGTGGTCGGCCATGACGCCGATGGGGGCGTGCCCGTCGGGGCGCCCGCTGGTCCATGTCGGTTCCTGCGCCTCGGCGGGCATCGCAGAGGCGAGGCAGAAGAGCCCCAGTGCAGCGGGGATCCATCGAATAGCTGGGAAATACATGACAGTCTTCTCCTGAAAGCTCGAAGCACGGCGGGCACAGGGGATGCGCCGCCGATGCGATTCAATTGGATTGGCGAAATGAACTAGGAGAAACTGGCGGGTGGGGCCGTGGCGGGGGGGAGGAGCCTGGGCGGCGAAATGAGCAGCGGCTGGGCCGGCGGTGGTGGAACAGGGGAGTATGCCGTGGCGACGACGAGACTGACCGGAGCCTTCGCCGCGGGGAGCGCGGCATGCTGCAGGGCCAGCGAGCAGGCGCCGAAGCAGCAGCAGCGGTGGCCATGTTCCGGCCCCTGCTGGCCGGATTGGTGTCCGCTAGTGTGGTGCGTGTGCCCAGTGGCGGATGCGTCCGTGGCCGCCTTGCCAGGGCAGGGATGGCTGACCTCCAGCGCGAGGCCCCCGGCTCCCGGTGACAGCAGGAGCAGGGCCAGGGCCAGCAGCTGGGAGACGCGCGATCGGAAGGGCATGCTATCCGGGAATCTATGCTGTCGGACGGGAATCGTGAACCGGGGGTGGGGTTGCGCGCGTTCGAGTCGCCCACGTCGGACCAGTGGCAAAAGCCACGGCTCGGCTGATGTCGCTGAAGCAACACGGGCAACCGGCGCCCCTGCAGCCGACCGTCGATCGAACTACCGCCCCACCTTGCTTCGCAGTTCGGACACAATGTTCTGCACGAAGACCATGTCGCCCGACACGTCGCCCCGGCCGGTCTGGTTCACCATCAGGAAGCGCTGCCCATCCGCCGATATCGCGATCAGGCGATTGCGCGGGTTCGCCTCGTACGCTCCATCGGGAATGCGCAGCACCTGCTGCCGAGCCGCGGCGTTCGGTCCACCGGCCATCGAGGCACGCCAGATGCCGTTGCCGTCGAAGGACCGGTAGTACACCTCTCGGCCATTCACGCTCCAGATCGGCTCGATGCCGCCTTCGGTCGAAATCTGCCACTTGCCGCTGGAGGTGTTCGGGAAGGGTCGCACATACACCTCGGCCTGCCCTGATTCGTCGGAGGAGTAGGCCAGCCAGCGCCCGTCGGGTGAGAGCATTGGCTCGAACTCATGGGCCGGTCCCTCGACGATGACGGACCACGCGGTATCCTTGCCGATCCGGAGGGCGGCGATGTCGTCGCTTGGCGGGCCTGCCATGCCGGCCAGCAGCCACTGGCCGTCGGCCGACCAGGAGAGGTCGTACAGTTCGCGGGGCGGGGCGGGGAGGAGTTCGGGAACGCCGCTGCCGTCTGCCGGCCGGCGGTAGACCGCCCAGACGTTGTCGGCGCCACGTGCGAGGTAGGCGAGCGTCTGGCCGTCCGGGCTCCAGGTCGGCGTCCTGCTGTCCACGTCGCCGAAGGTGAGTCGAGAAAGCGGACCGCGCGGCAATTGCTTGATCCAGATGTCGCCACGCGAGAGCCCATCGCCCGTGCGCGCGATGCTGCCCGCGCCACTACTGCCGACGCTCGCCACGATTTCGACCGCGAGCCGAGTGCCATCGGGCGACAAACTCAGCCCCTCGAATTCGAGGTCGCCGGTCCACGCCGGATCGACCGGTGTCACCGTCCCATCACGCGTCACCCAGACCATGATTTCAGGGGCGTTCAGCCCGGCGGTCGAGTACACCATGGAGCCGCTCGCGGAGATCGCCACATCGCCGGAACCGTTGTTCCGGTAGTCCACCCCTTCGACGAGGGCCGTGGGCCGCCCCGACGGTTTCCCTGACTTCGCGTCGAACGGCACCGCCATCAGCACATTGTCGGAGGTGATGTACAGCAAATGGCCCGATGGGCTGTAGCGGCCATAGACGCCGTCCAGCAATTTCGTCGAGGCGCCGGTCGTCAGATCCAGGACGTGGATCTCGTGGTTGGCGAGGCGCGACTGGGCCTGAATGCCAACGGTGACAATCGCATGCTTGCCATCCGGGAGGACATCGGGCCATTCGAGACGCTCCCCGGTGGTGAACGCTTTCACCTCAGTCACGGTTTCCACGGGCCCGCCGCTGGCCTGGACTCGCCGCACTCGAAGTCCGGAACGGTCAATGAAGTAGACCTGGTTGTCCGGTCCCCAGGAGGCAGAGGAAAACCCCGCATCGCTCGCGACGGTGATCGGCGGACCGCCGGCGAGCGGAGCCACGCGGATATCCGCGCGGTTCTCGGTGAAGACGGTGAACACGATGCGCTGTCCGTCCGGGGAGACGGTGGGGGCCCAGCCGTTCTCGGTGCCGGTGAGGGGCCGACCCTCGAGTTCGTCGAGTGGCCTGATCCACAACTGCGACGCCACGCCCAGAGCAAACTGTCCGGCAGGGAAGGCCTGCCCGCCACCGGGGAGCACGGCGGCGATCGGTCCGATACCGGCATAGATGATGGTCGAGCCGTCGGGGGTGATCGCGACGCGGGGCGGCGTCAGGTTGATGCCTCCGTAGACCAGCTCCTGCTGCGGCGGCAGGCCCATGGCCATGCGGACCACCGGCAGTGCCGGTCGGTTGACAAACGCCCAGCCCGCGAGTGCCGTCATGACGAGGAGTGCGGCGACGAGTCCGATGGTGAGCCGGCCGCCGGGGAGAGCGCCGATGCCCTTTGTCGGTTGCGCCGAGACAGCCGAGCCGAGCGCCGTTGAGGAGCGCCAGGTGGATGACTGCAGCGCGTCGGCGAACGCCTTGGCACTCTCGAACCGGTCGGCCGGGAGCTTCTGCAGCGACTGCGCCACGGCACCGGCAACATTGGGTGGGACAGCCTTCCGCAACTCGGTGACCGGGGCGGCGTCCTGGGTCACGATTTTCATGATGATCTGCTGCGCCGAGGCACCGGTGTGCGGCGGATTCCCGGTGAGCATCTCGTAGAGCACGCTGCCGAGGGAATACACGTCGGACCGCGCCGTGATCTCCTTCTCGGCGGTGGCCTGTTCGGGGCTCATGTAGTGCGGCGTGCCGAGGGACATGCCGGTCTCGGTCATCCGGCCGCCGGCGGCGGCACTCAGTGCCAGCGCGATGCCGAAGTCGGCCACCATCGGGCGGCCATCGTGGAGCAGGATGTTCTCCGGTTTGATGTCGCGGTGGATGACGCCGTGGCGGTGGGCATAGTCGAGCGCGTCGGCAACGGCAGTGGTGATGCTAACCGCCTCGTCGATGCCGAGCTGGGTCTCGCGGTCGAGCTTGGCACGAAGGGTCTCGCCGTCGATGAACGGCATCACGTAGTAGAGGAAGCCGTTCGTCTCCCCGCTATCAAAGAGCGGCAGGATGTGCGGATGCTGCAACGCGGCGGTGGTCTTGATCTCCACCACGAACCGCTCGGCGCCGATGACGGCGGCGAGTTCCGGCTTCAGCACCTTGAGCGCGACCTTGCGGTCGTGCTTCAGGTCCTCGGCCAGGTACACCGTGGCCATGCCCCCCTGACCCAGCTCCCGCAGGATACGATAGCGGTCGGCGAGGGCGGCGGACAGGCGGGGCAGGGGGTCAGTCACTGTGAAGTCCAATCCATGACATGATCGTCATTCCGGCGAAAGCCGGAATCCAGGTTCCATGGACCCCGGCGTTCGCCGGGGTGACGGCAGAGTAGGTGTCGCTTCAGCGACATCAGCCGAGCCGTGACTTCAGTCACGACCTCGCTGAGCGCGGCATCCGTCACTCCCTCACCAGGTCCATCAGGTAGATATCACTTTCAATCTCGCTGATCGCGAAATAGAACATGCCGTTGGCGGCCAGGACCGGACTGGGATAGACCCCCATGGCGGGATCGTCGAACCGGACCAGCAGGCGGGGAGCACCGCCAGTCGCCGCCATCGCGTAGACTCCCTGGGTGCCGGTCTCATCCACGGCGCGGAAGTAGATCGTCTGTCCATCGGCCGACCATTCGGGCCACACGCTGTTGCGGAGTCCCGCGGTTCCATTTCGGAGGACCATGCTCGGGGTCCCGCCCAGCCGGAGGGTCGCGATGCCGCCGGTCGATCCGCGGAGGTCGTAGACGAGGCTCGCACCATCCGGTGACCACCGGAGGGCGAATCCACTGTCCGTCATGATCGGTTCGGGCCCACGCCACGGGGCGGTCGGTGCATCGCGCGACAACAGATTCATCCAGGGGCGCGAGCCGTTGCTGTAGGCAATCTGGAGGCCGTCCGGCGAGAACGCCGGATGAAAGGACTCGCCCGGATCGGCGGTGAGACGCTGCTCACCGGTGCCGTCGGTGTTGATCACGTAGATATCTCGGGTGGAATTCCTCCGCGAATAGAAGGCGATCTCGCGGCCATCAGGCGAGAAGTCGGGAGAAAAGTCATCGCCTGGGTCCCGCGTCACGCGCCGGGCCTCACCGCCCGCCGCCGGCATCACGAAGATATCCTGGTTCCCCTCGATGTTGGAGTCGAAGGCGAGCCACTGCCCATCGCTGGAGACGTCCATGTTCTCGATGGTCTGGTTGCCAGTGGTGATGGGTCGGGCGTCGCGGATCGAGACGCTGCCGGACGTCGGAATCGGAACCGTGTAGATGTTGCGCCGCAGGATGAACCGGTCGTAGGCCGCGGTGCGTCCGTCGGCGGAGAGCGAGAGGGTGTAAGCCTCGAGGCCAGTGGTGAGGCGGACCGGCTCCTCTCGCGGGGTGCCCGAGCGGTCCAGCCGGACCGCGTAGATGTCCCGTGCCCCGTCGCGAGTGGACACGAACAAGAGCGTCCCGTCTGGCATCCAGGCGGGGCTCAGGTTCTGCGAGGTGCTGTCGGTGACCCGGACCGGGGTGCCGCCGGCGACCTCCACCCAGATCTCACTCGGGGCGACATTCCCCCAGGTGGTGGTGCCTTCGATGTTTCCGACGACCCAGGCCAGCGCACTGCCGTCCGGGCGCATGGTGTATGAATGGGACTGGGGGTGATTGGCGACCCGAAATCCTGTGTCGCCGGTCGCCGGGTCAATACCGAAGCTGCTATCCGCGGTCGTCACCACGAACCAATCTCCGCTCAGCGCCAGGTTATCGATCGAATCCGGTGTGACCGCCTGGCCGCCCAGGCGGGGCATCTTCCACTCGCCGGCAGCGTGCGCTGCGCTGGGGCGCTGGTTCACGAAGACGATGCTGCGGCCGTCCGGCATCCAACGCGGAAAGACCTGGGCGCCTTCCCAGTCCCCGGTCAGGGAGAGGGGCCGTCCCCCCGTCACATCCCGCACCACGATACGCGTCCTGCCGGGATAACCCGCCTCGTAGGCCACTTCCCGGCCATCCGGTGAGATCGCCACGTGGATTTCAGGTTCCGCCTCGCGGGTCACCTGCCTGGTGTTGGCGATGTGGATCGAGAGGGGCTTCGGCCCGAATGTGCGCCAGCCGAACCACGCCGCGAGCCCCAGCAGCACCACGGCCCCAGCGCCGTAGGCCAGATGCCGCTTCGGGCGGGGGGCCACCGCGCTGTACGGCGCGGTGCCAAAGGGCGTCACCCCTCCGCTCGGTGTCGAGAGCGCCTCAAGGATCGGCAGCATCTCGGCCACCGTCTGGAATCGGTCGGCCGGACGTTTCTCGAGGCAGTGCATGATCAGCGCCGCCAGTTGAGGTGGCACTGTGGGACGGTGCTGGGTGACGCCGATCGGCGCCTGGGTGACCTGCGCGGCGAGGACGGCCTGCGGCGTCGGGCCGGTGAACGGCGGCTGGCCGGTGAGGAGTTCGTAGCCCAGCACGCCGAGGGCGTAAATGTCGGCCCGGTGATCGATATGCGGATCGGCGGCGGCCTGTTCCGGCGCCATGTACACGGGGGTGCCCAGGGCGACGCCCATGGTGGTGAGCTTCTGGCGGCCGGTGGCGTCGCTCACCGCCTTGGCCACGCCGAAATCGGTGACCAGCGCATGCCGTCCGGAGAGCATCACGTTCTCGGGCTTGATGTCGCGATGCACCAGGCCGTGCTCGTGCGCGTGGGTCAGGGCGTCGGCCACATCGTGGAGCAGGAGCACCACGTCGCGCACCGGGAGCTCGGTCTCCTTCTGGAGCCGTTCGCGGAGCGACTGCCCCGCTTCGTACGGCATGACATAGAAGAGAAAGCCGTCCGCCTCGCCGGAATCGTAGAGCGGCAGGATGTGCGGGTGATGCAGCTGCGCGGCCACCTCGATTTCCCGGACGAACCGCTCGGGCCCGAGGGTAGCGGCCAGGTCGGGCCGCAAGACCTTCACCGCCACCATGCGGTGGTGCTTGAGGTCCTCGGCGAGGTACACCGTGGCCATGCCACCGGCACCGAGCTCCCGCTCGATGCGGTACTTGCCGGCGAGGGCGGCGGTGAGGCGGGTGAGTTGGTCGGTCAAGCTGACGTCCAGTTCATGGAATGATCGTCAATCCGGCGAAGGCCGGAATCCAGGGTCACTGGACCCCGGCTTTCGCCGGGGTGACGCCAGTGCTCGTGTCGCTTCAGCGACATCAGCCGAGCCGTGGCTTCAGCCACGAGCTCGCTGGCCAGCCGGGGAGGCACGGTCACTGTTGCGCCGCCCCCAGCACATCCAGCTCAAGGTGCGACGGATACTGCGCGCTCCGGTAGATGCGGTGCGTCTGGGCCCGGAAGTCACCGGCCCTGGCCTCGAAGATGTTGGGGACGAAGGTCTGCGGGTTCCGGTCGTGCACCGGGAACCAGGTGCTCTGCACCTGGACCATGATGCGGTGCCCCGGGCGGAAGGTGTAGGCCTGCTGGTGCAGGTCCACACTGAACGGAGTCACGGTGTTGGCTGGAATCGGCTGCGGATTGTCCCATCCCCTGTAGTAGCGGCCGCGCATGATCTCGCCGACCACCATCAACTCGTATCCGCCCATCCGCGGCCGGTCCGCAATCGAATCGGGGTAGACGTCGATGAGCTTCACGACCCAGTCGGCGTCGGTGCCGGTGGTGGCAGCGAAGAGCCTCGCCGCAATCGAGCCGGCCACCGTGACCTCCTCGGTGAGCGGCTCCGTCTGCCAGACCAGCACGTCGGGCCGGCTGTCCACGAAGCGCTGGTCCTCGGTCATCCAGTAGTCCCAGTCGGATCCCCGCGGGTCATAGGTCCACTCGATCGGCCGGTGCCGGTAGGGGACCGGGCGCGCCGGATCGCTGACGTACTGATCGAAGCCGCTGGTAGCGGTGGGCGGGTCGAACGAGAGTTTGCCCCCGTCGTGGAAATAGAGCTGCCGCGGCGCGGAGGTCGGCGCCGGCCAGGCGTCGAAGGTGCGCCACTGCTCGGCCCCGGCGTCGAACACCCGCGCCTCGGGGAACTTCCCGTCGCCCTTGCCCTTCAGCCAGTAGGCAAACCACGGCGCCTCGATGGTGCGGCGGTAGGTCTCGCCGGTGGCGCTGCCGAAACGGACGGCGCCGAGCGAGTCGCCGGCCTCGAGAAACCACTCGCCATGGTACCAGGGGCCGATGACAAGAAAGTTCCGGTGCGCGGAGTCGTTGGTTTCCATCGCGGCATAGACGTTCGGCGTGCCGTAGATGTCCTCCTGGTCCCACCAGCCGCCCACGTTCAGTGTCGGGACCGGGGCGCTCTTGAGTTGTGCCGGAATCGACCGCGCGCTCCACACCGTGTCATAGGACGGGTGCGTAGCGAAGTTTCGCCAGGTGGGCCAGGCGTCGGCGCCCACCGCGGCGCTCAGGTCCTTGAGCGTCGGGAAGGAGAGATACCAGTCGTAGGTGTCGTACCGCCCGGGGGTGGGGGGGATGCTCTGGTCGGAGCTGGCCTCCATGTCCCAGGCGTACTCCAGGCCGTAGCTCAGCCGGAAGGCGCCCTGGTGGAAGAAGTCGTCGCCCATCCAGGCGTCGCCCATGGTGGCCTGCGGGCTCAGCGCCTTGATGGCGGGATGCGGCTCGAAAGCGGTGGCGTTGGTGGTCCACCCCGGGTACGAGATGCCGAGCTGCCCCACGCGTCCGTTGTTGTTCGGCACGTTCTGGAGCAGCCACTCCACGGTGTCCCAGGTGTCGGTGGCCTCATCGATGCACCCGTCGCCACGCTCGAGGCAGGCGGGGCGGCTCATCACGAAGGTGCCGCCGGACTGGAAGCGGCCCCGGATGTCCTGGAAGACGAAGATGTAGCCGTCCTTGATCAACTCCTGGTAGCCGTAGGCGATCTTGTACGTCCCGCCCCACCCGGCGGTGCCGTAGGGGGTGCGGCTCAGGATGAAGGGGAGCTCCTCGCTCGCGCGCTTCGGTGTGAGGATGACGGTGAAGAGCTCGACGCCGTCGCGCATCGGGATGCGGACCTCCTGGCGGTCGAATTGCTGCGACAGCGTATCCGACCCGGCGGGAGGCGCCGTTTCGAGGTTGCACGAGGCGCAGAGGATGGCGAGGGACAGCCACCGGGTCGTGCTCATCAGACGGGTCGTCACGTGGCTCACCGCTGTACCCTTTCTTTGAGTTCCGAGAACCAGTTCTCCACGTAGACCACCTCGCCCGGGGTGTTCTCCGGTTCCTTGATCATGAGGAAGCGGCGATCGTCGGGCGCCACGTCGTATTGCTGACGGTTGCGGGCCGACGCGTACCCATTGACGGGAAAGAGCGCCCGGGGAACTCCGAGGGTGAGGGTCGGCCCCGGCACCACGGGCACGACCATCAGCTGGTCGCCGCTCTTGTAGAAGAGTTCCCGGCCACTGTGCGCCCAGCGCGGCTCGGAGCCGCCGTCGCGCGAAATCAGCCGGCTCGTGGTCATGCTGGGGAAGGGGGTGACGTACACCTCCCGGCCACCAGCCGTGATGGAGGTATACGCCAGCCACCGGCCATCGGGAGAGAGGGCCGCCTGGTTGCTGGCCGTTTCCTTGACCAGGAGCGGCACCAGGGCGGTGTCGCCGGTCAGGCGCCGGCCGTAGATATGCCCGACGCCGCCAATCTCGTCGGAACGGAACAGGACCCACTGTCCGTCGCGCGACACCTCCGCTTCCCACAACCCGAAGGTGTGGTGCACGACACGTTCGGGCGGGGCGCTGCCGTCGACGCGCAATCGGTAAATGTCGAGCTCATCCATAGAGGTGGCCGTGGCCGCATTGCCGGCGTTGCTGAGGTAATAGATCGACCGGCCGTCCGGTGTCCAGGAGGGGCGCCAGTTGACGGTCCCGTCGCGCGTCATCTGCTGCCTCGTCCCGTCGGCACGCCAGACCCAGAGCTGGGTGGTCCCGTCTCGGACGCTCACGGCAACAGCCCGCCCGTCCGGCGAGAGCGCTGGATAGGCGAACGCGCCCGTCCAGGACGGATCAAGGGGCTGCGTGCTGCCATCGCGCGAGACCCAGACCAGGGAGGACTGTGCCTTGGCGCCGGTTTCGACGGAGTACAACGCCGCTCCCGAGGGTGACAACGCGAACGTCGCGGGGGCGACTCCCTCCAGGACCGGAACGGCGCCAGTGGTGAGGACCAGCCGCTTCGCATCGAACCCGGCTGCGAAGAGTCCGCCTGCCCGGTCGGTGTAGAGCAGGTGGCCAGTGGGGGAATGCCAGGCGCCGGCGGCATCGGCCATGAGCAGGCGGGCGCTGTCCGCCGCGAAGTCGAAGACGTAGACCGATGAGCCGTTGGCGCAGTTTCCGGGACAGCCGGTGAAGAGCACCCCGCGACTCCCCAAGACAGGCGCCACGATCGGGAGGGTGAGGCGCTGGTTGGAGCTGTCGGCGAGCACGACTGTGCTCTTCCCTCCGTTAGCGGAAATTCGCCGCAATTCGCTGCGTTGGCCTTCGTAGATGATCGTCCCGTCATCCAGCCACGCCGCCGTGGGGTACACGACATTGACGCTATCGGAGAGCGTCAAGGAGCCGCCGCCGCCGACCGGGATCTTCTTGAGCTTGCTGTCCGCGGTGAGATAGCCGATCCATTTCCCATCGGGCGAGAAGAATGGCGAGAGCCCGCCCTCCGTACCCGACATCGGCGTCGGGTCACGCTGGCCGCGGAGCTTCTGCATGAGCCGATGATTGCCGCCGATGGAATCGGTGAAGACGATGCTGGATCCATCCGGTGCAATAGCGGCCTGGGTGTAGAAGCGGTCGATACTGGGAGAGAGAAATTCCCCGCCTGCGTGCTCCCACAACACCACCCGCTGGCGGCTGGTCTCGGCGGTCGGCACCGGACGCAGCCAGCCCCACAGTGCAAGCGCTGCCGTGCCCGCGAGAAGCCCGACGCTCAGCAGGCGGGGCAGCGGGGCAACGGGGCCGGGAGGCCGCGACTGTCCACCTGGGTGCACTCCCGCCATCGACGTAAACGCGGCGTTCCCCAAGGCATCGCCGAATTCCTTGGCGGTGGCGAACCGGTCGGCCGGCAGCTTCTCCAGCGCCTTGGCCACGGCGTCCGCAACGTTCTGTGGAACGGCCTTCCGGAGCTTCGTGACCGGGGCGGCCTCCTCCGTCACGATCTTCATGATGATCTGCTGGGCCGAGGCGCCGACATGGGGCGGATTGCCGGTGAGCATCTCGTAGAGCACGCTGCCCAGCGAGTAGATGTCGGAGCGCGCGGTAATCAGCTTCTCGGCGGTGGCCTGTTCCGGGCTCATGTAGTGCGGGGTGCCGAGGGTCATGCCGGTCTCGGTCATCCGCCCGCCGGCCGCGGCGCTCAGCGCCAGCGCGATGCCGAAGTCGGCCACCATCGGGCGGCCGTCGTGCAGCAGGATGTTTTCCGGCTTGATGTCGCGGTGGATGACGCCGTGGCGGTGGGCGTAGTCCAGGGCATCGGCCACGGCGGTGGTGATCCCTACCGCCTCGTCGATGCCGAGCTGGGTTTCGCGGTCGAGCTTGGTGCGGAGCGTCTCGCCGTCGATGAACGGCATGACGTAGTAGAGGAAACTGTCGGTCTCCCCGCTGTCAAAGAGCGGCAGGATGTGCGGATGCTGCAGCGCCGCCGTGGTCTTGATCTCGACAATGAACCGCTCGGCGCCGATGACGGCGGCGAGTTCGGGCTTCAGGACCTTGAGCGCGACCTTGCGGTCGTGCTTCAGGTCCTCGGCGAGGTAGACCGTGGCCATGCCTCCCTGGCCGAGCTCCCGCTCGATGCGGTAGCGGCCGGCCAGGGCGGCGGAGAGGCGGGGCAGGGGGTCAGTCAATGGATAGTCCAGTCAAGAAAATGATCGTCATTCCGGCCCCCGGCTTTCGCCGGGGCAGGGTCGCCGGAATCCAGGTTCAATGGACCCCGGCGTTCGCCGGGGTGACGGCAGTGCTTACGGCCGCTCCAGCTCCGCCACCACAATATCGCTTTCCGGCGAGCCGAGCGTGAGGTAGAAGACCCTCCCGTCGGTGGCGAAGCCGTACTTGGCGTGCTGCCGGGTCGGGTCGTCGAAATTGACCAGGACGCGGCTGGGCCCGCCCGTGGCGGCCACCACCCGGATCACCCACCCGGCCGGGGAACGTGCCAGGTAGTAGAGCTGCCGTCCGTCCGGGGCCCAGGCGGCGTAGTACGCCTCGGCGCCGTCGGCGGCGTTCGAGGTCAGCAGGGTGTCCGCGCCCGTGGCGACGTCACGCAGGCGGAGGCCGTCCACGGCGTGGTAGACGATGCGCTCGCCGTCGGGCGACCAGTGGGCGAAGTCGCCGAGCGGGCTGTCAAGGAATTCGGGGTGCGCACGATCGGTCAGGTGCAGGATGCCAAACCCGTGTCGGCTTCCGATCACTTCGTACAGGACCGTCTGGCCATCGGGAGCCCAGTCGGCATCGAGCTGATTGTTGGCGGAGTCTTCCGTCCACTGCTGCAGCCCGGTGCCGTCGGCGTCCACCGTATAGATGTTCCGGGAGCCGGCCCGAAGGGAATGGAACAGAATGCGTTGACCATCCGGGGACCAGTCGCCGCTGTAGTCGCCCGCCGGGTCATCGGTGATCCGGCGCGCCTCTCCGCCGGCCGTCGGCATCACGTAGAGATCGGCGTTGCCGCCGCGGTCCGAGTCGAAGACGAGCCACTGGCCATCGGGGGAGACGTCGACGTCTTCCGTCGTCTCGTTCCCCGTACTGATCGGTGTGGCGCCCCGAATCGACACCGGCCCGCGCGCGGGCACCGGGATCGACCAGATGCTGGTCCAGGTGTTCAGCCTGGAGTATGCCATCCGGGTGCTGGTGCGGCTGATACTCAATCCCTGGGCGTCGGCGCCGGTGGTGAGTCGTCGTGGCGCACCGAGTGGGGTCACGCCGTCCCGCACTCGCTGTTGATACACGTCGCTGGACCCGTCGCGATCCGAGACCCAGTACAGGCTCTGTCCATCGGGCGCCCACTGCGGCGAAATGTTCAGCGCGTGGTCGTCGGTGATCCTCGTGACGGTGGAGCCGTCGAGCGGCAGGAGCCAGATCGCCGAACTGCCTGCGTTCCCGAAATAGCCCGTCCCGAAGACGTAGGCGGCGTTTCCTGCCGAGAGCGCGACAGTCTTCCCGTCGGGGGACCAGGCGGGAGCGGAGGCCTGGTCCGGCACAGCGAAGGTCCGGGTTGCCCCGCTGGACAACTCAAGCACGGTAAGCACGCTCTCGCTGAAGCTCCTGGTGAACGCGAGCCGGGCGCCGTCGGGCGACCAGTCGAAGCCGGTGATGGGTGCCCCCATGCCGGTGCCGACGTGGAGCTCCTCCTGGTCGATCCGGCTCACCCGCCGAGGCGGCCCTCCGAGACTCGGGACGATGTAGATGCCATCGTTCGCCTGGTAGGCGATCTGTGATCCGTCGGGTGACCAGCGGGGCCAGCGAAAGTTGTCGGTCGTATCACTGGTGAGTGCCAGCGGTCGGCCGCCGCTGACCTGGCGCACGTAGATCTGCATGGCGGTGGTGGGGCCGGCGGCGTACGCGATGGAGTTTCCGTCGGGGGAGAGGGCGGGATCCACCTCGAGCCCGGCGTCGCGGGTCACCTGCGTCGTGCGTCCGATGGTCACGGCCGGTGCGTCACCCGACTTCCGCATCACGATTGCCGTGACAGCCACCGCAACCAGTACGGCCGCGGCACCGATGCCGATGACGAGGCGGGACGGGCCGCGTGGCGCCGGCGCGGCGGCGCTGGCCAGGGGAACGAGCGCCGCGGCGAACTGGGCCGCTGGACTGAACCGGTCGGCGGGGTTCTTGGCCAGCGCCCGCGCGAGGACATCCGCAATCGCCGGGGGGACGGCCGGCCGCAACTGGGAGACCGGCCGCGCATCTGCGGTCAGGTGCTGGTGCACCACGTTGGCCGCAGTGGGGCCGGTGAATGGGGGCTGGCCGGCCAGCATCTCGTAGAGCACGCAGGCCAGGGAGTAGAGGTCGCTCCGGCCGTCGAGGTCGGACTCCCCGGCCGCCTGTTCCGGACTCATATATATAGGAGTGCCGACCGACATCCCCGTGGCGGTGAGCCGGGTTCCCCCCGCCTCGCTCACCGCCTTCGCGATGCCGAAGTCGGCCACGGTCGCATGCCCGTCCGCCAGCAGGATGTTCTCCGGCTTGATGTCGCGATGGACGATGCCGTGGGCGTGCGCATAGCTCAGGGCGTCGGCCACCTCGCGCGCGATGGCGAGGGCGTCATCGAGGGGGAGCTGTTTTTCGCGGTCGAGCCGGTCGCGGAGCGACTCCCCCTCGATGTACGGCATGACATAGTAGAGGAAGCCGTCGGCCTCCCCGGAGTCAAACAAGGTCAGGATGTGCGGATGCTGCAGATTGGCCGTTGTCGTGATTTCCTGCACGAACCGCTCCGCCCCTAGCACCGCCGCGAGCTCCGGCTTGAGGACCTTGATGGCCACCTTGCGGTGGTGCTTCAGGTCCTCGGCCAGGTAGACGGTGGCCATGCCCCCCTGGCCCAGCTCCCGCTCGATGCGGTAGCGGTCGGCGAGGGCGGCAGCGAGGCGGGAACGCGGGTCGGTCACGGCGCCTTTTCGGCCGCCAGCGCGGCCCGCAGTTCGGTGATGAAATTCTCCACGACCACAAGGTCTCCCGACTTGTCGCCCGTGCCCTGGGTGTTGATCAGGAAGCGGCGGCCGTCGCGCGAGAGCTCGAACATCCGGTCATTGAAGTTCAGTTCGAACGCTGTGCCGACCGGCGCGCGCAGGAGGACGCGGTGCGCGGCCAGCGCCGGCCCCTGCGCCATGTCCGCCACGCGGATGGCGTCTCCGTCATCCGATCGATAGAAGAGTTCCCGGCCGTCACCGCTCCAGAGCGGATCGGTGCCGCCGCCCTGGGAGATCTGCCACTTGCCCTGGTCCACATCGGGGAAGGGTCGCACGAAGATCTCCCGCTCGCCGGTCTCCCTCGACGCATACGCCAGCCAGCGCCCATCAGGTGACAGGCTCGGTTGCAGCTCGTCATAGCTCTCGGCCAGGAGCGGTCGGAAGGCGCTGTCGCTGCCGATCTTCATCACCATGATGTCGCGCGATGGTGGGCCAGCGACGGCCGCCACCAGCCACGCGCCGTCGGCGGACCAGCGGGCGTCAAGCACGTTCCGGCCCGGATCCGCGACCAGTTCCTCCGATCCAACGCCGTCCGCGCGGCGGCGCCAGAGGCTCGTGCGGCCGTCACGGCGTGAGTTGTAGCTGACATACCTCCCATCGGCGCTCCAGGCAGGCGCCCAGTTGCCATCTCCGCCGAAGGTGAGCCGCGAGAGCGGGCCTGCGTCCATCTGCTTGACCCAGATGTCGATGCGGCCGGTCCCCGCGTCTGACGTCGCGATGCCAATGGCGAGCCGGCTCTTGTCGGGCGAGAGGGCGTACGCCTCCAGTTCGGGGTCGTGCCAGGCGGTATCCACCGGCGTCATGGCGCCGGAGCGGTCCATCCACATCATCGTTTCGTTGGAGTTGATGCCGGGGAGCGTGTAGGCGAGCGTGCCGCCGGCGATGGACAGGTCGGCGTCGTTCCCACGAACAGAAAGATTGCCGAAGAGTGGCACGGGGCGGCCGAGCACGGCGAGCTTGCCCAGATTGAAGGGCGCGGCCAGCAGCGTTCCCTCGGGCGCCACGTAAACGAGGGCCTTGGCCTTGGCGACGTAGGAGCCCAGCACGCCCTGCAATGTGTTCGTGATGCGCCCGGTCTGCAGATCCACGACATGCAGCTTGTACTGCCCATCTTCACCCGCATCCTCCCCCACCAGGGCGCCGCGCCCGCCGGGGAAGATATTCAGCCATCCGTGACGCCCCCCTTTGCCGGGCGCGGGGAGGGCCACGACATCCTCGATCGGTCCCCCGCCAGCCGGCACGCGCCGGATCGTGTCGCCAGTGCCGATGAAGTACACATACCCGCCGGGTCCCCAGGCCTGGTTGCTCCGGAAGCCGGAGTCCACCAGTGTCAGCGGCGGCCCGCCCCGCAGCGACGCGATCCGGATGGTGGCCGGGTTGAGCATCATGAAGGCGACCTGTGAACCGTCCCAGGACACCGCGGGGCGTGTCGCGACCCCCTGCGTCCCCGGGATGGGACGCGACGCCAGGCTGCCGAGGGGCCGAACAAAGAGCTGTCGATCTTGTCCAGCAACCTGGCCCACATACACCAGTTCCCGGCCGTCCGGCGTCAACGCGAGTCGGCTCGGCTCATCGGCACCGAAGTACGCCAGCGGTGACGCGCTGTCGAGCACCACGGGGTAGCGCCCGACCGGACCTGCAGGCGCCGGTCGGTTCGCCGCCCAGATGGCGGCCGCCAGGGCGACGACCGCCAGCGCCGAGGCCGCCATCGCGATCATGCGCCAGCGTCCGGACGCTGCCGGGGTCGCCGCCGCCATGCCGACGGTACCGCCCACCATTGTGAAGTTCGGATTCTTCAACGCGTCCCCGAACTCCCTCGCGGACGCGAACCGGTCGGCCGGCAGCTTCTCCAGCGACTTCGCCACCGCGGCGGCCACGTTGTGCGGCACCGATTTCCGGAGTTCGGTCACCGGCCGCGCCGTGTCGGTCACGATCTTCATGATGATCTGCTGTGCCGACCCGCCGAGGTGCGGGGGCTGGCCGGCCAGCATCTCGTAGCAGACGCTGCCCAGGGAGTAGACATCGCTCCGGGCGGTAATCTCCTTCTCCGCTGTGGCCTGCTCTGGGCTCATGTAGTGCGGCGTGCCGAGCGACATCCCGGTCTCGGTCATCCGGCCGCCGGCGGCGGCGCTCAGGGCCAGCGCGATGCCGAAGTCGGCCACCATCGGGCGGCCATCGTGCAGCAGGATGTTCTCGGGCTTGATGTCCCGGTGGATCACGCCGTTCCGATGGGCGTAGTCGAGGGCGTCGGCCACGGCGGTCGTGATGGCTACCGACTCGTCGATGCCGAGCTGGGTCTCCCGGTCGAGTTTGCTCCGGAGCGTCTCGCCGTCGATGAACGGCATCACGTAATACAGGAAGCCGTCGGCAGTGCCGGAATCGAAGAGCGGGAGAATGTGTGGATGCTGCAGTGCCGCCGTGGTGGTGATCTCCTGCACGAATCGCTCGGCGCCGAGCACGGCGGCAAGCTCCGGCTTCAGCACCTTGAGCGCCACGTGGCGCTTGTGCTTCAGGTCCTCGGCGAGGTAGACGGTGGCCATGCCGCCCTGGCCCAGCTCCCGCTCGATGCGGTAACGGTCGGCCAGGGCGGCGGATAGGCGGGACAGGGGGTCAGTCATTCAATAATCCAGTCGGTGGTTTGATCGTCATTCCGGCGCAAGCCGGAATCCAGGTTCAATGGACCCCGGCTTTCGCCGGGGTGACGGCAGGGCTCGTGTCGCTTCAGCGACACCAGCCGAGAGCCGGCTTCAGCCGGCGGCTTGAACGGCCGTCCACTGCTCCCGCAACCCAAGTTCGTTTATCCATCGCTCGAGATACGCGCGGTCGATCTCGTCCCCCGCCACCCGGAGCAACGCCGTCACGTCCTCGAGCTGTCGCACCGAGCCACCGAGCTTGGCCCACTCCAGCTTGGAGAGGATGACGTCTTCGACAGAAGCGACCCACAGGCGCATACCATCCAGCTCGAGGGGCTGCCGCCTGCCAAACTCCGACTGGCTGAACGGTCGTGACTTGCAGACGATGACATCGGCTTTCCAGCCGGTCTCCGTGTCAACGATGTTGAACATCGACTCCGTGGTGAGCGCCTCGAGCGCGGCGTCCCGGGAGACATCGATCGTCGGGCCGTCGAGGGCCGCAACGACCGATTCGAGCTGCGCCGCCGTGGCCTGGATCACCAAGTCCACATCCATCGTGGCTCGTCCTGCCCCATGCGCTGCGGCACCCACAGACCCGGTGATCATGAACGGCACACCGTTCGCCTCCAGGGCAGTGACCACCGTCCGCAGGATTCCGCTGAGGCTCACCGCTGCCCACTCCCCCCGGGCAACGTTTCGCCGAGGAGCAATTCCACCAGTTGCCGGTCGGTGCGCTCCGGGTGCCGCCGCCGGAGAGACATGAGAGAAAGCGCTCGCGTCGATTCGCTCAGCTCCAGCGCCTGGCGGAGCCGGTCAGATGGGCGCAGACGCCTGACTGCGGCAAGTCGCGCAGCTTCGGCGGCGCTGGTTGTGTCGCGTGCCGGCCTCGACGCGTCGACCGGCGCAATCAATCCCATGAGCCGCTGTCCAGTCACACGGGCCGACTCCCCACCATGCCGGACAAGCTGCTCGGTAATCCATGCAAGATCGTTCTGGGTAACCTGCCGGTCGGCAGGCATCGACGCAAAGCACTCGGAGTGAAAGCGACGGTACGCCCGGCGCGCCTCGCGCACTGCTACCATGACTCGCGCGGCCTCCGGCGCGAGATGGCGGCGGCTTTTCAGCCCCCCGCGGCGGCCGATTTCGGCCAGGTACTTTCTGGTCTTGCCCATGAAAGCATCATAAGCCGCTTATGATCTAAGTTCAAGTATCACAATATGATAATGTTGCATGATTACGTGTCGGTGCTCAGGGTTCCTGCCCTTCGGCCGTGAGTTGCTTGAGTTCCTCGAACCAGTTGGTCACCACGCGCACCGGCACGCCGAGGTTGAACACCTCTTCCTTCGACTGGACCATCAGCAGGCGATTGCCCTGGGGATCCACGTCATAGCGGCGCGGAAATCCAAGGGACTGGAAGAAGCTGGCCGTCGTTACCTCGAGGCCGGAGTGCTCGAAGAGCCGGGTGCGGGAGCGCACCGTGACCACGCCCTGTTGCACCGCGAGGTTGGCCCGGATCATCCGTTGCGGCCCGGCGTAGTAGATGGCCGATCCGTCTGGTGCCCAGGCCGGGCCAACACCACCGCTGTCCGAGATCTGCACCGGCGGACCGGGCTCCGGGAAGCTCCGCACATAGATCTCGTTCCGCCCCGATTCGTCGGAGGCATAGGCCATCCAGCGACCGTCAGGCGAAATGTCGCCCTGTCGTTCGTTCCAGTTGGCGCGCAGGTAGGGCTCGATCACGGGTGACGCGCCATCGAGTCGCAAGATGTCGATATCGTTGCCACTGCCTTCCGACACCTGCCCCAGGACGATCCGCGTCCCGTCCGGAGAGACGTCGAACACCCAGCCTGCATCTCGCACCAGCGTGTCGACCGCGCCGGCACCGTCGACCGGTACCCGCAGGATCATGTTCGTCGAGCCGACCAGTTGGGCGACGTAGAGCGACCGGCTGTCCAGGCCCCAGGCGTGCGTCACGTAGTCGGCCAGGCGCGTCGTGGCCCCGGTCGAAATGTCATAGACCGATGTCACTCGGCTATTGAAGTCGGTGAATGCGATGCGCCGCCCGTCCGGCGAGATCCGCGGCGTCTCGAAGTCCTGGACCTGCAGCGGGAGCAACGAGCCGACGCCCGCCATGTCAATCCAGGTGAGGCGCTCCCCGTCGCCCACCCTCGGCGCCTGCACATAGACCAGCGTGCCGGTGGTCGAAACAGCCCAGTGCGCGATGCCATTGAACCGCCAGATGTCTGAGAGGACTGGCATCGGTGGTCCCGTGAGCTGCCCGGACCCGAGGTCGAACGGCACCGCCATGACCGCCACGCTCGGGACCGGGGCGTGGTAAATGATGTAACCGGCGGCAACGTACCGGGGGTTGAACCCAGTCTCGAGGAGCCGGGTCACGGCCCTCGTCTTGAAGTCGAGGAGATAGACCCCGCCGACGCCGACCTCGTTGCTCGAAAACAACGCTCCCTTCCCATCCGGGAGGACGGTCGGTGCATTGACTAGGATGGTATCCGACGAGAAGGCCAACTCCGGCGTGCCCGCGCCGTCGGGCATTCGATAGATGGCACCCCCCCGCTCGAACATGATGGTTCCTTCGACACCCCACTCGGCGTACCTGGCGGAGTCGACGATGGTCTGGATGACTCCGCCGGCCAGCGACAGGCGTCGCAGGGAGTGCTGTCCGCGTCCCGACACTGGTTGACGGAAGGCGATCGTGCGGCCATCAGGCGAGAACATCGGCTGGATCGCATCCTCGGTCCCGACGATGGGGCGGAACTGCTCGTCATCGGCCATGCGGAGAAAGAGCTGAGTGCGCCCCCCAACCTGGGCGGCGACGACGATCGCGCGCCCGTCGGGCGAGATCGCGATCCCGTTCGGCAGCGGCAACAGCGTGTCGCTCAGACTGCTGTGAAACGGGACCGCAGGCCCGCTCGAGCGGGAGACAGCAGCGCCCAGACCGCAACCGCGGTCATGACGGCGAGTGCCACACCGAGTCCGACGATGAGTCCACGCCGCGCACCTGCACCCGCGGCACCCCGCGTCGCGGCGGCACGGAGCGTGGTGAAGTGGCTGTCCCCGAGTGCGTCAGCAAACGCCTTGGCGGTCTCGAACCGGTCGGCCGCCAGGTTCTCCAGCGACTTCGCGACCGCCGCGGCGACATTCCCGGGCACAGACTTCCGTATCTTGGTGACCGGGACGGCTTCCTCCGTCACGATCTTCATGATGATCTGCTGGGCCGAGGCGCCGACATGGGGCGGGTTCCCGGTGAGCATCTCGTACAGCACGCTCCCCAAGGAGTAAATGTCGCTCCGGGCGGTGATCTCCTTCTCCGCGGTGGCCTGCTCGGGGCTCATGTAGTGCGGCGTGCCGAGGGACATCCCGGTCTCGGTCATCCGGCCGCCCGCCGCGGCGCTCAGGGCCAGGGCGATGCCGAAGTCGGCCACCATCGGGCGTCCGTCGTGGAGCAGGATATTCTCGGGCTTGATGTCGCGGTGGATGATGCCCTGCCGGTGGGCGTAGTCGAGGGCGTCGGCCACCGCGACGGTGAGCTTGACGGCCTCCTCGATGCCGAGCTGGGTCTCGCGGTCGAGCTTGGCGCGGAGCGTCTCCCCGTCAATGAACGGCATCACGTAGTAGAGGAAGCTGTCCGCCTCCCCGCTGTCGAAGAGCGGCAGGATGTGCGGATGCTGCAGCGCCGCGGTGGTCTTGATTTCCACCACGAACCGCTCGGCGCCGATGACGGCGGCGAGTTCCGGCTTCAAGACCTTCAGCGCGACCCTGCGGTCGTGCTTCAGGTCCTGCGCCAGGAACACCGTGGCCATGCCGCCCTGGCCGAGCTCCCGCTCGATGCGGTAGCGGTCGGCGAGGGCGGCCGAAAGGCGGGTCAGCGGATCAGTCACTTCCTCCCCTCCATCTCATCGAACCAGTTGAACACCATCACCAGTTCGCCGTCCTCGTTGGCCGCCTGGTTGACCATCAGGAAGCGGCCATCGCGAGCCACATCGTAGGCGTGATGGAAGTTGTCCGTTGCTCCGTTAGGGATGACGAACAGGACGCGCGGGGGCCGTGCGCTGAAGGTGGCGCCCAGAGTGACCTCGGCGGCCATCATCTCGCCCGCGCGCGTGCGATAGTACAACTCCTTGCCCGACGTGGCCCAGCGCGGCTCCTCCCCCCCGTGCAACGACACCTGGGTGCGACCGGCTCCCGGGTCGTCGAGCAGTCGCACGAAGATTTCACTCCGCCCCGACTCATTGGAGGCGTAGGCGAACCACCGGCCATCGGGAGATACGGCGGGCGCAAACTCGTCGCCCGGGCCGGACACCAGGAGGCGCTGCGTGGTGTCGCCTTCGGAGACGAGCGCGATGTCGCGTCCCCCCGTCGTGCTGCCGAGCCGGGCCAGGAACTGCTTCCCGTTGGGCGCCCAGTCAATTTCCTCGACGCTCCGGCTGGTCTTGAGCAACAGCATGGCCTCGGCGCTGCCGTCGGCGCGCTGAATCCAGGCCTGGCGTGCCCCCCCGACCTGTGACGCGATGAACGCCACGCGGCGCCCGTCGGGAGCCCAGACCGGCCGGCTGGCGCCACCGGTGGTGAATGTCAGTCGTGAGAGGGGGCCACCGGGGAGCCGCTTGACCCAGATCTGCTCGCCATCACTACCCAGCACGGCGATGGCGAGCTGCGAGTTGTCGGGGGAGAGGGCGACATCAGCGAACTGGCCCCGCCAGGCGCTGTCCACCGGGGTCTGCTTGCCGGTGCGGTCGATCCAAACCACCTGCGCGGATCCCGCGCCGCCGCCCGACATATACGCGAGGGTGCCATTGTCGCTGATGCTGAACTGCGCCGAGCCGCTGCTGGCGTCGACCTGGACCTTTTCGACGATCGCAATCGGTGCTCCGAGCATCTTCCCCGTGGACGCATCGAAGGCGGCGCTCATCAACGAGCCGGTGTTCGTGGCGTACACGAGGTGGCCGGTCGGGACATACCGGCCGTACAGTGCCTGGACGACCGGGGTGACCTCACCGGTCGCGAGCTCCAGCACGGCCAGCTCGGCATCGGCGATGGAGCTGTGCCAGAGCTGGATCAGGAGACGTTTTCCACCCGGCAGGGCCTGCGCCCAGTCGTGTTCCGTGACCCCGCGGGTCGAATCAAGCTTGCTCACCACCTCGACCACCCCGCCGCCCGCGGGCACTCGCCCGAGAACGGACTTCGCGGTAGTGAAATAGATGAACCCGGAGGCGTCCCAGTCTCCCCCCCACGGAATGGCGGAATCCCGCACCACGGTCAGAGACGGTCCGCCGTTGACGGATACCATGCGAAGGTCGCCTGGATTGCCGGTGAAGAAGGCCACCGACTGTCCGTCCGGCGAGAAGAATGGGGCGGAAGCCCCACTGGTTCCAGGCAGCGGCCGCCCGGTGAGGGAATTCAGGTCCCGGACCCAGAGCTGGTCTCCACTCATGCTGTCGGTTCCGACATAGACCAGGCGTGATCCGTCCCGGGACAGGGAGAAGCGGCGCGTGGGCGAGGAACGGATCTTCTCGCCGGTTGGAAACGAGACCGACACCCGTACGGTCGGCTGCGCCGGTTCATGCCGCCAGGCCCACACGCCGAATGCAAGTGCGGCGACGGCCAGGGCCCCGGCGCCCGTCGCGATCCGCCGCCACGGGCCGGTGCGAACCACGCCGGAGTGCGAGAGGTGGGCCGTGGTGCGTGCCGAGGTGGCCCCCGTGAGCGCCGCCCCGAACTCCGCGGCGGTGGCGTACCGGTCGGCGGGGAGTTTCTCGAGACCCGTCAGCACCGCCGCTTCCACGTATGGTGGGATACTCTTCCGGTGCACCGTCATGGCGTGGGGCGAGTCGGTCATCACCTTGGCGATGATAGCCTGCACCGTCGGCCCCGTGAACGGCGGCTCCCCCATCAGCATCTCATACAGCACACACGCCAGCGCGTAGACGTCGCTCGAGGCGTGGATTTCCCGTTCGCCCATCGCCTGTTCGGGGCTCATGTAGTGCGGCGTGCCGAGGGACATGCCGGTCTCGGTCATGCGGGAGCCGCCCTCGGTGCGGCTCGCCGCCAGCGCGATGCCGAAGTCCGCCACCACCACGTGCCCGTCATGCAGCATGATGTTGTCGGGCTTGATGTCGCGGTGAATGACGCCCTGCCGGTGCGCGTAGTCGAGGGCGTCGGCCGTCTCGCGCGCAATCCGTATTGCTTCGTCCACTGGGAGCTGCTTGTCCCGGTCGAGGCGGGCCCGGAGCGACTCCCCCTCGATGTACGGCATCACGTAGTACACCACCCCATCCGCCTCACCGGAGTCGTGCAGCGGGAGGATGTGCGGGTGGTGCAGGTTGGCGGTGGTCTTGATTTCCTGGAGGAAGCGGTCGCCGCCGATCACGGCCGCCAGTTCGGGGCGCAGCACCTTGAGCGCCACCTTGCGGTCGTGCTTGAGGTCCTGCGCCAGGTAGACGGTGGCCATGCCGCCGGCGCCGAGTTCCCGCTCGATGCGGTACTTGTCGGCAAGGGCAGTACCTAGACGGGAAAGCGGGTCAGTCACTTTGGGGTTCCTTCGAGTCGCTCGAGTTCCGTGCGCCAGTTGAAGATGACCTGCAGGCTCGGCGCCTCACTCCCGCCGGAATTGATCATCAGGAAGCGTGTCCCGTCGGGACTCACGTCATAGGCGCGATGATAGGTATCGGACGCGAGGCTCCCGTTGGTGAAGAGCAGCTGGGGCGTTCCGTGGACGAACACCGGGCCGGGGGTGACGGGAACGGCATACATGTCGCCGCGCGAGGTCCGGTAGAACAATTCCTTTCCGTCCCGACGCCAGAGCGGCTCCTGGCCGCCTCCCGTCGAAATGGCGTACCGGGAGTCGCCGACGTTCGGGAAGGGCCGCACGTACACTTCCGGGCCACCGGACTCCTGCGACACATAGGCCAGCCAGCGTCCGTCCGGCGAGAGCGTGGGCGCATAGTGATCGAACGGCGACTCGATCAGCGTCCTCGGGACGGTGTCCTTGCCGTTCTCGACCACCAGGAGATGACGGGTACCATCCGCCGTCCCCTCGGTGCGAAGCACGGTGTACCGCCCAACCGCATCGAAGAGGATCTCGTCCAGACGGGGGTCGCCTGGCACGGCCGGCTGAGCGTTGCCGGTGCCGTCCGCACGGCGGAGCCAGGCGGTGCGCCGCCCGTCGCGGGTCGCCATGAACGCCACCTGGCGTCCGTCGGGCGTCCAGGCCGGTCGGTCGGCGTTCACCACGTCGAATGAGAGCCGACTGAAAGTGCCCGTGGCCAGCTGCTTGATCCAGACCTGCGTCTCTCCGGAAATACCCTGCGTCACGGCGATCTGGCGACCGTCAGGAGAGAGGGCCATGTTCGGAAAGATGCCCCTCATGGCGCTGTCCACTCCCGTTTCGACACCAGTCCGGCTGACCCAGCGGAAACCGTCATTGTCGCCGGCGTCGACGGCGTACACCAGGGTCCCGGTGGCCGACACGGCGAACTGGATGGTGCCGTTGGTGGTCTCGCGTTGCACTCGCTGCAGGACCGGCAGCGGTGCGCTGGTCAGCCGACCCTTCCGGGGATCGAACCGCGCCGCCCGCAATTGCCCGTCCGCCATGCCGATGATCAGGAAGCCGGGGGCAGCGTAGCGGGCATAGGTGCCCTCCGCCAGGTCGGTGACCTCGCCGTCTTTGAGGTTCACCAGGCCGATGTGGTTGGCGCCGGCCGAGCCCTTCCACAGCATCACCAGGGCGTACCGGCTGCCGGGCAGGACGTCGGGAAAGTCGTGCTCCTTTACGCCGCTGGCGGAGTCGATGTGTGATATCGTGATGGCCGTGCCGCCACCGGCCGGCACTTTCGCCAGTACGCGGGCCGCCGTGGTGAAGTAGATGTTGCCGTCGTCGCCCCACGACCCCCCGCCGAAGTCCGGGACCGAGTCCGCCACCAGGCGCGGCACGCCGCCGGCCAGCGTGGTCACCATGAGTTTCGTCGGCCCACCGACCGAGGTGTAGAATCCGATCGACTGGCCATCTGGGGAGAAGAAGGGGGCGAAGGCGCCCTTCGTGTCGGGGAGTGGATGCGCAACCGGCTGGTTGAGCTCCCGCACCCACAGCTGGGTGCCGGCGCCGTCGGGGCCCACGAAGGCGATGCGCCGACCTGCGGGATCGATGGCGAGCCGGATCGTGGCGATCGCTCGCACCACGACGCTGTCGCCGAGCGCGACCGAGGCTCGCACCACCTCGTCTGGGCCGACGCTGCCGGGATTGGGCGTGCGATGCCCGATCAGGTATCCCGCCCCCAGGGTGACGAGCGTGAGGGCGCCGGCCACCAGCCAGCTGCGGCGCTTGGCGGCAGCCGCCGGCGGGAAGCCGGGGCGGAGCGTCGTCGTGGTCGGGTCGGCGAGCGCCGCGGCAAACTCGGCGGCGGTGCCGAACCGGTCGGCGGGGAGCTTTTCCAGCGCGGTGAAGACGGCCGCCTCGACGCCGGGCGGAATCGTCCGGCGCTGCCCGGCGAGGGTGCGCGGGTCCTCGGTCATCACCCGGGCGATGATGGCCTGCGCCGTCGGGCCGGTAAAGGGCGGCTCGCCCACCAGCATCTCGTAGGCGACGCAGCCCAGGGCGTAGACGTCGCTCCGCGCCGTGATCTCGCGGTCGCCCATGGCCTGCTCGGGGCTCATGTAGTGCGGCGTGCCGAGCGACATGCCGGTCTCCGTCATGCGCGTCCCGCCCGCCTTGCTGGCGGCGAGCGCGATGCCGAAGTCGGCGACCAGCGCCGAGCCGTCGTGCAGCAGGATGTTTTCCGGCTTGATGTCGCGGTGGATGACGCCGTGGCGGTGGGCATAGTCGAGCGCGGCCGCGATCTCCGTGGTGATGCGCACCGCATCCGCCACCGGGAGCTGCTTTTCCCGGCTGATCCGGTCGCGGACTGTCTCGCCCTGCACATAGGGCATGACGTAGAAGAGGAAGCTGTCGGCCTCCCCACTGTCGAACAGGGGGAGAATGTGCGGATGCTGCAGATTGGCCGTGGTCTTGATTTCACTCAGGAACCGCTCAGCGCCGATGACGGCGGCGAGTTCCGGCCGCAGCACCTTGATGGCCACCTGGCGGTCGTGCTTCAGGTCGGCGGCCAGGTAGACCGTGGCCATGCCCCCTTCGCCGAGTTCCCGCTCGATGCGGTACTTGTCGGCGAGGGCCGCGGAGAGGCGGGATAGCGGGTCGGTCAGAGTGTAGTCCAATCCATGAAATAGTCGTCATTCCGGCGAAAGCCGGAATCCAGGTTCAATGGACCCCGGCTTTCGCCGGGGTGACGGCAGTATACGCGTCGCTTTAGCGACACTGGCCGAGCGCCGGCCGGCGATCGTGCGCTACTTCTTCCCCATCTTTGCCTTGAGCTCGGTGAACCAGTTGTCCACGAACACCAGTTGCCCCGTCGGCGCAGCCGCGGTCTCGGGGAGCACGCGCAGCATGATGAAGGACTGGTCGTCGCGACTCACGTCATAGCCGCGATAGCTGGGCGCGTCGAGATAGGTGCTGTCGGCGAAGAGCACACGTTCCGCGCCGATGGTCAACGTGGGAGAGGTGGTGACCGGGATCGACACCATCTGACCGGGCGACGACCGGTAGAAGAGCTCGCGGCCGCTGTGCGACCAGAGCGGCTCCCCACCGCCTGCCACTGATACCTGCCGGCGGCCCGCGGCGGAGTCGGGGAAGGCGCGAATGTAGATCTCGTCGCGCCCCGACTCATCCGACTGATAGGCCAGCCACTTCCCGTCGGGAGAAATGGTCGGGGCCCGCTCGTCGTACTTGGCGGAGGCCACCACGGGGAATCCGACTGAGTCGACCCCCGGCCGGATGGCGTAGATGTCCCGGCTCGGCAGGGTGATCCGGTACGCGAGCCAGGCATCGTCGCCCGACCAGGCGGCCTCGGCGATGGTGCGGGTCGACGTGAGCACGGTGTCCACCGAACCACCGCCGTCTGCCCGCCGCCGGAGAATGGCGCTCGACTGGCCCTCCTCGATCATGTAACTGAGCGACTGCCCGTCCCGCATCCAGATCGGCCGGTACTTGATCGAGTTGTCGAAGGTGACCCGGCTGAGCGGGCCGCGGTCGAGATCCTTGATCCAGATGTCGCCCACCGGTTCGCCGTGAATGGCGACGGCCAGG
This sequence comes from uncultured Gemmatimonadales bacterium, assembly GCA_963697435.1. Lineage (GTDB taxonomy): Bacteria > Gemmatimonadota > Gemmatimonadetes > Gemmatimonadales > GWC2-71-9 > SPDF01. Next base: position 166,900 of record CAVOOB010000002.1, on the reverse strand, counting down.
CGGGTCCCATCGGGCGAGAGGCTCAACCCGCCATTGTAGCCGGGGGTGTACGACCAGGCGGGGTCGATATCGGCCTCCTGTCCCGTCCGGGAGACCCGGACCGGGCGGACCGGCCGCTGGGTCGGCTGCGCATTGCCCGACCGGTACATCAGGGTGCCGTCGTTGGCGATAGCCACGTTGCCCGTGCCGAACGTGCCGATCGCGATCCCTTCCAGGATGGGCAGCTCGGGACCGGTGATGGCGAGCTTGTCGGCGTCGAAGGGCACCAGGACCGCCGCCCCGTTGGGCCGCAACACGAGCAGCGCCCCGATGTCGAGGTACCACGCCTGGAGTCCCTGCACCAGCCGAACAGTGCGATCCGTCTTCGGGTCACGCGCCACGATCCAATTGTCGTTGCCGCGCGTCGGGCCGTGCCAGTCGGTGTAGATGATGCCATGGCCACCGGGCAGGGCCGCCGGCGCGATATGCGCGAGCGTGCCGGGAGAACTGTCGGCGGCCGTGACCGGCTCGGCCGGCCCCCCCGTCTCCCGGACCCGGTACAGGATGCCTCGTCCTCCGCGCGACCCGGCGGCGTAGATGTATCCATCACTGCCCCATGCGAGCCCGCCGGCAAGAAAACCCGGGAGGGAGTCGAGCAATGTCGTGGTGCCTGGTCCGTCGACGGCGTAGACCCGGAGCGCACCGGTGCCACCCTCACGGAGGGCGATCCAGCGTCCGTCGGGAGAAAAGCTCGGCGTGAAGGAGGCCTCAGTGCCGGGCAGCATCCGGCCGGTCAGCTGGTCCCGCTCCTGAATCATCACCCCCGCCTCAGTGCGCGAGGGGCCGCCCGGGTAGGCGAACCGGCTCCCGTCGGGCGCGATGGCGACCTCCAGCCCTCCGAAGTTGTAGTAACTGGCATCGGCGGGGAAGCTGATCGTATAGCGGCGCGTTGGCGCCTCGACCGTCGGCGATCGCAGGAACCAGCTCGCGGCGAGTGCGACCAGGAGCAGCGCCGCCACCACCCATCCCACCAGTGCCGTCCGGCGGTTGCCAATCGCGCCCTGCTCCGCAGCAACGTAGGCGCTGGTCGTGCCGCGGAACCCGGGGTTATCGAGCGCCTCGGCGAAGGCCTTGGCGCTCTCGAAGCGGTCGGCCGGCAACTTCTCGATGGCCTGCGCCACGGCGGCCGCGACATTGGGCGGGACCGCCTTGCGCAGCCTGGTGACTGGTGCTGCCTCCTCCGTCACGATCTTCATGATGATCTGCTGCGCCGAGCGCGCCGACGTGCGGCGGGTTGCCGGTGAGCATCTCGTAGAGCACGCTGCCGAGCGAGTAGACGTCGCTCCGGGCGGTGATCTCCTTCTCGGCGGTGGCCTGCTCGGGACTCATGTAGTGCGGCGTACCGAGGCTCATGCCGGTCTCGGTCATCCGGCCGCCGGCCGCGGCGCTCAGGGCCAGCGCGATCCCGAAGTCGGCCACCATCGGGCGGCCGTCGTGGAGCAGGATGTTTTCCGGCTTGATGTCGCGGTGGATGACGCCGTGCCGGTGCGCGTAGTCGAGGGCGTCGGCCACGGCAGTGGTGATGCTGACGGCTTCGTCGATGCCGAGCTGCGTTTCGCGGTCGAGCTTGGCGCGCAGCGTCTCGCCGTCGATGAACGGCATCACGTAGTAGAGGAAGCCGTCGGCGGTGCCGGAGTCGAAGAGCGGCAGGATGTGGGGATGGCTGAGCGACGCGGTGGTCTTGATCTCCACCACGAAGCGGTCGGCGCCGATCACGGCGGCAAGCTCCGGCTTCAGCACCTTGAGCGCCACCTTGCGGTCGTGCTTGAGGTCCGCGGCGAGATAGACCGTCGCCATGCCGCCCTGGCCGAGCTCGCGCTCGAGTAGATAGCGGTCGGCGAGGGCCTCGGCGAGCCGGCTCACTTCTTCCCCATCTTCGCGCGCAGTTCCGTAAACCAGTTGTCCACCACCACGATCTGCCCGGCGCCTGGCGCCTGGTTGACCGCTGCGAGGCGGACCATGATGAATCGCTGGTCGTCGGGGGTCAGGTCGTACATCGGCACGATGGAGGACGACACCAGCCCCGACCCGAGCGGGAACAGCCGCCGCGGGGCACCGGGGGAGAAGGTGGCCCCGGGCGTCACCGGAACCACCATCATGTCCCCGGACGGCGCCTCGAAGAAGAGCTCCCGGCCGGTGCGGGACCAGCGAGCCGCAATGCCGCCCGTGGTCGAAATCTGCCAGCGTCCGCTCGCCGTATTCGGAAATGGTCGGACGAAGATTTCGTAACGGCCCGATTCGTCCGACGAGTACGCCAGCCACTTCCCGTCGGGCGAGAGCGCGGCCCCCTCCTCGTGGAACCGACCGGTCAGCAGGGGTGTGGCGACCGTGTCGCGTCCGGGGCGGACGCCATAGATATCGCGGTTCATGCTGTCGCCCACGATCCGGTAGATCAGCCACTGCCCATCGTTCGACAGCGATGCCTCGGCGATCGGCCGGCCCGGCATCCGCCAGAGCAGTTCGGCCGCCGTGCTGCCGTCGGCCCGCTTCTTCCAGATTGCCTGCGAGGCGGTATCGACAATGGCCGTGTAGATCACCGACTGTCCGTCCGGCGTCCACCGCGGGCGGTAGGCCGTCTGGGTCTCGAAGGTCAGGCGCGTCAGGGGGCCGGCCGGCAGCTGCTTGACCCAGATGTCGGGGGCCGCCTGGCCGACGATGTCCATCGCGAGGCGCTTCCCGTCAGGAGAGAGGCTGAGCGATGGATTGGCCGATGGGTTGTAGGTGACCGGCGGGTCGAGCGGAGTGACCACACCCTCCCGGCTCACCATGACCAGCTCCGCCACGCCGCCTCCCTCCGACGCCAGGCCCGGCACGTACGCCAGCGACGCCCCGTTGCGGGACAAGGCGATGTCGGCGGAGCCGAACGGCTTGGTCATCACCCCCTCGAAGAGGGGGACCGCCGGCCCGGTCATTCGGAGCTTGTCCTGGTCGAACGGAGCCGCGAGCACCGCGCCGTCGGCGCGGAGGTAAACCAGGTAGCCCGGCGCCACGTAACGGGCCAGCAGCCCCTTGGTCAGGATGTGCCGCTCCCGTGTCTTGAAGTCGTAGGCGGCGATGTCGAAGTCGCTCGGATCAAGGTTGCGCCGGGAGCGATAGACCAACCCCTTGCCGTTCGGCAGCGCATCCGGCCAGGCGTGCCCGATCTCATTCGTGGCGGTGTCCAGTGGAACCGCGAGTTCGGGATTGCCCCCGTCGGCCTGAATGCGGCTCATGCCGCCGGGGGAATCGAAGTAGATCCACCCGTCGGGGCCCCAGGCTCCGCCGCCGCCCGAACCGGTGCCGGGAGAAGCGAGCATGATCGGCGGCCCACCGGTCACCGGCACCACCTTCAGCTCGACATTGAGCGTGGAGGAGTAGGCGATGCGCTCTCCATCGGGAGAGAAGAACGGACTGTGCGCGCCGATAGTCCCCGGCAGCGCCGACGCATCGAGCCGATTGCGATCGCGAATCCAGAGCTGGTCGCCCCCGTCGCCCGGCCCGACGTACACCATCCGGCTTCCATCGGGTGAGAAGGCGACGTTGACGCCGAGCACTCCCTGCCGCATCGCCTGGTTTGGTGGAAGTCCCATGCTGTAGCGGATGACGGGCGGTACAGGCTTGGGGCGGAACCACCCCCACGCCGCGAGCGCCGCGAGCACGACCACCGCGGCGCCGAGCGTGTTGATCACTCGACGCACCCGCGCCCGGCCACCCAGCGAGCCGGCCGCTGCGGCACTGACGACCGTGGACCGTGACGCGAAGCTCGGGTCGGCGAGTGCGGCCGCGAACTCGGCCGCCGTCGCGAATCGATCGGCGGGAAGTTTTTCCAGCGAGGTCAGCACGGCCGCTTCGACCTGCGGCGGGATGGTGTGCCGCTGGCTGGTCATCGAGCGGGGGCTTTCGGTTACCACCCGCGCCACGATGGCCTGCGCGGTGGAGCCGGTGAACGGTGGATCCCCGGTCAGCATCTCGTAGAGGACGCACCCCAGCGCATAGACATCGGAGCGCGCGGTGATCTCCCGCTCCCCCATCGCCTGCTCGGGGCTCATGTAGTGCGGCGTGCCGAGCGACATCCCGGTCTCGGTCATGCGGGTGCCGGCGGTGCTGACGGCCAGCGCGATGCCGAAGTCGGCCACCAGCGCGGAGCCGTCGTGCAGCAGGATGTTTTCGGGCTTGATGTCGCGGTGGATCACGCCGTGGCGGTGCGCATAGTCGAGCGCGCCCGCCACCTCGGTGGCGATCCGTACCGCGTCGTTCACCGGGAGCTGCTTCTCGCGGCTGATCCGGTCGCGGATCGTCTCCCCTTCCACGTAGGGCATCACGTAGTAGAGGAGGCCGTCGGCGTCGCCCGAGTCGATGAGCCCGAGGATGTGGGGATGCTGCAGGTTGGCGGTGGTCTTGATCTCGCTGAGGAATCGTTCGGCGCCGATGACCGCGCCGAGTTCGGGGCGCAGCACCTTGATGGCGACCCGGCGATCGTGCTTGATATCCTGGGCCAGGTAGACGGTCGCCATCCCACCCTGGCCGAGCTCGCCCTCGAGCCGGTATCGATCGGAAATGGAGTCAATCAGTTTGGGTGGGATCAGGGACACGTCCAACTCCTCCCTCGGAGGTCCGGCAAGGGGCAAACCTGAGAATATGTATCCCCGTAGATTGCCTCCCAACGCGAGGGAGGGCAAGGGGCCAAGTTGCGGAGTTGCAAGCCCTTGCGCCAGATTGAGAGCTTGACACCGCACGGCCACATCCGCCCGGAGCCCCGAATGTCCAGAACTGCCCGTCTCGGCCTGCTTTTCTGCCTCATCGCGACCCCGCTCTCGGCCCAGATCCCGACCGCCGAATACGGTGCCCGGCGCGACACCGTCGCGGCCCATCTGGGCGACGGGGTTCTCCTCGCGTTCGGTGCCGGCGAGTCGATGACCGATGAGGCCGAGTTCCACCAGCTGCCGGCCTTCGAGTACCTCACCGGCTACGACCGGGTCAACGCCGTCTTCGTGATGGCGGTCCGCGGCGGCCGAATCACCTACCAGATGCTTTTCGAGCCGCCCATCGACCCCCGCCGCGCGCTCTATGACGGGTTCGCCCCCGATTCTGCCGACTTGGAGCGCCGCACCGGCCTCGGCCTGCGCGACCGGGACCAGCTAAGGGACGTGATGGATGGGCTGGCCGGGCGTGGCACCCTCTGGACCGTCACCGACGCGCACAGTCGCGACTATCGCTCCAGTGATTCGCTGAGTGCCGAACGCTACTTCGTGCAGCGGTTCTGGGCGGCGCACCCCAGCGTGACGGTGCGGAGTGCCGACGCCCTGCTCGATTCAATGATGGTGGTGAAGAGCCCCGCCGAGATCGCACTGCTCCGGAAGGCGGTGGACATCTCCGTGACGGGACAGGTCGCCGCCATGAACGCGGTGCATCCTGGTGCCAACGAACACGAAATCTTCGCCCTCACCGACTACACCTTCCGCATGGCCGGCGCCTCTGGTCCCTCCTTCCGTGCCATCATCGGTTCCGGCCCCAACTCCACCAGCTACCACTACCGCGCCAACGACCGCGTGATGCGAGCGGGCGAGGTGGTCGTGATGGACATGGGGGCGCTGTACGATGGCTATGCCGGCGATGTGACGCGCACCATTCCGGTGAACGGCAAGTTCACCGCCGACCAGGCCGCCATCTACACGATTGTCCGCACCGCGCAGCAGGCGGCGGCCGAAGTCGCGCGGCCCGGCGCCCCGGTGCGTGACGGTGACACCGCCATCCGCACCATCATGGCCACCGAGCTGGCAGAGCTCGGGCTCACGGAAGGGCCGGATGCCAGCTTCGATCCACCCTGGGCGGACGCGGCGCGCTGCGAGCGGGTGCCGGTGGTCTGTTCGCAGGCGTTCCTGTACATGGCCCATGGCCCGGGGCACGGCATCGGCCTCGAAGTGCACGACGCCGGCGGGTATTCGTATTCACCGACCGGCATCTTCCAGCTGAACGAGGTCTTCACCATCGAGCCCGGCGTCTACATCAGCACCGCGCTCCTCGACATGCTGGCCGACACGCCGAAGAACCGTGCTTTCGTCGCCAGGGTGCGGCCGATGGTGGAGCGCTACAATCACATCGGGATTCGAATCGAGGACGACTACCTGGTGACGGCCGACGGGGTGGAGTGGCTGTCGAAAGGCGCCGCGGGAGATCAAGGAGATTGAAGCGGTGATGCAGGCGGCCGCGAAGGAGCGTCGCGGCAAGTAGCGCTTGCTATTGCGAGGAGGCGAGCCAGCTCCGCCGAAACTTGTGCATCGCCTCGGTCACCGGCATCCCCGCCTCTTCGTAGGTGACCACCTCGACCCGGCTGTCGGCGGGCATGGCCACGTGGGCCATGCTCTGCCGCCCCCGAGCGAGGTAGCTGACTGGCACGACATCGCCTGGCTGGTGCGCCGCCTTGAGGGCCTGGTAGACGCTGTCGGAGGTGAGTGGCTGGCCATCGAGTGTGAGGATCACGTCGCCGCGATCGAGTCCCGCCACATAGAACGGCGACCCGATGAGCGTTGGCGCCTCGATGCGCCCCCCCATCGAGTCAATCTCGAGTCGGACCGGACCGAACCAGGCCTGGTCCGGGTTGCGAGGGCGGAGGAGGAGCCCGGCTTGCGCGAGGAGCGGTGCCATGTCCGGCGCCTCGCGCCCGGTGATGTACCTGGCGAAGAACTGGTCGGCGAATTCCTTGTTCCCGGAGTACTGGACCAGCGTCTCCTGCAGGTCCTGCATGGTGTACGGCACCTCGGACTGGCCGTACTTGGTCCACATCATCCGCATGAACCCGTCGAGCGGCTTCCCGAATTCCTTCCGCAGTGTCAGGTCGAGCGCCAGCCCGACCACCGAGCCCCAGGTGTAATACGAGATGAAGATGTTGTCTTCGTTGGTCGGGTCGATCGACGTGGCCGCATCCACGAATGGTGCCTGCTCACTCATCCCGACCGGACTCGCGAACTGCCGGCCGGGGTCGTGGGTGACCGCATTGATGCTGCCGGAGAGTCCGTGCGCGTATTCGGTCAGCGAGGTGACCCCGGCGCGACGGACGAAGAGCGGGCCGTAGTAACTGGTGAATCCCTCCGCGAACCAGAGTTCCCCCGACATGTTGGCGCGGGTGAAATCGAACGGCTCCAGCGACTTGGGTCGGATTCGTTCGACGTTCCACGAATGGAAATACTCGTGGGAAGCGGTGCCGAGCAGCCGCTTCTCGTTGCCAGCGAGCGGGAGCGAGGAGGTGATGATGGTCGAGTTGCGGTGCTCCATGCCGTCGCCCGAGGCCCAGGGGAGGTAATCGGCAATGAAGGTGTACTGCCGCACGTCGTACTTTGGCGTCGTGCCGAAGACGGCGATCTGCTGGTCGACCACCTTCTTCAGCATCTCCACGTAGCCGTCCAGCTCGGCGTCGGTGCCCCCGTGGTGGAGGACCAGTCGGATCGGGTAGGTGCCATAGACCGAGGTGACGGCTCCATTCGCGCAGCGCGAAGTTGCTCGAGCTCCACCGGGCTGTCCATGAAGTACTGGAGGTTGGGCGCGGTGTAGCGGTAGGCGTTGTCGGTCGGGTAGAGCTGGGTGGCCACCTTCCAGCGGGAGTCCGGCGGCACCCGGAACGACACCGCCATCGGCCACGATTCCAGCCCGCGGATCCAGATGAAGCGAGGCGGGCATGTTCAGGTGCGCGTGGGTGTCATCCACCTGTGAGTAGGTGCCGTCGGCCCGGTCGGCATAGAGAGTATAGGTGAACCGTATCGTCCCGGTGTGACCCGCGACCGCCCAGGTGGAGGGGTCGGTCCGCGTCACGGTCAGCGGATGCCCGGCGCCGTCGGTGGCGCTGACGGCATAGACATTCTTGGCAAACTCGTGGATGGCGTAGCGCCCGGGAGAGGAGCGGCTCATCTGGAACTGCACGGTGCGCCGCGGCAGGCCGGAGGCGCTCAGGGTGATCTGCGCCTCGTGATGTATCGCGTTGGGAAAGGAGACCTCGTACGTCAGTTCCTGTGCGGCCACGGGGGAGGTGGCCAGGAGGAAGAGACGCGACCAGCGGCGCGGCGCGCACGGTGCCCGGTACGCCTATCGCCACGATGCGGGCACCACCTCGGGCTTGGTGGCCATGATGGCCGCGCCGGCTTCGAGTTCCGCCGCGATTCGATCGCGGATGGCGCGGAGTTCCCGGAATCCGACCAGCTGCTTCGTGTCCTCGTCCCAGAGGGTCAGGCGCAGCGTGGTCAGGCTCTTCCAGAGCGAGAGCCTGGTGACCTGCCGCAGTTCGGCGTGGTTGTCGTAGGCCCGCTGCAACTGGTAGTTCGGAATCCGGCTGGCGATGTGATGGATGTGATGCAGGCCGATGCTGGCGGTGCACCACTGCAGGACCTTCGGCATCGTCAGGTGCGACGCCCCCTCGAGCCCGGCGGCGAAGTAGTTCCACGCCTCGCGGTAGCGCCAGTAGGTGTCCTCGTACTGGTGCTGCACGTAGAAGAGATAGACGCCGATCGAGCCGGCAATCAGCGTGATCGGGCAGCTGCACCAGCAGGAACTGCTTCAGCCCCAGCGTCCACCACATCAGGGCGATCACGCCGGCCAGCGCGACGTTGGTCAGCTGCACCCCAAGCTGTTCGCGCTTCCACCCCTTGGGGATGTCGAGCGGCAGCCGGTGCTTCAGGACGAACTGCCAGGTGGGGCCGACGAGGAGCAGCACCGCGGGGTGCCGGTACATCCGGTAGAGAACGCGCTTGAACTTCGAGCGGCTCAGGTATTCCCGAACGGTGAGCGTGTCGATGTCGCCGAGGCCGCGGACGTCGAGATTGCCGCTGGTGGCGTGATGGATGGCGTGGGTGCGGCGCCAGTAGGCGTAGGGCACCAGCGTGAAGACGCCGAGGACGCCGCCGACGAGGTTGTTCATCTTCTGGGAGCGGAAGAAGGCACCGTGCCCGCAGTCGTGCTGCAGCATGAAGAGCCGGACCACCATCATGGCGGCCGGGACCGCGATGAGGAGCGTCAACCAGTAGCCCACGCCGAGGCTCCAGACGGCGGCGAGCCAGAAGAGGGCCAGCAGGAAGGCGGTCGAGGCCAGCTGGAACCCGCTCTTCCACGCCACCGGCTGGCGGTAGGGGGCGAGCATGGCGTTCCAGTCAATCGCCTTCGGGGTCGTCTCGGACACCGGGGCGTCCGACGGCGGCAGTTCGGTCATGGTGCTCCCTGTTGGGCCCGGGGGTGGACCAATCCGAAATATACCGCAATTCCCCTGCCTGGGCCCTATCTCGGTCAAGTCACCTCAACACCTGCCCGAAATTCGGAATCAGGTAGATGTCGGACCGCCGCTCCTCGGATCGTGCCATGACGCGGAGGCCGTCCCCCGACCAGCGGTACAGGCCGGGGAAGCGGGGGGGCGACCCCATCCGCACCGCTTCCCCGCCGCCAGGTGCGATCCGATACCAGGCGAGGTTCCACTCCGTCTCCAGGATCGGGATGACGATGGAGCCATCGTCGAACCACTTGGGCGGCTGGTAGCCTTCTCCGCCGAGGATCGCCAGCCGTGTCGCGGACCCATCCGCAATCGAGACGCGGTGAACCAGGATGAAATTGCCATCCGGATCCCAGCCGACCGACACGAACGACTTGCCGTCCGGCGCGGGGTCGAGCGCGCCCAGCGTACCGACGGTATCGGGCAGGAGGAAGGTGGTGTCGGGGAGGCCCGGAATGCTGAACCGGCGGAAACTCCGTGCGGTGGCACGGATGATCGCGCCGCCGCCGCGGACGGTTTCCAGGGCGATGAACTGGTTGCGCGGTACGCTTCCGAGCGCCGTGACGCGCCCGGTCGGCACGTCAACCCGTCCGATCGAGATGCTGTCGGTCCCGCGGGGGCTGGCAATCAGCAGGCTCTTTCCATCCTGGCTCCAGTCCCAGTCAGTCCAGTCTGTCGGGGGGCCGAGCGAGGTCTCCGGTCCGCTGTCAAACGGCATCACCGAGAATTGGCGCCGGGCGTCGCCGGTGGTGCCGGGGCGATTGAGCAGGATCTGGTCGCCGCTGGGAGAGAGGCTGGCGCTCAGCAGGGCGGTGGAACTGGCCAAGCGCCGCTGTGCAAACTGCATACTGGTCGACGTGTCCCGGCGAAGCGCCCAGACGGCGTACTCGGTGGGCCCGAAGCCGTATGCCAGGCTCAAGTTCCGATTGACGTCGCCCTCGTCGCTGATCGACAACTGCCGCACGACCGTGTCCGGACGCTCGGCAATTCGCCCATTGCTGCTCATCCGATACCGCAGCATGTCCACCTGGTCCTGCGCTTGTGGGCGTTGCATTACGACGACCAGTGAGCGACCGTCAGGGGTCAGGTCGACATCGTAGGGAAGCTGCGGGCCGTCAAACACCATGGAGTCGAGCGTCTCGCCGGTGCGCGTCGTGATTCTGGCGATATCGACGCGGCCGCGCTTCGTCTGGATCAGCAACCGCTGCCCGTCTGGGAAACTCTCGGCTCTCAGGCCGCCACCGGCATTCTCCGAACCGGCGCCCTGGTGAACGGCGAGACTGTCGCGGGTGATACCATCGGCAATCGTGACCCACCGAATCCATCCAACGATGTCCCCGACGGCGGCGGGATGCGCCACCAGCACGGTATCAGTGGACCCGAGAATGGACGCATCGCAGCAGCCGAGGTAGCGCGGTTCACCGCCGAGGGTGGGAACGCTGTAGGCCCCCCAACCGGCGTCGGTTGAGGCGGCCAGCACGAGGAAGCGTCCGTCTGAAGTCCAGTTGATGTCCCAGATGGCGGAGGCACCGCGGAGCACGGTGGCCGAGCCGGCCCCACCCACATCCTGAATGACGACGTCGAGGGTGCAGGTCCCGGCGCTGTCGCACTGACGGGTCGTGTAGGCGATCCGTGCTGCCGTCGTCTGAAATTCCCGGATCGGCGGCGTTCCCGGTGAAGGTGAGCTGGACACGCTCCAGCTGCACCGCCGGAACGGCGCCGCGACCGCGGAACGCCAACCACCCAAGCGCAGCGATCGCGACGACGCCGATGCCCACCGCCGCCGGCATCCAGCTCCTCCGGCCCGTCGCTTCCTGCCACCCCGTGATCGGCCGAGTCTGGGTCGGCGTCATCCCCCCGCTCGGCGTCGCCAGCGGCTCGAGGTTGTTGAGCAGTTCCTCGGCGGTCTGCCACCGGTCGGCCGCCCGCTTGGCCAGGCAGCGCATGATGACCGCCTCGAGCGCCGGCGGGCAGCTGGGGCGGTGCCGGGAGACGGGATCGGGGGTCTGCGTGACGTGCGCGGCGAGAATCTGCTGCGAGGTCATGCCCGTGAACGGCGGCCGCCCGCTCAGCAGTTCGTACGCCATGGCGCCCGACGGCGTAGATGTCGACCCGGTGGTCGAGGTTCGGGTCGGCGGCGGCTTGCTCCGGTGCCATGTAGCTCGGCGTGCCGAGCGCGACGCCGGCGGTGGTGAGCTGCTGGCGGCCGGTGGCCTCGCTCACCGCCTTGGCCACGCCGAAGTCGGTCACCAGCGCGTGCCGGCCGGAAATCATCACGTTGTCGGGCTTGATGTCGCGGTGGACCACTTTCTGGCTGTGGGCGTAGGCCAGCGCGTCCACCACTTCGACGAGGATCTTCACGGCGTCATGCACCGGCAGCTCACCGACGCGGGCCAGCCGGTCGCGGAGCGACTCGCCGTCGACGTACGGCATGACGAAGTAGAGGAAGCCGCCGGCTTCACCGGAATCGTGGAGCGGGAGAATGTGCGGGTGCTGCAGGCGGGCGGCGACCTGGATCTCGCGGAAGAAGCGCTCGCTGCCGAGCGTGGCGGCCAGTTCGGGCCGCAGCACCTTGAGCGCCACCTGGCGGCCGTGCCGGATGTCCTCGGCCAGGTACACCGTGGCCATGCCGCCGGCGCCGATTTCCCGCTCGATGCGGTACTTGTCGGCGAGGGCGGCGGTCAGGCGGGTGAGGGTGTCGCTCACGGGGAGCGCGCCCCCTCCAGGTCACCGACCTTCGCGAGCTCCGCCCGCACGCTGTCCCGCTGAGCGATGCGAGAAGGCTCGGGGTCGGCGCGCATCTGGAGATAGTTGCGGTAGGCGCGGATGGCGTCGGTGCGATCGCCGAGCTGGGCGGCATACCTCCCCTCGAGCCGGTACGCCTCGGCGAGTCCAGGCGGTTCCGGTTCCCCGTTCGGGCTGAACCGCCGCCGCACTGCGCGGAGCGCCCGGTCGGTGCGGCCCTGCTTCTCGTACAGTCGGGCCAGCTGGATCGAGGCGATCGCGCTGAAATTCCCCCGACCACGCCACAGGGAGTCGGCCACGTCCAGGAGGCGGTCGGCGTCGGGCCTGTCCTGCTCGACGGCCACCCATGCCTCTAAGAGCGGCGCCCAGTGGTACCAGAACCCCTGCAGGGTGTCCTTGGCGGCGGCCTCCCGGGCCTCTTTCAGCACCGCCGGGGCCACCGAGAGATCACCCTGCGAGAGCCGGAGCAGCGTTGTGCGGCGCCCGCATTCGTTGACCAGCGTCGCGCTGTCAGGCGTGTCTCCCGCCGTACCAGATCGCGCCGAGCACCGATTGCAGGGTCGCGCCGCCCGGATTGATGGTGCGCAGGGTATCCAGCCACCGGTCCGCCTCGTTCGGCTTGCCTCCGTTGAGCAGGTAGAACCACCGACTGAACGCCATGTCGATTGCGCTCGGCGCGGTTGGTGGCCAGCTGGTGGACGACGTCGAGCAGCTCGGGCTGGTGGGCGATGGTGACGCTGTCCCTGGGATTCTGGAACAGGATGGCCCGGGGCGTGTTGATGGGTTGGGAGGGCAGGGTCGGCCAGGAAGGCCTTGATGCCCGCCGCATCCCTGGACGACTGCAGCAGGTCCCACCGGGCGGCCGGGACGCTTTCGGCGGTCGAGTCGAGCGCAATCTGCCTGCGCGCCCAGAGCCGCTGCGCCGCTGTGTCGCCGGTGACGAAGTTGAGCCGCGCCAGGTGGGTGATCGGGCCGCCGTAGAGGGAATCGAGGTCAAACGCCTTCTCGAATGCCTGCCGTGCACGGGCCTCGGGATCCGGAATGTCGGCCAGTCGTCCGCCGTGGAAGAGTCCGTCGCCCAGCCAGATACCAGGCGTCGGCGCTCTCCGGCATCGCCTGGGCCGCCTTCTCGGCGTCGGCGATCTGGACCTGCCAGGGCGTCTGCATCGGATACATCGAGCCAAGTCGAAGGGTCAGGAAGGCCTGGTCCTGGGGATTCAGCCGGTCGCGGTACTGCCAGGCGAGCTGCCGGATCCGGTTCATGTTGCCCGCCGCAGGATGCCAGCCCATCGGACTCGATCAGGGCGGAGAGCGCGAGGGCGAATGTCGAATCCAGCTGGACGGCGCGCTCCAGGAGCGGCGTGGACTTGTCGAAGGCGGCGCGGCGGTAGGCGGTCACGCCGTCGAGGTAGGCCCGGAGGGCGTCGAGATTGGTAGTGGTGAGGGCGCTCAGCTGATTCGACGTGGCGCCGGCGCCCAGCGCCAGGAGCTGGGCGGTGAGCCGGTCCACCAGCACGAAGAGACTGTCCTTCGGCCCGTCCACGGTGGTCTGCGCCACCGTGCGGCCGCTCGGCATCGCGATCAGCGTCGCGCTGATGACGAGATGATCGGGCGGCCCCACGATGCTCCCCTGCAGCACGCGGCCCGCCCCGATCTTCCGGGCCACGCGCGTCACCGCGTCGCCAGGGAGGTCGTCGGTCTCGCTGCCGCCGGCGTCGCGCACCGCCGCCAGCACCGAGCGGGTGTCGGCGGCGCGCGGCCCGCCCTCACCGGTCAGCTTGGCCTGCAGCAGGTCCACCATCCCCTGCCGCAGGTACTGCACGCTCTGGTCGGCGCCGGCCACACGGAACGGCAGCACGGCGACCACGTTGGCATCGAGCGGCTGGCCGCCGGAGCCCGCCCACGGCTTCCAGAGGAAGAGCACCGCCGCGGCGATCACCACCGCCCCGGCAATCGACGTACGTGCGCATCGACTTACCGGCTCTCATCGGCCGCGACCGCCTTCACCGGTTGCGTGTGCGTCGGCGTGACTGCCGCCGCTCGGCATCGCCATCGGCTCGAGCGCAGCCACCAGTTCGTCGGCGGTCTGGAATCGATCGGCGGGCCGCTTGGCCAGGCAGCGCATCACCGCCGCCTCGAGCGCGGGTGCGAGTCCGGCGCGCTGCTGCCCCACCGGCACCGGCGTCTGGGTCACATGCGCCGCGAGCGTCTGCTGCGGATTGAGTCCGGGAAAGGGCTGGTGCCCGGTGAGCATCTCGTATCCCAGCACGCCGAGGGCGTAGATGTCCACCCGTGCATCCATCTGGGGGTCGGCTGTTGCCTGCTCGGGGGCCATGTAGGCGGGGGTGCCGAGTGCGACGCCGGCGCTGGTGAGCTGCTGGCTCCCGGAGGCCTCGGTGACGGCCTTCGCCACGCCAAAGTCCATGACCATCGCGTGGCGACCGGAGAGCATCACATTTTCCGGCTTGATGTCACGATGGACCACGCCGGCGCGGTGCGCCACGGCCAGCGCCTCCGCGATTTCGCTCAAGAGGCGCACCGCGTCGGGCACCGGAAGCTCGCCCGTTCGCGCGAGGCGCTCCCGGAGGGTCTCGCCCTCGACGTAGGGCATCACATAGTAGAAGAAGCCCTCGGCGTCGCCGGAGTCCAGGAGGCCGAGGATGTGCGGATGCTGGAGCCGGGCCGCGACCTCGATCTCCCGGGCAAACCGGTCGGGGCCGAGGGTGGCGGCCAGCTCGGGGCGCAGCACCTTGATGGCAACCTGGCGGTGGTGCTTCAGGTCCTCGGCGAGGTAGACGGTGGCCATGCCGCCCTGACCGAGTTCCCGGATGATGCGATAGCGTCCGGCCAGCGCGGCAGTCAATCTGTCGTGTGTGTCGGTCATCGGCTCTTCGAGTGGGAAATGATGCTGGAAAGTACGGGTAACGAGAGGGGGGCGCCAGACGGCCCGTGGCTGAAGCCACGGCTCGGCTGGTGTCACTGAAGTGACGTGGATTCCACCCGCGCGCGGCGTTCCTCTACCGCCTCCGCCCGCCACCCCGGAACCCGCCGCCACCAAAGCCACGGTTGAAACTGCCGCTTGCGGCCGCGCGGGTATCCCCCGCGCCGCGGGCGTTGGCCCAGCTGTTGGCCTGGCTTCGCTGCGCATCATTCATGTTGGACTGCTGCCAGCCGCCATTGGCCGAGGGCTGCTGCCAGCCGCCTGGCGTGCTCTTGTAGACGTTGCCGTTGTTGTCGGCGTAGACGTTGTTCCCGGCGTGCGCCACATAGTTGCCGTCGGATCCCATCGCGCCCACGGATTCGGTCCGGCCGGTGTTCGGGTTGTACACCGCGCCCTTGGTCGCCGAGACCTGCTGCCCGGTGTAGGCATTGCCGGCGGTGGTGTGCACCCCCGCGGCTGCCGCGCCGGTCCGGTTGTTCGTGGCCACCGCCGCTCCCTGTGTCGCGTAATTGCCGGTGTAGGCGTTCGCCTCGCCCTGGCGCCCGGCCGTCGTCGCGGTGCCGGTCATCGAGTTGTACGATTGCCCGACCTGACGCTCGTAGCCGTTCCCCGTCCAAGCGTTGTAGCCGCCGGAGGTCCGGCTCACCGCGCTGGTGGCGCCGTACTGGTGGTAGACGTTGCCGGTCGTGCCGGCCCATCCCCCCGGGCCATAGTAGGCGGCGCTGCCATGAGGTCCGTAGGCGTATCCGTGGTAGGGGGCGTAGGGGCCCCAGTACGGCATCGGCGCGTAGCCGTAGTGCCAGCTCGAGGCGCCGATCGCCCATCCCATGGCAAAGGCGAATCCCCAGCCGGCGTACGGCGAGTACGTCATCGTCGCCCCGTAGCCATAGGTCATCGGCGGCGGGTAGTAGACCGTTCCGATGTACGCCGGATAGACGTACCCCGTGCCATAGACCACCGTGCCATAGGGCGAGACCACTGTCCCGTAGTACCCCGGTGTGTAGCCCACGTAGACGACCGTGCTCGTGGCGCCATACACCCTCACGTAGGTCACGTAGTAGAGCGGCGAGCTGGGCGGAATCGAGTAGATCGGCGCGGGCACGGAGGTGGCCACTGTCCAGGGCCCACTCGCCGACGTCGCCGTGAACCAGACTCCGCTCTTCAGTGCGTACCAGGAGGTGCCGCTCACCATGATGACCGGGGTGCCGGTGTTCACGACGTATTGCAGGGGCGTGCCTTCGATGGCCTGGAGCTTCGGCGCTCCGCCGTCATACGCCGGCTGTTCGAGGTGCGCCGAGTCACGGTACACGGTGGCTGTCTGCGGGACACCGTTCTCGATGACCGCCTCCTGCGCCTGCGGCGTGCCGGGGATCGAGGCGAGGACGTTTTCCTTCGGGCTGTCGAATGGGATCTGCGCAAACTCCCCCGGCAGGCTGTCGGCGGGGACGAAGGTCCAGGGGCCCTTGGTCGACGGCGCGCTGAACCAGCGTCCAGAAATGAGGATGTACGCCGTCTGCGTGTTGACCTCCTCGAAGACGTCCGCGTGCGTGTTCGAGACGTACAACAGGCTTGTGCCGTCAATGGCCTCGTAGTTCGGCGGTCCGTCGGTGACGATCAACTCCGTGGGCGACGTCGCCACGTAGATGGCCGGCGGGGTGGTGTTCTTGAGCGTCGGCTTGGGACTCGAATCAGACGCGGCGCCGGTCAGCATGTCCACCTGGCCGGCCTTTGCCGCCGCCTCCCCCGCCTTGGACACCGCCGAGGGGATCTTCCTGGCCACAGTCCAGGGACCGGCCAGGGCCTTGGCGGTCATGTAGCCGTCGTACACGTGGAGCCAGTAGGCGTCGTCGTTGTCGCGGGCCAGGAACACCGTGGTGTTCACCACCCGCATGATGGGCTGTCCGGTGACGGCGACATCCTTGGGCGCCCCGTCGATCGTGACCAGGATGCTGGGCTGCGCCGAGAAGATGATGATGGGTGGGTCGTTGCGGAGCGGCACGGCCGCCGCCTTCTGCTGGTCCTGACTGGCGGCCAGGCTGAGCGTCAGCCGGTCGAGCGAAACCCCGCCGTAGCTGACCGGCAGCACCATGGTCAGCGCCGCCACCAACTCGGACTCCTGGGCCCCCGCCATCGGGAAGCTGGCGTTGGTCAGCGCGATGTCGGTGAGATCGACGAGGCGAGTCTCCTTGTTGACCGCCGTCACCCCCTGCATGTGAAAGACGCCATAGGTCGGCTCCGCCATCCCCGGCGCCTTGATGGCGACGGCAGCGTGGCCCCGGATCAGATTGTCGGCCCACGCATCCACCTGCGGCTGATAGATGGTGATGCTGTCGCCGGAGTAGTAGAAATGCCTCGGCCAGGAGGTCTCGGCGGGCGTGGGCGTGGACTGGGCCGCCAGCGAGGTGGCGGCCAGCGCCACGATGAGTGTCAGGCCGCAGAGGAATTCTGTACGTCGAAAGGACATGGTGCGGTACCTCAGGGGAAGAAATCGGGACCCCGAAATAGTACTAATGGCCTCCCACCGCCGCTACCATTCTCTCCTATGTATACGTGCTATGCCAGCAGCGCCCCCGGACTGGAGCTTCTCACCGCAGCAGAACTCGCGGCAGCGGGTGCTTCGGTGGGTGATGTCGAGCCGGGCGGCGTCGCCTTCGCGGCTGCCCCCGGGATCCTCTACGCGGCGAATCTCCGCGTGCGAACCGCGAGCAGATTCGTTGTTCGCATCGCCGGGTTTCATGTCAGCTCTTTTGCCGAGCTGGAGAGAGAGGCGCGCGGCGTGGCATGGGCACGGTGGGTCCCTGTCGGCGGGGCGGTGCATTTCCGGGTGACCAGCCACAAGAGCCGGCTCTACCATCAGGACGCGGTGGCGGAGCGGCTGGAGCGCACGGTGGTAGCCGCCGTGCCGGGTGCACGGCCGGTCCGCGCCCCCTCCGAGACCGATGCGATGGACGACGATGTGTCCCAGGCCCCTGGTGTCCAGCGATTCCTTGTCCGGTTGGTGGACGACCAGCTCACCCTCAGCGTCGACAGTTCCGGCGCGCTCCTCCACCGGCGCGGTTACCGACAGGACTCGGCCAAGGCGCCGATCCGCGAGACGCTCGCGGCGGCCATGCTGCTCGCGATGGAATGGGATGGCAGCGTCCCTCTCGTCGATCCCCTGTGCGGTTCGGGGACCATCCCGATCGAGGCGGCGCTGCTGGCCCGGCGGATTCCCCCCGGCTGGCGGCGCCGCTTTGCCTTCGAGAAGTGGCCCGAGTTCAAGCCGTCGGTCTGGGAGTACGTGCGCGGGGAGGCGGCAAAGGAGATGCTCGGCCGAGCCCTGGTGCCCATCGTGGCGGCCGACCGCGATGCCGGTGCGGTGGAGGCCTCTGCCGCCAACGCCGAGCGGGCCGGGGTCGCGGGTGACATCTCGATCCTGCGCGCCGCGCTTTCGAGTACCTTCTCCGAGCCAGATGTCACCGCCCTCCCACCGGGCCTGGTCCTGACCAATCCCCCCTATGGCGTCCGCGTCGGGCGAGAGCGGTCGACTCCGGGACCTCTACGCCTCCCTCGGTAACGCGCTGCGCTGCCCGCTGACCGGGTGGTCGCTCGGGTTCGTGACCTCCGACGCCGGCCTGGCCGCTGCGACCGGCCTGCCGGTCGAGCCCGGCCTGGATACGTCGACCGGTGGACTCCGCATCCGGCTCTATCGGTACACTCCTACCTCGTAATTTTGCCGCATCCAGCCCCGTAAAATCCCGAGGTTACGCCTTGCCACCGCCGGTCTAGACTCCACTCGAGACCCAAACTCGACCATGCAACTCACGCCGAGGTGGACGCATGAAACGAAACTTTGTCGCAATCGCAGCCGTGACCGCGCTGGCGATCCTGTCCACACCGGCGGCCTTCGCGCAAGATGCACCGTGCGCCAACGCCAAGTACAGCGACTCCCACTTCCACCTGACCAACTACATCCAGGAAGGGACACCCGTCGCCGACTACGTGCGGATGATGGGGAGCACGGTCTGCCGTTCCACCCTCTTCGGCATCCCGCTCCAGCAGGAGTGGGCCTGGGGCAACTCGGGGAACTTTGCCCCCACCTATTACCTGCAGTCGGACGCTCCGCTCTACTACTACTCCTTTACCGACGCCTTCATCGCGATGTCGTATCGGTCGCTCCCGGCCGATCAGCAGGCGCGGCTCGATCCGATGATCACCGGGTTCAACCCCGCCGACATGTATGCCGCCGACCACGTGCGTCGGGTGCTGCTGACCTTCCCCGGCGTCTTCTCCGGCATCGGCGAGTTCTCGATCCACAAGGAGTTCGTCTCCTCCAAGATTGCGGGTGGCCCGGCGAGCCTGACCGATCCCGCCCTGGATCGCCTCTTCGACTTCACCGCCGAAACCGGGCTGGTGGCGATCCTGCACAACGATCTCAACATGCCGTTCCCGAAGACGGGGCAGGACCCCTACCTCCTCGCCCAGATGCGGGCGCTCTTCGAGCGGCATCCCGATGCGACCATCATCTGGGCGCACATCGGCCTGGGCCGCGTCGTGCGGCCGGTGCCGCAGCAGCTGGCACTGCTCGACGTGGCCCTGGGCGACCCGAAGCTCACGCATGTGTACATCGACATCTCGTGGGACGAGACGGCCAAGTACATCACCTCCAGCCCAGAGGCCATCGCGGCCACGGCGGCGCTGATCAACAAGTACCCCGACCGGTTCCTGTTCGGGACGGACGTCGTGGCGCCGGCCAGCCTCGACGCACCGATGGCGGTCTACAACATCTATGCGCCACTCTGGAAGCAGCTCACGCCCGAAGCGAGCCAGAAAGTCCGCCTCGGCAACTACCAGCGGCTGTTCGATGCCGCGCGGGTGAAGGTGCGGGCGTGGGAGAAGGCGAACGTCGGCAAGCCGGTGCCCATTCCGGCGCCGACTCCGGCGTCCGGCGTCGCCCCGTGAGCCACTCGTTCGCTCCGGGCCGCGGTCAGGGCTGACGGAGTGCCGCGGCCACGCGTCGCGGAGGAAGCGAGAACGCAATGATCAGTCGGCCAGTCAGTTGTGTACTGCTCGCGGATCGCCACCATGGGCTCACGGAAGGCGTCCGTGGCCTGCTGGAGTCGGCGTTCGGCAGCGTGATCATGGTGGCCGACGAGGCCTCGCTGATCGAGGGTGCCGCCCGGTTGCAGCCTGACGTGGCGGTCGTGGACCTCTCGCTCGCGCGGGGCCGCAGTCTCGGTTGGCTGCGGACGGTGCGCGAGCAATGCCCCGGCCTCAAGATCGTCGTGCTGAGCGTGCACGACGAGGACTCAGTGCGCCGGGCGGCGATGGATGCCGGCGCCGACGTCTATGTGCTGAAACGGGCGATCGCCACGGATCTGCTGCCGGCGATTGAAGCGGTCCGCGGGAATCCTCCCAACATTTCCACAAGGTCCTCATGACAAGCACCCCTTCGATGCGGATCATGGCCTGTGTGTCGGCCGCGCTCTGCGTGGCGACCGTACCAAGACGATCGCGCTCGAGGTTCGGAAGGCGCCCAAGAGAACAAAGTTTTCCTGTGTGAAGGCCGACCACTTGGGGTGAAAGGCCAGCAACCAATCGATCGGAGGATAGTGAAGATGGCAAAGTCCAAGGCCGTCAAGAAGACGAAGGAACCCGCGGCCAGGAAGCCCAAGGCCACGGGCAACGGGAAGCCCGTGAAGAGAGTCTCGACCAAGGTGCCACTGAACTGGAAGGAAGTGTGGTTCACCAATTGCCCGATGGTGTCGGCCAACAATGTCGACCAGGAGCTGGGCTGGTGCCGGGAGGAGTTCAAGAAGATCGGGGTAGAATACGCCTACTTCCGCTCGAACAGCCTGAACAACTTCTACCCCCACTACATCCACAACCTCGACAACCTCATCCGCTTCGGCGGCCTGTATCCCCCGATCCAGGTACACGCCGACCTCCGCCGCACCGTGCTGCTGGGGGCGACCTGGGTGTATGAAGGTGGATGCATGGTTGTGCGGGCCCGGGACGAGATTTTCCGGATGCAGGACCTGAAGGGCAAGAAGATCGGTCTCTCGAAGAGCCTGAACACCATCAAGAACGACTGGTGGCGCATCCAGGAACACATGGGCATCGAGAACATGCTCAAGATCAACGGCATGACCATGAAGGATGTGGAGATCGTGGAATTCCCGTATGGGGACGACTGGTACGACGACCCATCCATGCTGGTCGTGCCGATGAACAACCCATCGGAGCTGTGGCTGCGGCGTGACCACAAGCACGACCTCGCCTTCCGCCCGCTGGAAACGGCGCTGCTCACCGGGAAGGTCGATGCCATCTACACCCAGAGCAAGCCCCTCCAGCACCTGCAGGAGGCCACCGGTCAGCTCAAGATGATCGAAGACCTGTCCAGGTACCCGGACTGGACCATTCAGGTGGCCAATACCCCGGCCGTCATTACCTGCACCGAGGTCATGGCCAAGGAGCACCCGGAGCTGGTGGTCGCCTACATGAAGGCGATGGTGAAAGTCGGGCGCTGGGCAAACGCGCACAAGCGTGCCGCGGCAGTGATTCTGAACCGGCAGACCTTCTACCTGGATGCCGAGGACACCTACCAGGGTATCAAGCACGTCGACATGGTGCCGAGCCTGAGCGCGCAGAACATGGAGTGCATCAAGATCGGCAAGGATTTCATGTTGAGTCACGGCTACATGAAGAACGACTTCGACGTGGACGAGTGGGCGGCGCCCGAGTTTCTGGAGCAGGCGGCCACTGAGGTGCTCGAGGAGGAGTGGAAGACGCGCAGCTGGAGCAAGCTCCCGCAGGGGGGTGGGCTCGAGGCGAAAGGCACGCGGCTCGGGTAGTCGGCTGAACAGGCGGCGGCTGGAAGCGGGTGTCCCCGGCTGGACACCCGCGCCGCCCGGCAAATTCCCTCGTCTTCTTGAGGTCATACTCGATGGATACATCACCGCGTTCAGAGAATTTGCGGTCAGTGCTCGCCCGAGCGGTTCTCGCGGCGCTCGTCGTCGCCATGGCCGCCACGCCCCTCAGCGGGCAGGCAACCTTGCCCGCGGGAAAGCAGACGACACTGGGCCTGTACGTCACAGCCCGGGAAGCCTACGCGAAGTGGGAGTCCAATCCCGCAGCCTATGTCGTGCTCGACGTGCGCACACCGGAGGAGTTCCTCTTCATCGGACACGGGGCCATGGCCTGGAACATCCCATTCGCCCTCCAGACCTTTCAGTGGGACGCCGCCAAGAAGCACTTCCCCATGAAACCGACCACGGACTTCGTCGCGCGGGTGATGGAGGTCGCTGGTACCAGCGACACCCTCCTGGTCATGTGCCGCTCGGGTGGTCGGAGCGCGGCGGCGGTCAATCTCCTCGCCAAGGCCGGCTTCAAGTACGTGTACAACATCACCGACGGCGTGGAGGGCGACGAGGTCACCGATCCGGGAAGCGTGTTCTTCGGCCAGCGCATGGTGAACGGCTGGAAGAACTCAGGGTTGCCGTGGACCTACGACGTCGTTCCCGAGCGGATGCTGTTCCCGAAGGGGATGTGACGACGTCGAGCAAGGAGGACCCGACGTGCTGACACGCCTGCCTGCCAACCTTCGCGCCGCATGGAGCTCCCCGCGCTGGCGGTGGGCCCTCCTGATCGCCGTTGTGTCGGACGCCCTCGGCTTCGGCGTGGTGCTGCTCCCGCCGGTGCAGTGGCTCCTCGACGCTGTCACCGCGGTGATTCTCCTGGCGGTGCTGGGGTTCCGCTGGTCGCTCCTGGGTGCGCTGGCCGTGGAGGTGGTGCCCGGGCTGGCGGTGTTCCCGGCGTGGACCCTCGTCGTGGCCGCGCTGGCGGCGACCACAGCGGATGCGCTGCCGGCCTCTGCCCCGCCGCCAATCGAGTTGCCAGGACGTGACAAATGAGAATCGACGCATTCCAGATCACGGACGACCTGCAGTTGCTCCCTCGCGAGTATGCGAGTGCGCTCAAGGACCTGGGCGCACCCGGCGTGCGGCTGTGGGTGGACGTACAGGTGGCGGGCGCCGAGCCTCTCGACACCATCCTGGACGCACTGGGCATTGCCGGTCTGGCCCGCCGGCTCTGCCGGGAATCGGGGGAGCGGGCCGGTTTCTACCCGATCAAGGGGGTGACCTTCCTGGTGATCCCGCTTCAGACGGACGGGGTGGAGCGCCAGGCGGTCGAGTACATCACGGTCCTGGCGCGGGAAGATCTCCTGCTGACGATCCACGCCATGCCGTTCGCGGCCCTGGCGCGGGGCAGCATCCTGGAGGAATCGCCGGGATGGCTCCCCGAGAGCAGCGTGGCCGGGCTGCTCGCCGCGCAGTTGATGGCGCTGTCGCTGTCGGGTCTGCGCCGGGCGGCGCAGCTGAAAGACCAGGTCGTGAACCTGGAACGGCGGCTCGATGGCGATTCCGGTTCTGTGGAAACGGAAGAAATGTCGGACCGGCGATCGGAACTGCTGGCGTTCGACTCCATCGTCAGCGGACAACTGCCGATCCTCACGGCGCTGATGGCCACGACGCAGGCAGCGGCGGTGGGCGGCGCGGTCGCCGACTACCAGGCCTGCGCGCTCGCCAACCTCCAGGCCACGGAGCGCACGCTCCAGTGGCTGGAAGGCCGGATGGACGTGATCCGCGCACTCCTCGACGCCCGGAGCCAGGACTCGCTGAACCGTCGGCTCGGCCGGCTCACCATTTTGTCGACGATCTTCATGCCACTCACGCTGATGGCCGGGATCTGGGGGATGAACTTCGAGGGGATGCCGGAACTGGGCCTCCGCTTCGGGTATCCACTGGCGCTTGGGTCGATGTGCGTCGTCGGGTGGGCGATGTACCTCTATCTGCGCAACCGGGGGTGGTTCGAGTAGGGCGCGCTTCCCCCCCTGCGGAGCCGCGGGTATACTCACCGATGTGACCACCCTCGACGAAACGCGACGCTCGGCGGAGCGCCTCGGAAGCCGTCTCGAGTTCGAGACGCTCCTCTCCAACGCGTCCGCCTCCCTCCTGGCCGCCCCGCCGCACCAGCTCGAGCCGGTCATCGAGCGAGTGCTCGATGCCGTGCGGCGGTTCTTCCGCGCAGACCGCTGTGCCCTCCTCTCCGTCAGCCCTGACCAGTGCAATGTCCACGTGCTCCTCGGTGCCTACTCCGAGGGAGTCCCCCCGGTGCCGCCGGAGGTCAACCTGGTGCCGGCCTTCCCCTGGTCGCACCACAAGCTGCTCGTCGAGCGCGCGCCGGTGCGCATCGAGAGGCTCGGGGACCTGCCCCCCGAGGCGTCGATCGAACGTGAGATCTGGCTCCAGATGCCCATCCGATCCGCCCTTTCGCTCCCCATCGAGTCGCATGGGCTCGTCAGCCATCTGATCGTGCTCAATACCGTGCATCACGAGAATGAGTGGCCGGATGTCTTCGTGCCGCGACTCCAGGTGCTGGGCGAACTGCTGGCCGGGGCGCTCGTCCGCCGAGACATGTTCGTCGGGCTCCGGGAGACGGAAGAGCGACTCGCCTCAGGCGCGGAACTGGCCGGCCTGGCGCACTACACCGTCAACTTCCTGGCGCGCACGACGTTCGTCGACGATCGATTCCGCGAGGTGTGTGGTGTGCCCCCGGAGCGGGAAGGGGGACTGGAGGCGGTGACGTTCTGGATGGAGCAGCTCCATCCGGCGGACCGCCCGCGGGTGCTGCTGATGCGGGACCAGCTGCACGACGGGCGGCTGGAAGAGGTGTCCGTCGAGTATCGCTTCCTGCATCCGGACGCTGGGGAACGGTGGATCCATCACCTGGGCCGGGTGGCCGAGCGGGATGCCGACCACCGTGCCGTTCGCACCTTCGGTGTGTTGCGCGACGTCACGGAGCGGAAACTGGCCGAGGCGGAGCTGGGGCAACTCAGCCGGCGGCTCATCGGGGCGCACGAGGCGGAGCGCGCCCTGCTCGCGCGGGAACTGCACGACGACGTGACCCAGCGGCTCGCCGTCCTGGCGATTGATGTCGGCCGGGTGGAACGAGCGGCGCCTGATCCTGCCCAGGCGCAGGCCATGCGAGACATCCGGGACGGGCTCATCCGGCTCAGCGAGGACGTGCACTCGCTCGCGTATCAGCTTCACCCGTCGGTGCTCGAGGAGCTCGGCCTGGCCGAGGCGCTGCGGGCCGAATGTGAACGGGTCGGCCGCCGGGGGCCGCTGCACGCTGGCGGTGGAGCTCGAGGCCACGTCGGCGGATCTCGGCAAGGACGCGGCGCTCTGTCTCTTTCGCATTGCGCAGGAGGCGCTGAACAACGTGGTCCGTCACGCCGAGGCCCGCTCGGCGAGCGTGACCCTGCGCCACATGGACGGGGGATGCCTCCTCGCCGTGCGGGACGACGGCGCGGGATTCGTCACCAATCGGCGCGGCCCTGGACGCAGTCTCGGCCTTGCGAGCATGCGCGAGCGGATCCGCCTGGTCAACGGGACCCTCGACATCGAGAGCGCGCCGGGCCAGGGCACCACGGTCGTCGCCTGGGCGCCGACGATGGGGGAGGCGTCGTGACCGATGCGCGTCGTCCGCGCCTGCTCCTCGCCGACGACCACCTGCTGGTGGCCGAGGCGCTGAAGAGCCTCCTGGAGGCCGAGTTTGAGCTGGTGGGAGTCGTGGAGGACGGGCGCGCGCTGGTGGAGGCCGCCCAGAAGCTGCACCCGGAAGTGATCGTGGCCGACATCACCATGCCGCACCTCAACGGCATCGACGCCCTGGTCCAGTTGCGCCAGGCGGGGGATGATGTCCCGGTGGTGTTCCTCACCATGCACCGGGATGTGACCTTCGCGCGGCGCGCGCTCGAGGCTGGCGCTGCCGGCTTCGTCCTGAAGCACTCGGCGTCGGATGAGCTGGTCACCGCCATCCATGCCGCGCTCAAGGGCGAGACCTATATCACGCCACAGATGGCGGGGGAGGTGCTGTCCGCCATGCAGAAGGGGCCGGATCAGCCGGCGGACCCGGTGGCGTCCCTGACGCCGCGGCAGCGGGAGGTCCTGCAACTGCTGGCCGAGGGGCGCTCGGCCAAGGAAGTCGCCTCGAGCCTCGGCATCTCGGCCCGGACGGTGGAGTTTCACAAGTACCAGATGATGGAGACCCTGGGCGTCCACACCAATGCCGAGCTCGTGCACTTTGCCATCAAGCATGGCCTGATCGAATTCTGACCCACCGTGCAGGCTGGCACTCCTCGTAATTTCCCAGCCCCCAGCCCCGTAAAATCCCGAGGTTACCCCCCCGCCGGGTCACACTACTCTCCATAGGAGCGTGAGAGCGCCCAGGAGCGCGGGGGTGCGTCCGCCACCGCCAGTTGGTCACACCATTGCGGAGGGGTCAAATGAAATACCTGCGTTGTGTTCCTCGATCCGTGGGCTGGCTCCTCGCGGCGCTGCTCGCGTTCACGGTGCCGGCCGCGGCGCAGGACGCGCCCACCAAGGCGAAGTTCGACATCTACGGCTTTGCCCAGCTCGACTTCGGCAAGCAGATCGACCAGATCAATCCCGACTGGTACGACGTGATGCGGCCCACCAAGCTGCCCGCCTTCGAGAATGAGTTCGGCACCGACGGCCAGGTCTTCGCGAGCGTCCGGCAAAGCCGGTTCGGCGTCCAGTCCTGGGTGCCGACCAAGGCCGGCGAGCTCTACACCATCTTCGAGTTCGACATGTTCGGCGTCGGGTCCGACGCCGGGCAGACCACCATTCGGCTCCGCAAGGCGTGGGGCCAGCTCGGCAAGTGGGGCGCGGGCCAGAACAACAGCTCGTTCATGGACATCGACGTCTTCCCCAACACGCTGGAGTACTGGGGCCCGAACGGCATGATCTTCTTCCGGAACGTGCAGCTGCGCTTCTCCCCGATCCAGGGCGCGTCGTTCCTGAACATCGCGCTGGAACGCCCGGGCGCCAGCGCCGACCAGGGCGAATACGGCGACCGCGTCGAGCTCGACGGCGTCGCCGCCAAGTTCCCGCTGCCGGACCTGACCGCGCAGTACCGCTCGGCGCACGACTGGGGCTACATCCAGCTCGGCGGCATCCTGCGGGCCATCGAGTGGGAAGACCTCAACGCCGGCGCGACCGATTTCTCCGGCTCCGCCACCGGCTGGGGCCTCACCCTGAGTTCCAACATCAATGTCGGCAAGTCCGACGTGCTGCGGCTCCAGGGCGTCTATGGCGAGGCCATCCAGAACTACATGAACGACGCCCCGGTGGACATCGGCATCCAGGAGAATTTTTCCGACCCGGTGTCCCCGATCATCGGTGTGCCACTCCCGATGTGGAGTGTCGTGGCCTTCCTCGACCACACCTGGAGCGAGAAGTTCACGAGCTCGGTGGGCTACTCGACGCTCGTGATCGACAACAGCGACGGGCAGTCGCCTGACGCCTTCAAGTCGGGCGCGTACGCTGCCGTCAACCTGATCTACTATCCGGCCCCGAATGTGCTCGCCGGCATCGAGTACACCTGGGGCCAGCGCAAGAATTTCGAAGACGACTGGTCCTATAACGACAACCGGATTGCCGTGTCGCTCAAGTACTCCTTCAAGCAGACCCTCGGAGGCAGCTGATGTCACGCTTCATGATGACGCTCGGCCGCGGGGCGCTGGGCCTCGCGCTTGCGGGCGTGGTGCTCACGGCGGCCCCGGCGGCCGCGCAGACGCCGGCGCAGATCCAGGCGGCGGTCGACGCCGCGTACGCCAAGTACAAGAACCTCGATGAGGGCGCCAACGCCGACTACATCCCGGCGCTCGCCAAGGTGGACCCGAAGCTCTTCGGCATCGCGGTCGTGACGGCGGACGGCAAGGTGTACACCGCCGGCAACCAGACCACCGAAGTCTCGATCCAGTCGATTTCCAAGGTGTACACCATGGCGCTGGTCATGGACCAGCGGGATCCGAACGCGATCCTGACGACCATCGGGGCGGACGCGACCGGGATGCGGTTCAATTCCATCGTGTCGGTGGAGTGGTCCTACAAGGGGCTCGGCGGATCGAAGCTCGAGAACGCCGCGGAAATGAACCCGCTCGTCAACCCCGGCGCCATCACCGCCACCAGCATGGTGGCCGGCAAGAGCCGTGACGAGATCTGGGGCAGCATCCTGAACTTCTACAACGCCGCCGCCGGCCGGCAGCTGACGGTGCTCCGCGATGTGTACGAGTCCGAGGCCGCCACCAACCAGCGGAACCAGGCCATCGGGATGCTGATGTACGCCTACGGCTACATCAAGGACAACCCCCTCCAGGCCGTCGACATCTACACCGAGCAGTGCTCAGTGGGTGTCACCAGCAAGGACCTGGCAATGATGGCCGCCACCCTGGCCTTCGGCGGCAGGAACCCGGTCACCAACAAGCAGGTGATGAAGAAGGAGTCGGTGCCCGAGGTGCTCGCGGTCATGGCCACCGCCGGCCTGTACGATGACTCCGGCAAGTGGCTCTTCCGCACCGGCCTGCCCGCCAAGAGCGGTGTGGGCGGCGGCCTCCTGGCCGTCTCCCCGGGCAAGTTCGGCATCGCGGTCGTGTCACCTCCGCTCGATGACGCCGGCAACAGCATCCGCGCCCAGCGGGCCATCGCGGACATCTCCAACGCCCTGGGCGGCAATCCCTACGCCCAGTCCGGCGCCAAGTAGGCAGGACCACCCACCGTGTCGGGGGCGGGGTCGCGCATTCCCCGTCTCCGCACGGCCGGGTCGGCTGCCATTCACACTTCGTCGGGGCACCCCTCCATGACGCGATTCCTTGTCGGCCGATCGATCCGCTTCCGCATGCAGCAGGCGCCTGGTCGCCGCGCTCCTGCTGGTGCCGGTGCGCGGCTTCGCGCAGGACATCTCGATGCCGCCCCCGGCGGACAGCACCGCCCGGGACAGCACCAAGTACGGGCCGGTGGAGTTCGGAACCTCCGGGAACACGACCGCCGGCGAGTTCACGCCGGGCAAGGGGTTCCAGCTGTTCACCTCGGACAAGGCCAGCCTGAACATCAGCGTGTACGGTCTCTTCCGGTGGATCGACCAGACCCCCGGCGACCAGACCTACACCGACCATCTCGGGAATGTGCGGGACGTGTCGACCATGAACGCGATGTACTGGCAGCGCAGCATGGTCTGGTTCACCGGCTTCTTCTGGAAGCCGCAGCTGCGCTACAACATTACCGTGTGGGGCCTGGGGGCCACGCAGCAGACGCTCCTGTTCGGCAACCTGCAGTACCGGGTCGGTCCGGCGCTGACCATCGGGGTCGGCATGGCGCCGAACCTGACGGTGCGCTCGATGCAGGGCTCCTGGCCCTTCTGGGCCGGCAGCGACCGGCAGATGACCGAGGAGTTCATGCGGGCCGGGTTCTCCACGGGCGCGTTCATCACGGGGCAGCCGCTCTCGCGGTTCTGGTACACCGCCTCGATCAACACCAACCTCAGCCAGCTTGGCATCACCTCGGCGAACGACGCGCGCTCCATGTCGTACAGCGGGAGCGTCATGTGGATGCCCACGACGGGTGAATTCGGTCCCCGCGGCGGCTTCGGGGACCTCGAGTACCACGAGGACCTGGCCACGCGGTTCGGCGGGTCCTACGCCTACGCACCGAGCGAGTACCGTGGCGCGCCAAACACGCAGCCCAACCCCAACGAAACCCAGCTCCGGCTCTCCGACGGCGTGTACGCCTTCCAGACGGGCGCGCTGGCGAACGGCGTGACGGTCGAGTACCTGGCCTACAACGAATTCGCCATCGACGCCGGGCTCAAGTACCGCGGCTGGAGTTTCCAGTCGGAGTATTACCAGCGCGAACTCTCCGACTTCCGGGCCGACGGGCCGCTGCCGCTCAGCTCGGTGACCGACCGGGGCGTCCAGGCCCAGTTGGGCTACATGATCGTGCCGCAGCGGGTCCTGCTGTACACCTCCGTGGGCAAGATCTGGGACCAGTTCAACCGGGACCCGTACGAGATTTCCCCGGGCCTCAGCTTCTATCCGACCGGCACCCGCAGCTGGCGGTTGAATCTCCACACCATCAACGTCCACAAGAGCCCGACCGGGTCCAGTTTCGGCTACTACACCGCCGGCCAGACCGGGTGGACCTACTCGCTTGGGACGGACATTCTGTTCTGACCGCCGGGGGCGCACGGGTTTCTGTCGAGGCATCACATGTCATGGATGATTGAGACCCTCCGTCGGCACCCCGAAGTCGCGCTCTTCCTCACGCTCGCACTCGGGTATGCCCTGACCCGGGTGCGCGTGGGGCCCATTCGGCTCAACGCCGTGGTCGCGGTGCTGATTGCCGGGGTCGCCATCGGGCAACTCCGGATCGATGTACCCGCCTCGTTGCAGTGGGTGTTCTTCGTCCTCTTCCTTTTTTCCATCGGGTACCAGACCGGGCCGCAATTCTTCCGCGGCCTCGGCCGGAGCGCGCTGCCGCAGGTGGGCCTCGCGCTCTTGTTGTGTGGGACGGTGCTCGTCAGCGCATTCGTGCTCGCGACACTCTTCGGCTTCAATGCCGGAGGCGGTGCCGGTCTCCTCGCCGGCGCCATGAACGCCTCGGCGGCCATCGGTACCGCCGGCGACGCGATAAACCGGCTCCCCGGCGATCCGGCTGCAACACAGGCGCTCTCGACCAGCCTCACGGTCGCCTTCGCCGTCACCTACCTCGTGGGCCTCCTGACCGAAGTCTTCACGCTCACCACCATCGGACCCTGGCTGATGCGGACGGACCTTGCCGCGGAATGCCGGACGCTCGAGACGGAGATGGGGATCGAGGGCGGTGAGGAGGGCGCGGAGTCCTCCTACCAGGGGATTGCGGTGCGGGCGTACGTCATTCCCCCCGCCCTCGACGGCCGTTCGGTCGCCGCTCTCGAGGAGTTGTTCGCCCCGGCCCGGGTGTACACGGAGCGGGTCCGCACTCCGGAAGGCCTGGTCGAGCCCGCACCTGGGATGCGGCTCCGGACCGGGTTCGTCGTTGCCCTGGCCGGTCGCCTCGCGAAGCATGTCGATCCCCGCCACCCCCTGGCCGGCGCCGAGATCGACGACCCTGAACTGCTCGACCTCCCGACCGCCCTCGTCGAGGTGGTCGTCGCCGAGAAGGAGGTCGTCGGGCGGACCCTCGGGTACCTGCTGGACACCCTCGGCCGGGAGGAGCGCAGTCGCAGCGTGTTCTTCCGGAAGATCCGGCGGGGGGGCAAGGATGTTCCCATTGGCCCGGGCCTCGTCGTGGAGCGCGGGGACATCGTCACGATCGTGGGGCCGGCGCCCCGCGTGGCGATCCTCGCCCCGATGATCGGACCCGCGCTACCGCCCGCGAGCAGCACCGACTTCCTGAGCATGACCGTCGCCATCGCGCTCGGCGGGCTTGGGGGCCTCGCGACCGTGCGCGTCGCCGGCCTCGAGGTCGGCCTCAGCATGCCGGTCGGGGTCCTGCTCGGAGGGCTGGTGGCGGGCTGGCTCCACTCCGTGCGTCCGGCGGTGGCCGCCATGCCCGAGCCGGTGCTGCGCATCTTCGACTCGATCGGCCTGACCGGCTTCCTCGCCGTGGTCGGGATCAACGCCGGTCCCGGGTTCGTCACCGGCCTGGCGACATCGGGGCTGCCGCTTGTCCTCGCCGGATTTCTCGTCTGCCTCATCCCGAACGTGGTGACCATCCTCACTGGCAGGTACGTGCTGCGGCTGCACCCCGGCGTTCTCCTCGGCATCTGCGCGGGCGCGGGCACCTCCCCGGCCGGCCTCGCCGCAGTGCAGGAGAAAGCCAGGAGCAAGATCCCGACGCTCGGGTACGGGGTCAGCTACGCGGTGGGTAACCTGATGCTGGCGCTGTGGGGGTCACTCCTGGTGATCCTGCTGGGAACCTGAGCCGCGGGCCATTCCTCAGGCTGTCGCACCCACCCCTCACTGCTGCGCTGCGGCGGGCGGTGCCGACCTCCCGAGCCTGCTGCAAACAGTTGCGGGTTCGCTGCCCAACCCCTTGGCAATCCGATGCTTGTCCCCGGCCGAATCGATTGGCACTCCTCCTGCTCCTCTCATTCCCGGAAGTTGCCCTCTTTCCGGAGTGACGAACGATGCAGTTCCCGAATGCCATTCCCTCGCTGACCCCGAACGCCTCGGCCGCCGACCGGCAGGTGCAGGTTGCCTACGCCCGCGCCTGGGAGGCGCTGGTCGAGACGCACCGCACCGAAGCCGCCAGTTTCGTCGAGGCCATCGCCCCGCTCGTCTCCGTGGACGAGGCGCTCGATGCGTATTTTCGTGAAGTCCCCGTGCCGCTCGGCATGCGCGACGCCGTCCGCACCGGCGCCTTCCTGCGGCTGGATTTCTCTGCGCTCGACGCACCGACGCCGGACGGGACGCCCAGCGGATGGGCGCTCCTCAACCCCGGCACCTTCCTCGGCGTGACCCGCCGGATGGCGTCGGCGACCCAGGAGGCGCGGCGCCGCATGACGCTGGCCACCGCCCGCGCACTCGAAGGGCTGGCCGCCACGCACAAGTCGAACGCGCTGATGCTGGCGGGCACGCGCAGCGGCTCCTCCGAGGACGGGGTCCGCCACTATATCCGCACCATGGACCTCCCGGCGCACCAGGCGCAGATGGTCTACCAGCAGGCGCTCGCCGCCATGGCCGAGGTCGAACTCGATGTGCCGGTCGAGCAGGCCACCGCAGTCGTTTCGACACCGGCACCGACCCGGATCCCCTTCCTGAAGGTGTGGGCCAGAGCCAGCTAGCGCTGGCGGTGGGGCAGGGCGACAGCGGGGCAGGGGGCGGTCGCCCCGCTGCCCCGGCTTGCGTTCATCACCAGCGGTGATACGATAGCAGGAGGAATGCGCGCTGAATAACGGAGGGGTGTGATGAGCCTCGACTTGCTCCGGGAGTTCGGTCAATACGCTGGCCTCGTCGCGGTGCTGGTAGCCATCGTCAGCCTGACTTCGCAGGTCCGCCGCCACACCAAGTCCCTGCATGCACAGAATTACGCCAAGGCGCTCGAGCGACTCGGGGCCACCCAGTCCCGCCTGAGCAGCGAGGCGGACACGTCGCGCATTCTGAGCCTCGGAGTGCGAGACATCTTCTCGCTGACACGGCAGGAGCGCGTCCGGTTCACCTGGATGTTCTACGAGATGTTCGGCACCTTCGAGTTCATGTTCGACGAGGCGCATGCCGGGCGACTCCCGGAGCGGGTCTGGGGCCGCTGGGGGACGACGCTGGGCTGGTGGGTCTCGCTGCCCGGGGTGCAGGCGTGGTGGCGGGCCAAGCCGACGCCATTCTCCCCCCGGTTCTCGGAGTTTGTTGAGCGCTGTATTGTGCAGCCGAAGGTGGACGAGGCCGCGGTAGGTCGCTGGGCGGCGTTTCTGGGCGACGAGGTCGGGGCCGCGAGCCATCCTTCCGGGGTTCCCCCCTCTCCATCTCATGGAGAGGGGGACAGGGGGTGAGGTGAAATCAGACGGGGCCAGGGTCCATGGTTGGCCCTGGACCCTGGATTCCCGCTTTCGCGGGAATGACGATCCTCGCACATTCGCCCTGCCTCACTGCCTCACTGCCTCACTGCCTCACTGCCTCACTGCCCCTACATCCACGGCCTCGGCGCCCCATGCCTGAGCACCGTGTCCATCGCCTCGGCGTACCGGCTCCACTCCGCCGCCAGGCGCCTCAATTCCTGGCGACCTGACGTGGTGAGCTGGTAGAACCGCGCCTTCCGGTTGGCGTCG
Source organism: uncultured Gemmatimonadales bacterium (assembly GCA_963697435.1). Lineage (GTDB taxonomy): Bacteria > Gemmatimonadota > Gemmatimonadetes > Gemmatimonadales > GWC2-71-9 > SPDF01. Next base: position 133,304 of record CAVOOB010000002.1, on the reverse strand, counting down.
GACCGCCCCCAGTCCGACGTGATCCACCCCTTCCGCTCCAACCGCGCCAGCGCGGGGTAGAGCGACCCCTCCTCGATCACGAGCACTCCCCCGGTCACGAGCGCAATCCATTCGCCCACGCCAGTGCCGTGCGTTGGCTCCCACGCAAGGGCCCGCAATACGAGAAGATCCAGTGTGCCAGGCAGCAGCGTCATATATCTTCGATCAGTCCCCCAATCGCAGTCCCATAGACAGTCTATGGAGAAAACTAGCCCCGGCCCGGTCCCTGCGCTAGACTCCGGCCGTCCACTGTCCGACTTCCCTGAACGCCTCTGCGAGGAACCCCGTGACCGCCCCCATGGACCGCATCGACAACATCTACGGCAAGGATGTCTTCTCCCGGCGCGTCATGCGCCAGCGCCTCCCCAAGGAGATCTACAAGAGCCTCGTCCGGACCATCGACGCTGGCGACCAGCTCGACGCCCAGGTGGCCGACGTCGTGGCCGCCACGATGAAGGACTGGGCCATCGAGAATGGCGCCACGCACTTCACCCACTGGTTTCAGCCGCTCACCGGTCTCACCGCCGAGAAGCACGACTCGCTCGTCAGCCCGGACGGGTCGGGGGGCGTGATCTTCAACTTCTCCGGCGCCGAGCTGGTGCAGGGCGAGCCGGACGCGTCGAGTTTCCCCTCGGGCGGCCTGCGCGCCACCTTCGAGGCCCGCGGCTACACCGCGTGGGACCCGACCAGCCCCGCCTTCCTGGTGCGCGGCGACAACAACGTCACCCTCTGCATTCCGACCGCGTTCGTGTCGTGGACCGGCGAGGCGCTCGACACCAAGATCCCCCTCCTCCGCTCGATGGAGGCGCTCAGCAAGCAGGCGCTGCGCATCCTGAAGCTCTTCGGCACCGACACCGGTGTGACCCGTGTCGCGACGACGGTCGGGCCGGAGCAGGAGTACTTCCTGGTGGACCGCGAGCTCTACTTTCAGCGCCCCGACCTGATGACCTGCGAACGCACCCTCTTCGGCGCCCGCCCGCCGAAGGGGCAGCAGCTCGAGGACCACTACTTCGGCACCATCCCCAGCCGGGTGCTGGCCTTCATGTCCGAGGCCGAGCTCGAGCTCTACCGCCTGGGCGTGCCGGTCAAGACGCGACACAACGAGGTGGCGCCGGGCCAGTACGAGATCGCGCCACTCTTCGAGGTCAGCCACATCGCCAGCGACCACCAGATGCTGCTGATGGAGACCCTCAAGCGGGTCGCCCAGCGCCACGGCCTCGCCGCGCTCCTGCACGAGAAGCCCTTTGCCGGCGTCAACGGCAGCGGCAAGCACAACAACTGGTCGATGGCCACCGACACCGGCGTCAACCTCCTCGATCCGCAGGACGAGACGCACACCAACCTGCAGTTCCTGGTCTTCCTCGTGGCGGTGATCCGGGCGGTGGACCTGCACGCCGACCTGCTGCGCGCCTGCATCGCCAGTGCGGCCAACGACCACCGCCTCGGTGCCAACGAGGCGCCGCCGGCCATCATCTCGATCTTCCTCGGCGACATGCTCTCCGACATCCTGGCGCAGGTGGAGCTGGGCTCGCCGAAGCGCACCCTCAAGGGGGGGATGATCGACCTCGGCGCCCGCTCGCTGCCGCAGCTGCCGCGGCACTCCGGCGACCGCAACCGGACCAGCCCCTTCGCCTTCACCGGCAACAAGTTCGAGTTCCGCGCCGTGGGGTCGAGCCAGAGCATCGCCTGGCCCAACACGGTGCTGAACACGATCGTGGCCGAGTCGCTCGACTACGTGGCCGGAGAAATCGAGAAGGCGTTGGGCGACAAGCCGACGGCGGCCAAGCTCGAGACCGCATCGATCACCCTGCTCAAGAAGCTCCTCAAGGAGCACAAGCGGGTCATCTTCGACGGCGACAACTACACCCCGGAGTGGCACGCCGAGGCGAAGAAGCGCGGCCTCCCCATGCTCAAGGACTCGGTGGAGTCGTTCCAGGCGCTCTCGGCCAAGAAGAACTACGACATGTTCAAGAAGTACGGCGTGCTCACCAAGGCGGAGCTGGATTCGCGCACTCACATTGCCCTCGAGAAGTACATCAAGCAGATCACGATCGAGGCGGAGACGATGGTCTCGATGGCGCGGACCATGATCCTGCCCGCCGCGCTTGCGCACCAGTCGCTCATGGCGGAGGCGGTGGCGTCGACCGAGGCCGCCGGCGTCGAGGACGCCGAGGCGCGGAAGGCGTTGCAGACCTTCGTCGGAGTGGTGAGCCGGCTCAGGAAGGCCACCGTGGCACTCGACAAGGTGGCCCTGGCGCATGCCGAGTCGCCGATCAAGCACGCGCAGCAGATCAAGGCGAAGGTCCTCCCGGCGATGGAAGAGCTTCGGACCGTCGCCGACGAACTCCAACTGCATGTGGCGGACGAGTTCTGGCCGATGCCGATCTACAGGGAACTCCTGTTCCTCAAGTAGGAGAGTGACGAAAGGCAGCGGGGCAGGGCGGCCGGGTGGCTGTTCCTGCCTCCCTGCCGCCCGGCCAACCGGCCTCGCCTTCGATTCATCGCACAAACCGGATAGCCCCGCTCCAGCATTCGCCCTAGCTTGAGTCCATGATCAATTCATCTGTTGCCAAGGCTTCATTGGACGGCGCCGACCGGTGGGCCGCCGTGGCCGCCCGCGACGCGGGCGCCGACGGTCGGTTCGTCTTCGCCGTCCGGACGACCCGGATCTACTGCCGCCCTTCCTGTGGATCCCGACGCGCAAAGCGTGAAAACGTAGTGTTTTACGACACGCCAGTCGCCGCCCGGGCGGCCGGCTACCGGGCCTGCCTCCGGTGCCACCCCGATGACGCGGTGCCCGGCGCCAGGCCCCGCTCCGGGGATGAGGCGGTCCGCCGTACCCGGGCGTATATTGAGGAGCATGCCGGGGAAGTCCCTCCCCTGGCGGAACTCGCCCGGATCTCAGGCTTGAGCCCCGCGCACTTGCAGCGCAATTTCTCCCGGCTGGTCGGGGTCAGCCCCCGGGCCTATGCGCAGGCCCTCCGCCGGGAGCGCCTCAAGGCGGGGCTCCGGCAGGGCCGGACGGTGAGTCGGGCTGGGTGGGACGCCGGTTACGGCTCCAGCCGCCAGCTCTATGAGCAGGGAGCCGACGCGCTGGGCATGCCCCCCGCTTCATATCGGGAAGGCGGGGCAGGGATCATCCTCCGGTACACCGTGGTGGAGACCGTCGCCGGGCCGCTGTTGCTGGCCGCGACCGACCGGGGGCTCTGCGCCGCCTGGTTCGGCCAGAACGACGCGGGGCTCGTCCGGGAACTGGTCGGTGAATTCCCCAGTGCCGAGGTGCATCGGGATGACCGGGCCCTGGCGTCCATGGCAGCCGCGGTCCAACGGCATCTGGCGGAGGGGGCACCCCTCGCGATGATGCCGCTCGACGTTGCCGGCACCCCCTTTTCCCGGGCGGTCTGGAACGGCCTGCGGGAGATTCCGTACGGGGAAACCCGCACGTATGCCGAGGTCGCTGAGTCGATCGGCCGCCCGGGGGCCGCCCGGGCGGTAGGATCCGCCTGCGGGGCCAATCCCGTCGCGGTCGTCATTCCCTGTCACCGGGTGGTGCGGGCCGACGGGTCGGGCGGGGGGTATCGGTGGGGGGAAGACAGGAAACGGGCTCTGCTCGCGCGCGAGGCGCGGGGAGGGTCGCCGTGAGCATCTTCAGGAGTCACCAGCGCCCATGTGGATTCGGAAGTTCGCGTCGCCGAAAGCCCTGCTTACCGGTTCCCTCTTCGTGGGACTCGGTGTGCTCGGCTGTACACCCCTCGGCGGGTGGCTCTATTCCGATCCCACCTTCGCGCTGAGCGGCGTCCGCACCACCTTCCAGGGATCCCCGGCCGACACCCTCCAGATCGTCCTGACCGGCTGCAACCTCAACGACTTCAACGTCGATGGGCTCACCATCGACGGGCAGCTCTTCGTGGACGGCATGCTGGTCGGGGTGCTCCAAAGCGACCAGTCGTTCACGATGAAGATGCGGGATTCAGTGGACGTGATTGCGTCGCTGCAGATTCCCCGCGCCGAGGAACCGCGCGTGCACGCCAAGGGCGATGACTACATCACGGCCAAGTATGAGTTGAACGGACGGGTGGAGGTGGCCACGCCCATCGGGGTGCGCCGGGTGGCGCTGCTCCAGAAGGGGGACGTCCGCTTCGACTCGGCCGGGATGCCGAGCGGCTGGACGGTGCGGAACGCCCGCCCATGCAAGCCGGGGCAGTCGGTGCTCCCCGGCCAGAGCATGAAGCCGCGGACGCTGGTCGATACGATGTTCCGTCCGGAGACTCCCGTCATCGGATCCCCCAACCAGCGGAACAACTTTTGAGTTCTCCCTCCAAGCAGCTCACCTACGCCACCTACCTGAAGGTGGACGAACTCCTGGCCCTGCAGCAGCCGTTGAGCGATGGACCGGAACACGATGAGATGCTGTTCATCGTGATCCACCAGGTCTACGAACTCTGGTTCAAGCAGATCCTCCACGAAGTCGGCCGCCTGCACCGCCTGCTCGAGGCCGGCGATGGGCTCGCGGTGCTCGGCGCGCTGAAGCGGATCCTCACCATCCTGAAGGTGCTGGTGTCCCAGATCGACGTGCTCGAGACGATGACACCGCTGGAGTTCCTGTCGTTCCGCGACCGGCTTGAGTCCGGCAGCGGTTTCCAGTCGTTCCAGTTCCGCGAATTCGAATTTGCGTTGGGACACAAGCAGCGCACCGCGCTCGAGCGCTACCCCGAAGGCACCGCGCACCGTGCACTCCTCGAGCGCCGCTTCGCCGCCTCCACGCTCTGGGATGGATTCCTCGCCTACCTCGCACAGGAAGGCGCCGCGGTGCCCGCGGAGGCACTGACGCGGGACGTGACCCAGCCGATCACGCCGTCGGCGGAGGTGCAGGCGGTGCTGGTCGGCGTGTACCGGAAGGGCGGCCTGCCGGCGCAAGTCTGCGAGCGGCTGGTGGATCTCGATGAAGGAGTGCAGGAGTGGAGATACCGCCACGTGAAGATGGTGCAGCGCACCATCGGGACGAAGCAGGGTACGGGAGGGTCAGACGGGGCGGCGTACCTGATGCGGACGCTGAACATCCCGCTCTTCCCGGATCTCTGGGCTATTCGGGCCGATCTGTAGGCGGGGATGCGGAGTGTACGGGCGCGCCATGGCGCGCCCCTACTTTCCCGCCTCCCCGCCTTGTCGCCTCCCCGCCTTTACAATCGCTTCCCGCAGCAGGAATTCAATCTGCCCATTCAGGCTGCGCAACTCGTCCGCCGCCCACCGCTCCAACGCAGCGTGGACGGCGGGGTCGAGTCGCAGCAGGAACGCCTTGCGCGGAGCCACGGCGCTACTGGTACAGCGTGCCGGTGTTGACCACGGGCTGCGTGCCCCGCTCGGAACAGAGCACCACGAGCAGGTTGCTGACCATGCTCGCCTTCCGCTCGGCGTCGAGCTCGAGAATATTCTTGGAGGACAGCATCTCGAGGGCGGTTTCCACCATCCCAACCGCGCCTTCGACGATCTTCTGCCGCGCGGCGATGATGGCGCTGGCCTGCTGACGCTGCAGCATCGCCGAGGCAATTTCCGGCGAATAGGCCAGGTGGCTGATCCGGGTCTCGGTCACCTCGACGCCGGCCTTGCCGAGCCGCTCCTGTACCTCCGTGTTCATCTGCTTCGACACCTCGGCGGTGTGCGTGCTCAGCGCCTCCTCGCCGTCGCTGTGGGCGTCGTAAGGGTACGCGGTGGCGAGCGTCCGGACGGCGGACTCGCTCTGCACCTTGACGTAGTGCTCGTAGTCGTCGACTTCAAACATCGCCTCGGCGGTATCCACGACCTTCCAGACCACGACCGCCGCGATCTCGATCGGATTGCTGTTGGCGTCATTGACCTTCAGCTTGGTGGTCTCGAAGTTCCGGATACGGAGGGAGACCTTCTTCTTGGCCATGAAGGGGTTGACCCACCAGAGGCCGGGAATCTTGACGGTCCCGACATACTTGCCGAAGAGGGTGAGGACGCGGCCCTCGTTCGGGTTGACGACGAAGAGGCCGCCGAGGCAGATCATCATGACCACCAGGAGGGCGATTCCGGGCACCGCCATCTGCGGGCTGTCGGTGGCGGCACCCCGCAGGGTCAGCATGGCGCTGAAGGCGGCGAGAGCCAGGATGAGTATCAGGGCAAAGAGGCCGTTGGAGGCCTGATATTTGGATTCACGGATCACAGCATCCTCGCAGAGAGAGTGATACTGATATGATATCATATAGCTATCGCCCGGTCAAGGGGCCACCGCGTGCGGGCTGACGAGCTCCATCAGACCCCCAACCGACTGGCGCCTCACTACGCCGCCTTCCGGGTGGCCGAGCGCCTCCTGCTGACGGGTCACTCCCACCAGGCCTGGCCCGACTGTGCGCGCGACGGCCAACTCCGCGCCTGGGAGGACGCCGCCGAACTGGCGGATGAAAAGTGGGAGCGGGCCTTCGCCCAGGCGGACCTGGTCCGGAAGGGCTTCGCGACGCTGCTCGATGATCCGGACGGCGAATATGCCCTCGCACCCAGCACCCACGACCTCCTCCTCCGATTCCTCTCGGCGCTTCCCCTGGGGGACCGTCCCCGCCTGATCACGACCGATGGGGAGTTCCATACCATCCGCCGCCAGCTCGACCGGCTCGGCGAGGAAGGGATCGAGGTCGTGCGGGTAGCCGCCGACCCGGCCACCACGGTGGCGGAGCGCGTGGCCGCCAAGATCGACGACCGGACGGCGGCCGTACTCGTCTCCGCGGTGTTCTTCCACAACGCGCACATCGCCCCGGGGCTCGGACAGCTAGCCGCGGATTGTGCGCGGTTCGGCGCCGAACTCCTCGTGGACGCGTACCACGCGCTGGGCGTCGTGCCGATGTCGGTGCGCGAGCAGGGGCTGGGGGGGGCGTTCGTGACGGGAGGGGGCTACAAGTACTGCCAGCTGGGGGAAGGAAACTGCTTCCTGCGGATTCCTCCCGGGCGGTCGTTCCGCCCGGTCATCACGGGGTGGTTCAGTGAATTCAGCGCGCTGGCCGAGTCGCGCGCCCAGGCGGTCGTCTACGGTACCGGCGCCGACCGGTTCGCCGGGTCGACCTACGATCCGACCAGCCACTACCGCGCCGTGGAGGTGTTCGGCTTCTTCGAGGCGCAGGGGCTCACTCCCACCTTCCTCCGGGAGGTGAGCCAGCACCAGATTGGACGGCTGGCGGAGCGGTTCGACGCGCTGGACCTTGATCCGGCCGTGGTATCGCGGGATAGGGCCGTGTCGCTGAAGAACCTGGGTGGATTCCTCGCCCTCCGCGCCCCCGACGCCGGTGGGCTGAGCCGCGCACTTCGCGAGCGAGGGGTCCTCACCGACTCTCGGGGTGAGGCACTCCGATTCGGGCCGGCTCCCTACCTCGCCGATTCTCAGTTGGATGCCGCCATGGCCCTGCTTGGTCAGGTGGTGAAATGACCTCTCCTCCTTTGCGTCTTTGCGTAAAAGGCCTTTTCAACGCAAAGGCGTTATGAAACGCAAAGGGCTCAGCGCGGATTGTGGTCCTCTATCCGATGGCGATTCACGGGGTATTATTCCCGGGATCCTTGTACTTCAACCCCTCTGAGGATTTCGTCCCATGAACCGCAGCTCATTGCTTACTCGCTCGGCCCTGGCCGCATTGGCCGTGGCCGGTTTCGTATCCACCGCGCAGGCCCAGGACGGAGCCCAGCAGGAAGTCGAGGCCATCAAGGCCGCCATGGGCAAGAACGCCGCCGCCCAGCACGACTACACCTGGATGGAATCCACCGCGATCGCCTACAAGGGCGAAGTGAAGTCCTCCACGACATCCTCCTGCCAGTACGTGGCCGGCTCGAACAAGCCGAAGTGCACCGTCACCAGCGCTCCACCGGAAGAGAAGAAGCAGCGCGGTCCGATGCGCCGCTCGATCAAGGATTCGAAGATCGAGGAGATGAAGGAATACATGGACAGCGTCAAGACGCTGGTCGGGGAGTACGTGCCGACCAAGCCGGAGCTGATCCAGGCCGCGCAGGGCCGCGGCGACGTGGCGGTGGCGCAGAACCCCTCCGATGGCATGATGAAGCTGACCATCAGCAATTACCTGCAGAAGGGCGACGCCGTCATCATTACCATCAACGGCGCGACCAAGCAGGTGGCGCATGTCGCGGTGAACACCTGGCTGAACGACCCCGGCGCCACGGTGACGCTCGACGTGGCGTTCACCACGCTGCCGAACGGCGTGAGCTTCGCGTCGACCAAGACGCTGACCGCCACCGCCAAGGAGATCGTGGTGACGATCACGGACGCCAACTTCGCGCTGGCCGTCGCGCAATAATCGAAGGGACAGACACAATGCCTGGAACTCACATGCGGCGTTGCCTGGCGGTGGTGGCTGTGCTGGCCACGGCGCTGACGACCGCAGTCGTCGCGCAGGGCTCCGTGCAGGAGCAGGTGGCGGCGCTCAAGCGGACGCTCGCCGAAAACGCGGCGGAGCAGCGGAAGTACACCTGGATCGAGACGACCGAACTGGCGCTCAATGGCGAGGTGAAGGAAACCAACTCCATGTCGTGCCAGTACGTCGCCAACGAGAACACGCCGAAATGCACACAGATCGGCGCGCCGCCGGAGCCAAAGAAGGTGCGCGGGCCGCTTCGGAAGAAGATCGCGAAGGACAAGGTCAATGACCTGAAGGCCTACATGGACAGTGTCAAGACGCTGGTGGGCAAGTACGTCCCGCCCGAGCAGGCGCTCGTCCAGAAGGCGCAGCAGCGTGGCGACGTGGCGGTGGCGCCGAACCCGTCGAACAACACCTACAAGGTGACCGTCAGCAACTACATCGAGCAGGGCGACGCCGTCTCCATTGTGGTGTACAACGAGGACCATCACCTGGGCTCCCTGACGATCGCCACCTGGCTGAACGATCCCAGCGCCAAGGTCTCGCTGGATGTCGGATTCACGACCCTGTCCAACGGGGTCAGCTTCCCCTTGAAGAAGGTGCTGAACGCCTCGGCCAAGGGGATTGTGGTGACGATCACCAGCAGCAACTTTGCCGTGGCGGTCGCGCAGTAGATTGGGATGGGTGCCGCGCTCAGGGAGTGAAGCGCGCGGCGCCCGGCGCCGGGGTCCACGGCGTGTCCGGCTCGAAATACGCCCACAGCAGCGCCGAGACCTTCCGCAGCAGCACGTATCCCTCGTTCGACGACTCCCAGCTTTCATCCGCCTGGTTCTTGGTAATCACGCAGAAGACGTAGTCACCCGCCGGCGCGTTGACCAACACCACTTCGGAACGCGAGCGGTTCACGGCGCCCTGCTTCGACGCCGCCTGTACCCAGGGCGGGATCTGGCTCAGCGCCTCGCCGTTCCAGTAGATGCGGGTCAGCATCCGGTACATCTGCTGATCGGCGGCGGGGCTCACCGCCTTCTGCTCCCGGATCAGCACCAGCAACTGCGCCATTTCCCGCGGCGTGGTCTGCCCCCAGCCATACGCCTCCCAGTTCGACCGCCGGCCCGGCGTCCGCGAGTTCATGCGAGTGGAATCGAAGCCGTGCCGGGTCAGCCACTGGTTGATCTCGACACCGGTCCCGGCCAGCGCCTGCAGCCAGAGCGACGCCGTGTTGTCACTCATGGTGATCATGAGCATCGCCACCTTGGCCAGCTCGATGGTGCTGCTGTCCTGCACCAGCGCGAGAATATCGTCTTCTTCGGAGTAGGCGAGCGAATCGGTGTAGGTGAGCTTCTGCAGAAACGACAGGTTGCCGTCCTCCAGCGCCTGGAAGGTCGTCAGCAGGATCGGCACCTTGATCATGCTCGCGGTCGGGAAGAGTTCGTCGGCCCGGATCGCGGCGGTCTGCCCGGTGCGGAGATTCCGGACATAGACGCCGACGTCTCCGTGAAACCCCTCGACCGCCTGCTGGAGTTGCGCCTGGAGGGTCGCGTCGGGCTTCGGCGGCGCCGGCGGGGCGGTGAGGGAAACGGGGGCGGTGGCGCAGCCGACGAGCGCCGCCAGCACACAGAGGATCCACGCCGAACGGGTGCCAGGCCGCATCAGGGACTCCTGAAGGAGAATGGGGCATCGAGCGCGCGGAGGACCGCCGCATCACGCTGATAGACGTCGTTCCGGAAGTTCACGGTACCGTCCTGAGCCGACCACGCCGTCCAGTACAACACCACGACGGGGACGGCCCGGGGGAGCGGGATGGTCTGCTCGACGCCTGCAGCCACGATGCTGTCGAGCGCCGCGGGGGTCCAGCGCGACCCCTCGAGGGCGAGCTCCGCGAGCGCCATCGGGTGCTCGATCCGAATGCAGCCGGAACTGAAGGTGCGCTGCGGCTTTCGAAAGAGCGCCCGCGCCGGTGTGTCGTGCAGGTACACCGCGTATGGATTTGGAAACATGAACTTGATCCGGCCCAGCGGGTTGCTGCCGCCCGGCGCCTGGACAATCCGGTAGGGGAAAGTCCGCCCGCGATACCAGTCCCAGTCGATCGTGGCGGGGTCGACGACATTGTCCTGCCGGTCAAGGACCTCCATCGCGTGGGCGGCGAGGTAGGTCGAGTCGCGCCGGACTGCCGGGAACACATCTTCGTCGAGGAGCAGCGCCGGAACGGTCCAGGTCGGGTTGAGGACGACGTAGGTCATCGTGGCACGGAACTCCGGCGTCTGCCGGAACGGTTGCCCCACGATGGAGGGCGCGCGCCAGACGAGGGTGTCACGCCGCACAAAATACGATTCGAACCCGGCGATGTTTACCGCCACGAAGGTGCCCCCCAGTTCGCGCAGCACCCACCGCCCGCGCTCCAGGCTCACCCGCAGGCTGCTGATGCGGCTTTGCACCGAAGCGTTCAGTGCCGCGCGGGTGCGCGGGCCGAGGACACTATCGGCGTACAAGCCGTGACGCGACTGGAAGCGCGCCAGCGCCGCGGCGAGGGTCGGCGTGAACGTGCCGCCGGTGTCGGCGGCGGCGGCTGCCGAGTCGAGGTCGCCGGTCGCGGCGAGCCGCTGCCGCAGCGCCGATACCCGCGTGTCGACGCTCCCTGCCTCGAGAGTTGGCCCGCCGTCGACCGGCTCCCACCCGCCGCTGGCTTCGATGGCGCGATAGGTGGCGAGGTCGCTTCGCAGGCGGAGGTACAGCGGGTGGCGCGGTGCGAGCGCCGCGATGGCCTGGGCCACCGTGTCCGATAGGACGATGGACTCAAGCGTGCCCGCCGCATCAGGCGGAAGCGGTGGAGGCGGGAGATGCCATGTGGTGTCGAGTGCGGTGGGATTGACCTTTCCCACGGTGAGTGAGGCCCAGAGGCGAATCAGCGCCTCGGTGGCCAGGAGATCGAAATCCGCCCGGAGCGTGGGCGACGTCGTCGGGGCCAGCGCATACGGCGCCAGCCGTTCGAGCGGCTCGAGGAGATAGTCGCGCGGTTCGAGGCCGTCGTCGCGTGACGCGCGAATGGCCTGCAGCAGTGCGCCGGCTCGGTTGGGATCGGTCCAGGCCGGTTGGTAGTTTCGGGCGGCGTAGAACGTGGAGAGGATACGGCCGGTTTGCAGCGGCACGCCGAGCACGGATACGTCGCCATCGTGCAACTGCAGCGCGTTCACCCGCGCCCGGATGGATTCACTCACCGCACCCGTGCCCTGCGCCGCCAGCGGCGCGGCCAGCAGGAGGCACACGCCGATCATCGTTGGGTAAATGCCGCGGTTCACGGACTCCAGCTGTTGTTCGTCCGGTCCACATCGGGGAGCTTCTGCTCCGGATCGACCTCGACGCCGACGACCGCCGCCCCCGGTACGGTAAAGGTGTAGGTGGCGTGGCCATCGAGCCAGTACGTGACCGGGATCTTCTCCAGCACCGTGCTGCTGTCGCTCCGGGTCACCTTCACCTCGCCCGGCATCGGCGCGAGCCCCTTGTCCACGATGACGACGGTGGTGCCGTTCGGGCCGGCCGTCACGCTCTCGACCGACTGGTCCACCGTCCACGTCTCCCAGAACCAGGTGCGCCAGAACCAGCCGAGGTCCTGCCCGGTCACATCCTCGAAGGTGTAGAAGAAGTCCCATGGTGTCGGGTGCCTGTACTGCCAGCGGGTGCCATAGGTGCGGTACGCCTTGAGGAAGAGCTCCGTCCCCAGCATGCCGCGCAGCGTCATGAGGATGTTGGCGGGTTTCATGTAACTCGCGACGCCATAGCCGATGCCGGTGTCGTACCGGTCGCCGTGGCGCATCAGCGGCTCCTCGATCCCCATCCGCGCCACCTGCGCGTAGATGCCCTTGTCCTGCGCCTCGGCGTCGCGACCGGTGAAGAAGTCGGCCTCGCCCTGGACGCCGTTGAATTCGGTGAGGCCTTCATCCTGCCAGGCATGTCGCTTCTCGTCCGAGCCCACCTGCATCGGAAACCACATGTGCGCCAGCTCGTGGACCGTGACCCCGTAGAGGGCGAAGCTGTCCGCCTGGAATCCGCCGATGCAGGTGATCATCGGGTACTCCATCCCGCCGCACGACTCGGGGCCCTGCATCGCGGTCGCCACCGGCCAGGGATAGGGCCAGAGATAGCCGGAGAGGAACTCGATCGAATGCCGGGCGTAGCGGGCATCTTCGGCCCACTTGGAGGTCGCGTTGCCCGGCAGCCAGAAGGTGTGCACCAACGTGTAGTCCGGTGTGCCGTCGCCGTCCCGGTCGCCGACCTTGGCACGGGCGGCGTCCATCACGTACTTGTCGGATACCCCCCAGGCGAAGTCGCGCACGGTGTCGGCGTGGAATCGCCAGGTGAGCGATGGGCCGGCCAGCGTCGCCTTACCCGCGCCGCGGTCGGCCTCCGTCACGACGTGCACCACCGTGTCCGACGTGAGGGCCATCTGCACCCGCTCGATCATGGTGGGGGGGAGCACCTCCGCGTGGTTGACCAGGCTTCCCGTGGCGCCGATGAGGTACCCGGCCGGCACGGTGAGCGCCACGTCGTAGCTGCCATAGCCCATGTAGAACTCAGCGTTCCCCATGTAGGGGTCGTTCTGCCAGCCGACCACGTCGTCGTAGACGGCCATTTGCGGATACCAGTAGCTGATGAAGGCCAGGTCGTCCGTGCGGCCACCGCGCGGCGCGCCGTCGGGCGGCACCGTCAGGCTCCAGGCGAACTCGAGGTCCACGCTGTCGCCCGGCGCCAGCGCGGGACCCACCGGCACCGACATGACGGTGCTGTTGATCTTGTAGCCCCGCGTCTTGTCGCCCGCCTCGGGGACGTCCGCGCCACGGACGGCCACGCGTGAAAGGGTGACGCCGCCGGTGATCGGCACCGTCTCGTTCCGCACGGCGCTGTCGCCGAAGAGATTGTCGTGCAGATGGACGTACACGGTGGTGAGCTGACGGGAAGACCGGTTGTAGTACCGGATGGTGCCGGTGCCGGTGAGCCGGCCGGTGGCGGGGTCGTAGGTTGCGGCCAGGTCGTACTTGGCCCACTGCTGCCAGTACTTGGGGCCGGGAACGCCGGTGCGTGTGCGGGTCTCGTTCTTGACCGCACGCTGAAACCAGGCCGATTCCTCCATCGGATACGGCACCGGCCGCTCCTGCGCGACGGCGGCGGGTGCAGCCACGGCCACGGGCGCGGGGGCAGCAGGCGGGGTGCCCGAAGCGCAGCCGGCGACGAGCGAGGCGCCGGCGAGGAGCGGGGTGAGATGCAGGCGGCGAATCACGAACGACATGGTCGACTCTCCGAGGGTGAGGAACAGGAGTGGAACCTAGCCAGCCCCTCCTACGGTGTCATCTCCGTGATAGATTCCGGCATGCCCGATTGCCCCCTGCGCTTCATGGCGGGTTTCTCCGCCTGCCTGCTGCTGGTGATCACCGGTTGCGGCGGCGACAGCTTCGAAGCCCCACCACCCGTGATGATGACCGGCGTGGTCGAGGACTCGTTGCCGCCGGTGCCCCCGTCGCGCCTCGAGATCCCGGTGCGCTACGACCTCAAGCCGGGGCTGGACTGGCTCCAGTCCGAAGTCCCCGACACCATCGGCAACATCGAGGACAAGCTGGCCGTCAAGGGAAACGATCGACTGCACATCGCCTATCAGATCGAGCGCGAGCCGTTCCACCTGGGAGTTGAGGGTCGGACCATCACCCTGTCGTCGGTGCTGCACTACCAGGGCCGCGGGTGGTACAACGCCCCGATCCTGCCGGAGGTCAGCGCCTCGTGCGGCACCGGCGACGACGATGTGCAGCCGCGTGCCCGGGTGACGCTGAAGGTCACGGGGCGTATCGAGGACAACTGGCGATTCCGCACCAAGTCCGCCCTCAAGGCGGTGCCCCTCACTGAAACGGAGCGGGACCAGTGCGAGGTGACCGTCGCGAAGATCGATGTGACGGAAAAAGTGCTCTCGGCGGCGGAGGGGGCGCTCCAGGGTGAGCTGAAGAAGGTCGACCGGCAGATCGCGGCGTATCCACTCCGGAAGACGGTCGAGGGGGTCTGGGGCACCATTCAGAAGCCCCTCCGGTTGACCGACAGCCTCTGGCTTCTCATCAACCCTGTTTCCATGCGGTTCCTCCCGCCGACGACAGTGGGCGACACGCTGCTCTTCCAGGTGGGGCTGGAGGCGAACCCCCGGATCGTCGGCGGCGCGCGCCCCGACTCCTCGACCAATCCCCTCCTGCCGCCGGACCGGAGCGAGGCGCCGCCCCCTGAACTCCTTATCCTGAGCGAAGGGCGCCTCCCCTACGACGTGGCAGAGGACATCCTGTCGAAGGCGCTCGCGAAGACCAAGATCAAGGTGGGCAAGCGCACCATGTCCATTCGCCACCTGAAGCCCACGCCGCTCGGCGACGGCCGGGTGGTGGTGGCGCTGACTGTCTCGGGCGCGGCCAACGGCACCCTCTACGCCGTCGGGCGCCCGCAGATCGATTCGGCTGGGGTGCTCACCATGCCCGACCTCATCATCGACGCCGGCACCACCGACGCCCTGACGGGGGCGCTGGCCTGGCTCGCATCCACGGACGCCGTTACCGAGAAGCTCCGGGAGGCGATCCGGGTGAACCTGGCGCCCACGATCGAGAAGGCGCGGCTGCTGGCGGAAGAGAACATGAACCGCGAGCTGGCGCCGGGCCTCTTCCTCCAGACGACGCTGACCAGCGCGACGCCGATCGGGGTGTGGGCGGCACCGGACGCACTCGTGGCGCGCGTGATCGTGCAGGGGCAGGGGTCGATGAACCTTCAGCTCTATCCGCCAGAGAATCCCCCCCAATAGCTCTTCTTTGCGCTCTTCGCGTTACCCTTTGCGTCTTTGCGTTGAAAAGCTGTTGACGCAAAGACGCCAAGAGACGCCAAGGACCCCATAAATCAGAACGGATCCATGCATGGCGCATGGATCCGTTCTTCTGGTGATGTGTGTGAATCGCGTTCGTGCTACTTCTTGGCTGGCGGCGGGCCGGCATTTGGCATGCCCGCCATGATCTGGGCCGCCGACTGGTCCACCTTCTGCTGGGTCGGCGCCTTGTTGCTGATGTCGCCGGTCTTCGTGCCGCGCCAGACCAGTTCATTGGTGCCCATCTGGACGAGGTCGATGACCGCATTGCCCTGGGTGGTCTCCACCGGCTGCGTGGTGGACATGCCCATCCCGCCGTAGCCCCAGCCATAGCCCCAGCCCGGGCCATACCCGGCACCGGTGGTGGTGGTGACGTAGCTGGTCTGGGTCTGGGTGCCGAAGTAGTAGCGCACGTAGAACTTCGCGTCGGCGTTATCGGTCACCAGCGTGTATCCCTTGGCCGCCATCTGCTGCTGGAGGGCCTGCTTGATCATTGAGTGGACGATCTCGTTCGAGACGACCGGGTCGCCCCCATTCACGTTGTCGGTCCCGACCCAGGCGTAGGTGGCGCCGGCGGGGATCGCGGTGAAGTTCGGGTTCACCTGCGAGGTGATGGACGGGCCGCAGGAGATCAGGAGCGCAGCGCCGGCGAGGGAGAGAAGACGGTATGACATGACTGCTCCAGAGAGTGGGGGTAACCAAATCTACTTCCCGACGGCCGGCAGTTTGGCGAAGAGCTTGTCCACCGCCTCCTGCACCGCCTCCTGCGTCGGCACCTTGCCGGTGGATTCCTTCGCGTAGATGCCGCGCCAGGCCAGGGTGCCAGTCTTCAGGTCCAACAGGTCCACCACCACGCCGGACTTCTTGCTCTGCACGTCGGTGGTCTGGCTGCCGTACCAGCCGTAGTCCCAGCCGGTCCAGCAGGACGCCCCGCCGCAGGCATTGGGGCTGACGATGCCGGCGCCGGTCGTGGCCTGGTTGTTCACCTGGGTCTGTTCGAATTTCGAACCGACCGCATAGCGGACCATGAACGCCGCCTGCGCCGAGTCCGTCAGGCGATAGCCCTTATTCTTGAGCTCGGTGTCAATGGCGGTCTTGATCCGCTGGTTGATGACCGGGCTCTGCTCCACGACGCCCTTTTCGTTGGGGACGTTTTGTGGGGGCGGACCCCACACGTAGGTGGCGGCGCCCGGCATCGGGATGGCGCTGTCACGAGTGACGGTAATCGATGGGCCGCAGGCGAAGAGCACGAGAGCGGCAAGCGGCAGGAAGGAGCGGCGCATGGGTCCCCAGGGGTGAGTGGATCGTATCACGAATAATAGGCGGTGGTTCGGTGGTCCGTAACCCGGCCACAAGAGGGTCGGGGTTCGGCCAGGCAGGTCTGCCCGTTGATAGGCTGGCCCCGGAGAGCCGAACCCGCCCGCCGGGACGCGCGGGTTGCGGTGCAGCCCCCCGAGGGGGAGATTGGGAACCAGTGACCGACGAACAGACCCGCCTCGACGCCGCCCTCGGCGACCAGTACTCTATCGTCCGTGAAGTCGGCGCCGGCGGCATGGCGACCGTCTTCCTGGCCCGCGACGTCAAGCACGACCGCCAGGTGGCCCTCAAGGTCCTCAAGCCGGAGCTGGCCGCCGCCCTCGGCTCCGAGCGCTTCCCGCGCGAGATCCGGATCGTCGCCCAGTTCAACCATCCGCATATCCTCTCGCTCTACGACTCCGGCGAAACGGCCGGCTTCCTCTACTATGTCATGCCGTTCGTCGACGGGGAGTCCCTGGCCGAGCGGCTGCACCGCGAGAAGCAGCTGCCGGTCCCCGACGCCGTCCGGATCCTCCGCGAGGTGGCCGACGCGCTGGCCTACTCGCACTCGCGCGGGGTCGTGCACCGCGACATCAAGCCCGGCAACGTGCTCCTCTCCGGGCGGCACGCCGTGGTCACCGACTTCGGCGTGGCCAAGGCGGTCTCGGCCGCCGGCGGCGACAAGCTGACCACCGTGGGCATCGCCGTCGGGACGCCGTCGTACATGGCGCCCGAGCAGGCGATGGGCGAGTCCGACATCGACGCCCGGGCCGATATCTACGCCCTCGGCATCCTGGGCTACGAGATGCTGGCCGGTCGGCTGCCTTTCGAGGCGAAGACGGCGCAGGGCATCCTCGCGGCGCACGTGATGGAGGCGCCGAAGGATATTCGCGAGGTCCGCCCCGGGATTCCCGACCCGCTGGCCGACGCGTTGATGCGCTGCCTGGCCAAGAATCCCGCCGACCGCTGGCAGACCGCCGACGAACTGGTCAGCCACCTCGAGATGATCGGCTCCACGCCGAGCGGTGGCATCACGCCGACGCACACGCGGCCGGTGCCGAAGGTCACGTTGCCGCGGGCGAAGTCTCCACGATCGTGGATCATGGGCGTGGTGGCGGCGGTCGTCCTCATCGGCGGGGCCATCGGCGCCTGGGCCATGACGCGGGGCGGCGGGGGAAGCGGCAAGATCGAGCGGGTCGGGGTGCTGGCCATCAACGACATCTCGGGGCAGGACTCGCTCTTCGTCCGGGCCATGCAGGATGCCCTCACCACCGCCATCGCGCAGACCGGCACGGTCGGCGTGGCGCCGGTGTCCGACATGATGCGCTACGCCGACGGCGGCCACCCGACCGGGAGGTGGCCACCAAGCTGAATCTCGACGCGCTGGTGGTGACGTCGGTCTTCCGGGCCGGCAACGTCATGCGCATCACCGTGCAGTTCAGCGATCCGGTCACCACCCGCAGTCTCTGGTCCGACACCTACGAACGCGACGTGAGCGACGTGCTCGCGGCGCAGAGCGATATCGTCAACCGCATTGCCAGCGGCGTCCGCGGGGCGCTCGACCCCCAATCGCTGGCCTCCACCGATGGAGCGAGTCCATGAAGCGAGTCCTCTTCCTCGGCGCCCTGCTGGCGCTGGGTGCCTGCGGCGATCAGTCCGGCGCTGCCGCCGTCGCCACGACGCTCTCGCCGGCCGGGGCCGACGACATCGGGGCGGGGTATTCCCCCGACGGCTCCCGGATCTACTGGTGGTCGCGCGCGGGCGAGAAGTGGCAGCTGTGGGAATCGCCGGCCGACATGAGCGCACCGAAGAAGGTGCCGATCCTCGCGAGCCAGGCGAACCCGCTCGTCTGGTCGCCGGACGGGTCCCGGTTCGCGATCGGCGCCGACATCGGCGATCGACGCTCCCCGGGTCTGGGTGGTGGACACGGCCGGCGGCGCCGCCGCGGCGGCTCAACGCGCCGCGAGGCCTTCCAGCAGCCCATCGGCTGGAACCCGGATGGACAAGCGGCTCGCCTACGTCACCCTGTCCGGCAACGGCGATCGTCGCCATGGCGATCGATGTCGATTCCGGCACCCCCGTGCGCCTGGTGCCGGGAGAGTCGCGGACCCACTGTGCCTTCTGGTCTCCGGACGGCTCGAAGCTGGCCGTGCAGGTCCAGGACGGAGGTCAGCTCTTCATCGAGCTGGCCGACAGCGCTGGGTGGCAATCTCAGGCCGCTCACCACCGAGGGATTCGAGAGTCTCAGCGGTGCGGTGACCCCCTGGTCTCCCGACGGGACCCGCCTGCTCTACACCTCCACCCGGACGGGCGCGGCCGACATCTGGGTGCTGCCGGTGGATGGTGGCAAGCCCCGGCAGCTCACCAACGATGTGCGGGACGACAACTCGCCCATCTGGTCCCCGGATGGAGCAGTGGATCGCCTTCCGCTCCGAACGCGGTCTCCAGACCGACCTCTGGGTCATGCCGGCCGCCGGCGGGCCGGCGGAGCGTATCACCGACGACGTGGCGCGCGAGCAGCTCATCGACTGGCGGCCGGGCACGCAGGAGCTGGCCTACACCACGGGGAAGACCAGCCGGACGATCTGGGCCCACGCCCTCTCCGATGGCGCCGAGCGGCAGCTCACGCCCGACTCCGCTCGAGGCCTCCTGGTTCAATGTCTCGAGCAAGGGGGAGGTCGAGGTCAGCTATCAACCGCGGCGGCGGGGTGTTCGACCTCACCGTGTGCCCCTTGCCGGGGGCGCGAGCCGGACGATCTTCCCGAACGCGGGGACGGCCAGCCAGACGTACTGGTCCCCCGACGGTTCGAAGCTCGCCTTCGTGTCCGACCGGGGTGGCTCGCTGGACATCTGGGTGGTGGATGCCACCGGCGGTGCGCCGCGCCAGCTCACCACCTGGCCAGGGCAGGAACAGAATCCTGTCTGGAGCGCAGACGGCACGGAGCTCTACTTCTGTGCCGACCAGGACGCGACGTGGGGAAATGTCTGGCGCGTGGCGGTCTCGGGCGGTGCGCCGGTCGCAGGTCACCACCACCGGAAGGGTCATCGGGACTCTGTACGCAGACCCATCCGTCACTACCGCTTCTGGCCACGGTGCTCGGCGAGGGCCCCGGCACCATCGCGCTGGTGCGCATCGGGGCGGACGGCTCGCCGCAGACCGTCTGGGACAAGTCCGACCCGCGCAGTGGTGGGATCGCTCTCCAGCAACGGATTCCGTCGCGGTGAACGTCGGTGGTTCGGAGGGAACGCGGTGGCGATGCTGCTCCCCGCTCAATGGCGGCGCTGGGCGCCAGCTCCTGCCCGCCGGCGAGACTGGCAGCCGAATGGTCTCCGGACGGAACCCAGCTGGTGTACGGGTTTCTTGACGGCAACGCCAGGCGACTACGGCATCCTGACGCTGGCCGACAGCTCCACGCGGAGAATCACGACGACGCCGGCAGACGAAAACGGCGCGGAGTTTTCGCCGGATGGCTCCACGCTTGTCTTCCGCCGTTCGGTATCGATCAGCCGGATCACCACGGCCAACCTGACGAAGCTGCTGGGGGCGGCGCACTAATCGAAAGGGCGCACCACGGTCGCGCCCCTTCGGGGCCTCCTCGCAATGACAGAAGAAGAAAGGGCGGCCAACTCGGCCGCCCTTTCTGCGTCATTCCGACGACCCACTGCGCGCCCCTAGTACCGGTAGTGATCCGGCTTGTACGGTCCCTCGGGCTTGATGCCGAGGTAGCCGGCCTGCTCCGGGGTGAGCTGCGTCAGCTTGACGCCGAGCTTGCCGAGGTGGAGCCGCGCCACCTTCTCGTCGAGGTGCTTCGGCAGCGTGTACACCTTCTTCTCGTACTTGTCGGCGCTGGTGTGGAGCTCGATCTGCGCCATCACCTGGTTGGTGAAGCTGGCCGACATCACGAAGCTCGGGTGCCCGGTGGCGCAGCCGAGGTTGAGGAGCCGCCCCTCGGCCAGGATCAGCACGCTGTGGCCGTCGGGGAAGACATACTCGTCGAACTGCGGCTTGATGTTGACCCGCTTCACGCCGGGGAGCTTCTTGAGCCCCGCCATGTCGATCTCGTTGTCGAAGTGGCCGATGTTGCCGACGATGGCCTTGTCCTTCATCCGCGCCATCTGATCGGCACTGATGACCTGCTTGTTGCCGGTGGCGGTGATGAAGATGTCGGCGGTGCCGATCACATCCTCGAGCGTGGTGACCTGGTAGCCCTCCATGGCCGCCTGCAGCGCGCAGATCGGATCGATTTCCGTGATGATGACGCGGGCGCCCTGGCCCTTCAGCGCCTGCGCACAGCCCTTGCCCACATCGCCGTAGCCGCAAATGACCGCCACCTTGCCGGCCAGCATCACGTCGCTGGCGCGGAGGATGCCGTCGGTCAGCGAGTGGCGACAGCCGTAGAGGTTGTCGAACTTCGACTTGGTCACGGCGTCGTTGACGTTGATGGCCGGGAAGCGGAGCGTGCCGGCCTGCATCATCTCGTAGAGCCGGTGCACGCCGGTGGTGGTTTCCTCGGAGACGCCGCGGATGTCGGCGGCAATCTTGGTCCACTTGCCGGTGTGGGTCTTGAGATTCCGCTTCAGGACCTCGAGAATGACACCCCACTCCTCGGAGTCGTTCGCCTCGTCGAACGCGGGCACCGCCCCCACCGCCTCGTAGTCGGCGCCCCGGTGCACCAGCAGCGTGGCGTCGCCGCCGTCGTCGAGCAGCAGGGTGGGGCCGGAGCCGTCGGGCCACTCGAGCGCCTGCTCGGTGCACCACCAGTATTCCTCCAGCGTCTCACCCTTCCAGGCGTACACCGGCACGCCGCGCGGCTCCGCCACGGTGCCGTTCGGCCCCACCACCACGGCCGCGGCCGCGTGATCCTGGGTCGAGAAGATGTTGCAGCTGACCCAGCGCACGTCGGCGCCGAGCTCGGCGAGAGTCTCGATCAACACGGCGGTCTGCACCGTCATGTGGAGGGAGCCCATGATCTTGGCGCCCTTCAATGGCTTCTTGCCCTTGTACTCGGTGCGCAGCGCCATCAGGCCGGGCATCTCGAACTCGGCGAGCCGGATTTCGTTGCGGCCCCACTCGGCGAGCGAGATGTCGGCCACCTTGTAGGGCTCGCGGCCCTTGGCCATGGCGGTGAAGGGGTGCTTGCTGGGGGCGACGGCGGTCATGGTGTACCTCTCTGAGTGTTGCGCGGCTTGACGGCCACCGCGGCGAATAGCGTCGGGCCCTTGGCCGCCGGATCGGCGGGGAGGGGGTGGTATGTGCTGGACGCGAAACCGGCGTCGCGTCCCCAGGTGCTGATTGCTTCGGCGTCGAATCCCGGCCAGAGATGGCCCATCGATTCGATGAAGTCGGTGCGATCGTGCGGCATCATGTCCACGATCAGGAGCCTGCCGCCCGGCTTCAGCACCCGCGCCGCTTCGGCGAGGACCCGGGCCGGTTCCGGCGCCAGGTGCAGCGCCAGGGAAATCACTGCCGCGTCGAGCGAGCTGTCTTCCAGCGGGAGCGCCTCGAGGTCGCCGCGGTGAAGTTCCACGTTCCGGAACGGCGCCAGTCGTTTTCTTGCCGCGGTGAGCATCGGCGCCGAGCCGTCCACCGCCACCACCCTTCGGACGAACGGCGCCAGTGACGCCGCTACCTGTCCGGTGCCGCAGCCGAGGTCGCCGACGGCCCAGCTGTCGTCGAGCAGGGCGGGGAGGGCGGCCAGTTCTGTGCGTGCCCCGAAGAGCTCGCTGCGCAGCCGGTCCCACTGGCCCGCCGACGTCGCGAAAAATTCCCGCGACTTGGTGCTCCGCTCGGCGAGGATGCTGCGGAGGCGTGTGGCGTCCTGCCTGGCGGCCGGCGCCTCGGCAATCTCGCCGCTCACCAGCTGCCAGAGTTGCCTGGCCCCCGGATCGAGGTCGCGCAACGCCGCGCGATACCGGTTGCTGGTCCCCTCGGCCCGGACCGCCACCCACCCCTCGTCGGCCAGGAGCTTGAGGTGCCGGCTGACGGTGGACTGCGGAAGCCGCAGCACCCGGCAGAGTTCGCCGACCGTGAGGGCGTCCCGCTCCAGCACCAGGAGCAGGCGGCTCCGGGTGAGGTCGGCAAGGGCGCTGAGACGGTCGAGCACGGCAGGCACTATATATATCCTTTCAGCCGGATAATAAGATAGTGTGCTGGGGCCGCCCCCGTCAACCCTTCCAGTTCCCGAACTCCGCCAGCCGGGCCGGGTCGTTGGTCAGGATGCCGTTCGCTCCGCGGGCGCGGAGTTCGGCGGCTTCAGCGGGGTCGTCCACCGTCCATATATGGACGGGGCAGCCGAGGAGGTGGGCGTCGGCAATGAACCGACGGGTGGCGACGGGGAGGAAGTGGTGCCGGTCGGGCACCGAGAGGGCGTGGTAGTCGACCATCTTTGGCCGGGTGCCGGTGGCGGAGCCGACCAGGAGCCGAAGGATGTCCTTTCGGCTGGCGCCGACCAGGAAGCGGCCGTCGCGGAAGCACGCGAGGGCGTCGTGGTGTTCGGAGGCGACGACGCACCGCGCGGCGGCGTCGTGCCGAAGGAGCATGTCGCGCACCCGCTCCTGTCCGGCGATTTCCTTCAGCTCGATGAGCATCGGCATCGAGGGGAAGGCGCCGAGCACTTCGTCCAGGGTGGGGACGTCGGTGCCGGCGCGGAGCTGATCGAGCGTCCGTGCGATGACCGGCCCGGTCAGCGGAGTGGTGCGGTCGAGGGTGGGGTCGTGGTGGACCACCACCTGGTGGTCGGCGGTGAGGCGGACGTCGAACTCGAAGGCGTCCACGTGCAGGGCGGCGGCGCGCTCGAAGGCGGGGAGGGTGTTCTCCGGTGCCTCCGCCGAGGCGCCGCGATGGGCCACGAGGGGAGTGGCGGCGGGATCCACCAGGATGTTCATGGGGCCGCCGCGGCAAACCTCTTGACGATGTCGCCGGCCGGCTCGATGGCGGTGATGCCGTCCACGCTCTTCCCCGCCTGCCAGAAGTCCTTGCTTCCCGACTCGTCGAGCGACGCGCGCTTGAGCTGGAAGAGCGACTTCAGCGCGTAGAAGGTGCGCATCCAGTGCTTCCGCTTTCGGCCGCGGAGCATCCACCTGGCGAAGGCGCCGGCGTGGAGTCCCATCCGCTGAATGTACGGGGTGTTGATGACCGCCACCGGCACGCCGGTGATCCGTTCGCTCAGCACGATGTCATCGGCATGCGCGTTCACGATGGCCTGCTTGTAGACCTCGCTCGCCTTGCATTCCGGCGTGGCGATGAACCGGGTGCCCATCTGCACGCCGGCGTAGCCGATGCGGAGTGCCTCCACATAGTGCGACTCGTCTCCCACCCCACCGGCGCAGATGAGCGGCACGCCGAGCCCGCCGAGTTCGGTCCAGAGTTCCTCGACTCCCTTGGGGCCGGCGTGGCCGCCTGCCCGTCGGTTGACGGCAATGAGCCCGTCCACCCCGGCGGCGAGTCCCTTGTCGGCCCACTTCCGTTCGGTCACGTCGTGGTAGACGATGCCGCCGACGGCGTGCGCTTTCTGGACCACCCACTTCGGATTACCGAGGGAGGTCACGAAGAAGCGGACTCCTTCCTCGAGGGCGATGTCCACCCACTTCACCATGCGCTCGTGATAGGTCTTCGACGACGCCTCGATGAGGGCGTTCATGCCGATCGGCTTGGTGGTGAGCTTCTTGATGAGGCGGAGGCCGTCGCGGAAGTCGTGACCGTGCACATAGGTGAGCGAAATCGGCTGGACGATGCCAAGGCCGCCGGCCTCGGAGACCGCGGCGACGAGCTCGGGGTTGCTGCAGGGGTACATGGCGCCGCAGATGAGCGGGACCTCGACGCCGGCGTGCTCCGTGAACGCGGTGCTAGTCAAGACAATACACCCTTCCAAGAGTCGGCCCATTGGACGAGGGAAGCGCGGAAAGCAGCCGGAAACACGGAACACCGTTTGAATGTGATCTCATTCCAATGGTACTTCCTTCCGTGCTTCCTCTGTATTCCGCGTTTCCCGCCTATTCTGTTTGGCGCCATGACGTCTATTCTGGCGGGCTGAGCCGCCAGGTCACAGCGATGCGGGCGACCGTGTCGCCCTCCTCGTCTCGAATGTCGGCGTCCACCACGTAGTCGATCGTCACCTGCACGTCGGGAATCGTCACCGTCGCCTCCGCGGTGAGCGTGCCGCGCGCCTTCTTGAGGTAGGTGATCTCGAGATGGGTGACGATGCTCCGGATCCCCTCCGGCAGTCCGGTGATCATCGCGAGCCCGCTGGTCACCTCGCCGAGGTTGACGAGGGCGACCGCATGGATGGAGCGGAGGTGGTTGCGGACCTTGCGGCGGTCGCGGAGGGTGACCCGGGCGTGGCCGGGGCGGAGCTCGCGGACATGCGCGCCGACGGTGCCGGTGTAGGGGACCATCCAGCCGAGGAGGCGGCTGAAGAGCCAGGTACCGCCGGGGAGCGAGGAGAGGGCGCCCCAGGCGCTGCGGATTCTCGTTGCGGGATCGGGCATGGGGGGAATCTAAGACAACGCATCGCCGTGCGCGGGCGGACCCACCGGGGTGGGCATAGGCCCACCCCTATGCAACAAAGACCCCGGCAGCGGTGCCAACTGGGGGAGGCGTCACCCCGGCGAAGCCGGGGTCCATGTTCCGGCCCCGCTGTCCCGCTGCCCCGCCTATCTCCCCACCCTCGCCACCGGACTCTCCTGCAGGTCGCTCACCATCGTCTCACGGAAGAAGGTCGAGACCTGGCCGGAGACCGCCTTCCATTTCGCATGGGCGGGGCAGGGATCGCTGTCGCTGCAGGCGACCCGTCCCAGCAGGCAGATCCGTTCCCCGGTCGGGCCCGTTAAAGGGAGCCACGACCTCCGCGAGCGTGAGTCTCATTCGCTGGCTTCGCGAGCCGGAATCCACCATGCTTGCCCCGGCTTGAATGAAGAACCCCCGCCCGCGCCAGTATATGGAGGGTCTTCGAGAGGTAGTTCTGGGGGATGCCCAACTCCTCCGCGATCTCGCTCACCCGAAAGAGCCCATCTCCCTGCCTGGCAGCAAGATAGAGGACGGTCCGGAGTGCGTATTCGGCGGTCTGAGAGAGCATCGAAGGCCGTTAAGTA
This sequence comes from uncultured Gemmatimonadales bacterium, assembly GCA_963697435.1. Taxonomy (GTDB): domain Bacteria; phylum Gemmatimonadota; class Gemmatimonadetes; order Gemmatimonadales; family GWC2-71-9; genus SPDF01. Next base: position 107,636 of record CAVOOB010000002.1, on the reverse strand, counting down.
AGTATGAAGGTGGCTTCACAATTAATAACGATAATCATCATATTCCCATGATAATTTAACTGCCATTGATGACGCCACCACCCTCCCCGCCGTGAAGAGTGATTCACGGAGCCAGCGGGAGTGCGGCATCGCGTTCTCCTTACCTATCCGAGGTTCACCATGGCCGGACTGCGCTGGAATCGAATGCTTATCACCGCCTCGCTCGTTGGTCTCGCAGCCTGTGGCGGTGGAGAGAAAGCGCCGCCGCCCGCCGCCGGTGGCACACCTGCCGCTGCCGCCGGCAGTGACCTCACGCCATTCCAGCTCGAGAACGGCATCGGCCCGATCACCGAGGCGCTCACCCTCGGCCCGGTCAACCAACAGGAAGCCGACAAGGGAAAGCTGGTCTTCGAGGCCAAGTGCACCGCCTGCCACAAGCTCGGTGAGCGCTATGTCGGTCCGCCCCTCGGCGGCATCCTCGACAAGATCACCCCCACGTTTGCGATGAACATGATCCTGAATCCCCAGGAGATGTACACGAGGCATCCGGACGTGAAGAAGCTGCTCGGCGAATACATGACCCAGATGCCGAACCAGGGCCTGACGCAGGAAGAGGCCCGCCAGGTGGTGGAGTACCTGCGAACCACCACGCCCCCAGCCCCTGCGCAGTAACACGGCCCACCGAGTGGGCTCAACCGTTCCAGGAGGAATGACCATGTTGCGCAGTCTCAAGGCCCGGACCCCTCTCATGCTGGGCGCCGCCTTCGCGGTGCTGACGCTGGCCGGCTGCGGCTCGGGGAACGCTCCCGCCGCGGGCGCGACTGACGCGGCCCAGCGAGTGTACGTCGCGCCCGGCCAGTACGACGAGTTCTACCTCTTCACCTCGGGCGGCTTCAGCGGCCAGCTCGGCGTCTACGGCCTTCCCTCGGGACGGCTCCTCAAGGTCCTCCCCGTCTTCTCGCAGAACCCGGAGAACGCCTACGGGTACAGCGAAGAGACCAAGGCGATGCTGAACACCTCCTACGGCTTCATTCCGTGGGACGATTCGCACCATCCCGAGTTCTCGATGACCGACGGCGTGCCGGACGGCCGCTGGATCTTCATCAACGGCAACAACACGCCCCGCGTCGCCCGGATCGACCTGACCGATTTCGTCACCACCGAAATCATCGAGATCCCGCACTCGGCCGGCAACCACGCCTCGCCCTTCGTGACGTCGAACACCGAGTACTCGGTGGCCGCCACGCGGTTCAGCGTGCCGACCCCGCAGGCCGACGTGCCGATCGCGTCGTACAAGGAGAACTTCCGCGGCCTCCTCACCTTCATCAAGGTGGACAGCGCCAGCGGGATGATGGACATCGCCTTCCAGATCCTGATGCCCGGGTACAACTACGACCTGTCGCACTCGGGCAAGGGCCCGTCGCGCGAATGGTCGTTCTTCACCTCGTACAACGTCGAAGAGGCCAACACCCTGCTCGAGGTCAACGCGTCGCAGCGGGACAAGGACTACATCGCCGCCGTCCACTGGACCGTGGCGGAGCAGTGCGTGGCCGACGGCAAGGCGAAGAAGGTGCCGGCCCGGTACGCCCACAACGTGATGAGCCACGAGACGAACGCCGCGACCACCGAGTGGAAGACCTCCACCAATTTCCTGGACGCGAAGGACTGCCCCGGCGTGGTCTACTACCTCCCGACCCCGAAGTCCCCGCACGGCGTGGACGTCGATCCGTCGGGCGAGTTCATCGTCGGCGGCGGCAAGCTGGCGTCGGTCATCCCGGTCCACTCCTTCTCCAAGATGATCAAGGCGATCGAGGACAAGGCCTTCGAGGGCGAGGTCGACGGCGTGCCGGTGCTGAAGTACGAGGCCATCGTGGCCGGCGAGGTGCAGGACCCGGGCCTCGGCCCCCTCCACACCGAGTTCGACGGTGCAGGGCAACGCCTACACCTCGATGTTCCTGACCTCCGAAATCACCAAGTGGTCGCTCACCGACTTCACGGTCATCGACAAGGTCCCGACCTACTACTCGATCGGCCACCTCTCGATCCCCGGCGGCGACACCCGCAAGCCGTGGGGCAAGTACGTGGTCGCGCTGAACAAGATCACCAAGGACCGCTACCTCCCGACCGGCCCGGAGCTGACCCAGTCGGCGCAGCTCTACGACATCACCGGCGAGAAGATGGTTCTGCTCTCGACTTCCCGACCATCGGCGAGCCGCACTACGCGCAGGCGATTCCGGCCTCGATGCTGGTGGACAAGCAGATCCGGACCTACGACCTGGCCGAGAACAAGGATCCGTACGCGGCGCTCAGCGAGGCGGCGACCGGGGTCACGCGGAACGGACGCGTGGTGCACGTCAAGATGACGAGCATCCGCAGCCACTTCATGCCCGACAACATCGAGGGCGTCCAGGTGGGCGACTCGGTCTACTTCCACGTCACCAACCTGGAGCAGGACTGGGATGTGCCGCACGGCTTCGCCATCACGGGCCTGAACAACTCCGAGCTCCTGATCATGCCGGGCGAGACCCGGACGATCGTCTGGATGCCGGAGAAGGTCGGCGTCTTCCCGTTCTACTGCACCGACTTCTGCTCCGCGCTCCACCAGGAGATGTCGGGATGGGTGCGGGTGTCCCCGCGCGGCAGCAGCGTGCCGCTCATGGCCAACAAGCCAACCAAGTAGGCAGCTCACCGGCGGACGGGAGGGGACTGGTTCCCTCCCGTACCGCCCACCGAGGTTCTCGCCATGTCCCGCGTCAGTCGTATGCTCGTCGCCCTCGCCGCCCTCTCCATGATCATTGTGTACTTCCTTCCGCTCTGGCAGATCGGGCTGGAGGCCCCACAATATCCGGAGGGGCTGGGACTCTACATTGCCGTCAACAAGATCGTGGGACAGCAGCCACAGGATCTCAACAGCATCAACGGACTCAACCACTACATCGGAATGAAGGTCATCTCGCCCGACGACATCCCCGAACTCAAGTACATGCCGAAGATTGTTGCAGGACTGATCGCGCTCGGATTGTTGACGGCAGCGTTGGGGAAGCGCCGACTCCTGATCGGATACGCCGGCGTGCTCATGCTCTTCTCCCTGGCGGGGCTCGCGGATTTCTACAAATGGTCGTACGATTACGGGCACAACCTGAGTCCGGATGCCATCCTCAAGATTCCCGGGATGACCTATCAACCCCCGCTCATCGGGAGCAAGCAACTGCTGAATTTCCACGCGACCAGCTGGCCCGCTGCCGGCGGATGGGTGCTGATCGCCGCCGTCACGCTGGTGTCGATCCTTGCCATCCGCGCCTGGCGGAAGCCGGAGGCCGTGCCCGCGTGACCCGTCCGCTCCTTCGACGCCACGCGGCCGCGCTCCTGGGTGCGGCCGCGCTGGCATGCGGGACCCCCGGTCCCACCCCCATCGCCTTCGGCGAGGCGGCCTGCGATCACTGCCACATGACCATCGTGGACCAGCGCTTCGCGGCCGAGCTCGTGACCCGCACCGGCAAGGTGTACGCCTTCGACGATGTCGGGTGCCTGGCCACGTTCGCGGTCAGCGGCCCCGTCGGCCCGGAACAGGTCCATTCGGCGTGGGTCACCGACTTTCGCCTGCCGGGCACGCTCATCTCGGCGGATGACGCGATCTTCCTCCGGACCGACTCCGTCCGCACGCCCATGTCGAGCAACCTTCTCGCCGTCCCGCGCGCAGACGGCGACAGCCTGCAGGCCGCACTGGGCGGCACGCTGCTCGACTGGGCCCAGGTCCTCGCCGCCGCGCGCGATTCGGCGTAGTATTCCCTCCCCATGATGCGATGCCTTCGTCCCTGCCTGGCCGGCGGGCTCCTCCTTGCCGCGCCGACCGTCGCCGCCGCCCAGTCCACGGTGGTGGTCGATCCCGCCGGTCCCGTCCGGACGCTCACCGAGGCGCTCACCCGCGTGACGCCCGGCGGGCAGATCACCGTCAAGGCGGGGACCTATACGGAGCCGGTGATCCGCGTGGCGGTGCCGGTCACGATCGTGGGGGAACCGGGGGCCGTCTTCATCGGTGGGGAGCATCAGATCATCGTCGTTTCCGCGGACGACGTGACGCTGCGCGGGCTGACACTGCGGGGCGGGGCGTCGAGCTTCATGGAGGACCGCGCCGCCGTCCTCTTCGACAGCGTCGCCAACTGCGTCATCGAGGACAGCCGGCTGGAGGGAACCTTCTTCGCGATCTATCTGTCACGGAGCCGCGGCTGCCGGGTCTCGCGCAACGTGGTGGAGGGGGCGGCGGAGATCGAGATGACCGCCGGCAACGCCATCCACCTCTTTCATTCCACCGACGTGACCATCGACGGCAACCGGGTGACGGGACATCGTGACGGCATCTACCTGGAGTTCGTGGAACGTGCCCGGGTCATCGGCAATGAGAGTATGGACAACCTGCGCTACGGGCTGCACTTCATGTTTTCGCACGAGTGCGAGTACCGGGACAACCGGTTTGAACGGAACGGCGCCGGCGTGGCGGTCATGTACACCCGGAACATGACGATGGAAGGGAACACCTTTGCCGACAACTGGGGCCCGGCGTCGTACGGGCTGCTCCTCAAGGAGATCCGCGACAGCCGCATCCTCCGCAACACCTTCCGCCAGAACAGCGTCGGGCTCTACATGGAGGGCTCTGCGCGCAACGAGGTGACCGGCAATACCTTTCGGGCGCAACGGCTGGGCGGTTCGCGTGCTGGCCAATGCGGAGGGGAACATCTTTACCGGCAACACCTTCCGGCAAAACTCGTTCGACGTCACCACCAACAGCAGCAGGAATGTGAGCACCTTCCGCGAGAACTACTGGGACCACTACGAGGGCTACGACCTCGACCGCGACGGCTACGGCGACGTGCCCTACCATCCGGTGCGGCTCTTTTCCCTGCTGGTGGCGCAGCACGAGCCGGCGCTGATCCTCCTCCGGAGCTTCTTCGTGGACCTGCTCGACGCGGCGGAGCGGGTGATGCCGGTGCTGACCCCCGCCATGCTGATCGACGACCGCCCGCTGATGGAGCCGCCGGCATGACGGCGGCGGTCACGATCACGCCGGCGGTGGAGTTCCGCGGGCTGCGCAAGCGCTTCGGGCGGCTGACGGCGCTCGACGCCGTGGACATCCAGGTGGCGCCGGGCCGCATCACCGCGCTGGTCGGCCCCAACGGCGCCGGCAAGTCCACGCTCATCAAGTGCCTCCTCGGCCTGGTGCGGCCCGACGAGGGGACCATCCTGCTGGCCGGCGACGCGCTGGACGGCGGATGGGCGTACCGGCGCGGCATCGGCTACATGCCGCAGGCGCCGAGCTTTCCGGACAACCTGACGGGGCGTGAAGTGGTCGAGATGCTGCGCGACCTCCGCGGGCGCGCGGCCGCCACCGACGAGGAACTGCTGGAGTGGTTCGGCGAGTCGGGGGCGCTCGACCGCCCGGTCCGCGGGCTCTCCGGCGGGACCCGGCAGAAGCTCAACGCCGCCATCGCGTTCCTCTTCCGGCCCACGCTGATCATTCTCGACGAACCGACGGCGGGGCTCGACCCCGTGGCGAGCGGCATCCTGAAGGACAAGATCCGTCGGGTGCGCGACGACGGCGCCACGGTGGTGCTGAGTTCGCACCTGATGGCGGAGCTGGAGGAACTGGCCGAGGACCTCGTCTTCCTGGTGGACGGCAGGGTGCGCTACGCCGGGTCGATCGATGGCCTCAAGGAACGGGCCGGCGAGACCGGGCTCGAGCGGGCGATGGCCGTGATGCTCCGCCGGGGGAGCGCATGAGGACCACGACGCGCATCCTCAAGTACGAGTTGCACAACGTGGTGCGGAGCCGCGCGGTGCTGGTGTACACCCTGCTCCTCTTCCTGCTGACGGACGTGCTGTTCCGGTTCGGCGGCGACGGCGCGCGGGTGGTGATCTCCCTCCTCAACGTCGTGCTGCTCCTGGTGCCGCTGGTGAGCGTGGTCTTCGGCACCATGTACGTGTACGGCGCCCGCGAATTCACCGAGCTGCTGCTGGCGCAGCCGGTGGGACGCGGATCGCTCTTCGCCGGACTGTACCTCGGGCTGGCGCTCCCGCTGGCGGGGGCGTTCCTGGTGGGCGTCGGCCTGCCGTTCATCATCCACGCCCGGCCGGAGGCGGCGCTGCTCCTGCCGCTCGCCATGTTGCTCATCGCCGGGCTGCTGCTCACGCTGGTCTTCACCGCGGTGGCCGTGCTGCTGGCCGATTCTGTTCGACGACCGCGCCAAGGGACTCGGCGGCGCCATTCTCATCTGGCTCGGCTGCGCGGTGCTGTACGACGGGGTGGTGCTCCTGCTGATCACCATGTTCCGGAACTACCCGCTCGAGCGGCCGGTGCTGGCGCTCACCATGCTCAACCCCATCGACCTGGGGAGGGTGCTCCTCCTCCTCCAGTTCGACACGGCGGCGCTGATGGGGTACACCGGCGCGGTGTTCGAGCGGTTCTTCGGAACGTCGGTGGGGCGGGTGACGGTGCTGGGCGTGCTGCTGGTCCAGGCGACGGTGCCGCTGCTGCTGGCGAGCCGGGTATTTCGCCGGAAGGACTTCTAGGCCGCTACCTGCCGAACGCCTTCACCCGCGGCCAGGCGGCCGCGGCAAACGCCACCGCCGCCAGCAGTTCCGCCAGCCGCCCCGCCACGACCGTCGCCTCGGGCGCTCCGATCGAGCGCCCGATGCCTGCCAGCAGCACTCCCACATTCAACAGCAGCCACGCCGCCCAGATTGGTGCGGCCGGCCCGCGTTCCGGCAGCCGGGGATACTTCGGCAGGATCCACCACGCCACGCCCATCGTCAGCTGGACCATCCACCCGATCAACAGCGCCTCGGCATGCATCGCGAAGAGCCGGAAGACCCAGGCGGGCAATGGCACCGCCTTCGTGCTGAGCAGCAGCGCGCCCATCGCGGCGCCGGCGGCGAGCCAGCAGAGGGCGCTCCGCACCAGGAGCATGCTGAGGAAGGGCACTACTTCACCTTCACGCTGGGCCAGGTGTTCAGCACGAACGCCCAGGCGCCGAGGAGTTGGAGCCCGGCGGAAAGCAGCAGCAGGACGCCGGCCCCTCTTCCCGATACTTGGATCGGCTCCCCGAGCAACCGCAGCAGAAGCCCCGCGTTGAGTCCGCCGTAGGCCAGCCAGCCGAGCATGTCGCTGCCACGCGGATGCTCGGCGGTGTAGCGGGGGAACATCCAGAAGGCGACGCCGAAGATCAGGTTGGTGAGCCAGCCGACAGTCAGGAGATGGAGATAGGTGGGGTAGGGGAGCGTCCAGCCGGTACCGGGGACTTCGGCGGACACCCCGCCGGCCAGGAGGACGCCGGTGGCCAGGGCGAGCAGGAACCAGAGCAATGCGGAGCGGACGAACCAGCGGGTGATGGGGGGCATGGTCAGGCCGCGAAGGCCACATACCGTCCACGGAACCGCACCGCATCACCGCCGGCATCCGAAATCATGACGTCGAGCTCGATGCGGCCCCGCCCCTTCTTCGCGACGGACTTGACCAGTCGTTCGATCGCGGTCGCCGAGGGCGCCTTGCAGCGCGCCGTGAAGTCGCTGGTGACGGGCCGGAAATAGTGCACGCTGCTGTCCTGGATGACCACATGCGACTTGATGCCATGTTCCCGCAACACCAGCCAGATGGTCCCCCAGCCCGCCAGCGTCGCGGTGGCGTTGAGGCTGCCCGCGAATGCCGTTCCCTTGTGGTTGATGTTTGGCGCGAGCGGGGAGCTGAGAATCAGTCCAGCCCCCTCGCGTCCCACCACCCGGAGGCCGAGCGCCTTGGTGATCGGCATGTCGCGCCGGAGCTTGGTGCGGAGCGCGCGGAGCAGATCGGGGGTAGCGGCCTGACGGGTAGGGGTCACGCGCGGTCCTTCCAGTGCCACCACTTGAGGAGCTCGGGCTTCGGGTTCGCCGTGCTGGCGTAGTACACCGCGCAGCGGAAGGTGTAGAGCACGCACGGATCCTGCGGACCCTGCAGTTCACTCAGTCGTTCGTACAGCCGCTGCGGGTTGCGGTTCCGGAGTTGCGCCACCGACTGTATGCCCAGCGCCCGGAGGTCGGCGGCGATGCTGGGGCCGACCCCGGGGATCTCCTGGAGCGGGTCGCGGTGTGCCACCGCTGTCAGTCTTCGCCGCTGGCGAGTTGCTCCTGCACGACGACGGCGGTGCCGTAGCAGAGGACCTCGCTCACGCCGGCCATCAGTTCGGTGGCGTCGTAGCGCACACCGACCACGGCGTTGGCCCCCATCTGGTGGGCGTGCGTCAGCATGATGTCGAACGCCTCGCGCCGCGTGCGTTCACAGAGCGTCGTCAGCAGCGTGATATTGCCGCCGAAGAGCACCTCCAGCCGCGCGCCGAGCGCGCCAAACACGTTGCGGGATCGGACGCTGATGCCTCGGACCACGCCGAGGCTCTGGATGATGCGGAAGCCGTCGAGTTCGAAGGTCGTGGTGGTCATTTCATGACTGCTGCTCATGCGGAGTCTCCCGTGGCGCGCTCCAGCAGGCGCTGAAGCAGCTGGATTTGCTGCTGCTGCATCTCGACGAGGGCGGCCCAGTCGCGCTCGCGGAGTGCGTCGAGTTTTTCGTGGAGCGACTGGATCTCGAGTTCGGCCTTGAGGTTCACTTCGTAGTCGTGCGCAGCCTCGAGCCGATCCCGGGCCGCGGCCCGGTTCTGCGACATCATGATAATCGGCGCCTGGAGAGCGGCCAGCATCGACAGGATCAGGTTGAGCAGAATATAGGGGTAGGGGTCGAACGCGGCGCCCCGGCGCGCCAGGAAGACTGAATTGAGGACGACCCAGCAGGCGAGGGTGAGGAAGGCGAGCCCGATGAAGGGCCACGACCCCCCGAATGTCGCAATGCGATCGGACACCCGTTGTCCAATGGTGCGGGTGTCGGCGAATTCGGTGTTGACGTCGCGGGCCACGCTGTGGGCGGTGAGGACGCGCGCAATGGCGCGTCGCTGCGGGCCGGTAAGCTTTTCCCAGAGGGCGGGCAGTCCATGTGGGAGTCCGCCGGGTGTGTGTGCGGAACTCATCGTCCCTCTTCCTCGTTGGTGTGGGTCAAGGTGCCTCGCGCAGCAGTGCGCGGATATCGAGCGGGCCGGTGGTCATGACAAGCGCGCCGCTGGCGTCCCTCGGCCACTCCTCCCGTGGGCGATCGTGGTAGAGCTCGACGCCGTTGTCGTCGGGGTCGCGCAGGTAGAGCGCCTCGCTCACACCGTGGTCGCTGGCCCCGTCGAGCTGGATGCCGGCGTCGAGTACGCGGCGGAGGGCGTCGGCCAGCGACGCGCGGTCAGGGTACCGGATGGCGGTGTGGTACAGTCCCGTGGTGCCTGGGGGTGGTGGGGACCCGCCGAGACTCTCCCAGGTGTTGAGCCCGATATGATGATGATACCCTCCCGCGCTGACAAATGCGGCGCCGTCCCCGTCGCGCTGGGTCAACGCGAACCCAAGCACGCCGCAATAGAAGCCGAGCGCTCGTTCGAGGTCGGCGACCTTGAGGTGCACGTGGCCGATGTCCACCCGTGGATCGATGGGACGGGGGGCATCGCCTGCACTCATCGGAGATACCCTACCGCATCCAGGATGGCGTCCAGGGCGTCGTTCATCGCCTTGCGTGTGATGTTCGTGACAGCCTCTTCCGTGCGCCCGTTCCATTCCGGTACCCGGCAGACGGGGCGGGCGGAGATGGCGAGGACCGAGCTTCCCGAATCGACGGCCGTGACGACCACCAGCTGGATGCCTGGCTGGAGGCCCTGCGCTGCACCCTCCAGGGAAGAACCCTCGGGCCAGAGGAAACGCGGCGCCGTGCGCCACAGGCCATCCGCCTCACTCCGATATGCGAAATGGTACTCGAGGGCGGCAAGCGTCGAGTCCACCCGGAACGGCAACTTGTGCAACCCAATGTCGATCGGGTGAATCACCACCAGCGGCGCGGAGTTGCTGAGGCCGGACGGGCAGTCATAGGGTGGAGGGATTCCTGGGACGACGGTTGTGACGAGGCTGTTGAGCGTCTCGAAATCGATGCTTCCGGCGGGCTCGGCGCCCCGGACCTGAACCAGCGTCTCTCGCCCGAGGAAGAGCCAGAGGTACGAATCGACCGTGTCTCCATCGCGCTCCCCTCGCAGGGCGGTGAGCCGCCCACGGTCAACCCAGCTGCCGGGTGGCGGGGCGATGGCGCTCGAACCTGCCAGCCGCAGACTGTCGCGGGAGCGGCGCCCCGTGTCGCCGATGATCGCCTGCGCGAACTCCTCTGACAATGCCAGGACGGTATTGTCGACGCACTCGTCCACACAGGGATAGAGGGAAGGGGGGAGTGGTGTCACGAAGAGCGTGACCCCGGCGCCGTCGGGGCGCTGGTACCGGTACAACATCCCCGCATTGGCTTCCTGGAGTTGCGCTCGCTCGACCAGGACGAACCCCGGGGGAGGGATTCTCGCGGCCTGTGCCTCGAGTCCACCGGGGAGAAGGAGGTGGAGGCCGAGGGTGACCATGCCTGCGCTGCGTGCCCTCACCGCCGCTGCCGGCGCGGGGCCCAGCCGAACCGGCCCAGGTCCACCCGTCCTCGCGCGTCGAACAGGATCCCTTCCCCCGCCAGCAACATCCGCTGGGTCAGTGCATGATGGTTCCGAAGACTGATGAGGCCCTGTGCATTCAACACCCGGTGCCAGGGGACGGTCGATCCGGTCGGGAGGGCGTGCAGCGCGTAGCCCACCTGGCGGGCCGCGTTCGTCAGCCCGGCCTCCGCCGCCACCTGCCCATAGCTGGCCACCCGGCCCCGCGGAATGCGCCGGACGGTGGCGTAGATGGCCCGATAGCTGGGCGAGGGGGGGGTGCCGGCACTCATATCTCAATGCTAGCGCCCCAATTCTGCGAACGCTATCATCCTGCCTCCCTGCATATAAAGATCCCTTCAAGGCCTGCTCTCCTTCCCTTCACTCTGGCACGGGCAACTTCCGTGTACGGCCCGTAGTCTCAGTGGCCGACGGGTAGAGCCATGCGACGCACGTCGTCACCTCCCGACACGGCGCCCCAGAGCGCCCTCGCCCGTCTCCTCGAAGTCGAGTCCCGCCTCGAGGCGATGCTGGACGAGGCACGCCTGGAATCAGAGGCGACCCTCAAGGATGCGGAGGAGCGGGCCGATCTCCGCACCAAGTCCCTTGCCACCGAACTCGCTGCCGCCGACGCCGAGCTTTCCGCCCGGCTCACGGCGAATGCCGAACGACGCATCGCTGAGGAGGAGGCGGTGCTCGCCGCCGCACGGGCACGGTATGAGGCGATAGGCGACGCGGCGATCGAGGCGCACGCGCGATGGATTGTCGCCCAGGTGCTCGGGATCGCGGCGGAGGGGGCGTCATGATCCTCCCCATGATCCGCGCACGGATCCTCGGGCCCCGCGAGGAGCTCGACGACGTGCTCGCCGCCGTCCAGGATGTCGGCCTTCTCCAACTCACCGAGTCCCGCCCGAGCGGCGTCCTCCGACCCATCGAGCCGCTGCCCCGCGAGGCACGCGAGGCGCGGCGTCTGCGCGGGTTGCTTCGCGATGTCGACGCGCTGGCAGCCAGGTTCGATGCCGCATCCCCCAGCGCCAAGGCGCCCCTCTCTCCCTCCTTCGCCAGCTGGTTGAGGCAGTTCCGCCGCGCACGGCGCGACCTGGACCGTATCGAGGCAGAGCGGCGGGTGCTCGAGGAGGAGCGCACGGAAACGGCGCGGCTGCTCGAGTTCATTCGCGCCTTTCGGGGCCTGCTGCCGACCGCCAGTGGCACCCGGACCCACGGGTACCACCTCGTCCTCCGGGGGCAGGACGCCGGCATCGTGGACCGACTTCGTGAAGGGCTCGCGAAGGCCATCGGCGATGAATTTGTCCTGGAGACGGCGCCGCTCTCCACCGGAGAGCTCGCGGCGGTCCTGCTGGTGCCCCCCACCGACGCCTCCCGCGTCGAGCGCCTCCTCGCCCAGGCCGGCGTGCACGAGCTCCCGATGCCCGAAGGCAGCGGTGACCGGACACTGGGCCAGCTGGGCCCGACACTCGCCGCGCGGCGCGACGCCCTCGACGCCGAACTGGAGGCGCTCGACGCCGCGCGCCGCGCGCTCGCATTGAACCTGTCCCCCCAGTTGAGCGGCGCACGCGCCGCCGTGGAGGACCGCCTGCTCGGGCTCGCCGCGCGGGACAAGGTGGCCGCGACGGCGCGCAGCTTCGTGGTGGAAGGCTGGATTCCGGCTGCCGGGTTTGGGCGATTGTCCCAGGCGATCGGCGCGCGGTTCGGTGGTCGAGTTGTGGTCGAGTCAGTGGCGCGCGAAGACTGGGAGGGGGAGTCCGCGCCGGTGGTGCTCCAGAATCCCCGGCTCTTCCGTCCCTTCGAGACGATCACGCGCATGGTGCCGCTCCCCGCCTACGGCACCATTGACCCGACACCGTTCGTTGCCGTCTTCTTTCCGATGTTCTTCGGCCTGATCCTGGGCGATATCGGCTACGGTCTCGTCCTGGCGGCCGTTGCGCTCTGGCTGCGGCGTGGCGGCGCGCCCGGCAGCACGCGGCGCGCCGTCGCCGAGGTGCTCGGGGCGGGCGCCGCCTTCTCCGTGGCATTTGGCCTTGCCTTCGGCGAGTTGTTTGGCGACCTCGGTACCCGATGGTTCGGGCTCCGTCCATTGCTGCTCGATCGCGAGCACTCCCTGCTCGCCTTTCTCGGGTTGGCCATCGCCATCGGCGCGGTCCACATCGTCCTCGGCCTGGCGCTCGGGGTGTACAACGCCTCGCGCGGTCACCCGCGGCAGGCGGTCGGGAAAGGCGCCTCGCTCGTCATGGTGGTCCTGATCGTCGTCGTCCTGCTGGCGGCGCTCGAGGTCCTGCCCCACGGCTTCCTGACGCCGGCCGTCATCGGCCTGCTGGTGCTCTTCCCCGTCCTGGTCCTGGCGGAGGGGATCATCGCGCCCATCGAATTCCTCTCCACGCTGAGCAACATCCTCTCCTACGCCCGCATCATGGCGCTCGGCACCGCGTCGGTGATGATGGCGGTGGTAGCGAACGAACTCGCCGGCAGCGTGGGCAGTGTGCTGGTCGGGGTGCTCTTCGCGCTCCTCTTTCACCTTGTCAACTTCGCGCTCGGCATCTTTGCCCCGACCATCCACGGCTTGCGGCTGCACTATGTCGAGTTCTTCGGGAAGTTCCACAGTCCGGGCGGGCAGGCGTATCGCCCATTCTCGCACTGGCGTCCCAGCGGGAACGCCGGCTGAACCTACGGAGGTCGCATGGAAGCGTTCCTGGTTCCTCTCAGCGCCGCGCTGGCGGTCAGTATTCCGGCGCTGGCCACCGGTTGGGCGCAGTCGCGCATCGGACCGGCCATCTCGGCGAGCCTCGCCGAGAAGCCGGAACTGAGCACGACGGCGATCCTGCTGGTGGCCATTCCGGAGACGATGGCCATTCTTGGCTTCGTGGTGGCGGTGCTCATCATGCTGCGCGCCGGCGGTTGAGCGGATGAGCATCGACGCCTTGCTCCTGCACCTGGAGGAGGACGCGAGCCGTGAGTCGGGCCGGCTCCGGCATGAGGCTGAACGCCGCGCGGCCGACATCGTCGCACGAGCCGAGGCGGATGCGGCGCGCACGCGTGCGCTGCATCTCGAGCGGGTGGCCGAGGAGCGGCGAGTCGTCGGCGAGCGACAGGTGGCCGCCGCACGAGCCCGGGCCAGAGAGCAGTTCCTCGTGGCGCGGGCCGGAGTACTGGACGGAGTCTTCGAGAAGGCCACGGCACTGCTGAAGCAGATCCCGCTTGCGGACTATGCGTCGAGTGTGGGACCACTGGCGGTCGACGCGGCGCGGTACCTGGAAGGAGGGCAGGCCATCCTGTTGAGCCCCTCCGATGCCGTGTCGGCCACCGTCGCAGCCGTGGGCGAGTTGCCGCGGGTAACAGTGGAGGCCGCCGACGTCGCGGCGGGGGTCACCGGTCGCTCGGCGGATGGGCGCGTGACGGTGGACAACACCCTGGTCGCTATCCTGGCCCGGCGCCGCGCCGACCTGGCCATCGCTCTCTGTGCCCGAATCGAGGAGCGCTGACGATGCGGTGGGACGACGTGAACGCGCGCGCTCGTGGCCTCGCCACGCACCTCCTCGATCGCGAGGCGTTGGCGGCGCTCGCCGCCACACCCGACTGGCCCGCATTCCTGGGCCATCTGGCAACACTGGACTATCCGATCGGCACGGACGCGGGGGCACTGCTCGATCCCCCTGCATTCGATCGCGCAGTGAGCCTCGTGGCGGCTCGTCGTGTCAACCTGCTCGGCCGGTGGCTCGCCGCGCGGCGGGCCGTGCTGGCTGTTGTGGTGGAGGATGAGGAGTGCCGGACGCTGCGCGCGATGCTGCGGGGCGCGGCGCAGGGCGCCTCTTCGGGTGCGCGGCTTCGTGCCGTGATGCCGACGCCCGCGTTGCCGTTCCGTGTACTCGAACGGCTGGCGAGAGCGACGACGGTGGCCGACCTGGCGCGAGACCTGGTGCGGTTCGGCCACCCCGCCGGACGAGTGCTCGAGCAGCTCGGCGCGCAGTCTCCGCCGCCGGCCCTCCGCGATCTCGAATGGGCCTTGGTGCGGCTGTTCAGCGAGCGGGCCGTCCGCGCCGCGCGGGAGGGAGGAGCAGTCGTGCGCCGCTATGCGGGGGCGTTGGTGGACCAGCAGAATCTCTGGACCCTGCTGTTGGCGGCCCCTCCGGCGGACGGCGAGGGCATCGAGCGGGAATTCCTGCCGGGAGGTGGCGTGCTGACACGAGAGATCTTCGGTCGGCTCAGGGCCGAACGCGACCATGAACGATTACTGGCAGGCCTGCGGGTGGTGTTGACGGGAACGGCGATTGGTGCGGCGCTCACGCACGAGCCGGTGGAATGGTCCTCCCTCGAGGCGCGGATCACCGCGGCCCGCATCACCTGGCTCCGGGGGTTGGCGCGCCGCGATCCGCTGGGCCCGGCGGTGGTGCTTGCCGTACTCGAGCGGATTCGCGCCGAGGCGCGTGCCCTTCGAGCCATCGCATGGGGCGTCGCCTTCGGTGCGCCACCGGCGACCCTGGCGGCGCAGATGCCGGAGGCCGCATGACCTATGGCGTTCGGGCGCTCTGCCGGCCAGCCACCGCTTCCGGTTTTGCGCTCGCGGGGATCGTGGCCGACGTCGCAGAGGACGAGGGCATGGTGGACACCACCCTGCGCGCCCTCATGCAGCGCCCGGACGTCGGGGTCGTCCTGCTCGAGGAGTCGCTCTACGAAACTCTCCCGCCGGAACTGCGGGCGACGACCGACAAGGTGGCGCAGCCGATCGTGGTCCCGTTTCCCGGTCCGGCCTGGCGGGCTGCCGCCTCCGCCGAAGAGCAGGTGGTGGAGCTCCTCCGGCGCGCCATCGGGTACCGGGTGAGACTCCGGTGACGGGCGCCCGCGTCGTGCGCGCCGCCGGCGCGCTGGTCGAGACGGCGCCGCTGCCGCAGGCGGCGCTCTACGAGATCGTGCGTGTGGGCCATCGACGACTGCTGGGCGAGGTGATTCGCATCCAGGGCGATACCGCCACCGTGCAGGTCTTCGAAGACACCACCGGGCTGGCACTCGAAGAACCGGTGGCGGCCACCGGCGCGCCGCTGCAGGCCGAGCTCGGTCCCGGCCTCCTTGGCTCGGTGCTCGACGGCACCGGGCGCCCGTTGAGTCGTCTCGCCGACCAGGAAGGAAATTTCCTTTCCACCGGCACCGTGGCGCCGACGCTCGACCGGTCTCGCCGATGGGTGTTCACGCCCTCCGCGAATGTGGGGGACCGCCTGGCCGGCGGCGACGAACTCGGCACCGTGGAGGAGAACGAAGGGGTGACCCACCGGATCCTGGTGCCGCCGGCGTCGGGTGGCGTCCTCGCCGCACTGGCCGCCGGGACCTACGCGGTGGACGAGCCCATCGGACGGTTGGAAGATGGAACCACCCTCACCCTGATGCAGCGCTGGCCGGTGCGGGTGCCGAGGCCGGTGGATCGGTGGCTTCCCGCCGACCGTCCGTTCATTACGGGGCAACGCGTCTTCGACTTTCTCTTCCCTGTCGCGGAGGGTGGGGCGGTCGCGGTTCCAGGAGGATTCGGGACCGGCAAGACGGTCATTGAGCAATCGCTGGCCAAGTACTCGATGGCCGACATCGTGGTGTACGTCGGATGTGGCGAACGTGGCAACGAGATGGCGGACGTGCTCGAGGAGTTTCCGACGCTCGAGGATCCGCGCACGGGGCGCTCCCTGATGGACCGCACGGTGCTCGTGGTGAACACCTCCAACATGCCGGTCGCGGCGCGCGAGGCCTCGGTCTACCTGGGGCTCACCATCGCCGAGTACTACCGCGACATGGGATACCGCGTGGCGTTGATGGCGGACTCGCTCAGTCGATGGGCGGAGGCACTGCGGGAGATCGGCTCGCTGCTCCGCGAGATGCCCGGTGAGGAAGGCTACCCGACCTCCCTCGGCAACCGGCTCGGGAAGCTCTTCGAACGCGCCGGGCGGGCACGCGCGCTGGGGGCCGCCAGGCGAGAGGGGGCGGTCACGCTGATCAACGCACTCTCACCACCAGGGGGCGATTTCTCCGAGCCGGTCACCCAGGCTGCGTTGCGGGTGGCCGGGGCGCTCTGGGCGCTCGATGCCGCACTGGCGCACCAGCGCCAGTTTCCTGCGGTGGACTGGGAAACCAGCTACAGCCTGCAGGCCCTCGACGTGATGCCGTGGTTCGAGGAACATGGTGGGCCCGGGTGGACGGCACTGCGCCGCGAAACGTTTGTCCTGTTGCAGCGGGACCGGGAACTCCGTGAGGTGGCCGGGCTCGTCGGGCCCGATGCACTGGAAGATCAGGATCGCCTGATTCTGGAGACGGCACGGCTGCTCCGGGAGTTCCTCATCGGGCAGAGCGCGTACGATCCAGCCGACGCCAGTTCGCCGGTCACGAAGACCTGGAAGCTCGCCGACACCATTCACCGCTTTCACCGCGGAGGGGTGGCCGTGCTCGGCGGCGGCGGTCTCATGACGGCTATCGACGTGCCAGCGGTGCGGCGCGTGCTGACGGCGCTGCGGGCTTCGCCGGATGGAGTGGCACCATGAGCGGCACACCCCGAACGTATGCCGGTGCCGACGCGGCCGCGGGGCCGCTACTCACCGTCTTGCATGCACACCGCGCCATCCTCGGCGAGTGGGTGCGCATCGCCACGCCAGGCCAGCCGGTGCGGCGCGGGCAGGTGATCGACGTGAGCCGGGGTGCCACGGTGGTGCAGGTATTCGAGGACACGGTGGGGTTGGCACCTGCGGGGACGGGCGTCACCCTGACGGGCGACATTGCCCGGGCCCCGGTTGGGGAAGAGCTGTTGGGACGGGTATTTGCCGGCTCCGGCGCGCCGCTCGACGGACTCCCAGCGCCGGTGGGTTCGGCGCGCCACCCCGCGTGGGCGGCACCGCTCAATCCGGTCTGCCGTCGCAAACCAGCCGACTTCATCGAGACCGGCATTTCCGCGATCGACGGGATGAACACCCTCGTGCGGGGACAGAAGCTCCCGATCTTCTCGGGGGCGGGCCTGCCCGGCCTGGAACTGGCGGCACGCGTGGTGGCGGACGCGCGGACCACGCACGGTGAACCGTTCGCCGTCATCTTCGTCGCGATCGGGCTGACGCAGCGGGAAACGCAGCACTTCCTGCAGCGGTTCGAGTCGAGCGAGGCACTCGCCCGAAGCGTGTTCTACCTCAATCGCACCGGCGATCCGACCATCGAGCGACTGCTTGCGCCGCGCCTGGCGCTGGCGCAGGCGGAGTTCCTTGCCTTCAAACGGGGCATGCAGGTGCTGGTGGTCCTGGCCGATGCCACCAATTACTGCGAGGCGCTCCGCGAGCTCGGCGCCGCGCGCGAGGAAATTCCCGGCCGCCGTGGCTACCCGGGCTATATGTACACCGACCTGGCCACCATCTTCGAGCGGGCCGGCGTGGTGCGTGGCTCGGAAGGATCCATCACCCAGTTGCCGATCCTCTCGATGCCCGACGACGACATTACCCATCCCATTCCCGACCTGACCGGCTACATCACCGAGGGACAGATCGTCCTGAGCCGCGAACTCGACCGGCGCGGCGTCTTTCCGCCCATCGATGTCCTTCCCTCGCTCTCGCGATTGATGGGCGCCGGCATCGGGGCGGGCACCGCTCCCGATCACCGCCGCTGGTCCGACCAGCTCTACGCCATCTATGCGCAGGGGCGGGAGGCACGCCTGACGGCAGCCATCGTCGGCGAGTCGGGGCTCCCCCCGGCCGACCACCGAGCGCTGGAGTTCACGGAACGATTCGAGAAGGAGTTCATCGACCAGGGAGGCGCCCGCCGCACGATCGCGGAGACCCTCGAGATCGGGTGGACCCTCCTGGAGACCCTTCCGCGTGAGGACCTCCATCGTATTCCGGAGGAGGCCTGGGCCCGCCGCGGCGGGCGCGAGGCCGCCACATGAGAGTCCTCGGCCCCCCGACCCGATCGAACCTGATTCGGCATCGCCGCCGGCTCGAGCGGGTGCGCAAGGGAATCGACCTGCTCACCCGGAAGCGGCAGGCGCTGGTTGCCGACCTCTTCCGCGTGGCCTCTCCCGCCATCGAGGCACGGGGTCGGGTGGAGGCCGCCGCGGCCCGCGCCTATCCCGCGCTGCTGGGTGCGGCCGCGATGCACGGCGCTGCCCACCTGGAGGCGATGGGGTGGCCCGCGCGGCAGGTGGAGGTGGAATTGACGGTGACGGAATCATGGGGCGTGGCGAGCGGTGCGGTGCAGCGATTGACGCCGGTACGGCGCACACTCGAGGCGCGGGGGCAGGCACCGCCACTGACGGGCCCGGCGGCGGCCACCGCCGCGAACGAGTTCGAGCAGATGGTCGAGCTCCTGCTCGATGCGGCATCGACGGAGCTGCTGTTGCGACGGCTGGCCGAGGCGCTCCGTCGCACGTCACGCCAGGTCAACACCCTCCAAAACCGCGTTGCGCCGGGCCTCTCCGCGGAAATTCACCGGGTGCGCGCGCTCCTGGAGGAGCGGGAGCGGGAAGATCATACCCGGCTCAAGCACCTGCTCCGGCTGCGGCGCGAAGCCGTCGAGTAGTCATCAATCCGTCCCAATCTCTCCCAGCCCTCCGGCGCGGTACTTCTCCACCACCGACTTGATCTCCGCCATCGTGTTCATCACGAACGGCCCCGATCGCGCCACCGGTTCCCCTGTCGGCGGACCGGCCAGCAGGAGCAGCTCGGTGCGCACACCGTCCCGGGGCACGCGAAAGGTGACGGGGCCATCTGCCCCGGCGAATCGAACCAGCTGATCCCGGGATGCAATGACGGCGTCGCTCCCGAAGCGGGCCTCGCCATCGAGGATATAGGCCATGGCCTCGGTGCCATCCGGGAGCGGCTGCGTGATGGTCGCACCAGGTTCCATCGTCCAGTGCAGGTAGGTGATCGGTGTGCGGAGCGGCAGCGCCGCGCGGGCTCCCAGCGCCTCTCCCGAAATGACGCGCACGGTGGCCAGGCCGTCAGCCGAGGTGGCCGTGGGAATGTCGGCGGCCATGATGTCGCCGTAGCGCGGTGCCGTCTGCTTGTCACGGGCGGGCAGGTTGACCCAGAGCTGGATCGCTTCGAGCGTGCCGCCTCGGGTGCGCAGGTCTTCCGAGGGCATTTCGGAGTGCACGATGCCGGCGCCGGCGGTCATCCACTGGACGTCGCCGGGGCCGAGGCGGCCGTGGTTGCCGGCGGAGTCGCGGTGCTCGAGGCCGCCCTGGAGGATGTAGCTGACGACCTCGAATCCGGCGTGGGGATGTGGCGGTACCCCGGCGTCGGCACCTGGCGCAATCGTGACCGGGCCGAGGCGATCGAACAGGAGGAAGGGGTCGATTTCACGCGCGGCGGGAGAGGGGAAGGGTCGGAAGACGGTGATCCCCTCTCCCTCCGGCGTGGCCACCCCGGGGAGGAGGGCGGCGATGGCCCGGCTGTCGGGGCGGGTCATGGGGTGGGGCACGGGGGCATTCTCCTGTCCAGATGCGAGACTTGACATTTAGTGTTACAACACATATTATTCAGATATGAGCCAACTGGCAAGGGAACTCAAGCAGAACAGACCCTTCCCGTCTCCCATTCAGGAGGCGCTACTCGGTATCAAGCGGACGGCGGCGCTGCTGGATCTGCGGTTGGCGGAAGTGTTGCGGCCGTATGGCCTGACGCCTACACAGTACAACGTGCTGCGGATTCTGCGCGGGGCAGGGGCAGGCGGGCACCCGCGCTGCGAGGTGCAGGGCCGCCTCGTGGCGCCGGTGGCCGATACCACTCGGCTGCTCGACCGGCTCGAGCGGATGGGGTTTGTGGCCAGGACGCGGAGCACCGAGGATCGGCGGGTGGTCATGTCGAAGATCACTCCTCGTGGGCTGGCCGTGCTGGAGCAGGTGGCCAAGCCGCTGCAGGCGCATGAGGAGAATGAAATGGGGCAGATCTCCGATGCCCGTCTTCGCACGTTGATCGGCATTCTCGACGAGGTGCGGCGGCTCACGCCAGCGCATCGCGTGTAGCCCCGGCCCCGGCGATTCCGGGGCTTCATGACGACAATATATGTGTGATAACACTTACAAGGAGAACACACAAATGATCACGACCCCCCTCGCCCAGGCCGTTGTCGAGGCCGCCGAGTCGCGCCGCTCCATTCGCCGATACGCCGACACGCCGGTTACCACCGGAGAACTCGACTATCTCCTCGGGAGCGCCGGGCGAGCCCCGTCCGCCTTCAACGTGCAGCCCTGGCGCTGGGTCGCGGTCCGCGACCAGGAGCTGAAAGACCGATTGCAGGCCGCGGCCAACGGACAACCGCAGGTCGGCGCCGCGCCGGTGTTGCTGGTGCTCTATACCGATACACGCGACGCGCTCGACACGATCGAGGAGACCTTCTCGCCTACCCTTCCCGCCGACAAGGCTGCCGGCACCGAGGCGCACCTGCGCGACACCCTCGGCGCCAAGCCAGACGCCGATCGGGAGGACTGGGGTGCCGAGCAGAGCTACATCGCGCTCGGATACCTGCTCCTGATCGCGGAGAGTATGGGGCTGGGCACTTCGCCGATGCTGGGCTTCGATCCCGAAAAAGTGAAATTGATTCTGGGGTTGCCGGAGTACGCGCGGGTGCCGGCGCTCGTGGCGATCGGGTACCCAGCCGAGGATGGGTTCGAGTCACCCCGGCATTCAGTCGAGCGGGTGCTGACGCGGCGCTGATTACTTGCGGAAGGCGGATGCGCACGCCGGCGGCTTCCAGGGCCTCCGCCATCGCGGCGGTGAGGTCGCTCCGCAGGTTGTCGGAGGGGAGCAGCTGCATCCGGCCGCAGCCGTTGCAGGTGCGGACCGGGCCGCGGATAGTCGCTGCCACCGCGGGGAGGCCGGGGAAGGGCAGGGTGCCGTGCACCTCGCCGACACCGGCGTCCGGTTGCCAGACGCGGTTGGCGCAGGCGTAGCAGCTGAGGGCGTCCGTCGTCGTGGTGTGGGCCATCGGGATGTGGCCGCCCTCGAGCAGGGCCGCTTGAAGTTCGGCGACGAATCCCGCCCGCGGTTGCCGGCGGTCGGTGCAGCCGTTGCCACAGACCTTGAAGGGGAGTCCCTGGAGGGAGAGTTCGACCTGCCCGGCGGCGGCGTGGCACCACGCCACCGCCTGTTGCGTCAGCGGCCCGCCGCATCCGAGGCAATCCGCCGGTTCCCGGCCCAGGAGGCGCCACCGCCAGTACCAGAGTCGCTTCACGGCTGATCCGGTGGGGCGCCCGTCAGGCGGCGGCGGGCATCGGTGCAACACTGAGCCGCTTGAGCGACTTGTAGTGCGAGGCGATCGCCTCGCGCAGTGTCGCGTGCTGGTTGTACGGCAGGCCGTGCGCCAGCGCGGTTTCCTTCACGATCGCGCTGATGGCCGGATAGTGGATGCTGCACACCTTCGGGAAGAGATGATGCTCCACCTGGAAGTTCAGTCCCCCGACATACCAGCAGAGCAGCCAGTTCTTCGGGCCGAAGTCGGAGGTCGTCTCCATCTCGTGCTGCATCCAGGCCGATCCCATGGCGCCGGCCGCGTCGGGAGTCGGATAGGTGATGTCCTCCACGACGTGTGCCAGCTGAAACACCACGCCGAGAATGGTCCCCGCCACGAGGTTCATCGCGACGAAGCCGATGGCGAACTGCCACCACGCGACGCTGACGACGAAGAACGGAATGAGGATAGCCCACGTGTAGTAGAACGCCTTCCCGATGAACAGCCCGGCGACTTCCTTCCGCGGGTTCTTTCGGTCGAGGAACGGCCCGATGTCCTTCTGGAGGAAGTACTTGTAGTCCTTCACGAACACCCAGAAGAGGGTGGAGAAGCTGTAGGCCAGGAAGCCGTAGAAATGCTGAAATCGGTGGAACGGCTTCCACTCCGTGTGCGGCGAGAGCCGAAGGAGCGGTGAGACGGTGAGGTCCTCGTCAAGCCCTTCGATGTTGGTATAGGTGTGGTGAATCACGTTGTGCGTGACCTTCCACATGTAGCCGTTGGCGCCGCACATGTCGAACGACCACCCGATGACCCGGTTGACCCAGGCGTGGTTCGAGTAGGCGCCGTGCAGGGCGTCGTGTGAGATGCTGAAACCGATCCCCGCCACCCCCACGCCCATCACCACCGCCAGTCCGAGCATCGTCCACGGACCGAAGTTGTTGCTGAGGATCATCCCATAGGGGACGAAGGTCACCGCGAGCAGGATCAGCCCTTTCAGGACCATCCGCCAGTCGGCCTTGTCGGAGATGCCCCGGTTGGTGAAGTAGTCGGATACCCGAGCTTTCACGTCATCCGAGAACGATGCGGCGTCCCGGCTGGGGAAGGTGACTCGAATTGTGGACATCGGGGACCGCGCCTTCCGCCCGTTGAGGGCGGCCAGAGAAATGGGAGGGCTCTGGCAATATAACGTGCGGTACATCCTTCTGCCCCCGACATACCCGACTCAGCCGCCCGAGATACCGAGTGCCGCCGCCACGTCCCCAGCACGGACGACGGGGGCCTGACAGGAGAAATCGCGACAAATGTAGAGGGCCGCGTGCCCGTCCACGAGGGTCTTGGCGGCGAGCAGCGGACGGGTCGATTCGCCTGTCTCGGGGTCGTGCTGTGCGATGATGCGGTGGGGAACGAAGTGTCGGGCGGCTTCCCGGAGCAACGCGTCCAGGCCGGGGTCGGGCGGCGCGCCGATGAAGGCGAGTTCGAGAGGGCCCTCGCGGAGGAAGTCCAGCGCGATGAGGCTCTGGGCAAATGCGCGGGGTTCCCGGGCGATGGCCGCGCCCCACGCCTCCAGCGCCGACTCGGCCGCGCCACGCCAGTCGCCCTGACCATCGTGCACGGCGAGCCGTGCGAGCAGGTGTGCCGCGGCCGCATTGGCGGATGGCACGGCGCCATCGTGCCCTTCGCGATGACGCACCAGCAGGGTCTCATGGTCCGCCGATGTGCTGAACAACCCGCCGTCGGGCGCGACAAAGTCGGCCAGCAATCGGGAGGCAAGCGCCCGTGCCGCCTCCAGGTAGCGCGCTGCTCCCCCCGCCTCATGGAGATCCAGCAGGCCGTTGCCGAGGAAAGCGTAGTCCTCAAGGTAGGCGTTCAGGTGGGCAGACCCGCGGCGCCAGCTCCGGAGCAGGCGGCCATCGGCCTGGCGCAGGTGCGCGAGGGCAAAATCTGCGGCGCGTGACGCCGCCTCCAGGTAGCGAGGCTCTCCCAGGACGCGGGCGGCTTCCGCCATCGCGCCGATCATCAGTCCGTTCCACGACGTCAGCACCTTGTCATCGAGGCCGGGGGGGATGCGCCGGAGCCGGGCGTCATAGAGCTTCTGCCGCGCATCCGCGAGCCGGGCCGCGGCCTCGGCCGGGCTGAGCCCACACTCGGCGGCCACCTCGGCCAGCGGTCGTGGCGTGCGGGGAATCGAATGCCCCTCCCAGTTGCCCATCTCCGTCACGTCGTACCACGCCGCCGCCAGCGGAGCGTCCTGCCCGAGCACCGCGTCGAACTCGGCCCGCGTCCAGACGAAGAACTTCCCTTCCACCCCCTCGGAATCGGCATCGGTGGCGGAATAGAATCCGCCCTCGGGAGCGGTCATCTCACGGCGGATGTAGTCCAGCACGTCGGCGGCGATGGTCCGATAGAACGGGTCGCCGGTCACCTGGTACGCCTCGAGGTAGGCGCGCGTGAGCAGCGCGTTGTCGTAGAGCATCTTCTCGAAGTGGGGCACCAGCCATTCGTCGTCGGTGGAGTACCGGCTGAACCCGCCGCCGATCTGGTCGTAGATTCCTCCGCGCGCCATCCCGTCGAGCGTGCGCCGGACCATCTGCAGTGCGCGCCCGTCGTCGCCCCGGTGGTGAATCAGCAGGAGGAGCCGGAGGAGCGTCGCCGGCGGAAACTTCGGGGCCCGTCCGAAGCCGCCCCACGTGGCGTCGAACGTACCCGTGAGCTGGTCGCGCAGGCGGGCGAACGCGGCGGCAAGGTCCACCGCACCCGGACTGGAGCCGGTGGACTGCCGCAGGTGTGCGGTGAGTTCGTCGCCCACTCGCTCCAGTGCGGCGCGGTTGTCGCGCCAGAGCTCGGCGATGCGCCGCAGGATGGCGGGGAACCCCGGCCGACCGTGGCGGTCCTCCGGCGGGAAGTAGGTCCCCGCGAAGAACGGACGTTGATCCGGTGTCAGGAAGACGGTCATGGGCCACCCGCCATGGCCCTGGTTCATGGCCATGGTAGCGGCCATGTAGATGTCGTCGAGGTCGGGGCGTTCCTCCCGGTCCACCTTCACGCACACGAAGCCCTCATTCATCTGCGCGGCAATGGCCGGGTCCTCGAACGATTCATGCGCCATCACGTGACACCAGTGACAGGCCGAATACCCGATGGAGAGGAGGATCGGCTTGTCTTCCTCGCGGGCGCGCGCCAGCGCGTCGTCGCCCCAGGGGTACCAGTCCACCGGATTGTCGGCGTGCTGAAGCAGGTAGGGGCTGGTGGAACTGGCGAGCCGGTTCGGCTGGTGAGCCATCAGTGGTATCCGGCGCCAGGATAGAGGAGGTTGATCGTCAGGAGAAAGACCGGGTCAAACACGTAGCTGAATACCTGCCAGGCGATCAGGATGCCGATGATTCCGAGCCCGCGGTTGTTCCAGATGAAATCCTGGTACTTCACCGTGGCGGCATCGCTCAGGAAGAGCGGGATGACCCCGCTGCCGTCGAGTGGCGGGAACGGGAAGAGGTTGAGAACAGCCAGCAGCAGGTTGAGCGAGAGCACCACACTCAGGATGAAGATGACCGTGGACCAGATGGTTCCCGCGCCCGTGGCGGCGAGCTGGTCGAAGCCGGCGCGCTCCGGCGCGAAGAAGACGCCGGCACTGGCGCCGAACCGGAGCGCGGCAAACGCCAGCAGCACCAGCAGGAGGTTGGCGGCGGGGCCGGCGAGCGCCATCCAGGCGGCCCGCTTCGGGTGCCGCCTGGCCCAGGCGGGGTCGTAGGGGGCGCTCGCAAAGCCGATCGGCCAGCCGGTCAGCAGCGCGCTGAGGAGCGGGATCCAGAGCAAGCCCATCGGTTCGCGCCGGATGTGGGGCCGGGGGTCCAGCGACACCTGCCCACCGTGGTAGGCGGTCTTGTCCCCGCCGAGGAGAGCCGCCCAGGCGTGCGCCGCCTCGTGGACGGTCACCGAGACCAGGAAGACGGCGTAGTAGGCGAGGGCTTGGCCGATGTCGGGCATCCTGAAGTATCGCCTTGGTTCGGGGTGTGTTCGGTTCCGGGGAGGGTGGTCTCTTGTGCGTTCAGGGGCCGTGTCTTAGCTTGGCTCTGCGGAAACACGCCTTCTGGCGTGGACTAGTGCCGGGTGTCACTCAAGGGCTCGCATTCGCGATGCCCTTTTTTGATGCCACATGTCGCAGAGGGCGACCACTCGTCAGCCGCCCGGGTTCCCGCCGTCCGGCGGCATGCCCGGAACAACCGTAGTCGGCCAGGACGGCATGCCCGGACTCCGATTACACTACACCATCAGGAGTACCGCATGCGTACGACCGGCACCGTGAAGTGGTTCAACGACGCCAAGGGCTTCGGTTTCATCACCCCCGAAGGCGGCCAGAAGGACTGCTTCGTCCACCACTCGGCCATCTCGGGCCAGGGCTTCAAGTCGCTCGCCGAAGGCGAGCAGGTTGAATTCGACATCGTCCAGGGCGCCAAGGGCCCCGCGGCCGAGAACGTCGTCAAGCTCAAGTAGGTCGAGAGGGGACGCCGGCGTTGCCGGCTACCACGTCTGGGCCGGCCCGATCGCATCGGGCCGGCCCTTTCGTTTCGGGGCCTACTGCCCCGCCTTTGGCGTCCGGTCTTCGAGCAGGTTGGTTCCCCGCCGGAGCCCGCGCAGGACCGCGGCGATGACCGCGCCGATCCCCAGCGCCCAGGCCCAGAACGGGTCGATTCGCCATGTGTGGAACGAGACCCAACCTTCGAGCACGTCGAGCGCGGCGAAGATCAGGACGACGAGCAGCAGGCCGGAGTACTCCCGGCGGAGCACAACCCAGATGTTGAAGGGGCTGCGCGACGGCGTCCAATTCCGAAGCTTCGGAAGGAACGCGGGGGTCTTGGCTGCCCAATCGAGGAAGGGCTGGCCGTACTTTCCGCGCAGGAACTCTTCTTCCGCAAACATGATCCGCTCATAGTAGAGCCAGAAGATGAGCGCGAGCACCAGGGCCGGCCACAACTTCCCCGGATACAGCAGCGGCCCCATCCACATGACGGCATTGGCGAAGTAGAGCGGGTGCCGCACCAGGGAATAGGCCCCGGTCGTATTCAGCGACTCGGCGACCTGCTTTCCCCGGTTGCGGCCCGAGGTGCCGGGCGCCGCGCACCCCACGATGTAGGCGCGCATGGCCAGCCCGAGGAGCGAGACCCCCAAACAGGTCACCGGCCAGGCCAGCGGGATCGCCTGGCTGTCCCCGGTGACGGGTCCCACCTGCGTGAACAGGAGTGCCACGCCGGCGATCGGAAGCCAGCCGCGCCGCTGGAAGAGCCATTGGCCGGACTGGACGCATTCTTCGTACATCGCCATGGAACACTCCGATGGACTGATGTCAGTCGTGCTTCTGCGCTGCGGCTTCGCCGGATGGCGGCTCGGCCAGCGGCTTGAACGTGAACTTCTGCCCGCCCACCGACGCCTCGTACATCAGCCCGCCCCTGGTGATCGTGAAGACCAGGACGCCGAGTTCGTACTTGGCGTTTGCGGAGGCACCGCTCGCGGCTGCCACGGCGCTGAGCTGGGCGCTCATTTCGAAACTGCTGGACTTGAACGACTCGATAGCGTCGTGATGCTGGAAGAAGATGATCTCGGCATACGACTGGCCCCCGAGTTGGAGGCCAATGGTCACCTGGGCCAGTTTCGCCTGCCCAATCAGCGCTCCAGCTTCGTAGAGGCACCCCGTGCCTGCGGCGCCGCCGACGATGAACGCTCCCTTCCCCACCGACGGGAAGATGGCGTATCCGACAGCGCTGTCGAAGAACGTCGACATGTTCCTGTCGGTGGAACGAAAGAGCTGGGTCGCCTCTTCGCACTTGGCGCGCTGTTTCGCGTCCTGTGCATCGAGGGTCGTCGGCGCTGCCGCGAGGGCGGCGGTGAGTGCCAGAGCGCCCACGAGAAACTGACGGGTCATTGAGCCTCCCGCGTCTTCCGCCACGCCACCACGAAGAGCACCGCCAGCACGAGATCGATCGCGGCCCCGACCACGAAGAAGCGCGGGGTCCGACCCTGTGCCGCCAGGATCAGCACGCCGATGCCCCAGCTCAGCTTCTCGACCAGCGCCGGCAGGATCACAGGACGAAACCGCGCTGGATCGTGCGCAATCAAACGAAACACCAGCTGCCAGGCGATCGCCGCCCCGAGGAATCCGTAGTAGAACTCCGGGTGGGCCAAGGGGGGCGGCACCTGCTCCATGACTTGGCGTTCCAGGAACACCATCGGGACGAGGACCACCAGGCCGTAGATCCAGGCCGCCGTGAACACCCGCCGCGCAAAGGTCATGCGCCTGGGCTCCCCGTAGCGTCAAGCATGATACTGCAGCAGGTCACCCCCCCCTCCGCCTTCGCGAACTCCGACATGTC
This sequence comes from uncultured Gemmatimonadales bacterium, assembly GCA_963697435.1. Taxonomy (GTDB): domain Bacteria; phylum Gemmatimonadota; class Gemmatimonadetes; order Gemmatimonadales; family GWC2-71-9; genus SPDF01. Next base: position 79,540 of record CAVOOB010000002.1, on the reverse strand, counting down.
CACCGGACGGACCGTGACGCCCGCGTCTGCGAGCCGGCGATTCGTCCGCGCGAATTCCATCCCGGCGATGGTCACGTCCCCGATCCGGAGCACATTCCCGGCAAACGGTTCGCCCGGATCGACGTCGACCAGCGTGAGGTTGCCGAAAATGGCACGATCCACCCACGCAGGATTCAGAACGATGATGCCCGGCGCCGCCACGGTGGCCGCGGTCTTGAGGTGCAAGCAGTCCCGCGTGACGACCGGCACCACGCGGTAGTCGTACGGCGCGAGGAGCTCCCCCAGCTGTGCAATGCCGTCGCGGTTGCTCCGCGCCGAGTCGCCGACATAGAACGTCCGCCCCACGCGAAGCACGTCTCCGCCGTCGAGGGTGCCGGGTGCCTCGATGGCGGTGAGTGGTCGATAGCGTCCGAGGGCCGCCGATACCGCCTCGATCTCCGGCCGCCGTGACTTCGCCCCCGGCCTGGTGATCACCGCTACCTCATCCGTGACAACGGCGGTGTCTTCGATGAAGGCGGCATCGGGCATCGACGCGTCCGACGGGAGCCGATGCACATGGCAACCGAGCTCCATCAGGCACTGTTCGTACGCCGCGTGCTGCGCCAGGGCGCGGTCATGATCGATGGGGGTGCGTGCGAGGTGGCTGAGTTCGCAGAGGTGCAGTGCGGGGCTGACGTCTCGGGTCAGGGCGGTGCGCATTGGTACTGGCTCCCGTATCAGGGGGTTCGGGCGGTGACGGCGAGGGCCACCCCACCCAGCACCAGGGCTGCGGCCACCGGAAGCCGGAGCGGGATCGTCTCGGAAAGGAGCGCGACGCCCCCCGCCGCCGCAAGGACTGGCACCAGCAATTGGACCAGCGCCGCGCGGGTGGCGGTCAGGGCGGGCAGCGCGGCGTACCAGATGGCGTAGCCGCCGCCGGAGGCGAGGGCGCCTGAGGTCACGGCCAGCCCGACCCCGCTCGCGGTCCAGGTGCCCGGTCCCCCCGCGCCCACCACGAGGAGCCCGGCGACCGGCACCGCCATCGCGAAGTTGCCCGCGGTATTGCGGAGCGGCTCCCGGCTGCCGCGCCCCCGCAGGGAGTAGACTCCCCAGGCAATTCCGGCAGTCGCCATGAGCGCGGCCCCCGTCGGTTCCGGGGCGGACAGCCCGGGCCGCACGAGCACGACGAGTCCGGTGAGTGCCAGCACCAGACCGATCCACTCGGCGGCACGCGGGCGTTCTCCAGCGCGGAGCCCCGCGAGAATCATCGTGAGCTGCACGGCGCCAAAGAGAATGAGCGCGCCGGTACCGGTGTCGAGGCTGACGTAGGCCAGGCTGAAGGCGCCAGCATAGATGAAGAGGGCGGCCGCGGACGCCCAGTGGCCCTCGAGGCGCGGCAGGCCGCCGCCCCGCGCGGCAAGCAGCAGCCAGAGCGCCCCGGCGCCCGATCCGAGTCGGACCGCCGTGAATCCCGTGGGGTCCATCAGCCCGCCGCCGAGGGCCATGCGACAGAGGATCGAATTCCCGGCAAAGGCGACCAGCGCAATGCCGGTCAGCACGACCGTCCGCCGAGCGCTGCTCATTCGAGGTAGTCCCGCGTGATCCGGCGGGCGGCATAGAGCCCGACACCGGTGCCCACCATGCTGCAGATGAATGCGGTCATGATCCCCGCCCGCGCACCCAGCCACCAGCCAAGCGCGCCGCCGACAGTGGTTCCGACGAGTGCCATGATCTTTCCCATCGATCGGTCGCCTTCCAGGTGCCTTGGGTGATCAGCCGACCGGGCTACGTCGCCAGCAGCGCAACGATGTCAGGCTCGATGGCGTCCGGGGTATCGGCGGTGGCGTAGCGCTTGAGGACGGCGCCGTCCCTGCCGACGAGGAACTTCGTGAAGTTCCACTTGATCGCTTCGGTGCCGAGGAGGCCCGGCCGCGCGGCCTTGAGATGCACGTAGAGCGGGTGCGCACCGGCGCCGTTGACCTCGATCTTCGAGAACATCGGGAAGGTCACGTCGTAGGTCAGGCTGCAGAACTCCTTGATCGCCTGGTCGTCGCCCGGCTCCTGGTTCCCGAACTGGTCACAGGGGAAGCCCAGCACCGTCAGGCCCTTGCCCTTGTATTTGCGATAGAGCGCGTCGAGCCCGGCATACTGCGGTGTATAGCCGCACTTGCTTGCTACGTTCACGATCAGCAGGGCCCGCCCCTTGTACGTGGACATCGGGATCGTCTTGCCGTCGATGGTGGTGACCTTGATGTCGTAGAGTTTCACGGTGATATCGCTTCGAGTGTAAGCGCGTGGGCACAGGCAGGACAGGAGGTGGAGATCGGGAGCCGGAACCGCTTGCGGCCGAAGCCGGCAAAGAACGTCCCGGCCGTGTCGCAGTGGGGGCAGGTTCCGCCGGCACTCACCACGACGGTATCAGTGCGCAGTCGCTGCAGGCCGAACCACCAGGTGGTGAGGGCAAACATGATTCCGAACAGGTGGACGAGTGGAACGGGGAGCAGGAGGACGCCGATGGCGGTGCCCCCCCCGGCGATCAGCAACCCCTCGCCGATGCGAGCCGCGAACGGGCGGTGCGCGGTGCGCACCCAGCCGTCGTCACGCGCGGTGCCGTCGGCGGCGCGGACGCGCACGTTGAGCGGGGCTGCGTCGCCGGACGTGGTCATGTGAGCCGGGGATCCGCTGGGTGGTTGGAGCGCGCGGCTGGCAAGGAAGAGCACGCCGATCGAGATGGCGAGCCCGATGGCGCCGCCCGCGACCGCCAACCCGATCCCCTTGCCGCCCAGGAAGACGGGGACGAGTGCGGTTCGCGTGGTGAAGATCGCGGCCCAGGCGAAGAGCACGAGCCGGGTCCCGTTGTGTCGGAGGAGGAGGCCGACGATGGCAAGGGCGGCCAGAACCACGTACCACCACTGCAGCATCTGGATCGCGCGAACGCCGGTGCTGTGAGTCCGCGCCCGCCAGGGCCAGCGAGCTCCGCACGCCGAGCCAGGCAAACAGGATGAGCAACAGGCAGGCGCTGACCAGGTACCCGGTGCGCGACGTCATGGTGATGATCCTCCGCTGGCTGTGGCTGCGATCCGGCTAGCGGGAGTTCCCCCCCCGAGGGCGCGCGGGGCCACCGCGCCGCGAGCCGCTGCTCGACTTCTTGGCCGGCACGCCCGATGGGCGGCCCTGCGTGGCCTCGTGCGCCGCGCGCCGCGCCGCCTTGGCCTTGGACCGCGCGCGGTCTTCCGCCTTCTTGGCGCGGATCGTGGCGATGCGTTCCGCCAGTGGGACTTCCAGCTGGACGTTCTGTTTGGCGGCATAGTCGAAATCAGGTATCGTGACCCGCGGCAGGCGCTTCCCGACGGCGCGCTCGATGGAGCGAAGATCCCCCTCCTCCTCCGGCGACACGAAGGTGAACGCGTCGCCGGTGGCCTCGGCGCGGGCTGTCCGGCCGACCCGGTGGATGTAATCCTCCGGCACCTTCGGCACGTCGAAATTCACCACGTGGCCGAGTTCTTCCACGTCGATGCCCCGCGCCGCGATGTCGGTGGCGACGAGCACCCGGTACTTGCCGCTCTTGAAGCCGGCCAGCGCCTCGGTCCGCTGCGCCTGCGACCGGTTCCCGTGAATCCGCTCCGCCTTGATCCCCTCGCGGACAAGATGCTTGGTCAGGCGGTCGGCCCGGTGCTTGGTCCGGGTGAAGACGAGCGCCTCGCGCATGTCGCCCTTGGCGAGCAGCGCCAAGAAGAGGGGTGCCTTCAGCTCCTGTCGCACCGGGTACACCGCCTGGGTGATCCCGATGGCCGGCGCGGACTTCCGCGCCAGGTTGATCGTGGCGGGATTCTCGAGCATCTGCCGCGTCAACGTGATGATGGGCGCGGGCATCGTGGCGCTGAAGAAGAGGGTCTGCCGCTTGGCGGGGATGTGGCGGAGAATCCGTTTGATGTCGGGCAGGAAGCCCATATCGAGCATCCGGTCGGCCTCATCGAGGACGAGGACCTCGAGACCGGAAAACTTGGCGTAGGGCTGTTTCATGTGGTCCAGCAGGCGGCCCGGCGTGGCGACGACGATGTCGACCCCGCTGCGGAGGGCATGCTCCTGGGGATTCATCCCCACGCCACCGTAGACGGCGGCGGCCGTGACCGGCGTGTGCACGGCGAGGTCGTTGATATCCTCCAGGATCTGCAGGGCCAATTCACGGGTCGGGCTGAGGATCAGGGCGCGGGTGGTGCCCCGCTTCAGGCCCATGAGCCGCTGCAGGATGGGGAGGACGAAGGCGGCGGTCTTGCCGCTGCCGGTCATGGCGCAGGCCAGGAGATCCCGCCCTTCGAGCGCCGGGGGGATCGATTCGGTCTGGATTGGGGTGGGACGGGTGAACCCGAGCTCCTGAATGCCCTTGAGCAGGTTGGGATGGAGCTTCAGTGCGGCGAAAGGCACGGCGTTCCTTGCTGAAAAGCGCAACCGCGGCGGGGCCGTTCCAGAAACGGGGGCTGCCGGTGCGGGCGACGGTAGATGGGCGACCACGGGGCCGCCGGGGCGAAGGATAGGCCCTTGGCAGGTCGGGGACAACTCGCCACTGGCGCTTTCGAGGGGGGACGATTACCTTCAGGGCAATCGACATAGCCTTCGGGCCCCGGGGTAGCAGAGCAGACCGGGTGATCAAACTGCCAAGAACCATCGACCCGCCCGGTGACCACACACTGGACGGGCGTTGTGTTTCTAGGGCCTCGGCGGGCTCTGCCAGATCACCTGGGTGATCATCCACCGACCGTCGATCTTCGCCAGATGCAGGTAGTCCGTCCCCCACCACGCCACCACCTTGGCCGCCGCGATCTTGTCCAGAACTTCCAGCACAACCACTTCACGCGGGGCACTGGCCGGGGTCGAGCGGCCGCTGGCCTTCACGTCGCGGACATAGTCCAGCATCTCGGCGTACGACATCGCGGTGCCATGGTAGGTCGAGTCCGCCCTGGGGATGTAGTAGCCGTACTTGACCACCGTCGGGCTCACGCTGCGGACGATCTTGGTGGAATCCCCTTCATAGAACGCCTCGATATAGTCCCGGGCGGCCAGCGTGACCCCCTCGGCGTCAGGGGACATGGCGACCTGGGCCTGGGCCGCGGCGGTCGCCGGTGCCCCAAGGCAGAGGGCGGCAAGAAGAGTCGGGAGGAGGGGCAGGCGGATGGTCATGGTTGCTCCATTCGTTTGGTCGTGTCGCTAGCCGTTCTTGGGGACACGCGCTTCTTCGCGCCGCTGCGTCAGCATGCGCTCGGCAAAATCGAGCCGTTCCTGCACGTCGGCCAGCTCGTTTCGCAGATGGTCCACTTCGCCCGGCATCAGTTCCGGTTGCGTTTCGTCACCCTCGGCGAGGGCCTGATTGGCGCGGGCGCGCAGCCGCTCCGCCCAGAGCATGCACGCCGCCCCGAGCGCGCCATGCAGCGTCGCATGCCAGGGCTCGGTCGCCTGGGCGGCAAAATAGGCGCCGGCCACGTTGACCGCGACGAGGAGCTGCGCGATCGGGGTCCAGACTCTCGGGTTGAACCGCATGCGTGACCTCGAAAAAGGATGACCGGACCGTTCCCTACGGAGTCCGGGCCAGAATTCCGTCAACCATCATTCCCGGGTCGGCGTCGGCCGCTACGGAAGCGCCACGCCCTCCAGAAAGAAGGCCGCCAGCTCGGCTCGGCTGCCCAGCCCTGCCTTCTCGTAGGCAGCCCCGGCGTGTTGCCGGACTGTGCGCTCGCTCCGCCCGGTCCGGACCGCGATCTCCTTGTGGCCGTGTCCCTTGAGCACCAGGAGCGCCACTTCCCGTTCGGACGGGGTCAGCCCCCAGGCCGTGAATTGCGCATCGATGGCAGCCCCCAACCCGGCGAGTGCCTGCTCGGCACTGGCACGCCACGCATCCCGCTCGGCCTGCCGTTCGACCAGGCTCTGCCGGAGCCGCCGGTTGGTGGCTGCCGCGCTCCCCCAGCCCCGCCCGAGCCAGAGCGCCGAGGCAAGGGAGCCGAGGATGAGGGTGACCTCATACACCACATGAAAGGAGAACCACCGATCTGGCCGATCCAGCGCGAGGTCGATGATTCCTGCCAAGCCGATGACTGCCAGGAGGATGGCGACAGTCCGCTTCAGCCGTTGCTCGTCGTGACCACCCATGTTGGCTTCTCCGTCAACTGTCGGATCCCCGCGCTGACGCTACCCCAGGCACATCATACGTCAATTGTCGGATGGTGCGAGAAGCCCGCGCCTCTTAGCGTGTCAGCCAACCCATTCCGGAGGCTGACGATGTTGCCTGATCCCCTGCACCCCGCGGTCGTGCACTTTCCCATCGTCTTGATGGCGTTCCTTCCCCTCGCCGCGCTGGGCGCCCTCTGGGCCGTTCGCCGTGGGGTCGCTCCTGTTCGGGCCTGGATCTTCCCCATGGTCATGGCCGGTGCCCTGACACTCAGCGCGTGGACCGCACTCCAGACCGGCCAGTCCCAGGAGGAGCGCGTCGAGGAGATCGTTGGCGAACAGCGCATCGAGAGGCACGAGGAAGCCGGCGAGCGCTTCCTGATTCTGTCTGGTCTTGTCTTCGCCCTCAGTGCCGCCGGCCTGATCCGCGGGGCGACCGGCAAGGGCGCGCGAGCCGTCGCCACAGTTGCCTCCCTCGGCCTGCTGGTGGCTGGCTACCAGGTTGGGCACACGGGCGGAACGCTGGTGTACGGTGACGGAGCCGCTCCGGGCGTCTCCCAGCTTAGCGGCAGCGGCACAGGCGAGGACGGCGCTGTGCAGCAGCGCGAACGGGATGACGACTGAGAACGACGGCTTGCCCCCGCCACCGGATCACCGGTCCGCGACCCACACCCGCTCCGCCTGCTGGAGGTGGCGGTGCTGGTGCCGGGGAAGCACGGCGATGCCGGCGTAGATGTTGTACTTCATCCGGGCGTTGAACGGCGATGTCATCGTGACCTTGTCGATCGGCAGTCCATCCGCCGATTTGACGAGGGCGAGCAGGGTGGATTGCCAGCGCTCAAACCCGGCGATCACCGCCTCGGCGGACGGCGCGCTCGCGGGGACGAAGGGCGGGGAGGTCTGAACCCTTCCACGCGAATCCGGCCCGGTCATCTTCCAGAGCGCCCAGCCGAGAAACCCCCGGCCATACTTTTTCGTGGACGGCTTTTCGTGTCGGGCGCTCTCGATACCGGCCGTCAGCAGCGGCTCGAAGGCCGCCGAGGTCAGGTTGAGGTGCTCGACGCACTCCGAGACCGACCACCGGGCGGGGTCGTTTCGCACCGGCCAGCGCTCGGCGGGGACCGCGTCGCGGAGCCGGTGCAGCCGGTCAGTCGCTGCGCACAAGTCGGTGATGACCTCCTCGAGTTGTGCGTTCATCGTCTCACGACGCCGAGCACCCGCCCGGTGTTGCAGTCGAGCCGGATCAGCTGGTCGTCGCGCATCCCGTAGGCACCGCTCGGTGCGTCGTAGTCGCCCAATCCGCTCTCCGAGCGCACCAGGACGATGTCGACACCGGTGATTGGATCCCGCATTGGACTGAGGCATCCGTCGCCGGCGAGCGTGTCCGCCGGCGCAATCACCTTGGTCGAATCGGGCGGGACAAAACGGGGGGGTGCGGTGACCGGGGCGGGCTGTTCGATAACGGACTGCATCCCGCTGCTGCCGCCGCAGGCGGCGGCGAGGATGGCGGCGAGCACAAGGGGAACGGGTGAGGGGTGTACGCCAGCAGTCGGCATCGGTGGCCCTCCGTTTGCGGGACTCGGGATCGGGTCAGCTGCTGCCAGGCAGCTGCTGCTGTTCGCGCCGTTGTGCCAGGAGCCGCTCCGTGAAATCGAGCCGTTCCTGCACCTCGGCCATTTCGTGACGGAGCTGATCCATCTCGCCGCGCACATGGTCGAGTTCGGCAAGCGCGCCGTCCGGCAGCACGCCTGCGCGTGCCTTCGCTTCCTCGAGCCGAACCTTGGCGAGCTTGAGCAGGCCCCCCATCACGATGGCGGAAATCGGGATCATCATCGCCGCGATCGGGATCAGCAGGGCCCAGGATTGTCGGTCCATGTGAACCTCCTCGCCTCAGGGAAATGGGCGGTCGATCGACGGCGACTGCTGCGCGAAGAACCGCGGCCCTGACTCAGTGACGTAGAGACAGTCCTCCAGCCGGATGCCGAATTCGCCGTAGATGGAGATGTTCGGTTCGTCGCTGAAGCACATCCCCGGCTGGATGATGACGTCGCTCCCCTTCACGAAGTTCGGCGCCTCATGGCCGTCCATCCCGATGCCGTGCCCGGTCCGGTGTGGCAGTCCCGGCAGCGCGTACCCCGGCCCGAAGCCGGCGTCGGTGATCACCTTGCGCGCGGCGGCGTCGACGGAACCGCAGGTCGCTCCCGGCTGGGCCGCAGCAAAGGCGGCATCCTGCGCCCGGCGCTCGAGATTCCAGATCTCGGTCTGGCGCGCGGTCGCCGTGCCGTACACGGTCGTGCGCGTGATATCGGACTGGTAGCCCTGCACCGCGCAGCCGGCATCGACCAGTACGATGTCGCCCTCCTGGAGTTTCTGCGGGCGTGAGGTGCCATGGGGGAACGCCGACGCTTCGCCGAATCCCACCAGCGCCCACGGGGAGGATCCGCCCAGGCGACGCATGGCGGTCGTCATGTTCTCCGACAGGTCGTACTGGCTCATGCCCGTCTGAAGCGTGGCAAGCGCGGCGCCGAACGCGGCGACGGTGATGTCGCTGGCCCGCTGCATCAGCGCGAGTTCGGCGGGCGACTTGATCGAGCGACAGCCGACGGTCACGGGGTCCGCGTTGCGATAGGTGGCAGCCGGCGCCACCAATTGGACGCCATTGGAAATGAAGTACCGCGTCTCCGCCTCGACCCCGACCGTCCCCGTCGCCAACCCCCGGTCCCGCAGGATGCCGGCGATGACGGCGTAGGGGCTCTCATCTTCCTGCCACACCCGCACTTCCGCACCGGCGGGAATGCGCTCCCGCGCCCTCGCTTCCTCGAATCCCGGACAGACGAACGCCATCTCGCCGCGGGCAGGGATGACTGCCACGAAGGGCCGCTCGGACTGCCCCCACCGCACGTTGGTGAAGTAGGTCAGGTTCGTGCCGGGTTCCAGCAGAATGGCCCCCACGCCCTGCTCACCCATCAACTGGCGCGCACGGTCCATCCGGCGCGCTCGTTCCGCGTCGGTGATGGGCTCGACCCCGTCGAGCATCGGCGCCAGGGAGGCGAGCGCTGGCGGGAGATTGCAGGGATCGGCGCCCGACATGGCGGTGCCGGCGTAGGCGGCGGCGTCGGGCCTGCAGGCGGAGCCGGCAATCATCCCGGCCAGAAGCCCGGTGAACTGGCGACGATCGAGGGACATCGGCCGTGGACTCCAGTGGGGAGGGGAGGAAAGTGGTGCCCTGGTCTCTGTGAGAATAGTGCGGGGAGGGGTTGGGGGCGAGCCCCGGAGGCAGCCGCGGGATCGCAGTGCCCACCCCGGTCCGGGACCGGGGTGGGCGCTCTGGTCAGCTGGCCTGGCGACCCTCGCTCGGTCCCCACCAGTTATCGGCGCGCCGGCGCTTGCCACGGATGTTGGGGACCGAGACGTGCGTGGCTTCCATGACCTCGTCTCCGAAGGCATTCTCTTCCGCCCAGGCCCGGAGCAGTTCGTCCGTCTCCTCGGGGGGCTGGTCGGGGTTCCTCGGCATGACGGCCCAGCGCCTCCCGGCGCGCATCATGTACCACATCTCGGGCTCCGCCTCGGTGTCTCGCCGGGGATCGGCCGGGTGCGCTTCGTAGGACACAAAGTGCAGTTCCCGGTCGCGGACGGTGATGTGGCGCTGCTGCGGCTTGTACAGGGACATGGGCTCCCCCGGCGAGAGTGGACAGGCGGACCGGAGGCAGACTTGGGGCGTGGGGCCACCACCGGCCACAATGGTCGTGGCGAAGATGGAATCTAACCCGGCAGACGGCAGATCGCCGATTCGACTCGCGAACCCACGGTTTTCCCTGTGTGGAGGTCCTGGCAGCGGTTTACGGCTTGGATTGCTTCGGGGGAAGCGACGCGGCAAAACCGGCGCCGCGGGTGACCCAGGCGGCGAGTCCCGCCTGGGAGGCGAGCGCGGGAGGATCGACGAAGATCATTCCGGTCATCGGACGGCCGGTGAAGTCCATCGGGCGCACATGGGGTTGGGTCAGCGCCTCGGCGTAGCCGTCGGGGCCAATGCGCACCATCAGCGTGCTGCCGACGATGCCGGCGCACATGTGGCCGTTGATCAGGAAGCAGAGGCCGCCGAACATCTTCTTTTCGGACAGCCCTGGGGCGCCGACGAGGGCGTCCCGCACGCGGTCGCCGAGGGCGTCATCGTACGCCATGGTCAGGGGCTGATCGGCGCCGTGACGCCGTGCGCTTCGCGGAATGCGTAGGACACTGCCTCCAGGCCGATGGCAACGATGAGGCCGGTCAGGAGCACGCCGATCAACGCGATGAGAATAGCCAGCCACTTTGTGCGCTGGGTAGTCGGGCGCATGTCGCCATAGCCGACGGTCGTGGCGGTGACGAACGCGAAATACATCGCATTGCTCAGCGTCCAGCGCTCGATTTTTCCTACCTGGAAGCCGATGGCGGCAATGGCGACGACCATGAGCATGATGAACGGCCAGAGGTGCAGGAGGCCTGACAGATAGGTTTTCACGAAGTCGAGGAGCAGTTCCATGCGTGATTCCCGGGAAGGCAGTTGAGGCAGCGTGTCCCCGATACTACTGGCGCCGCGCAGGGACGGGAAGGGGGGTCGCGAGTGCGTTTCGGTCACGGAGGATCTGGAGCACCGCATCGATTGGCAGCGCCTCGGCGGTGTGCCCGTTGCCGGTGACCGTGGTGGCGGCGAACAGGGCGTTGTCGATCGCTTCCTCGGTGGCCTCGATGACGCCGGCGAACAGGGGACTCATGACGTCATTGCCGAGCTGGGGAGAGACGAGCCAGGGGTTGCCGGCGGGCCGTCGGACGGCGGCATTGGTGGAGAAGGCGAGGACATAGTCGCCGGAGCCGTTCCCAGCGGTGGCACCGGTCCGTGCGAGGCCGAGCGCGGCACGCGACGCGAGGCGCTCGAGATTCCGGTCGGACAGGGGGGCATCGGTGGCGACGACGATCATGATCGATCCGGTCGGACCCCTGGGGGCATTCGTGTCGGACAGCCCGTCTCGCCCAAGCAGTCGGCCGACCGGGACGCCCATCAGCATGAGCCCCCCGATGCCGCCGAAATTGGTCTGGACCAGGACGCCGACGGTCCAGGTGCTGTCGCCCAGCCGCACCCGTCGCGAGGAAGTGCCGATGCCGCCCTTCCATCCGAGGGTCGTTGTGCCGGTGCCGGCTCCCACACTTCCTTCCGCCACCGGGCCCGATCGCGCACCCGTGAGCGCGGCAACCACGTCGGCGCTGGTGATGGGGCGCTCGCGGATCGCGTTCAGGAACGCGTCGTTGGTCTCGCCGACCACGGGGTTGATCGAGCGCACCTCCTCCATCCCGGGCTGCTGGAGGAGGTAGGCCACCATCGCGTCGGCCGCCTGCCAGACGCAGAGGGTACAGGTCAGCAGGATCGGCGTCTCGAGTTCACCAAGTTCGTGCAGCTGGGTTGTCCCGATCAGCTTCCCGAAGCCGTTGATCACGAACACAGCCGCCGGCACCCGGTCGCGGTAGAGATTGCCGCCATGCGGGAGAATCGCGGTCACGCCGGTCCGGATGGAGTCGCCCCGAATCACCGTTGTCTGCCCGACGAGCACGCCGGGGACATCGGTGATGGCGTTGAGGGGGCCGGTCGGGAGGATGCCGGGCGCGACACCCACATCCCGGGCGCGCGGGCGGTCCTGCGCCTGCGCGGTGGTGGTGGCAAGCAGCACCAGCGCGAGAGGGAGCCAACGCCGGCGGATCGTGGCGCTGGGCCTCCCGCTTGCCTGCAGTGGGACGGTTGTTAGAATCACTGTCACTCCCTGTTGCTGGTCCCTGCCGGCCACGCCCCGTGTTCTGTCACCCTCAGGAGGTCGTCCCATGAAGCTGTCTCTCTTGCCATCGCTCCTGCTGGCAGCGGCTGTCCCGGCCTGTGCCCCGCCGGCGACGCCGGCGTCGACCGATGGAGCCGTCGTCGCCTCCGTCACGCCGCGATTCAACGACCTGGCCGGGTGGCTGGTGTCGACGGTCGAGCAGGTGCCCGACAGCCTCTACGGCTACAAGCCGAATCCGGAGGTGCGCAGCATGTCCGAGATTCTGGGCCACGTGGCGAACGCGCATTACCTGTTCTGTTCTGCGGCGCTCGGCGAGGAGCAGCCGGAGCACCCTGACTACGAGAAGGCGACCGACAAGAACACGCTGCTCACGGGCATGAGTGAATCAGTGGCGTACTGCGAACGCGCCTACCAGATATCCGATGGTGACGCGCTGCAGACGACCCAGTTCTTTGGTTCGACGATGACCCGGCTTGCGGTCCTGGTCTGGAACGCGACCCACGACGGCGAACACTATGGCAATCTCGTGGTGTACATGCGCGCCAACGGCATCGTCCCGCCATCGAGCCAGGGCGGCAACTAGCCCGCAATTGGACCGAAGCCCCGGGCGGATCCGCCCGGGCGCTCACATCCCTCCGCCCCAGCGGTACTGCCAGCCGATTCCGAAGGCGTCGAAGTCCGATCCCGTCCGGGTTGAGACGCCGGTGCTCGCGTACGCCTTGAGCGAGTTGTGCCGGCTGATGGGAAACACCAGCGTCAGCCCCAGCCGCGAGTTCTGCTGCCGCGACGAACTCTCCACCCCGTCCACGGACAGTCGACCCCCGCCGTAGAGCGTCCCGCCGAGGGCGCCCCAGATGCCCGATTTGAAGGTGTAGATCACGTTGAGTTGGCCGGAATACAACGGGGCCTGGGTCTGCTCCTGCCCGTTGAAGAAATCGGTGTTGGCGGTGTAGAACGTCGCCGAGACGAGGAGCTCGAAGGTCGCCCGCCCGACCGATTTTGATGCGCCGACCTCCGGCTTGAACGACCAGCGGTTGGTCCCGAGGTTGATCAGCTTCGTGGGGTCGTACTGGCCCAGGGGGGCCGTCGTCTTGAGGCTCGCGCCGACCAGGAAGTCCTGTTTGAACCTGGCGAAGGCGGGGAGGCGGAGGGCGGGCCCGCCGATGAAGTTCACCGACAGCTGGGCGAGCGGGTCAGAGAGTCCACAGACGTTGCGGTATTGGGGCATCCCATTGAGCAGGGCTTGTCCATCGATACACAGGTAGCCGGCGCCCACGCTCGCCTTGCCGGAGAGCCCCCAGAGGTCGAGCGCCTGCGCGTATCCCAGGAGTGCGCCCTGCACTGTAAGACTGGCATCGGTCAACGGGAGGGAGGCGTCAAAGAGGACGTTGCCATCCGAATAGGCATACGCGCCGAGGAGGAACTGCATGCCGACCGGGGTGTTCACATACGACCGGGGGTCGAGGCTCTGGCCAAACACGGGCGTCGCAATCCCGAGCAAGACCAGAAGCAGAGCCAATCGCCTCATCGCGCCTCGTCGGCGCTCGGGCCGTAGATGGAGGGCACCGGGACATCCAGCAGGCGGAGATACACGCTGAGCTGCCCGCGGTGGTGGATGACATGGCTGGTGAGGAAGCTGCGCAGTACCGCCGCACGCGGCATCGAAAACAGCGCGACCCCATTGTTCTTGAGCGCCCACGGCACCATGAGTGCCTCGTCGCTCGCCCCTGCCACCGCGTCGCGCGTGGCCGCCCGGTTGGTGTCAAAGGTGGACAACAGCACCTCGGTCGACGTGAAGGGGACGGACACCCGCGCCGGCCCACCGGGAGGGTTGACGTCGCGCTCGGTGTCATGGACGATGAGGGAACCGAAACCGACCAGGTTGGAAATATGCTGGGCCAGGAAGCCGAGCGTGGCCGATTTCGGATGCGGCTTCCATGCGGCGTGGGCTTCCGGCACGCGGGCCAGAACGCGACGCGTCGTCTCCATCTCATGATCGAATTGCGAGAGGAGAATCTCGGAGAGCATCAAGGGGCCTGCTGCTGGTCGAGGGGGAGACGGATGTTGGCCATCAGGGCCAGCTGATTGCCATCGGGGTCCTGAAATTCTGCCAGCCAGAGCTCGGATGCAGGGGTGCGGTGCACCACATGCGGCGCCGCCTGGAATTGGACGCCGCGCTCCGACAACGTGGCATGCACCATCTGAATGTCGTCCACCCCAAAATATACTGTCCCGCCGCGCTGGCGGTGGACGGCCAACTCGGGCACGCCGACCAGCAGGCGGACGTCACCGCACTGGAAGAACGCCATCTGCGGCGGCGCGGCGAACAGGAACGGCAGGCCGAGGACGTCCCGATAGTATGCCACGGCCGGCTCCACGTCGGCGACGGGTACCATCAGCTGCGCAATCGTGGCGTTCGAGAGATCCATGGACAACTACTGCGGCCAGAGCCAGCCGAACACCCCGGCGGTCAGGCACGCGTAGAGCAGGCCGTCGATGGTCGAGGTGATCGTCGAGCGCAGGGCGCGGTTGTACCAGATGCGCATCTGCCAGATGGCCAGGGAATAGCCGGCAAACGCCGTGGCGCCCGCAAACCGGAACACCTCGAGGTACGAGGACCCGGCGGGCAGCGCGTGGCTGGTGATGTAGGCGGCGAAGATGCTGACGACCACGGAATAGAGGAACCAGTTGGTCAGCGCCTTGCCCATCGTCCAGGGGCCGTTTGGCAGGACGGTCATGACCAGGACGGGGCCCTGGGTGCGCTTTTCGAGAAACTCGGGTGACTTCATCGCCTCCATGCTTGCCGGTTTCGGCATCATGTAGTCGCCGGGCGGGATCGCGAACGGCCGGAGCGCCTTCATGACCGCGTCTTCGTTCGGGACGGCGGGGTACTCTCCCTTGTGCCATGGGGTCATCATGTGAATGACGGAACTGGCGAGGAACACGACCACTGCCGACAGCAGGATGGGCAGCCAGAGCGTGGCAAGTCCAATCATGGAACTCTCCGGGGGTGGATGACTCCCTAGTCTGCGCGTCCCTCGCCCGTTGCGCTAGGGGGGTGGGAACCGGCCGGGTGCCGGATGTGTATTCAAGGGGTAGGAAAACACCACTTTCAGGAGCGATACCCGTGTCTATCCGCCCAGTGAAGGAAGTCATCCAGGCTCAGCCCACCATGGAGGGGGCAGGGGTCAAGCTTCACCGCGCCTTCGGATTCGGAAAGACCGACGACTTCGACCCTTTTCTCCTCTTCGACGACTTTCGCAACGAGCGCCCCGCCGACTACCTCCCCGGCTTCCCCTGGCACCCCCACCGGGGCATCGAGACCATCACCTATGTCCTCGCGGGGACCGTCAGCCACGGCGACAGCCTCGGCAACCAGGGGGCGCTCGGGGCCGGGGACGTGCAGTGGATGACGGCGGGCCGGGGCATCCTGCACCAGGAGATGCCGCAGGGTGACGCGAGAGGCCGGATGCACGGGTTCCAGCTCTGGGCGAACCTCCCCGCGGACCTGAAGATGACCGCGCCCCGCTACCAGGATGTCGTGTCGGCCGAGATTCCCGAAGTCACCGACGACGACGGCACACGGGTGCGGGTCATCTGCGGCGACTTCTGGGGGAAGACGGGCCCGGTGGACGGGATTGCGTCTGGGCCCCGCTACCTGGATGTCTGGGTACCGCCCGGCAAGCGGAAGACCCTCCCGGCCGAGGCCGGACGCAACACCTTTGCGTATGTGTTCGAGGGTGACGGGAACTTCCGCGATTCCTCTGCGCCCCGGGGCGTGCTCACCGAGGCAACCGACGGGAGTGACACGGTGGTGCGAGAAACCACCGGCAACCGGTCGCTGGTGCTCTTCGACCGGGGTGACGATGTGACGGTGCAGGCGGGTGAGCAGGGCATGCGCTTCCTGCTGGTGTCGGGCCGCCCGATCCAGGAGCCGGTGGCCTGGTATGGTCCCATCGTCATGAACACCGAGGACGAGCTCCGTCAGGCCTGGCAGGACCTCCGCGACGGGACCTTCATTCAGCCGCGGTAGTGCCCCCGGACAATCCGGGTACCACCATCGTGATCGCGATGGTGAGCGGCACGGCGAGCAGGGCGCCGACCGGGCCGAGGATGAACGACCAGAGCATCAGGGACAACACGATGACGAGCGGAGAAAGGCCCAGCCCCTTCCCCATCATCCGGGGCTTGATCACGTTGTCCGAGATCACGTTCGCCACCATCAGGACCACCACCAGGATGACAGCGCGAGAAACGCCATGCTCCAGCAGCGTCACGATGAGCGGCGGAATCATTCCGATGGCGAAGCCGAACGGCACGAAGCTGAGCAGGAAGAAGAGCACGCCCCAGACCACCGGGAAGTCGGTGCCGACCGCCAGCATGATCGCGAGGTTCACCACCGCCTGGCCGGCGCCGATCATGCCGGTGAGCCCCACGAACTGGCGGACACTGGCCCCGACGGCGTCGAACCGGTCCCGCGCGGTGCCGGTCGGTTGGTAGTCGTCCGGTCGATTGGGGAGCTCCACCAGGATCAGGGCGACCAGGATGAGCGCGAACAGCCCGTACCCGAGCGCCTGCAGCGCGGTGCCCACCACGACCTGGACAATGGCCACGAGTCGTTCGGGGTCCGGCGTGATCATCTCGTGCATGTTCATCCCGCGTGCCGCCAACTTCGCCTCCACCCCGCTCAGGAGCTGGGTGAGGGCGGCCTGGTAGGTCGGGAGTTTCTCCTCCATGCCCCGAAGCGCGCCCGCGAGCGCGCCGAGGACGATGACGCCGCCCACCAGGGTCCCGACCACCGTCAGCAGCACCGCCGATCCATGCTTCAGGCCGCGGCGCTGCAGCATCGAGGTCAGCGGCGACGCGCTGATGGCCAGCAACAGGGAAATCAGCACGAGGTTGATGGTCGAGGCCGCGGCGTGCATGCCGGCGGCAATGATGACGAGGCCAGCCGTCAGGAGCACATTGCGGAGCAACGGAGACATGTCAGTCGTGGTCACGGGGACACTCCGGCTGGGATTAGGGATGGGAGACTTCATCGACCGCATCGGTGTACCGCAGGACGGGTGCGCGGACGACCAGTTCCCCCGCCTGCGCAAAGTGCACCTGCAAGGTGATCGTATCTCCTGCCGCGGCCGGCCGGGTGAGTCCGTGCAGCATCAGGTGGTAGCCACCCGGCACAAGCAGGACGCGCGCGTTCGCCGGCACCACCAGCCCATCCACGCGCTCCATGCGATCGTCGACCATCTCGTGGAGCATGACCATCTCCGCATCCGGCGAGATGACAGCCAGCAGGGAGTCCGGCGTTGCCCCCGCGTTGTCAATCACCATGAAGGCGGAGGCGTCGGTCGGGGAAGGGGAGGCCGGGACCACGGCATGGCTGATGGCGATGGACCCGGCGGAGGCGCTCCCCCCGCGAGAATGCCGGCAGCCAAGGACCGCGAGTGCCGAGGCCACGACGACAACGCCGCGTCTCACGGCCGCCGAACCATCCGGGTCAACGCCCGGTCCAGGGCGGATGCAAACGCCTGCTTGGCCCGCGCATCGAACGGAGGGGGACCACCGGTGACGATCCCGGCCGTTCGAGCCTCCTCCATGAAGTCCCGGATGGACAGCCGCTCTCCGATCGTCTCGGCGGTATGCTCGGTTCCACGCGGGTCGAGCACCGCCACGCCCTGCGGTACCAGCAGCGCCGCGAGCGGGATGTCCTGGGTGACGACCAGGTCGCCCGGCACGGCGTGGTCGACGATGTGCTGGTCGGCGACGTCGGGGCCGCCATCCACCCAGACCGCCGAGACCTGGGGATTGCCGACCGGCGTCTGGAGTCGCTGGTTGGCGACCAGAATCGCCTCCACCTGCATCCGCTTGGCGGCGCGGAACACCAGGTCCTTCACGTCCCGCGGGGCGGCGTCGGCATCGATCCAGATCTTCAGCAGGTCCTCCCCATGCTACAGCGGCCAGTCGCGCAGGATCCGCTCGGTTTCCTCGGCGTGGCCGCTCTCATCCCGTACCATGTCCTCCAGCTGCACGGCGAGCCCCTTTTCACCGAGCGCATCGGCCTCCTTGGCGCGCGCGATGTAATCGGCGGTGGCGCGCCGCTCGGCCTTGAGGACCTGCTGCAGCATCTGGCGGTTGGTGTTCGCCTTGGGGACCGGACGCGGTGTCGTCGTCGGTTCCCCGCCGAGCGCCACGATCTTGTTGGCCAGGAACTGGGCGTGCAGCTGCTCATCGGCGACTTCGGCCAGGAAGAACTGGACGAGCTGCGGCCGGTAGGGGCCCGTGGCCTTGGCGGCATAGGTGAGATACTGGATGACGGCGCCGAGTTCGCCGGCGAGGTCCTCGTTCAGGTTGTCGATCAGGGCTTGGGTCTTCTTGGCCATCGAGTCCTCCACTCCGGTTCCTGTGGCATGCTGCTGGATGGTACGCGAGCCGGCGGGTGTACGCGGTTCTGCGACCGTTGCAATCAACGCAGGTGCGGGACTCGCCGCCAGTCCCACCGGCATGCGGTGCTCCGTTGCATAAAGGGCACCGGCGCCGATAGTATGAAGCGGCCACCATGAACTCTCCCGTCAGCATCAGCGCCGTCGTCCCCAGCTATAACCGGCCCGATTTTCTTCGCCGGGTGCTCCTCGCATTCGCGAGGCAGACCTGGCGGGTGAAGGAACTCATTCTCACGGATGACGGCTCCACTGTGGACATCGCCGCAGGCATCGCCGATGTCCTGCCAAAGCTGCCCTTTCCGGTGATTCTCGTGGCCCAGCCCGACGAAGGGTTTCGGGCGGCAAAGTGCCGCAACAACGGCATCCGCGAGGCAACCGGGGACTTCCTGGTTTTCGCCGACCAGGACATCATCTTTGCCCCGACCTATGTCGAGACCTTTGCGACGCACGCGCGGCGGGGCCAGTTCCTGGTCGGCTACCCGGTGCGACTGACCGAGGAGGAGACTGATGGGATCACCGACGACATGATCCGATCCGGACAGGTGGCGGACCTGATCCACGAGGCCGGTCGGCGCAAGGTGCTCAGCCAGTATCGGAAAGAACGGCTGTATGTGGTGCTGCATGCCCTGCACCTCCGGCCCTTTGGACCCAAGCTCCGGAGCGGCGTCTTCGGGGCGTGGCGAAACGACTTGCTCGCCATCAACGGATTCGACGAGGAGTTCCTTGGATGGGGCAACGAGGACGACGACCTCGGGCGGCGGCTCCACCGGGCCGGCATCACGGGACGAAACGTCTTCCGGGAGGCGCTCTCGGTGCACATGTACCACGCGCCGCACCATCAGGACGGTCTCCGAGCCAATCGCGCGTACAGCGCCCGGCAGGCGGCGGCTATCCGGCGGGGCGGTGTCCGGGCCGCGCATGGCGTGACCCATCCCCTCGGCGACGTCTGGCCGACACGCACCCTGCTCCACACACCGGGAGGCTGACATGGCCTGGCACCACCGGTGGTTGTTCCGGCTCCGCCGGGACCGTGTGCCGGACGCACGGAGCTGCCTGGACGGGGGAGCCGTCCGCCTGAACTGGTGGAATCAGATCTCCAACCTCGGGGATGCCATTTCGCCGCTCATCGTGCGGCACCTCTCGGGTCGCCCGGTGGTGCACGCGGGCGACCGGATGCGCGGCAAGCTGGTGGCAGTCGGGTCGATCCTGAATCGGGCACGGGATGGGGACGTGGTGTGGGGCTCGGGGCTGATCAGCGCCGATTCCCGGCCCAAGGGAACGCGGGTCCTGGTCACCGCCGTCCGAGGACCACGCACCGCCGCAATCGTCCGTGCGATTGGTATCGAGTGCCCCGCGACGTACGGCGATCCCGGCTGCCTCCTCCCCCGCCTCTTTGCCCGGCCCCAAGACGTCGCTCCCCGATACGCCCTGGGGGTCATCCCGCATCACCGCGACCAGGAGCTGGTGTCGTTCCAAGACCCCGCGATTCGCCTCCTCGATATCATGGCCGGCCCCGAGGCGTTCCTCGCCGCTCTGTGGGAGTGTGAGCGGGTCGTCTCGTCCTCGCTCCACGGGATCATCTTCGCCGAGGCGTATGGCATTCCCGCGCATTGGCTCGAGGTCTCCGACCGCGTGCTTGGCGGCGGGTTCAAGTTCGCCGACTACTACGAAGGGACCGGTCGGGACTGTCCCGCCTCCCTCTCGCTCGACACGATGCGGACAGAGCCCGAGTGGCGGCCACCAGCGGCAGATGCCCCCGACCGGCTGGCGGCGGCCTTTCCCTTCCCTCGTGGTGCCGCGTGAATCTCGCGGATGGCCGCTTTCTCGTCCCGCGCCGCTACGAGCACAATCCGTATGTCGCGAAATTCGTGGCGCTGTTCCGGCAGGTTGCCGAACGCCTCGGCGCACGCGTGCTCTTCGGCGAGGATTTTCACGCCGAAGACCTGCCCGCCGGTTGCCCGTTCGTCGTGACCGTCAAGCCGGTCCAGTGGGGGCATTCCGAGGGGTTCCGCGGGCTCCTCTCCATGCCGAAGGACATCCGGGTCTTTGGCCTTTGGGACGACATCCACCAGGGGTTCAAGGGAACGAGGCCCCTGAGTCGGGACCGCTGGGTGCTCACCCGATTCTTCCGCCGGTGCGACGCCATTCTCTGCGTCTCCCGCGACCCGTTCGTCCGCTGGTATCCGCGATATGTCGACAAGCTGGTCCACTTCCCGCACTTCTTCAGCGCTGCGGATTTCGCCGGCGTGGAATTCAATGAGGCCCCGCTGCCGAAGTGCATCCTCTCGGGGGCGACAGGAAAGTTCTATCCGCTGCGCCAGCACGCGGCGCGCAACCCTGACGTCGTGGTGCTGCAGCACCCTGGGTACGCTGGTGGAGCGAAGGCGGGTGGATCGGGATTGTTCGGGGAGGCCTACGCGCGGGAGCTTTCGAAGTATCGTTGCGCCGTCACCTGCAGCGCGGTCATTGACTACACGGTGGCGAAGTACATGGAGCTCCCCGCCGCCGGTTGCCTGCTGCTCGCGACGCATACGCCGGACCTGCATCTCCTCGGCTTCGAGGACGGCGTCAACTACCTGCGGGTCGACGAAGCGACCTTCGACGCGACGCTTGGCGGTATCCTGGCCCGGCCCGAAGCGTTCGAATCGATCCGCCGGGCCGGATTCGAGCTTGCGCGCGCCCGTCATTCGGACCGGAATCGTGCGGATGAACTCGAACAGTTGATTCGGGAGCGCTGCTCGCCAGCCGCCTAGGGGAGGTCGCGAACGTAGAGGTGAATCGCTTCGGTGGCGCCGGGCCATTCGAGCGCTCGCTCGAACTGGAGCCCAAGCTTCCCGAGCAGGCGGATGGAGGCCAGGTTGTCCGCCTGTACGATGGCCGCCACCCGGGACAGCCGGAGCGCCTCCCGTCCGTAGGTCAGCACCCCCGCCGCCGCCTCCATTGCATATCCCGCGGACCAGTACGCCGGACGCAGCGCGAACCCCACGTCCACGTCGGGCAGTGTCTCCCGCTTCAGCAATCCGCAGATGCCGATCGGGGTATCGTCCTCCTTCAGCCGGACCAGCCACAGGCCGAAGCCGAACGTGTCGTAGCTGGCCATCGGGCCATTGCGAATGTACGCGCGTGCATCATCTTCGGTGCGGACGCCCCGGTCGCCGATGTACTGGAGGAAGGACGGCTCGTTGAGGAGGCCGAGCATGAACGCAGCGTCCGCCTCCCTGATGCGGCGGAGCGTCAGGCGCTCCGTCTCCAGGACGAAGGCGGGATCCCCCTTGCCACCGGCAGTCATGTGGCAGCCGCCAGGGCAAGCTTGCGCACGGTCGTGATGTTCCGCAGAGTGACGGGGCCGCCGACGGCGCGTTCCAGCTTCGCGCCTGTCACCTTCGAGTCACTGATCCGTCCGCGGCACAGCCAGTACGCCTCACGGCCATGGACATGAAATGCGTCGGTGGGGGTCTGCAATGCCAGGAGGGCTTTCCCTGCGGAGGTATCAAGCGGCTCCTTCAGGAAGATCACGGAGAGCGCGTGGACTGCCGTGATCGGCTCGGCGTCCGGAAAGGGCCGGTGAGCCACGACGTCGTCGAGCTCTTTGGCGGAGCGAAGAAAGGTCGCCACGGCGTAGCCGAGCGCCTTGTGCAGATGGGACTCGATCCGGCGCTCGAGCTCTGCGTGATTTCTCGCGCGCGAGGAAAAGAGCACGTTGCCACTCGCAATGACGGTGGCAACATTGGTCAACGTCATCGACTCGAACAGCACCCGGAGGCGATCCATCTTGACGACGTGACCGCCGACGTTGATGGCGCGGAGCAGCGCCACATGGCGGCTCAAGGCCGCTCCGTGTCGCCGGGGAGGACGCGCCGCTCGGTGGCTGGGCCGGCGGAGAGCATTCGCTCCGCGAACTCGAGGCGGGTTTCCACGTCGGCGAGCTGCTTGGCCACCTGATCGAGCTGCGCGAGACGATCCTCCAGTTGCGCCGAGAGGAAGAGCTGTTCCTTCGCGAGCCGCCGGAGGTGGCTCACCAGGACCGTGCCAACCCAGATGCCGCCGGTGATGGCGCCGGTGGCCAGGGCCCACACGACGAGCGCGCCCACTAGGCTGAAATCTCCAGCACCGGCTTGCCGAGCACGTCGAGCTGTGGGCGCACGCCCAGTCCAGCTTCGCGCGAGGCGGCGAGGAAGCCGTCCACCCGCTGCGGTGCGCCGTCGGCGAATCTGACAGACCCATAGGAGTTGAAGTCCGTGGCCGAGAAGAGGAATCGCTCCGGCGTGCTGTGCGCCAGGTGGGCAATCGCCGCCGTGGTGATGTCGCCCCCCCAGGTATCCTCGATGGTCATCGCGATGCCAAGCGACACGCAGAGGTCGCGGATCTGCCGGGCGCGGGTGAGGCCGCCCACCTTGGAAATCTTCAGGTTGATGACATCCATCGCCTGGTCGGCGATCCCCCGCACCACGGCGTCGAGGCTGTCGATCACCTCGTCTAGCACGAACGGCCGGTTGGTGTGCCGCCGGACGGCGAGGCACTCCTCGTAGCTGTAGCAGGGCTGCTCGATGTAGACGTCGACGTCGCGCACGGCGTCCGCCACCCGGACCGCGGCGTGCTGGGTCCAGCCGGTGTTCGCATCGGCGATCAGCACATCGCCCCGCTGGAGCTGGGCGGCCGCGGCGCGAATCCGGTCGATGTCGGTGTCGGGGTCGCCGCCCACCTTGAGCTGGAACTTGCGATAGCCCTCGGCGCGATACTGCGCGATGCGGCCGGCCATCGTATCGGGCGACTCCTGCGAAATAGCCCGATAGAGGGCGAAGCGCTCCCCCACATGGCCCCCCATCAGCGTCGCGACCGGGAGGCCGGCCGCCTGACCGAGCAGGTCCCAGCAGGCCACGTCGATGGGGGCCTTCACATAGGGGTGCCCCCGCATGGCGGCATCCATCCGACGGTTGAGTTCCCCGAGGGCCAGCGGGTCCATGCCGATGAGGTGCGGCGCGAGCTCGGCGATGCCGGTGCGCGCGCCGCTCGCGTAGGCGGGGAGGTAGGCGGGGCCCAGCGGACAGACCTCACCCCAGCCGGAGCGGCCGGTGTCGGTCACCACTTCGACGACCGTCGAATCGAAGACCGAAACGGAATTGCCGCCTGACCACTTGTAACTCCCCTCGAGCAGGGGAAGGTCGATCTGGTAGACGCGAATGGCCGCGATGCGCATCATGCCGCCGTGGGAGATGGGGTGGAGGGAGAGCCCTGCCGGGCGGATCGCCACATCAGTGCGGCGGTGTACAGCAGCACGCCGATCACCAGCCACCGGACCGCGCCGAGCGGGAGCGAGACGACGATGAACGCGGCCACCAGGACGCCGGGAATGCCGCCGATCGTGAGCCCGAGCGCGGTGCGCCGGTCGAAGCGCCGGGCCGGAATGAAGCGAGCCGCCGCGAGGGGCAGGGTCAGCGCCGCCGATCCCATCATAATGGGGAAGGCGGCAATGGGGTTCATGCCGAGGAGACTGACGAGCGCCATACAGGGGGCGTAGTTGCCGATCCCGAGGCTGGTCAGCGATCCGATCAGCGCGTTGACGAGCACGCCGATGAGTAACGCGATACCGGTCAGCGCCAGCGCATCACCGCCTGCCGGAAAGACATTGACCTCACGAAGGAAGATAAAGACGGCCGTCGCCAGCAGCCCGATGGCCAGGGCCAGCTGGATGGTACGGCGCGGCCAGCTGGCCACGATGCCGGCGCCGAACCATGCGCCCAGGGCGCTGGCGCCGATCATCGCGATCAGAGTCACAAGCTCCACCTGGATGACGGTGATATAGAGCACCGCCTCGAGCATGGTCGGCAGCGCGTGCCCGACATTCATGGTGCCGGGAATCTGTTCGTCTTCGACGAGCTTCCCCAGCTTCAGGACAGTACTCGTGGTGGCGAAGGAGCCCACTCCGAGTGTGTCGAGAAAGTCGGTGACAAACCCGAGCCCGAGCAGCCCCGCGAACGGAACGCGGGCGGGGCTGTCAGGCATCGTCGGCATGCCCTACTTGCCCCGCTGCGCGGCCGCCCATGCGGCGAAGCTGGTCGGCGTGAATCCGAACTCCTTCTCGAGTGCCGGGATGTCGGCCTCGTACCCGACCCGCTCGAACCACTCCAGCATGAGCGCGATGTCCTCGCTGTTCTTCCGGACCTCCGCAATCGGAATCTCCACGAACTTGATGGGGCGGCCCAGCCCCTCGCTGAGCAGGCGTGCGGCGTCGGGCATCGTCAGCGCATCGCCCGCCACGTCGATCGCGCGGCCGTTCAGGCGGTCCGCCTCTGTAAAGGCACGCGCGCTGTACTTCCCGATGTCCTGCACGGCGATCATCTGCAACACGGTGTCCGGTTTGAGCGCGGTATAGATCGTGTCGCCGTTCAGGAACCAGGGGCTCAGCAGGTTCTCCATGTAGAACACCGGTCGCACGATCACATGACTCGGGAAGCCGAGTCCGCGGACAGTCTCCTCCACCCGCCACTTGTTGTCGAAGTGCGGGACGCCGGTGGCGCGGTGGGCCGAGCCGACCGAGCCATACACGAAATGCTGCACGCCGGCCTCCCGGGCCAGCGTCGCGAATCGCTTCCCCTGTGCTTCTTCCTGCTCGACTCCCGCCTCCCAGGTGTTCTGGACGGCGTAGACCCCCCACGCGCCGGTGAGCGCCTTCTTGAGCGAGGCCGCGTCGTCGAGGTCACCCTGGACGATCGTGACGCCCTTCTCTCTCAGTGCCTGTGCGGCCGGGCTGTCGGGCTTGCGGGTCATTCCCTGCAGCTGGAAATCGCTGCCTTCGAGTGCGGCGGCGAGGGAGCCGCCCTGGCTGCCGGTGACGCCGGTGATGAGGATCTTTTTGGGGGCTGTCATGAGACTGTCCTTGATCGAGAGCGTGGATGTCGAGAGCGGAGGGCCCGCAGCAGGAGTGACGCGCTGGCCCTCTTCAGTACACCCGGGGCGGGCTTCAGGTTCGTTCCGGGTTTGACGCCCGCTCGGTCACCAGACCCGGACCCGGTCCGCCGGCGACAGATACAGGACCTCGCCCGGCTGCACGTCGAACGAGGCATACCAGGCGTCGACATTCCGTACCGTGAGCGCCCGGTATTCGCCCGGGGAGTGCCCATCGGTCAGGACCCGCTGCCGGAGTGCCGGTTCCCGGTACTTGGTCCGCCAGATCTGCCCGAAGCTCAGGAAGAACTGCTGGTCGCCGGTGAGGCCATCGACTACCGGTGCCTCCGCGCCGTCCAGCGAGATACGGTAGGCGTCGTAGGCCGCCGCGATGCCGGCCAGGTCGGCGATGTTCTCGCTCAAGGTCTGCTTGCCGTTGACGGCGAGGTCAGTGAACGGCCGGTAGGCGTTGTACTGGGCGACGAGCTGCTCGGCGGAAGCCTCGAAGTGCTTGAGGTCATCCGGCGTCCACCAGTTGTGGAGCCGGCCCGTCGCATCGAAGAGTGCCCCGAGGTTGTCGAAACTGTGACTGATTTCGTGGCCGATGACCGCGCCCATGGCGCCGTAGTCCATGATGGCCGCGCGGTTCGGGTCGAAGAACGGTGGTTCCAGGATGGCCGCGGGAAAGTTCATGGCGTTCATGGCGGGCATGTTGACCGCGTTGACCGTCTGGGGCGTCATGACCCATTCGCCGCGGTCCACGGGCTGGCCGAGCCGCTGGAGGCTGGCCCGCAGCTGGAACAAGCCGGCGCGCTCCATGTTGCCGTAGGCGTCGCCCGGGACGACGCGGAGGCCGGCGTAGCTGGGCCAGACGTCGGGATAACCAACCCCGACCTTGAGCACGGCGAGCTTGGCTTTCGCTTCCTTCTTGGTGCTCGGCGCCATCCAATCAAGGCGATCGATGCGCTCGTTGAACGCGGCGATAATGTTGGTGACCATGGCCTCGGCGCGGGCCTTCTCCTCAGGAGAGAAATACTGCTCAGTGTAGAGCTTACCGACTGCGAAGCCGAGCGCGGCATTGGTGGCACCCACCGCCCGCTTCCAGCGGTCCCGCTGAACCTGCGCGCCGCTCAGCACCGTGCCGTAGAAGGCGAACGACTGCTGATCGAACTTGGCGGGGAGCACCGCGGACCGGGCCTGGATCGCGTGGAAGGTCAGGTAGGCCTTCCAGGTATCCAGCGGCACGCTCTTCGTCAGGGCCGAGAGCCCGGTGAAGGCGCTCGGTTGCCAGACCACGAACCGGGCGGGCTTCGAGAGTCCCGCGGCGGCGAAGTAGATCTCCCAGTCGAGGCCCGGCGCCTTGGTACGGAATTCCGCGCGGGTCCAGTGGTTGTTCCCTTTGGCAAAATCACCGGTTGCTTCGCGGGTCCAGTGCGCCTGGGCCATCTGGGTCTCGAGCTGCATGATCGACACGGCCTTGGCGTCCGCCTCAGGGATTCCCGCCGAGCCGAGAGTGGCGGCGATGTGCTGCTGGTAACTGGTCCGGATGGCGGCCATACCCTCGGATGGGTCGACATAGTAACTGCGATCCGGCATCCCCAGGCCGCCCTGCAAGAGGAAGGGGGAGTACTGGGTCGGATCATCGAGATCCTGGGCCACCCAGAGCCCGAAGAGATTGCCGGTGTAGAGGTTCGTCGCGTTCATGGCGTCCATGTCGGCGCGGAGCGTTGTGCCGAGGAAATACGCCAGTTGCGTCCGGTTGGTGATGGCGGCGATCGAATCGAGGGTTGGGCGGAGGGGGGCCAGGCCCGCGGCGTCGATGGCGCCCGTGTCCATGAAGCTGGCGTAGTAGTCGCCCACCATCTGGGCTTCCGACCCCCTCGGCGCCTTCGTCTTGGCGGTCTCCTGAATCAGGCCGGCCACCCGCTCGTCGATCTGTCCGGCGAGAATTGCGAACGACCCGTACGAACTGCGATCCGCCGGGATTCGGGTGTCCCTGAGCCAGGTGCCATTGGCGTACGCATAGAAGTTGTCGCCCGGCCGCACTGCGCGGTCCATGCCGGCGGTGTCGATGCCGGCAGGAAGGGGCGCCTCCTGCGCATGGAGCGCGCTGGAGTACGCCGTCGCCACGGAGGCGACGAGGGCAATGGTCAGGGTGGAGGAGCGGATCAGCGTACGCATCGGGACCACCTTGTGATGAAGGTCTCGGCAGGCGCACATGTCGGCGCCCGGTTGTCATTCGGGCCAGGCTAGAGGTAACTCAACCACGGCTCCTTGCGCCTCGCTTTCACATCGGCGAACCAGCGGCAGGGCGAATAGAGGAGCGCGACCGCCACGGCCCAGCCAACGTACAACATGCCGAGGCTCCATGTGTAGCCCGGAGGCGGCTGCGGGTTGGCCATCGGATGGTTAGCAAAAAGCCACGCGGTGTCGGCAGGGGAGCGGATCAGGGACACGAGCACGGCAAGCGCATGAATGAGCGGAATGTGCAGCAAATAGAAGAACATCGGCACCCGGCCGAAGACGATCAGCCAGCGGACCACCGCGCCGTGCGCGCGCTCCAGCAGCGGCATCAGCGCAATGGTGGGCCCGAGGGTCATCAGGAGGAACAGGAACGAGGCCGGGTACTTGTTGGTGTTCAGGAACGCGAGCATGGCTGGCATCGGCGGACGTCCATTGGCAGGATTGGCGGCCGCGCGCCACGCGAACGGGTCGCCATAGAGGTCGAATCCCCGGAGCACCAGGAAGACGGCGGTGGCTGAGAGCCCGATCAGCAGGCAGAGTCGATTCCGGTGGGCGGGCTCCATCCTGATGATTGCGCCGAATCCGTATCCCGCCGCCATGACCCCAATCCAGGGCACGATGGAGTACAACACCCAGAACTCGCCTCCGCCCGCCCCGAGCGTCACCGGACCACCCCAGAACCCGAGATACAGGATCGACCCAAGCCAGTAGGTGCCACCCTCCTGTGCCGCGGTGACCAGCTCGAAGAACCGGGCATCGAGGAGGTTGTGGCCAGCCATGATCACGAGGCCGAGCACGCCGACCATGCGGACCGGCAGCCGCACCAGGAGCGCGAGCAGGATCATGCACCACCCGATGACCCAGATGACGCCGGCCATCAGGAAATTTGAAAAATCGACGTTGAAGGTCCAGGCGATGCGGATCACCACCAGCTCGAGGAACACGAGCCAGAGCCCGCGGGTGGCCAGGAACCGTGACAACCCAGGGTGCTTCTTCCCGTAGAGGTAGGCGCTGGTGCCCGCAAAGAAGATGAACGCGGGGGCACAGAAGTTGGTGACCCAGCGGGTGAAGAAGATGCCCGGAGTCGGGCCGCCGGCCGGCAGGCCGGCATATACACGCACGTGGTCGAGCGCCATCAGGACCATGACCGCACCCCGGATGATGTCGATCGACTGGATCCGGCCTCGTGCGCCAGCCATGTCGCCTCCGCGCGTCATACACCGGCCCCGTTTCAGGTTGCCTCTGGACAATTCAGCGAGTTCGCCGTAACTAGTGAGACACACTACCGAGAAACGACCGTCCCTCTTCCCGTGCCTCGAGGCCCTCGATGCTCGAAACCACCGTGCTGTGGCTGGACCAGGTCAGCGCCGAGGTGTTCTGGACGTGTGCCGCCGGGCTCGTCCTGATTGACCTGGCCGCCGTGGCGGTGGTCATGGCGACGCGCAGCCGGGAGCTGGTCAATCGCTGGACCGGCCGGGTTCTCGCGGCGAATCTCCTGCTGCTCGGCGCCGGGCTCGGCGTGCCGGCGGCGGCGTTCACCTTCAAACTCGCCGCCAAGGCCGTGCTCCCCGCCCTGTCGGCGTCGGCATCCACCGCCACCCAGTCAAAGGCCGACGCCGCAGGCGTGGCCCAGCCGCCCGCCGCTCCCTAGCCGCCCCCCACGCCCGCCGTCTCGCCGCCCTTCCACCGCACGTACACCGTCTTGGTGCACGAACAGCACACCTCTCCCCGTTCATCGACCAGATCGATGTCGAATTCCCGCGTGATGGGGCCTGCAGCCCTGGCCTCCGACGCGATCGTTGCGACCGTCTCCCGGTCGAGCTGGAAGGTAGCGTGGAGTGTGGATCGGCCTGGCCGGAGGAACCTGATCGTCGCCGCCTGATCCCAGACGACATATCCTGGGCCCAGAAGCCGGATGAGCATGACCATGTGCATCGGGTCGATCGCCCCGTACAGGCTGCCCCCGAAGATGGTGCCGACATAGTTTCGGGTCCGCCACGAGAGCGGGAGCCGTATCCGGACCTCGTACCCGTCGTCCGCGATGTAGGTGACCCGTGCACCGGTGCCCCGATAGGCCGGAAACAGGTTGAACCGCCACCGGAGAAGCCGGGTGCTCCAGGA
Source organism: uncultured Gemmatimonadales bacterium (assembly GCA_963697435.1). Taxonomy (GTDB): domain Bacteria; phylum Gemmatimonadota; class Gemmatimonadetes; order Gemmatimonadales; family GWC2-71-9; genus SPDF01. The sequence continues at coordinate 49,908 of CAVOOB010000002.1, read as the reverse complement.
CTCAGGCATCGGTCAGCTCGGCGCCACGGTTAGCGCCGCCCCGATGGTATCCCCGGCCGCAACCGTCCGGAGCATCACCGCAGCCACGTCGGCCCGCGACACCTTTGAGGTGATTCCCCAACGCAGGTCCGCGCCGACCCGCACCCGATCGGTCCGCGGACCGTTCGTCATCTTGACCGGCCGGATGATCGTCCAGTCCAGTCCGCTCGCCCGTACCGCCGCCTCCTGAATCTCCTTGTCGGCCATGACCTCCCGCAGCACCGTCCGTACGATCCAGGGCGCCGGCCACCGTCCAGTGGCCGCGCTCTCCCCGCACGGCGCCGAACTCTCGACGACCAGCCGCCGCATGCCAGCTGAACGCATCGCCTCGATGAGGTGCCTGGTGCCGACGGAGCAAACGGGCACGCCGGGCTGCCCGCGGTGTGCGTCGTCGCCTTCGGGCTTGGCGCCCAGGGTGCAGAGGATCGCATCCTGGCCGGCCATGAAGGGGCCAAAGCTGTCCCGGTGCATCGCGTCGCCTACGGCGACGCGGAGCGCCGCATGCGTGAGCGGGAGCCGGGCGGCATCGCGCACGAACGCGGTGACCACGTGCCCGGCGTCGAGTGCCTGGGAGACCAGGAGCCGGCCGGTGCCGCCGCTGGCGCCAACCACGAGGATATGCATGGTTCGGGGTCCTATTTCTTCGACCGGGAACTGCTGAGGAACAACCACGCGCCCCAGAGCCCACCGACCAGCCCGATATAGAAGAAGAGGGCGCCGGGGCCGTCGCTGCTCCAGCCGATCTTGATCAGGATCCAGAGCGATGCAAGACCCACTGCAAGCAAGAGCAGTCCTATCAGCGTGAAGCATCCCCGCATCAGCGACTCCCTTCGGTCGGGTCAGCCCACTCCATGCCTGATCATGAACGTCTCGAGCGCACGTGCCGCCTGGCCCCGGATGGCGCGCTGCACCGGCGGCGCCCATCCGAGCAGGACTCCCTTCGTGCCGAGAGCCTGACGCGCCCAACGGTACAGGTCGAAGGTATCTGTGTGTCGCACAATTAGGCCGTCACGGAACTCGAATGACGCCTCGATGATGTTGTGGACCGGTCGACCCGTCGCCGAAAAGGTGTACCACGCCTCCCAGTGCGCGCTGCCCCGGTCGCCTGTGGCTCCGATGCGGCCTGCTTCGATTCGGAGATCGTTGCCCCGCTCGCAGAGCATTCGCCACATCGCCCCGACGGCGGCTCCACGCAGGAGCGGGAAGACCGGATCGCAAAAGGTGGCATCGGGGGCATAGCAGGCCGCCATTACCGCATGATCGCGCCGCGCAAACGCCGTGTAGAACGAATGAATCAGCTCGGCATGTCGTTCCATAGCCCCCCCGGAACGCATCAAGGCCCGGCCAACCAGACCGGACCTCGATGCACCGCGTGACGATCGATTCCTGCGCCTCGGATCAGGTCTTGGCGTTGGCGACCGCATCCACCGCGGCGGCCAGCGTCTTCACCTTGGCGGGATCGCTCGCGCCGGCAACGTCAGCTTCGAGCTGCCTGGCCAGCTGGCCGAGCGTATCTGCACGCTTGGAGCCGGTTTCGGTCGACGCCTTGTCGAGCGTCTTCCGGGCGGCGTCGATCTTCTTGGCGCTGAGCCCATTCGACCGGGCGAGCTGGTCGAGGTAGGCCTGGGCCACGACGATGTGCGCCGGCCAGACAAACTTCGGCTGCCCCTGCGCGTTGAAGTAGTCCAGCGTGACCAGTTTGGCCGCGTCGATCTCGTTCTGCGACAAGTGCTCGCTGGCGGTCAAATCGAAGATGTCGAGCCCGCGGCCGATCTCGGAGCTGTACATGTAGCCGTTGTACCAGTAGACCGACCAGGAGCCGCCGCTGCCCATGCGGGTCGAGTCGATTGGGCCGCGGTCATGGAACGCGATCTCCACGGGGTTCGAGGCATCGGTCCAGTCAAAGACCGAGATGCCGCCCTGGTACCACGACTGCACCATGATGTCGCGGCCGGGCACGGGGATGAGCGACCCATTGTGGGCGACGCAGTTCTCGTTTTCGGTCTGCGCGGCGGGCAGCTTGTAGTAGCTCTTGAAGTCCATCTTGTCGTTTGCGAGCGTGAAGATCGCGTCGGCGCCCCACTCCTTGCGGTCGGTAACGCGGCACTTCGGTGAGCCGCCGCCGCCCCACTCGTCGGAGAAGAGGATCTTGGAGCCGTCGTTATTGAAGGTTGCCGAGTGCCAGTACGAGAAGTTGGAGTCGGCCACCGCGCCGATCCGCTTCGGATGGACCGGGTCGGTGATGTCCAGCAGCAGGCCGTAGCCTTCGCAGGCGCCGCCGGCACGGCCGATGGCGGGGTAGACGGTGATGTCATGGCACTGGGTCGGACCGGGGCGGACGCCGCCCTTGTCGTCGTCAGGACTGCCGAACCGCGCCGCCAGGATGGTCGGCAGGGCGGTGCGGAGGGCGGCGCTGTCGGCGGCCGTCGGCGCGCCGGTGCCCTTCCGGGCGGTCACGATGCTGTCGAGCATCGGGTTGATGTACCCCGACGGAATCGGGCGCTCCATCCCGAAGATGAACGCCGTGTACCCGCCCTTCGCGCGCCACGCGGCGGCGGCCTTCTCGGCCGCGGCGATGTCTTCCGGCGCTTCGCCGTGCTGTGGGGGCGCCAGCAAGTCGTTGAAGATCCGGGGCGAGCTCACGATGGCGGCCTGTTCCGGGTGTGCCAGCGGCACCTTGATGACTTCGATGCGGAAGAGGGCCGAGTTCGGGTCCTCATCCGGCGCCATGCCGGAGCAGCCAGGCAATTCTTCCGCCGGGCGGACGCCCGCCGAGCCGGAGACGTAGATGTAGACGTTCTCCTTGTCCCGCGGGCTCTCGAGGACCGTGTGTGTGTGCGAACCACGGCAGGTCTGGACGTTGGCGATGTACTTTGGCGCCGAGATGTCGCTGATGTCGAAGATGCGAATGCCACGGAGGCGATCGGGGCTGACGGGCGCCTTGACGCCTTGCGTGCCGCAGTCGAGGCGGCCGGAGTTTCCCTCACCCGAAACGAAGAGGAGGTTCTTGTACACCGACACGTCGCTCTGCGACGCGGGGCAGAGGAAGCCGACCTTGAGCGTCGGCTTGGCGGGATCGGACACATCCCAGACCTGGAAGCCGTTGTAGTTGCCCTGGATCGCATACTTCCCGGTGAAGGAGATATCCGAGTTCGTCACACCCTCGAACTTCTCCGACGGCCGTGTATTCGAGACCAGGCGCAGGTTCCACGCGGCTTCCGCGGCATCCCACTGTCCCGCCTTGAGGCCCACGCGAGGATCGGCGGCCGGCATCTCGGGCGCCGCCGGCATCGCGGCGGTGGCCGCCGAGCTGGTCGACGAGGAGCAGCCCCCAAGGGAGACGGCCCCGAGGGCCAGGAGAAGCGGGGTCAGGCCCGCGGCGGACCGGCGGCCCGAACGCAGAGCGGTGTGCAAGAGACTCATGAACCATTCCTGTGGAAGAGTGGCGAGGGAATTCACTGCGTGAAAATGTCGGTGCATCAGGGGCTGGTGCCCTCGGCGTCGAGGGCCGCCAGCATCTTCTGCATTCGGGCGATTTCGGTGGTCTGGTCGGCGTAGATGTTCGAGGCCAGCCGGAAGGTCGGTTCGTCCTGCCCGGCGCCATGCGTGGCAAAGAGCTCGTTGACCATGACGATGGCGCCCATGTGGTGCTGGATCATGTAGGTCAGGAAGAGCCGGTCGAATGCGGGGCCGCGCGCATTGTCGAGGGAGTCCAGCTGGGCGGCGCTCAGCATCCCCGGCATGTGCATGGCGTGATCCATCCCGACGTGGCCGGCATGGCTGGAGTCGGGGACCGGCTCGCCGCGATCACGCAGCCACGTCTCCATCAACTGGATCTCGTCCTGCTGGCCGACCACGATTCGCTCCGTCAGGCGGATGATCGACGGGCTCGCCCCGTGGGTCGGCGCCCAGCCGGCAATCAGGACCGCCTGGGCGTGGTGCCCGATCATCCCGGTCATGAACTTGGCGTCCCCGGCAACGTAGCCAGGGTCACCGGCACTGTCGGCTGCCTGCGCCTGGGCCAGCGGGGCGATCAGCAGCGAGCAGATGGCAGCAGGGAAAGACGTGCGCAGACCAGGGATCCTCACCTAACTCACTCCTGGGAATCAAGTTCTGGGACGATGCCGTCGAGGGGCACACGAACGATCCTGCCGGTAACCCCGTAACCTAATAGCGGGGACGGGGTCCGGCAGGGGAGGCGGCTCCCATGCCCAAACGGGGGGAAGGCGGCAAAGGTTTCGCCGATCAACTCCCGGCGAAGGTCACCGAGAGGGTCATCGGCACACTGGCCAGCGCCTTCGAGACGATGCAGTTCGCCTTGGCGTCTTCCGCGAACTTCTTGAATTCGGCTTCCGAGAGGCCGGGGACGATCCCGTGGGTCACCAGGTCGATCCGGGTGATCTGCGATCCCGCGCCGACGAGTTCCAGGTTGACGGTCGCGGTCGTCGCCACGCTCTTCGGGTTGTGCCCCGCCTTGGCGAGTGACGCCGAGAGGGCCATCGAGAAGCAGGCGGCGTGGGCGGCGCCGATCAGTTCCTCGGGATTGGTGTCCTTGCCGTCTTCGAAGCGGGACTTGAAGCTGTAGGGGCCCTCGAACACCCCGCTGCCGAGCTTGATGGTGCCGGTGCCGGTGCGCAGGTCTCCCATCCACTTTGCGTCTGCCTTCCGCTGCATGTTGTGCACTCCCATGATGAAATTGGAGATGGTGGCAGCGAGGGGATGTGGCCCGCCTCTACCGCCGCAATTGCGGGATCCGAGTCCCCTCCGCCGAACAGGCAATCAAGATACCCAATCGCCGGAGACGTGTTGCGTCCTGCTTGGCGCTCACGACCCAGTAGGTCGCCGTCCGCCGATAGTACGGCGCCTCCCCCTGAAAATACTGCCAGGCCGCCCGGTGCTTCTTGAACTGTGCACGCAACGGCGGAGGCAGTGTGGTGGGGCGGTTCTCGAAGGAGTAGATCCCGGTGCGATGGTCGGTCCGTGCCTCGAAGGCCGCGAGCCCCGCCTTCGTCACCCGCTTCTCCCGAATGAGCCGTTCCACATGCGCGACGTTCACTTTGCTCCAGATGCTCCGCGGCTTCCTCGGCGTAAACCGAACAGAGAAGCTGTCGGCATCGATGCCGCGCCGGATGCCATCGATCCAACCGAAGCAGAGCGCCTCGTCCAGCGCTTCCGCGTAGGTGATCCCATTCCCGGCCGCGTGCTTCTTGGCGAGGCGCAGCACCAGGGCGGGCACCGAGCGATGGTGCTTCCGCAGCCAGGCCCGGAAGGCGGCGGGGGTCTCGAACAGGACGGGTGGCGCTGAGAGAGACGTAATCGTAACCCCTTGACAATCAATAGCTTATGTATTATGTTTCAAACATTGAAACACGGGACAGGGTCGAACGAGAGCCCCCCGATCTCATCAGACTGGTCCCGCGCAATCGGCGCAGCGGACCCCCGGATCGCCTCGAATAGCCTCGCTCGTGGCCCGGTGCTGACAGGAGATGTGATGCGAGCAGACTGGAAACCTCCCCATGAACTACATTCGCAACGTCTCACTCACGATCAAGCCCGGCAAGACCGCTGACTTCAACAAGGTGCTCAAGGACGAGGTCCTGCCCACCATGAAGACCCAGCCCGGCTTCAAGCACGAGTTGGCCATGATCAATGGGCAGCATTCCGTGAGCCTGAGCGTCTGGACGGACAAGGCGAGCGCGGAGAAGTATCAGACCGCGGTCTATCCCCAGTTGCTCAAGAAGCTGTCCCTCTTCATCGAGGGCACGCCGGAAGTCACCAACTTCGACCTGGCAGTATCTACGCTGGCGGTCTAAGCGTTCCAACGTAGCACAGCATCACGCAACAAAGCACGCGGGCGGTCCGGATTCCGGGCCGCCCGTGTTGTATTCCCGTCGGCCCCGACAGGAGACTTGACGTACGATAATATGTTACTAATATGTCACATATGGTGGAACGAAGAGCCCAACCCAGGACCGACGATCTCGACTCCGCCTGGCGGGCGCTCGCGGACCCGACCCGACGGGCGATCCTCGACCTGCTCCGGGATCGCGCAATGACCACCGGGGAACTGGCCGACCGGTTCGACCTCTCCCGTTTCGGCGTCATGAAACACCTCGGCGTGCTGGTCGAGGCGGGCCTGGTGACCGTGCGGCGCGAGGGCCGCCAGCGGTGGAATGAGCTCAACCCGATGCCGATTCATCTCATCTACCGACGGTGGATCAAGCCGTTCGAAACCGAGCCTGCCGACCGGCTCATGCGACTCAAACGACACGCGGAATCACGCGAGGAGGCAGGATGAGCGACACACCGCAGTTCCGGACCCTGGACATCAAGCTTGAGGTCCAAATCAGCAAGCCCCCTGAAGTGGTGTGGCAGTCCCTCACCGTCGGCATTGGGGAGTGGTGGCCCAAGGCGTTCTATGTGGGGACCTCGCCCAAACGGTTCGCCATCGAGCCCCAAGTGGGTGGTCGCGTCTACGAGGATTGGGGCGGGGGTGAGGGTGGGCTCTTCGGGGTCGTGACGGTCTTTGAGGCGAACAAGATGCTGCAGTGGGCGGGTGACATGTCCGCCGACTTCGGCGGCCCGGCGCGATCGGTCACGACCTTCCGCCTGACACCCTCCGCCGACGGCAAGGCGACTACGCTGGCCTTCCGTGATACCCCCTACGGGTTGCTGAGTGACGGGGCCATGCAGGGTCTGCAGCAAGGGTGGAGCTTTCTCCTCAGCTCCTGCTTCAAGCCGTTCCTCGACGAGGGCAAGCGCCCCGAGCGTCCCGACACACTGGAGGTTTGACCGATGAGCGCATCCAATCGCTTTGCGAAGATCGGCGCCGCATTCTACATCCTCTGGGGGCTCGTGCACGTCGCGGGAGCCGTCTTCCAGCTCCTGACGCTTCGGGAATCCGGCGGGGTGGGGCTCACCGCCATGATTTCAACCGGCGTTGGGTTCGACCCCGGCTCGATCGGTGCCTTCCCGGCGGCGGCGGCCGCGTTCATGGGGATGGGTGCCATGAACATCCTCTGGATCGGGCTGTTGGTGATCTACGTCGGTGCCACCCGCAACTGGCGCAACAGCCGGAACGGCTACCTGCTCAATCTCGCACTCGTGGGCTGTACCGATCTGGCGCTGGTGGTGGCGCTCCTGCTGCCGGGCATCATGCGCTGGGGCGACGGGGCCATCGGGTTGACGTTGTTTGCGCTGGCCCTGATCTTCTCGACACTGGGACGTCGCCAGGACCTGGTCGATGCCTGAGACCGTTCACCGGGGGGGGGACACGATGATGACCGTTGCCGAGGCACTGCAGCAGAACCGCGCGGCCGTGGAAGAGTTCCTGGCGACTGCCGGGAACTCGGCTGGGCACTGGGCCACACCGCGGGCACCCAAGAAATGGTCGCCCTCGCAAGTCACCGAGCATGTGGCCCGCGCGCTGGAGCAGTCGGGCTACGCCGTCGCAGGGAAGCCGACGGTCTTTCCCGTCTTCCCACGATTCCTCCGGCCGATCATGCGGGGGGTGTTCTTCAACCGAATGGTCAGGACCGGACACTTCCCGGGCGGCGCCAAGACCAACAAGGCGATGGATCCCGAGTCGGGCCCACCGGCCGTGAATGACGCGCGCACCCGGTTACTCGGGGCGCTGGCCGTGCTCGAGGCGGCGGTCCTGGCGCGGGGACCGAACGAGCAGCTGATCGACACTACGACCTTCGGTAAGGTGTCGCTGGCGGACTACCTCCTCTTTCAGGCGCACCATACGCGGCATCACCGGCCGCAGCTGCAATCGGGAAACTGACGCAACGCAAGACGCCCGGCCGACTGGCCGGGCGTCGTCACATTCGTCGTGTACGGCCACTCAACCCTTGGTGATTCCCCGCAACGTACCGCCGACCGTCATCATCATCAGCCCCACGAAGAAGAGCTTGATGCCGAGGAAGAGCCCGATGGCCCAGACGCCGGCCAGCGGTGCCTGGCGCCAGATCATGATGCCCAGCAGAATCGAGACGACCCCGCCGAGAGTGAGCCATCCCCATCCCGCGTCCGGCTTCCGCTGCACCCCGGCGTACACCTCCGCCGCGCCGTCCACCACCAGGTAGAACGTCAGCAGGATCGTCACTGACACCGCCGCGAAGACCGGGTTCACGAGCAAGAGGAACCCGACGAGCAGCGTGAGCAGGCCGAGGACGAACATGAGCAGTCCCCGTCCGACGCTGCCGGCCTGGAACGCCCAGATCATGCGCATGACGCCCGCCGCCATCACGGCGATGCCGACCAGCAGGAGAATCGAGAACCCCGTCAGCATCGGTGTGAACATCGCGAAGACGCCCAGGAGCATGGTCAGGACGCCCCAGGTGGTCATGCGTGTGCCGCCCTTGTGAACGAGATCAGCAGGTCCGGACATATCGTGCTCCTTTGCCGTGTAAGTGTGCCACAGACATCGAACGTGAAGTCCTGCGCCGTCGTTATTCTCTCCCCTGATCATGCAACTGCACCAGCCGTGCGTCGATATCGCCCAGCACCGTCTCGTAGGCGTCACGGCTCAGGAGCCCCTGGTGATTGGCCTCGATCGCCTCGGCCTTCTCCACCATCAGCAGGTGGCGGCGTGCCCGGACGAGCTCGGCCTCATGCAGGTCGGCGTGCGTCTCGCGCATGCGGCCCAGCTCCCCCTCCACGCCGGCCAGCCGGCCCTCGTATTCCGCCCGGAGTGCCGCTAGCCCGGCAGGGTTGCCGTGTCCGCTTTGCACCATCCGGTCGAGTTCCCGCAGGGCCGCCTGCACGGCCATCAATTCGCTGCGGTTCCGGTCATAATCGGCCCGCTCCGCGTGCGAACTGGCCACGCCCAGCCACCGGAGCAGTGGCGCCATGCTCAGGCCTTGTACCAGGATCGAGAGGATCACGACGCCGAACGTCGTTGCCACCAGCAGGGCGCGATTCGGGAAGTCGGCCGGGAGGCTGAGCGCCAGCACCATGGAGAGCCCGCCGCGGAGGCCCCCCCAGCTCAGGATCGCCCTCCAGCTCGCAGGGATCCGGTTCACTCCGCGTGCGGCGAGTGGGGCGGTGGCGAACACGACCGCGGCGCGACCGACCGTCACGGCCAGGAACGCCGAGAGGATCAACGGCCAGTAGGAGACAAGATCGGTGATCTGCACTTCGAATCCGATCAGGAGGAAGATGATCGAGTTGAGCGCGAAGGCGACGTACTCCCAGAACGACTCGACCGCGACGCGCGTGGTCGGCGACATGCCGGTTCGCGCCCCGTAATTGCCGCAGACCATCCCTGCGACGACCGTGGCGATGACCCCCGATCCGTGGAGGTGCTCCGCCCCGGTGAACGCCCCGTAGGCGGCGATCGTGGTGAGCGTAATCTCGAGCATCGGCTCGTCGATCCGCTGGATGATCGTGGAGATGACCAGGCCGAGGGCGAAGCCGATCCCGATCCCGATGCCGACCACCCGAATGAACTCCAGCACCACGCCGGAAGCTGAGATGACGGCGCCGCCGGCCGCGGCGAGGATGATGCTGAAGAAGACGATGGAGGTCCCGTCGTTCAGCAGGCTCTCCCCTTCGAGCAGCGCGGCCAGTCGGCGTGGCGCCCCGAGGCTGCGGAAGAGCCCGACGACCGCGATTGGGTCGGTGGCGGCGACGAGCGCGCCAAAGACCAGGGCATGGGTCCAGGTGAGCCGATCGGCCAGCTCGAGCGCGGCCGCGACCGGCACCAGGATCGCCGCGGTCAGCAAGATGCCCGCCAGCACGCCCGGGACCGCCAGGGTCAGGATGAGCGACCGGTCCCGGCGGAAGAGACTGAAATCGAAGTGAAAGGCCGCCTCGAAGAGGAGACCGGGCAGGAAGACGGCGAACAGCAGCTCCTGGGTCAGGTGCGGCGGTTCGAAGGCGTGCAGCTGCCCCAGGAAGAGGCCTGCTACCACCAGCGCGACGGTGTAGGGGAGTCGGAGCTGTTTGGCGATGATGGCGACCGTGGTCGCCACGATGAACAGCAGGACGAGAATGACGTCGATATGCATGGTGCGGTCAGGTCACGGGGCGGATGGGGGAGCGCCGGGGACACCGGGGGGGTGTTTCCCCGGCTTTCCCTCCCGGTCGTTGGCGTAGAGCCGCGTGGTCGGGTAGGCGAAGTCGACGTCGGTGCAACCGGCAAACGCCCGCAGGACTTCCTGCCAGAGCACGTCGGTGGTCTTGCGACGTTCCCGGGGCGAGCACCGGACGCGGAGCGTCAGCAACACGCCGCTCGCTTCCACGGAGACATACACCGCCGGCGTGGTCGGGCTCTTCGGCAGCGCATAGCGCACCGCCGCGGTCCCAGACGCGAGTCCGGGGTCGCCGGCGCCGCTGCGTCCGTGGCGTTCGCTGATTTCCTCGAGCAGGGACTTCGCCTTTTCCCAATCGCTCTCGAAGGTGACCAGGATCGGGAGCTCGGTCCAGATGAACCGGAACCCACGCGTGTAGTTGGCCAGGGGGGCGGTGAAGACCAGGGCATTGGGGATGTGGATGAGGCGTCCGGTGGTCTGGTCGGCCGCCACCCAGTTCCCGATTTCGAGGAGCGTGAATTGGAAGAGCCGCACATCCACCACATCGCCGGAGTGCGTGCCGAGCTGGACCCGGTCTCCCACTTCGAGGGGGCGGCGCCAGAGGATGAACAACCAGCCGGCGAGGTTGGCCAGCGGGTCCTTGAGGGCGATGGCGAGCCCGGCGGAGAGGAGGCCAAGGTAGGTGGCCAACCCGGCAAACTCGACCAGCCAGACCCGGGCGGCCAGCACCAACCCGAGCACGACCACCACGTACGTGGCGCCCTTGTGCCACCGATACCGCAGATGCAGATCGGGGACGCGGCGATGGACCGCCGAGAGGACCGCCCATCTGAGCCCGACCAGGAGCGCGATGATGGCCGCCGTGGCGAGCAGGCGCAATTGCGTCTGGGGGCTCAGCCCGAAGGTCTCGCTGGCCCACGTCGTGAGCGCCTGGATCACGACGTCGCCTTCACGGTAATGGGCGGCGCGGCCACGAGCTCAAACGTGGCAGAGGCGAGCTGCACCCGGCCATTCGAGGCATCGACCAGGTCCAGGATGCCATTGAAGAGTGCGTCCTTCACCCCTCGCCGCCGTCGGTAGTCCACCACATACCGGAGCGTGTACTGCAGCCAGTTGTCGGTGGCTACCAGCGTCAGCATCGGAGTCACCATCGCGTCCTCGATCCGGTATTTCCTCACCATTCCCTTCCAGGCCACGCCCGCGGTCGAGGCGTACTCGCCCACGACCCGGTCCGCTACTTGCTGGATGATGACGCGGGCCTCCGCACGGTCGCTGCCGAAACGGATCGGGATCCGGATTTCGTCCCAGAGGAAGGGGAAGTCGCCAGAGTAGTTGAAGACCGGCTCCTTGAACACGAAGCTGTTGGCCACGCGCACAATGCGCCCGTTGTAGAGGTCGCCATCGACCCACTGGCCCACCTCCATGAGGGTGGTGCGGAGCACGCCGATGTCGATCACGTCGCCCTTGATGCCGCCGAGCTGGACCCGGTCGCCGGGATGGTAGAAGTTCGAGAAGGTAAGTGCCAGCCAACCGGCAATGCTGGCGATCACTTCCTGCAGGGCGAAGGCGATGCCCGCACCGGCGACGCCGAAGGCGACCGTCAGGCCACCGAGTTTGTCGCTGAAGAGAGCCGCGAGGAAGAGGAAGGCGAAGACATACCCCGAGAAGCCGACCGCCTTTCGCACCCGGTAGCGGGTGTCGGTGTCCTCGATCCGGCCCACCAGGGCGCGCTGCGCCGCCCGGACCAGCACCACGATGACCACCAGGCCGAGGATGGTCGCCACGAGGCGGCCGATATTGGCGTCGAAGAGCCATTCCTTCAGTTGGGCTTCCATCTCCACAATCTGTCCCTCGCCGGCCGTCAGGGGAAGAGAGCCGCTTGCGGAGGCCGAGGCCCGAAGCCCGCACGCTTCGCTGAAGCTCCCTTCGCATCTATGTTACCAATCGCACGAACGACCACTCTCGTCAGGGGTACGACCTTCGTGAGTTCTGACTCTCTCGCGTCATTGCAGGCTCTCCTTGTCGGCCAGTACACCCTCGAGCGGGAGCTCGGTCGGGGAGGGATGGGGGTGGTCTACCTGGCGCGGGACGTCCGTCTCGACCGGCCGGTGGCCATCAAGGTGCTCCCCCGGGCGCTCGCGGCCGATCCCGAGCTGCGCGAGCGGTTCCTCCGCGAGGCGCGCACCTCCGCCCAGCTCTCCCACCCGAACATCGTGCCGATCTACCGGGCCGACGAAATCGACGGGGTGGCCTTCTTCACCATGGGCTTCGTCGACGGCGAGAATCTCGCCGAGCGGCTCCGCGCCCGCGGCCCGCTCCCCCCGGCCGAGGCGGTCCGGGTGCTGCGGGAAGCCGCCTGGGCCCTAGCCTACGCCCACGCGCGGGGCGTGGTCCACCGCGATGTGAAGCCGGAGAACATCATGATCGAGCGCGGCTCCAACCGCGCCATCGTGACCGACTTCGGCATCGCGCAGAATCGACTGGCCTCGCCCCTGACGCAGGGCGGCATGGTGCTCGGTTCGGTCCACTACATGAGTCCCGAGCAGGCTGCCGGCGACAAGCTCGATGGCCGGAGCGATCTCTACTCCCTCGGTGTGGTCGGCTTCCAGATTCTCAGCGGCCATCTCCCCTTCGAGGCCGACGAGGCCGCGACCGTCATGGCCCAGCAGGTGACCCGACCGGCGCCCTCCCTCTCCGGGCTCGCGCCCGATCTGCCCCACGGACTGGTGACGGTCATCGACCGGAGTCTCAGCAAGTCTCCTGGCGATCGGTATCCCACCGGCGAGGCCTTTGCCGACGCGCTGGGGACGGCCCTGCAATCGGCCGCGCTGCCGGCCATCCCGGGCTCGCTGGCGGAGGTCGTGAGCACCGACCAGGCGCGCGCCATCTGGTTGCGGGCCGCGCAGTTGCAGGCGGAGGCCACCACTCGGCTGCAGGCGCGATACCGGGAGCCCCAGCCCGGCGATGCGCCCGCCGGCCCCCTGCCGAGTGGCGGCTATCGCCTGCAGGACGTGGAGCAGGCGGCATCCGAGGCTGGCATCGCGGCGGAATTTGTCGCCATGGCCATCGCGGAACGGCCTGCCGGTCAGGAGGTCGCTTCGGCGGATCTCTCGGCGCGTCAGGAGCGGACCCTGACCCGGATGCTGGGCACCCGGGAACGGAGCATCTCCTGCTCTCGCGTAATCCCGGCCGCGCCCAAGGCAGTGCTGGAAGCCATCGGCCGGGTGCTGACCGCACCGCCGTTCGGGCTCAAGCTGCGCGACACCGTTGGCGGGCATCCTCTCGATGGGGGTGTCCTCGTGTTCGACATTTTATTGATGCGGAATTGGATCGTCACGTTCGAAGGGGTCAGCATGTTCCGCTATCGCATGACGCAGATCGAGGTGGAGCAGCTGCATGTCGCGCTCAAACCGCTCGGGACGCCCACGAGTCGATGCGAGGTCACCGTCTCCGGCGACCTGCGCGGCGGCCTGCGGAAAAACTGGACGCTCGACAGATGGTTGAGTGGAGGAATGGGAGTGGCCGGCGGGCTTGCCGGGGGAGGGATTGGAGTGGCGCTCATGCTGGGGCCGATGGCCGCGGTGGTGGCGGCAGGTGGGGCGGCGGTCTTCGGTGCGGCCGCGCTCGCGATGTATCGCTGGAGCTACCGCTACGCGCTGCGGAAGGCGCGGGAGGAGCTCGAGGGGATGCTGGTCGCGGTGGAGGGAAATCTGCGTGCCGCTTCCGTGTTTGGTACGCCGCCGCCGGCCGCGGCGCACCGTCTCCCCCCGGCTCCGGCGAGCCGAACGCGCTGCTCGGCGGCCCCTGACGCACCGCCCCCCCTGTTGGCGTAGGCCGGGAACCACTCAGGCCAGTGCGCTCTCCAGTCCGGAGTCCGCCGCGAACATGCACGACGACCGGGTTGCCTGCACCATGTCGTCCACGAACTGCAGGTCGGGCCCCTGCCGCAGGCCGAGGATGTCCATGTCCGATTGCGGTGCCTGGCGGACGCAGGCCTGGAACTCGCCGACCATGACACGGGTCGTGGCCGCGCTCGCGATCCGGCAGAGATCGCGCAACTCGTCGATATGGGCACGGGTGCCGGGCACATCCGATTCGCTGGGCACCACCGAAATGATGTTCAGGTCTGCCCGCCACGACTTGGCCAGCCGGATGGCCGTCAACAGGGCCAGGTTGAGGCCGTTGGACTGGAGGTAGTCGGCCATCAACACATGGTCGCCGCGGGGCGGCACCCACACGTTGACCACCTTGGCCATGCCCATGCCGGCCTTCTCGTGCATCGCCACCAGGAGGACGCCGATTTCCAGCCGCCGGGCCTCGCGGACGAGTTCGCGGAACTCCTCGTGGCGTGCAGGGTCCCGGGGGAGGTTCAGCAGCAGGATGTTCGGCTTGAAGAAGGCGCTGCCGAGCGCCTGGAGGCCGGTGATGGTGCCGGCGGCGAATCCCGCGGAGTCCACGATCGAACTGGTGGCCATGACGCCGTGCTTCTGGAATGAGGCGCAGAGCCGCTGAAACCGAGGCTGGAGGTCGGCGACGGTGTCGCGCGTGGCGAGCCCCAGGAACTTGACGGACCCCTCCCGACCGCACAGATCCACCAGCAGGCCGAACTCCCCTCGAATCGTCGCCGGGTCAATCACCGGCATCAGCAGGCTTGGCTTCCAGGCGCGCCGGGCCGCCATATCCAGCTCGATCACCTTGCCGGCGGCCCACTCCGCAAACGCGATGAAGATGCCGCTCCGGACGGTGCCGGCACCCGGGGCGGCGCCGTGCCAGACGATCCAGAGATAGATACCGGCCACCACGCCCACCGCGAGCAGGCTGAAGGTCGCGTTGATGATGAACATCGCGAAGAGGCAGCCGAGTGCGCCGATGAGCGGCACGATTCGGGGGAGCCGAAGCGTCGGCCGGAAGCTCATCAGGCCGAGGCTCGACTCGGCGAGCAGGACCACGTTGATCACCATGTAGGTGATCAGGAAGAACATCGTGATCAGCGGGGCGATGATGTTCAGGTCCCGGAGCAGGAGGCCGGCGAGGACGATCCCGCCGGTCACCAGCATCGCACGTCGCGGCTCACCACCGGAGAGCTGGGCCAGCCAGTGTCCACGGGGAATGATCTGATCCCGGGCGAGTGCCGCGAGAATGCGAGGCGCGCCCACCAGCGAACTCAGGGCCGACGAGAAGGTGGCGCCGAGGAGACCGGCGAGCACCCCGGGGCCCCAGAGCGACTTGTCGAGCATGATGGTGTAGTTGGAGACCAATTCGTCCGGCGTGGCCGCGCGCGCGATCCAGAAGGCGAGCGCGACGTAGATCACGAGGCTCAGGCCGATGGCCGACAGCGTGCCCACCGGGATCGACCGGCGCGGGTCGCGCAACTCCCCTGACATGTTGGCACCGGCCATGACTCCGGTGGCCGCCGGAAAGAACACCGCAAACACGGCCCAGAAGTTGGTGCCGCCGAACTGGTTCTCTGGCGAACCGGGGTAGGTGCCCCAGAGCGTCGGTGTGATGCCCGATTGTCCCCACACTTCAACGTTGCCAAAGATCAGCACCAGCGAGATCACGATAACGACCATCACCACGTACTGAATCCTGAACGCGAGGCTGGCGCTCAGGTACGCGACCAACATCACCAGCGCAAACACGCCGAGATCGACCAGCAGTGGCGGATGGGTGGGGAAGATCCAGAGCCACCCCTCGCGAAAGCCGAAGATGTACATCGCCACGGCGAACGCCTGCGACAGATACAGCGGCACGCCGATGCTGCCACCGATCTCGAAACCGAGCGAGCGGGAGATGACGGCGTAGGGGCCGCCTGCGCCCATCCGCGTGTTGGTGGCGACCGAGGACAGCGACAGTCCGGTGGCGGCGGTGATCCCGTTGGCGAGGAGGATGATGAGGAGGCCGCCGAGCAACCCCGCGTTCCCGACGGTCCAGGGAAGGCGGAGGTACATGATGACGCCGAGAATCGTGAGCAGCGTCGGTGTGAACACCCCGGCGAAGGTGCCGAAGAGCTTGCGGTCGGTGGTATGCGCGACTGTCATGGGGTGCTCGGTGGATGGGGCGACGCGCGCCGATGAGGTGTGCGCCAGCGATCAATCGTCGCTCTGCTCAGGGCATGTCGAAGAAATCCACGTCGCCGGTCTCCAGGGAATACTCTGCCCCGACCACCAGCAAGCCTTCGTCGCGGATCAGCTGCTCCAGCACCTCGGAGCCGTGGCGCAGGTGGTCCGCCGACGCCCGGATGTTGAGCCGGACGGCCTGTTCAATGATCGCTTCCCGGTCGTGCTTGAGGTCGGTGGCGAGCAGCCCCTCGACGGAGGGTCGAATGCGGTGGACGATGGACTTCAGGTTGCGGGACTGGTTTTCGGTGGGCCGCTGCAGTTCGTCGAGGGTCGCCGTAACGGCCCCGCACTTCGAATGCCCCAGCACCACCACGAGCCGGGTGCCGAACTGGGAGGCGGCAAACTCCACGCTGCCGACCAGCGACGGTGCCACGATGTTGCCGGCGACGCGAATCACGAACAGGTCGCCTAGCCCTTGGTCGAAGATCAGCTCCGCAGGGACCCGCGCGTCAGAACAACCGAGGATGATGGCCAGCGGCTCCTGTTCCGCCGGCAGCTCCGGCCGCCGGGTGTGACTGACGATGGTGTCGGGTCCGCGCACGTTGGAGGCGAACCGGGCATTGCCCGTGCGCAGGCGGTCGAGCGCGTCGCGTCCGGAAATCATCCTCCCTCCTTCTTGCCCCGCCCGATCCCGATCACCGTCACTGCGAAGACCGGACAGTGCGCGGAGAGTATGACGCTCTCCGTCACGCTCCCGACCTCGACCCCAATTTGTTCCGGGCCTCCGCGGCCCCGTGTCGCCATCATGATCAAGTCGCACCCTTCCGCTTCAGCCACGCTGGTAATCGTTCGGCTCGCGCCCGATCCGGTCACCCGCGTCTCGGCGCTGATCCCGATCGCCCCGAGCGCGTCGGAAACGGACGCAAGGTAATGCCGGAGCCGGGGCACCTCGCCTTCATTCTCCGGCACGGCGAGGAGGACGACGGTGCTCTCGAAGTAGCGCGCGAGAATGCGTGCGGACGGCAGCACCTCCTCGGAGTCGACGGACCCGTCGAGCGACACCAGCAGTTTCTTGAACGCCGTGTGCCGGCTGGTCCAGGCGTCAGTCGGCCGGACGACGAGGACCGGCAGTTCCGTCTGACGCACTACCGCTGTCGCGATGTTCCGGCCGAGGATGCGGTCCACCCGGGACCGGCCGTGCGTGGCCATCACAATGACGTCGGCGTTGCTTTCGATCCCGTGCTTGCCGATCTCTTCCGGGATGTTCCCGTTCCGCATCGTGATGTCGGCGTGCACGCCTCGGTGCCGCAGCGTCTCGGCCAGTCGGGTGAGGTAGACCTCGGTCGCGGAGCGGGGTTCGGCCGGTTCACCGTTGATCTCGGTCCGCCCGGCCTTGACGGAGATCAGGTCGATCCGGCCGCCGACAGTCCGTGCCAGGAGTTCGGCCACCGGGAGCGCTTGCTCGGCGAGTGCCGAGCCGTCGAGAGGCACCATGATCCGTTCGATACCGAAGTCCCCATCCGGCAGGTCGTCGCGCTGGAAGGGAAGGAGGTACTGGCTGGCAAAGAACCGGCCGAGATGCTCGTCCAGCGCCTTTGGCGTGCCGAGGCGGTTCCGAAACCGGGAAAAGACGACGTAGAGTGCCGGGAGGAAGAGAAGGTAGGTCCAGGCGCCTTCGAAGAACCGCTCCTCGAAAATGATTACCGTGGCCGCAGTCGTCAGGAGCGCCGCGATCACGGTGCCGACGAGCGTGGCGGCCGAGCCGACTGAGAATTTCTCGCGCATCTGCCGCCACAACCGCTTGGCGGCGGCCCAGCCCGTCATGCTGAGGAGAATGAACACGCCCGCCGCATAGATGGCGAGGTAGGTCTCCTCGTGCGTGCCGAAGGCCAGGAAGCAGAGGGCGACGATGCCCACCTCGACCCACACCGGCTTGTCGGCCACATCGAAGAGATTGCGGGAGCCCAGCCAGGCGGGGATGTAGTGCCGGTACCGGAGGCCGAGCGCCAGGTTCTGGATCCCTTGCGCGCTGGCTGCGGCGGCAGACGCGAGCACCAGCACGCCGATCAGCGTGCCGATCCAGGGGAGCGGCGAGGGCAGCAGGTGGTCCATCGTCTGGGTGAACACCGAGACGTGGGTGTCGGTCACGTCCGCCTCGGCGAGGATGGCAGGCCCGACGATCAGCATCGTGAGGCAGGTGGTGCCCATGATGATGATCAGGCTGCCGAACGCCTTCTTGCTCCGTTCGGCGCTGGTGCCGTCGTACGCGGCCACGAGATTGGCGAAGATCTCGATGCCGGTCATCAGCGCGAGGATGCGCGCGAAGCCGCCGAGCGTGAAGTGGAAGTACTCGGGTCGGAAGGCCCGGAAGTCGACAGACGGCAGGTGGAAGCCGCGCTGCCAGATGGTGGCGACGATCATCGTCCAGAGCAGGAGCAGGACCGCGAGCGTGGCCGGCCCGAAGGCCCGTGCGGCGGTCTTGGGGCCACGATTGACCAGGGCCCCGATCCCGACGCTGATGATGACCGCCACCAGCGTCCGATAGGGCAATCCCATCATGCCGCCGTTGAGGGCCGGCATGCGGTCCGCCATGAACGTCACCAGCGCCGCGATGCTGACGAGGAAGGTCAGGGTGTATTCGACGAAGGTGATACCGGCGTTCACCTTGACCGCCCACGGCCCGAACTCCTCCTCCGTGAGCCCACTGCCCCCGCTCCCGTCCACCACCCACCGCATGACCAGCCGGTACATCGCCGACACCATCACCACGGTGAACACGACCAGCCAGATGCTGGCGCCGAAGGTGATCTCGGCGACACCGGCGATGACGATCAGCTTGAGGAATGGTCCGAAGACGTAGAGCGGTGACGTGGCCGGATCGCCGCCGCCGGCGAGGGCGCCCTGAAAAGCGTTGGAGAGTCGGTGGGAAACGTGCGCCATGCCAGGCCTCGGTCAGCAGCGCCGGCGCTGTTGACGCGCCGGTCGGGAGAGAAGTGTTGGTGTGTATGCGGACTGTATTTCCTGCGGGTAAGATAGCGCCTCGGCTACTCCTCCGCGTCTTTCAGCAACTCGACCGCGGCCGCCACATCCCCCTCGGCCACCAGCAGCGGCACACCGCCGACGAACTGCAGCTGGGGCTCCATCCCGCCGGCGGTGTTGAGGCGCAGGACGGAGTCGACACCGCCGCCACGGAGGATCGCCTGGGCGACCAGCGCGGCGGGTTCGTTTGGATACACCTTCAGGGTCACGAGCGAAGGCATCGACTGCTCCTTACCCGGTCATCCGGGCTCGAGTTCCACGCCGAGCCCGTCGGCGATGCGGTTCACAAAGGCAAAATACGCCACGATGGCACAGGCGTCGTGGATGGCACGGTCATCGAGGCCCACCGCCCGCAACGCGTCGATGTCGGCCTGGATGATCGATGCGGGCGCCCGCGTGAGCTGGTCGGCGTAGGCGAGCAGGGCCCGCTCCTTCTGCGTAATGGCAAGCGAATCTGGGATGCTCGGTTCGAGGATTCCGTCCATCAGCGCCGCCTGCTCCGCGGCGTCCATCCCGGCCTGTGTGAGAATGCGACGGAGACCCGCTCCGTGATGGTGAATTCAATAGGGGCAATCGTTGAGCCCCGAAACCCGGATGGCCATGATCTCGCGCTCACGGCGACCGAGCGGGCCGGGCGCATGCATGAGCTCAACGTAAAGATCGTAGTGCCGGCGCATTGCGGCCGGATGTACCGCCGAGACCTGGATGATGTGGTCGCGATCCGCGACCCGTTCCTCGGGCTTCAGTGATTCGGGCGGCACGTATGCGATGAAGGCCATGGGGTCTCCGGGAAAGCGGGGCGGGTGTGAATCGCTACCGATGGAACCCGGCTGCCGGTGCGACGTAAGTCGGATTGAATCCTGCCAGGGCGGCCTTGACCTCGTCACTCGGCGTGCCGTAGATCGTGAAGCGGACGGGGGTCAGGACGGCCATGAACCGTTCGGCGTACTTCGACCCGAAGTTGCCCAGGTGCGCCAGGGTGGCCGCCGAGTCGGCGAAGCGCTCGTAGGTGTGGCACTGCTTGCCGTCCGCGGTCACACTCCACTCGTAGGTGAGGGTGCCCGGCTCATTCGCCTTGGTGGCCGCGACCATCTCCGCCATGAGTGCGCGAAAGTCCGCGTCCCGGCCGGACTGAATGTCGAGTTCGAGATTCCAGGATACATGGGCACTCATGATGGCTCCGACGGGTTATGGGAAAATGATATTAGAGCCGCCGCGAAGACCAGTGAATGGCGCGGATGCGCCACCCGGTTCCATTCCGGCTCAGGACGATCAGTTCTGCCCCTTGAGAAGATATCTCACGGCCGCGATAGGTGCCCTTCGATGTTGAGATGGACGCGACCCACGCGGCGCTGCCGTCCTGGAACACCTGGGTGGTGACTCGCGTGCTCGGTACGGCCTGCGTGAACGCCATGTCGGCGCCGAGATGGTGGGCCTCGTACTCGGCGCGGGTCTCGAGGTCACCCGATTCGAGAACCACGGCGTCGGGAGCCAGGTAGGCAAGGGCGCCGCCCGAATCGCCCGATGCCAGCGCGGCATGAAAGCCCTCGACCACGGCGAGGATGGCAGTGGAGTCGGGCGCGGAGCGGCCCCACGCCTCGGTAACCGAACTGGAGATCACGCGATCCAGCCCCGGATAGGCGCGATCGAGGTAGGCGCGCCCGGAGGCCATGACCGAGTCCCAATGCTCGAAGACGGTGTTGCCGTACTGCCGGTTCAGCGACTCCAGGACTGTCATGCCCTCCACGACCTGCGCTAATGGTGGAAACCCCACTACCCCTTCATAGCCGACGGTATCCAGCGTCGTGTTCGGCGTCAGGTTGATGCCGAGTTCCACTGTCCGGGAATTGGGGCCGGCGCGGGCGAAGTTGACCGTCCCCGTGCCAGTGGGATGAACCACCGGCTCATCGGGAATACCGGCCGCGTCCCACGCCTGGTTCACCGCCGCGCTGTTCCCGATGCCGAACTGCACCACGTAGCCACCCTTGAAGCTGGCCGTCGGGCCGACCCGGTAGATCACGACGCCGTCGTAGTAGTGGGCCATGGCGAGGTGATAGAGGCGGTCGACGCCCAATGGAGACCACTCCCGACGCGCCTTCATCACGACATTCCCCTTGGTTGTTTGGAACACGACCAGGAAGCTGTCGGGCGCGGGCTGGGCAAGGGGTAGCTGCGAGGGAAGGGGTTGGGTTTGCGCCGCAAGAGGCGGAACCGCCGTGCCGATCGACAGCAACGCGATCAGGCCGAGCGCCCGACGGCGCCCCGGGACCGAGCGCCTCACGGCGCCCGCATCCGGGACCAGAACTCCGGACCGCTTCCGGCTCCCTTGGCGACGCCCTGCACGATCCGGCGCGATGCCTTGCTCACCCAGTACGTCACATTGTATCCGCGGAAGAGTTCTCCACCATCCACGACCCAGCACTCGATCTCCGCACCGCCGATGGTGAGGCGCTCCGATCCCGTCACCCTGATCGTCGACCACTTCTCACCTCCCGCCCACTCCGAGAAGTGGGGAATGGCCGCGGCATACCCCTCGGCGAGGGGGAGCAGCGGAAAGATCCACGGGATCTGTCCCTCGATGGGAAAGACCGGTTGGGCAATGGCCTCGTCAATCAAGCTGGTAGGGGTCTCCGGCAGGACGACCCATCCCGTCACCACGCCGTCGGTCGCGGAGACCGCGGCTGAGTCACGCGTGCCCTTCGTCCGATGGTGTTGGAGGGCGAGGTCCGACGCGCGCACCTGGGTCCGGCTCACGGTGGTATCGCCGTTGGTCGGTGCGTGCGTCATGGCGACGACAAAGACTTCGATTCCGCCCACCCGCGATGGGGTGATGGTCTGCGTCGTGATGCTGGCCAGGATCTCGGTCCCGTCGGTCCGGCGGTAGTTCTCAATGACGTAGGTGCCGGGAAGAAGGGCGGAGCTCTCCAGGGCAGGGCTGCCCACGCGGATGGTGTCGATCTGCTGTGCGCCGAGAGGTGCGCCGGGTGTCCCCAACAGGGTGGCGACGACGGCGACCCAGCGGAACGCGTTGCGGCGCAATCGAATTGGGTCAGTCATGGATCTGCCTCCTGCGGGGGTCAGGCCGCGTACTTCAATACCGCCACCGCATGACAGGCGGTACCCGCCAGTACGAAGAGGTGCCAGACGAAATGCCGGTACGGGAGGCGGCTGGCGGCGTAGAACCCGACCCCGGCGGTGTAGGCGAGGCCGCCGGCGGCCAGCCAGAGCAGGCCGGGGACCGGTACCGCTTCCAGAAACGGCTTCGCGGCGACGACCACGAGCCAGCCCATGGCGAGGTAGAGCGCGGTCGAGAACCGCGGGTGGCGGATGCCGCCTCGGGCCTTGAGGACGATGCCGAAGACGGCGAGGATCCAGATGGCGCCCAGCAGGCTCCAGCCCCACGGGCCGCGGAGCACGCCGAGCATGAACGGGGTGTAGGTGCCGGCAATCAGCACATAGATGGCGCCGTGGTCGAGCACCTGGAAAATCTGTTTCGCGCGCATGGGAGTGAGGGCGTGGTACAGCGTGGAGGTGAGATAGAGCAGGGCGGCGCTCACCCCAAACACCAGCGCCCCGACCAGCGCCGCCGGGCCGTGCTGAAGCGCATTGATCACCAGCACCGGCAGCACGGCGACGGCCGCGATGAATCCGACGCCATGGCTGACGCTGTTGGCGATTTCCTCGGCGCGGGACTGGGCGCGATACACTCAGTCCGCCCGGCGTGTTGTGTGGGGGGAGACGGGGCCCAGCAGGACGGCCCACGCGCCGTCTCTGCCGACCATGCGCACGGCCTCCGACGCGAGGGCATAGATGAAGAGGAGTGTGTACAGCCACATATGGATGATGAGGAACCGGTTCGACGAAACGCTGTCCAGGTTCTCCCGGATGGCGGCGCCGAGATCGCCATGCTTCAGGACGACCGGAACCAGTTCTTCCACCTGCCGAAAGAGGACGGCGATCGTGCCGAACAGCACCGTCTTCCAGAGGAGGTTGTACAGGAGCCGGCTCGAGAAGAGGCGCGCGAGGGCGGTATGATCGATCAGCAGGATCGTCTTGGCCACGATGATCGCCGAGACGGTGGCAATGGTGCTGCTGGTCGGAGTGATATCGTAATTGTCGAGCAGCAGCGCCTTGGTGAGGGACAGCATGTGAAAGGCGATGAGAAAGAAGATCATGGCGGGGAGCAACTCCCGCAGCTCGTGCTTCACAGCCGTCATCGCCTTGCTCATCGGGCGGCTCGGATCACTTGGCGGGCGGGGCGTTGGGGTGCTTCTGGCACGCCGGTGGCTGCTCGACGCTGTAGGCGACCGTGGCGATCCGCCACCCTGCTTCCACCTTGAGCAGGATGAAAACGTCCACGCCGCAGTGCGACCAGGCACCGTCCAGATAGAAATCGTAAGGCAACCACACCGTGGCGAGCGGCCCCGAAATCATCACCTGGGGGTCGAATCCCCGCTCGGTCCACGTGCCTTCCGGCGTCGTGGCGCGTTCTTGCGCCCGGGTGCGGAACCCGACGCGCACCTGCCCATCCTGCACGCCTGCCGAGAACACGACGGCGGAGTCGAGCATCAGGTCGGTCAGCGCGACGAAGTCCTTCCGGCTGATCGCGGCAAGCGCCGTGTCAACGACGGCGAGCACCTGCGCGCGATCATCGGCGGGCACCTGCGCGCCGGCCGGCGCGGCCCAGCAGAGGACCGCCCCAGCCAGCGAGGTGAGCGACGCGAAGCGCTGCAGGCCTCTCCTCACGGAGTCTCAGGTGCCGGCGGCATCGGGACCGAGGCGTGGTCGAGGACGTAGACCCACTTCCCGTCGCGCATCGCCTTCACGTCGGAGTAGCGGCCCTGCAGGACCATCGCGGTCCCGTCGCCGGTGGGGACGGTCATCGTCCACTTCCCCCAGCCCAGGACCACGTCGCCTTGGGCGATGTTCTGCGGACTGTCGAACGCCAGCTGGGCGCCCGGCAGGGCGGCGAGGGTCATTTCCCAGCCGGCCTTCGTGTCATCCCAGCCCAGGCCGCCCATGCCGGCGAGCCCGATGTTCACCAGCTCAGGGCTGTTCCAGTAGGTGGCCATCAGCGCGTCCACGTCGCCGGCGTTGAAGGCGGTGAGGAACGCCTGGTCGACCGCGTCGGCCGCGGCGACCATGGCTTCGGGGGTGGGGCCCTTGGGGGCGCAGGCACCAACCGTGATCGCGGCGGCGAGCAGACAGGTCGTGCGGAAGCCGAGTCGCATGGGAGACGCTCCGGGACATGAAGGACGGGGTGGAGGAGTGGCTTGGAAGGTAACCCGGGGGACGCAAGGCGCGAGAGCCACGCCGTGAGGGCCTATTGCGCCTCGGCGTCGCCCATCCGGATCTCCATATACACATCTGCCCGGGCGTATTCGGAGAGCTGGGGTGGCGTGGCATGGGCAAAGCCGAGTCGCTCGTAGAGCCGGATGGCCCCGGTGAGTGCGCTGTTGGTCTCGAGATAGAGGAGGGAGGCGCCCTCGGCGCGGACAAAGTCGATCGCCACCCGGCCGAGCGCCTCGCCCAGCCCCAGCCCACGGTGCGAGGGGCGGACCGCCATCTTGGCGAGTTCATAGGTCGACTGCGAGACTCGGATGGCGGCCACGGTGCCGACGGGCTCGTCTCCCTCCAGCGCGAAGAAGATCTGCCCACCCGGCCGGATGATCGCCTCCTCCGGGTGGTCGAGGACCTGTCGGTCGGCCTCCTCGATCTGGAAGAGCCCTTCGATCCACTCACGGTTGAGCTCGGCGAACGCCGCGGCCAGCGCCGGGCGGTACGGGAGAATGCGGATCGGCGCCGGATCCGTGCTCGCGCTGTCACCCTCGTCTGTCATCGTCATTCTCCCATCGGACAGATGCCATCGTTCCCCGGTTCGTCCAACCTGCTGCCGGGGACGCAGGCGTGCCAGCCTCACGGGGCGCCCTGACATGCCGGGCCAGCTGGCACCTGTGGCACTCAAGCGGGTATGAGCCGAGAAGGATTTCCTGTTAAATTACCCGCAGGTACAGCGCGACACGGCATCGATTCACCACGAGAATCCGCCGTGTCAACAGCAGGTGGCATTCATCACGCACAATCGGAGCGAAACATGAAGGACAATTCACCCAACAACGAGGGCAAGTGCCCGGTCATGCATACCGGCAGCCCAGCGACGACCGGTGGCCGCTCGAACCGGGACTGGTGGCCCAACCAGCTCAACCTCGGGATGCTCCA
Source organism: uncultured Gemmatimonadales bacterium (assembly GCA_963697435.1). GTDB lineage: Bacteria > Gemmatimonadota > Gemmatimonadetes > Gemmatimonadales > GWC2-71-9 > SPDF01. The sequence goes on along the minus strand of CAVOOB010000002.1, from coordinate 24,512 downwards.
CCAGAATCCTCCCGCGGGCGACCCCATGGGGACCGGGTTCCGCTACGCGGACGAGTTCAAGAAGCTCGACCTCGAGGCGCTGAAGAAGGACCTCTTCACGCTGATGACGACCTCGCAGGACTGGTGGCCTGCCGACTACGGCCACTACGGGCCGCTCTTCATCCGCATGGCGTGGCACAGCGCCGGCACCTACCGCACCGGCGACGGGCGCGGCGGCGCCGGTTCGGGAACGCAGCGATTCGCGCCCCTCAACAGCTGGCCGGACAACGGCAACCTCGACAAGGCGCGCCGGCTCCTCTGGCCGATCAAGCAGAAGTACGGCAAGGGACTCTCCTGGGCCGACCTCATGGTCTTCGCCGGGAACTGCGCCATCGAGTCGATGGGGCTTAAGCCCTTCGGGTTCGGCGGCGGCCGCGAGGATGTCTGGGAGCCCGAGCAGGACATCTACTGGGGCGCCGAGGCGGAGTGGCTGGGCGACAAGCGCTATGCCGGCGACCGCCAGCTCGAGAACCCGCTGGCCGCGGTGCAGATGGGGCTGATCTACGTGAACCCGGAGGGCCCCAACGGCAATCCCGATCCCCTCGGCTCTGCCCGGGACATTCGCGAGACCTTTGCGCGCATGGCGATGGACGACGAGGAGACCGTCGCGCTCACCGCCGGCGGGCATACCTTCGGCAAGGCGCACGGCGCGGGTGACCCGGCGCTGGTGGGTTCGGAACCGGAGGGAGCCAGCATCGAGGAGCAGGGCCTGGGCTGGAAGAACAGCTTCGGTACCGGCAAGGGCGACGATTCGACCACCAGCGGCCTGGAAGGCGCGTGGACGCCGACGCCGACGCAGTGGGACAACAGCTACTTCGATACCCTGTTCGGCTACGAGTGGGAACTGACGAAGAGTCCGGCCGGGGCGCACCAGTGGAAACCGAAGGACCCCGCGGCGGCGACGACGGTGCCGGACGCACACGACCCATCCAAGCGGCAGGGGCCGATGATGACGACGGCCGACATGGCAATGCGGGAAGATCCAGCGTATCGGAAGATCTCGAAGCGGTTCCAGCAGAACCCCGATCAGCTGGCCGATGCATTCGCCCGGGCGTGGTACAAGCTCACCCATCGTGACATGGGGCCGCGGTCCCGCTACCTCGGCGCCCTGGTGCCGGAGGAAGAGCTGATCTGGCAGGATCCCATCCCCGTGGTCGATCATCCGCTTGTCACCGCGAAGGACATCACGGCCCTCAAGGCCCAGATCCTCGCCTCGGGGCTCTCCATTGCCCAGCTCGTCGCGACCGCCTGGGCGTCTGCCTCGACCTTCCGCGGAAGTGACAAGCGCGGCGGGGCCAATGGCGCGCGCCTTCGCCTCGCGCCCCAGAAGAACTGGGAAGTGAACCAGCCGGCCCAGCTGGCGCGTGCGCTCGCGGCCTACGAGACCATCCAGAAGGAATTCAACGACGCGCAAAAGGGGAAGAAGCGAGTCTCGCTCGCTGACCTGATCGTGCTGGGCGGGTGCGCGGCGGTCGAGGCCGCGGCGAAGAAGGCGGGCGTCGATGTCGCGGTGCCGTTTACACCGGGACGGATGGACGCCTCGCAGGAGCAGACCGACGCGGATTCATTCGGCGTACTCGAGCCGATCGCCGATGGGTTCCGGAACTACCAGAAGACGGCCTACACGATCTCGGCCGAGGAACTGTTGGTCGACAAGGCCCAGCTCCTGACGCTCACCGCCCCCGAAATGACCGTGCTGGTCGGCGGGATGCGGGTTCTGAACGCGAACGTCGGGCAGTCGAAGCAGGGCGTGTTCACCAAGCGCCCCGAGACGCTGACGAACGACTTCTTCGTGAACCTGCTGGACATGGGCACCACGTGGAAGGCGACGTCCAAGGCGCAGGATGCGTTCGAGGGCAGGGACCGGGAAACGGGTGCCGTGAAGTGGACGGCCTCCCGCGTGGACCTCATCTTCGGGTCGAACTCGCAGCTCCGCGCGCTCGCGGAGGTGTATGCCTGTGACGACGCGAAGGAGAAGTTCGTGGGTGACTTCGTGGCGGCGTGGGCCAAGGTGATGGACCTGGACCGGTTCGACCTGGCCTAGGTCCGACGACGCGATACCGCAGCACAAAGGGTGGCGTCCCGGCAGGAGCCGGGACGCCACCCTTCGGCGTGCAGGGGAGAATCGCCGTCGACTACTTGGCGTCCTCCGCAAGGAACCGGTACAAGATCGCGCCCAGCACGCCGCCGATGATGGGGGCCACCCAGAAGAGCCAGAGCTGCGACGTGGCCCACCCACCGACATACAGGGCGACGCCCGTACTGCGCGCCGGGTTCACCGAGGCGTTGGTGACCGGGACGCTGAACAGGTGGATCAGCGTCAGGCCCAGCCCGATGGCGATCGGGGCGAAGCCCGCGGGTGCGCGCTTGTCGGTGGCGCCCATGATGATGAGCAGGAACATCATGGTCATGACGACTTCCGTGATCAGCGCCGCCATCAGGGAATAGCCGCCCGGCGAATGGGCGCCGTAGCCGTTGGACGCGAAACCCGCGGAGACGTCAAAGCCTGCCTGCCCGCTCGCGATGAGGTACAGCACGCCGCCGGCCACCAGGCCGCCCAGCACCTGTGCCACGATGTAGGGCAGGAGCTCCTTCGCCGGAAAGCGACCGCCGGCCCAGAGCCCGATCGACACGGCCGGATTGATGTGGCACCCGGAGATGTGTCCGATGGCGAAGGCCATCGTGAGCAGCGTCAGGCCAAAGGCGAGCGATACACCGAGCAGTCCGATGCCCACGTCGGGAAAGGCCGCGGCCAGCACGGCACTGCCGCACCCGCCGAGGACCAGCCAGAAGGTCCCGATGAACTCCGCCCCGTACTTCCTCATGCCTGCCTCCAGTGCGCTGTAAGGTGTGGTGTTCGAGCCAGACAGTATCGGACGCATCGGTGGTCCCCGCAAGAGGGTACGCTCGCCAGCCACGACAGGCAGACCAATGCCGAAGGCCGGCCCCGCTCACGTCGTGGCGGGCCCCAGCGTCATGCGGACCGCCTCGGCGGCAGGATTCCAGGTCGCACCGTCATCGAGGCTGATTTCCAGCCACACGTCGTAGAAGCTCTCGATGCGATACTGTCCGTTGGTGAGGGCAGTGACCGTCGTGCGTCCGGTCGAGGCGACACTCGGGCTCTCCCTGACCAGGACACCAGCGGGTGCCGTGGACCCTCCCAACTCGAATGCGGAGAGCTCGGTGTCGAACGTCCGCACCGCCCCCTGCGTGCTGGCGAGCGTGATCTGTTCCACCATGCGGACCTGAATCGAGAGCGGATGGGTGACAGACGCCGCCACGAGTGGCGGTGACAGGGCCAGCTGGCCCTCGAACGTGGCGCTGTAGTCCACCGTCGCGGTGGCACCTGGCGTGGCGGGTGGCTCCACCGCGCCGCTGAACTCGCCGTGCCTGCCGCAGGTCAGGAGGGCGTTGCCGTTCAGGAAGCTGTGCGCCACACCGCCATGGTAGGCGGCCCCGGGGGCGGGCAGGGACACCTGCCCGACCTGGACGCCAGGGCCGGCGGCTTCGTCACTGGTTTCGGAGCAGCCCAGCGTGGCGACCAGCACGAGTGCGGCCACCGTCAGGCGGCGTGGAGCCATATCTCCCTCCCTTTCGCGATGGCAGGCCCGCGGCCGGACCTGCATCAATGGGTGGTTTCCGAGGCGGCGCAGCGCGCGAGTCGCGCGCGTCCTTGTCGGCTCCCAGAGCTCGATCGTGTTGCCATCGGCGCGGGGCCAGGAGGAGGGCGCTGGCGTCTGCCGGCCACCTAAGGGAAACAGGTTCCCTGGTTTGAGGGGTCCTGACTCGAGGAGGCGACCGGCGCGATACTCATGTTGCCGAGCGGCGTGTTCAAGAAGAAGTCATCTCGGAACTGGAATCCACTCTTGTAGGTACACAGGAGTGTCGGGCCCGGGGACACCGCAGTGACCGTCACTTGAATCATGGCCGATCCATGCTCCGTGCAGGCGTCCCTTGTCCTTGCGCCGTTGCAGTCGATCACGACAAGCGTCGCTGAGCTATCCGTGACCTGGGGGTGGCCCACTGGGACCCAGGTACCGTTGTCGTACAAATAGGCCTGCCACCGGTAGGGGGCCTCGCCGAGGATGCTGTAGCCGGGCGGAGGCGTGGGATTGACCGAGGCGTTATACGTCGCTGGCTCGAGCGTCGAGCCGGCACCGCCGCCCCCGTCCCCACTGCCGTCCCCGTCGCTGCTGCCAACGGGGGAGTCCTGGGCGCAGGCGAGCAGGGAGCATCCTGCGAGCAATGCGCCGTACAACCAAGGGCGCCCATGCATGGTGGCCTCCAGTCAGGGGCAGATCCAGACGGATGATGCAGTCGTGGGCGAGGGCACGCAAGCCGCACCGGCCGGAATGCTAGCTGCCGATGGCTGCTGACCAGTCGGCCGGGGTCAGGTGATAGGCGCAGCTTTCACGTCCGGACGCGTCGCGTCGCGTACCAGCGCGCACGGCTCCGAGCTTGAGGACGGCCCGCTGGGATCGAATATTGTCTGGGCCGACGAGAAACACGACGCGTTGCGCGAAGCGAAAGGCGTGTTCCACCATGAGGCGCTTCATCTCACGGTTGAATGTTCCACCCCAGTACTTGCGGCCGAGAAAGCTCCAGCCGATTTCGATTTCGCTTGCGGCCTCGTCATATCCGTGGAAGCGCGAGGCGCCCATGACCTCGTTGGTGCCGGCGCGAATAGCCATCAGGGCGCCGCCGGAAGCGAGCGATTCCTCGAAGAAGGCCCGGAATCCGTCCGCCTGGGAGCGGCGCTTGTCTGGATGTTGCTCCCAGATGAGCGGATCCGAGGCGACGGCATAGAGGGAATCGTGATCGGACGCGCGGAGCGGCCGAAGCGTCAGCAGCGGTCCTTCGAGGGTTGGTTGGAAGTCGAAAGGCACAGGAGTGTGCGTTCCTCGGTTTGGGGCGCCCATGAGCCGGCTGACGAGCTGTCGCGTCGGCCTAATGCGGCATGGCGTTCCACGCGGACTCGTCGGCCGCGGCCAGCTGGTGCTCCATGATGATCAGCCACCGGCCGTCCCGTTGCACCAGCAGGGCCTCAAACGGGACAATGTAGCGCGTCGTGGCCCCGGCGCTGTCGGTCATGGCGTAGTTGAACATCCCCGACTCGAAGGCCGTGTCGGTGCCGTCCTGCCGCACCGAGAAGCGAAACGCCACCGAGGCGCGGCTTCCGTCTCGCTTCATCGCTTCCATCGACTGTCCCCATCCCGCCAGCGCCTGCGCGATCGGCATGGTTCCCTGGGGCGTGACCAGGACGGCATCCGGGTGGTAGGTGGCCCCCATCCCCGCGATGTCGTGCTCCAGCACCGTGGTTGCGATGGCCGTCCAGACCTGGGCGTCGATCGCCCCGCTGGACGGTTCGGAGCCCTGGCCGGAGAGCGGCGCAGCCCAGGCCACGAGCGTGGCGACGGTGACGAGGCGCAGAACGGAGGCGGACAGGGCGTGGCGTCCAGGCATGCGGACTCCCGTGAAACGCGATGGACCGGCCGGCAACGGCCGAACGAGGCAGGCAGCAAGAAGATGTCTTCCGCGCCGCGGCCCGGCAAGCCGGAGTTTTGCCGTGGCGCTCCCATGGGCGGTCAGCGCTGCGATCGAAGCACGCAGACGGTATCGGCTCCCTGAACTCGCAAATCCTGGTACCACACGAGCAGCACGTTCGCTCCGCCGAACCCCGAGGTGAAGCGCGCCTGTTCGGATGCACATCCCGGCAACCGCAGTTCCGCAATATGGTCGCCTTCCTCCACCCGAAAACCACTGACGAACCGATTGTCGTGCTCCTCCAGTGTGCCCACCACCTCGCTGTCGATCATCACCTCGGCACCGGCCAGGGCCTGTGGCGCCATCCCGAAATGGATCTGCACGATGTACGCCGGGTCTTCCACGCCTTGTTTCCACAGTATGACGAGAATCGCTGCCGTGGCCACTGCCGCCACACGCCAGATGAGTCCACGCCGATGATCAAGCCGCACCGCAGTTCTCCGAGGTATAGATTGGACGCCTGCCCTTCTCACTGCGAGGCATCATGAAGATGGAGCGAGGATATCGCAACTGGCGTCAGCAGGCAATCCTTGCCTTTGCCCTGGCGCTGACCGCGGCAGGCGCGGCCGCGTGCCTCAAGCCGACCGTCCCGGGGCATCAGGTGCGGGGCGTGCCTGCTGGATTCCTCTTTACCGCCAATGCGAATTCCGGCGCGCCTACGTTTCCGGACCGCGAGCTGTTGAGCCGGGGTGTCTGGTTGGGGGATATCGAGACGTTCGAGCCACAGAGCCAAATCCATGTGGAACGGTACGCGGGCCGGGTGACCCGCGCGGAGGCCGAGGCGGCTCGCAGTGTCCAAGCCAGCCGGTATGGTAATCCCTCGAGCATCACGTATGCCCCGCTCGAGACGGTCACCCTCGACGGCCAATCGGCATTTGCATGGATGGAGACCCGGTACGACGAGCACGACGCCGTCCGCTCACTCGAATACACCGCCTATATCCCGTACGACACGGTGAGCTACGTGGTGGCGTTTGGCACCGCTGCGCCCCGTCGCCTTTACCCGGATTCCCTGACCACGGTCGTGCAGAGCTGGGGACCAGGCAAGACGGAAGTCCTCTGGGGCGCCATTCTGGTCGCCGCCGGCATCCTGGGTGGCCTGGCCGCGCTCCTCTTCTGGCGGGCCCGCCGCTAGCCCGGTTGGACTCGCGCAGTCGTCATCCAGTGTCAGCACGCGGAGCGCGTGGGGGATGGTGGCGGCGGAGCGAAGGGCGCATCTGCATCGTGGCGATGCTTGCTCTGAGGGTGGCCCCACCGCCACGCATTGGGTGGACGGCAGCCGGGCAAGTCATGTTGCAACCAATCCGGCCGTCGCCCTGTCTAACCCAATCCCCACGACCGGAGGATTCATGATCCCCATCTCTGCGCGGAAGCGCGCGTGTTGCATGGTGCTCGCCGCCATCCTGCTCGGCCTGAACGCCAGTGCGATCAGGGCCCAAACCGCCACCGCGCAGGACGACCTGTGGGATGCGTCACAGGAGGGGGACTCGGCGGCCGTAGCCGCAGCGCTCGCCTCCGGGGCCCTGATCGACTCGCTCGACACCCGTCGCAGTCGCAATGGTCGTCGCGCGCTGAACTGGGCCACCTGGTACAATCACCCCGTGGTTGTCCGGTTGCTGGTCGCGCAGGGCGCCACGATCGATCTCGCCAATCTGACCGGCTTCACTCCGCTGCACCATGCGGCCGAGAATGGCTCCGTGGAGGCTGGCCGCGTGCTCCTGGAGCTCGGGGCAGACTGGACACTGGTAAACAAGGAAGGCTTGCGACCGCTCGACGTGGCCCGCGAGCGAGGACAGCTCGAGATGGTGGTGCTGCTGGACACGCTGCCGGCAAAGCGATAACGCACTAGGTTCGAGCGCGCCCTCGTCAGCGGCATACACTGGTCGGGCGGGGAAACGATCATTAGCGAGCTTTGCCGGCTCCGGGTTCTTCCGGACAAAGAGTTCAACCAACAGGATGGCAATTGCCAACAGGCTCACCTGGAGCACAAGTGCGATGGACTCTGGGGAGACAATCCGATCGTTGGGGCCGGGCATGATCGTCCAACGGGAAGTGGCAAACTGTGCTTTCATGCCGAACACGCTTTGCATCCAGTTCAACCCGAAGTGGATGCCCAGCGGCAGGGCAATCCCTCGCGACGCAATGGCCGCCAAGCCGAACACGATGCCCCAGACTCCCGGTCCAAGCAGATTGGCAGGATCGAGGCCATGGTAAAGCGCGAAGAAGAGCGACGTGCAATAGATGGACATGCGAGGACCGGACAATTCGCACAGGCGCACCAGTGGGTACGAACGAAAGGCAACTTCTTCCATCAAGGCAAGCACAAACAGGACCAGCATGGAGAAACCGATCGCGTTCCCGCAGCGTGGATCGGGTGTCGCTTCGACCGTGAGCCCAGACAGACCTACAATCACCAGCGGCATGAATCCGACAAGTGCCCCTCCAACGACGCTGCCGAGAGCGAAGCGTCGCAATGATCCGGGCGCCCAGGCCAGGCGAGACCTGGCCCGGGTGAAGAAGACACGTGATGTTTTACGAGACGCGGCCGACGTTCTTCGCGAGAGAGCAGAAGTAAAGTATCGGGTGATGGACCTTTGCCGCGACACCTATCCAGTGCGGTTGATGTGCCGCTGTCTCCGCGTGTCCCCGAGCGGGTACTGTGCGTGGCGGAGCTGCCCGCAGGGACCCCGAGCACAGGACAACGGACGGCCTCTGGTGCGGATCCAGGAGCTGCACGAAGCCAGTGACGGCGTGTTCGGTGCCCTGCGGATGTGGGAAGAGCTCCGCTACGAAGGGGAGGCCTGCAGCCGGAATCGAGTGGCCCGGCTGATACGTCTCCACGGGCTCCATGGCGTGCCAGCGCGGGGGCGGCGGCGGAAGAAGAAGAGGGGCTCGGGAGGTCGACCGGCGGGGATCGAGGACCACCTGGCCCGCAACTTCGTGGCTCGGCGGGCGAACGCCAAGTGGGTGACTGACATCACGGAGATCTCGACCGAGGAGGGGAAGCTGTACCTGCGTGCGGTCCAAGACCTCTATTCGAAGGAGTACCCATCGGCCCCATTCGAGGCGAACAGAGTCCCGTCTCCAAGATGTCTCCAGGACTGGGGCCCACTCCAGGGGACTCGGGAGGACTCCAGTGGACAAGTCAGATGGTGGTACGCGGCGATCACGTAACCCGGTAAGCGCGTAAGCTCCACGCCATCAATCGGCTAGAATCTTCGCTCGAAACAGGTTCGATTCCCGCCGCCTCCACCATCGACATTGTTGCCCCGCAGGGGCTCCTGTGTTGCCTAACCCGTCTACACATCAGAAGATGAACTTGATCATCGCCTGCACGCGGTTGGCGGTGCCGTCCAACCCGTCGTAGTTGCGGCGCAGCCCGTACATGTACTCCACTCCGGTGTTCACCGACTTGAACGGCGACCAGATCACATTGACGTGCGCCGTACCGCCCTCCTTGAGGCGGCCTGCGGGTTTGAGCGGCGAGTTTTCGACCGAGGCCCAAGCGACCGACACATTCAGTGCCACGACTTCGGAGAGATAGTGTGCGACCCCCACCTGGGCATTCCACGAAAACAGATCGTTCAACGAACCATCGGGCGTCAGCACCGCGGCAGAGCCCGCACCGATGTCGGTGACGATGTTGCTGCCCCAGCCGTTTCCCGCCGACGTGTTCCACACGAGGAAGTCCCGCTCCCCCAGACCCAGACGGCCGCTGAACAGCGCACCCCACGCCACCGCCGTTGCATCGGGCCCCGTCCCCAGCCCGTCCCAGCGGAGTTGGTACAACGACGCACCCAGCATTGCCCGCCCCCGCTTCGTGCTGCGCGTGATGCGGGCAGCCAGCGAGCGGCAGCTGCATGCTTGCCTCGCCCGCCTGATCATCGACGTTGTCGATGTCCGGGAACTCGAGCATCTCCAACGCAACGGCCGCCCTGAATTCGTCGTTAAGCGGCTGCTCGAAACGGACCTGAGGCCGGCGGGATCCCGCGATCGCATCGCCGCCCGCGAAGTCGATGGTGGGTGCGAGAGAGTACACATCGGTCAGGGTGCCCCACGTTCGTCCCGCCAGCAGGCGGCCGAACACGCCATAGAAGTGCCGCAGTCGCGGCGCCGTAAAGAACGGCGTGTCGTCCAGAGTCCAGAAGTCCATCTCCATGAAGAACTGCAGCGGCGTATCGTTCTCCGTGAACGACCGGATGTCGAAACTGATCCGACTTTCCCGGGCGAACATGTTCATGTAGCCCGCCTGATCCGGCCGGCCGTCGCCCGGGACCGGGACGGCCGCCACAGGAAACTGGAAGCGATCGTAGGCACCGTTGAAGTCCTGGATGTAGTCGAGCTTGACGTAGCCGCGAATCGCCATACGGGCGCGAGTTCCGTGCAGCGACCAGGAGCGCGGGAAGGGCTCGACTGCCAGATCGTCGCCAGTCATGTCCACAGCCTGGTTCTTGAGCGGGTCGATTCGCGTCGAGTCCCGCGCTGTCGTGTCTTGTGGTTGCGCCTGCGCGTGTAGCATTGCCGGCATGGTCAACGCTAGAGCGACAGCGAATACCACGCTGCAAGAGGATGTGATGATATGCTCCTTGCGTTCAGTCGACCGCTATGAGGCTGAGGCTCGGTTGGCATCTAACGCGTTGGTGGCAGCGGCGGCGCGAAGCGCCGTCCGCTGCCACCAACTGTCAGGCATGACGCAACGTCTTGTCTTGTGCCATGAAATAACAAATGTCGTCTATCGAGGTCACGCCGCCGCCGCCCGCGATGGCCAACGGTTCGGTCGACACGGCGGTGATCAGGTTGTCCGTCACCACGACATACGCGTTTGCGATCAGGGCTTCGTTCACCCCGTCAAAGAGAGTGACGTTGGTGAACAGGATCGGTCCCCCACGGGACTCGTCCGTCCTGCGTGTCATCGATTGGTCCATAGGGTTCTGTCGGGGGGCGCACCGGTAGAGGGTGCGCCCCCGAGCGGTTTACCGACCTATTGCTTCGCCACCGGAGCCAGGTAGAAGTAGTCGAACAGCGAGCGGGCGATCTCGGCAATTGCCCGATCCCTGTCCGCCGTGGATGTCTCGCTGCTGTTCGTGAACACCGCGATAGCAAATCGTCGACCGTCGGGGAGCGTGATATAGCCAGCGTCGTTGGCAACTCCGCCTAAGGTTCCGGTCTTGTGCGCTACGGGCGTTCCCTTCGGCAACAGCCCCTTGAGTCGGCCATCGCCGGTGCGCGTGCGCAACATAACGCCCAGCAGGAACTCGCGGCTTTTCGGACTCATCGCCCTGCCACCGTCGATGGCAAGCAGGAGTTTCAGATACGCATTGGGCGTTGTGTGGTCGCGGGGATCTGCCTCGAAGTTCGGATTGGGACCAACCTGGGCCGCCACCAGTGCCGGGTTGTTGCTGATGGCCTCAGCGACAGCTTCTGGGGTGACCGATGGCACGCCGTAGAAATCCATGAGAATCCCGCGGACAGGCCGATCGACCCTGAAATCGGTGATCCCGAGCCTGCGCAGGTTCTCGGTCACCGCCGCTGGTCCACCTGCCAGCCCCATAAGGACGTCGGTCGCCGTGTTGTCACTCTCTGTGATCATCGGATATATCAAGTTCGCTATCGAGAGCTGGACCCCGGGGTAGGGGAATCTCTCGGCAATCGCAACCATGCCGGCGACATACATGTCGGGCGGGACGTCGACCATTTGGTCGAGACTGAGTTTCCCCTTGTCCACGAGATCCATCACTGTCGCGGCGACCGCCACCTTGTAGGTGCTGGCCATGGCGAAGGTTTCATCGCCATTGAACGAGATGACCTCGTCGCCGCCGATTTCCTGCGCCGCGAATCCTATGCGCCCGGCAAGCCCCGACGCGATCTGTTCGATCGCGGCACCAACAGCGTTTCCTTGCGTTGCCTGGCCGTATGCCGGGCCGGAGGTAGCCGCCGCGGAAACCGCGAGGGCTGCGATAACATGACGATACTTCATTTGTGGTTTCTCCTTCTGTGAGATAACGTTTGGGACTATGATGTTATGCCGATATAATTCCTATTTATTAAGCACTTCCCCGGCACCAGCTTCGAAATCCATCTGGGTAGTCAATCCGTCACGTAAATTGACCTTGCGACTGAATGGATCTGTTGCGTGCTGATGCCCTTCAATGAAACCAGGGGCAACAACATGACCAGTAGCATCAATGGTGTCTTTACCATTGATGTCACTTTCGGTGATAATGGCACTTTTGCCATCTTTAACGCCCACATTGCGGATACCGTCAAAATTGGTTTCCGGGTCCATGACCCGGCCGTTGGTGATGACCACGTCATAGACCTGCTTGTCCGGCGTGCAGGCCGGCAAGGCCAGGGCGAGTCCCAGGGTCAGGAATGCGAGGGGCAGGTGTCGGGTCACGGGCGAATCCCTGAAGGCCGCGCTCACGGTTGCGATGAGTCTTCGCACACCAGTTTCCTTTTGAGTTGGTGTGTCACGCATGGCGCATCAGGATGGTACAGCCTACAAACCATCACTTCTTCAGACCACTCCCGAAGAACGGGGGGGTGACGATGAGGACCCCCAGTTCGACCCCCGCCCCCTGGGTCCCGTCGACCGCCGCTCCGTAGGAGAGGGCGGCCACAACTCTCGAGCTCTCCCACCGGACACCCGCCCGGTATTGCGGCTTCGAAAAGGCCTCGCCCTCGGTGCCGAAGATCTCGCCGACGATTGCCGAGTGAGGGATGACCTTGTAGATCGCCAGGCGGCTCGAATAGGTGAAGCCCCATGCCGTCTCCTGGCTCGCCCCATAATCCCCGTTCACCAGGGTGCCCGGCAGGAGGTCCAGGGAAAGAGTGTTGTTGAAGAAGGGAAAGGAGGCCGCCACGTTGAACCAGTAGGACTGGAACGAATTCGTGACGGTTCCCGCTGCCAGGTACGACGGATTCGCTCCCGTCCCCAGCGCGGCCGACCAGCCACCCGTCTTCGCCTTGTTCTCATACAGCGTGCGCTTGACGTAGAGTACCGCGGAGTAATGATCCAGGGTGTTGGCCTGCTCGTCCTCCTTAAAGAGCGTCGCCCCCAGATTGAATTCCCATCCGGGGAGAAACGCAACGACATTGATCAACGCCGCGTAGTACTGACCGTAGGTAGCGACGATCGTGGCCGACCCTTGCGGGGCGGTCCAGTAGTTGTCCGAGTTCCACTGCTGGGCGTGGCAGTCACCGGCCGACAGAACGGTGAACAGGGCGACCAGTCCCATCGGGACGGCACATCGTCGCGTCACAGGTGTCCCTCGCAAGTGAAAGTCAGGCGCAGCATGTCGAGGAGGTGATGTCCAACGGGGTCGACCTGCAGACGCCGTGAAAGCCCAACTTTGTCGACCGGTCCACGAGGAACGACTCCACCCGGGTTGCGGTGGAGCCGTACCTGTGGGCCGCGAGTCCAACCCTGACGACGGCGCGCCAGGCCTCCTCGAAGGAGGCCTTTGCATCAGCTTGGAACTCTGGCGTCCTGAATAGGCTGCTCACTGTTTAGGATCGACTCCCTGGGTTCGATCGATATCCGGTCCAGGCGGCCCGTGGGCAGTGCCGGGAAGCGAATAGCCGTAACTTCTCGCGTTGGTGCGTCACGATTAGTGTTTGTCGTCCACAGGAACACCGCCCGCAAATTCAGATGGCATACCAGTCGAGAACGTAGCATTCCACCTTTCTACCGAGATCGGCTCGAAACGCGGCTTGGCTTCTGGTGCAAACCGGATCGGCTGACCAGCAAAAACAGGAAGCAGCACATCGTCACGCACGGTCACCTGACCGTTGACGATCACGGCTTTCATGCCCGTTGAAGGGACAGCGCCCTTTTCGTAGGTTGAATTGTCCGTGAAGGTTTCGGGGTCAAACACCACGACATCGGCGACCATGCCGGTCTGCATGCGGCCGCGCTCTTGCATGAACGTCAGCCCCGTAGCGCCCATATGCTTGGCTGCGTTGTAGCTGAGGATTGACATCAGCTGCATCATCGGGATGTTGTGTTCGCGACCAAGTCGTATCGTTTTGCCTCGGGATCCAGCCGTGCGGGGGTGGGTGCCGCCCAGTGAGTCGAACGGGAAATCCCACGGGGCGAGGTACGGCTCGGCACCAACCGCATCGCTGGCCATGGTCACGCCCTTCAGGGTCAGCCACTTCCACTCCTCTGCCTCGGGCATCTTGAAAATCACGATCGGTCTGGTCGGTTCGGATGCGACGGTGGCCTTGTAGGTCTCCAGGGTATAGTACTCACCCGTGACCGGATCAAGCATGGTATCCTCATAGCGATTACCCATTTTATCGATCCAGACCTGAGGCTCTAGAAACTCGGCATTAATCGTGGTGGAACCCGCTGCGTAGGGATAGATTTCACCCCAGATGTTGAATCCGTGCTCCTGAAGGCTGGTGATCATTTCTTGCGTAAGGCGCCAACCGGGGTTGTTGAAGTGCTCGACGAACGCCGGGGCGCCAAGCGCCACGGCGTTGGCAACAAGTTCCTGCGCGCCATTATTCTCTTCTGTGTCGTTGCCAAGCGTATAGCGTGTATGCGCGCCGGTCGGGCGGCCATAGCGTGCGCCGACTTTCTGCACCTCGAACATCTCGCGTGAAGAGACGCCCTGTCTCATGTAGCCCACGGTGCTGCCGATGCCGGGGGCACCAGCCTGCAGGCCCTTGTCAATCTCTTGGAGAATTGCGTTGCCCTGTTCCAGGGTTGGACGTGTTTGGCTCCAGCCCGTTTTCGCCCGGGTCACGAAAGCGCCCAGGGGGCCATTGATCAGGTAATCGGCGCCGTCTGACCCGTCGATGAACATCGCGCGGGCGAACTCGTGGCTGACCGCGCAGCCATAGTTGGCCTGGGTCACGCCGGCGCGCGCTTCGTACCAGGCCGCGACATAGGATCCCGCGCAGCCCATCTCGAAATCCATGCTGCTGGTCAGCCCGTCGCGCAACCCGAGGGAATAGCCGATCGGCGCCTGAAAGTGGAAATGGGTGTCGATGAAACCGGGCGCCACCACCATGCCTTTTGCATCGATGGTTTCGCGACCAGTAATGGTCTTTGTGGTAATCGTGGCGATACGGCCGTCCTTGATACCGACATTGCGGACGCCATCAAAGTTGGTCTCCGGGTCCATAACCCGCCCGTTGAGAATGACGACGTCATAGCCCTGGGCCACGGCGATCTGCGCGCCCGTCAGGAGCCCGACGATGACCGCTGCCGCGGCGACGATCGTCGAGAACTTCACTTTCTGTTTCATGGTTACTTCCCTTTCCTTTGAATCATTGCGTGTATCTGACGTGCGTGCCTGTCTGTCTTTCTCATCATGTTGTCCATTCTACTTCTTAGCACTTACAGGGTTCGAAGCATTACGAACCAGTGACCGAGGGAAGAGTGTTCTTGTAGATCTTGCCGTCCTTCATGATGACGACGAAGTTCTTATGCGGATCGGCAATGAGGTTAATGTCCTCCAGGGGATTGCCGTCGACCAACAACAGGTCGGCATAAGCGCCTTCCCGAACCACACCGTTCTCGCCGGGATAGGGATCGCGGGCCCCGGAACGCTTCATGATCTGATAGTTCTGGCTGGTCGCAATCTTTAGCACTTCCCACGGCTCCATATAGCGGACTAGCTTCGCCAACTGAGCCCCCTGACGCTCTGCGAGTGCCGGATTACCCTGTGTATCTGTCCCAAATCCGAAGAGCAAGTCATATTTCTTTGCTAACGCAAAGGCATTATCGGTTCCTGAGATCAGAACCTGGTATTTTTCTTCCGCAAATGAACCTGGAGGCAGTGGGATGGCATCCTCATCGTTATAGAAGGGCTGCATGCAAACGGAAGTACCCGTCTCCTGCATAAGTTTTGCTGTTTCCTCGTCAATCAACTGGCCGTGCTCTACATTGCGGACACCACCGCGGATTGCGTTCTGGATCGCCTTCGCGGAATAGGAGTGAACGGTCACATAGGTGCCCCAGTTCTCCGCGACTTCAACCGCTGCAGCAATTTCATCGATGGTGTATTGCGATACGTCGAGTGGATCCGAAGGGGAGGCGACCCCTCCACCGCCCATGAGCTTAATAAAGGCCGCCCCTTGCATCAGGTTCTCGCGCACGCGCTGCATGACTTGCGCCCTGCCGTCTGCGATCGCGACCGAACCCATCCTTTCTGCCGGAGTAAGATCCCGTGAATAGCTTCGAGGGATATCAACCGTGCTACGGAAATCGCCATGTCCACCCGTTTGGGAGATCATCGAACCCGCAGCGTAGATCCGGGGGCCAACGAACATACCCTCGTCGATTACCGCCTTTAAATCAAATACAGGGCCGCCTGGGTCTCTCACTGTGGTGAAGCCCCGCATAAGCGTCTTTTCTGCCCCATATGCCGCCACAAGATTCAGTTTGCCCGCACCAGCGGCAAACGGGTCCAAAGTCATATAGGCCGCCATGCTGTGCCAATGACAATCTGTAAGGCCAGGCA
Source organism: uncultured Gemmatimonadales bacterium (assembly GCA_963697435.1). Taxonomy (GTDB): domain Bacteria; phylum Gemmatimonadota; class Gemmatimonadetes; order Gemmatimonadales; family GWC2-71-9; genus SPDF01. The sequence goes on along the minus strand of CAVOOB010000002.1, from coordinate 8,454 downwards.
TCAGCGTGCGCCCGCCACCGTCGATCATGGTCACGTTGTCGGTCTGAATGATCGCTAATGGCTTATCCGATACTGTCTCAATCAGGTTGTCCTTGACCAGCACATGCATGTTCTTATGGAGTGTTGCGGTTTGTCCGTCGAAGATATTCACGTTGCTGATGAGCACGCGCGTCGGCGACTGTGCGTTCGCTTCCTGCGCCAGTCCTGCGCCGCAGAGAACGCTCGTCAGCAATCCAATCAAAGCAACCCGTGAGGCCATGACAGATAATGCTGTGTGTCGTTTCATGCGACTCCTCCTCTGAACAATTGTGCTCATGTAGTGTGAGTGCCTGACGTCCGCGCATCAGCTGCGAGGGCGCTCGCGGCAGCCGCTGCGCGCCCTCGCCAGCTCCATGCGCTCGTTCGACGGTACCTGGTACAGTCGAAAATCATAGGTGACAGAACAGTCCAAATCCATGGGTGACACCCCCCACCAGGCTCAAGGTTCCGCCAGGAGGGACCGATGCCGTGGCACGAGGGGTCGACCATGCAGTTGCGCCGGCCGGCCACCTCGCCCACAGCCACTCCCCCCGAGCTCGTCCAGCGCCTTGCTGGAGGCCCGGGCCCGGCACCCGGGCCGTCCGCAGGCCTCGATGGATGCGCCCAATGCCGTCTGGACCGTCGACTTCAAGGGCCGGTTCCGGCTCGGGGATGGCCAGCTCTGCTATCCCCTCACCCTGGCCGACGGCTACAGCCGCTTCCTGCTCCGCTGTGACCGGCTCACCAGCACGGCGGGATTCGCTGGCAGAGCCACCTATGTCCTTGACTGCTCAGGTCCACCATTACCCGGCCTTCTCATAGACCGGTACCTCACGCTCCAGCCGTGAGCCCAGGCGATCCCGCTCGACATCCAGGTCATAGGCCGCCTGCAGGTTCAGCCAAAACCGGTCAGACGTACCAAAGAAGCGAGCGAGGCGGAGAGCGGTGTCCGCGCTCACCCCCCGCGTTCCATGCACGATTTCGTTGATCCGCCGCGCCGGCACCGAGAGGCTCTTCACCAGGCGATACTGCGTCAGCTCCAACGGCGCCAGGAACTCCTCGGCGAGCACCTCGCCGGGGTGGACCGGGGCCAGTCGCTTGCGAGTTGTCATCGGACCCTCCTAGTGATAATCGACCATCTCGACCTGGCGCGCTTCCCCGTCTTTCCAGGTGAAGCAGAGCCGCCATTGGTCGTTGACCCGGATACTCCATTGGCCGGCCTCGTCGTTCGGACCAATTCTCGGGAAGTACCTGCGTCTCCTGTCGTTCCCTTCGAAGGAACAACCTAGTCATCACACATGATGGCATTCCCCTCTGAGCAGCGCCGGCGTCGCACTGTCGCCCGTGTAACCAGAGAATGACGGAGTGATACTAGAGGAGATCTTCCATCCCCGACACGCGCAGCAACCGCGTAAATCGTGGATCCATCGCCAGCCGGTGATGGTCGAACAGTTGATCCTTGAGCATCCGCCGGAGCCGACCTGGCCGTCGGTCATAGGCACGCTCCACCCAATCCATCGCGTCCTGCCACCCTCCCAAATCGACGTACCCGAGCACGATCCGGTCAGCGAGCGTGTGGGTCGCGAAGGAATCTGCGAAGGGATCAATTGTTCCCGCCTGCATCAGCAGGCCCTCCAGCTCACGCCGCAGATCCCTGCGCAATGCTTCATCAGCGCCGTGTATGTCGGCCTCGTCGAGGAGTAGTTGGGCGCGTGCCCCGTCGCCGGTGAGCCGGATGCGCACGGATCGGACTTCTATTGCCAGAGCGAGTTCGCCCAGGCGAGCGTGCGCGCGCTCCAGTCGGGCGAGGGCAGGGCCGAAACCCGGCTGCAGCGTGATCGCCATCTTCAGCGCGTCGACCGCCTCGGCATTCCGGCCAGCCGCGAGGAGTGCATCGCCAAGAGCGTTCCAGAGTGAGGGCCTGGTTGTGTCGCATGCGGTCGCCGCCCGCGCGGCCTGCACGCTCTCCTCAGTGCGTCCCAGGAGCTTCAAGGTGATACTGTAAAAACGGAGTACTTCGGGGTTCTCCGGTTCTAGCATTACTGCCCGACGCACATGACGCAGCGCGGCATGGCAGTCATCATCGTGGTACAGCGCGAGCTTGCCCAGCGAGCAATGTACGTCTGCACACATGTCATCGGCCGCGAGAGCGGCCAGTAGGAGTTCACGGCCCTTCGAGAACGCCTCTTCCTTGGGGATGAATCCCGCGGTGCCCATCATGTAGTACCAATTGCCGAGACCGCAGAGGCCACGCCCGTGCTGAGGATCGATCGTGAGCGCGCGCCTGAAATAGACGCCGGCCTGGTCGAAGCTCGAACGAGCCGAGGTGCCGCCGGTAGTGCCAAAGTGATAGGACTCGGACCCTTGCGCGACAAGCCGGTCCGCCTCGCTGTGCGCCGATGCGACCTGTACGGGCGCCGCGCCCACTTGTGGCACCGCCCGCAACGCTCGTGCGGCTTCGGCAGCCGTGGCCGGCCGCATGTCGGGGTCCTTGGCCAGAAGCTTCATGAGGAGCGCGTCGACTTCCTCCGCCAGGTCGGCGTTGTGGGTCCGAGCCGGACGAGGAGCCTCGGTGATGTGCCTGGCCATTACGCCCATCGCCGTTCCCCCCGTGAAGGGCGGCGCACCGGTGAGCAACTCATAGATGACGCAGCCAAGGCTGTAGAGGTCTGCGCGGCCGTCGATAGCGGCCTCGCCGGCGACTTGCTCAGGGCTCATGTAGGCCGCGGTGCCGAGCACCATTCCTGCGGACGTGAGCGTCTCGTGAGCAGAGGTCTGGAGTCCCACAATCCGCGCAATGCCAAAATCAGCGAGCAGCGCCCGGCCACCGACGGCAAAGATGTTCTCGGGTTTCACATCTCGGTGCACGACCCCACAGCCGTGGGCATAGGCGAGCGCCTCGGCGACATCCGCCCCGATTGCCAGCGCCTCTCCAACCGACATGCGCCGCTCCCGTACCAGCCGCGCCCGCAGTGTCTCCCCTGCCATCAACGGCATCACATAGTACAGCTGCCCGGACGTCGCACCGGAGTCGAACAGCGCCACGATGCCGGGGTGCACCAGCTTCGCGGTGAGCCCGATCTCCCTCTGGAAGCGCTCTGTACCGATCGCGGTGGAGCAATCGGGGGACATGATCTTGATGGCAACGAAGCGATCGAGATGGCGATCGTAGGCGCGGTAGACGACGGCCATGCCGCCACGCCCGATTTCCTGTTCAATCCGGAACCGCTCTTGCAGCTGAAGTCGTTCTGGGGGGGCTGTCATGACCGGCGCGCACCCGCCGTGACCAGTGGCCGATCGGGGATGTCGGAGTCGGCAAGGTCCGCGATGCTACCCAATGCGGAGCGATACAGGGCGTGGATGAGATTGCTCCATGGTAGCGGGATGGTTGGTGATCGCAAACCGACCGCCTGAACGCAGCGCGCCGGACGCCAGACACTCGCGAAGCCCCCTCTGGCCGATTCCCCGTACTGACCCGGAGAATGGGGTGGCAGGAGAGCTGCGCGAGCGAAAACCTACTCGGCCCCCAGCAGTCTGCAAGCCGTGAGATAGACATCAGATCGGGGTGCCCAGAATGGCAGAGGAATCAACATGACCTCGTGTGGTGGGTGCCCAGCGAGGTCAACACCGAAATCCGTGGAGCATTGGCTCCTCGAAATGTCTCGTTGGGTCCGCCTAACGAATGGCGCATCAGCTGCGAGGGCGCTCGCGGCAGCCGCCGCGCGGCCTCGCTAGCAGTATAAAGCGCGGCGGCTGCCGCAGATAGAGCGCGCCCTCGAGAGCTGCATGCGCTGGTTAGGCGGCGCGGTCAGTCGGAGTGGCGCACCAGCTCCCAGAACCCCCTCGGCGACAAGACGGGCAGTGCCACCCTGCCGTGGAGGACCAGAAGATCCTGGTCGCCTGTGACGAGGGCGTCTGCCCCGCACGCGAGCGCCGATGCCAGCACCCAGAGGTCGTCTGGGTCGCGCACTTTCACATCGGGCGGGGTCTTGGGGCGGGGGATGATTGTTTGATCACGGAGCAACTGCAGCACGAGGTCCACCTGCGTGGTCGGCACACCCATTCGCTTGTGGAGCACGCGCTCTAGCTCAACGAGATTGACCTCGCCGGTGAGGAGCTCGTGTTCGGTCAGGATGAGGCGGACGACATCGGCGCTCAGGCCCCGGGTGGTGAAGGCCGAAACGAGGACATTGGTATCGAGGAAGACCTTCATGACACGTCGCGGAACACATCCTCGTCGGTCAGCAGCCCGCGGGCTTCGGCGAAGGGCATGAGCTGCCGCCGGGCCTCGTCAAACCGGAGGATCGCCAGCTGCCGGCGCAGGGCTTCCCGGACGAGGTCCGAGCGAGTGCGGCCCAGGCGCTTGCTGAGGCGATCAAGCTGGCGCTGAAGGGCGGGGTCGAGGCGGATCGTGACGGCTGCCATGTAAGACAATGTAATACGGGGCGGTGAATCGGTCAAGCGAGAGGTTCCGCGCTGCCTAACCGCATTGGCCTCGTCGGCAGCAAGCGCTTGTTAGACTGCCCCTACTTTGCACTATCGCACTCGTCGCAATGTTACCGTTTGACGAAGGCCAATAAGATCTGGGTTGACCCACGTTAACGTGTCACCTTGGACCCTGATGACGAACGTCATGTCACTGTTGGGCCAATCACCCATGAAGTTGGGATCGTTCGCCATGTAGGCTGTGACTGTCAGCGAATCCCCATTCAATCGGTATCGCCCTGAGTTTGCAGTAATCGAATTGTACGCCGCGACAGTCTCTGCATCCGTCATGCGACGGTCATCCGGGTACCGTGGCCTAGGAACAGTGTCCCGGGCGAACATCATGCTGTAGTGCGACTCTGTGAAGATCAGTAAGCCGCGTTGGCCACCAGCCTGGCCGGCACTGAACTCCCAGGCACCGACTATGTCCGGACGTGCCTGAGCAGTGACTTCGCGTCCGGGGAGAGCTAAGACAGCGATGGTGCTGGCCAAGACGGCGAAGGCACGTGGGCGCGTTACGTTGCGAGCGGTCATTGTCTGCTCCGTGGCTGTCTGACGTCGAACTAGTTGCGGTTCTGCGCCGGCCGCACTCACGGCGAAGCCGGTCCTTCCTGTGCGGCCGCCCGCAGCAACCGCGTGTTGGGCGGCGCTGCGCGATGGGTGCGTTGTTTCCTGCGAATGCGGCTGAGCTCAGCTACCACCCGGCTTGTGGCTCTACCACTGAGCATCAATTCGTGGCCACCAGTCGCCACCGGCCATCAGCGCCGCGGCGGAACGCCATGAGACCCTTGCCCGCGCTTCGGATGGTGTCGCCGCCCCCGACCGGGCTAGCGGTGATCGAATCCGATTCGAGGACCACCGCCAAGTCACCAGAGATCCAGAGCCGTTGCGCCGTCATGTGGTATTCGGAATGGAACCGTTGATAGTAGCCGTCCCAAGCGGCGAGCATCGCCGAGCGGCCCTCGGTGACCTGGCCCGGGCCGACGAGGACCTGTACGGCGCTTTCCTCGACGTGCTCGCGAAGTGCCACCGTATCTCGGGCGTTCCACGCCCGGTCGAATTCCCGCATTGCCTCGCGAATAGCTGCCTCGTCCTCGGCGGTGCTCGGTGGAGCGGGCGGGGCGCCCTGGCAACCAAGGGCCAGTGCTCCAATGAAGAAGATCATAAATCTCATCGGAAGTCCTGCGGCAGAGGTAAGGCACCGTTCCCCGACGCCGGGGCACTCGTGGACAGATCGCGCGAGGACCGGCGAGGTGGCTCGAGGCGCGGTCACATACAACCATGGGGGTGTCAGGATATGCCACCTCCCATCAATCTGGCGACGTGGCCGCCTAACGAACTGCGCATCAGCTGCGAGGGCGCTCGCGGCAGCCGCCGCGCGACCTCGCTAGCAGTACAAAGCGCGGCGGCTGCCGCAGATAGAGCGCGCCCTTGCCAGCTGCATGCGCTGGTTAGGCGGCCAGGATTCCTGGAACGCAGCGATGCAACACACATCACTCCGGCAACCTCGGATCGGACCGGAGCAGGCAGAGATCCAGAGTCAGGGCGAAGGGACCGCCCACACCCACCTCGGGCCGGACCAACCAAACCCGCCCCAACAGAACACCGTGGATGTTCCCTGCTCGATACCACACGTGACATATTCGCCGATGCCAATAGCGGAAAGCCAAATCTCTCCGGTAAACGCAGTAGGGACGTACGGTGCTCCACCAGTAGCATAGTTCGGAGGGCCCCACCAGTAGCCCACGCCATCCACTCCGAGTGCGAATGTCGGCTTGAAGCCACTGTGTATCGAAAGCAGATGTGGCGGAAAGTCGAGCATCATGGGATATGGGATGATGGAGCCCGATGGAGGCCCCAGCTTTCCGATGTTATGATTTTCGCCCCAGCAGTAGGTGCGGTAGCCCGCCAGGATGCCACATTGGTGATACCCGCTCAGTGTGACCGAGTCCATGAGCGGCGCCTGGAGCACGGGCAGGGGAATGTTCGTGTTGGTGTCCACGCCGGTCCCCAGCCATTCAGGGAATTTGCCCCAGCAGTAGACTTGCCCTCCCACTCTCACCCGCGCACCCGCGATCATCCCCAATAGCGATCTGCTGCCAGGGGAAGCCGCCGAGGACAAGCGTCGGTGGGATCACGCCATCAAGTGGACCAACGCCGAAGCGCCCCCCGGAATTGAAGCCCCAGCAATACGCATCACCGGTGGTGGCGATGGCACAGAGGCCATTGTAATTCGTTGTAAGGGCCATGTAGCTACCGACGGGCGCGGGGAGAGAGAGGTGATCGGGGCTCGTGTCCCAACAGTAGACTGCTCCACTCACCGTCAAGGCGCATATGGAATCGTAGGTGGTCACAACTTCAGCGACTGGCAGCGTCAACGGCATCCGAATTGGGACCTGATCCGGGGGGCCCGTAAGGCTGGTCTCCCAGCAATACAGAAGGTGTTCCATGTTAATGGCACACATCGCCGTTCCGTCGCCAGTCGAGAGGCCGACAGCCTGAAGCCCGACTGCGAGCGCACCAAAGCTCGCAGGTTCGTCCACATTGTCAGCCGTGGCAACCGCAGATTGATCACCCGGATGCCAGCCGAGTACCCAGGTCGCGCTCGCCAGCCCGGCGCTATCGGTGGCGGGGGCGAGGGGAATCAAGGTGCCGCCGTCTGGTGTGGTCCAAGAGACCGTGACCCCCGCCACCGGACGACCGAGAAGATTCGCGACGCGGACGGAGAGCGTGTCCGGAATTGTATCCAATGGAGTCGCCTGGAATTGCGATATTCCAACGACCTCGATCGTCCGGGGGGGCCCGGCCTCTGGCCCTCCGCTGTCGTAGCAAGCGGCAAGAACGAGGAGAACAGGGATGACACCAAAGAACCGCATGGAGACCCTAGCAGCGTGGAGGAGGATCGAATAGGGCCCGCGATCGTGTTGCTGTGGGCTCTGCTGTGCCTGGTCCGCCTAACGAATGGCGCATCAGCTGCGAGGGCGCTCGCGGCAGCCGCCGCGCATCCTCGCTAGCAGTATAAGGCGCGGCGGCTGCCGCAGATAGAGCGCGCCCTCGACAGCTGCATGCGCTGGTTAGGCGGCGGCGCTCTCACCTGCGTGTCCGCCCTTAGTCCACTGTGCTGTGAGGCCAGACGATGACGAGAAGTGCCAAGAGCCCAGCACCAATCAGCACGGTTCGATACACGCCCTTCTCTGAGTCGCCGAGGCGAATGGAGTCCACCGCAGCCTGCGGTACCGCAATGCGGCAGGGCGTGCAATCGAGCCCTTTGTGATAAGGAATCCCCGACACGCTATCCGAGGTAATGTAAACGCCGTGCCATTGATCCACGTGAGTGGCCTGCCAAACTTGAACCTGTTGCTTGGCTGGGAGCGTGCGGGGTGCTAGATCGTCCGAAGGTCGATGCCAACCAGCTCCGCAGGCCTCAGCGAGGAATAGTGACGCAGTGGTAAGGCTGACGATCCGCCAGCGCCTGTTCCTATGTGGAGAACTTGTCAGGGTCGACTCGGTGTTGATGGGAGCCCAACGGCCTCAATCGGTCACCGACGCTGCCTAACGTCTATTAGGCGGCACCTGGGACATTCGAGCCGAGGGTCGCGCTGGCAGCGAACGCCTTCCGCACGATCACGCGCATGTTGCCCGCCACCGTGGTCGACCAGCGATCGAGGGAGCTCGGCACGCCGCCAAGACTATCGGGGTCGGCCATGCTTCTCAATCGAGCGAACATAAAGTTCGCGGCCACAATGGCCTTGCCGTAGTGAGGGTACTTTGGGACGCTCGCATCGAGATCGTGGTGGGCGACCAATTCATTGCGGTAATCTAGGATGCTCTTGTGGTATGCTTTCCACTCCGACTGGGAGTAGTGGAGTTTTCCGAGCAGTGCTTTGCGCACCTGAGCGTGTTGATTCCGTGGGATGACCCTTGTCCAGTGAAGCCGACCCAGTCGCGCAC
>CAVOOB010000001.1:0-313044 GCA_963697435.1 uncultured Gemmatimonadales bacterium | reverse complement strand
GATCTACTTCGGCCTGAACGATGTGGGCGCTCGGGTGTGGCAGCTGTTGCCGCCCGCCTGTGCCAGCATGGAAGACCTCTGTGCGCGGCTCGGAGAGACGTACCCGGATGTGCCGGCGGCCCAGCTCGCCGCGGATGTGACCGAACTACTGGACCAGCTCCGCGAGGCCAAGCTGCTCGTGGAATCGACTTGAGGTATTTGGCCGGTGCTTGACCGGTTGATGGCGGTGGTGAGGAGGCTCTTCACACTCACCCCTCGTGAGTTTGGCGATCTGGTCCTCGCCCAGTGGTATCTCCTGGATGCGCTCTGGACCGTGCGGCGGCGCCCAAAGGGTGAACTGCTCCGGCCTATGAGCGCGACACCGCAGGCGAGTGGCGTACGGCACGATGCGCGCCTCGAGCGCCTGGCCGTGGCGGTCGACCGGATGGCGCGCTTCGGGCTCTTTCGGCCCACCTGCCTGGTTCGCGCGGTGGCGCTGGAGCGCCAGATTCGCCGGGCCCAGGTCGGCAACGCTGTCGTCCGGGTCGGGGTGGCGCAGGTCGCAGGGAAACTGCTGGCCCATGCCTGGATCGAGCTTGAGGGACGGGTCATCGGGGACGAACTGTCGAACGTCCGCCGGTTCACGCCGCTTCACGATTTCTCGGCTCTGGCACAGTGAGCGGCATCCTCGCGGTAATTGGGCAGGTCCGCGACTCCCGCGTGGAGTCAGCGCTGCAGCCCCTCCGCTACCTCGGTGGTGAGCGGGAACAGGTCTGGTCGGAGGAGGATGCGCTCGTCGTCGTGACGCGGAAGGAATGGCAACTCGACGACGATTTCAGCGGCGAAGTACTGGTACTGGAGACGCCGGACGTAGTGGTGGCGGCGGACGCTTCGCTCTTTGACAAGAAGGGACTCGCGCGACGACTCTCGACGGCGGGAGTGAAGGCGCGTCGGCGAGACGGCGAGCCACTATCTGGAGGCGGCCTACCGCGCCTGGGGGCCGGATCTCGTCAACCACCTCAACGGTGACTACGCCTTCGTGATCTGGGATCGGCCGAGCGGAGCCTGCTCGCGGCCCGTGACCCGATTGGCGGGCGGCCGTTGTTCTGGGCGAGCGTAGGGACAGGCGTTGCAATCGCTTCCTCCTGTCGGGCGCTGGCGGAGTTGCGGGGAACCACGCAGGACTTCAACTTGGCGAATCTGGGTGGACAAGTCGCCGGACTGGCGTGGTCGAATGGCATCGACACGGCGTACGCAGGGGTTGACACCGTTCTGCCCGGGCGTAGGGTAGCTTGGCACGACGGTGCGACGAGCTCTCGAGCGTTGGTGGCGTCCGCGAGAGGCGCCTGATCGGCGTACCGACACCCGCGGCCGAAGCCGCCGAAGAGCTCCGGGACCTGCTGGGCACGGCCGTGTCGCAACGGGTCGCGAGTGGCACGACGACGGTCTGGATGAGTGGGGGGTGGGACTCGACGGCGGTCTTCGGTGCCGGGCAGCATGCCCTCCGACCCGAGGCGCGGTCCCGCTTACGCCCGGTGTCGATCAGCTATCCGGAGGGTGATCCGGGCAACGAGGACGAGTTCATTCGACAGGTGGCCGCGCACTGGAACGCTGACGTGCATTGGCTCCGCAGCGACGACCTCCAGATGTTGGAGGGGCTCGAGCAACGGGCAGCACGCTACGACGAACCGCCTGCGCACTTGTACGAGCTCTGGAACCGGGGCCTCGCACAGGGCACGCGGGCGCTCGGCGCTAGGGTCACCCTCGACGGGTGTGGCGGTGATCAGCTCTTCCAGGTGTCGGACGTCTTGCTGGCTGACCTGTTTCACGGTGGACATTGGGTCAAGTTCGCGCGGTTGGCGCGCTCTCGGTGGGTGCGTGGATGGCGTCACGTTGTACGCGCTGGAGTGATTCCGCTGATGCCTGCTTCGCTCCTGCGGGCTGGGGAGCGAGTGCTCGGCCGCCGGATTCCGCTGCACTACCTGGAGCGTTCGCCCACGACTTGGGTCCGACCCGAGTTCATGGTCTCTCATCGCCTCCGGCAGCGGGACCTCGCGGCGCTCGATCAGGTGCAGGGCACGGGCCTCTCGCACACGGAGAGCCTGTTGTATCTCACCCTCCCCATCTGGGGTTGGGGCGGAGCGTTCATGCGGGGCCCACTACTGCAGGAAGGGGTGGAGGTACGTTCGCCGCTCCTCGATTTGAGCGTCGTGGATTTCGCGCTCCGCCGCCCTGTGGCCGAGCGGGCGGATGGTCAGGAGACGAAGCGTATGCTCCGGCAGTCGATGGCCGGGCTGTTGCCCGCGGAGGTCTTGGCGCCCCGCACTCATCGGACGGGAATGACCATTGGATTCTCCCGGCGCCGGATGAAGGAGGCATACCCAGCGCTGATCGCGCGACTTTTCGCCGAGCCCTTGCGGCTTGCGGATCTCGGCTTGGTCGATCCAGCGGAGCTTCGAGAGGCGACCGACAGCTTCATCGGGGGATGGTGCGATGAATTCGTCCGAGTAAACCTCTTTCACACGATGAAGACGGAGTTTTGGCTACGCGGACATGAGTGCCGCGAGATCGACGACTTCGCTTCCATGGAAGCAGGTCATAGTGGACTGGCATTTCCTGCGGCATGAGGTCGTGGGCTGTGCGGGCCAGATGCCCGCGAAGACTGTTTGAAGGAGCGTGAACGATGTACCAGAAGCCTGCTCTTCAGCGGTTCGGGGACCTTCGGGCCCTCACCCTCGTTGGCTTTGGCGCCAATGGGGACGGTGGTATTCTCGGCTCGGGTTACCTCGACGGTCCCTGCGATGGCGGTCCTGGCGACGCCTCCAGCGGCGGCTGCAACCGGTCGTAGCACACTGCTAGGCCCGGCCGGCGACACTCTTCGTCGCCGACCGGGCCGTGCTGTGCCTCCCGTCCCATGCCTGACTACCAGCTCTTCGGAGGCATCCTCCGCTCCGAAGTCGACTTTCCGGAACTATCCCCCCTCCGCTCCGATAGCGCCTGTTGGCACCTTTCCAAGTCAGCCCTCCCTGAAGCCGCAGCGCCACCGGTTGTCCTGGGCCGCGAAGCAGTCGAACACGACGTCGAGGTTACGCTGGCGAGGTATCCCGGCGGCTTGCGCCTCACATTTGACGACACGGGTGTATTCGACATCTCCGAAGACGGTCGGGCGATCATGTGGCATCCCCCCGAGGCTCCGGACCTGAATGCGGTCCGCAAGGATGTGCTCGGCCGCGTGATGGCCATCGCCCTGGGGCAAGAGGGTATCGTCCCGCTACACGGAAGTGCCGTCGATCTCGGCGGTGTCGCAATAGCATTCCTTGCGCCGAAGTTCCATGGGAAGTCGACGACGGCCACTGCGCTAGTCAACACCGGTGCGCGTTTGCTGGCCGACGATCTCGTGCCCGTGACTCCTGGCACACAACCCATGGTGTTGCCAAGCGTTCCCGTGGTGCAACTTTGGGGTGACTCTGCCAAACGGGTGGGCACATCGGCCGCGAGGGTGGGCACTCGGTCAAAGTCCGCGAAAGTACAGGTCGCTTGGACTGACGCCGGGCGTCATGCAACGACCCCGGTCCCGCTTGGTGGCCTATACCTGCTCGCTCCGGTCCGTGCCGATGCGAACGCTGCAGTACGGCGCACGCGCGTCGCTGGCGTGGAGGCGGCGCTGGCCCTGCTCGGCCAGACGAAGGTCGGCGCACTCATCGGCGTAGAGAAACGGTCTACGCTGCTGCATCAACTTGCCGATCTTGCGGAGGTTGTCCCGGTGTATCGTCTTGAAGTTCCACGGGATTTCGGGAGAATTGGCGAGCTGACTGATACCCTCTGGGGTTGGCATTCAGCGCGGCAAGTCGCTCAGATTCCCGGGGAGAAACCGTGAGCCAGGCAGTCGCGCTCGAAACGATCAGCTCCGGAGCAGTTCCGGATGCGGTCTCTGGTACCGGAGATTTTCGCGGGCAGACGCTGGTGCGCGTCGATCGATTGGTGAAGGAATTCCCCCTGCGCCGCCCTTGGGCCGAGACGCTTCGGCACCCATTCCGACGTGAGTACGTCAAGGTCTTGCGAGGCGTGTCACTGGAGGTCCGAAAGGGCGAGTTCTTCGGCCTCCTGGGGCCCAACGGGGCGGGGAAGACCACCCTCTTCAAGATCCTTGCAACCCTGGTGCTTCCTGAGTCGGGCCGCGTCGAAGTGGGGGGCGTCGATGCCCTCACCGATCCTGCGGCGGTTCGCGGGTTGCTCACGCCCGTCATCGCTGATGAACGAAGCCTCTATTGGCGACTCTCGGGGGTTCAGAACCTGGACCTCTTTTCTGCCCTGTATGGTGTGAGCCGGGACGAAAAGGAACGGACGGCGGAACGACTCCTCGACGCTGTGGGGCTCGAGCACGCGGGCGACCGCATGGTCGGCACCTACTCCTCCGGGATGAAGCAGCGCCTGCTGATCGCTCGGGCTCTCCTCTCCAGGCCGGCAGTACTCCTCCTGGACGAGCCCACCCGAAGCCTGGACCCCGTCAGTGCGCGCGATTTCCGACAGTTTCTTCGCGAAGAAATTGTGGGTCGCCAAGGGTGCACGGTGCTGCTCGCCACCCACGACGCCGATGAGGCATTCGAGCTCTGCGACCGACTGGCGGTGCTTAATGGTGGTCAGGTGGTGGCGAATGGAACCGTACGTGAACTTGCCGGGCTGGCTGGCGAAAATCGCTATCGATTACTCGTGCCGACCGTGCAGGTTGAGCAAGCACGCGTTCTGCTCCTGAACATGGGCCTCGGCGAATTCACGCTGTCGTCCCCTCCCGAAGCAGGCTGGGCCGCCCTCGAAGGCGTGATCGTGGGCGGGATGGATGCCTGTGTCGACCTGATGCCTCATCTGGTGGCTGGCGGGATTTCTGTCGCGCGAATTCGCCAGGATTCCTCTCTCGCTTGCCGCCCTGATCGAGCGCCTCGTGGCGAGGGGTGCTGCGTGAAGAGGATTCTGCGCTCGGCCTCGCGTCCTGGCAGACGATGCTGAGCTACCGCTTTCAGATGATGGTGTCCATGGCTGGGTTGCTGGCCACCGTCGTACCCCTCTATTTCATCTCTGGTGCCCTGCAGCCAGTCATGGCCAACGCTATCCATGCCGAAGGCGGGCAGTCATTCGGCTTCCTGCTCGTGGGCCTGACCGCGCTCTCCCTGATTGGGGTCGCGGTGGTGTCGCTTCCGAGCGCGGTCGGATCCCGCATCGGCAGTGGGGTCTTCGAAGCGCTCCTGGCCACGCCAACCTCCACGCCAACCCTCCTGGCAGGGTTGAGCGTGTTCGACCTGGTGTGGGCGGCCGTCCGAGGTGGAATCCTGCTCACTGCCGGGTGGATGTTGGGGGCGAACTTGCTTCCCAACCAATTCCTCCCCGGGCTGTTGGTCCTTACCTTGACGGTTGCCGCCCACGTTCCCATCGGGCTTGTCGGCGCCGCGTTTGTGATCGCCTTTCGGACAGCTGGACCCCTTCCCAAGGGGGTTCTCATGATCTCCGGCCTCCTCGGAGGAGTCTATTACCCGACCCACGTAATCCCTGCCTGGCTTCAGACCATCTCGACGCTTCTGCCGCTGACCTACGGGTTGCGGGCACTCCGCCGTGTCGTGCTCGAAGGCTCGTCGCTCGCCGGTGTGTCGTCGGATCTGCTGGCCCTGTTCGTAGCGACCGCTGTGCTCTTCGCGATCGGAATCACGGCGCTTACCGCGGCGCTCCACTACGCGCGCAAGCAGGGCACGCTCGCGCAGTACTGAGGCTGGACCCTGGCATCAGGAGCCGATTGCCCGCTCCACATCACTGTGCCTCGATGCCCAGGGCTCTCGGCTACGTTCCCCTCCCGATCTCCCTCTGACACTGCGCTTGGCGCTGGAGACAGCCACGGGGGAGCCGGAAACCCACACGTCCTCGCAACTTCGGCGGGGGCGGTTATACTGGTTCTTGGGGAAACCTTTGCCCCGACTGTGGCCTTTCGATCCGCACGCCGACAAGGCGTTTTGGCCCCATACTGAACTGGTATTCTCCCATGCCACTCTTACCAGACGAAGCCCGGCTGCTCTTCCTTTCGGCGCGCCCGGATGCGGTCTGTGGGGAGACATACTTCGCCGCGCTGGCGGCCTCGCATCCGAACTGGCGGGCGGTCGGCGCGCTGGCTGAGCGCGAGAAGCTACTCCCCGTGGTCTGGAGCTACATGCGGGAGCATCGGCACTCATCCCGCCGGACGTGCGGGAAGCGTTTCGAGCTCAGGCGGCGGTGACCGAATTCCGGATGGCACTGACTGAGTCCGCGCTCCGTGAGGTGCTCAGGCAACTCGCTGCCGATGGGATTCGCGTGATGCTACTCAAGGGCGCGGCACTGGCGACGACCGTCTATGGGTCGTTCCAGAAGCGTCCCATGGGGGATTTCGACATTCTGGTGCCAGCTGCCGACGCCGATCGGGCGTGGCAACTGATGCGTGCTGCGGGCTGGAGCCTAGAGCTCGAGGGCGGGGACCAATTCTACGAAAACCATCACCATCTGCCGGCCCTGCTCGACCCTAAGGGACTGAAACTGGTCTTGGAGATTCACCGAGCGATGCTTCCGCCCACTGGGCCGTTCAACCTCGACGGGCCCGCGCTTTGGGGGGACGCCCGCCGAGTGACCCTCGGCTCGGCCGAAGCGTGGGTTCCTTCCGACTGCCACCAGTTGCTCCACCTCTCCGTTCACTTCGCGTGGTCCAATATGTTCGGCGGTGTTGGGCGCACGGTCCGGGATGTGGCCGCCATTCTGGGGGGAGGCATACTCGACTGGGATCGATTCGTGGCACTCGCCGAGCAAACGCGCGCTGGCACCTGCGCCTATTGGACACTCGCTATCTCTCACACTCTTACAGGAACGCCGGTGCCTCCCGAGGTGCTTTCCCGGCTTCGGCCCCGTCAACCCGCCGTCGTGCTTGGTGCGCTCGAACGGGCCTACGTCACGATCGGGCTCTTCGGCGCATGTCCATCAGTCCTCGCCACAAAATTGCTCTGGGAGGCGGGGCTCCAGCCCGGCCGCTCCGGGCATGGTGCGTCCCGGCCGTGGCAGGCCAACGAGTTGTTTGGGAAGACCTTTCATCTACCGGGGCCCTCGGGGGTGAAGGAGCGGGTCGGTCAGCAACTGCGCTCGGGCAGGCGCTGGTGGCGATTCGTCAAGGCGCTGGCCTCGCCGCAACGGACGATGTGACCCACCGGAACCCACAAACCCCGCCCCCCACTTCGTGGGGGACGGGGTTTCGTGTGATCGCTCGACATGGGCCCGGCGCGACTCGAACGCGCGACCTCTTGCTCCGGAGGCAAGCGCTCTATCCAACTGAGCTACGGACCCGTCTTCTCGCTATCTTTCCATCGGGGCGGCCGGATTTGAACCGGCGACCTCCTGCTCCCGAAGCAGGCGCGCTACCAGGCTACGCTACGCCCCGTCCCTGCAAACATGCGCCCAAAGGGACTCGAACCCCTAACCTTCTGATCCGTAGTCAGATGCTCTATCCAATTGAGCTATGGGCGCAGACTGCATGGGCGGTACAAGGCTCGAACTTGTGACCTCCACGATGTCAACGTGGCGCTCTAACCAACTGAGCTAACCGCCCGAAACTGCAAGAACTGAGAGCCGAGGTTTCGAGCACCGAGGGCGGCGGCCAGCGACCTCTCAGTCCTCAGTCCTCGGTCCTCAGTCCTTTGCCTGCAATAGCGGGGGTGGGATTTGAACCCACGACCTCCGGGTTATGAGCCCGGCGAGCTACCAGACTGCTCCACCCCGCGACGTTGTCCTCTGGAGAGCGGGAAACGGGACTCGAACCCGCGACCCCAACCTTGGCAAGGTTGTGCTCTACCAACTGAGCTATTCCCGCAATGACGAGGGACGGGAGTCTAGCCGAGTCCCCGCCCTCGCGCAACTACTCCAGGCGCACCCTGCCACCCGGTCCACTCAGGGAGTGGAGGCGAGGGGGATCGAACCCCTGACCTCGTGAATGCCATTCACGCGCTCTCCCAACTGAGCTACGCCCCCATTATCTATTCTCTGTCACCCAGGCCCCGGAAAAGCGCTTGCGCGACAGCACACAAACCTAGACGCGGGCTGCACTTGTGTCAAGCAGAAAAGGCCCCTCCATGCCCGTCAAGAAGTCCGCCAAGAAGCCAAAACCGAATCGTCCCAGCCGACGGCCTCCCTGCCCCGCTGTCCCGCGGCCCCGCCCGCGGGGTTCGCCCGCGCCATAGGGGCGAACCCTGCGGAGCGCGACATCCTCGACCAGTACTTCCACGAGGTCAGCAAGACCCCCCTCCTGACCCCCGAACAGGAGATCGCCGTCGCCCGGCGGGTCCGCGCCGGCGACCAGGACGCCATGCAGGAGCTCGTCAAGCGGAACCTCCGCTTCGTCATTTCCGTCGCCAAGAAGTACCAGAACCGTGGCATGGCGCTGACCGACCTCATCGGCGAGGGGAACATCGGCCTCCTCACCGCCGCCCGGAAGTTCGATCCCGACGTCGGCGTCAAGTTCATTTCCTACGCCGTCTGGTGGATTCGGCAGGCCATCCTCGCCGCCATCGCCAAGCAGGGCCGCACCGTCCGCGTCCCGCTCAATCGCACCGCCGATCTCTCCCGGATCATCCGCGCCACGGAACTCCTCCGGCAGAAGCTGGTACGGGAGCCGACCCCGGAGGAGGTCGCCGCCGAAGTCGAGCTCTCGAAGGACATCGTCCAGTCGCTGATGGCACTCAACACCAGCGAAATGCGGCTCGACGCCCCGCTCGATTCGAGTGGGGAACGCACCCTCATCGACCGGTTCGTGGCCGACGGCTCCAGCGACGTCGAAGCCAGCGCCATGGACCGCTTCCTCACCGAAGAGGTGCAGCAGGCCCTCGCCACACTGCCGCCGCGCGATGCCCGTGTCCTGCGTCTCTACTTCGGCCTCGACGACGGCCGCGAACACACCCTCGAGGAGATTGGCGGGATGCTCGGCGTCACCCGTGAACGGGTCCGCCAGCTCCGCGATCGGGCCCTCAAGCGGCTCGGCGAGGGCGACGTCGGCCGGGCGCTGGCGAGCTTCGCGGCCTAGGCGTACCTTCCACTCGTGACCCACCCCGCGACGTTTCGGGACTCCGCTCTGGGTCGGCAGGTCAGCCGCGTCGGGACGTTTGCCGTCGACGCCGCGCGCGCCCTTCGCGACCGCCGCACCTGGGGCCCCTTGCTGCTCGAACAGATGCGGCGCCTCGGCGTCGCCTCCGTGCCGATCGCGCTCTTCATCGCGCTCTTCACCGGCATCGTCCTCGCCCTCCTCTCCAAGTACATCTTCACCGGCGCCGTCCCCATCTATTTCGTCGGGACGCTGGTCGGCAAGGCGATCATGCTGGAGCTCGGCCCCGTGCTGACCGGGATGGCGCTGGCCGGCCGGGTGGGCGCCAATATCGCCGCCGAACTCGGGACCATGCGCGTCACGGAACAGGTGGACGCCCTCGAGACCCTGGCCTACGACAAGTACGCGTATCTCGTGGTTCCCCGCGTGCTGGCCGGGACCCTGATGTTCCCGGTGGTGACCGCCCTCGCGGTCGCGCTCGGCGTTTCCGCCGGTTACCTCACCTCCCTCAACCTCCTCGACCTCTCCAGCGCCGAGTTCATCAAGGGGCTGCAGATCTTCTACAAGTTCAAGGACATCTGGTACGGCCTGGTCAAGGCGGCCAGCTTCGGCGCCGCCGTGACCCTCCTCGGCTGCCTCCAGGGCCTCGCGACGTCGGGCGGCGCGGCAGGTGTCGGACGCCGGACCACCCTCGCCGTGGTCTACGGCTGCGAAGCGATCCTGGTCCTGGATGCCTTCTGGGCGGTGGTGCTTCTATGAGGCGGGGCAGCGGGGCAGCGGGGCAGGGGGGCCGCGTGCGATGATCAGATTTGCGGACGTGCATAAGGCATTCGGCGACAAGGTCGTGCTGGACGGCCTCACCCTGGATATCCCCGAAGGGGAGACCACCGCCCTCATCGGCTTTTCGGGATCAGGGAAGAGCGTTCTGCTGAAGCACGTGGTCGGCCTGCTGACACCAGATTCCGGGTCGGTGAGCGTCGACGACGAGGTGGTGCACGACCTCGAATGGGACGGTCTCACCGCGCTGCGGAGCAAGATCGGGTACGTCTTCCAGTTCGCCGCGCTGTTCGATTCGATGACCATCGGCGACAACATCCGGCTCGGGCTCGCCCGCCGCGGACTGGAACCGGGTGAGATCGAGGAACGGGTGGCGCAGAGCCTGCAGGTGGTCGACCTGACCGGCACCGAGGATCACTACCCCGCGGAGCTCTCGGGTGGCATGCGGAAGCGCGTGGGCATCGCACGCGCGATCGCGCTCCGGCCGCGGTACATTCTGTATGATGAGCCGACCACCGGCCTCGACCCGGTCACCTCGGCGGTGATCGATCAGCTGATGATCCGGGTCCGCGAGCAGTACGGCACGACCGCGATTGTGGTGACCCACGACATGCGGAGTGCCTATACCGTGGGCGACCGGATCGCCATGCTCTACGAGGGGCGCATCCGGCAGGTGGGAACGGTCGAGGAGATTCAGCAGACGGAGGATCCCGTGGTGCGACAGTTTATCGAGGGGCGGCCCGAGATGCAGAGCGCCCGCGACACCACCGCCTTGTCCGCGGGGGGCCTGTGAGGCAGCGCAACGTCTTTGCGGTGGGTGGCACGATCCTGGTCGCCATCCTGATTACCGTGGCCGCCGCCATCTGGCTGGGGCACATTCAGCTCGGCAGCCGGCCCGAGAAGGTCACCGTGCGGTTCCGCACCGTGGGCGGCATGGGCGTCGGCGCCCCCGTCACCCTCCGCGGCGTCAAGATCGGCCAGGTCTTTTCTGTTCAGTTGGCGGACGACGACTGGGTCGTGGCCACGTTGAAGCTGGAGCAGCGCTCGGAAATCCCCGCCAGCCCCGCCGTGATCGCCTCGACGGCCAGCCTCTTCGGCGAGTGGGAGGCGAAGATCATCTCGCTCGATGACCCGCTCGACGACCCGACGATGCGCGCCGAGTTCATGGCCGCCAAGCAGGCGGGGCCCGACGACTGGCCCGGCGCTACCCTCCCTGACATCGGGTCGCTCACGGCCCAGGCCGGGCGTATCGCCGGCGATATCGCGCTCCTCACTGACCGGGTGGGCGCCGTGTTCGACTCGACGACCGCCGCCAAGGTCCGCAACAGCCTGGACGACTTCCTGACCATGGTGAACCGGCTGACCGCCTTCACGAACCAGCAGACGGAGAAGGTCGACAAGATCTCCACCAGCGCCGTCGCCGGAACGCGCGATTTCGCCGGGGCGGCCCAGGATCTGCACGCGACGCTGTCACGCCTCGACTCCGCGACCAGCGAGGGGCAGCTGCAGACAATCGTCAATTCGGCGCAGGGGTCCTCGGCGGACCTGAGGGTGGCCACCGCCGACCTGCGCTCCCTCCTCGGCGCCGCGCGCGAACACGAGGTGAGCCTGGTCCGAATTCTCGTGGCCGCCGACTCCATCATGGCCCGGCTGCAGATGGGGGAGGGCACCCTCGGGATGCTGACGAAGGACTCGACCCTGTACAACGAGACCACTGCCACGATGATCGAATTGCGGAAGCTGATTGCCGATATCCAGGTCAATCCCCGCAAATACTTCAAGTTCTCGGTTTTTTAGCCTGATGGCCAAGCGGAAGCCGGAGCGCGAGGTGAGCGCGGGCGGGATCGTCTTTCGGCGGTTTGGCGCCGAGGCGCGGTTTCTCCTCATCAAGGATTCCTATCGGCACTGGGGCTTTCCCAAGGGCCACCTCGAGGAAGAAGAGACGCCCGCCGAAGCGGCATTCCGCGAAACCGGCGAGGAGACCGGGCTGGAGTCGCTCGTGCTCCACGGCCCCATTCGGATCATTGACTGGCATTTCCGGTTTCGCGGCCGTGCCATCCACAAGTTCTGCCACTTCTTTCTGTTCGAGAGCCCCGACGGCGACGTGATTCCCCAAGTGGACGAGGGGATTACCGACCACCGCTGGCTGCCGCTGGACAAGGCGCTCGAGCAGTTGAGCTACGACAACGCGCGCGGCGTGCTCCGGCGCGGGGGCGAAATGGCCCGCACGCTGGTGGCGGTCGGGGCCGGGCGGCCGAAGAAGCAGCCGGACCCCGTCGCCGCCGAGGGCTGAGGATGGCGGCGATCGCCGCGATGCTCGATGGGCGGGGTGCCGTGACGGCGCTCCGCCGCTCCCTCCCGCGCGGCGGCCCGGGCGTCGTCACCTGCCGTACCCCCACCCACCTCCGTCAATTGCTCGATCGCCGAATCGTCGAGGCGGTCGTCTTTGCGCCACGCCCGGGCCTGCTCGACGAATGGGCTGCCCTGCGCGCCGACTTCCCCGGTATTCCCATCGTGGTCTTCGCCCCGCTCCGATCCGACGACGGCGCCCTGCTCGCGGTGTGCCGAAGCCAGAAGGTGGCGGCGGTGCTGGTGGAGGGGGTGGATGACGCCGTCGTGGGGGAATTGGTACGGCGGGTGTCGCTCGTGGCGGCTCGGCGGCGCGGCCTGGCCGATGCGCCGCGCCTCCTCCGGCTGGCCGACCCGCTGCAGCGCCGGCTCTGGGACATCCTGATCGAGCGGGTCGACCGGCCGGTGACCACCGCCGCCCTGGCAGAACAGGTCGGAGTCTCGCGGGAGCATCTCTCCCGTCAATTCGGCGCTGGAGGAGCCCCTAACCTCAAGCGGGTCATAGACTTCTTGCGTGTGGTCGCGGCCGCGCAACTCCTCCAGAACCCGGGCTACGGCATCGCCCGGGTGGCGGAACTCCTCTCGTTCTCTTCCTCGAGTCACCTCGGGTCCACCGCCCGGCGCATCGCCGGGATCGGGGCGCCGGAACTCTCGCGGGCCACGCCGAAGGAGCTCCTCGGCCGGTTCGTGCGGGGGCACACCAGGAGCCGGCTTTAGCGGCCGGGGACGCGGTGGGGGCGCCCCGCCGGCCCCCCCGGCCGGTTGCCTCCGGCCCTCCTATGTGATTATTTTCACAAGCTGTAGACGAACCGAATCTTCTCACCCCTTTTGGTGAAACAGGCGACCACACACATGGCCACCGAATCCGTGCTGCGCCCCGGCGAACTCAAGGATGCGCTCCTCAAGGAGATCGCCGCCGCCAATCTCTCCTCCATCGATACCTCCGACGTCGGGACCGTCCTCGAAGTGAAGGACGGCGTCGCCCGGATCTACGGGCTGACCAAGGCCATGGCCGGTGAGATGATCGAGTTCACCGCCCAGGAAACTGGTGAGACGGTGACCGGGCTGGTGCTGAACCTCGATGCCGACAGCGTCGGCGCCGCGATCCTCGGCAACTACCTGGTGTTGAAGGAAGGCGACGAGGTTCGCTGCACCGGCCGCGTGCTCGAAGTGCCCGCCGGCCCGGCGCTGCTCGGCCGCGTGGTGGACGCCCTCGGGCGTCCGGTGGACGGGCTCGGCCCGATCAAGACCGGTTTCTCGCGGCTGGTGGAGATGGTGGCGCCCGGCATCATCGTCCGGCAGCCGGTCAAGGAGCCGCTCCAGACCGGCATCAAGGCCATCGACGCGATGATCCCGATCGGCCGTGGCCAGCGCGAGCTGATCATCGGCGACCGCGGTACCGGCAAGACGGCCATTGCCATCGACACCATCATCAACCAGAAGGGCACCGGCGTCGTCTGCGTGTACGTCGCCATCGGGCAGAAGCGCTCGACGGTGGCCTCCGTCGTCGAGCGGCTCCGCGAAGCCGGCGCGATGGAATACACCATCGTGGTCGTGGCCTCCGCGTCCGAGCCGGCGCCGCTGCAGTACATCGCCCCGTACACCGGCGCCGCGCTGGCCGAGTACTTCATGTACGAGGAGGGGAAGGCCACGCTCTGCGTGTACGACGACCTCTCCAAGCAGGCCGCGGCCTACCGCCAGCTGTCGCTGGTGCTCCGCCGTCCGCCGGGCCGCGAAGCCTATCCCGGCGACGTCTTCTACCTCCACAGCCGCCTCCTCGAGCGCGCCGCCAAGATCTCCGAAGAGGCCGACGTGGTGAAGCTCGACCCGCGCATCAAGAAGCCGGGCGGTTCGCTGACGGCGCTGCCGATCATCGAGACGCAGGCGGGCGACGTGTCGGCGTACATTCCGACCAACGTCATCTCGATCACCGACGGCCAGATCTTCCTGACGACCGACCTCTTCTATTCGAACATCCGCCCCGCGGTCGACGCCGGCATCAGCGTCAGCCGCGTCGGCGGCAACGCGCAGATCAAGGCGATGAAGCAGGTCGCCGGTCCGCTCCGGCTCTCGCTGGCGCAGTTCCGCGAGCTCGAGGCCTTCTCCCAGTTCGGGTCCGACCTCGATGCGGCCACGCAGAAGCAGCTGGCCCGTGGCGCCCGTCTGGTCGAGGTGCTGAAGCAGCCCCAGTACGCGCCGATGCGGGTCGAGCGCCAGGTGGCCATCATCTACGTGGTGACGAACGGGCATCTTGACGACGTCGAGATCGGCGACATCCGGAAGTGGGAATCGGACTTCCTCGAATACCTCGAGGCGGCACATCCCGAGGTCCTCAACGGCATCCGGACCAAGAAGGCGTTCGACAAGGACCTGACCGCCGCGCTCGAGAAGGCCATCGCCTCCTTCAAGCCGCTGTTCCACGCCGCGTAATGGCCAAGTCGAAGGCCCTCAAGGGCCGGATCCGCTCAGTCACCAACACGCGCAAGATCACGCGGACCATGGAGCTGGTGGCCACGTCCAAGCTGAAGCGGGCGCAGGACCGCGTCGTCGCCACCCGGCCCTACGCCGAGGCGCTGCGCGGCGTCATCGCCGATCTGGTGACGCCGGAGCTGGCCGAGGGGTTTCCTCTCCTCCGGCAGCCGGCCCCCCCGGGCAAGGGCGGTCCGACGCGCGCCGCGGTGATCCTGCTGACCTCCAATCGCGGGCTCGCGGGCGGGTTCAACGCCAACCTGATCAAGGAAGCCCGCCGCCGGATGGAGTCGCTGGAGAAGGCGGGGTACACCGTCGACCTCTACGCCATCGGGAAGAAGGGTGTGGGGTTCTTCAAGTATCTCGGCCGGCCGATGGCGCTTCAGCGGGTGGACGTGACCGACAACCCGACCCCGGAGCATGCGGGCGAAATCATGGAACCGCTCATCGCGGCCTACTCAGTGGGTGAACTGGCGAGCGTGGATCTGGTCTACGCGGCGTTCATCACCCCGCTGACGACGCCTCCGACGACGCTCCGTATCCTTCCGGTCGAGCCGCCGCCGGCCAAGCCCGGGGCCGCACGCGCCGACTACATCCTGCGGCCCGATGCCGCCCAGATCCTCGACCGGCTGCTGCCGCTCTACGTGCGCAACACGATGTATCGCGGGCTGGTGGAAACCAGCGCCGCCGAGCACGGAGCCCGGCGCACCGCCATGAAGAGCGCCACCGACAACGCGGGCGAGATTCTCGACGTGCTCAAGCGGACCTACAACCGCCAGCGCCAGGCGGCGATCACCCAGGAAATTGCGGAAATCGTCGGCGGCGCCGCGGCGTTACAGGGCTAACTCGATCACTCTGACTTCACGGGATATCAACGCATGACCACTGCCACACTCAATATCGGCTCCGTCGTCCAGGTGATCGGCCCCGTCCTCGACGTGGAATTCGAGCCCGGCAAGCTGCCTGAGATCTACAACGCGCTCCTCCTCGAGGATGCCAGCGGCGCGCAGCCGATCAAGCTGGTGGCCGAGGTGCAGCAGCACATCGGGCAGAACCAGGTGCGCGCGGTGGCCATGAGCACCACCGACGGGGTCGTCCGCGGCATGCAGATCACCGACACCGGGTCGGCCATCACGGTGCCGGTCGGCGATGTGCCCCTCGGCCGGATCCTGAACGTCCTCGGCGAGCCGGTGGACGGCGGCGCGCCGATTCCCGCGGACGTGGAGCGCTGGCCCATCCACCGCGAGACTCCGAAGTTCGTGGACCTCGAGCCGAAGACCGAGGTGTTCGAGACCGGCATCAAGGTCGTCGACCTCATCGCTCCCTTCGTGAAGGGCGGCAAGATCGGTCTCTTCGGCGGCGCCGGCGTCGGCAAGACGGTCGTCATCATGGAGCTGATCAACAACGTGCAGAAGGGCCACGGCGGCAAGTCGGTCTTCTGCGGCGTCGGTGAGCGGACCCGCGAGGGGAACGACCTCTACCTCGAGATGTCCGAGAGCGGCGTGCTCAAGTCGACGGCGCTCATCTACGGTCAGATGAACGAGCCCCCGGGCGCCCGTCTCCGCGTCGGGCTGACCGGCCTCACCGTGGCCGAGTACTTCCGCGACGTCGAGAACCAGGACGTGCTCCTCTTCATCGACAACATCTTCCGGTTTACCCAGGCCGGCTCCGAGGTTTCGGCGCTCCTCGGCCGGATGCCCAGCGCGGTCGGGTACCAGCCGACCCTGGCCACCGAAATGGGCGACCTGCAGGAGCGGATCACCTCGACCACCAAGGGGTCCATCACCTCGGTGCAGGCCATCTACGTGCCGGCCGACGACCTGACCGACCCCGCGCCGGCTACCGCGTTTGCCCACCTCGACGCGACCGTCGTGCTCTCCCGCGCCATCTCCGAGCTGGGCATCTACCCGGCCGTCGACCCGCTCGACAGCTCCAGCCGGATCCTGTCGCCGCAGTACGTCGGCGAGCGGCACTACAAGGTGGCCATCGGCGTCCAGCTCATGCTGCAGCGTTACAAGGCGCTCCAGGACATCATCGCCATCCTCGGCATGGACGAGCTCTCCGAAGAGGACAAGCTGGTCGTGTCGCGGGCCCGCCGCATCCAGCGCTTCCTGTCACAGCCCTTTTTCGTCGCCGAGCAGTTCACCGGCTTCCCCGGCAAGTACGTCAAGCTCGAGGAGACCATCGAGAGCTTCGAGCGGGTGCTCTCGGGTGAGTTCGACCACCTGCCGGAGCAGGCGTTCTACATGGTTGGCGGGATCGACGAAGCGGTCGAGAAGGCCAAGAAGATGGCGGCGGCGTGATGCGAGTCACGGTGATTTCCCCCGAAGGGTCCATCTTTGACGGCGAGGCGGAGAGCGTGCAGGCCCCCGCCTACGACGGGCAGGTGGGGATCTTGCCACACCACGCCCCATTCATGACCCTGCTCGGCGAGGGTACCTTGCAGGTCCGGGTTGCAGGCGGTGAGCAGTCCTTTGCGGTGCGCGGTGGGTTTCTGCAGGTGGTGGGGAACGTGGTTCGCGTCGTCGCCGAACATGCCAAGGAGGTTGTCCATGCGTCGTAGCCTGATCGCTGCCGTGTCGTTGTTCGTGCTGGCCACGCCAGCGCTGGCTCAGGAAACCGGCACGCCGGTGTTCCTGTCGTCCCAGCGCCTGTTCGACAAGACGGCGTTCGGTGTCTCCGTCTCCGATCCGAACAACAATGGACTGGCGCTGGAGGGCTATTATCGTGTGGCGAAGGGGCCGGCGTCCGACTTCGGCGTCCGGATCGGCTTCTGGAACCCCGACAACACCGGGGCCACGGCCTTCCTCATCGGCGGCGACTATCGGGCCCGGCTGCTCCATCACTCCGACAACTTTCCGCTCGACGGCGCCCTGACCGTCGGCGTCGGGGCCTCCCTCCTGGACAACAACAACCAACTGTTCGTCCCGATCGGGTTTGCGCTTGGGCGGCAGATCCTGCTCGAGAACTCGTCCACGAGCTTCGTCCCCTACATCACGCCAGCGTTCATTCCCACCTTCGCGGACGATACCGACCTGAACTTCGCGATCGGGCTCGGCGTAGACATCAAGTTCGGCACGAGCTTCAGCATGAATGTGGGCGGGTCCTTCGGTGATTTGGACGGCCTCTCCGCCAGTTTCTCCTGGCTGCACTAGCCGCCACGGCCTCGCCACCGGAGTTCTGTTGATGATCCGCCGTCTGTTCGCCTGCGCGGCCGTCGCCGCCCTCGCTGCCACCCTGCTGCCGGCCCGCCTGTCGGGCCAGGTGCCGGGCCTCCCGGTCTTCAACAGCGGCGTGCCGCGCGGTATCTACGTGGCCGGCGACTACGGCTTTCCGGAGGGCGGCGGAAACACCCTCGCAGCCACGGGTGCCATCGGACTCGGCATGCTCGGGTTCACCGGCACAATCGGCTCGTATGCCGCGAGCGGCTCCAGTGGCAACAACGCGGTCTACGGTGGCACCGGCAATCTCCGCCTGATCGGAGGGCCGCTCATCCCCTTCTTCGTCAACCTGCAGGCGGGCGTCGGATACGGGGACCTTGCCGGGTACAAGACGACGCACGTCCCGGTCGGCGTCGGTCTCGGGCTCACCATTCCACTCCCCATCTTCGGCTTGAAGCCGTGGTTCGCGCCCCGCTGGGATTACACGTCGGTCTCCGGCCTGGCGAGCACGGACAACTCCCGCTTCGGCTACAGCGCGGGCCTCGATATTTCGTTCATCTTCGGGCTCGGCCTCCGCACCGCATATGACTGGATCGACACCGGCACCGGTGCGGCGACGACCTGGTCGATCGGCGCCAAGTGGGCGCTCGGCCTGTGAGGCGCGCTTCCTGGTTGGTTCCGATCCTGGCCATCCTCGTGGCTGGCTGCGTCCAGAACATCGATGCCACGCGCATCGGCGTGCCGGTTACCCTCGCCTCGGCTGCCGGAACGCCCATGCCGCCGGGCGGAGAACGATTCACGGTCACCGGCAAGGCCGTCTATGCGCTGTGGGGGGTTACGGAGATCAGCAGCCCGGCCCTTCACCACACGCTGGCCGGCCAACTGGTCGGGGGGAAGGCACTCGTTGATGTGAAGATCAAGGTGCGCAGCCGCTGGTCCGACGTCCTGGTCACGATCCTCACCGCCGGAATCATCGTGCCCCGGACCGTCACCGCCGAAGGGATCGTCGTCAAGTAGGGCGGGCCACCGCCTCCTCGATCAGCGCCGCCGACGCGTCCGCGGCACCCCGCCCCTGTTCCACGACGGCACGCGCCTTCTGTCCCTGTGACCGTCGGCGCGTTTCATCTTCCATCCAGCCATGCCAGTGGCTGTGCAGCGCCTCCCCGGCTTCCTCGGTGCCGAACGCCGAAATCGCCTCCCCGCCGCCGGCACTGAGGAGCAGGCCCGCGTCCCGGCTGTTCCGCCAGTTGGGCCCGAACGCCACTGGAATACCGCACGCAGCGGGCTCCAGCACCGAGTGCAGGCCGGCGCGCCCGAACCCTCCGCCCACGAAGGCCATGCTCGCCCCGGCGTACAGCGCCGCCAGTGCGCCGACCCGGTCCACCAGGAGGAATGGCACCGGCGAGCCGCCCGCGCCGCTCAGCCGGACGGGAGCGGGCAGGCCGAGTCGGGCCGCTGCCTGTTCGACGCGGCCGAGCGCTGTGTCGGTCGGCTCATGGGGCACGAGGATCAGGCGCGCGTCCGGGCGGTGGACGTGCAGGCGCGCGAAGGCGTCGAGCACAACCCGTTCATCGGCGGGCCAGGTGGAGCCCGCCACCATCGTCGGTGCGCCCTGCCCGAATCGCAAGAGGGGGTCGTCGGGCCGGATGGCAGACACCTTCTCCACCACGCTGTCGAATCGGGGGTCGCCCGTTACGCGGACGCGGGCGGGGTCCACACCGAGGCGCTGGAGCCTCAGCGCGTCATCGATGGAAATCGCCCCGGCCAGGGAGAGGCTGGCGTAGCCGGGCCGCAGCGCCTGACGGACAGGCCATCGCAGGCGACCGCTTCCCGGGGCCACCGTGGAGGCCACCATCACCACCCGCGTGCCGGTGGCGGCCGCCCGGGTGGCCAGCTCCGGCCAGAGATCGAGCTTCGAGAATGCCAGCAGGTCGGGGCGGAGGGCGGCGAGCAATGCGTCAACGTGTGCGGGCAGGTCGTACGGCAGGTAGTCGGCGGCATCGACCGGAAGCCGTTGGCCGAGAGACTCGGCGGACGGACTGAACCAGGTGTAGAGGTACTGCCAATCTGGATGCCGGGGGCGGAGGGCGTGGAGGACGCTCTCCGCCTGCAGCCCCTCGCCGACGGAAGGGGCGTGGAGCCACACGAGTGGGCGGGAGCGGTCACGGGACTGCCTCCCCCAGGTCACCAGCCGATCGACGGCTCCTCGGCGCCCCCGGTGGCTGCGGGCCACCTTGTCACTGACGAGGGCGGCCACCGGCACCAGCGCCGAGGCTGCGTGGGCCACAATTCGATAGAGGAGCGAAGTGCGAGGCATGGCCGCAATGTCCCGGCGTCGGGGGCGATCGGCAAGGGCGGGGCAGCTGGGCAGCTGGGCAGCTCGGCAGGGGGGCAGTGGCAACAATTGACGATCTTCTGTCATGGCGAGGCCACGAAGTGGCCGAAGCAATCTTGGGCCTCCTCGCAATGACAGAAGCAATCGCAGAACAACGTCAATAGATTGGGCCATGCCTCCAACTTCTCCCTCCTACTGGCGCGATACCCGCGCCCCCCGATACTCCCTCGTCTACGCGCTGCCCCTGCTCCTGGGGTACGAGGGGCTCGCGTTCCTGCTCTCCGGCGACGCCATCAGCGGCGTGCGGAATGGCGCGGACGTGCTCCTCAAGAGCGCCTTCCTCTGGCTGGGTGGGCGGGACGGGCTGCTGGTTTTCGGGCTGGCGCTGGTGGGCGTATCGGCCGTGCTGGTGTGGCGGGATCTGCGGCGGGGCGGGACGATCAATGGGAAGTACTTCGTGGGCATGATGGCGGAGTCGGTGGTGTACGCGCTCGCATTCGGGATCGTGACGGGCACCCTCACCGGGCTCATCCTGAGCGGGGCGACCCCGCTGAGCGCTGGGCCGATGGCCGGATTCGACCTGGCGACGCAGTTGATGATCTCGCTGGGGGCGGGCCTGTACGAGGAGCTGCTCTTCCGCGTGCTGCTGGTGGGGCTCCTGGCTCGACTGGCGCGGGTGGGATTCGGGTGGCTGCCTGGCGCGTCAGGGGGCTTCGCCGTCCTCATCGGGGCGCTCATCTTCTCCGCGTTCCACTACATCGGCCCCGATGGCGACCCGCTCGAGCTCGGTTCCTTCACCTTCCGGGCGGTAGCTGGTGTCCTCTTCAGCGCCCTCTACCTGCTGCGCGGATTCGGCATCACCGCCTGGACCCACGCGCTGTATGACGTGTTCCTGGCACTGACGCTGGCGTAGATCGGCGGGGCAGCAGGGCAGCGGGGCCGAAGAATTGACAGGATGTCACCCCGGCGAAAGCCGGGGTCCAGGTTGTTCCTGCCCCCTTGCCCCTCTGCCGCCCTGCCCCGCCTCTATTCCGCCGTCTTCGCCTTGTAGATCGAGTCCAGAATCGGACGGAAGACCGTCGCCGGCTGGGCGCCCGCCATGATTCCACCTTCGATATAGAAGCTCGGCGTACTCTGGGCTCCGGAGCGCACGGCCGCCTGGGCATCGCTTTCAATTTCGGCGCGGGTGGCGCCGGTGGTCAGGCATTCCTGGAACGCCGCCTTATTGAGCGAGGCCGAGTCCGCGAATGTCAGCAGGTACTCCCCCGGAGCGTCGAGTGGCGCCCATACCTGCTGGTTGCGGAAGAGCAGGTCGTGCACCGGCCAGAACTTGTCCTGGTTCGCGGCGCACATCGCGACCTGGGCCGCCGAGACGGCGTTGGGGTGCATCGGCAGGGGGAAATTGACGAAGACCCAGCGGACCTTGCCGGTCTTCACGAATTCAGCCTCGAGAGTCGGGAAGATGTCGAGCGCAAACCGGGCGCAATACGGGCACTGGAAATCCGACATCTCGTAGACGGTGACCGGCGCCGTCGGGCTGCCCTTGGTGCGCGCCGCCATCGGATCCTGTGCTCGGAGCGGGGCAGCGAGGGCCGCGACGACAAAGAGGGGCGTGAGGAGGCGCATGATCGAATCCAGAGTCAGTAGCGGGGGCGGTTGACGCCGTTGGCGGCGTTCAGGTGGACGGTGTCGGAGGACACGGGGATGTTCCAGTACCACTCGGCGTTCGGGTCGGCCGGATCCCAGGCGCGTGAATAGACCCACCAGGGGCCGCCGCGGAGCGTGACCTGCGCGACCCCGGAGGCGTCCGTGGTGTCGGCCACCGGCGTGCGGTGCGTGGCGCGGACGATCGAGTCCACCGCCCGGTCATAGCCGCGGTAGGTGCTATCTTGCCAGTGACGCAATGCGGTCCGAAGCGACTCGCTCCTCGCCAGGAACGCGGGCCGGGCCGCTTCGAGGTCGGCACGAGCGCGGGCTGCCTGTTTGTCGAGACTGCGCATCGAGTCGCGGAGGCTCGTCCATTGCGCGTACGATTCGGTGTACTCGGGGCTCGTGCGGGAGATCAGCTCCAGGCGTGCCTTGAGCGTGGAGAGGCTGTCGTTCAGGCGATCCACCTCCGCGACGATGCCGGTATAGGCCGCGAACGGCGACCGGTACTCCGCGAACAGTGTGTCGAGGAGGTCGGTGGCAGGGCGGGGCGTCGTGGCCTGCGCTTCGAAGACGGCGACCAGGCTGTCACGGTTGTAGGGAAGCACGACAAACGAGAACCCGGGCGTCGGTGTGCCGACGGAGTCATTGTCGGGGATCGAGGCCACGACGGTCACAGTATGCTGGCGATCGCATGCGGCGATCAGGAGGAGCAGGACGATGGACCAGCGGGACACAGGCAACTCGAAGGCCGGAGGAGTCAGGTGACAGGTGGAGTGAAAGCTACCGGGCTGGGACTCGCGCTTCAACTCGCGGTCTTTGCTGGCGCCCTCGCCGGCCAGTCGCCCGTCGATTCGCTCTTCCCCTCGCGCCCCGCCGGGTTCCTGACCGACGCCGCCGGCGTCGTGGACGCATCGTCCGCCGCCACCATCGATTCCATCGCCGCACGCTTGCGGGCGGTGACGGGCGCGGAGTTCGCGGTGGTCACCCTCCCCACCATCGGTGACTACGCCGCGTCGGACGTGGCGCTGGCCATCGGCCGTGCCTGGGGCGTCGGCCGTGCGGCACAAATCGGAGACGCCACCCGCAACGCCGGGCTGGTGGTCCTGCTGGTGCCGCGGCGCGAAGGCGCGCCGAACTCCGGGCAGGTTTTCATCAGCACCGGGCAGGGTCTCGAGGGCATCGTGACCGATGCCGCCGCGGGCGGGGTTCGCGACGCAATGATCCCCCAGCTGAGCGCAGGGGAGTACGGCCCCGGCCTCGTCACCGGCACGAGGCTCCTCGCGGCCCGTGTGGCGCGTGGGCTCGGCGCGACGGACAGCACGCTGACGGCACCGGGGAGCAGACCAGCCCAGTCGTGGGGACTCCTCTTCTTCCTTTTTGTGGTGGCCGTCGTGGTCGTGGTGACGATGATCCGGGCCTCCCGTGGCGGTGGCCCTCCCTCGGGGCCGGGCTCCGGGAGGCGTCGCCCCCGGACGCCGCACATATATTGGGGCGGTGGAGGAGGAGGGCGATGGGGCGGGGGGGGCTTCGGCGGCGGAGGGGGCGGCTTCGGAGGCTTCGGTGGTGGCGGCGGCTTCAGCGGCGGTGGCGCCGGAGGGAGGTTCTAAATGGCGGACGTCGCGGCGACGCTGGTCGAGCCCTTCCTGCGCGAGTGCGACCGGCTGCTCGGGCGCGGGTACAGCGCCGTCCTGCACGGCTCGGTCGTGCGGGGTGAGTACCTGGAGGGATGGTCGGACGTCAACCTGTTGCTGGTGCTCGAGTCGGCGACGCCGGACGTGCTCGGGGCGCTGACGACACCGTTCGCCTTCTGGGCCAAGTCCAACCAGCCGCCGCCGCTCCTGCTCTCGCGCCCGGAATGGCGTCGCGCGGCGGACGTCTTCCCGGTGGAGATCACCGATATCCGGAGCGCCTATCGCGTGCTGCGGGGGGACGACCCCCTGGTGGAGGTGACGGTACGGCCCGGAGAACTCCGTGCCGCCCTCGAACGAGACCTGCGGGGACGGCTCCTCCGGCTGCGGCAGGGACTGGTGGCGCTCGCGGCGGACCCCGGGGCACTCGCCGGTCTCGCGCGCAGCACAGCGCCGTCGTTCGTGGTCCTCCTGCGGGGGATGCTGGTGCTTGCAGGTGCACAGGTCCCGCCGACGCGCCCGGATGTCGCCGCCACCGCCGGTTTGGTCGCCGGATTTCAGGCGTCCCACCTCGTTGAAATCCTGACCCACTTGGGTGACGGGGGCTGGAGTTGCACCCCCGACTGCTTTGCCGGATATATCGCGGCCGTGGAGTCCACGGTCCGCTACGTCGATACCTTGATCCCCGGAGACCGTCCATGATCCGCCGTGCCTTGCGCCTCGCACCCGCCCTCCTGCTCCTTCCCCTGCTGGCCGGCTGCGGCTACAACCGCATCCAGGCGCTCGACGAACAGGTCAACTCGGCGGAGAGCCAGATCAAGGTCCAGTTGCAGCGCCGGGCCGATCTCATTCCGAATCTCGTCGAGACGGTCAAGGGGTTCGCCAAGCAGGAGACCACCATCTTCACCGAGGTGGCGAACGCCCGCTCCCGGCTCGCCGGAGCGGTCCAGGGTGGCAACCTGCAGGAGATGGCCGACGCCAACCAGGCGATGAACGCCCCGCTCGGCCGCCTGCTGGCCATTGTCGAGAATTATCCGGAGTTGAAGTCGAACGAGAACTTTCGGCAGCTGCAGGACCAGCTCGAGGGGACGGAGAATCGGATCTCGGTCGCGCGACAGGATTACAACCAGGCCGCCCGCGAGTTCAACACCTACATCAGGACCTTTCCCTACAACCTGACGGCCAAGATGTTCGGGCACTC
Organism: uncultured Gemmatimonadales bacterium; assembly: GCA_963697435.1. Taxonomy (GTDB): domain Bacteria; phylum Gemmatimonadota; class Gemmatimonadetes; order Gemmatimonadales; family GWC2-71-9; genus SPDF01. Next base: position 288,404 of record CAVOOB010000001.1, on the reverse strand, counting down.
GACGCCGAGGGAATATTTCGAGCTGACCAGCGCGGCGGCGGCGGATGCACCGAAAGTAGAATTCTAGGCGGGGCAGGGTGGCAGGGAGGCGGGGTGGCCGAAAAGGCGAAACGGGCGCACGATTGTGCGCCCGTTATCTGTTGCCCTGCCTCCCTGCCTCCCTGCCTCCCTGCCTCCCTGCCTCCCCTTAGTCGGTCACGACTCCCGCCGGCAAGACGTAGTTCAGCGGATTCACCGCGCGGCCACGGACGTGCACCTCGTAGTGGAGGTGCGGGCCGGTCGCCAGGCCGGTATTGCCGACCAGCGCGATCCGCTGGCCGCGCTCCACCTTGTCGCCGCGGCGAACCAGCAGCTTCGAGGCGTGGGCAAACCGGGTGGTGATGCCGTAGCCGTGATCGATCGAGACCGAGTAGCCGTACCCGGTTTCCCAGCCCGCCTTGACCACCTTGCCGGCGGCGGGGGCCTCGATGGGGGCGCCCATGGGGGCCACCACGTCGATGCCTTCGTGCGCGCGGGCGACGTGCAGCACCGGATGCTCGCGCATGGAGCTGAACGCACTGGTCAGCCAGCCCTGGGTGGGCAGGATGGACGGCAGGGCGGCCAGGCGGTCCCGGTGGGACTCGAGGCTGTCGGCGGCTTCGTCAAAGGAGAAGGCGAGCAGATTGGCGCGCCGGATGAGTGCGTTCAGGTCGACGGACACCTCCGTGGCCTGTCGCACGAGCTCGCTCCGCGGATCGCCATTCGTGGCGCTCTCGGGAGCCGGTCCACCGATGCCCGCCTGGAGCACCTGGGGGTCGGTCGGTTCGAGGTTGGCCAGGAGGCGGATTCGGGCATCCCGCTGCGTGATGCGGCCGAGGGTATCGGAGAGGGTGGAGATCTGGGCGTTGAGCTGGCCAAGGGTGGCCGCGAGCTGCTGGTTTTCGCGCTCAAGGCGGGCGGCGCGGGAGAGGTCGACGCTCCGGCTCACGGTCGCGTAGCCGAGCACGAGGGCGAGCAGGACAAACAGGCCCAGCCCAATCGCCCCGACCTTCAGGACGGACTGAGAGACCTGGATAGCCCGGGACGCGCCACTCCCCTCGGGTACTACCATGAACGTCCAGCGGCGATCAGCCATTCCACCAACCTTTGCACAGATGGTCTGGGGCGGTCTTAACGCAATCCACGGGCCGCCTGCCAGTCCTCACGCTACGCGAACCCACTCCGGGGCCCGGTTCCTCACAAGCACGAAAAATGACCCCCGGTACAGGCGAAGTCAAGGTGTCGTGTTGATATTGTAAGATATTGTGAATCAACTACTTGCGGTTGGTTCCGGCCGGGGAAAGAGCCCCTCGGGCTTGTGGGTGGAGGTGCCGGCGACCGGTGGGGAATCCAGCGAGGCCCAGCTCGCGGCCGAGGCTGCCCCTCCCTGCCCCAGAGCGGCCCACAGTTCCTCGGCCTTGCCGGGCATGAGGGGGCTCGCCAGAACCGCCAGGCGGTAGAGGCAGCGCGCGAGCGACGCCAGGGCGGCATCGAGCTCCTGGTCCTTCCCACCCTTGGCCAGGACCCATGGGGCAGTCTGCACGATATACTGGTTTGCTGCCGTAACGATCCGCCACGCCGATTCGGCCGCGCCGCGCAAATCATTGCACTCCATGGCCTCCTCGTAGGCTCGAATGGCCGCCGCCCCTGCCTCGTCGAGCGAGGTCTCGCCGGCCGACGGCACCGTGCCGTCGCGGTACTTGGCCAGCATCGCAAGGGAGCGGCTGGCCAAGTTGCCCAAGCCGTCGGCCAGGTCGGCGGTGTAGAGGTCGACGAACCGATCCCAGTGAAGTTGCCGTCACTGTCCCAGGGAATCTCCCGCAGCAGAAAATAGCGGAAGGCATCGGGCCCGAACCGGTCGATCGCCTCGCCGAGGTCGAGCTTGGTGCCGGCGCTCTTGCTGAACCGCTCACCGCGGAAATACACGAAGCCATGGGCCCACACCTGCCGGGGCAGCGGGAGTCCCGCCGCGCGGAGCATGGCGGGCCAGATGACGCAGTGAAAGCGGGTGATGTCCTTGCCGATGACGTGCAGTTGTGCGGGCCACTCGGCGCGGGACTCGGGCGCGCGGGTGGCGGTCCAGTAGTTCGGCAGCGCATCGAACCAGACGTAGGTGGTCTGCTGTTCCCCCTGGCTGGTGGGCCGTGGGAAGGGGACCCCCCAGGTGAAGCGCGATCGACTTGCCGAGATGTCGTCGAGCCCCTGGCGGAGGAGGGCAAGAATCTCGTTGCGCCGGCTCTCGGGCTGCACGAACTCGCGATTTCCCTCGATCAGTTCGAGGAGGAAGTCGCGATACCGCGAGAGGCGGAAGAACCAGTTGCGCTCCTCGACCCATTCGAGGGTGCGCGTCGGGTGGAGGGAGCAGCGCTCGTCGGTAATCTCGTTGTCCTGCTTGAACGCCTCGCAGCCGACGCAATACCGCCCGCGGTAGGACTGCTCGTAGAAGTCGTCGGGATTCCGCTCGAAGATCCTCTCGATCAGCTCCACTACCCCCGCCTTGTGCGCCTCCGCGGTGGTGCGGATGAACTGGTCGTGCGAGAGGCCCAGCCGCGCCCACATTGCCTCGAACCGCAGCGCCACCCGGTCGACGAGCTCCTGCGGGGCCAGGCCTTCCGCGGCCGCGGCCTGGGCCACCTTCTGCCCATGCTCATCCATGCCGATCAGGAACCAGACGTCATCGCCGCGCAGCCGGTGGTACCTGGCGATGGCGTCGGCGCCGACCTTCTCGTAGGCGTGTCCAAGGTGAGGATCGCCGTTGGCGTAGTCGATGGCGGTGGTGATGTAGAAGCGCGCCACTCAGCTCCCGCCCTTCGGGGGGCCGCCGGCCGCCCCCGCCCCCGCGCCGCCGCCGGCCGCGCCGCCGCCGCTTCGGCCTCGGCGTGGCGGGCGTGGCATCGGTGGGTGGAGTCGGGGGCTCGGCCTGGGAGGACGGGGGCGACGCGGCGGCGGGCTTGGAAGCGCGCGGTGCGCTCGGACGAGGTGCCTGCTTGGCCGGGGCGGTCGGGGCCGGCGGCGGGGACCCAGCCGCCGCGTCGACCTCCTCCTTGAGCTGGAGCAGCGGCACGATGCGCGTGCCCTCTTCGTTGCGCAGGAAGACACGTTCCCGGAAGAGGTCAACTGCCACCACCTTTTCCTGCCCCAGCGCCGTGACGACCATCCGGCCTTCCTTGGGGAAGCGCTTGCGCGTCGCCACGTAGAACTCGTGCTCGTACTTGAGGCAGCAGAGGAGGCGGCCACACCCGCCGGAGATCTGGGAGGGGTTCAGCGAGAGGCGCTGGTCCTTGGCGAGCCCGAGATTGACCGGCGAGAGTTCCGTGAGCCAGGTCGAACAGCAGTATTCCCGGCCGCAGCGCCCCACGCCGGACAGGCGGGCCGCCTCGTCGCGAACCCCGATCTGGCGCAGTTCGATGCGGGTCTTGAATTGCCCGGCCAGTTCACGCACCAGGTTCCGAAAGTCCACACGCTTTTCGGAGGTGAAATACACCGTGAGTTTCTTCCGGTCCCACTGCCACTCGGCGTCGCTGATCTTCATCGGGAGCTTGTGTGTGCGCGCGCGGGTGATGATCTGGCGCCGGACATCCTCCTCGGAGCGGCGCAGCTCTTCGTGGGTCGAGACGTCTTCGCGGGAGGCGATGCGCAAGACCGGTGGGCGGTCGCCGGGCGGCGTCTCGCCCGACGCGCATCCGCCGCAGCTCGATCCACACTTCTTGAGCGCGGTTTCGCCGACGGCGCTGACCCGACCGAGGTCCTGGCCGCGGTCGGCGTCCACGATGACGGCATCGCGCATTCGCAGCTGCTCGTCCTCCCCCGCCCAGTCGAAGAGCCCCTTGCGGTTCCCCTTGAACCGGACTTCCACGGTCTGCGGCATCAGGCCTCGGTGAAGGCGCCCATCGCGCCGTACTTCTCGGCGCGGCGCCGGACCAGTTTCTCGGGCTTGACCTTCCGCAGTTCCCCCACGTGCCGCAGCAACGCGTCGCGCACCGCTTCGCCAGTGGTGTCATGGTCGGTGTGCGCCCCGCCGGCCGGTTCCGGAATGATCTCGTCGATCACCTTGAGCCGCAGGAGGTCGGCGGCGGTGAGTTTCAGCGCCTCCGCCGCGCGCTCGCGCTGCGACGCATCCTTCCAGAGGATGGCGGCGCATCCCTCGGGGGAAATGACCGAGTAGATGGAGTTCTCGAGCATCAGCACCCGATCGGCCACGCCGAGCGCCAGTGCGCCGCCCGACCCGCCGACGCCGATCACGATCGCGACGATGGGCGTCGGGAGCACCGACATTTCCAGGATGTTCCGCGCCAGCGCTTCGGACTGCCCGCGTTCCTCCGCACCCAGCCCCGGGTACGCGCCGTCGGTGTCGATCAGCGTGATCACGGGAGCGCCGAAGCGCGCGGCGAGCTTCATCAGGCGGAGCGCCTTCCGGTACCCCTCCGGGTGCGGCATGCCGAAGTTGCGGCGGAGATTGTCCTTCGTGTCGCGGCCCTTCTGGTGGCCAATGACCATGACGCTCTGCCCGCCGAGCCGAGCCCAGCCGCCGACGATGGCGGGATCGTCGCGGAAGAGCCGGTCGCCATGCAATTCGATGAAGTCGGTGAAGATCGTGCTGAGATAGTCGAGCGTGTAGGGCCGACGGGGGTGCCGGGCCACCATGACACGCTGGATCGGGGTCAGGTTGCGGTAGATCTCGTCCCGCTGGGCGGCGAGCTTCGCCTCCAGGGCGGCAATCTCCTCCGTCAGGTCGGTGCCGCGTTCGGTGCTGCTGCGGCGGAGTTCCCCGATCTGGCGGTCCAGTTCCTGAAGCGGTTTTTCGAATTCGAGTGTGTAGGCCGTTGCCATGCTTAGCCCGCCTTCACGTAGTGAACGGCACCGGCACCCAGCAGGTCGCGGAGGGCCCGGAGGAGGTCTTCGTCGGGGGCAATGCGAAGACGGCGCGCGCGAAGCCGGAGGGCCTCGCCGTTGCCGTCGCTCCATTCAATATAGACCGGCGCCGGCCCCGGATGCGATGCGCACAGCGCGGCGGCGGCTTTGACGGCGTCGGGTGGGGGGGCGTCCGGCGCCCGCCAGCGGAGGCTGACGCCCAGGGCGCCGCTTTCCCGGAGCTCACCGAGGGGTCGGGCCGACTCCACCACGAAGGGCGCCCGGTCCTCACCCCGATCCCGCGCGCTGTAGCCGCCGCCCAGGAGGATGGCTGCATCGGCGGTGATGACCTGGTTCAACTTGGCCCAGGTATCGGGGAAGACGATGGCCTCCGAGGTCCCGTGGAAGTCCTCGAGGGTGAGACGCGCGTACTCCTTGCCGGTCTTCTTGGAAATCTGGCGCTTCAGCCCCGTGACCACCGCCGCGACACTGACCTCGTGTTCGCTCCATTCGTGGAGCGTGGCCGTGGTCCGGGTGCCGAAGAGTTCCACCTCGGCCCGAAAGCGCTCCAGCGGGTGCCCGGAGATGAAGAAGCCGATCACTTCCTTCTCGCGCGTCAGCCGCTCTGCCTCGGACAGCGGCGGCACATCCGGGAGATTGTGGCCGGCGGGCTTGGATGTCGCCGGGACCTCGCCGAAGAGCGACGATTGCCCCGCCTCGCGCTCCTGCTGCCGGAGCTGCGCCTCGCCGAGGGCGGTGTCGAGCGCCTCGAGGTATTGCCGGCGGTGTCCGCCGAGGCCGTCGCATGCCCCGGCGACGACCAGGGACTCGATCACGCGGCGGTTGCCGAGTCGGAGGTCGATCCGGCCGACGAAATCCCAGAGATCATGGAAGGGCGCATCCCGCCGCGCGGCGATCATCGATTCGATGACGCCGGCGCCGACGTTGCGCACGGCCCCGAGGCCAAACCGCAGCCGGTTCTCCCCGACAACGGTGAATTTGAACCCCGATTCGTTCACATCCGGCGGCAGGACCTCGAGCCCCAGCTCCCGCGCCTCGTTGATGTACTGCACGACCTTGTCGGTGTTGCCGATTTCCGAGCTGAGCAGCGCGGCCATGAACTCCGCGGGGTAGTGGGCCTTGAGCCAGGCCGTCTGGTACGAGAGGACCGAGTACGCCACGGAGTGCGACTTGTTGAATCCATAGCGGCCGAAGGTCTCGATCTGCGCCCCGAGATCCTCGGCCAGGCGCCGTGCGTGCCCCTGGGCCATGGCGCGGTCGACGAACCGCCCGACTTCCTTCTTGATGAGCCCTTCGTCCTTCTTGCCGACGGCCTTCCGGAGCACGTCGGCTTCGGCGAGGCTGAACCCGGCCAGCACGTTCGCGATGCGCATCACCTGCTCCTGGTAGGTGATGACCCCGTAGGTCGGCTCCAGGATCCCCTGCAGCGAGGGGTGGGGGTAGGTGACCGCCTCCTGTCCCAGCTTCCGCTTGATGAACACCGTATGCATGCCGGCGTCGAGCGGTCCGGGGCGGAGCAGGGCGTTGGTGGCGACGAGGTCGTCGAACCGGTCGCACCGCATGGCGCGCAGCGTTTCGGTGGCGAGCGCCGACTCGAACTGGAAGACGCCCGCGGTCCGGCCGTCGCGGAGCAGCTCGTACACCTTGGGGTCGTCGTAGGTCGTGCTGGACAGGTCGGGCGTAGTGCCGTGCCTTGTCCCGATCATCTGCAGCGCATCGTGAATGACGGTGAGCGTCTTGAGCCCGAGGATGTCCATCTTGAGCATCCCGACCTTCTCGAGCGCCCCCATCTCGTACTGCGTGATCATCACATCTTCGCCCCCGGCCGACTGCCCAGCGCCCTTGGTGGGCGTCGTGCAGACCGGGACGTAGTCGGGGAGGGGGCCCGGGGCGATGACGACGCCTGCGGCGTGCACCGACAGGTGGCGCGAGACGCCCTCGATCCGGGCGCTGAGATCCATCAGCCGTTCGTAGAGCGGATTGCCCTTGACCAGGTCCCGGAGCTCGCTGACCTTCTTCACCGCCTCCGGTATGGTCACGTTGAAGCCGGGACCAGATGGGATCAGCTTGGTGATCTTGTCCGCCTCGCCCGGCGGAATCTTGAGCACGCGGGCCACGTCCTTGACCGCCGCGCGCGCCTTCATGGTCCCGAAGGTGACGATCTGTCCGACGCTCTCTCGGCCATATCGCTGGCGCACGTATTCGATGACCTCGCCTCGTCGTTCGAAGCAGAAATCCACGTCGATGTCGGGCATCGAAACGCGTTCCGGGTTCAGGAATCGCTCGAAGAGGAGATCGAACCGCAGGGGATCGACGTCCGTGATCCGGAGGGCGTACGCCACGAGCGACCCGGCGGCCGAGCCGCGGCCCGGACCTACGGGGATGCCTCGCTCCCGCGCCGCCGCGATGAAATCCTGCACGATCAGGAAGTAGCCGGCGTACCCCGCGGTGTTGATGACACCGAGTTCGTACTCGAGGCGTTCCACTACCGCGTCGGGCAGCGGCGAGCCGTACCGGTCTGCGGCGCCGTCGCGCGCAAGATGGTCGAGGAGACTCTCGTCGGTCTCGTACCCTTCCGGCCGCGGGAAGCTGGGCAGGAAATAGCGCTTCTCGAAGTCGAGCTCACAGAGGTCGGCCACCCGCTGGGTGTTTTCGATGGTCTCCGGATGGTCGGGGAAGAGGGCGCGCATCTCCTGCTCCGACTTCACATACGATTCCTGCCCGGTGAACCGGAACCGCTTCGGGTCGTCGAGATCTGCCCCGGTGCCGATGGCCAGGAGGACGTCGTGCGCCTCCGCGTCCTCGCGGCGGAGGTAATGTGCATCGTTCGTGGCGACGACACCGAGGCCGAGGTCGTGACCCAGCTTCAGCATCCCCTCGGTCACGAGGTCTTCCTCGGGGATGCCGTGCTTCTGGATCTCGAGCCAGAACCGGTCGGGCCCGAACGTCTTGGCGAACCAGGCGGCGCTCCGCCGAGCCTCGTCGTAGTTGCCCTGGCGCAGCCAGAGGGCCACCTCGCCCGAGAGGCAGGCGGCCAGGCAGACGATGCCCTCCGAGTGCGCCTCGAGGACTTCCTTGTCGATCCGGGGGCGGCGGTAGAACCCCTCGGTGTAGCCGATGGAGCTCAGCTTGATGAGGTTCTTGTAGCCGGTGCGGTTCTGGGCCAGCAGCACCAGGTGGCTGTAGAAGGCGGGAGCGCCGGAGGGCTTCTCACGCTGGCGCCGGGACCCGAAGGCGAGGTAGGCCTCGAACCCCAGGATGGGGCGGATCTTGGCGGCCTTGGCGGCCTCGTAGAAGGACCACGCCGCGTGGAGGTTGCCATGGTCGGTGACGGCCAGGCTGTCCATCCCCATGCCGCGGACATGGTCGACCAGCGCATCGAGGCGGTTGGCGCCATCGAGGAGCGAGTATTCGCTATGGGTGTGAAGGTGGGCGAATGCCATGACCTGCCGGGCGGGCCGTGCACGGGGGCCGTGGGCGTCCGGCGGGACACCTGCGGGTCGTCGCGGCGACGCGTTGAAAGAGGGTCTTGCCCCTCGCCCCGGACGCGGGACGCGGTCGAAACCCGTCGCAAGAGGGAAGCTATCGGTCGGCCGTCTGATTGTCAAAAGCCGTTGCGCCGCCTTATTTTGCACCCCGTCCCCTCCCGCAGACGCCACCCTGGAGCCGCCCCTGTGAAGGCTTTGCACCCCCGGCACACACTCCCCCTGCTCGTGGCCGTGGCCGCAGCATGTTCGGGTGGGGACACCTCCACCGGCCCGACCGTGCCGACGCTGACCTGCAGCCCGGGTCCGGCCCCGACGGTCATGAACCAGGGAGAATTCAGGATCCTGAATCCGTCGAGCTCGGCAGGTTGCCTCCGGCTTCCGGAAAGCGGACCGGCCGGGGCCGAGTACCTCCTGGTGGCCCTCTCCACGGCGGGCCAGGTCACCTCCAGCGGCATCACGGTCGACTACGCCCTGCAGGGGGGCGTCAGCAGCGGCGTTGACGCGCCGGTCTCGATGGGGCGGGGGCCTGGGTCCCCCCTCCTGGACGCGTGGCGGGAACCCTCCCCGGCCGCGGAATTCCACTCGATGCTGCGGGACCGGGAGCGGGCCCTCGCGCAGGTGCCGGGAGCCCGGTTTGGGGCCGGCGCGCCGTACATGCTCTCGAGCCCACCGGTGGTGGGTGTGAAGGACACCTTCAAGGTCTGCGGAAACACCTCCTGTACGACCTTCAGGACCGTCGTCGCCACGGCCAGGTACGTCGGGCCCAAGGGCGCCATCTTCCTCGATGATGTCGTCCCCTCCGGCGGCTTTACGCAGGAGGATATCGATACCCTCGGCATCCTCTTCGACGGCGGATTGTCCGGTGCCGCCCCGAACATCTACCAGATCGACACCACCGCCTTTGGCCTCGAGTCGGACATCGACCGCAACGGCAAGATCATCTTCCTGCTGACGGACACGGTGAACGACCTCAGCGGCAACTGCAGCAGTGGCGGCATCATTCTCGGCTTCTTCTTCGGAGGGGACCTCCTCCCCCGCAGCACCAGCAACCCCGGTTCCAACGAGGGGGAGATCTTCTATGGCCTGGTCCCCAACACGGCCAGCGGCTGCGCCGTCTCGAAACCGTACGTGAAGCAGCAGATCGGGCCGGTGTTCATGCATGAACTGCAGCACATGATCTCGTACAACCAGCATGTGCTGGCGCGGCCCGGGGTGCGGGGGGAAGAGGTGTGGCTCAACGAGGGGCTTTCCCACTTTGCGGAGGAGCTCGGCGGGCGCCTGCTGGGCGACGGCCCCGGCCAGGGGTCGGCGTCGTCGCGCCTGGCCCAGTTCACGACCGCCGATCTGCTCAACGCCAATGACTACCTGTTCAATCCCGAGGCGCACTTCCTGATCACGCCTGGTGCCTCGAATGGCACGCTCGAGGAACGGGGTGCCAGCTGGCTCTTCGTGCGGTGGTTGGCGGATCACTACGCTCCTGACTCGCTGGGGACGAGCCTGACCAGGCAGCTGGTCGGCACGTCACAGGTAGGGAGCATGAACGTCCAGACCGCCACTGGCACCACGATGGACCAGCTGGTGCCGCTCTGGCAGCTGGCCAACTACCTGGACAACCTCCCCGGATTCACGCCGGTGGACCCACGGCTCCAGTACCTGACGTGGGACTTCCGGTATGTGTACGACACCTTGCACGCGCAACGGCCCGACCTGGTGTCTCGGGAGTATCCGCTTCAGCCCGACAGCACCTCGGGTTCCTACAGCCGCACCGGGACGCTCCGCGCGGGGTCGGGCCGCCATCTGCGCGTCCTCCAGGCCGCCAATACCGCCGCCGTCGATGTCATCCTGGCGCGCAAGAGCGGCGATCCCTTCCCCAGCGACCGGGGCGTCCGCTTCGGTGTTGCGCGGATCCGCTGACGGTGACCCGAGCGCGGCATCTCGTCCTCGTCGCCACGACCGCGGCCTTCACTGCGCCACTCAGCGCGCAGGCGGCGTCGTCGATCGTCAACGTACTTCCGCCGTCGACCCGCTCCGCGGCCATGGCCGGCGCCGGCGTCGCCCTGGTGGGAGATGCCGGCAGCGTCTTCATCAACCCCTCCGGCATGGCGACCATCAAGGTGTTCAGCCTGGAGGGCCTCTACAGTGCGATGCCGCAGGACGTGACGCTCTGGCAGGGGGCGGGGGCGTTCCGTGTCGGCCAGTTCAACCTGGGCGCGGGCGCCTCCTACCTGCTGTTGCCCGACACCTCCGCCTACGCCGACAACGTCACCTGGGTTGGAGCGGCGGACTACCGATACGGACTGCTCGCGCTCGGCCTGTCAGGGAGATATGTCTCTGTCAGGGACACCAGCGGGCAGGTCAACCGCTCCTTCACCACCGGAACCGGCTTCACCATCGCCGTCTTCGACATCATGGCCCTGGCCGTCTCCGTGCAGAACATCGGCAACCAGAACCTCTCGGGGGTCGGGGTCGAGCTGCCGACATCGACCCATCTCGGCTACACCCTCAACTTCGTGGACCCCCAGGGCACCGGCCGCCTCCTCGGGACCATCGAATGGGTATGGACGGAGGGGCAATCGACCCGGTTCCTGGTCGGCGTGGAGGGCGGCGCGGTGCTGTCCGGCGTCGGCGTGGTGCTTCGCACCGGGTACGGCCCTCCGCCGCTCGGATCGGGTGGGGGTCGGTGGACGGTCGGGGGCGGGGTCGTGCTCGGCCGGCTCGGGCTCGACTACTCCTACCAGGCGCAGAACATCTTCGGCGACGCCGTCCACACCTTCGGCGTGCGCCTGACACCGTGAGGACGCCATGCGCTGGAGCCCTGTTCGCGTGATCGTCGCCATCGTCGCCGCTCTCATGATCGGCTTCAGCACCGCGTATGTCGCCAGCAGCGAGGTGCGGTACCTGACCAGGGCCGGGCTCGAGGAGACGCAGATTCTCACCGAGCGGAAGCCGATCATCAAGGTGCTCCGCGACCCTGACCTTGATCCCGTCGTTCGTGGGCAGCTCGAACTCGTGCTCGAGGCGCGTGACGCCGCCGCGGGATTTGGACTCGCGGCCGACAAGACCTATACCCAGTACACCGACGTCGGGCGCGATACGCTCCTGCTCGTCCTCTCCGCTTCTCCCCCCGACTGTCTCTGCCCCATGACCTGGAAATACCCGATCGTGGGACGGGTCCCATACAAGGGCTTCTTCGACCCGCAGATGGCCCAGGCGGCGGCGGCGGAGCTCGATGCCCGCGGGCTCGACACCTACCTCAGGCCGTCCGGCGCCTTTTCCACCCTGGGGTGGTTCAACGATCCGTTGCTTTCGACGGCCCTCGGGGGAGATTCGGTCGAGATCGCCGCCCTCGTCTTCCACGAGGTGGCGCACAACACCCTCTACGTGAAGAGCGCCACGCCGTTCAACGAGACCTTCGCCCAGATGGTCGGGTACCGCGCCGCGGAAGCGTTTTTCCGGGGCCGCGCGGACACGGTCCATGCGCGTCGGGCGGCGGAGCGCTGGCACGACGAGTTGGTGCTGGCGGCGTTCTACGACTCACTCGCCGCACGGCTCGACACGCTCTACGGATCGCATCCCGACTCCGCCACCCTGGCGCAGGGACGGTCGGAGGCGGGGCGCTGGGCGCGCGAACAGCTCGAGGGGCCTGTGGGTGGGGAATTGCGGACGATTCGGGTGGGGCGCATGGCCGAGCGCCCGATCAACAACGCGCGGTTGATCGCGGCCCGCATCTACCGCACGCGATCCGCGCTGTTCGAGGAGTGGTACCAGCAGAACGATGGAGACATCCGGCTGGCCGTGGAACGCCTGCAGCCGGTCGTGGCGGGGGTGGAAGGGGACAGTGCCTGGGTCCGCCTCGAGGCCGCGCTTCAGGGGAGCGCGGCCGCCGACTCAGGCGCCGCGAGCCCGTAGCAGCCGGCCGCGGAGCCGGCTCTGCGGATGACGGATCGCTTCTTCGGCCACCCCAAGATCAACTCTCACCCGACCGCACCCCTCCAGAATTCCGGCGACATCGGCCACCGGCCCCGAGAGCGGCTGGAAGACGCTGAAGGTCAGGCCCTCCTCACCCCGCAGCACCTGCCGGTTGGCCAGTGCCCAGCTGGAGCCCACACCGCCCGGCCGGAGCCCGACCACCAGCGGAACCGCCTCGGGGGGCAGTGACGTGCCGTCGTGCCCCGGGAGTTCCAGGGCGGCGGCGAGCGCCACCCACCCATCCCATTCGTCGGTGGTCACGAGGTGTGTGAACTGCCATCCCTCTTCGTGCGCGACCGTGATGAACTCCTGGACCAGTCGTTCCGGCGAGGGGTGATGTTCCCCGTCGGCGCGGGTGAGGAGGGAGGCGCCGTGGTCGCCAAACCAGCGCTGGGTCGCGGTGAGTTCGGCTGGCCGCCGCCCGATGAAGGCGGCGTAGCGGCGGGTGATGGCCACCTGCCGCTCCGCCTCCGCACGTTGCTCGGGGTACTCAGCCGACTCGACGGCTCCGGCGAAGGCCACCTCGGCGGCGAGGTAGCGGCCCGCGCCGCGGAGGATCTTCCCGCGGAGATGGAGCGTGCCGCTGTGAGGCTCGAGGGCAAAGGCGCGGTCGAGGGCCAGCAGGGCACGGTCGTGCTCGCCGAGGCGATACGCGGCGTAGCCGGCCTCGTGCCAGACCATGGCGAAGTCGGGGTTCCGGGCAGCGGCCTGTTCGAGCGCGACGAGCCCTTCGCGATACCTGCCCAGTTCCACCATCGCCGCGCCCTTGAGCGCGAGGGGGACGGCGGATTCGCCGAACTGGTCGGCGGCCTGGGCCGAGAGGGCCAGCGCCTCCTCGAAGCGCCGCTGTCCCCGCAGCATCTCGAAATACTCGCACCACGCCAGCTTGAGGTCTGGCTGCCCATCGATGAGTTCGAGGTACGCCTCCTCCGCCTCATCGAGCGACGCATCGCGGAGGAGGTGCCGCGCCCGAGCCAGGGCACGCTCACTGGGCTCGGTGGCAAAGACGCGGAACTGCGATGTGGTGAACATGTCGCGAATGTATCGGCGAGAATGAATCGCGCCAGAGGGGGATTTTCCGGGCTCCCACGGGGCACTCGCGCGCCGTCCGGTTCGGTGTACCTTTCGTCTGTTCAGTCCGCTCGTAACCGTCAGCTTTTCCGAGGACGTTTCCCCTATGGACACCGGATTTGTTGCCCGCGAAAAGGACCGCCTCCTTGGCGAGCTCTTCTCGTTCCTGCGCATCCCCAGCGTGAGCACCCTGCCCGCCAATGCCGGCGACTGCCGCAAGGCCGCCGACTGGCTGGTCGAGGAATTCAAGCGGTTGAAGTGCTCCAAGGTGACCCTGCTGGAGGGCAAGGGACATCCCATCGTCTGGGCGGAGAGCCCGCGGGTGCCCGGCAAGCCGACCGTCCTGATTTACGGGCACTACGACGTTCAGCCGCCGGATCCCCTCGACGAGTGGGTGTCTCCGCCGTTCGAGCCCACCATCCGCGACGGAAATCTCTACGCGCGCGGTGCCGTGGACGACAAGGGGCAGGTGTTCACCCTCCTCAAGGCATATGAGTCGGTGCTCGACGCCGGGGGCCGCCCGCCGCTCAACGTCAACTTCATCATCGAGGGCGAGGAGGAGTGCGGCGGCGATGTGATCGTGGACCGGCTCGACAAGGAGCCGGAGCGCACCAACGCCGACGCGGTCCTCGTGGCCGACATGGGCTACTACGCCCCCGGAATTCCGGCGGTCTACACGGCGCTCCGCGGGATGTGCTACGCCGAAATTCATCTGCGGACCCTGGAGCGCGATCTCCACTCCGGCACCTACGGCGGTGTCGCGCCCAACGCGCTCGAGGCCCTCTGCCGATTGTTGATGGATCTCAAGGGGGTCGATGGCCGCATCCATATCCGCGGACTCTACGACCAGGTGGTCCCGCCGACGGACGCGGAACTCGCCGCATGGAAGGGGCTGCCCTTCAACGTCCATGAGTACATGAAGGAGGAGGTCACTGGCACCGCCCTGACCGGATTGAAGGAGTACTCAATCCTCGAGCGGACCTGGGCCCTGCCGACGTTTGAGATCCACGGGATCATCGGCGGTTTCACCGGCGACGGCGCCAAGACGGTGATCCCGGCGAAAGCCGCCGCCAAGGTGAGCCTCCGACTGGTGCCGGGCCTGACGCGGGACGGGGTGCAGGCGGCCCTCGAAAAGACGGTGCAAGCGCTGGCCCCGACCTGGGCCACGGTCGAAGTGCGCGCGCTGCATGGCGCTGATCCGGTGGAGGTGGACGTGAGTGCCCCCGCCTTCAAGGTGCTGGACCGGGCCTTCAAGGAGGTTGTGGGTCAGCAGACCGTCCCGGTCCGGGCGGGAGGGTCGATTCCCATTGTCCCGAAACTGGGGATGACGGGTGCCCCGGTGCTCCTGACGGGGGTCGGCCTCCCGGACGACGGGCTTCACTCGCCGAACGAGAAGATCGCCGTTCAGCAGATATGGGATGGGATCAAGGTGTTCGGGCGATTCTTCGAGATGATGGCGGAGGAAAAGCCCAAGAAGGGGTAGGAAGGCCGCCCTCCCGAGCACGAAGAAGCCCCCCGGCGTGGTGCCGGGGGGCTTCTGGTGCCAGGAGGGAGGCACTAGCCGGCCACGAGGGCGCGGATGGAGGCGATGACCCCCGCCACAAGATCGTCTGCCCAGTAGTCGCCGGGGCGGTCGGCCGGCGGCAGGGCAGCGGCGCGCTGCTCAAGATAGGTGATGGCCGTGGCGGTCCACTCCGACTGGGCTGAGGGCACCACCGCCCATGACCCCGTGGCCCGAAGTTCAAGTGCCGAAAGCGCTTCCAACTCCTGCTCGAGGCCGCGAACGCTCGCCGGCGACCGGAGCCGCCTGGCGATCAGGTCCAGGGCCTTCCCGGCATCCGGATCGAGTGGCTCGGGATTGTGGAGGTGTTCGTGGCGGGCATCGGCAATCATCTCGGCCAGCCGAAGGAAGACCGCCCGAACCGCGGGTACCAGCGGGGCAGGGACATCGGACGCCCAGCTGTCGGCCGCCCGGAGGATCTGCTTGACGCGATCGTCCGCGATGGTCTGCGGCGTGCGCTTGGGTGGAAAATCCGCCATGACTTGGACATTGGCGGAGCACTGCGCGAAAGGCAACTCTACCGGTGCGCCTCACCGGCTGGTGCCGTGCGTTTCCATGCAGCCGGTTGCGCCTGGCGCGGGAGTCGGTCGAAGCTCCGTCCGAACGCGGTCGTCACGGCAGCGCGTGTGACGGCCGCGAGGTTCGATGGTGCGGCAGCGCCCAGTTCGCGGGCGACGCTCGTCATCGTGACGCCTTCGATGCCGCAGGGCACGATCAGGTCGAAGAAGTCGAGGTCGGTCGAGACGTTCAGTGCGAATCCGTGAAACGTCACCCATTGTTTCACGTGGATGCCGATGCTCGCGATCTTGCGGCCACCGGTCCAGACACCTGTCAGCCCGGGCTGCCGCTCCGCCGGGATGCCGAGCGTCTCAAGCGCGTCGATGAGCGCTTCCTCGACCGTGCGCAGGTACCAGTGCAGGTCCTGTGTGTGATAGGTCAGATCGAGAATGGGGTAGCCCACGAGCTGGCCGGGCCCGTGGAACGTCACATCGCCACCCCGCTCCACCTCGAACACCTCGACGCCGCGCGCCCGGATACCGGCAGGGGGCAGGGGGAGGCTCGACTCCTTGGTACCTCTGCCGAGGGTGACCACGGGCGGGTGCTCGACGAGGAGGAGGAGATCTTCGGTCGTTTCCCCTGTCTGCCTGGCTCGGCAGAGTTGGCGCTGGAGTTCGAGGACCTCGCCGTAGGGTCGGGTTCCGAGATCGGCGACCAGCAGCGGTCGCTGGCTCACGGGCCGGTCCGCAGTTCCTGCACGCGCCTGCCGAGGCGCCACGCCAGCGCGCCACAGACGACCACGACAGCGCCGAGGCCCAGCGGGCCGGCGAGTTCGTTCACGGGGGCAAGGAGGAGGGCCATCACGATCGTGGCGAACGCCGTGACCATGCTGAGGCCGCCGCGCCGATAGGTGGGCACCGGCGCCATGGCAGTCCAGCAGGACATGCCCGCGACGCCGCATGCGCCAAGCGTGCCGAAGATCAGGAGGAGGGCGGCGGGCTGGCTGGGGTCGGGGGTCTCGGTCGGGGGGGCCTGCGAGACAAGGGCGCGGACGCCCAGGAGCACTGCGGCGACGAGCGCGGTGCCGAGGAGTATGCCGAACCCGATCGAGGCCCACGCGAGGGGGATGTAATCCTCGGTGGGCGCGATGGGATTCCAGTGCTCGGGGCGGTCAGACATGGGGGGAGGCAGGGAGGCAGGGGGGCAGGGAGGCGGTCAAAGCGCGGTGGTTGCCGCCACCCGGCCTCCCTGCCCATCGGCCCCGCCTACGTATGGATCACCCTCCCCATCGAATCGAGCGCCGCTTCGGCGATCGCCTCCGACAGGGTGGGATGGGCGTGAATTGCGAGGTCGACTTCCTCGACGGTGTATTCGTTTTCCCTGGCCACCGCCAGTTCGTGGATCATCTCCGAGGCGTGGCCGCCCACGATGTGCGCGCCGAGGATTTCGCCGTACTTCTTCTCGCGGATGATCTTGACGAAGCCCTCGGTCTCATTCGAGGCGCGCGCGCGGCCGTTGGCGCTGAACGGGAACCGGCCGACCTGGTAGTCGAGCTTCTTCTCCTTGCACTGTTCCTCGGTCAGCCCGATGCTCGCCACCTCCGGGTGGCAGTAGGTGACGCTCGGAATGTTGTCGTAGCGAATCGGGTGTGGCTTGTGCCCCGCGATCAGTTCCGCCACGACGGTGCCTTCCCGGCTCCCCTTGTGCGCCAGCATGGGCGGGCCGGCCACGTCGCCGATGCAATACACGCCCGGGGCCGTGGTCTCATACGTCGCTGGGTTCACCTTGACGAAGCCGCGGTCGGTCAGCTGCACGCCGGCCTCCTTGAAGCCCATGCCCTCGGTGTTGACGGCACGGCCCGCGGCCATCAGCACCTTGTCCGCGGTGACGGACTTCTTCTCGCCTCCCGCCTCGATGTCCAGGGTCACGGAGTCCTTTCCGACGGTGGCCTTGACCACCTTGGCGCCTGCCAGCACGTCGATGCCGCGCTTCTTGAACGACTTGGCCAGCGCCTCGGAGCACTCGGCGTCCTCGATCGGGAGCATGCGCGGGAGCGCCTCCACCAGCGTGACCTTGGAGCCGAAGGCGTTGAAGATGTCGGCAAACTCCGACCCGACCGCACCGGCGCCGACCACGATCATCGACTTGGGCGCCGCCTCGAGAAAGAGCGCCTCGTCGGAGCTGATGACCGTGGTCTTGTTGATCTCGAGTCCGATTTGTGGAATCCCCTTGACCCGTGATCCGGTGGCAATCACGACCGCCTTCTTCGCGTCGTGGACATCGGCCCCGACCTTCACCTTCTTGCCGGGCAGGAGTGCGCCGGTGCCCTTGAGGACGGTCACCTTGTTCTTCTTCATCAGGAACTCCACGCCCTTGGAGTTCTGCTCGGACACCTTGCGGCTCCGCTTCATCGCCACGCCATAGTCGGTCTTGACGCCGCCCACCTCTATCCCGAGGTCCTTGGCCTGGTGCTGAATGAGCTGGATCGAGGAGGCGCTGTGCAGCAGCGCCTTGGTCGGGATGCAGCCGATATTGACACAGACGCCGCCGAGCTTGTCCTTCTCGACCACGGCCGTACTGAGCCCCAGCTGGGCCGCACGAATGGCGCAGACGTATCCGGCGGGTCCGCCGCCCAGGATGATGATGTCGAATGAAGCCACGATGAATGTCCTCGGTCTCAGGTCGGGCGGCGTGGGCCGCTAGTAGACGATGGCCAGCGGGTTCTCGAGCATGCCCTTCAGGGTGCGCAGGAACGCAGCCCCGGTGGCGCCGTCGATGACCCGGTGGTCGCAGGACATGGTGAGCCGGAGTCGACGCCCCGGCACGACCACCCCCTGCTGGACCACGGCCTGTTCCACGATGCTGCCCACGGCCAGGATGCCGGCCTCGGGCGGATTGATGATGGCGGTGAACTGGTCGATGTCGAACATGCCGAGGTTCGACACACTGAACGTGCCGCCGGTGTATTCCTCCGGCTTGAGGCGGCGCTCCCGTGCGCGGCCGGCCAGCTCCCTCACCTCGGCGGAGATCTCACGGAGCGACTTCCGGTCGGCGTGACGCACCACCGGCGTGATCAAGCCGTCCTCCACCGCCACGGCGACGCTCAGGTGCACCTCGTTCCAGTACCGGATGCGATCGTCCTGCCACCAGGCGTTGCAATCCGGGTGTGCCTTGAGCGCGGCGGCCGTCGCCTTCATGATGATGTCGTTGAATGAAACCTTCCCCGTGTCCCCGCCTCCCCGCCTGTTCAGATCGTCTCTCAACTCCCACGTCCGATCCATGTCGACCTCGGTCGTGAGATAGAACGTCGGGACCGGGCCGATCGACTGCGCGAGTCGCTTGGCGATCGTCTTCCGGATCTGCGTGAGCGGGACGTCGGTGAAGGCGGCGCCGTCCGAAGCGGCGACGCCAGCACTCGGGGCCGCGGGGGCCTGATCCAGGTCGCGGAGAACGATCCGCCCCTCGGGTCCCGAGCCGGCGATGGCGCCCAGGTCGAGGCCACGCTCGCGGGCGACCTTGCGCGCCAGGGGCGAGGACTTGATCCGGCCCCCTGCAGGGGTCGGAGGCGGGGCAGGGGGGCTCGACAGCGGGGCCGCGGGGCCGCGGGGCGGGGCGGCAGGCGGTGGGGCCGCCACCTTCGCTGGCGTCGGCGCCGGCGCCGCTCCGCTATCGCCGAGGAGGTCGCTGATGTCCTCGTCCGCGGCTCCGATGATGCCGACCAGGGAGGCGACCGGCGCGGTGGTGCCCGCCGGCACCAGTTGCTTCAGCAGCACGCCTTCGCCGCGTGCCACGAGCTCCATGACGGCCTTGTCCGTCTCCACCTCGGCGATGACATCGCCGATGCGGACGGCGTCGCCTTCCTTCTTCTTCCACTCGACGAGGCGCCCTTCTTCCATCGTCGGCGAAAGCGCTTCCATCAGGACTTTTGAAGCCATGCGTCAGATCCCGGATCGGTGCGATGAAGTAGCGACAGGCATCAGGCCAGGTACAGCACCCGCTTGACGGCGGCGATCACCTTGGCCGGGTCGGCCTTGGCCGCCCGCTCGAGCTGCTTGTTGTAGGGCATTGGCACGTCGGCGCCCGTCACCCGCAACACCGGCGCGTCGAGCTCGTCGAAGGCATGTCGCTGAATCTCGTCGACCACCTGCGCGCCGACGCCCGCGAAGGACCACCCCTCTTCCACCACGACGCAACGATGCGTACGGCCGACCGAGTTCAGCACCGTCTCGGTGTCGAGCGGACGGATCGTCCGTAGGTCCACCACCTCGGCGTTGATCCCCTCGGCGGCCAGCTGGTCCGCCGCCTTGAGCGCCACCGTGACCGTCTTGGAGTGACAGACCAGCGTCACATCCGAGCCCGCCCGCTTCACCTCCGCCTTGCCAATGGGGACGATATGCTCGCCTTCCGGCACCTCGCCCTTCACGTTGTAGAGCATCTCCCCCTCAATGAACACCACGGGGTCGTCGTCCCGGATGGCGCTCTTGAGGAGTCCCTTCGCGTCCGCCGGCGTCCCCGGCGTGAGCACCTTCAGGCCGGGGATGTGCGCGTACCAGGACTCGAACGATTGCGAATGCTGCGCGGCAAGCTGCAGCGCCGCCCCGCCGGGCCCGCGGAACACGATCGGGCACCCCACCTGCCCGCCCGACATGTAGCGCATCTTCGCCGCCGAGTTGACGATCTGGTCGATGGCGAGCAGGGCGAAGTTCCAGGTCATGAACTCGATGACGGGGCGGAGGCCGACCATGGCCGCCCCCACGCCGATGCCGGCAAACCCCAGCTCGGCAATCGGCGTGTCCACCACGCGCAACGGACCGAATTCCTTGAGCAACCCGCGGCTCACCTTGTAGGCGCCGTCGTATTCGGCCACCTCTTCGCCCATCAGGAACACGCGGTCGTCGAGCGCCATCTCTTCGCGGAGCGCCTCGTTCAGGGCGTCGCGGTAGGTCAGGAGTGCCATCTCACTCCCCTCCCGCGAGGACGTCGGTCCAGAGCGCGTCCGGCGCCGGGTCCGGTGATTCCTCGGCGAAGGTCACGGCGTCATCGACTTCGGCCACGATCTCGGCGTCAAGCGCCTGCACCCCCGCCTCGTCGATCATCTTGGCCGCCAGCATGTGGGCCTCCAGGACCTTGATGGGGTCCCGCTGACGGAATTCCTCCACCTCTTCCTTGGTGCGGTAGGTACCATGCGCCGCGTCGGACATCGAGTGCCCGACGTACCGGTAGGTCCGCATTTCGAGGAGTGTGGGGAGCGACTCCACACGCGCCCGCTCGACGGCGCGGTCCATCGCGCTCCGGACCGCAAACACATCCTGTCCGTCCACGACTTCTTCGGTCATTTCGTACGAGTAGGCGCGGTGGGCGAGGTCGAGCTTCGAACTGGCCCGGGCCAGGGCCGTCCCCATGCCGTATCCGTTGTTCTCGACGACGAAAATGGCGGGCAGCTTCCAGAGCGCGGCCATGTTCAGCGTCTCGTGGAAGGACCCGATGTTGACGGCGGCCTCGCCGAAGTAGCAGACGGCCACCTGGTCGGTCTTGCGGTACTTCGCCGCAAATGCCATCCCCGCGGTGAGCGGGATGTGGCCGCCGACGATGCCGTGCCCGCCGAGGAAGCCGAGCGACGCGTCGAAGAGATGCATCGAGCCACCCTTGCCGTGCGAGCAGCCGGTCACCTTGCCGAACAGCTCCGCCATGACGGCGCGGGCGGTGATTCCGCGGGCCAGCGCGTGCCCGTGATCGCGGTACGAGGTGGTGATGTAGTCGTCACTGCGGAGGGCCGCCATGCTGCCGACCGCCACGGCTTCCTGCCCGATGTACAGGTGGCAGAACCCGCCGATCTTCCCGAGGCTGTAGGCCTCGCCGGCCTTGTCTTCGAAGTGGCGGATCAGGCGCATCTGGCGGAGGTATGTCCGGCACTGCTCCGGGCTGGCGCCGGGATCGGCGCGGCGTGCCGCTCCCTTGGCGCGCGACGAGGCACGGGCGCCTGCCATCAGGCCTTCCTCTGTTCTTTGGCCTTGTCCACCTGCTCCCAGGCGTGGTACGAGGAGCGGGTCAACGGGCTCGATTCGACGTGCGAGAACCCGAGTTCGAGGCCGATGTCACGCAGTTCGGCAAACTCCTCGGGAGTGTAGTAGCGGGCAATCGGCAGGTGACCGCCGGAGGGCCGGAGGTACTGGCCGAGCGTCAGGATGTTGACATCGCTCTTCCGGAGGTCTCGCATGCAGACCAGGACCTCGTCCCACTCCTCGCCCATGCCAAGGATGATCCCCGACTTGGTGAGCGCGTCCGGGCCACCCATCCGGCGCGCATTGGCCAGCAGGCGCAGCGCGCGGTCGTAGCGGCCTCCGGGGCGCGCAAGGCGGTAGAGGCGCTCGGGTGTCTCGAGGTTGTGGTTCAGGATGTCGGGGCGGGCGTCCATCACCAGCTGGAGTGCCTGCTCAGACCCCTTGAAGTCGGGAATGAGCACCTCGACGCTGGTGTCCGGCATCCGGGCCCGAATTTCGGTGATACACCCGGCAAACGCCTCGGCGCCGCCGTTGGGGAGGTCGTCCCGGTCCACCGAGGTGATGACCACGTGCTGGAGCCCCATCCGGGTGACGGCCTCGGCCAGCCGGACCGGCTCGACCGGGTCAAACGGCTTCGGCGTTCCGTGGGCCACCGCACAGTAGGTGCAGTTTCGCGTGCAGACGTCGCCGAGGATCATGAAGGTGGCGGCCTTGTGTTCCCAGCATTCCCCGATGTTGGGGCAGCGTGCCTCTTCGCAGACGGTGTGAAGGCCGAGCTCCCGCATCATGCCGCGGATTTCGACGTAATTCTGGCCACCCGGGGTCCGGACCTTCAGCCAGGAGGGCTTTCGGACCGGCGTGGCGGGCACGGCCGACTGTCCGCCTTGGGGGGCGGGGGAGGTTCGGCTGAGTTGCACGAGCGCTGCGGCCACCGACGGCTCCTTGAGGCGGCGAAGGCCGGGGAATCCCCGGCCAAGTCAGGGTTGGAAAGTAGTCGCCCGGAGAAGGCTCCGGAAGATGTTCCCCTGCTTTGGGATAGATGATCCTGGGGGGAACGCGAACGGCCCCCCGGATGGTTCCGGGGGGCCGCCTGGGAAGCGGAGGAAGCTAGTTGACGGCGACTCGGAGGAGGATCATCAGGGCGGAGTTGCTCCCGACCTCCTGTTTGACGGCGTCCCCGAAATCGTATTCATAGCGGAGGTCGAAGCCCCAGGCCTCTTTCCGGAAGCCCACCCCGACAGCCCCACCGATGACTGTTTGCGCGTCGACGCCCTCGTCGGCGCACGGCGTCGCGAGCGTGTCGACCGTCGCGTTGCACTTGACGTTGAACGCGACATATGGGCCGACGTAGGCGAATGGCCCGCCGTCCTGCGTGAACTCGTAGCGGAGGAGGACCGGAATCTCGATGTAATTGAGGTTCAGGGTGAAATCCTCGTCTTCAAACCCGGAGCCCTTGTTGGCATAGAGGATTTCGGGCTCGAGCCGCAACGACTTGGCCACCGGGAAGTTCACGAAGAAGCCGCCGGCAAACCCCGTCGAGGACTTCGGTGAGACCGACGAGTCGGTGCCCGTCAGCGTGGTAAAGGTCGCACCACCCAGGAAGCCGGCGGCCACCTTCTGCTGCGCGGCCGCCGATGTGGCAGTCAGGGCGACGGCGGTCAGGGCCAGACCGGCGAGCGTGAAACACCGACGAAACCAAGTGCGCATGAGGGCCTCAAGGTGGAGGAAGTGCCGTCAAACCCGTTCGTTGTCGAGCCGGAACGGATGGATAGTACGGCCAGATTGGGCGATGGGGAAGGGGGGTGGAAATCCGACAGATCTTTTCGTAATTGGAGTCCCAAGACCGCGCGGCACAAGACGGCCTCCCGGAAAGTCCCGGGGGCCGTCGGTGCCTCTTTCAGCGGATCACACTCCTACTTGAGGACGTAGCGCAGCAGTATCTCCCACACCGCGTTCTTGGCGTTTGAGTCCTGGATCGCTGCTCCAAAATCGAACTCGTAACGTCCCTCAATGCCGATCTTCCCTTTCTGGAATCCAATACCGCCAATGCCGCCGATCGTCACGCCGTTCGTGACGCCGTCCGCGCAGCTTGAATTCGCTGACTGTCCACCTCCGGAGGCCGACACACTGCAGGAGATGTTGAACCCGACATCCGGCCCGAGGAGGAAGTACACGCCGCCCGATGTCTCGAAGTTGTAGCGCAGGAGGAGCGGAACGTCGATGTAACCGAGGGCTAGAGTCGCGTCCACAGAGGTGGAGCCATCAGAGACAGTGTATTTCACGCCCTTCCCAACGTAGAGTGCCTGAGGCTCGAATACGAGAGCACGTCCTGCAGGGATGTCCACAAAGAGCCCAGCCGCGAAGCCGGTCCGACTGCCCTTATTTACCGCCAGTGATCCGAGCTCCGGATCAACAATGTATCCTCCGTCGGCGTCTGAGCCGCTGAGGGTTGCGAACGTCACTCCGCCGATGATGCCAAACGACTTCTCTTGCGCCTGTGCGGTCAGAGCGGTCGCTCCAAGGGCGAGAGCGGCGAACGCGGAAATTCTGAAGAGCTTGGGCATTGTTGCCTCCTGTGCTGCGTTCCCGTGGCGCCGCCACGGCGGACTCGTCCCATCTGGCTCGAATATCCTGCGCGAACTCTGAACGGCGTGTGAAGCGGCGGTGAACCGTTCGCCAAGACGCAAAACGGCCCCCTAGGATTCCCAGGGGGCC
This sequence comes from uncultured Gemmatimonadales bacterium, assembly GCA_963697435.1. Taxonomy (GTDB): domain Bacteria; phylum Gemmatimonadota; class Gemmatimonadetes; order Gemmatimonadales; family GWC2-71-9; genus SPDF01. The sequence goes on along the minus strand of CAVOOB010000001.1, from coordinate 264,210 downwards.
GTCTGCTGCTTCTGTCAGCGGGATCGAGCTACTTGAGCATGATCCGGGCGAGGATCATCCAAGCGGCGTTCTTCCCACCGGTCGTGTCCTTGAAGGCGTCGCCGAAATCGAAGTCGTAGCGCCCCTCGATGCCGAAGCGATTCTTCTGGAATCCGAGACCGAACACGCCACCAAAGGTCGTGTTGGTCTCGAGGCCGAGGCCACTCGTCCCGGAGCAGTCAACGTCGATCGTCCCGTCCGTAAGCTTGCACGAGATGCTGAATCCGACGGCGGGTCCGGCCAGGAGGTAGACACCCCCTTCGTTGCTGAAGGTGTAGCGGATCAGGACCGGGATCTCGATGTAGTTGTTGTTCAGCTTGATGCTCGAGTCGTCGCTGTCCTGCGCGCCCTTGCTGGCATACAGCACCTCGGGCTCAATTGCCACGCGGTCGGCGATGGGGATGGCGACGTACAAGCCGCCCACGAAGCCGGTCTTCGAACTGGTGCCGTCGAAGTCATCACCCGTGATGTCGGTGAAGTCCACGCCGCCCACGATACCGAACTGCTTGGCCCCCTGGGCCTGGGCGCTCAGGGCGGTCGCCGCGAGGGCGAGGGCGGTCACGGCGAAAATCCGGAAGGTCTTGCGCATTGCAATCTCCAAAACGGGTGATGAAACGGTCCTGCGGGGTAAATCGCATGTCTTGAGGCCCAGCCGACTCGCTTGAGGCAAGTCACAGGCCAAGCAAGACGCGGCCTGTCCAAATGAAACGACCCCCCGGGAGTGCTCCCGGGGGGTCGTCTTGCGAGCAACGGGCTCGCACATGCCGAACTACTTCGTCAGACGGACCAGGATCTGGATGACTTTGTTCTTGGCGCCGACGCTGCTTGACACGCTGCCTTCAGTGTAGTCGACCGAGATCGCGTCGCCCAGGTCGAAGTCGTACCGCCCCTCGATCCCGACACGACCCGTACTGTACCCGATCCCGACCACACCACTGATGACCGTGGGGACATTCACCTCGGGGTAATCGCTGCACTTCTCGTCATAGCTGCTGTCGTCGAAGTTGTCCGTGCCCGAGTCGCTGCAGCTGACGTTGAAGTTGATTGCCGGACCGCCCATCAGGTACACGCCGGCGCCGGCGGGCTTGGAGGACCACTTGAACAGAACGGGCACCTCGATGTAGTCCATGGCGAATGTGCCGGTGTAGTCGGTGTTGTCGTACTTCTCACCCTTGGAGGAGTACAGCAACCCTGGCTCGATCTGGATGTTTCCGCTGCCGACCGGAATGCCCACGACGATACCGCCGGTGAAGCCGGTCCGGGTCGAATTGCCGTCCGAGGAAAAGTCGCCGGACATGGTGGACAGACCCACGCCGGCTACGAGCCCGATCGTCTTCTGTGCCTCGGCCGTCAGCGCGGTCACGCCGAGGGCCAGGGCTGCGAGAGCAGAAATCCGGAAGAACTTGCGCATTGCTATCTCCTTAGCTGTGGGGGTCCAGTGGAACGACTACAGTCCAGCGTTGGCAACCACTAAGACTTCACTCTGAATCATGAACCTCCCATGAAGGAGGAATGAAGTAGGGTGTAATCCTCGCTCGGTGCTCTATCGGCTTCCGAGGATGGCGAATCGACCCATCAGGGACCAGACGCCGTAGGAGGCGTTCACGTTGTCAAAGGTGTCGCTGAATCCGGACTGGTAATGCGCTTCGACCCCGAGCCGCCCGAACTGGATACCGAGGCCGGCGATACCGCTCCAGAGGCTGGTGTTCGAGGAGTCACATTCCCCCGACGTGCCCGACGCATCCACGCTGCAGCTGACCTCGAAGCTGACGGCCGGCCCCGCGAAGATGTTCAGGTGGCCGAAGTAGACCTTGAGCAGCATCGGGAAGACGATGTAGCCCTGCGCCACATCGTAGTCTCCGGTGCCCGAGTCGGTACCCGAGAATCCCTGCCCCTGGAAGAGGAGTTGGCCTTCGGCCGAGAAGCGGTGTCCAAGGTAGATATTGGCGTAGACCCCGCCAGCCCCCCCCGTCTTCGAGCTGACGTCAATCTCGTCCGCGTCGCTGCCCGTCAGGGTGGCGGAGTTGACGCCGCCGGTGATGCCGATGGCCAACTGGGCCGAGGCGGGGCCGGCCAGGAAGAGCGCAAGGCCCAGTGCGAATACGATCCTGCCGAGACTGCGGGTCATGCGGCCGACCTCCCCCAGAAAGTGCGTGTCGGGCGGACTCCCGCCCCGCCGGCCTTGAGCCAGACGCCACCACGATGGGCAATTCCCTCAAAAAGCGCAAGGGGTTGCATGAAGATAACAGTCAATGGGGGTATGTGTTTAGGTGGCCTGACCTCAAGTAGGATGTTCGATCACGGAGGTCAGGCGACGCTACTCCCCGGCCAGAAGCTCCTGGACATACGAGTGCAGGTCGGCCTGGAGTTTCGTGTACTGGGCCCCGGTCGCCGGTCCGTAGAAGCCGGCGTGGACCCGCCGGATGCGACCGCCTCGGTCGAGAAAGAGGAGGGTGGGGTAGGCGGTGAACCCCTCCAGCTGGGGCAGGGTGGCGGCGGTCAGGTCGGTGTCGTTCATGCCAGCCAGCAGGATCGGCCAGGGAATTCCGAATTTGTCCCGGAACCGCCGGACCAGCTCCCCATCCACCTCCGGATCCCCGGTCACCTCGTAGGCCAGGCTGACGACCTCGAACCCCTGAGCATGGTACGCGTGGTAGAGCTCCAGCAGGGTGGGGGCGGCATCCTGGCAGTTGGGGCACCAGGTCCCGAAGATGTCCACCATGACAATCTTCCCCCGGAAGCGGGGGTCTTCGTTGGTGACAATTCTGCCCTGGAGGTCGGGGAAGGCAAACCGGAAGGGTGCGGTCGTATCGGCCTTCGTGACCTCTGTGGGGGGCTTGAGGTGTGGGGCCCCGGTGCTTCGGGTGGCCGTGAACGGGGTCTGACTCCGGAGCCCCGCGTGAAAAGTGCCGATCAGGCTGTCCCCGGCCAGCTCTCCAGTGATCATGTAGACAAACGAGCCGTCGAAGTGGCCGACGGCGAATTCCCGCCCCGCGGCTCCCCCCCAGAATGCCCCGTAGTCGCCGGAATTGGAGAGAACTGTCGCGCCCAGACCAAGCGGGCCGTTGTCGAAGGACAGGATCCTCGGCGACTGGCGGCCCTCCGACCCGAACCAGGCGTCCCAGGAGCCCAGCAATCCGGGCGGCGCCGGTGCCACCGGCCAGTGCCCCCTGGTGGCGTGGAAGGGAATGGTCCGCGGGCCGCGGTTGCCGACGTTGGAATAGGCGCCGACCAGCGAGTCGCCATGCCTGACGGCACGGATGGAGGCGGCGTAGTCGCCGATCTCGAAGACCACCGTGTCGCCCGTCAAGCGTACTGCCGAGAACGGCTCGCAGAACGAGCCGTTGCATAGCTGCGCGGAGGGGGCCGCGGCGCTGTTCACCTGGATCGAGAACCGAAGCGTGCCCCCGGCCAGGTCGAGCGCCGCTCGCCATGGGCCGGCGAGCGGCGTCGTGGCCGGGAGAATCGCGGCCATCAGGAGGGCGGTCAGGGTGGTCAGGCTAGCTCCCGGGCTTGGTGGGCAGGTACTTCTCTCCCGCCTCAATCGGAACGGGGAGGGCATTACCCGACCAGGGGACCGGGCAGGGATACACAGAACTGTAGGCACAGAAGGGATTGCGGGCGCGGTTGAGGTCGAGCCGGTACGTGCCGGTGGCCGTCCGGGTCAGCTCCACGAACCGCCCGGCGGGGTAGCTGCCGTGGTCGTTCGTCTTGTCCCGGAAATAGACCTGCAACTCCGTCTCCTCGGTCCCCGGAACAGGCATGCGCATCACCAGGAGCCGTGTCGTGGCACCCTCGATGGTCACCGACACATGCCCGACCGTCTCGGCCTCGACGTCGATGCCATCCAAGGTCAAGGCTCGCCGCCGGGTCGGCGCGGGGGCGCTCTCGAGCGGCAGGTCGAAGGAGAGCGCCGGGTCGACCGCATACCAGCCGGGGACCTCTCCCCCCGGCCTGCCATACACCAGCAGGACAGGGCCGCTCCCGCCCGCGATCACCTGGAGGGTCCACGGGGCCATCGGGACCGGGCGTCCCTTCGGGAGCTGCCGGCGCTTGCCGTCCGCGCCCGCAAAGGTGACCGCGCCGTTCCGCTCCGTGACCGATGCCGGGCCGAATCCCTTGAGGGGTATGTCGGCGGTGTCGGGCCCGAGCGTCACCGGCCCGCTCAGTCGATGCATCGCGACCGCCGCGAGGGGGGAAGTCGTGGCGGTCGTCAGCCACACGGCGTACGCCTTCCGCTCGAGCGTGAGCGCGGAGGACCCCTGGGCCTCCACGGTGCCCCACGCGAGGGTGAGGAGGAGCAGGGTGGCGGTGCCCGGCTTCACCACTTCCAGAACCGGCCAGGGTCAAACGCGCTGAGATCTTCAATCACGGTCGGCTCCCCGATGATCAGTTGCCGAATGAGCAAGCCGGTGATGCCCGAGAGCAGGATGCCGTTCCGCCCATGGCCGGTGGCGTACCAGAGACCACCAAGCGCCGGGTCGGGGCCCAGGAGCGGGAGCCCGTCAGCAGAAACCGGCCGAAGCCCGGACCAGGTCCGCGTCACCGGGGACTTGGCGAGAGCAGGGCAGAGCTGGCTCGCGCCCGCGAAGATCCGTGCCAGGCCCGCCGCGGTCACTTCGTTCTTGAAGCCGGCGTATTCCATGGTCGAGCCGACGGTCACCTCATCGCCCCGGCCCACCAGGTAGGCACCCTTGCCATAGATGATGGAGCGGCCCACCCCGTCGGGCGCCGGCAACGCCGCCATGGCTCCACGCACGGGCGCCACCGCCAGGGGGCGTGGGAGCCCATCGATCGACCCCGACCAGGCCCCGGCCGCGATGACCACCTCGGGGGCTGCGTACCGCTCGGCACCGCGCACCGCGGCGACCTTGTCACCGTGGCGCTCGATGGAGAGCGCGCGGTCGGCAATCAGGGTGGCACCGAGCCGTACGGCGTCGGCCCGGAGGGCCTCGACCAGAAGTTGAGGATCTACGCCTCCTCCGGCAGGAGCCCAGAGAGCGCCGCGGGCCTGACCCAGCCAGGGCCAGCGCGTCTTGGCCTCCTCGGCGTTGAGCCAGTCCACGTGCAATGACTGCTGTCGCTGATGGGCCGCCTGCGCCTTGAGGAGCGTTTCGTCGGACTCGTCGAACGCGGCGTGGGCGATCCCCTCCTGCCACAGCCCGATGTCCGCACCGACCGATTCCTTCAACCGCTCAGCGAGGATGACGAGTCGGTCCCGCCCCGCGACCCCAAGGGCCACGGTCGGGTCGTCGCTCTCCCGCGACTCAATTTCCGGCGCGAGCATTCCTGCGGCCGCCCGCCAGGCCTGCCCCTCGTCGGCGTCAGGGTCCATGAAGGCCACCTTCCGGTCCGCCCGGGCCAGCTCTCTGGCACAAGCGGCGCCGACGGCGCCCCCACCCACGACTATAACATCAAACGCAGTAGTCACTTACAGCTCCACGAAACTTTTTGAAACATCCGGGCGTACTGGTGCCACGACCGTCAACCTGAAGGGGTGTACCATGATTCGCTCAATTACAGGCTTTGCTGCGTTCGCGGTGGTGGCCATGATCGTCCTGAAGCTGCTCGGTTCCGTCTTCGGCATCTTCCTGAGTCTCGTCGGGACCATCATCTACTTCGCCTTCTGGGGCTTCATTATCTATCTCGTCCTGCGGGTGTTCAGCCCCAGCACGGCAGACAAGGTGAAAGAGACGATTTCAGGCAAGCCCGCCGCCTGAACACCGTACGGAACTCCCTCAGGTTCTGACGCGCCCGGCATGTCCGGGCGCGTTTCTATTTCTGCCGTCACTCTCCTCAGTCCGGCAGCTGTTCGTTCACAGCCCAGTACAACAGCGGGATCATCAACTCGTGATGCCCGGTGAGCTGGATCCCGGTCCCGCCAGCCAGCGTGGGCCGTTGCACGACGTTCACCCGTGGCCGATAGTGTCGCTGCATGTCGAAGTCAGCAGCCAGGAAGTGGGTGGGCTTCCCGTGCCCGAGATTCCGCGCCACGGTCAGCGCCTTGAGGAATACCTCGGGCATGATCACCGCGCTTCCCCAGTTCATGACGACGCCTCCCTGGTCGATGTCCGGGAGCGACCCGGCCAGCCGCAGGAAGTCGCGATGGCTGGTGGCGCCCAAGGCTGCGCCGTCCGCCGTCGGGTGCTGGTGGATGATCTCTGCGCCAACGGCGGTGTGCACCGTGACCGGGATGTGGTGCCGGAGGCACGCGAGGAGGACCGAGGCGTCGTCGCCGGGGCGCTCCTTGAGCGTCGCGAGGTGCGCGGCGAGCCCCTCGCCCATGCCGATGTCGGCCTTGGCCGCCGAGCTGATGGCGGCATTCATTTCCCGCCCCGTCTCCTCGGCCATGCCAAAGGTGCCGTCGCCCAGACCGGCGGCGACGTCCTCGCTGGTTCCCCCGAAGGCCGCCAACTCGAAGTCGTGGATGGCTGCCGCGCCGTTCATGGCCACATGGGTGACGATGCCGCGCCGGATCCAGTCGGCCACGAGCGGGCCCAGGCCGACCTTGATCACGTGGCCGCCCAGCAGGAGGACCACGCCACGGCCGTTGCGTGCGGCGCCTGCCACCGCATCGGCCGTGGTGCGGAGGTCGCGAGCGGCGAGGACATCCGGCAGGCTGTTGAGGAACGCCCCGAAGGATCGGTCGCCCTTCGGCGGATGGGCAAGCAGCCCCGGCTCCACCTTGTTGGCGCGGGTCGCGACCGGGACGGTGCGGACCTGCGTCAGGTCCGGTTCGCGATAGGTCATGAGGGCTGGTCGGCCTCGGCTGACGGGAGGGGCGGCAGCTGCGCCTCCTTCAGCCGCATCGTGATGGTGCCGAAGGGGAAGCGGATCCTGATCTGGACCGGAATACGGCGTTCATCGTCCGTCAGCCAGACCCGCGTGTCGGATTGCCGCCCAAAGAGGCTGTTCTTCTCCCCCACAATCGGCTGCACCACCAGGCACTGGACCTTGGAACCGTCGGGCAACTCCATCTCCTCGCGCTTGTGCACCTTCAGCACGACCGGATTCAGTTCCTTCCGGAAGTACCGGTCGAACTCGTAGGTCTTTCCGACCTCGAGCGGTGTCACCCGTACGAAGTAGAGGAATGCGGCATCGTCGATGGGGAACTGCGATGAGAGCCCGGTCTTGTTCTTCGAGAGCTCGTGATACAGTCCCGAGTCGGGAAAGATCTCGTAGTGCCGGAACCGCGTCTTGCCTCCCTCATACTGACGCTGGACAAACCGCCGCGAGAGGAGGTCATGGACACCGGTCCACGATTCCAGTGTGTCGTCGAGGCTGTAGATGGGGACGCCGCCGGCCAGGGTAAACCGGAAGACGAACGCCTCGACGCCGCGCACCGTGTCCCGCCGAGCCACTTCGACGTGGCCTTCACCGAGGGTGAGGATGCCGAGCTTGGCCGAGTAGGTCAGCCGTTCGCCCACGGCAAAGGGATAGGCGGGCGCTGGGGACTGTACCGCCGGAGGCGAGGCGAGGGGCGCCTGCAGGGCGAGGAGCAGCGCGGCGCCGATCATCGGCCCTCCGCCCCGGCGGTGTATCCGCAGCGCGCCGGCATTCCGCCAGAGCGCCTTCGCCGCCGCCCACGGGTCGGTCTCGATCGGTCGCTGCAGGAGGTCGTACCGTTCCACGGTTGGGACCCCCTCGACTCGGCGGGACACCGCCGCCGCCCGCGCGATCAGCTCGGCATTGGCCGCCCACCCTTCGGCGTTCAGCACGGGGGAGCTGCCGGAGAATGCGTCCTTGGCGGCACTCAACCGCATCGCCATGAATCCGCTGGCGGTATCGCGCACACCACGCACCCGCACCCGCCGGCGCAGCAGCAGCGGCGCGTAGCGCCGCAACCACCGGTAGCCCCGGGTCGGCGCCCCCTCGCCCTGGCTCTCCGCGACCACGAGGTCGGCGCCGCTGTCGATCTTCCTGAGCAAGTCAGGGATGGAGGCCGGGTCGTGCAGGAAGTCGGCATGCAGGACGAGCACGGCATCCCGCCGCGGCCGGTCGCTCAGGCTGACGGCGTGACGTACCAGCGCTTCCACGGTCCGGGCGTAGCCCTGATGCTGCGCCTGACGCAGGACGGTCAGCGGCAGGACCTTGGCATAGGGCGCCAGCACCTCGGTCGTCGCATCGGTGGATGCGTCGTCCCCCACGAGGAGCTGGTACTCGCGGGGGGCGGAGGTGAATACCTGCCGGATCTTCCAGAGAAGGAGGCCGACGGTCGCTGCTTCATTTCGGCTCGGAATGCAGATATAGAGCATTGCTCATCATTCAGTTGAAGTGGGGGAACGATATACCCTTGAGACGCCCTCGGCCATCCTTTCGTCGCGGTACTGGCAGGCGCTCCGGGGGACCCACCCTCAGGCCGGCGGCGCCGGCGCCGCCCGGGCGAGGAGCGCCCGCAATTCGGCGAGGCTGAACGGCTTGTTGAGAAAGGGGTGAGCCTGGGACTCCAGAAACGTCGTCGTATCTCCGTGCACCGTGTCGCCGGTGCTGAACACGACGCGGCTCGCCGCTTCCGGGTTCCGCTTCGTGAGGGCTTCGAAGAATTCGCGTCCGGTGAGCCGCGGCATGCGCAGGTCTGACAGGATGAGGTCGAAGTCGCCGTCGGCGGCCAGCGCCAGGCCCTCCTCACCGTCGCCAGCCACCTCCACACCGTGTCCCCAGGCTTCGAGCGTCGCCCGCATGTAGTGGAGGATGTGCGGCTCATCGTCGATGACGAGAATGCGGAGCGGCGGCGTCGCAGGGGTATCCGCGACCGGCGCGGGCTCGATGATGGCCCGGCTGCTCCGGGGCAGTTCCACGGTGAAGCGGGCGCCCTGATCGGGGGCGGTGGAGAGCACGATTCGTCCCCCATGCTCCTTGACGATGCCCTGACAGATCGAGAGCCCAAGCCCCGTTCCCTGGCCTTCCGGCTTGGTGGTGAAGAAGGGGTCGAATACCTGGGCGGCAATCGCCGGCTCCATGCCCGGGCCGTCGTCGCCGACCTCCACCGCCACCCCGTCCCGCCAGCGTCGGGCGCGCACGACCACTCGTCCGGCGCGACCGACGGACTCGATGGCCTGCGCGGCGTTGTTGATGAGGTTGACGAAGACCTGCTGCACCTGGCCGATGTCTACGTCGATGGTGGGGAGGCCGTCTTCCAGGTCCAACAGGAGTTCGACACGGCGGGAGCCCATTTGCGTGCGGAGCAGGGTGAGGGTCGCGTTCAGCAGCGGCTCCACCTCGGTGGGCCGGCGAGCGTGGTCCTGCTTGCGCGCGAAATTCAGCAGGTTGCGCACGATGTTGGCGGCGCGCTCTGCCTCCTGCTGGATGACCCGGACCGGCTCCACGAGGGGAGGCGGGACATCTCGCCCTTCCAGCAGGAAGTCGGCGAACCCGATGACCGAGGCCAGGGGGTTGTTCAGGTCGTGGGCGATGCCGGCGATGAGTTGTCCAATGGCCGACATCTTCTCAGATTGAATCAGCTGGTCCTGCAGGCGCCGTCGGTCGGTCTGATCTTCGAAGACCAGGACGGCATCGCCTGGCACATGGCCAATCGGGTAGGCGCTGACCGCGAACGTCCGCGGGCCGGCGCGCAGTTGCACCTCGCCACCGCTGCCGGGGGCTGCGAGCGCCGCGGCCAGTCCCTCCCCCCAGGCGGGTGGGACCAGCGCGAGCCAGGGACGCCCCGCGATCGCCGTCGTCGGGGCCTGCACCAGGTCCGCAAATGCCCGATTAGCGCGGCGCGCGCGGCCCTGGGCATCGACGAGGCAGAGGGCATACGGCACGGCGTCGACCATCCGCTCCCAGGATCGCCGCGCATCCTCGTGCGCCGCCTCCCGCCGGAGTTGCTCCGCCGCGAGCGAGGCCATGTCCAGGTACGCTTGGAGCAGGGCCCGGAGGTTGGCGCCCACGCCCCCGCCGCCGATCAATACCGCCGCCGCGCCGACCGCGTTTCCATTGACGCTCAACGGGCCGGCCAGCCACGTTCCCTCGGCCGTCCCGATCTCGATCGGACCGGCCATGGCCGCGTCCAGCGGAGCCGGCGTGGTGGGAGGCCGCACCTGTTTGACGGGGATGGGCACGAGGATTGCGCGGTGCGTGTCGTACAGCGCCGTCGCCACGGCCGCGGCCGGGAAGGCCGCCATGAGCGCCTCGCCGAGCCGGACGACCACCTGCGGCTCCTCGCGCACGGCGAGCAGGGAGCGGGAGAACTCAGTCAGCCGACGGAGCGTGACGGCATCAATCACGGGAGATCACCTGATGATTGTCGCGGACACTCGAGGACACCTGGCGCCATCCGACCTGCAACTGGTCCTCCTCCTGCTGGCAGGGGGGTCCGCCGTGGCGCGCGCCCGGTGGGAGCGGCGCCTGGAACGGGAGGGGCCCGGTCCCTTGCTCGATGCGCCGGAACTCCCGGAGCGACTCCTGGCCGTGCGAACGCTGCTGGCCCCCTCCGAGGCGCTTTTCCTCTACGTCCTGGTGCGGCACGCACTCCGCACGGAAGGGGTGGACGACGCCGACCTCGCCGACTACCTCGCCGCCCTGCTGCTCGCCTTCGGACAGCGCGACCGTGCCTGGCGCGTGGATTGGAACGACGATCATCGGCATCACTACCTCGTGGACATCGTGGCCGACCTCGAGCAGACGGAGGGCGACCGGCGGTTCAAGGTGATGGCCCACCTCGGCAATTACGCACTCTGGCTTGCGGGCGTCTTTCCCGACTACATCGCGGCGAGGCGTGTCCGCCGGGGCGGCCCCGGTCTCGGGTACTATGACGCCCTCGGTCAACGGGGGTACGCACTCGCGGCCGACCACGCCCTGGCGGATCGGATGGGGCTTGAGGCGGTGTTTCGTACCGCCGCCGAGCGGTTCCAGATCGTCCGGGGCGCCCTCACGATGCTCAGCGACCGGGTGTTCTTTCCCAATGTCATGACCGATGACCGGCTCACGCGGGCCCGCCACCGCGGTGATGGCCTGCTCTAGCGGCGCTCACTGCAATACCGAATCGGGGAAGGCCGGGCACTTCGGGTCCTCGTACTTGCCTGGGTCGAGTTGAATCCCGAGAAGTGGGACGGTCGTGGACTCGATCGTCACCATGCCCAGCACCGGCGCCTGCGCGATGGGGGCGCCTTCGAACACCATGACTCCACGGGCCGACCCGTCCATGCTCAGGACCACGACGCCGAATCCCGGCGTGACGGTGGACGGGAGGGTCCCTTCGACGCCGATGACCCAGCCGGAATCGGTCCGACCCACGATCGCCGGCATGGCCTGGCCCACGGCCATCCTGGCCACCAGCCTCGGCGGCAGAGAATCGGGAGGGAAGCCCAGGGTCTGGCCCGGAACGGCGAACTCCGCAAGGAGCAACGAGGGGCCCGCGAGCGAGGCCACGCCGCACGAGGAACGCGGGGGCCCATCGCCGCAGGCGGCCAGAACCAGGACGGGCAGGAGTGCGAAGCCGGGAAAGCGGGTCATGATGTCTCTCCGGGTGGGGGCGCCGGGTATGCGAACTCCCCGGAAAGTTACACCGGGTCGCCGGGGCGGGGGACGTGGTCGCTTGACGCCCCTCCGGCCGATCCGTAACATTCCCCATCCTGCCAGAAAGGCCCGAGCTGTGGCATCGTACGATTTTCGCTGTACCTCGTGTGCGCACGCCTTCACCCGGCACCTGCCGATGCGGGACCTCGGCCGCGTGAAGGTGACGTGCCCTGCCTGCGGATCCGCCGAGGTTGAGCGGGTGTTCACCCCGTTTTACGCCAAGACGATTCGGAAATCCTGAAGGTGTTCGAGAACCTGCGGGAGCGCCTCGATCGGTTTCTCGCCGAGCGGACGCCGCCGCCGGACGCCCGCGAACAGCAGCAGGCGCTCCACGCGGCGCTGGTTGAGGCCAAGGTCGGGCTCTCGACGATGCGCGATGCCCTCGCGTCGGCGGAGCGGGCACTCGCGCAGGAACGGCACCAATTGTCCGACGCAGAACGGCGGGGGCGAATGGCGCTTGAGATCGGCGACCAGGAAACGGCGGAAGTGGCCGATCGCTTCACGGCACGGCACGCCGAGCGGGTGCAGTTGCTGGAACGGAAGGTGGCGGTGCAGCGCGATGAACTGGCGCTTGCTGAGCGGGAATACGAATCGATGCGCGCGGAGTTCCAGCGGCGGCGTGGCGCCGCGGCGCCGTTGCCGAATCTCGAACCGGACGTGGAAGACGCCGGGTTGCGCTACGAGCTCGATCGCGCGGCGCGGGAATCGGCGGCCGACGCGCAGCTGGAGCACCTGAAGCGCAAGGTCCGCGGCGAAGGATAGACAGGGGGGACGGCTCGACGAGCCGTCCCCTGACCACTTCAACCAGGAGTCAGCTTCGTGGCCACTGCAACTTCGCCTGCGAGCGATACGGCATTCTTCGGGCATCCCCGGGGGCTGTCCACGCTCTTCTTCACGGAGATGTGGGAGCGCTTTGCCTACTACGGCATGCGCGCCATCCTTGTCCTGTTCATGACGGCCTCGGTGGCGGCAGGCGGGCTCGGCTTCGACGTGGGGCGAGCCGGCGCCATCTACGGCACCTACGTGGCGCTGGTCTACATGCTCGGCCTGCCCGGTGGCTGGGTCGCCGACCGGATTCTCGGGCTTCGCCGCTCGGTATTCTACGGCGGCATCCTGATCATGTTCGGCCAACTCTGTCTGGCGGTTCCGGGGGCCAAGCTCTTCTACCTCGGCCTCGCGCTCATCATTCTGGGCACCGGCCTGCTCAAGCCGAACGTCAGCGCCATTGTCGGTGAGCTCTACGGCAAGGACGATCAGCGCCGCGACGCCGGCTTCTCGATCTTCTACATGGGTATCAATCTTGGTGCGTTCATCGCGCCGCTGATCGTCGGCGGACTGGCCCAGAGCCCCTGGTTCAAGGATGTCCTCGAGGGTATGGGCTTCAACCCCGCGACCTCGTGGAACTGGGCCTTCGGCGTCGGCGCCATCGGCATGTTCTTCGGCGTCATTCAGTACCGGCTCGGCTGGAAACACTTCGGCGATGCCGGTATCCATCCCAGTGTCCCGCCGGAGTCTGCGGAAGGCCGGTCGGCTCGGCGCAGCCTCGGTGTGGGGTTCGTCGGTTTGCTGGGCCTGATCGCGGCGATGGCGTTGCTGGTGCGACAGGGAGTCGTGAGCGTCGAGACGATTACCGATGGCTTCAAGTGGGTTTACCTGGCACTCGTGGTGGCGTTCTTCGTCTGGCTCTTTGCCGGCAACACCTGGACGAAGGAAGAGCGGAAGCGGCTGATCGTCATCGTGGTGCTGTTCATCGCCGCCGCCATCTTCTGGTCGGCGTTCGAGCAGGCCGCCACCAGCCTCAATCTCTTTGCGCTGGACAACACGCGGAACAGCGTCTTCGGCATCAACTTCCCGTCGAGCTGGTTCCAGTCGGTCAATGCCCTTTTGATCATCATTTTCGCACCGATCTTCGCGTGGATCTGGATGGCGCTCGGCAAGCGGGACCCCTCGAGCCCAGCGAAGTTTGCGTTCGGCCTGGTCGCGGTCGGCCTGGGATTCGTGGTGATGGTGGCCGCGGCGCAGGCGTCGGCGAACGGCGTCCTCGTCAGTCCCTGGTGGCTGGTGGCCACCTACCTGCTGCACACCATCGGCGAGCTCAGCCTGAGCCCGGTGGGCCTGAGCTCCATGACGAGGCTGGCGCCGGACCGGGTCAAGGGAATGATGATGGGGGTCTGGTTCCTCGCGGCGTCGATCGGCAACCTCATCGCCGGCGGTGTCCTCGGCTTCTACGCCAAGTTCACCCTGCCGCAGGTGTTCGGCGCGGTGGCGGCGTTCGCAATCGTCTCCGGCCTGGTGATGTTCGCGCTGGTGATCCCGATCAAGCGGATGATGGCCCGGGCCGACTGACGGCAGGGGGCCGATGCTTCACCGCGATCGGCGCGGGGCGCTCAGCGTCCCGCGCCGATCCACATCCGGACGGCAAGGACCACCAGGAAGACGGCGAAGAGCCGCTGCAGGGTGGCTGGTGGCGTGCCAATGGCGATCTTGGCGCCGAACCAGACGCCAAGGAAGAGCCCGAGGGCAATGAGTGCCGAGGCTTTCACGTCAAGGAGGCCACGGCGGTGGTACTCCATCGCGCCCAGGAGTCCGACGGGCAGGAGCAGCGCACCGAGTGACGTGCCGGTCGCCTGGAGGATGGGCATCCGGAAGCCGATGACCAGCGCGGCGACGATCACCACCCCGCCGCCGATGCCGAAGAGACCGGAGAGGACGCCGGCCGCGAGGCCAAGGGCAAGGAGCAGCATGAGCGACATGGTGTGGGGCTCCGTTGGGAGGAATACCCACAAGTATGCCGAAGCCGGGGGACGTGCGCCACCGGGGTACCGGTGAGCGAGGTTCGGGAACTCCTCATTCCGCGGCCCGAGGGCCCACGGCGCGCGTTGCTCCGCGTGCCGGCCGCGGGCGGCGAGCCGCGCGCACTGGTGATGCTCCTTCACGGCGCCGGCGGCACCGCGAACCTGGCGCTCGGAAACACAGGCTGGGCGGAAATTGCCGACCGGGAGCGCGTCCTCCTGCTGTACCCCGAGGGGACCCGCCGCGATCCGGGAGCGCCCCCGATGTTCCTGCAGAATCCCCAGGCCTGGAATGACGGCTCGGGCCGCGGGCACACCGCGCGCACCGGCGTAGATGACGTGGGATTCCTTGCGGCGCTCTTCGAGCAGGTGGTCGCCACGCACCACGCCGATCCGGGCCGTCTCTACCTGGCCGGATTCTCGAATGGGGCATCGATGACGTTCCGCGCGGGCGCGGCGCTGGCCGGGACGGTCGCGGCCATCGGCCCGGTGGCGGGTCACTGCTGGGTCTCACCGGGGCCCTCGAGTCGGCCGCTGCCGGCCATGATGATCTTCGGGGGGCTCGACCCGCTCAACCCCGTGGGCGGGGGAGAGGTGAAGACCCCCTGGGGCACGGAGGAGTACCATCCCCCCGTCCTCGACTCGTTCAACCGATGGCGCGCGTTCAACAGGTGCACCGGCGACCCGACTGACGGCGCCCTGACTGGAGGCGTCCGGGAGGTCTTGGCCACGGGGTGCGCCGCTGGCGGGGATGTACAATGCCTGATCGTCGAGGACCTTGGCCATCACTGGCCCGGGGGGCCTCGTTTGCTTCCGCCCTGGGTGGCCGGGCCGGCCAGCACCAGGCTGAATGGGGCCGAGGCACTCTGGGGCTTTTTCCGGACGCGACAGCTGCGGTGACTCCGCTGGCCCTGGGCTCGTGATAGATTTCCCCGCATGACACTCCTCCGAACCTCCGTCACGCTCCTCACACCGCTGATTCTCCTGTCCGCGGCGTGCGAGGGGCGACGCGCCCCTTCCGCCGGCACGCCTGAGGCGGGTGGCGAAACGGCGGCACGTGAATACCCCAACCCTCGTCCCAAGCCCGACTTCACGCTGACGGACACCGAGGGCCAGCCATTCGCATTCCGGGAGGCGACGGAGGGGCAGATGACCCTCCTCTTCTTCGGGTACACCAGCTGCCCCGACATCTGCCCGTTGCACATGGCCAACATCGCCGCGGCGTTGAAGAAGCTCCCCGATGCGGTGGTTCGCCAGGTGACGGTGGTGTTCATCACGACCGATCCGGATCGCGATACGCCCGAGGTGATTCGGGCCTGGCTCGACCACTTCGACCCCCGGTTCATCGGACTCACCGGCACGCAGGCCGAGGTCGACTCGGCCCAGACCGCCATGCGCCTGCCACCGGCGTACAAGGAAGCGCCCCTCGAGGGCCGGCCCTATACCGTCGCCCACTCCGCCCATGTGATCGCGTTCACCAGGGACGGGATGGCCCGCTTCGCCCTGCCATACGGGACACGCCAATCGGAGTGGGCGCAGGAGATTCCCCGCCTCGTGGCCTATCCGGACAAGCCATGACGTTGCGACCACTGCTGTTCCTTGCTCTCGCCGCGTGCACGGCGGAGCGCCCACCGATCGATGTGCGCGATGCGTACAGCTATGAGTCGGTCCTGGGCAATGTCGGTGCGGTGTACCTGACCATCGAGAATCGGGGGAGCCAGCCCGATACCCTCGTCGATATCGAGGTGGCGGGCGCGCTGGTGGCGATGGTGCACGAGCAGGTGGCCCTGGGCGACATGGTCGAAATGCGGCATGTGGGCCCGCTCCCGATCCCACCCGACAGCACTGTCGTCCTGGAGCCAGGCGGACTGCATGTGATGATGGAAGGGCTGGATCGGGCCCCGGTGGCCGGCGATACGCTGGTGGTCACGGCCCGTTTCGCCCGCGGCCAGGAAATCACCTTCTCCGCGCCCGTCCTGCCATACGGCGCAGATCGGTGAAGCGCCTCCGATGACCTGGTGGTGCGCCGCGCGCGATGTAGCCTGGAGCTGGACCTGGCAGGCGTACCCCGGTGTGTGGCTCTTCCTATTGGCCATCGGCGCCGGCTTCACGCTGCTGATCCGGAGGCTCGCCCCGCGGCACGCCCCTGTTGGAAGCCCGCCGATCTCGCGGGGGCAGGTTGCCTGGTTCGTGGTGGGGTTGGTGGTGCTCTGGGCGGCGACCGACTGGCCGATCGGTGCGCTTGGGGCGGGATACCTCCTGACCATTCACACCGGCCAGTGGATCCTCTACACGCTCGTGGTCCCGCCGTTCCTGCTCCTCGGTCTGCCCGAGTGGCTACCGCTGGCGTCGGACTCGGCGTCGCGCACTGGGCGAGCGCTGCGACTGCTGGCCAGGCCTGTCGTTGCCTTGCTCATCACCGACGCTATTCTGCTTGCTTCGCACCTGCCGCCGGTGGTGGACGGGTTTCGGCGCACGCAGTGGGGGTCATTCACTGTCGACCTGGCCTGGCTGATCGGTGGGTTGGTCATGTGGTGGCCGGTGCTGGCGCCGAATCCAACGATCAGTCGCGTTTCCTACCCCTGGAAGATCGGGTACTTGTTTCTCTGCACCCTGGTGCCGATCGTGCCGGCCGCCTTCCTGACCTACGCTGACTATCCCCTGTACGCCCTCTATGAGCTGGCGCCCCGCGTGAACGACATCTCGGCCATCGCCGATCAGCAGGCTGCGGGCCTCCTCATGAAGGCGGTGGCCGACCCGATCATCTGGCTGGCGATGGCAATCGTGTTCTTCCGATGGCAGCGGGTGGAGGAGGCGGCGGACCGGGCCGAGAAGCTCGGCAGGGCCGCGGGGCAGGGGGGCAAGTAGGCAGGTTGGTGCGCATGCCGTCACCCCGGCGAAAGCCGGGGTCCATGGGGGCTCACGCGAAGGCGCAAAGACGCGAAAGTTGGAGGGGGTGGGCGGGCGGTCACACGGAATCGCATCCCCATGCGCCGGCGCACCAACCGGGGTGAGCATATGTCGGTGTGGGCTTACGCCCACCCCTATACGGTGAAACGCGACTCCGCTTGACACGCGGCGCCCCTACGTCGACTTTCGGCCCCGCTGCCCCGCTGCCCCGCTGCCCCGCCCCTCCCCGCTGCCCCGCTACTCTGCCCGGTCCTTCAATTCCCGCAACCGCGCGAGTGCCGCGTCACCCGCGTTCGTTCCGCGGTAGCGCTCCCCGAAGCGCGCCAGCTCGACCCGCAACTTCCCCTCCTCTCTGGTCTTCGTATACAAATCGATCAGGTCATTGGAGATGATCCGGTCCCAGTCGCCCCCCTGCGCTGACTGTCGCGCCGCCCGATACGAAGCGGCGGCGCCATCGGGGTCGGCGAGCGGCCCACCCAGCAGGCGGCCGAGGGCGATGAGTGCGGTCACGTCCTGTGGATGGTCGGCGAGATGCAGGCGATAGGCGACCGCGGCATCCTCCAGTCGGCCCTGGGCCACCAGCGCTTCCTGCCGAGAGAATCCGGGCGGTGCCGCGACGGCATGTCCGGCGTGCAGCGTGGTGACGAATCCGTGTGAGGCGCGGGCGGTGGCCGCCTCCACCAGCAGAATCAGGCCGATGGTGGCGGGAAACAGCAGGACAAAGAGCAGGAGAACCAGGCTGACAGGGAGGTGGAACTGGCGTGCGGCGAAGCCAATGGTCATGGTGCCGATGACGAGCGTCGGGGCACCGAGCCACAGCGCGATCTTCAGGAGTTGCGCCTTCTCGGCGGCGTCTCGTTTCATCACCCTAGAACGCTATCTCGAGCCCCAGCCGCAGGAGTCGCGGATTGCCGTACTGGAAGACCGGGGTGTTGTAGTCCTGCGCGGCGCGAAGGTAGAGGGGCATCAACTCTGACCGCCCCTCCAGAAGCCCGTTGGCGTCGAGGTCGGCATAGGCACGGTAGCGCGGCGACTCGTAGGGGATGGACTCGGGATGCGCATTGTAGGCGGCTTCCGCCTGGGCCTGGATGGCGTCGTTGTCCAGGTACGGCGTGCCGGTGTCCTGGCGGACATACTGAATGGTCGTCGTGTTGAAGACGTTGCGGAGGTCGAGGTAGATGCTCGCAAAGTTGCTGCCGAGGGGGATCGGCTTCCGAATCAGGAGATCGAGGGTCGTGTACGAGGGGAGCCGCAGTCCGTTGATGTCACTCGCCAGCGAATCCCCCGCGGAGTTGGTCAGGGTATAGGGAAGCCCCGACGCGAACCGGAGAACCAATGCCGTTTCCAAAGAGCCGAGGGGGTGCCCGCCGAAGAGCACCGGACCTCCCTGCGGATTGATCACTGACTGGAAGACGGCGGTCAAGGCGTGTCGCTGGTCATAGTCGAGGGGATATTCGACCCGCCCGGGGTAGACGGTGTCGCCGGTCGCGGGATCGATCGTGGGGAGTTGTTCCCGGACGAAGGGATCGGTCGATGTGGCGTTGGCACTCTGCAGCACATACGACACCTGCAGCCCCCACCCGTTGACGATAGGCCGAGTGGCCAGGATCTCGAGTCCCTTGACCGTGCCGTAGTCGGTGTTCGCAAAGATGGAACTGTCCGGGTTCACCCCGAGCGGCACGGAGGAGACCAGGCCGTCGAGGCGCTTGTAGTAGGCGCCGAACCGCAGGGCGAGTGTTGGCTTGGGGCTGACCCGGAGACTGAACTCGTATTGCGTCGAGCTCTCAAAGCCCAGGTTCGGATTCCCGCGGCGGTACCGGCCGGTGCGGGTCGAGTCGTCGAAGGCCGCATCGACGAGGAACTGGAGGTCGGGCGGCATGCTGAACTTGCCGAAACTGGCGACCAGCGTGGCGCCGCTCAGGATGGTCGACACGGCGAAGCGGGGGTTCAGCGAACTCTGTGATCCGAGCTGATCATTGTTCAGGTCGGCGCCAGGGTCGAAGAAGTCGTATCGGACTCCCCCGGTGAAGGCGAGATCGGAGAGGCGGGCCTGCGCTTCGGCGTAGAGCGAGCCGGCGCGAGGGCCGAAGTCGGAGGCGGTGGCGGGCGGGACACTGTCACCCACCGGAGCCCATGCGTCGACCCGCTGGAAGGTCTGGACCTGCTGGCGGAGGTACTGCCCGCCGACGAACAGATCGGAGCTGTGCCCCAGTCCGATCGTCGCGTCGATCTGGGTACGCAGCTCCTCGAAGGTGTTGAAGGCGATCTCGCCGCGGGACCCGCCCGAGAGGAAGAAGGCGGGGACGCCCCAGGGGGTATCGGTGCTGTAGGTGGGGTACGTGAATCCCGGCACGGCGCTGCGGGCGGCCGCCGTGTCGAGTCGCTCGGCCATCTCCTCGCCACGAAAGTGGAATGTCTGTCCGGTGAACGCGCCGTACTTGTAGTCGGGCTGCTCGGTCAACTCGCCGCGGTGGAAGTTCTTCCCGTACCACCCAGCCCGCACGTCGAGAATGAGGGGTGTGCCCGCGTCGGGAGACGACGCGTACTGGTAGTCGGCGGTGACCAGCCCCGCGGTAATCCGCTGCGCGGGTGCGAAGCCAAGATTGTACTTGAAGAGCTGATCGTACAGCAGCCCTTGCTGTGCCCCATACAGGCCGAAGAGGCGCAGGGTCTGCTTCTGCCCGATGGGGATGGCCAGCTTGGCGCCGATGTCCAGTTGTTCCCCGCTGTTGTGCGGGAGCATGGCGACGGCCGAGGAACGGGGGTCGAGCGAGTCCGTCGGCAGGGGGGCGCTGACGGGGTCGTTGTCGAGGCGACCGGTGAAATCGACCACCCCGATGAAGGTGATGCCCGAGAAGAGGGGCCCATCGGCCTGGAGCAGGAGACGGTCGAGGCCGAAGTCGGCGTTATCCGTGAAGAGGCGGTCCGATTCATACATCGCGAGTCCATGCCATTCGGTCCCGCCGTCCCTCGTCACGACATTGACCACGCCCGAGAGCGCCTGCCCGTACCGGGCGGAAAAGGCGTTGGTCGTCAGGGACGCTTCGGTGACCATCGAGGTCGGCACCCGGATCCCGAGCGAGTTGCTGGACGCGTCGAGCTGGTTCTTCACGCCCATGCCGTCGAGGACGAAGGACTCCTGCCCCAGCCGTCCGCCGCGGTAGCTCTGGCCGACGGCGCCGGCGGAAAGGGAGATGGCCTCGGTGACGGAACTGACCGGGAGGCGCCGGATCTCCTCGCCGGTCCGCTTCTGTTCGGTCCCGACCGCGAGGGGGTCGAGCGTCGGGTCGGCCACGGCCTGCACGTTGATGGTCTCGACCGGCACCGCCGTCGGCTGCATGCTCAGGTTCAAGACCGTGGTACCCCCGCCGCGCACGAGCACGGTGTCCCGGATGAGTGGGGTGTACCCGATCAGCACGGCCCGCAGGGTGTAGCTGCCGCTGCGTACCTCACGAATCCGGTAGCGGCCGGCCGAGTCGGTCACCGCGCCGCGCCGGCCATCCTCGACGCTGACGGTGACGAGGGGGAGTGGGGCGCCAGTCTGGGCGTCACGCACCACCCCGGCAATGGCACCGTTCGATTGGGCGGTGAGTGCCGGGGCCGCTCCGACGAGCAGGCTGAGGCCCAGCCAAAACGGCCGCGTCACGGCGAGGAGTACAGGTAGAGGTCAGGCACGGGGCTGACGGCCGTATCGACAATGGCGGGCGTGGTACCACTCGGGGGGATCGTGGTGATGATGAGATGGTATCCCTCGACCACGAGGCGGGGCGGCGCGGCTGCCGGGGCAAGGGCGGGCCGCCGGAAGAACAACGGGCGGTCGACGGGCAAGGGAGTTTCGTCTCCGGTTGCGAGGTCGACCGACACCAGGGGCCCGGCAGTGTCCTTGCCTCCGACGACGGCGACGAGCTGCTGGCCGCGCACCGTGATATCCCGCGGTACACCCCGCGCACCGAAATCATGTGCCACGCTGAACTGCGCGTCCGGGAGACTGAGGCGCCGCACCCGCGTGTCGCCGGCCAGCGTGAAATACACGGTGTCGCGGGTGGGGACCAGGTCCAGCGAGGTGGCACCGTCCGTCCCAAAATAGGGTGTGAAGTCGAGCTGGGCGTTCAGGATATCCATTTCCACGATCGCGAGCCCGGTGACGACCGTATCCGGTTTGCAACTGGCGCAGGCTCGCGGGTAGTCGACCGACTCCGCGAGGAAGAGCAGGCGGTTGACGCCGAGCCATCGCACATTCGAGATGCTCGCGACGGCGGCACCCAGGCCGGGGATGGTGAATGGCAGGGACCGTACCTCGCTCCCCGAGACAGGGTCGGATGTCGGCCCGATGAAGATGCCCCAATGGTCGGGCGCGACGGCAGCGGGTCGAGAGGCACCGCGGATATAGAGGAACCGGCCCTCGGCGCTGGGTGAGGGGACGTCAAAGAGATCGACGGAGTCGACCGCGGCGGGGTCGACGTTGCAGATGGTACGCAGGTTTCGGCCGCCCGATGCGGGCATCTCGCCAATGCAGCGGTCGAGGTCAGGGCCTCCGAACCGTTCCCAGGCATAGAAGAACGACAAACCGTCCGGGGCCCATGCCGGCCGGAGGTCCTTGCCTGGATTGAAGGTGAGTTGAACCGGCAGCCCTGGTTGGAACGGCTGATCGCTCCCCGTGTCCGCCGTCTCGAATGGCTGCTCATGTTGGCAGGCACACAGGACGAGGGCCGCGCAGAGCAGGAGGCGCCGGATTCGCATCAAGGTCCTGAGGCTGTCGGGTGAAGTGGGGAGTGGAAAGTTGTCCCCCGGCCGGCACAACCGCCAGTCCGGCCTTGGTGGCCGGGCCGGTCTGGTTGGGTGACGGCGGGGGGAGGCGCGGTCACACAGGCTCAATCAACTTTGTTACATAAAGTACTTGACGGTAATAACCGCCGGTGCTACACTGTTCCCACGATGCCTGACCAGCCCACCGCCATCGGCGACCGCGCACGCGACAACCTCTCCTTCATCCGGAGTACGATGGAGCGCGCCACGGCGTTTACTGGCGTGCCGGGGTGGGGCGGGGTATGGATGGGGGCCACCGCGCTGGTTGCCGCCGGCATCGCCGCCGGGGCCGCGTCGCCACGGGCGTGGCTGGCCACGTGGCTTCTCGAGGCGGTGGTTGCCTTCCTGATCGGTGCCTGGTCCCTCGGTCGAAAGTCACGCCGCCTGCAGGGGTCGCTCTCCTCCAGGCCTGCGCGCCAGTTCCTCCTCAGCTTCTCGCCACCCGTCCTCGTGGGTGTGCTCCTGACGGCCGCCCTCTGGTCCAGCGGAAACCCGGAACTCCTGCCTGGCACCTGGCTTCTGCTCTATGGCGCCGGCGTCGTGACCGGTGGAGCGTTCTCGGTCCGCGCGGTACCGATCATGGGATTGGTGATCATCTGTGTGGGCGCGGTCACCCTCTTCTGGCCGGGCCTCGGGGACATCGGGATGGCAGCAGGATTCGGTGCGGTCCAGATCGGGTTCGGCGCCTACATCGCGCGGAGGCACGGTGGCTAAGCATTCCTCGGCGCGAAAGACGCGCTCGGCATCCGCTCCCGCCACTCGCCTGAGCGCGGTCGACGGCGATGCGACCGCCGCCACAGACCTCGACCACCTCATTCACGAACGGAAGCGGCTCGCGATCGTCAGCGCCCTTGCCGGGCATGAGTGGCTCTCGTTCACCGAACTGAAGGCGCTGGTTGACACGAGCGACGGCAACCTGAGCGTGCACGCGCGAAAGCTCGAAGACGCCGGCTACCTCGAGTGCCGCAAGGGGTTCGCCGGGCGGGTGCCCCGGACCGACTATCGGCTGACGCCGCAGGGCCGTCGCGCGCTGACCACCTACCTCGATCACATGGAAGCACTCATCCAGCGGACGCGCGATGCCTGAGTCCGTCTTTCCCGCGCCTCCGGGGCTCCATCTCGCGGTGATCCTGGATGGGAATGGTCGCTGGGCCACCCAGCGTGGGCTTCCCCGCGCTGCCGGTCATCAGGCGGGAGCCGTGGCCGTCCGTCGGCTCATCGAGGCGATGCCCTCCACGGGGGTCGGCACCCTGACGCTCTACGCCTTCTCCTCCGACAACTGGAACCGTCCCGAACGCGAAGTGCGGTGGCTGCTCCGTCTCTTCCGGGAACATCTTCGGCGTGAGACGGGACGTTGCGTAACGGAGGGGATTTGCCTGTCGGTCATCGGCCGGCGCGACCGCCTCCCTCTTCCGCTCCTGACCGCTATCGACGCCGCGGAGGGGGCCACCCGGCGGGGTCGGCAGCTGCACCTGCGGATTGCCGTGGACTACTCGGGGCGGGAGGCCATCGTCGGCGCCGCAGTAGCCCTGGCCGACCATGCCTCGCCGAGCCATGAGGCGTTTGAGCGCGCGGTCACGGACGCGGGTCGGGGAGGGCCGCAGGTGCCGCCGGTGGACCTGCTGATCCGCACCGGCGGCGAGAAGCGGCTCAGTGATTTCCTCCTCTGGGAATCGGCCTACGCCGAACTGTACTTCAGCGATACCAAGTGGCCCGACTTCGACGCACACGAGCTGCACCTGGCCCTGGTCGAGTTTCGCGCACGCAATCGTCGGTTCGGCGGCCTGCCGCTCCGCGCCGCCATCTGACATCACCCGTGGAGGTCGTACCGATGCTCGCCCATATTCTTGGAGTCCTTGCCCTCATCGGGGCCGCGCTCTTCCTGGTCTTCGGGCTCGGTGTCATCGCCTTCGGGCTCGCCAGGGGTGATCGTGCGCTCGCGCGCCGTGCCGCGCTCGGCACCGGAGGCCTGTGTGTCGCATACCTCCTCGCCGTGGGGCTCTCCGGCGCACTGGCGCCGCGCCAGGTGCTGCCGTTCGGGAGCGAGATCTCCTTCTGCGGATTTGATTGCCACCTCCACGTCTCGATTACCCAGGTCGATATGGAGGAAGACAGGCTCGGCTTGATTGTGCAGGCGCGCAGCGACGCCAAGGGAGAGCCGGAATATCCCGGGTACCTTCAGTTCCGGCTCGTTGGAAAGAGCGGCGCGGCGCTGGTCCCCTATCAGGACGGGAAGACCTTCCTTGAGCCGCTTCCGGCGGGGGCGTCGGCGGTCGACACCCTGAGCTTCGTCGTGGAGTCCGGGGACTTTCCCTACACCCTGCGCGTCGATCTATCCGGACCTGCCGGACGCGCTGCTCCTTGGGCCGGCCAACAGCGGGGCGGTCGGGAAGACCACCCTCTCCCTCGGAGACTAGGAGCGTGCACACGCGCACCAGACGGGCGATTGCGCTCCTCCTCGTCGGCCTGCTGCTGGGGGTCGTGGGGGAGATCGCTCTGGCTCTGGGTACCGGAGCGCCTCAGCCTCGCTCTGTGGGTCAGCGCCGTGCTGCTGGGTGCCACGGCCCTGATCCGGGCCGACGCGCTCACCGCGCTTCCACCGGCGCGACGGATCGGCGCCGCCGCCTGGGTCATCATCCCCTGCCTCATCTGGCGGGACTCCCCGGTGCTTTTCGGGCTGAACCTCCTGTGGTTCGGCGTTCTGCTCTGTGTCGTCGTGGCGGCCAACCAGCTCAGGGCGCTCGACCGGATCCCGATCGCTGTCCTGATTCGCAGCGCGCTCCGGGTGGCCGGTGGCGTCGACCGCGGGTCCATTGCCGGCGCTCGCCGGGGACATCAGCTGGAGTGAGCTCCCCCTGGCTGGCAGGACGCGCCGCCTTGCCTCGGTCGGGAGTGGGCCTGGTCGCTGCCCTCCCGGTGCTGGTGGTCTTCGGCGCCCTGCTTGGCTCGGCGGACCCGCTCTTCGCGCAATCGATGTCCCGGGCGTTCAACTTCGATCTGCTGGATGAGGTGGATCACATCGTCCGGGTCGGCGTGATCGCCTGGATCGGCGTCGGCATCCTGCGAAGCGGGTTCTGGCTGGAGGGCCGCACTCAGCCTCGTATCCTGCCGAGGCCGGAGCTGCAGCCGATGGCCCTGTACACCTTCGTCGCCGCAATCGGCGCCTTGCTGGCGGTCTTCGTGGGTTTCCAGGCGGGGGAGTTGTTTCTCTCGGCGCAGGAGTTCCAGGCGACGATGGGGATGACGATTTCGGAGTACGCGCGGAAAGGATTCTTCGAACTGGTCTGGGTGGCGGCTCTCTCGCTTCCGATCCTTCACCTGGCCGACTGGGGCCTCAGCCGCCGCGAGTCGTCTGCCGTGCGGCGGTTCCATCGGTTGACTGCCGTGGTGATCGTCCTCCTCACCTTGATCCTGGCCAGCGCGTTCTACCGGATGGTGCTCTACCAGTCCTTCTACGGGTTGACGGAACTTCGATTCTACACCCTCGCGTTCATGCTGTGGCTGGCTGGCGTCTTCGGGTGGTTCGGGGCGACGGTGCTCCGGGGCCGGCGGTCCCGGTTCGTGCCGGGCACCCTGGCGGGAGCCTTCGGCGTCCTGTTGACGCTGAACGTCATGAACCCCGATGCCCTCATCGCCCGGACGAACCTGGATCGCGCCAGCGAGGGTGCCCCGCTGGATCAGTACTATCTGACGGCGCTCAGCGCCGATGCTGTGCCGACTATCCTCGGTGCGGCCGGCGGCTTGCCACCGGTCGAACGGTGTGGCGTGCTGGTGAGGCTGTCTGACCGATGGGGGGGCGACGCGCGCGTGTGGCAGGAATGGAACCTGTCGAGACTGCGGGCCGCCGAAGGACTGCGCGAGATCGCCGCCGCCGCCGCAGCATGCCACGGCACCGTGCCGGCTGCGCGGTCGCGCTAGGGTGCCGACGCCAGGTTGTACAGCGCCCGGAAGGCGCTGAACGCCTCCGCGTAGTCGGCTTTCGTGACCCGGACCGTTCGGCCGCCGATTCGCTCGCTGCCGGGCACCAGTTCCGCCATGTCGGCGTGGTGGCTGGAGCAGAACTCCACTTCGATCGTGGCGGGCGTCGAGATGATCCACGGCTTGGGCGGCTGCCGAACCGCCGCGGCCACCCCCTCGCGAATCAGCCGGCAGGCTTCCGCCGGCGCCACCGACCGGGCGCCGTGGCGCGCGACGGCGTGTTTGACGACGACGGCACGGGTGCCAGCGCCAAGCAGCGCGGCACATTCTGCGGCCAGGGCCTGATCGCCGGACACGAGCGCCACGGGCACGCCGAACCTCCCTGCCAGTGCCGCGTTCAACCCGAGCTCGCCCACCTCCTGCCCGTTGAGCGTCACCCTGAAGATGCGGTCCGTGTAGGTATGATCGAGGATGGCGTGTGCCGTCCCGGCTCGTGCGTGATAGCCGATGAAGCAGGCGGCATCGAACCCCTCCTCAATTCCCTGCAGCATCGAACGCGGCTTGGTCGAACCGCTCACCAGTTCGGCGGCCGGATGCAATTCCTCCGCGAGCAGGTTGCGCATGAGCCAGTGGCTGTCGTTGACGAGGACTCGCGTGGCACCGGCCGAGAGGGCGCCCTCGACGGCGGCGTTGGCCTCTCCGGTCATCAGTCGGCGAAAGCGGCCGTACTCGCCGGCGCATGTCGGATCGACTGGATTGGTCTGATCCTCGTGCACCACGCCTGCCACGCCTTCCATATCCACCGACAGATAGACCCGCATCATCACACTCCTCAGTAGACTCGCCCGCCGAGCGGCACGGCCCGTTCCGGTTGCAGCAACACGACCTGCCCCGCCTCGTTTGGCAGACCGAGCACCAGGACTTCTGAGACGAACCCGGCGATGCGGCGGGACCCGAGGTTCACCGCCGCAATGACCTGGCGGCCGACGAGCTCCTCGGCGGCATAGACCTCGGTGAGTTGTGCGCTCGAGGTGCGCTCGCCCAGGTCGCCGAAATCCACCCAGAGGCGGTAGGAAGGCTTGCGGGCGCCGGTGTTTGGCTCGGCGCGCGTGATCCGTCCGACACGCATGTCGAGGACGCCGAAGGCCTCGGCGGCGGCCTCGCTCACAGCAGCTCTCCACGTGACACGGTGACGGCTTTGCCGCCGAGCTGGACGCGGTCGCCCTGGACCTCGACCCGGACCTCGCCGCCGCGAGGAGAGGCCTGGTAGGCCAGGAACGCCGGCTTGCCGAGCCGGTGCTGCCAGTAGGGGCCGAGGACGCAGTGTGCCGAGCCGGTCACAGGGTCCTCCTCGATGCCGACGGCGGGGCCAAAGAAGCGGGAGACGAAGTCATACCTGCCGTCCTCTCCGGCGGCGGTGACGATCACCCCGCGGGCGTTGACGACCCGCAGCGCGCGGAAGTCCGGCTCGAGCGCGCGGACCTCGGACTCCTTGGCGACTTCTATCAGGTAGTCATAGGCCGACTTGGCGACCGCGACCGGGGTACATCCCAGAGCGGCGGCCATCCCTGCCGGCGCCGGTGCTTGTGTCGCGGGCGTGGCGGGGAAATCCAGCTCGATCCATCCATCGCGCTGGGCGGCGGTCAGGAGGCCGCTCTGCGTGTGAAAGCGGGCCACGGCTTTCGGCTCGATGTGCCGCTCCGACCAGAGGAAGTGCGCGCTGGCCAGGGTCGCGTGCCCACACAGTTCAACCTCCACTTCCGGGGTGAACCACCGCAGGCCAAATCCGTCGGTGCGGGGGAGCAGAAACGCGGTTTCCGAGAGGTTCATCTCTGCGGCGACCGCCTGCATCCATTCGGCGTCCATCTCCCGTTCGAGCAGGCAGACGGCGGCGGGGTTGCCCGCGAAGGGTCGGTCGGTAAAGGCATCGATATGGTGGAGCGAGAGCGGCATCGTCAGGGATCCCGGAGGGAGAACAGGGTCAGGCGTCAGGCGCATCCTCGTCGAGGTGCGCATCGGCTTCGATTTCTACCAGCATGCGCGGGTCGATGAGCCGGCTGACCTCCACCATGCTCGTGGCCGGGCGGATGTCACCGAAACGCTCACCGTGCGCCCGCCCCACGGCCTCCCACTGGTCGATGTCGGTCACGTACATGCGGGTGCGGACCACATCCGCCATCGTGGCACCGGCCTGGACGAGCGCCCGCTCGATATTATCGAGCGTCTGGACGGCCTGCGCGTAGGCGTCGCCCTCGCCGATGATGCCACCCTGCCCGTCGGTGGCGGTGGTCCCCGACACGTGGACCCAGTGCCCGACCCGGACCGCACGGGAGTACCCCACGATCGGTTCCCACTGGGTCCCGCTCGAAATGCGGCTTCGCATCAGCTGCTCACGTGGGCGTGGTGGCACGCGACTTCAATCCCGCCGATCTGGTGGAGGAGCGGCCGTTCGGTGGTGCACCGCGCGTCCTTGGCGGGATGCGGGCACCGGGGGTGGAAGGCGCACCCGGACGGGGGATTGGAGGGGCTCGGCGGATCGCCCGGCAGGACGATACGCAGCCGCTGCGTGTCGGGATCGGGCACCGGGACGGCGGAGAGAAGCGCCTTCGTGTAGGGGTGTGCGGGGCGTGCCAGCACCTCCTCGGTGGGGCCTGTCTCGACGATTCGGCCGAGGTACATCACGGCGACCCGCCGCGCGATCTGCCGCACCACCGCCAGGTCGTGCGCGATGAAGAGATAGGAGATGCCCCGCCGCGCCTGCAGGTCGGCCAGGAGGTTCAATACCTGCGCCTGCACCGATACGTCGAGGGCGGACACCGGCTCGTCGCAGACGATGAACGAGGGCTCGACCGCGAGCGCTCGTGCGATGCCAATCCGCTGGCGCTGGCCACCGGAAAATTCGTGCGGATACCGGGAGGCGTAGCCGGGGTCGAGCCCGACCTCCTCGAGGAGCTGGGCGACCCGCTTCGGGATCTCGGCGCGCGGCGCGAGCTGATGGATTTCGATTCCCTCGGCAATCGCGTCGCCGACGGTCATCCGGGGGTTCAGCGAACTGTACGGGTCCTGGAAGATGATCTGGAGTTTGCGCCGGGCCTGTCGCAGCTCGGTGGCACCGAGCGCGAAGAAGTCATTCCCCTCGAAGGCGACCGAGCCGGCGGTCGCCTCCTGCAATCTGAGAATGGTGCGACCGACGGTGGATTTGCCGCACCCTGACTCGCCGACGAGCCCCAGCGTTTCACCCTGGCCGACGGCAAACGAGACACCGTCCACCGCACGGACCGGCGGCGCCTTCCTCGCCATGAAGCCGGTGGCCTTGTAGTACTTGACCAGTTCGCGGACCTCGAGGAGTGGAGTGCTCATCGGTGCCCCCCTTCCGCCAGCCAGCAGCGCATCTGGTGCTGGTCCCCGACCGGGAGTGCCGGGGGATCATCGGTGGCGCAGCGGGGGAGCGCGGCGGGGCACCGGGGATGAAAGCGGCAGCCGGCGGGCCACGCGGTGGGTGGGGGGACCGTTCCCGCAATGGGTGTGAGACGCGTCACGGCTCCGGTGATTCGCGGCACCGACGCCAGGAGCCCCCTCGTGTACGGATGGGATGGACGCGCGAAGAGATCGGCGGTCCGCGCTTCCTCCACCAGGCGGCCGGCGTACATCACCGCCACGCGGTCGGCCCGGCCCGCCACGATGCCGAGGTCGTGCGTGATGAGCAGCACGGCCATGCCGCGCGCCGCCCGGAGGCTGTCGAGCAATTCGAGGATTTGCGCCTGTACCGTGACGTCGAGCGCGGTGGTCGGCTCGTCGGCAATGAGCAGCTCCGGCTCCGAGGCAAGGGCGATGGCGATCATCACCCGCTGGCGCATGCCGCCGCTCATCTGGTGCGGGTAATTGTCGAGCCGCTCCACCGGGTCTGGGATTCCCACTTCCTGCAGAAGCTCCAGCGCGCGTGCCCGCGCGGCGCGTCTTGAGACCGGCTGATGGGCGCGCACGCTCTCACTGATCTGGTCAGCGACGGTGAAGACCGGATTGAGGCTCGTCATCGGATCCTGGAAGATCATTCCGATGCGGCGCCCCCGGATGGAGCGGAGTTCCGAGGCGCCGAGGGCGAGCACGTCGATGCCATCGAGCCGGATGGCGCTGCCGGGGAGAATCTGGCCGGGGGGCGGGACGAGGCGGAGCAGGGCGAGCGACGTGAGGCTCTTGCCGCAGCCCGACTCACCGACCACCGCGAGGAGTTCGCCTTTGGATAGCGAGAAGCTCACCCCGTCGACCGGGCGGGACGTCGCGCCGGAAGACGGGAATGCGATCCGCAGATTCTCAACTTCAAGCAGGGGGCTCATGCGCTCCGCGGGTCGAGGGCGCCGCGCATTGCGTCGCCGATGAGATTGACGGCCAGGACGGTGACGACGATGGCCAGGCCGGGGAAGATGCTCGCCCAGGGTGCCGTCGTCAGAAGGGACCGGCCATCGAGAATCATCCCACCCCAGGACGGTGTCGGGGGCCGGACGCCCACGCCGAGAAACGACAGGCCCGCCTCGAGCAGGATCACGTCACCGACGCCCAGGGTGGCCGCCACGAGCAGCGGTCCGGCCACGTTTGGCAGCAGGTGCCGGAAGATAATCCGTCTCGGGCCCGCGCCGAGCGCCTTGGCGGCGAAGACGAACTCCGCCTCGCGCAGGCGGAGCACCTCGCCGCGGACGATGCGACTGGTCCCGAACCAGCCCGTGGCGCCGAGGACGAGGACCAGCGCCCCGAGCGGCATCTGTTCCCAGACCGCCACCAGGAGAAGGAGGAGGAAGAGCCGCGGGATGGCCAGGGCGCCGTCCACGATACGCATCAGGGCGCCGTCGAGCCACCCGCCGTAGAAACCGGCCAGCCCGCCCACCAGGGCGCCCAGGAAGATGGCGAGGGCCACGGCCAGCGCGGAGATGGAGAGGGAGATGCGTCCGCCGGAGACGACCCTGGAGAGGATGTCCCGGTTCAGCTGGTCCGTGCCAAAGGGGTGGCCCGCGCCGGGGGAGATGGCCCCGCCCATCAGGTCGGGCATGGCATTGGGATCGGGGAGGAGCCACGGGCCAATGAGCACAAATGCCGTGAGCAGGGCGAGGATGAGCAGACCGATTCGCCCGGAGGGGTTGGCGAGGGCGCGCGACAGGAGCCGCCAGAGCGAGCCGGTCATGCGCGGCGCACGCGCGGATCGAGGGCGTAGTACCCGATATCCGCCAGGATGCCACCGAGCAGCACCAGGGCCGAGACCAGCATGGCGGTGCCGAGGATGACGGGGTAGTCACGGGCACCGACGGCGTTCGCGGCGAGGGAGCCGAGCCCGGGCCAGTTGAACACCTGCTCGACGAAGACGGATCCGGAGACGAGGATCGGCAGCCAGAGGCCGAGGAGCCCGATGACGGGGAAGAGGGCGTTGCGCCAGGCGTGGCGCCACAGGACCTGGTATTCGGGGAGCCCCCGTGCGCGTGCAGCGAGGACAAAGTCCAGCCGGAGGACTTCAAGCAGGGCGGTGCGCTGGTAGCGCATGACCGCGGCAAGGCTCACGGCCGTGAGAGTCACGGCGGGGAGCACGAGGTGCCGGAGCAGGTCACCGGTGGTGGCGAGCCAGCCTGTATCGGGCCCGAGCAGCGGGTCGTGCATCTGCGCGACGGGGAGCAGGTGGTATCGGATTCCGAAGAACCAGGCGAGCACCAGCCCCAGCCAGAAGGAGGGCATGGCATAGAAGGTGAGCGACGCCCGGGTGAGCCATCGATCGGTGGTCGTGCCGCGCCGCACCGCCTGCAGCACGCCGAGCGTCACCCCGATTCCAAAGGTCAGCAGCAGGACGGTCACACCGAGAATGAGCGAGGCAGGGAGCCGCGTGGCCAGGAGTGTGGAAACCGGGGTTGGGTAATGCTCAATGGACACGCCGAGATCGCCGACGAGGGCACCGGTGACAAAGCTCCTGAACTGGGCGGCGATGGGCTGGTCGATGCCGAAGCGGCGCCGCAATTCGGCGGTCTCCGCTGCGGAAACCTGACGGTCGCCGGTGAGGCGCTCAAGCGGATCACCCGGCGTGAGCCGCATCAATACAAAGAGCAGTACCGTGACCACCAGGAAGGTGAGCACGGCCTGCGCGAGGCGTCGCAGGAGCCAGCGGATCACGTCAGGGGAGGGGGCCCGGGTTCCATCGCCAGAGCGCCGAAAACAGGTAGGTCGGGTTCAGCTCGACGCGGCGGATGCGGCTCGAGACGGTGAACGAATGCGTGGGCGAGTAGACGAACAGGGCGGGTACATCCGCGACGAGTGTCCGAATCGCCTCCTGGTAGAGAGACCGGGCGTCATTCCGGCTCGCCAGCGCCGCACTCAGCAGGGAGTCCACCGTTGGATCGCAGTAGTATGCGACGTTGCTTCCTCCCCGTCCCGCACACCCCCAGCTCTGCAGGAGCCCAGATGGCGACGGGTCCAGGGTGGCGCTTGCAAAATCGATGTCGAAGTTGCCGCGGTTTCTCCGCTCATTCCACACCGATCCCTCCAGGCGGTTCAACTCGATGCGCACGCCCACCTGGCGCAACTGCTCCTGGACGAGCAGCGCGAGCTGAGCCCGCGGGTTGCTGGAAGACGGGAAGTTGATCGAGAGCGCGAGCGGCTTTCCGTTCTTGTCGAGATACCCGTCACCGTCGGTATCGAACCAGCCGTGCGCCTTGAAGAGGGCAAGGGCGCCCGTCGTGTTCTGCGGCTGGGGTTTCGCGGATGGATCCCGGATCCAGGAGAGTTCAGGGACGGGCCCCACCGGCACGCTGGCCCAGTCGCCGAACGTGGCTCTGACAATTGCGGGGATGTCCAGCGCCATCTGGATGGCGGCGCGCATATCGCGATCGGCGAGGATCGGGTGGGGTCGGCTCACGTCCGCGGGGTCGCGCTGATTGAAGAGCAGGTAGGCGACGCTGAACGTCGGCGTCGGATAGAGCTTGAGCCGTGTGTTGGCCTGGACGCGCGAGACCTCGGCAGTCGTTCCCAGCGTCTGCAGGACGTCGGCGGTCCCTCCCAGGAGCAGGTTCATCCGCGCCTCAGGGTCGCTGGCGACGAGGACCGTTGCTCGGCGGGGTCTGGGTTTCCCCAGGAAGAACTGGTCGTTTGCCACCAGGTCGAGCTGCTGCCCAGGCACCCGCCGACTCCAGCGGTAGGGGCCATTGCCCACGGGCGCCGAGGCAAAGGCCGATTGGTCGAGCTTGCCCCGGGGAATGGTGTCGATCAGGTGCGCTGGCAGCGGTGACACGTGATAGATGACGTCGTAGAACTGCTCGTCATATGACTCCTTGAACCGGACCACGAGGTGCTGCGGGTCTTCGACGGTGACACTGGCGACTCTCCGGAGGAGCAGCCCGGTGCTCGCGCTGATGGAGGTGTCCCGTGCGAGGTCGAGTGCGATCGCAGCGTCCCGCGCGGTGACGGGCACCCCGTCGTGCCAGCGGGCGCGCGGGTCGATTTCGAATGCGAGGGTCAGCGAGTCACGGCGCTTCCAGCTTCGCGCGAGGTTGGGAACGAAGTCCTTGTCACCGACCGTGATGTTGTTGGGGCCGAGTTCGGCGAGCGGAAGGAACAGCAGGCTGGAGATGTCCTGCGCGGCGGTGTTGCCGCGGATGAGGGTAGGGATTGGGGTCGACGGATCGCGGCCCATGACGATGACGATGGTCTCCTGGCGGGTCGCGGTCTGGGCGTTCGCCACCGCGGCGGTGGCGACCAAGGTCAGCAGGCTGAGGGCGCCTGGGTGGAAGAGTCGTCGCACGAGCAAACCTCGGTTGGGGGGCTCGATCCGGCGGGCTCTCGTAATGTCGCATGGAAATGGCGTTTGGCCAACCGTGGGGGGCGGCTGATCTACCGCCGCCAGGTCCAGTCTGCGCCCTGGAATCGGTCGATGTGCGCTCGTGTCGTGTCTTGGGGCGGCGTTGAGTCAGGTGAGCCGGTATCCCATGTGCCTGACCACGATTGCGCCGCCGCTGTGACAGCCGAGGCAACCTCCTCGAACGTGACCGCCCCTTCCCGCACCGATGACAGGGCGACCGAACCGTCCGGTGGCGGTGCGCCGAGGGTCACATCGCCGACCAGTTGCTGCGAGCCGCTCAGGAGGATGGAACCGTGCTGCAGGAAGGCACCGCCTTCCCTGAGCTGGGCGCTCCCGACGACCTTCTGCCCGCCAAGCACCACTTCGCCACCGGCCGGCGAGGCGAAGCAGGCGCCGGCGTCGAGCGCGCCGGCGCGGGCCGGCGGGGAGGCGAGGACGGCGGGGAAGCCGAGGGACCGGAGCGCTTCAGCGAGCGTCTCATGGATACCTCGATAGGTCTCGGCGAGGCTCCCGAAGGCCTGAATGGGGGCGGCGGCGGCGTAGGTCACCTCGTCGGCATGCCAGACGGCGCGGCCGCCCGTCGGGCGACGGACGGTGCCGAGCCCCATCCGCTCGATCGCGGCGCGATCGTACCGTTTCAGCGCCGGCTCGTTTCGGCCGAACGAGAGGCAGAACGGCTCCCACCGGTACAGACGGAGAAACGCACGGCCCTCCCCGGCCGCGAGGTCGAGGAGGGCCTGGTCCACCGCCATGTTGTGCCAGCCGGGGCGCCCCGCAGGGTCGACGAGGAGCGTCCACCGCATACGCGCTACGACTCGTAGCTCTCCACCGGCGGGCAGGTGCAGACGAGGTTGCGGTCGCCGTAGGCGCCGTCCACCCGGCCCACTGTGGGCCAGGACTTGTGCTCCCGCGTCGCGGCCGACGGGAACGCCGCCAGCTCCCGGGAGTAGGGCCGGTCCCAGTGGTCGGCGATGACCCGCTGCATGGTGTGCGGCGCGTTGGTCAGCACGTTGTTGGCGCGGTCCACCTGCCCGTCTTCGATCTCGCGAATCTCGCCGCGGATTGCGATGAGCGCATCCGCAAAGCGGTCGAGCTCGGCGAGCGGCTCGCTTTCGGTCGGCTCCACCATGAGCGTCCCCGCCACCGGGAACGACACCGTCGGCGGGTGGAAGCCATAGTCGATGATCCGCTTGGCGATGTCCTCGACGTCGATGCCGGCGGTGGCCTTGAAGGGCCGCATGTCCACGATGCACTCATGCGCCACGGTGCCGTTCGGGGCCGTATAGAGCACCTCGAACGAACCCTCCAGCCGCTTGGCGAGGTAATTGGCGCTGAGGATCGCGACCTTCGTGGCTTCTGTCAGCCCCTCGGCGCCCATCAGCACGATGTACGCCCAGGAAATCGGCAGGATTGAAGGGCTGCCCCACGGTGCGGAAGACACGGCACCGCTCGCCTGGGCGTGGTCGAGGTCCACGAGCGGGTGCCCCGAGAGGAAGGGCGCGAGGTGCTCCGCGACGCAGATCGGCCCCATACCCGGGCCGCCGCCGCCGTGCGGGATGCAAAAGGTCTTGTGGAGGTTCAGGTGACAGACGTCGGCGCCGATGTCGCCGGGGCGGCAGAGGCCGACCTGCGCGTTCATGTTGGCGCCATCCATGTACACCTGGCCGCCGTGCGCGTGCACGATGGCGCAGATGTCCTTGATCGACGCCTCGAAGACGCCGTGCGTCGACGGATAGGTGACCATCAGGGCGGCGAGCGTGTCGCGGTGCTCCGCCGCCTTTTGCTTCAGGTCCTCGACATCGATGTTGCCGTTCGGGTCACTCTTGACGACCACCACATGCATCCCGGCCATGACCGCGCTCGCGGGATTGGTGCCGTGCGCCGACATCGGAATGAGACAGGTGGTGCGCTTCTCGTCGCCCCGCGCGCGGTGGTAGGCGCGGATCACCAGCAGGCCGGCGTACTCACCCTGCGACCCGGCGTTGGGTTGGAGCGACACCGCGGAGAAGCCGGTGATTTCCGCCAGCGACGCCTCCAGGTGCCGGAAGAGCATGTGGTAGCCCTGCGTCTGCTCCAGCGGCGCGAAGGGGTGCAGCCGGTTGAACTCGCGCCAGCTGACGCCGACCATTTCGGTGGTGGCATTGAGCTTCATGGTGCAGGAGCCGAGGGGGATCATCGCGGAGGTGAGGGAGAGATCCTTCGCCTCGAGCTTCCGCATGTAGCGGAGCATGTCCGTTTCCGAGCGGTTCTGGTGGAAGACGGGGTGGGTCAGGTACGGCGAGGTGCGCTGGAGCGCCTGGGGAATGGCCGGGGGTGCCTTCTCGCCAATGTCGCTCAACATGTAGGGCAACACTTCGTTGAGCGAGAAGGTGGCGATCAGGTCGGCCAGGTCATCGAGGGTGACCGTCTCGTCGAGCGCGATGCCGATCCGGTTGCGTCCAATGGCGCGCAGGTTGATCCGGCGACCGCGGGCGTGATCGAGGATGCGGGGCTGGGCCCACTCCTCGACTTCCACGCAGAGCGTGTCAAAGTAGTGCTCGTGCACCAGCGTGTACCGGAGCCGGCGGAGCGCGGCGGCCAGGAGACCGGTGATGGAGTGGACCCGCTCGGCGATCCGCTTGATCCCCTCGGGGCCATGGTAGACCGCGTACATGCTGGCCATGACGGCGAGGAGCACCTGCGCCGTGCAGATGTTGCTGGTCGCCTTGTCACGGCGGATATGCTGCTCGCGGGTCTGCAGGGCCATGCGCAGGGCGGGGTTGCCATCGGCGTCCTTGGAGACGCCGATAATGCGCCCGGGGAGGAACCGCTTGTGCGCCTCGGTGGTGGCGAAGAAGGCGGCATGGGGGCCGCCGAAGCCCATCGGCACGCCGAACCGCTGGCTGTTGCCCACGGCGATGTCGGCGCCGAATTCCCCGGGGGGGACGAGCATGGTCAGCGCGAGCAGGTCGGTGGCCACGGTCACCAGCGCGCCGGCGGCGTGCGCCGCCTCGCAGAACGCCCGGTGATCGCGGAGGGCGCCGTCGGTGGCGGGGTACTGGATCAGCGCACCCACGACCCCTGCCTTGAACGTGAAGGCGTCGGGATCCGCCACCACGATGTCGATGCCCCGAGCCTCGGCGCGGGTCTTCACCACGGCGATCGTCTGCGGGTGGCACTGGCTGTCCACCATGAAGATGGGCGTTCCTTCATGCCGCGTCACCGCCACGGTCAGGTACATCGCCTCGGCGGCGGCGGTGGCTTCGTCGAGGAGGGAGGCGTTGGCCACCGGCAGCCCGGTCAAGTCGGCCACCACGGTCTGGAAGTTGAGCAGCGCCTCGAGGCGCCCCTGGGCAATTTCGGCCTGGTACGGCGTGTAGGCGGTGTACCAGCCCGGATTCTCGAGGATGTTCCGCTGAATGACCTGCGGGGTGAAGGTCCCCGAGTATCCCATGCCGATGTAGGATCGAAAGACCTGGTTCATCGCCGCGATGCGGCGGAGCTCCTGCAGCACTTCCCGTTCGCTCCGGCCCGGGGCAAGGGCCAGCGGCCGACGGAGCCGGATGTCCTCGGGGACGACGGCGTCGATGAAGTCGTCCATCGACTTGTACCCGACCGTCTTGAGCATCTTCTCGATGTCAGCGGGGCGGGGGCCAAGGTGGCGGGTGACGAAGCGTTCGGTCTGGACCAGGCCGGCGAGCGGGGAAGCCGGGGTCGATTTGGCAGCCATGGGATTACGTCCTCAACGCATCTAAGAATGCACGCCCCGGTCCGAAGGGAGCGGGGCGCGCGGTCAATCGGGGCACTGCGGCATCGGTGTGTTACTCGCCGATGTGCTTCTGGTACGCCTCCGCCGAGAGCAGCGCGCCCAGTTCTCCGGCGTTGGTCATCTTGATCTTGACGAGGTAGCCATCGCCGTACGGGTCGGTGTTGACCGCGGCGGGGTTGGCATCCAGCGCGCCGTTGATCTCGACCACTTCACCGGCGACGGGGCTGTACAGTTCCGAGACCGCCTTGACCGCTTCGATGGTGCCGAAGACGGCGTGGGCCCCGAACTTGTCGCCCTTCTTGGGGAGGTTCACGAAGACGACGTCGCCCAGCTCACCCTGTGCGTAGTCGGTGATACCGACCTGCACGATGGCGGAGTCGCTCGTCTTCATGACGTATTCATGATCGTTGGTGTAGAGCAGGTCGGCCGGCACGTTGGACACGCGTACTCCCGGGAAGATTGTTCGGGGCGGAGAATAGACCGAAAGTGGTCCGAAATCAAGCGGCGGCGGCGCGTGCCTCGAGTGCGAGCCACACGTCACGCGCACGCCGTTCCAGCTGGGCCCGGTCGCCATCGTTGTCGATCACAAACTGGCTGAGGGGCCGCTTCTCCACGCTCGGCTGCTGAGCCGCCATCAACCGCTCGGCATCCTCCGGTGGGAGGCCACGCATGGTCACGAGCCGGTTGAGCCGGACCGCGTCCGGGGCATCCACCAAGACCACCGCATCGAATTCGGCGGGGTCGGCGGCCTCGAAGAGCAGAGGGATGTCGGCGACGATGATCTTTGCGCCTGCGGCGCGCGCGGCGGCCACGAGCGCATCGCGCTGGGCGCGGACCGCAGGGTGGACAATGGCATTGAGATCGGAGCGGGCGCCGGTATCCTCGAGAATCAGCTTCCGGAGGGCGGGGCGGTCGATTTCCCCCTCGGGCGTGAGGATCACCTTGCCGAACCGCTTGACGATCTGCTGGAAGACCTCGGTGCCGGGCTGTTGGAGGTCGCGAACGACCTGGTCGGCATCCACGATTCCGGCACCCCACCCCTTGAAGAGTGTGATGACGGTGGACTTTCCTGCGGCAATGTTTCCGGTCAGTGCAACGATCATAGCAACGCTCGCTGGTCTTCGTCGGCGCGGGGCACCCGGTGGCAGTGCCGACACCGGGCTTCGTAACTCTCCCGGCCGCCGACCATGATGGTGGGGGAATCGTAACGTGCAGGGGCGCCGTCGATGAGGCGCTGGTTGCGGCATGCCTCGTCGCCGCAGACCACGCAGATGGCGCGGAGTTTGGTCACTTCCTCGGCGACGGCCATCAGCGACCCCATCGGACCGAACGGTTCACCCCGGAAATCGGTGTCGGTGCCGGCCAGCACCACGCGCACGCCGCGGTTGGCGAGGGCGGTCGTGACGGTCACGATGTCGTCATCGAGGAACTGGGCCTCGTCAATGGCCACCATCTCGGAGTCGGGGCTCACCTGCCGGAAGATCTCCGCGGCGGTATCCACCGGGGTGGCGTCGAGCTCGAGACCGTCGTGGCTGGTGACGCTGTAGAGGCCTGCGTAGCGGGCGTCGAGGTGGGACTTGAACACCTCCACGCGGCGTCGGGCGATGATGGCGCGCCGCACTCGGCGAATCAGTTCTTCGCTCTTGCCGCTGAACATCACCCCGCTGATGACCTCAATCGAGCCGGGCCTGCTGCCGTGAAACATCCGGTGGGTCTCCACATGCGGGGGGGGTGCTGAGGTTACCGCGCGGAGAAGGTTGGGTCAAGCGTACCGCAAAGGGTGTCCATACTTGCCTGCTCTTGCGCCCCCCTTCACCGCCGCGCCATATTGCCGCCGCACCCTCCCCCCGCCGATGCCGCCGAAGGAGTCCCGCGTGAAGAAGTCCGAACTCGTGGCCGCCGCCGCCAAACGACTGGATACCACTAAGGCGCGGGCCAGCGAGATCGTGGATGCGTTTTTCGGGACCGAAGGGATCGTGGCGGGGGAGCTGCGGAAGGGAAATACGGTCCAGATTTCGGGGTTTGGGAGCTTCGAACCCCGTCAGCGCGGTGCCCGAAACGGCCGCGACCCCAAAACAGGCAAGTCGATCCCGATCCGGGCCTCTGTCGTCCCCGCCTTCCGGCCGGGGAGTGCGCTCAAGGCGCTCGTGAACCGCCGGAAGTAGGCGACCGCCGCTTCGGGGCCGGCGACGCAGGGCCCCGGTCCACCTTGGCCATGATCTTCTTGTTCCGCACCGTCCGCCCGTCCATCCCACGGACGATCTGCTCGACCTCCCCCGCCGGCAACTCCACCAGGCAGTAGGCCTCCTTCAACTCGATCCGACCGATTTTCGATTTGTCGATTCGGACTTCCTTGGTCAGCACCGCGACCAGGTCCGACGCGGTGGTGCCATCCTGCCGCCCCACACTCACGAACATCCGCGCGGTGGCGCCGGGCGGGACCGACTCGGCGGCCGCCGGCGTCTCGGCGGGCCGCGCGGCCGGTGCCGGCACCGGGTCGCTTGCGTGCCCGGTCCAGAGCTGGTACATCGCCGCCGCAACCGCCGATGGGTCGTGGCGTTCGAAGAGTGGCGCCAGGGCCAGGAGACCGGTAGCCGGCACGCCAGCCTCGAGGATCTGGGAGAGCTTTGCCCGCCGCTTGGCCGCCTCGTCCTGCGCCGCGTCCACCGCGCCGGT
This sequence comes from uncultured Gemmatimonadales bacterium, assembly GCA_963697435.1. GTDB lineage: Bacteria > Gemmatimonadota > Gemmatimonadetes > Gemmatimonadales > GWC2-71-9 > SPDF01. Next base: position 223,979 of record CAVOOB010000001.1, on the reverse strand, counting down.
CAGCCGGAGGCTCCGGCGCGGCGCGGCAATCTTCGCCACGTATTCCTCGCCCGCGGGCGGCACCAGCAACACGACGGGGCCGGCCGCCATCAGCGCCTGGAGCCTGGCAGGGGTCGGAAGGTCATACGCCACCACGAGTTCCGTCGTCTCGACGTCGCTGCTGGTGACCAGCGCGTCGGCGTCGTGTCCAGCCATCGCTCCCGTGACCGCCGTTACCCCCGCCTCGTCCACACACCACACCGTCACCCTGGCGGGGTCGAGCAGTTCCACCACTTCGGCGACCGCCACCGCGCGGCGGTTCCACGGCACGCTGACCGTCCGCACCGGCCCCACGGGCGACATCGGCGGGGCCTCCGCCGGCGGGAAGCCAACCGTCAGGGCCTTCCGGGCGTAGCGCTCGATGACATCCGCCGCCGCTCCAGGCTGCGCGGTGCACACGATCCGCTGGGTTTCTTTGCCGAGGTCATGCATCAGCACCGCGAGCGCCTCGGCCCCACCCCACGACTCGGGCCAGGCGAGCAGGACCGCCGCCAGCTGATCGGTCTTGAGCACGGACTTCTCCACCAGCTGCTGCGCCTCGGCGGGGGACGCAACCAATACGTCCACCTGCCCTGCGCGAAGCTGCCGGGCGGTGCGGATCAGGTTGCCGGACGAACGGATGCGGCGCGAGGGCATGGCCCGTGTCGCGGCATCGATCCAGTCAGCGGATGTGTCGGGAGTGGCGAGGATCAGGGTCCGGAGTCCGGTGGCAGGTGCCGCGGCCAGTCGCCTGCCGAGTGCGGCAAGGATGGGGGCCGCACCAGCGGCGCATGGCGGCAGGGCAGCCACGACGTTGTGGCCGCGCTCGGCGGTGGTGGCCGCCTCGGCGAGGTCGGCGGGAGAGGCATACATGGTTGACTCGGACACAGGACCCTCGGTTGTCAAATAGTCGGCTCGCGCCGGGGCTCAAGAATAAGCGGGCGGCGGTGCGGATGCCACTGGAGGCGCAGTTGACATCACCTTGCTGGGTGGGGAGGTTTCGGCTCGACATTCTCCACTTCCCTCCGGACTCCGCAATGCCCGAACCGCTCTCGCTCAACCTGGTGCACCTGAAGCCCTCGGAAACGATCGCGATCAGCGCCGAAACGAAGCGCCGCCGCGCCGCCGGCGAAGAGGTCTTCGACCTCAGCCTCGGTGAGCCAGACTTCGACACGCCGATGGTGGCGGGACAGGCGGGTATCACGGCGATCCAGAGGGGGATGACGCACTATCCCCCGAACCCGGGCATTCCCGAGCTCCGGACAGCCATCGCCAAGAGTCTCTCGGCGCTGAGCGGGGGCCGGAAGGTCAATGCCGACAACATCCTCATCAGTTCTGGATCGAAGCACTCCCTCTTCAACGCCTGCTTCACTCTCTTCGGTCCCAACGACCAGGTGCTGATTCCCGCGCCGGCCTGGGTGTCCTATCCCCAGATTGTGCATCTCTGCCGCGCGGAACCGGTGATGGTGCCGGGCGACATCGAATGGGGGCTCAAGGTCGGCGCCAAGGACCTCGACAATGCCTCCACCACCCGCACCAAGGGTCTGATCATCTGTTCCCCCTGCAACCCGACCGGCGCGGTGTATACCCTGCCGGAACTGAAGGCGATCGCGGAGTGGGCGAAGAAGAACGAAGTCTGGATCATCGCCGACGAGATTTACCGGCGGATCAACTATGGGGCGAAGGCGGCGCCGAGCTTCCTCGATCTTCCGGATGACCTGCTCGAGCGGACCGTGGTCATATGCGGCGCCAGCAAGGCGTACGCGATGACGGGATGGCGGATCGGCGCGGCGCTGGCACCGACCCACGTCTTCAAGGGTATGGCGGCGCTGCAGTCCCACACGACGACGGGTGCCAACCACCCGGCGCAGTGGGCCTCGGCGACTGCCTTCAGTGATGAGCGAGTGGAGGCGGACGTGTTGCGCATGGTCGCCTCCTTTCGCGCCCGGCGCGACCGCCTGGTGGCGCGGTTTCGGGCCGAAGTGCCGGGCGTCGAATTCGTGGAGCCGCATGGCGCCTTCTACTTCTTCTTCCGGGTGGATGGCCTGACGGGTCCGGGGGACGGTGGGGCGGCGTTCTGCGAGAAGCTGATGGCGGAGGAGGGCGTTGCCCTGGTACCAGGTGCGGCGTTTGGGGACGACCGGTGGGTACGGCTGAGCTATGCTGCGGCGGACAAGGAGCTCGATGCCGGCGTGGACCGTATCCTCAAGTTCATCGGCCGGCTCAACGCCGCGCAGGCTGCGTAGGAGAGAGGGATGAACGTCGATACCCGCGTCGAACCGGTCGAGGGGAAGCTCCCCACCGTCGAGTGGCGCTGGGATATCGAGACCGACATCCTCTCCGGCGGCTTTCGGTCGGCGTTCGGCAGCGGGGGCCGGGAAGGGAGCGTCGAGCTCTCCGATGACGAAGGTTCGGTCATCGTGCTCGATGTGATTGATGGTGTCCTCTGCGGCCTCGACGTGGTCGTCTGGCCCGAGGTGGACACCGTGCCCGGGCTGGCCCCGCCCGATGGCGCGCGTGCCGGGCGCCTGCTCCTCCCGACCAAGGCGGCGCGGCAGATGGTGTCCGCCGTCGAGGTGGACACCTCCCTTTCCGTCTCGGCCACACCCGATGAGAAGATCGTGCACCTCCGCATCGGCGGGCGGCGCGAGGTGGAGGTGGTGCGTGTCGCCGACCATCTGCTCGTCGAGCTGGACCACAAGCGCCGCCTGGCGGGGTTCTGGTTGACGGAGGTCCCGCCATTCGCCCCGATCTGATCGGCCGCGTCGTCGCCACGGAGCTCCGGCCCTCCACGCCGCATCAATTTCACTTCTGGACCGCACGGGAATCGCCCGTGGGGGTCGGCGCCATCGTGCGTGTCGACGCTCCCGGTCGCGTCGTGTTCGGCGTCGTGATGGATGCGGCAGCCTATGCCGATCTTGCGCGTCCGCTCGATGCGGTGGCGGGCGCGGGTGGCGATCCGGCAGCGGGGGGGAATTCGCGCGCCGAAATCCGACTCTACACCGCCGCCGTTTTGCGCCAGGAGCCCGAGGAGCCGCTGCAGCCGGTCCCGATCGGCGAAGTGCGCATGGCCACCGACGAGGATGTGCGCTCGGCGCTGCGGATGGATGCGTATACCGGGGGGGAGCACCCCACGGGAATCCCCGTGGGGACGTACGGTGCGGCCGGGCTTGCGGCGCCCGTCTTCCTCGACGCCGATTTCCTTCTCGGTCCCGAGGCGGCGCACCTCAACATCACCGGTGTCTCGGGGCTGGCCACGAAGACCAGCGCGGTGGAGTTCTTCCTGTCGAGCCTCTTCCAGACCTTCCCGGCCCACAAGGGTTCCGTGGCGGCGCTCTGCTTCAACGTGAAGGGCCCCGACCTCTGTTTCCTCGATCAGCCTGCCGAACTCCCCGCCGCCGACGTCGCTTCCTATGCTCGGCTCGGACTGGTGCCGAAGCCCTTCGAGAACGTCCACTACTACGCCCCATGCAAGCCCGATGGCGTCAACCTTAATACGCTGCGCACCCATCCCGACCTGGCGGCCAACACGGAGCCGCTCACCTGGGGGCTCCGCGAGGTGCTCGAGTACGCCGAAGTGGTGCTCAACCGCGACGACCTGGACGCCAAGGCCGATGCCTTCATTGATTTCCTGGCCGACCGGGTCGTCGGACGCGAGTTTCACGCCCCGGAATTGCAGCCCCAAGAGTGGCGCGTCCTCACCTTTGCCGATCTCGAGGCATTCTTCCGCGCCATCTTCGACGCGCTGGAGACCAAGAACCGGGGCGACGTCTGGCGCACGCACCATATCGCCACCATCCGCAAGGTCCGAAACCGCCTCGGCAACATCACCACGCGCGCCAAGGGGCTGGTGACCGACGACGGCGCGTCGAACGACCTCCCGTGGGGGACGTTCGAAGACCGCAGCGTCTATGTAGTGGATGTGGCAAGCGTGGACCCGCTGGCACAGGATCTTGTCTTCGCCCGCGTGGTAAGCAAGCTGCGTGAACATCTCGAGCGCCGGGATCTTGGGGTGGATCACGTCGTGGTATTCGTGGACGAGCTCAACAAGTACGCCCCCGCCGATGGCACCGACACCTATGTGCGGAAGATGCTGCTCGACCTCTCGGAGCGGGGACGATACCTTGGGCTGGTCTTGTTTTCCGCCCAGCAGTTCCGTTCGCAGGTGCTGCGGCGGGTGGTCGGCAACGCGGGGACAACCATCTACGGACGCATGGATCCCGACGAACTGGCCACCGCCGGATACGCGACGCTCTCGCCGGCCACCAAGATCAAGCTTGCGACCTTGCCCAAGGGCGAATTGATGGTGCGCCACCCGCATTTCACGCAGCCGGTCTTCATCCGGTTCCCGAGGCCCTGTGTCCTCTCCGGCCGGGACGGCGTGGAGCGGTTTCCGCCCGCCATTGACCTGCCCTTCGACGAGGCGGTGGCGCGGCAGCTCCGCTCGATGGACCCTGGTATCAGTATCGACAAGGTGCGCGGTATCGTGGACGGCCGCCGGGAAGACGACGTGCGAGGCGCCCTGGCACGTACCCGGCAACTCCGCCCCGACGACGTGCTGGCCTACTTCACCGCGGCGCTCGGGCGGCGGGTCGAGCCGGAGCTTGTTTCCCGGAGGAGCGGGGTACTGCCCCTGCGCGGGACGCCCGATCCCTATTCCTCATAGAGCCCCTCCCAAAGGGGGCACGCGAAGCGGCGAAAGCGCCTGGTGCCACTCCGCTCCCCCAACGTGAGGGCAGTCGTGTAGATCTTTGCGGCTTCGCGTGAGATTGCGGTACCTTGCCTCCGGCCCCCGGGCGGCGCATTCTCCTACCTGTGAAACTCGCGCATCTCGCCGACCTCCATCTCGGCTTCCGTCAATACCATCGGCAGACCCCCGCGGGCATCAACCAGCGGGAGGCCGATACCGCCATGGCATTCCGCCAGGCGGTGGATGGCGTTTTGGCCGCGCGGCCTGACATCATCATCGTCGCAGGCGACCTCTTCCATTCCGTCCGCCCCACCAATGCCGCCATCGTCTTCGCCTTTCAGCAGTTCCAGCGTATCCGCGCCGAATTGCCGGAGGCGCCGATCGTCCTGATTGCCGGCAACCACGACACGCCGCGCTCCACCGAGACCGGTAGCATTCTGCGTCTCTTCGACGAACTCGGCGTCGACGTCGCCACCCACGAGGCCCGTCGGTTCAGCTATCCGGAGCTGGAACTGAGCGTGCTCGCCGTCCCGCACGAGTCGCTGGTCCAGCCGGAGCGCCCGGCGCTGAAGCCCGACGGAAGCGCGAAATACGAAGTGCTCGTCGCCCATGGAGAAGTGGATGGCGTCTTCCCCTCCGATCGCTCGGCGGTCGAGTATGGCGGTGCCATCGTTCGCCCCGACGAATTCGGTGCGGGTGAATGGAGCTACGTGGCCTTCGGTCACTACCACGTGCAGACCCCACTCGGTCCGCGGGCCTGGTACTGCGGAGCATTGGAGTACGTGAGCACCAATCCCTGGGGTGAACTGCGCGACGAGGCAGCGAAGGGGGTGGAAGGGAAGGCGTGGCTCTTGGTGGATCTGGACACAGGCGTCGCCGAGCCGCAGGTCATTGCCCCCGCGAGACGGGTCCTCGACCTGCCGAGGCTCGACGGCACCGACATGGCCCCGGACGAGCTGCAGGCGGCGATCACGGCGCGGGTAGGCGCGGTCCCGGGTGGCATCGAGGACCAGGTGGTCCGACTTGTGGTGACGGGGGTGCCACGGCACGTGGGGCGACAGCTCGATCACGCCATGGTGCGCAAGTGGAAGGCGGAGGCGCTGCACTTCCAGCTCGACCTGCGGCGGCCGGAGCCGACGCGGACCACCGGCGTGGGTGCGCCGGGCCGGCGCCAGACGCTCCCCGACATCGTGCACGACTATCTCAGCCGGCGGCCCCTGCCGGCGGGGATTGATCGGGCGGCGTTCGTGACCGAGGGCGTCGAACTGGTTGCGTCTGCCGAGCGCGAGCTGGCGGAGGACTGATGCAGATCCACCGCCTCCGGCTCGTGAACTTCCGGCAGCACGAGGACTCCGAACTGGTCCTCGGCGCAGGGCTGACCGGCATCGTCGGTGCCAACGGCTCAGGCAAATCCACCCTGCTGGAGGCCATCGCCTTCGCGATGTACGGCACCCCGGCGGCGCGCGGCACGCGGGATTCCATCCGCCGCCGCGGCGCACCGCCGCGCTCGCCGGTGAGAGTCGAGCTCGACTTCGCGCTCGGGGCGCACGAGTTCCGTGTCACGCGCAGCTTGAGCCAGGCCGAACTCTTCCAGGATGGCGACCCCGCGCCGATTGCCAATAGCCTGGGCACTGTTACCGAGAAGCTGTCCCACCTGCTCGGGATGACCCGTGCAGAGTTCTTCAACACCTATTTCACCGGCCAGAAGGACCTCATGGTCATGGCCAAGATGAGCGCCCCTGAGCGGGCACAATTCCTGGCACGAGTGCTTGGTTTCGAGCGTCTCCGGGTGGCGCAGGAGAAGCTCAAGGAGACGCGAAGCGAGCTGCGGGCGCGGCTTCAGGCGTTGCAGGCGGGGCTCATCGATGCCGGCGCACTCGACGCCGAGGAGGCGAGGGTCGCGGGCCTGGCCGCCGCCGCGAGCGTACGGGACCGCGAGGCACAGGAGGCGGTACGGACCGCCGTGGCGCGCCTCGCCGAGGTCACCCCTCGCTGGGACACGATGCAGCAGCTCCGGACCCGTGTGCAGTCGCTCGAAGGAGACATCCGGGTCGCCGAACATCAGGTCACCACCTCGCAGGAGCGGACGCGGGATTTCGACCGGCAGATCGCCGACGCGCTGCAGGCGCAGACCCATCTCGCATCGTTGGGCGAGGAGTTGGCGCCGCTCCCCGCGCTCCGCGCCGAGCACGAGGCCCTGCAGGAGCTCTATGCGGCCTCGTCGCATCGTGCGGCGCTGGCCGCGAAGATCGACGCGGCGAACGCGACGCTGGCCGACCTTGACCAGCGGCTCACTGCGTTGCCCACCGTGGAACAACTCGAAGCCGCCAGGGCTGCCGCCGCCTCCGCCCGCACCGCTTCGCTGACGGCCGCGGAACAGGCGGAAGAGAAGCACACCGCCTGGGTGCGTGACCTGCAGGACGCGCGCACCAAGCTCCTCGCGCTGCGCGACCAGTATCGCGACCTGCAGGAGCAGTTCGAGCGGATTACCGAGGCGGGACAGGACGGCGCGTGTCCCACTTGCTCCCGGCCTCTCGGGGCGGACTTCGCGTCGGTGCGCGAAGTGCTCGGGCGCCAGGTCGAGGAGGTGAAGTTCAACGGCAACTTCTACAAGAAGCGGGTGGCGCAGCTGGAGCCGGAACCGGCGGAGGTGCGGGAGCTGGAGGCGCTGCGGGTGAAGGCGGAGGTTGCCGCCGAGGGCGCTGCGGCCGCCGTCGGTCGGCTGGAGGCGCCACTCAAGGAAGCGCCCGCACTCCGCGAAAAGCGGGCGCTCCAGGAGCGGACCATTGCCGAGCTGCAGGCGTCGCTCAAGGGCGCCGAGGGGACATACGACCCGGAGCGACACAAGGTGGTGCAGCAGCAGCTCAAACTGCTGGAAGCCAAGGCGCTGGAGGCGGAGCGCTACCGCGGGCTCGCGGATCGGGCGGCCCGACTTGCTCCCGAACTGCTGGCCGCCGAGCAAGCGGTGAGTATTCGTGAGGAAGTGCTGACGGCGCTTCGGCACCAGCGGCAGGAGCTTGGCTTCTCTGAACCGGAGTTCGAGGAGGTGCGCGCGCTCGTGACCGCCGCGGAGGAAGAGCGGCGGCGGGCGGAAATGCAGGTGGTGGAGGCCAGGGGGGAGCGGGCCACCGCGGAAGAGGCTGGGCGTGCGGCGGCGCAGCGTCGGAAGGAGCGGCAGGCGCGCGAAATGGAGGTCAAGCGGGTCGAGGCGCGATTCCTCGTCACCCAGGAGCTCGACCGGGCGCTGTCTGACCTGCGAACGGACTTGAACACGCAGCTTCGTCCCGATCTCTCGGAACTGGCCTCGAGCTTCCTGCGAGACCTCACCGACGGCCGTTACACCGATCTTGAACTGGACGAGAGCTATACGCCGACGCTGGTGGACGAGGGGGAGGCGAAGCCGGTCATCTCCGGCGGCGAGGAGGATGTGGCCTACCTTGCGCTGCGGCTCGCCATCAGCCAGATGATTGCCGAGCGGGCGGGGCAGCCGCTCTCGCTCCTGGTGCTTGACGAGATCTTCGGATCGCTCGACGAGGAGCGGCGCGCCGCAGTCATGGAGCTCCTCCGGAGCCTGGCCGATCGCTTCCCCCAGGTCATCCTCATTACCCATATCGAGGCGGTCCGCGAGGGGTTCGACCGGATCATTCGCGTCGAACGGGATCCGGCGCGTCGGGTGGCGGTCGTGCACGAGGAAGTGCTGGAGGGTGGAGGCCGCGATGTGGCGGCGTGACAAGGGGGTCCGGGGGCCGGAGCGCCCCGCGGCCGATGACATTGAACCCCTCAACAGACTCTTCTCCAGCGCCTTCACCGATCGCTACCGGCGCGACGGCATGCCGGGCGTACGGGTTCCCCACCTGAATCACGATGTCTGGCGGTTTGCCCTCCAGTCGGCCGGGAAGGGCGCCATGCTCTGGCGCGACCGCGCCGGCGACATGATCGCATTCAACCTCGCGCACCTCTCGGGCACCGAGGGGTGGATGGGACCGCTCGCGGTGCGCCCCGATCGCCAGGGAGAAGGACTGGGGAAGCTGATCGTCCTCGCCGGCCAGGATTGGCTCAAGGCAAAAGGGGCACGGACCATTGGGTTGGAGACGATGCCGCGCACCGTCGAGAATATCGGCTTTTACAGCAAGCTCGGCTTCCTTCCCGGTCACTTGACGATCACCCTGGCCCGTGCTCCTGAGGCAGGGCCGACGATCGGGTGCACCCGCCTCTCCCGCGATGGATGGGAGGATGGCGTCGCAGAGTGTGCTGAGCTCAGCGCCGCGGTGGCGCTGGGTCTCTCCTTTGCCCGGGAAATCCAGCTTACGGCAGAGCTCGGTGTCGGCGACACGACCCTCTATCGCCGCGACGGCACGCTGGCGGCGTTCGCGGTGTGGCACTCGGCGCCGCTCGCGCATGGACGGCCGCGCGAGGACTTGAGGGTGTTGAAGCTCGTGGCGGCCGACCTGCCGGCCATGGAGGCGGTGCTCGCCGGTGTGGAATCGGTGGCGGATGAGGAAGGGGTGGAGCGCGTCACGATCCGATGCCAGTCGGGACAGGGGGAGGCCTACCGCGCGCTCATCGCGGAAGGGTGGCAGAGCCACTGGACCGACCTTCGGATGACGCTTGGAGGATATCCGGAGCGAGCGGTCTCGGGCGTGCTGTTCTCGAACTGGGAGATCTGATCCAGGTCTTCGCGCGCGCTAGCTCCCTTGCCTACCCGTTGGCCTGAGTGCCCACCACCGGACCAGCAGGATAACGCCCGTCGCCAGCAGGAGATGGACCGCCCCCGCCTCCACGCGAACCACGAAGGCGAGGACACACCAGAGCGCCAGGGCGGCGAGGGCGAGGGCCAGCGAGATGGGGGACGACATGGGCGTGCTCCGGCGTCGTTGTTGACGGGGTTGGGACCGTTCCGTATCTTAGCGGTGTCGGGCGGTGGTGGGGAACCATGTGCTTGAGCCAACAGTCCGTAGATAGGGTCCACATACCGTGGCTGATGCCATGCCCCTCAGGGGAAGACAGACGCCGGGGCGAGGATACCGCAACTTTCTTTCGGGCTTCAAGACACCCTCCCCACCATCGTCCGCACCCGGGCGCCGACACACCTCGTCGGCGCTTTGTGCTTTCGGGCTGCCCCGGCGCTTGACCTCGCCCGCAATTCGCCCAATTTCCGTCATCTCCATTCGGGATTACCGATGCCCTCGTGCACCGTCACCCGGCGGGTCCATTTCAACGCGGCCCACCGCCTGCACAACCCAGTCGAATCTGACGCGTGGAACCGCGCCACCTTCGGGCCGTGCAACAACCCCAACTACCACGGCCACAACTACGAGCTGGAAATAACGGTCGAGGGGCCGATCGATCCGCAGACGGGCTATGTGCTCGATATCGCGGTGCTGAAGGAGTTGGTGGACTCGCACGTCAGCGGTGTGCTCGATCACCGCAACTTGAACCTCGACGTGCCCTACTTTCGAGAGCATATCCCCTCCGCGGAGAACATCGCGGTGTTCTGCTGGAACGCCATCGCGCCTGTCCTCCCAGCCGGGACGCTCCAGCGGGTCCGGCTCTGGGAAACCCCGAGGAACTATGTCGAGTACTACGGTGGCTGACACGCCTCTCGCGCCGCATGTGCGCGCCCTGCTCGCCGGGCTCGGCGAGGACCCTGATCGTCAGGGGCTGGCCAAGACGCCGGAGCGCGTCGAGGCTTCGCTCCGCTGGCTGACCCGGGGGTACGGGCTTTCCATCGAGGACGCGGTCGGTGACGCACTCTTCGAGGAGGAGCATGAAAGCATGATCCTCGTGCGGGACATCGAGTTCTACTCCCTCTGTGAGCACCACCTGCTTCCCTTCTTCGGGGTGGCGCATGTGGCCTACATTCCCGACCAGCGGATCCTGGGGCTTTCCAAGCTCCCCCGCATCGTCGATGTCTTTGCCCGTCGCCTGCAGGTGCAGGAGCGCCTGACCGATCAGGTCGCCAATGCCATCATGGAAGTCGTCGCGCCGCGCGGAGTGGGCGTGGTGCTCGAGGCGTCGCACCTGTGCATGATGATGCGTGGCGTCGAGAAGCAGCGCTCACGCACCGTCACCAGCGCGCTGCGCGGCATCTTCACCAGCGACTCCAAGACCCGCGCGGAGTTTCTTCGGCTGGCCCACGGGACCGGCGCGGAATCGGAGTGACCGTGCTTCAGGGCCGGGTTGCGGTGGTCACGGGCGCCTCCCGCGGCATCGGTGCCGCCACCGCCCAGCTGCTGGCCGCGGAAGGGGCGCGCGTGGTGCGGTTGGCGCGCTCGCTTTCGCCCCTGCATGGCGAGGCCGCGCTCGACCTCCGGTGCGACGTCACCGACGCGTCGCAGGTGCAGGTGGCTGCCGACTTGGTACGCGCGGAGTGGGGGGCGCCCGACATCCTGGTCAGCAACGCCGGCGCCTTTCATCTGGCGCCGTTCGAGGACACCACGACCGCCGAGTTTGACGCCCAGCTCGCTGCCAACCTCCGCGGACCCTGGCTCGTGGCCAAGGCCTTTGTCCCGATGATGCGCGCGGGGAAGGGCGGGCTTGTCGTGACCATCGGCTCCATTGCCGACCACAACGGCTTTCCGGGAAACGCAGCCTACGCTGCCGCCAAGTTCGGCGTCCGCGGCCTCCACGAGACACTGGTGGCTGAACATCGCGGCTCGGGTGTCCGGTTCACCCTGGTCTCCCCCGGGCCGACCGACACGGCGGCATGGGATGCCGTGGATCCCGACTCGCGGGAGGGCTTCACTCCCCGCGCCAGGATGCTCCGCCCCGAGGATGTCGCGGCAGCGATCATCTTCGCCGCCACCCGTCCGCCGCATGTGCACGTGGACTGGTTGCGACTCGGCCCGGTATGACCCGTACCCCTGTTCCTTCCACCCAGGTGCGCGCTATGAAGCTCACTCGATGGATGGCGCTCAGCCTCGCGTTCGTGCCCGCGTCGCTCGCCGCGCAGACCTCGTTGCCACCGCTTCCAGACACGACGGGCTGGGGTGTGCATGTGTTGACGCTGGTGCGCGATCCGGCGGGCGGGATTTGGGCGGGCACCTATGGCCGTGGCATCTACGTGCTCCCGGCCGGCGGCGTCGCCTGGGAGCAGATCAAGAGCGATACGACGCCGGAATCCCTCTCATGGGACTTCGTGGCCTCGATCGCCTTCGGATCCCCAGGCGAGGTCTGGTACGGGACGATCGGGAACGGCTGGGGGGTCTCTCGAGACGGCGGGCGCAGCTGGCACAACTGGACGCTGAGCGAACTTGGCCCCGAATGGCAGTACGTGGCCCCGGCTGGCATCGTCATGCGGGGAAAGGCGGTCTGGATCGGCACGGCGGATGGCCTGCTGATGAGCCTCGACGGCGGGGAGCACTGGACCGCCTACGTCGATGCCGCGGGTCCAGCTGCCCGCGGCCCGGCGGACACCGCACTGGCCGTACTCCCCAATGAGTACATCCGCCGCATTACCCGCTCCCGAACCGGGCTTCTCCTCTCCACACTGGCGGGCTCGGTGGCCATGACCAGGAGCCCGGATGGGACGGTCTCCATCACCCCGCGCGGCTACGCCGGATTCCCTCCGCTTGCCCGCCTCGACAACTGGAAAGGGACCCTCTGCGGCATACGCGAAGTGAGTGATTCCACACCCTGTTACGAGCGCGCAGGGCGGCTGGCCCGAGCCGCCGAGGCGCCCGCGGCGCCGAAGACCACCTGGTTTGAGCGTCCGGTCACAGTGGCGGACAACAGCTACATCGACCAGACCTACCGCTACGGGTCCACGATGGGCGGAAATTTCCAGCCACACCAGGGCGTGGAGTTCAATAACCCCGACGGGACACCGGTGCACGCGATCGGCAGTGGTGTGGTGGTGTACGCCGGGCCTGCCGAGGCAGGTGCGCTCACGGTCGCCATCCGGCACGACTCGGTGCTGAAAGCCGGCGGGACGAAGTACATCTATTCGGTGTACTACCACAATTCGATGTTGAAGGTCTCACTCGGGCAACGCGTCGCGGCCGGCGATGTGATCAGCGAGGTCGGCAACACCGGCCGCGCCACCAACGACCACCTGCATCTCGAGGTGCATCTTTCCCCGGTCGAGAATGTTCAGCTGATCGTCGACTCCCTCCAGCGCTATCCCGAGTACACCACGAACCCCGAACTGTGGATCCAGCCGATCCCGGGGATGGGCACCGTGGCGGGGCAGGTACTGGATGCGGACGGCAGGCCGGTGGACCAGGCACGGATCTACGGGATCATCAAGCCTGAGCCGGCCGAGACGCCCTACTCGTTTGCCGAGACGTACGGGCCGAGAAACCATTCGCATCCTCTCTATGGAGAGAACTTCGCCGTCGGTGACGTGCCCCCAGGCACGTACCTGGTGGGGACGGATATCAACGGGCGCAAGGTCTTCCGCACGGTGACGGTGGAGGAGGGCAAGCTGACCTGGGTTGTCTTCCGACCGTAGCCGATGTTCATCGAACTCACCGACATTCTGCGCTGTCCCGCGGACCACGCGGAGAACGTTCTCGTGCTCCTTCCCGACAGCGTCGTCGACCGCCAGGTGCAGAGCGGCCAGCTCGGCTGCATGGATTGCGGCAGGGTGTACCCCGTCCGAGACGGGGTGATTGAGTTCGACGCCCGTCCCGCCACGGTGAGTCGTTCCGAACGGTTGACCGGCCTCGCGATGGCCGCCTTGCTCGGCCTCGGTGGTCCCGGTGGCTACGTGGCATTGGTTGGCGGGGCAGGGGAGCGCTGGAGGGAGTTTTCGGCGGAGGTAGAGGGAGTCCAACTGCTGGCCATCAATCCGCCGTCGGGCGCCGCGGGCGGCCCCGGGGTGAGTCTGGCGCAGGCGGGTGGTATTCCCGTGAAGCGCCGTCACCTCCGTGGGGTGGTCCTCGGACCGGGGTTTGCGACGGACCCAGCGTGGCTCGCTGATGCGGTGCGCTGCCTGCTGCCGGGGCTCAGGGTGGTCGGCGAAGGCGAGACCCCGTCCCTGCCGGCGCTCGAAGTGCTCGCCAGCGCGGACGGGGTCTGGGTGGCGCGGACCAGGGGTTCCTAGTAGACGGTCTCCACGCCTCCCGCCGCGTACAGCTCTTCAATCCGCTCCTTGTGAAGTTCCGCCACGATCCGCCGCTTGACCTTGAGCGTCGGGGTCAGCTCGCCGGCCTCGATGCTGAAATCCCGGTCGAGGATGAGGAACTTCTTCGGCATCTCGTATTGCGCCAGCTCGCGCAACGTCTTCTTGATTTCGCCGGTCAGCTTGTTGTGGATCACGATGTCGCTGAGCAGCGCCTGGTCGGTGCGCCCCGTCATCCCCTCGGCCTCCGCCCACTTCCGCACCACTTCCATGTTCGGCACCACGAGCATGATCGGGTACTTCCGCTTGTCGCCGATCATCACGGCGTTGAGTACGATCGGGTTGGTCTTGACCAGGCCCTCGATGGGCTGCGGCGCGATGTTCTTGCCTCCGGCCGTGACGATGATGTCCTTCTTCCGGTCGGTGATTCGCAGGTAGCCATCGGCGTCGATCTCGCCGATGTCGCCGGTGCTGAACCACCCGTCGGCGCTCAGCACCTCGGCGGTCGCTTCGGGTTTGTTGTAGTACCCCTTCATCACGTTTGGGCCACGGGTCAGGATTTCCCCGTCCGGCGCGATCTTGATCTCCACGCCGGGCACCACCTTGCCGACAGTCCCGAACCGGGAGCGCCCGAAGCCGTTGACGGTGATGACGGGGGATGTCTCCGTCAGGCCATAGCCTTCCATGATCGGGAGCCCGGCGGCGTAGAAGAACCGGGCAATATCCGCAGAGAGGGGGGCCCCGCCCGACACGAAGAAGCGGAGCCGCCCGCCCACCCGCGCCACTAGTTTCGAGAAGACGAGCTTGTGAGCCACCCCGTACTTCAGCCCGAGCCCGGTCGGGATCGGCTTGCCCTCGATGTGCAGTTCGGCCCACGCCTCGCCGATCCGCTTGGCCCAGAGGAAGATCTTCTGTTTGAGCGGGGAGCCCGCCATCGCGTTCTCAAGCACGCGGGCGTAAATCTTTTCGTAGAGCCGGGGCACGGAGCAGACCACCGTCGGGCGAAGTTCGCCCATTTCAACTGGGACGTTCTCGATGCTGGAGGCGTAGTTGATGACGGCTCCCATCTGCGTCATGCAGTAGTGCCCGGCCATCCGCTCGAAGATGTGGGAGAGTGGGAGGAACGAGAGGCACTCGTCGGTCTGGCGAAGGTCGAGGACGTCGAGGCCGGCCATCACGTCGGACGTGATATTCCCGTGGGTCAGCATGACCCCCTTGGGATCCCCGGTCGTGCCGGAGGTGTAAATGATGGTGGCGAGGTCGTCGGGCTTCACTGCCAGGGCGTCGGTGCGCCATGACGGGTGCTTGCCCAGCGCGTCGCGGCCCTTGGCGACGACCGACTCGAAGGCCAGGACCCCGTCGGTCGCGGCATCACCGTCAAACACGATGACGTTCTTGAGCGCTGGGAGGTTGCTGCGGATGTCGAGAATCTTGCTCAATTGTCCGGCAGACGAGCAGCACACGGCCACGGCACCCGAGTCGCGGAGGATGTACTCGATCTGGTGGGCAGGCAGGGTCGGGTACACCGGAACGTCGGCGCAGCGGGACGCGAGGCAGGCGAAGTCGGTGATGGCCCACTCAGGCCGGTTTTCGGAGAGGATGGCCAGTCGGTCGCCAGGGCGGACCCCAAGCTCCATGAGCCCGACGCTGAACGAGTGCACCTGGGAGAGGAGCTCGGCGTAGCTGATGCCGGTCCAGGTGCCGTCCCGCTTGGCACGCAGGGCGACCGGGCGCGAGGCCGAGCGATCCATGGCCCCGAAAAAGAGTTCGGTGAGGGTGCGAGGCGCGGTATTCACGAGTCCTCCGGATGATCGAGGCTACAGGCCAAACCGAATAATCCAGCGCTGCCCCGATCCGGGGACGGGCTGGTTCGCCTTGTATCGTGTCGCGCGAATTTCCACGATCGCGCTGTCGGGCGGCGTGATGCCGGGGAGGCGCCCCAGCGACACCGGATTCAATGGCTCGCCGTTGGTCGTGGTCACGGCGGTGTCTGCGAGGCCCCCGCTGGCGAACTTGACCGTCCAGCTGGCAGTGTCGGCAATCGACTGTACCGGCTCAATCAACTCGTAGATGATCGGCCGGCTCGTGACAGGCGCCGGGGGATTGAAGGACTCGAGCCTGGCCACCAGCGGCGGGGTGTTGGTTTCGAGCAGGGTGTCAACGACGACCGTATCCGGCAGGACGAGGATCAGCGTGTCGGGGGAGGCAAACACGGTGAGAATGTTCAGCGATGACACCAGCCCGTCCGTCGACGCCTGCACGCGGCCCTGCCCGGGGAGCTTGCCGAGGACGATGCCTGCAGTGCTGTCGACTGCGATGGTGGCCGTGTCCGGTGTCGACCAGACGATGGTGGCCTGGACGACGTCGCCATTCCGGTTGAACGCGACGACCGTGTAGGTGACCGTATCCCCGACCTCGACCGTCGCGCCGGGGGGTGAGGTGACTTGCAGCGCGATCACCGTATCATCGTTCGAACTGAGGTCGCTGCACCCCGCCAGCGCCAGCACCCCACACAGCGCGGCACGCAGCCTCATGCCGTGCCCCCTCCCCCTGCCTGCTCCGCCTCCGCCAGCGCTGTCTCGGCATGCTTAATCCACCGCTCCGCATCCGGCCCCTTGGGCGGGCGCGCGAGGAATGCGCGGAGGTGTTCGGCGGCCTGCTCCACGTCGCCCCGCTTCAGCAGCAGGAAGGCAACGCCGTAGTGCGCGCCGACCAGGCTGGGATCCAATTCGATGGCGCGGCGATAGTGCCGGACCGCCTCATCGGGCTGGCCCGTCTTGGTAAAGGCGATCGCCATGTTCTGGAGGATCCGGGTGTCCTGCGCGTTGTCGCGCAGGGCGAGCCGGTAGGAGGTCAGCGCCGCCTCGAAATCTCCCTGCCGCTCGAGCGCGAGCGCCTCGTTCAAATAGTCGAGGCGCTGCGGTCGCAGCGTGGAGGATTTGCCCTTGCCGAGCAACCGACGCCAGAAGCTCATACGGTCGACGGGTCCTTGACGCGGGGAGAAAAGGGACTCAAGTCGTGGTGTCCTCGCAAGATAGCCCTGATTTTGGGGGGTCGCAATGCGGTTGCTCGGCCCGGTGCGTCGGGGTAGCTTGGAGCATGCCCAAGTCACCGGTTCCTGCTTCCCAAGACGTGATGGAAATCGATTGGGCCTTCTTCGGGGAGGTCTGCCGCGCGCTCGCCCTGAAGGTGGCGCGGGAGTACGATCCGGAGGTCGTCCTGGGGGTCGCCAAAGCGGGCGTCATGCCGGGAGTCGTCGTTGCCTCGATTCTGCAGCGGGAATTCGCCTCGATGGTGGTTTCCCGGCCGAGTGGCCGGAAGGTACCGGTCCTGGTGGCGGGCCCGCCGGCGTCGATCCGCGGCCGCCGTGTGCTGATCGTGGACGAAACCTGCGAGTCAGGCAGCACCATGAAGGTGGCCCTCAGCGAGGTGCGCCTCCTCCAGCCCGCGGAGGTCCGGACCGCCGTCTCCTTCAAGACCGGGCCCTACCAGCCCGACTACCACGCCTTCGAAACCGACAAGTTCATCATCCTCCCCTGGGACCGTGAAATCGTGGTCGATGGCGAACTGGTTCCCCATCCCGAGTACGCCGCCCGACGTCCGTGAAGAACCGGCTTCGCGACGCCATCCAGTCCTCCCGGGCTGACTTCACCGAAATCCGACTCGAGCGCAGTATGACCTCGGCGGTCACCTTCCGCGGTCCCCGCCTGGAAGGCGCCACGGTCAGCACCGACGAGGGCGGCTTCGTCCGCTGCCTCAACCGCGGCTACGGGTGGGGCATGACGAGCTTCACGTCCCTCGACAATCTCCCGGCCATGGTGGCGCGCGCCCACGAGCTCTCGCTCGCCGTGCGTCTCGACGCCCCGATTCGGCTTGCCGACGCGCCGGTCCGCGAGGAGGACGTGGTTCTTCCACTCGGGGGCGATGTCCGCGGCATCTCCCTGGACGCGAAGAAGCAGCACCTCGAGTCGCTCAACGGGCTGATGCTGGGGCATGATCGCCGGATCGTCGATACCCAGGCGGGCTATCGCGACGAAGTGGTTGAATACTGGTACGCCAACTCCGACGGGACCCTCCTCTCGGAGCTTCGGCCAGAGGTGACGCTCTCCGCCGTCGCGGTTGCCCGGGACCAGGGGACCATCGAACGGGCGCTTCGAGTCGCTGGGGCGCCGCTCCGGTTGGGACGCCGTGCAGAACCGGGAGGAGCAGTTTCTCGCCGCCGCAGACCGCGCCGTCGCACTGCTCACCGCCCCGCGGGTCCGGGGTGGCACCTATCCCGTCGTGCTCGACCAGAAGCTGGCAGGGGTATTCGTGCACGAGGCGTTCGGCCACCTGAGCGAAGCCGATTTCGTCTATGAGAACCAGCAGGCCCAGGAGATGATGACCCTCGGCCGGCGGTTCGGCGGTCCGGATCTGACGATCGGCGACGACGGCAGCGCCGCCGCCCTCCGGGGCACCCTCCCCTACGACGACGAGGGGACGCCGACCCGGAACACCGTCCTCATCCAGAACGGTGTCCTCGTCGGTCGGCTCCACTCCCGGGAGACCGCCGCGCGCATGAACGAAGCCCCGACCGGCAATGCCCGAGCGCTCTCGTTCCGCCACCCGCCGATCGTCCGGATGACCAACACCTACATTGCCAACGGCAGCGGCACCCGCGACGACCTGTTCAAGGACATCCCGCTCGGCATCTACGCGTGCGATGCCCAGGGGGGGCAGACCTTGCTCGAGGATTTCTCCTTCACGGCCGGGCACGGCTACATGATTCGCGACGGCCAGCTCGCCGAGCTGGTCAAGGATGTCGTGATCGCGGGCAACCTCTTCCAGACGATGGACCGCATCGACCGGATCGCCGGCGATTTCCAGTGGAACGAGCTCGGCGGCGGGTGCGGCAAGGGAGGGCAGGCCCCGCTTCCCGTGACCGAAGGCGCTCCCCATGTCCGGATCAGCGAGGCGCTCGTGGGCGGAAGCGTCTCATGATCGTCCGGCTCCTTGAGCTCGCCGCTTCCCGGGCGGAGGCCGCCGATGCAACCCTCAAGACGCGACGAGACGGTCACGCTCCTCTTCGAGGCAGGGCGACTGAAGAGCACCTCGTGGTCGCAGGAGCGCGGTGTCAACCTGCGCGTCCTGGCCGGTGGCCGGCTGGGCGTCGCCGGCTCGCACATCGGCCACTCCGGACGGCGTCGTCGACGCGGCGCTCGCGTCGGCCTCCCTCGGCGAACCGGTGGACCTCTTCCTGCCCGCACCCGCTCCCCTGCCGGCGGTGCGTACCCATTCTCCGGCGGCGGCCGCTGCCTCCGTGGCCGACCTGGCCGCGCTGGGGCACTCCCTCCTGGAACGGCTCCCGCACGACGGCTGGCAGGTGAACGTGACGGTGGAGCGAAGCGCCGGTGTCGGTGCGGGTGGTGAACAGTCGGGGCGTGGAAGCCACCTACGACGTGACGACCGTGTCGTTCGCCGCCGAGTTGACCCGCGTCGCGGCGACGACATCCTGATGGTCGGCGACTACCATGCCGCCGCGGACCTCCCTGGTGAGTCGGTCATCGCGGGGCTGGCGGAATCGATCCGGCGACGGGTACGGTGGGCCCAGACGTCTGCGCCACCGCCGCGCGGCGAGTTGCCGGTGTTGTTCACGGCAGCCGGCTCGGCCGCGCTCTTCCTCCCGCTCCGGCAGGCATGCCAGGGGAAGGCCGTGCTCCAGGGCATCTCTCCGCTGGGAGAGCGGTTGGGAGCGCGCGCGTTTGACCCGGCGCTTTCGCTGACCGACGACCCGTGGGTGGCCGGGGCACCCGGCTCCCGTGCCATCGACGACGAAGGGGTGGTGACACGGCGGCTCCCGCTGGTGGATCGGGGGGTGGTCGCCGGGTTCATCTACGATCTGGAGACGGCGGCGCGCGCCGGTGTCCCCGCCACCGGGCATGCCCGGCGGACCACCTTCGGCAAGCCGCAGGCAGCGTATTCCAACCTCGTCGTCTCGCCGGGGGAGCTGACCTGGGACGAGCTCGTGGCGAGGGTCCCCGACGGGCTGATCGTCGACGAGCTGATCGGGGTGGGGCAGGGCAACGTCATCGGTGGGGCCTTTTCGCATCCTGTGGCCCTCGCCTATCGCGTCACCGGTGGCGAGATCGTGGGCCGAGTCAAGGATGCGGCTGTTGCGGGGAACGCCTATGAACTGCTGGGCCATATTGCCGGGCTGGGCAGTGAGGTGGAATGGCGGGGAAGCCTGGCCATGCCCCCGATCCTGCTGGAAGGGGTATCGGTAGCGCCGCGGTAAGGCGCCTGCAACCTTTTTGCCCAATCCCCCGTCCAACGTCCTGATACCCATCCTCAGGAGCCCGCACCGTGACTCATCCCGTCCGCCTCGTCGCTGCCACGCTCGTCCTCGCAACCGCACCGCTCATGGGCCTCCAGGCGCAGCAGGCCGAGCGATTCGAACTCTCCGGATCGAACCTCGAGCTCTACAATCTCATCGGGACGCTCCAGGTCGAGCCCTCGACGGGCAACACCGCCGTGGCCGAAATCACCCGCACGGGGAAGGATGCCGCCAGGTTGGCCATCCAGAACACCGAGCGGGAAGCTGAGCGTCGTCTACCCCGGTTCCGAGTTCAGCTACCCTGCCATGGGCAGCAACTCCGAGACAAACGTCCGTGTGCGGGACGATGGGACCTTCAACCACGGCGGTGACTGGGACAAAGGGGGGCGGAAGGTGAAGATCATGTCGCGCTCCGGCGGCCTGATGGCGTGGGCCGATATTCGCCTCATGCTTCCCAGGGGGACGCGCATCGAGCTGAATCTCGGGGTCGGCAAAGTGACGCTTACCAACGTCAATGGCTCGATCGAGGTGGAAACCGCAAGCGCCGACGTCTCCGGCACAAATGGATCGGGGTCGCTCTCGATCGATACCGGCTCAGGGGATGTGACGCTCGCAGGGCACGACGGTTCGCTCTCCATCGATACCGGATCGGGCGACATCGTTCTCAGCAACATCAAGACGGATGAGTTGTCTCTGGACACCGGCTCCGGCGATGTGCGGATCGAGGGAGTCACGGCCAGCGAACTGTCCATCGAGACCGGCTCGGGGGATGTGACGGTCACCACAGCGACGGTCGGCGATGTGGAAATCGACACCGGCAGCGGGGACGTCCGGATCGCCCTCACCGGCGACATCGATGACCTGTCTGTGGATACCGGGTCGGGAGATGTCGAGGTGTCGGCGCCGAAATCGATGGGCGCGGCGGTCGAGATCGAGACCAGCAGCGGCGATATCACCACGGAGTTCCCGCTCCAGGTGACGCGGAAGGGGCGCGACGGATTGGTGGGGACGATCGGGGACGGGAAGGGGAGGATTACCATCGATACCGGGTCGGGCGATGTGACCCTCAAGCAACTGCCGTAACGTCGGCCCCCGCAGGGGCGCATCGCGGTGCGTCCCCGGGGGGGCGCCCGCTACGAGGCGCTCGGCACCGGACCGAGCGCCTCGACGTATGTCAGCCCCCGGGACATCCGGTCGTAGAGCACCGAGAGGGAGTCCGGGGCGCCGACGAGGAATCGGCACTTGTCGTCGCCCCGCGTGCGGCACTCGACCTCCATCACCGCGACCTGGCTTTCGGCCATCCGGCCGAGGAAGTCGGCGAGCATCCCGCTGGTCAGGTGGCAGGCGGGGTAGGAACTCCCCTGGTCCGGGGCGGCTTCCGCCCAGTCCTCGCTGTCGAGCGCCATGACCGCGGGCGCCAGTTCGCTGACCGCCAGCGTCCCCCACCCATAATCCCCGAAGAAGCCCTTCAGCGCCTCTGGCAGGTAGGCGGCGTCGAGGTCGCCTGGCTGGACCACGCCGTACGCCGTCTGGAGCCAGGCACTGAAGGCGCTGAAGAGCCCCTCGCCGCCGGCCACGCCGGCTTCCTGGAGGAGCGCGGCCGTCTGTACACCCCGATCGCGATCGAGGCTGGCGCGGAGCTGGTGCAGGGCACGCCGGCCGAGGCCGAGGCACTGATACTGGGAAAACGGGGCAGGGCTCGTCATGGGATTCTCCTCGCCGGAAGATTACGGGCGCGGGGTGACGCGGCGCAAGAGCTCGGCTTCGTCGATGACTGGAAGGCCGAGGGCGGTGGCCTTCTCGAGTTTGCTGCCGGCCTCGGATCCCGCCACCACGAGCGACGTCTTCTTGCTCACCGATCCGGAGACGTGGCCCCCGGCCCGTTCGACAAGCGCCGTGGCCTCGGTGCGGGACAGCGTCGGCAGGGTTCCCGTCAGGACGACGGTCATCCCCTGGAACGGGCCATCCGTCACCGCGGCGTCGGGTTCCGTCATGCCGAGCCCGAGCGCTTCGAGCCGCTCCACCAGGTGGCTGTTGCGGGGCGTGCGGAAGAACCGATGTACTGCCTCGGCGATGATGGGCCCGACCCCGGGCACGGCATTCATCGCCTCGACAGGGGCATCCCGCAGGGCTGCCATGGTGCCAAACCGCCGTGCCAGCAGGAGGGCGACGGTCTTGCCAACGTGATGGATGCCGAGTCCGAACAGGAGGGTCGACAGGGGGCGGGACTTCGAGTCGGCGATACCCTGGAGGAGGAGCGCTGCCGACTGCTCGGCAAAACGCTCGAGCTCCACCAGCTGCTCCGCCCGAAGCTCATAGAGGTCCGCCACGCTGCCGATCAGTTCGGCCTCGAGCAGTTGCCGCACCCGCTCGTAGCCGAGGCCGCGGATGTCCATTGCCTCGCGTGAGGCGAAGTGGACGATGCCCTCGAGGACCCGCCCGGGGCAGGAGACATTCGGGCAATACCGGATGACCTCGTCCGCGGGGCGCTCCACGGCGGTCCCGCAAACGGGGCACTCCTCCGGGGGCACAAACTCGATTTCCGTCCCGTCCCGCCGGTCCCGCAGCGGCCCCATCACCTTCGGGATGACTTCTCCCGCCCGCACGATCTCCACCCAGTCGCCGACGCGGATGTCCTTTTGCGCGATGATCTCCTCGTTGTGGAGCGTCGCGGTGCTCACGGTCACGCCGCCGACTTCCACCGGATCGAGCACCGCGTAGGGGGTGAGTGCGCCGGTCCGCCCGACGTTGACGCGGATCCCGAGCAGCTTCGTGACGGCGACTTCGGGCGCGAACTTCCGTGCGACCGCCCACCGCGGCTCGCGCCCGCCCACGATCCCCAAATCGTCGTGCAGGGCGAGTCGATCGATCTTCACCACGACCCCGTCCGCCTCGAAGGGGAGGTTGTGGATCATCCCCTCGTACGTGGCCACGGCCTCCTGGACGGCGTCCAGGTCAGGATGCCTGGCGCGGTGCGGCGCCACCGGGAGCCCCCAGGCCGCGAGCTGGTCGAGGACCTCCCACTGTGTGCTCGCACCGAGCTTCCCCTCGATGACTTCGAGATGAAAGGCGAAGAGCCCGAGTCGGCGGCTCCGGGTGATCCGGGCATCGAGTTGCCGGAGGCTGCCGGCGGCGGCATTGCGCGGGTTGGCGAACGGCGGCTCGCCCGCCTCCTCCCGGTCGGCGTTCATGCGGTCGAACGCCGCGCGGGAGAAATAGACCTCGCCCCGGATTTCCACCAGCGCTGGATGCCCCGACCCATGGAGTTTGAGGGGAAGTTCGGGAATGGTCCGGAGGTTGTTCGTGACGTCCTCGCCGACCATGCCGTTTCCGCGGGTGGCCCCGGTGACGAACGTGCCGGCGGCGTACGTGAGGTTGACGGCGGCGCCGTCGATCTTGATTTCGGTGGTGTAGCCGCCCTCGCGCACATCGCCGTTCAGACGGGCGTTCCGGTCCTCCCATGCGAGGAGTTCCTCGTCCGAGAACGCGTTGGCCAGGGAGAGCATGGGGCGGAGGTGGGCGTGCTTGTGCAGGGCGGTGGCCGGCTCGGCGCCGACGCGTTGTGTGGGGCTCTCGGGAGTAGCCAGCTCGGGGTGTTCGGCCTCGAGGGACTGCAGCTCGCGGAAGAGGCGGTCGTATTCGGCGTCCGAGATCTCGGGCGCGTCGTGGACATAGTAGGCGATGTTGGCGCGGTCGATCAGCCGGCGCAGTTCGGCCGCGCGTTTCGCCGGGCTCACCGTCCGGCGGCCTCCTGCGCCAGCACCGTCCTGGCCACGCCGACGAGGCGATCGAGCTCTTCCGCCGTGGCGCGGCCCAGTTGACCCTCCTCCCACGGCCCTTCCTTCTGAGCGTACGCCTCGAGCAGCCGCCGGATGAAACCGAGCAGGGCGACACGCTCCCGGTCCTCCTGGAGCCCGGTCCCCTCCTCGCCGCGACGGGACTGCAGCCGCTCGAAGCGGTGGGCGTTGCGGAGCGCCTTGGCCGTCAGGCTCGCCACCACCTGGCAGAACTTCACATCGACGTCGGAAAAACTGGGTCCGTCCCGGAAGGTGCGGAGGAAGATCGCGCCGATCGGAGTGCCTCGCCACGTGATCGGCACGACCGTGATCGACTTGACGCGCCGGTGTGTCAGGGCACCCCGAACATGCCGCAGCGTTGGATCGTTGACGGCGTCGGGAATGAACACTGTCTGGCCGGAGTGGATGGCCCGCTTCAGTTCGGGGTAGCGCTCCAGGTCCACGACATAGTTCCGGATGCTTGGATCCTCGAAGCTCGCCACGAGGCGGACCGTCTGCCCGCCGCGCTCCGACAGGTAGATGGCGCACCGATCGAGGCCGAACGCCTCGCCGAGCTTCTTGGCGATGCACTGCACGATGTCGGCAAAATGGAGCGAGCCACCGATTTCCTCGAGGATTTCGATGACCGCCAGCAGGTGTCGGCGCTCGTGCTCCAGTGTCTGCACCCGGGCAGAGAGGCGCTCGAGCTCTTCGGGAGAGGTTCCGGCAGACTGAATCATGAGAGTCCGTCCTGTCAGTTCTTGTTCGCGATGGCCTGGAGGAGGCTGGCGGCCTCCCGCTTCCAGACCGGGTCCATGACGTCGATGAGGGGCAGCGAAGGAATGATCTTCAGCTGCTCGCGGGCCAGGGCCCACTGCTTGGTGTCGATATAGATCAGCGCCAGATCATAATGATGATAGATGAACTCGGGCCGGAGTTGAATGGCCCGCTTCATGTAGGCGATGGCGTTGTCCCAGGATGCCTGGCTGAACACCGCCCCGCCCAGGAAGCTCTTGGCAAAGAACCGCTCGAACCCGGACAGCCGCATGATCTCGGCATTCCACCGGCCCATCAGGTGAAAGGCCCCATCGTTCAGGGGGTCGAGCTCGATCGCCTTCAGGCCATCGGCGCGGATCTCGGTGGCCCGCTGCACCCGTTCCTTCTTGCCCAGGGTCAGCGAATTGCGGCCAATGGCATTGGCCAGGGCGAACCACCCATCGGAGCCCTCGGGGTTCGCCGAGACGGCCCGAGCGGCGTACCTTTCGGCCAGCTGGTACAGCGAATCCCGGGCCGGATCGGGAAGGCTATCAGGGGTTTGCTTCCCGATGTCTACCGCCGCAATCGAGGCGCGCCAATTCGCCTCGTAACTCATCGAGTCGATGGCCATGGCTGTCTGGTAGTCCCGCAGGGCGGCCACGGGATTCCGGGCGTCCATCGCCGCCACGCCCCTGGCCACCAGCTCGGGGGCGGACTGAGCGGCGGCCGGGGTGGCCATCGAAACCGCGATGAGGGCGGCAGCCAGCAGGCGCACTACAACTCCGGGCGTGGGGGTCCAGCGGTTCGGGAGGATGTCCTTAATGGTGATTCCATCGCTCATCGAATGCAAGCGAGAGGGGGGCGAGCTCCCGCCTGGCACCTGGGCGGCAATCGTGCGCGCGTACGCCGCGGAGGAGATCCCCGACTACCAGATGTCGGCCCTCCTGATGGCCGTCGTCTGGCGTGGACTGTCCAGCGCGGAGCTCGCAGAGTTCACCGCAGCCATGCTCGCCTCGGGGGACCAGCTCCATTTCGATGGCTGGGAGGTACCGCGGGTCGACAAGCACTCCACCGGCGGAGTCGGCGACAAGACCTCGCTCCTCCTGGCTCCGATGCTCGCCTGTTGCGGGGCGGCTGTCCCGATGATGTCCGGTCGGGGGCTCGGCCACACCGGCGGGACGCTCGACAAGCTGGAGTCCATTCCGGGCTTCTCGACCCGACTCACGCTTCGGGATGCAGAAGCGCAGGTGCGACGTCTCGGATGTGCCCTCTTCGGACAGACCCGGGAAATCGCCCCGGTCGACCGGCGACTCTACGCCCTCCGCGACGTGACCGGAACGGTCCCCTCCGTGCCGCTTATCGCCGCCAGCATCATGTCGAAGAAGCTCGCTGAGGGGCTCCATGCGCTGGTGCTCGACGTCAAGGCCGGGAGCGGGGCCTTTCTCCCCATGGAGTCCGACGCGATCGACCTTGCACGGACAATGATCGACCTCGGCGAGGCGAGTGGCGTGCGCACGGTCGCCCTCGTGACGGCGATGGATCGCCCGTTGGGCAACGCCTGTGGCAACGCGCTCGAGGTCGAGGAATGCCTGCTCGCGCTCCGGGGCGAAGGGCCGGGCGATCTCATGCGGGTGACGCTGGCGCTGGGCGTGGAGATGCTGAAGGCGGCCGGGCTCGAGCAGGACGACACGGCCGCGCGACGCCGCCTCCAGGACACGATCGCCTCCGGCGCGGCGTTGCGGAAGTTTGCGGAGATTATAGAAGCGCAGGGCGGCAACCCGGCCCTCGTTGAGGACCCCGCCGCACTCCCCCAGGCCGCGCACTCCGCGGTGTATGCCGCATCCTCCAGCGGCCGGATCACGGCGATTCACCCGAAGCCGGTCGGGCTGGGCGTGCATGCGATGGGCGGGGGCCGATCGCGGGTGGAGGACACCGTCGACCCGACTGTCGGGTTTGTCATCACCGTGCGCCCGGGGGACGAGGTGGTGGCGGGGCAACCCCTTGCGACCATCTACGCGCGCGACGAGGTTGGATTGCTGGCAGGGGAGGCGGCGCTGTCGGAGGCAATCGTCATCGCGGAAGGCCCTTCGGCACCGCGCCCACTGGTGTCGCATCGTGTGACCGTTGACGGAGTCGAAGACCTGGCGATCTGATCCCGCTGTCGTCCACCATTCACTCGGGGTATCCATGGCCGACCGATCACAGAACTTCTCGAATCACGCGCGTTATGTCCC
The DNA here is from genome assembly GCA_963697435.1 of uncultured Gemmatimonadales bacterium. Taxonomy (GTDB): domain Bacteria; phylum Gemmatimonadota; class Gemmatimonadetes; order Gemmatimonadales; family GWC2-71-9; genus SPDF01. The sequence continues at coordinate 197,128 of CAVOOB010000001.1, read as the reverse complement.
CGGATTCCATTTCGTCCTGGCGGCGCTCCTGCTGCTGATCCTCGGTGCCCAGATCTACTATCTGGCGGTTCGGCCGGGCCTCGGCACGGCCCTCGGAGTCGTCTACGCCGTCACGCTCTTCTTCATGTTCTGGTATATGCGGGCCTTTGCCGTCACGGTGCAGGACCGCGTGATTCGCCTCGAGGAGCGGCTCAGGATGGAGCAGCTGCTTCCCGCGGAGCTCAAGCCGCGGATCATGGAGTTCGCGCCGGAGCAACTGGTGGCATTGCGGTTCGCCTCCGACGGCGAACTGCCGACCCTGGCCAAGCGGGTGCTCGACGAGCGGATCACCGATCAGAAGCTCATCAAGGGGATGGTCAAGGAGTGGCGGGGCGACTACTTGCGGGCGTAGGGCCCCTGTGCGAGTTCCCGTCACTGCTCTACGAAGCGCCCCCGGCGAAATCCGCTGGGGGCGCGTGCACAGGCCGCTGCCGGGTCGCGTCAGACGTCGAGATTGGTCACATAGTGCGCGTTGCGTTCGATGAAGGCGCGGCGCGGCTCGACCTCGTCGCCCATCAACTCCTCGAACAGGTTGCTGGCCTCCACCGCATCATCGAGCGTTACCCGCAGCACCGTCCGCTTTTCCGGGTCCATCGTGGTGCTCCAGAGCTGCTCGGGGTTCATCTCGCCGAGGCCCTTGTAGCGCTGGATCATGATGCCGGTCTTGCCCTCGTCGGCGCCGAGCCGCTTTGCGTACTCGTCCTTCTCGGCCTCGGTGTAGGCATAGTACTCCTCCTTGCCCTTGGCCACACGGTAGAGAGGCGGCTGGGCGATGTACACGTAGCCCGCATCGATCAATTCGGGCATCTGCCGGAAGAAGAAGGTCAGCAGCAGCGTCCGGATGTGCGCACCGTCCACGTCGGCGTCGGTCATCAGGATGATCTTGTTGTACCGCACGTCCTCCAGCTTGAATTCCTCGCGGACCCCCGCGCCGATGGCGGTGATCATCGACCTGATTTCTTCGTTGCTGAGGATCTTGTCGATGCGAGCGCGCTCGACGTTCAGGATCTTGCCACGGAGGGGGAGGATGGCCTGGAACGCGCGGTTGCGGCCCTGCTTGGCACTGCCGCCGGCCGAGTCGCCCTCGACCAGGTAGATCTCGCACAGCGTCGGGTCGTCGAGGGAACAGTCGGCCAGCTTGCCGGGGAGGACGGCGTTCTCGAGCCCGGACTTCTTCCGGACCAGGTCGCGGGCCTTGCGGGCCGCCTCCCGGGCCAAGGCCGCGCTGACAGCCTTGTCGAGGATGGCGCGCACCACCGGCGGGTGCTCCTCGAGGTAGGAGCCGAGGTGCTCATTGACGACCTGGCGGACGATCCCCTCGACCTCGGAATTGCCGAGCTTCGTCTTGGTCTGCCCCTCGAACTGCGGCTCCTTGACCTTCACGTGGAGCACGCAGGTCATGCCCTCGCGAACGTCGTCGCCGGAGAGGGTGAAGTCGGCCTTCTTCAGGGCGCCGGCGCGCTTCGCCGCTTCGTTGACCGTCCGGGTGAGTGCCGACTTGAATCCGGTGAGGTGGGTGCCGCCTTCGTGCGTGTTGATGTTGTTGACGAAGGTGAATGTGTTCTCGTTGTAGCCGTCCGTGTATTGCAGGGCACAATCCACCTCGATGTCGTCCTTGACGGCCAGGAATGAGATGACCTTCGGATGGAGCGGCTTCTTGTTGCGGTTCAGCCACTCCACGAACTGCACCAGTCCGCCCTTGGCGAAGAACTTCTCCTCCTGCACCTCGTCCTTCCGCTCGTCGCGGAGGACGATGGTGATCCCCTTGTTGAGGAAGGAGAGCTGGCGCAGCCGGTCGGCCAGCGTGGTGTAGCTGAACTCGAGCACCGAGAACATCTCGGGGTCGGGCTTGAAGGTGACGGTGGTGCCGGTCCCCTTCGCCTTGCCGAGCACGCTGAGCGGCTTGGTGGTCTTGCCGCGGGCGAACGCCATATGATGCCGGTTGCCGTCGCGGTCGACCACCACCTCCAACCGCTCGGAGAGGGCGTTGACCACCGAGACGCCGACGCCATGCAGGCCGCCGGAGACCTTGTAGGTGGACTTGTCGAACTTGCCGCCGGCGTGGAGGACCGTCAGCGCGAGTTCGACGCCGGGAATCTTCTCGATGGGATGGATGTCGACCGGAATGCCGCGACCGTTGTCGGTCACCGATACGACGTTGTCCTTCTTGATGGTGACGGTCACCTGGTCGCAGAAGCCGGCCAGTGCCTCGTCAATCGAGTTGTCCACCACTTCGTAGACCAGGTGGTGCAACCCGTTCTCTCCGGTCGACCCGATGTACATGGCGGGCCGCTTCCGGACCGCTTCCAACCCCTTCAAGACCTGAATGGATCCTGCGCCGTAATTCTGCCCCTTCGGTCCAGCCGGTCGCTCGTCTGCCATATGTGTGAAGCCTGGTTCAGGGTGGGCCGGAATGGGGGCCGGCGGTGCCCTGAACAATAGACGGTAAACCTTTACTGGTCAAGCCATTAGGTCCCCTGACATCCCCTCGTCCTCGAGGGCGGCCAGCACCCGCCGGCGGAGCTGATCGAGCGCCGGGTGGTCCTTCCTGGCGGCGGACAACACGTCCAGAAATGCCCGCTCGAACTGGTATTGCGGAAAGCAGCGCTGGCACACCGCCAGATGGGCGCCGATCTGCTCCATGCGCTCGGGGGTCAGCTCACCATCGAGGTAGTCCCAGAGCTGCCGCATTACGGCATCGCAGTCAACCATCCCGTCCATCGGCATCATGATGCCTCTCCCTGTGAATCCCGCCGCTCCGTTGTCAGGCCGGCGTCGCTGGCAAAGGTCAACAACTGCTCCTGCAGGAGGCGCCGCCCGCGGAACAGCCGCGAGCGGACGGTCCCGATTGGCACGCCCAGGAGCTCCGAGGCCGCCTCGTAGGTGAGGTCCAGGTGATCGACGCTCACCACCGCCTCGCGGAACGGTTCTGCCAGTCCAGCCAGTGCCTGTCTGAGGGCGTCCCCGAGGTCCACGCGATCGAAGATGTCTGACCGCCCTGCATGCACCGCCGAGGCATGCACGGAGGCCGCCGCGAGCGCCTCCACCGCCGGATCGTCATACGAGGTCATCCGGCTCGCCTGTTCCCGCGCCCGGAGAAAGAGGTTGCGGCAAATCGTGAAGAGCCACCGTCGGCATTCGGTGCCCGGGGTGTACTGATGCCAGGACCGGAACGCCCGGAGGTAGGTCTCCTGGGTCAAGTCATCCGCCTCGTCGCGGTCCAGGGTGAGGGAAAGCGCATAGCGCGCCACGTCCGCGAAGCAGGGGAGGGCTTCGGCGCGGAACAGGGCGTCTCGATCCGAACTGTGCATCAGCGGGATACGGCCTCGGAGGCCGGCGCGTCGTGCCGCTGCTGTACACGGTCGATCTGGGCGAGCAGCGTGCCCGCCTTGATGGCAAAATGAGAGGTATGCCAGACGACCCGGCCCTCACGAACCACGAGCACCTGGGGCGACTCATGTCGCACCTGGAGGTCGGCGGCCATCCGGTGCGCCAGCCCGCGCTCGCGGATGACGTCGACCTGGTAGATGGGGAGGGTCGGGCGCGCCTTGTGGAGGGCCTGCATCTCCGACCGCGCCACGGAGGACGTCATGCAGATGGGGCTGTGCTTGTACAGCACGAGCAGCGGCGCGGAGCGGAGCACCTCCGGCCAGGCGGGGACATCCGGATCACCGAACCGCTGAATCGTCACGCCGTCCCCCCTCGAAAATGGTCTCGTACGTCGTCGCCTCACCCGCCATGTGAGAGAAACACCCTGCGCCCCCCAATTGTTCCCGTGCCGGTGGCGTCAGCCTCGGGAACTATTCCGAGCCGGGTCGGCTTGGTAGGGAGAGACGAGTCACTTCATCCTCCCGGAGGAGATTTCATGCAAATCAATTGGGGCAAGGCCATCCTGGCCGGTATCGTGGGTACGCTGGTGATGACCGGCGTCGGACTCTATGTGGCGCCGGTGATGGGGATGCCGCCGATGAACCCGGCCGACATGCTCGCAATGCAGATGGGCGGGATGCTGCTGGCCGGGTGGATGGCGCATCTCATGATCGGGGTCATTCTCGCCCTCGGGTATGCGGTTGTCGCGAGCAGGCTCCCCGGTCCGGCCCCGATGCGCGGCGCTATCTACGGGCTGGCCCCGTGGCTGATGGCCATGGTCGTCGTCATGCCGATGATGGGGATGGGGATGTTCGCCGGCTGGATGGGGAGCCTGATCGGTCATATGGTATATGGCGCGGTCGTCGGCGGGATCTACGGGACGGGCGCGGCGGCGGCGTAGGGCTCTGCACACTTGCCCGACCGGCTCCTCCCGCACTGGAGTTCACGCGCGGCGGTTGGATCGCGCAGTGAGGGTCCCTGTGAACTCACGTGCCTTCAGAACCGGCCGGTCTTCGCCTCTTGTACGGCGTTTGCAGTCCTCAGTCCCGTCGATCCAGCGGCCCTGCAATCCACCGGATCGAGTTGATGCGCCCTGTCCGGCCCGCATTGACGCGAGCGAGGATACGTGGAGTCATCAGGCTCAATTCGCTCGCCCACGGCGCCGTCGCGACCCGTACCCGGAGCACCCCGTCTTCCGACACCGACTCCGCCTGGGTGACCGCCGCGATCTGGGGCCCCACGAGTTCCGGCCACCGCTGGACGACCTCCGCCCGTTCTACGCCTCTCCCGAGGCCCGACGAACCCAGGTACTCCTCGAGCACCTGCGCGAGCGGGGTCAGGGGCCGCTTCTTTCCCGAGTGGTCGGGTCGCCGCTTCACGCGGCCTCCGTCACGACGCCCTGGTGGACCTTCCAGATCGGCAATTGCAATCCCGACGGGAGTTCGTCCCGCCGTGGAGCGGTGACGAACACCTGGCCCACCGGCTGGGCGAGCAGCCGGTCGGCGAGCCGCGCCTGGCGATCGGCATCCAGTTCGGCGAAGACATCGTCGAGGAGCAGGGCGGGGGGCACTCCGCGCGCTTCTTCGATCGTCCGGAGCTCGAGGAGTCGCAGTGCCACGGCGGCGCTGCGCAGTTGCCCTGTCGAGCCGAAGTCGCGCAGCGACCGGCCGTCGACCGTCATGATCAGGTCGTCCCGGTGTGGCCCGATGGTGGTCATCCCGCGGCCGAGGTCGCGAACCCGGACGCGATGCAGCGCCTCCTCCCAGCCTGCCGGGTCCGCAAGCGCCGCATCGGCGCGGTACGACAACCCGGTCGGCCCCTGCTCGCCGAGCGACGCAAACCCTTCCGCAAATCGGGCGGCGGCGCCGGCCACCCAGCGCAGGCGGAGGGCGGTCACCTCACTCCCAGCCGCCGCCAGCGGGGCGTCGAAGGCGCGTGCCAGCGGTTCCTGCCCCTGCCGGAGCGCCGCGTTGCGCTGGGCGAGTGCCGCCCGGAAGCGGGAGAGTGCGCGGAGGTAGTCGGGGAAGGCGAGGGACAGCATCCGGTCGAGGTACTGCCGCCGCTCCGTGGCTGGGCCGCCGGCAAGTGCCACGTCCCGTGGAAGGAACGCGACCGCCACCCATGCGCCGACCGCCTCCGAGAGCCGTGACACCGGCGCCCCATCCAGCAGAATGCGCTTCTTGCGATTGGCCGTGGTGTACGTCACCTCGGTGCTTCGGTTCCGGGCGCCGTCGTGAAAGCTGGCCTCGAGGCGAAACCCCTGGCCGCCGAACGCGGCGACTTCCGCGTCGGTGGCGCCGCGGATGGCCCGGAAGAGCACTGGGTAGCCGATGGCCTCAAGGAAGTTCGTCTTCCCCTGGGCATTGGGCCCAAGGAGGACCACCCCCTCCGGGGGGAGAGGGTGGTCGAGGTCGCGGAGGTTCCGGAACCCCCGCAGGACGAGCCGGTCGAGATGCACGGGGGCTCAGCTGCCCCGGAACGATGCCGCGCGCTTCTCGAGGAAGGCACGCATCCCCTCGCGCATGTCCTCGGTCGACGCGAGCAGGCCAAAATGGTTGGCTTCCAGGAGCAGCGCCTCATCCAGGCTCATTTCCAGGCCCGCATCCACCGCCTCGATACAGAGCCGGACCGCGAGCGGGCCGTTGGCCAGGATCCCGCGGAGCAACTGTTCAGATTCCGCCAGCAACGTGTCCGCGGGAACGACCCGGTTGACGAGCCCCATCTGCAGCGCTTCCTCGGCGCCGACCATCCGCGCCGTCATCAACAGGTCGAGTGCGCGCCCCTTGCCGACCAGCCTCGGGAGCCGCACCGTGCCGCCATACCCCGGGCCGATACCGAGCTTTGTTTCCGGCTGCCCGAACGTGGCGCTCTCGCTGGCGACGCGCAGGTGGCAGGCCATGGCCAGCTCGCACCCGCCGCCGAGCGCGAAGCCGTTGACCGCCGCCACCACGGGCTTGCCGCAGTGCTCCAGCCGCCGGAAGACGGCCTGGCCCCGCATCGAGCGAGCCTTGCCGGTGATCTGGTTCTGCTTGGACAGCTCACCGATGTCGGCGCCGGCCACGAACGCCTTGGGTCCGGCTCCCGTCAGGATGACGCCCTTGATGGCGTCGTCGTCTTCGATCTGCGCGACGGCCCGGTCGAGATCGCGGATGACGGCGTCGTTGAGGGCGTTGAGCTTGTCGGGGCGGTTGACGGTGAGAAAGGCGATACCGTCGCGCACGTCGAGGAGGAGTGTCTCGTAGGGCATGATGAGGGTCGGGTTGGGGGGCGGTGGCCAACAGTCCGGAACGAGAGCATTTTAATGCCATGACGCCTCGCGTGCCCGTCCGAGTGAAGTGCCGAAGCCTCACCAGCGGACCGGCGGCCCCATGAGCGAGAGCCGGCAGGTGGCACGCGCCGAAGTGGCGATGCTGGTCGTGGTCCTCATCTGGGGCGCCAATTTCAGCTTCATGAAGATGGCGCTCGCCGAGATGTCGGGACTCAGCTTCGCCGGCCTCCGGTTCTCCCTGGCCGCGGTGATTCTCCTCCTGGTGCTGAAGTGGCGCGAGGGGTCGATCGCGCTGCCGAGGGAGGCATGGTGGACCCTCGTCTGGATGGGACTGCTGAGCAACACGCTCTATCAGGTCTTCTTCATGTATGGGCTCACCCATACCTCGGTGGCCAATGCCTCCCTCATCATCGCCACGACACCCTTGGTGGTGGCACTCCTCGGCGCGGTCACGGGCATCGAGGCGCTCCGCCGGCCGGTGGTGACCGGCGGGGTTCTGGGTTTTGCCGGCGTGGCGCTGATCCTGGCGGGGAAGGGTGTGGAGCTCGGTGTCGGACGGCTCGCCGGAGACATCGCCATCTTCGGGGCCACGCTGTGCTGGGCGGTCTTCACACTGGGGGTCCGGGCGATGCGGCTTCGAATCTCAACGCTCCGTCTCACCGCGTGGACCATGGCGACCGGCGCACCGGGGCTCCTCCTGCTGGGCGGGCCGGGATTGGTCGACCTCGATTGGCGCGGGTTGAGCCTCCGGGCCTGGACCGGCGTCTGGTACGCGACCCTCCTCGCCATCGTCGTCGCCTACCTCCTGTGGAACAACGCCGTCCGCGTGGTTGGGAGCGGCCGGACGGCTATCTTCAATTCGATGATTCCATTGATCGCCATGCTGGTCGCCTGGCCGCTTCTCGGCGAGCATCCCCGGCCCATTCAGATTGGAGGCGCCGCCTTGATCGTCAGCGGAGTCCTCTTCTCCCGCAGGGCGTCCTCGCCGCCGGCACGTCCTGTCCCTGCGCCGACGCGCTGAGGCGCTGCGCCGCGTCCCCGCCTCCCCGCCTCCCCGCCTACTCTCATGCCCTCAATTCTCTCCATCGATTCAGGCACCACCGGAACCACGGCGCTCGTCATCCACCAGGATGGCACGGTGCTGGGCCGCGGGTACCGGGAACTGCCACAGCACTTTCCCAAGCCGGGGTGGGTCGAGCACGACCCGCACGACGTCTGGCAGGGCGCGCTGGAGGCCGGCCGGGAGGCGATCGCGCAATCGGGCGATCGCCCCGTGGGTGTCGGCATCACCAACCAGCGGGAGACGATCCTGCTGTGGGATCGGAAGACCCTCGAACCGCTCGGACGGGCCATCGTCTGGCAGGACCGCCGCACCGCCGCGCGCTGCGCCGAACTCCGCGCGCTCGGCCTCGCGGAGATGCTGCGGGAACGGACCGGGCTGGTGCCTGACCCCTACTTCTCCGCGACCAAGCTGGAGTCGATGCTGGCAGACAAAGACATTCGACGGCGGGCCGAATCGGGGGAATTGGCCGCGGGAACGGTGGACAGCTGGCTCGTGGTGCGGCTCACCGGCGGGGCGAGTCACGTCACCGATCACACCAACGCTTCGCGGACGATGCTCTACGGGCTCGAGTCGAAGGGCTGGGATCCCGAGCTCCTGACCCTCTTCAAGGTCCCTCCGCCACTCCTGCCGACCATCGTGTCCTCGGGTGCCGTCAGCGGAGAGTCTCGCGCGGAGCACTTCGGATTCCCCATGCCGATTGCCGGCATCGCCGGCGACCAGCAGGCGGCGCTCTTCGGGCAGGGGTGCATCACCGCCGGCAGCGCCAAGAACACCTACGGCACCGGGACCTTCCTGTTGATGCACGCCGGCGAGCACCGCCCTCACTCGGCGCACGGGCTGCTCGCCACGGCCGCCTGTGGTCCCCGCGGAGAGGCGGCCTACGCGCTGGAAGGGAGCGTCTTCATTGCCGGCGCGGCCGTGCAGTGGCTCCGCGACGGCCTCGGCCTCGTGGCCCGGGCCGACGAGTCGGAGGCACTGGCGCGCAGCGTCCCCGATACCGGAGGCGTGCACTTCGTCCCTGCCTTCGTCGGGTTGGGATCACCCCATTGGGAAGCGGAAGCGCGGGGCACAGTGACGGGGCTGACCCGGGGCACGACCCGGGCGCACCTGGTCCGGGCCGCCCTCGAGGCGATGGCGTTCAGCAGCGCGGAGCTGGTCGAGACGATGCGGGCGGACGCGGGGCTGGAACCCGGCGCCCTGCGGGTGGACGGCGGCGCCAGCGCCAACGGGTGGCTCATGCAGTTTCTCGCCGACGTCCTCGGCTCGCCGGTCGAGCGGCCCGACATGTTCGAGACGACCGCCCTCGGCGCGGCGGGGCTGGCGGGGATCACACTCGGTGTGTGGCGGGATGCAGCCGAGTTTCTGGCGGGGAGACAGTTCGCCAGGTTCGAACCCTGCTCCACGCCAGCCGAGCGGGACACTTGGCGGGCGGGGTGGGATCGAGCCGTTCACGCGGCGCTCGCCTGGGCGCGGTTCGAGGCGTAGCACTGCAGAACGGCCCCGGGCACTGCGCCCGGAGCCGTTCGTCCATCGAGGCGCCAATCACCCTACTTGATGGTGATCTTGCTCCGCACTTCCGGTGCGGCCTTCGGCAGCGTCACATTCAGCACGCCGTCGGTGTAATGCGCCTCGATCTTCCCCTCCTTCACGGTGGCCGGCAGGCGGATCGTCCGGACAAACTTGCCGGTTTCCCGCTCTCTGTACAGGAAATTCTCACCGGGAATTTCCTTGGCGGCCTCGCGATGGCCGGTGATGGTCAGCACTTCACCGGTCAGTTTCACGTCCAGATTCTCCTTCGGCATGCCCGGTGCTTCGAGCCGGATCATGAACGCCTTGTCGTTCTCGGCAAGATCCAGTGTCGGCACCCAGGTGCCTTCGAATCCCCTGGTCGCGAGTTCGGGGAAGAGCGGCCCCGTGAGGAAGGGATCAAAAAGCCGATCGATCTTCTCCACGTTGCCGAGGATCGGGTTGAACTTGGCGACTTTCATAACGCCCCCTGGTGGATGGTACAGGCTCAAGATAGGACCAGGGTGGTGAAACGATGGTGAACGGTAGGCGAAACTTTCTTGCTCGACACCGCGCGAAAAGTTCACCTGCCGATGAGTATTCCGACGGAGGCGCCGAGGGCGTAGAGCAGGAACGATTGCAGCGCCATCGCCTGGGCCGGGACGATGGCCGCGGTCTCTTCCGGGGAAGTCAACAGCGCCTTGGCGGCGGGCACGTAGCGGAGGAGGGCGATGCCGCCGAACCACACGGTCGTTGGCAACCCTGCGGCGGGTAGCGAGACCAGGATCACCGCGGCTGCCATGCCAAGCCACGCGAACCCCGGCGCGGCGCCGCGCCGGCCCAGGCGCACCACGAGTGTGTGTTTGCCGGAGCGTGCATCCGCGGCGTAGTCGGGGAACTCATTGATCCAGAGAAAGGCGGCCACCAGGATGCCAAGGGGCAGGGAAAGGAGGACAATCGCGGTCGGTATTGTGCCACGCTGCACCAGGTAGGTCCCAACGCACACGAGCGGCCCGTAGCTGACGGCCACCGCCAGTTCTCCCAGGCCGCGGTACGCCAGCCGGAGCGGCGGGGCGTGGTAGAAGAACGCCAGGGCCATCCCCGCAAGCCCGATCCAGAGGACGCGTCCCTCTCGGCATCCCACGATGATCAGTCCCACGACCGCCGCCACGAGATACCCTCCGATGGCAATCCCCCAGGTCTGCCCGCGGGTCAGCAGTGCATCGACAAGGACGCGCTTGCCCCCTGAGAACGGGCTTCGATCCACTTCCCGGACCCTCAGGTCCGTGCCGGAATCCCAGTCAAACACCTCGCCAGATGCGTTCTTTGCCACCTCTACGGCGAACACGCCGAGCACCGTCAGCAGGAGCCAGCCGACCGCGATTGGTCCGGCAGCGGCGGCGGAGGACGCTCCCAGCAGTATTCCGGCCGCGGATGCCAGCGAGATCTTCGGGTCGGCGAGTCGCCAGAACCCCTGCGCGAATTTCGTGGCCATCGTTTCAACCCCGCTTCACATCGGCTTCAACGGCCATGTGGTATGGTGGTGGCACGGTCTCTATCAGGAGGAATCATGAGAATCGTGAAGGCAGCACCCGTCATGGCCAAGGTGCGGAACGACATCGATCAGGTGTTCGATCGACTCTTCCACACCAGCTTCGCCTCCGACGCCCTGCGGCGGGCCCAGAACGCCGAACCAGTTGCGTGGCTCCCCCCCTTCGATCTGCTCGAGACCGAAGCGGAGTTTATCGTGCGCCTGGATATTCCCGGCGCCCACCGGGAGAATCTTGACATCAATCTCGTCGGCACGCTGCTGACCGTGATTGGCCGCCGTGATCTCCCTGCCGCCGAGCCGACCGAGCAGTACCTGCTGGCCGAGCGGGAATGGGGCGAATTCCGCCGGATGATCCGGCTTCCCGCAGCGGTCGCGGCCGAGAAGATCAATGCGACCTACCAGAACGGGGTTTTGCTGGTTCACCTGCCGAAGGTTCCCTCGGCGGTCACGAACAAGATCCTGATCAAGTAGCTCACCCTGGCGGAGAGACGGCCCCGGATGCTTTCACCCGGGGCCGTTCGGAATTCCTGCGTCCCTGCCTCCCCGCCGGTCTGCCCCTCAGATTCAGTTTCCGCCCGGCACATTCAATCCGTGACAGGCCGTGCACATCTGCGGGTTCTTCGAGCGGAGTTTGTCCGCATTGAACCCGGGGCCGTGCGGATTGAATCCGCGACCGTAGAGCGCCGAGTGGCAGGTCAGGCAGTCCTTCTCCACGTGACACGAGGTGCAACTCTCGAGGCTCTGGCGGGCGGCCTGGCCATGGTTCAGGAGAAAGCCCGGGAAGACGTCGTGGTACCCCGCCTGCAACGGCCGCGTCGGGGCTGCCGATTCCGGACTGCATATGGCAGGTCTGGCAGAATGCGCCCGGATTATGGCAGTCGCTGCAGTTCGTCTCGCGCGAATACGCCGCCGCGGGGTGCCGCTCCAGGAATGTCTGCGGGTGGTACTGCGGCGTTCGCTCCGGCGTCCCGCGATGACAATCGAGGCACTGCGGCCGCGCGTGGCAGCCCTCGCACGACTGCGGATTGCTGCTGGCGACCGGTGCGTGGATGGTGCTGAAATCCGCCATGTGGCTGGGCGGGCGGCTTCGCTCGACCTGGGCGCCCTCGCCGCGTCCGGGCCCGCTGGCGTACAGCGTCGCCACCGGCCGCGGCGGGCGTGACATGGCAGGCGAGCAACTCTCCTGCGTGTGGCAGGTCTGGCAGGCACGGCGTTCTTCTTGCGCGTCCTTTCCATGTCGTCAGGACGAAGTTGTCCTGCTGATGCGTGGCCGGTTCCTCGAGCTTCACCGGAATGGCCAGTGACCGGGGGTCCTGAGCGAGCGCCTGGATCGGTAGGCGTCTCCGGCGCGTTCACATGGCAGGTGATGCAGAAATTCTGCGCATGACACGTGGCGCAACTCGGTGCGACCCGGTAGGTCTTCGGCCCGGTGCCGGCCTCGGCCTGGACCCCGTGGCCATCCGGTCCCATGAACCCGACGGCGTCATGCGACGGAGGCGTCGGGAACGCCTCGACCTGTCGGCTGCGGTGAGTGCCGTGGCTTGCGCAAGGGAGTAGTGGCAGGTGGCGCAGGCGGTATCCGGGGCGGCACAGATGCTCCGCCGTGATGCCGTGGCACGTGAAGCACTGCGGCAGCACCGCCGGCTCGACCGTCATCCACGACGCGACCGTCGGGAATGTGACAGGCGGAGCAATTCACCGTCGAATCCCGGCCCACCTTCACGATCACCTCTTTCCCATGCTCCGCGTGCGTGAACCGGAGGTTGGTGCCGGTCGTCGGGGGCGCCTTCCAGTTCGACCCGGCGTTCGATCGTGCCGTCATGGCAATTCACGCAGCCCTTCCCCGAGGGGAGGAGCGGCGCCGCAGGATCCACGGCGCCCGCATGACACGCGGTGCAGCTCGGGAAGACCTTCGCATGCTCGGGATGGTCGAATCGATCGGTGTCCTGTGCCGAAACGGAAGCCGTCAGGATCACCAGGCTGAGTGTCAGGAGCGGGAGCACACGTCGCATCTCAGTACCCCGCCGGTCGATTGGTGATGGCCTTGGGGAGCGGCATCCTGTCTGCCGAACTGAAGGTCATCACGACCTTGGCCCCGAAGCGCAGCTGGTCCCACTCGAACGACGCGGCGTCGGGACGTTCACGATTCTCGTCATAGCGTGCCACCGTGAAGGCCACGCTGAGGTTGTCCCGCGCCACGACCGAGGCCTGCATCCCGTAGATCAGGACCACCGATTGGTCCCAGCGGTACTCGAGCGGACGTGACAGTGAATTGGCGTACACCATGATCGAATACTGGCCATTGGGTGCGAAGGTGACGCTGCCGTCCCAGCCACTGGAACTGGCGCCTGTCCCGAACTCGTTTTCATAACCGAGCTGGGCCTGCCAGGCGTTCGAGATCTGGTAGGTCCCGCCAAGCGAATATCGCCATCCGGAGTCTGCCAATGGACACCAGCGGTGTGCTCCGTGTCTGTGTCCTCGAACTTGTACGTCTCTCCGCGGACGCGGAGCTGAAGGCGCTTGGTGGCCTGGAACGAGACCGAGCCGTAGATGGCGTTGTAGGGCACCGGACTGAACGCGCCCCAGACGGTCCAGAGCTCGTAGAAGGGGGCGTACCGTTTGTAGCCGGCCACGACACCGACCTTCGGCGCGGCGAAGCGCAGCGGCGGCGTCGGCGCTGCCCCAAAGCCCACTCGCCATGTCATAGATGGCGCCACCCACCAGGCTCCAATGACCATATGGACGCAGCGTCGCCGAGGCCGCCACACGTTCCGACCCGAAGTAGTCGGTCGTCTGGTCCACTGTTCGCCTGTACTCGGCGCTGAGTTCGGCATGCGAGAGAATTCCAGGTGCCGATCAATCCCGCCACAATCGGACTCTGCGCGGGCAGGTAGTCGGCCTGGGGGTTCACGTCGCTCGATGTGATGTAGAGGTTCGAGCCCTGGGCCAGGCCGATCCCTGCGTACCCGGAGAGTGCCAACCCGGCACTCGCGAGGCGCCCCGTCAGTTGGCCGCCGTCGAACCCGTAGGCTCCCGAGGCGGCCGGAGATGACCTTCCGGCCCGCCAACAGCGTCCAGGACGGGGCGGCGTACTCGGCGTAGCCCTCGATGAGCTGGAAGTTCGGTGACGTGCCGGGCCAGGACGCCCGCGCGTTGAAGTCGGTGGCAGCATATCCATTCACCTGCACCCGCAGGCCCGGAAGCCCCAAGCCCCACATCGTCAGGGCGGCCTGTGCCACGGCCGGTGTGGTGGCATTGATCGGGCCAGGCACCCAGTAATTGCAGTAGGGCGCGCCGGAGGTGCACGACACGGCATAGCCGGTGGGCGTCTCGAGGCTTCCGTTGCTGGTCGCTACCACGCTATCCACCGGGATGCTGTCGGCGGTGTAGCCGCGGAAGCTCACGCTCTGGATGCCCGCCGGTGAGCCGGAGGTTGTAGCCCTGTGCCGCGGCGATTCCCGGCATGAGGACCACGAGCAATGCCGCGGCGGCAACCGTCTCGCAGAGTCACGCACCCCTCCTGCCCGCCAGTCGGGAGCGCCATTCAGCGGGCGTGGCATCGAGGTGGCAGGGGGTGCACTCCTGGTGCCGCGTAGTGATCGGCCGCCTGCGGCTGGTGGCAGGTCAGGCAGAACGGTCGGGATGGTGTCAGCTGGGCGATCCGCGCCGGTGTGTGGCAGGCATCGCACCCCTCATGGGCCATGGCCGGGCGGTGTGTGCGGCGCCTCGATGTCCCCGCCGGCGTGGCAGGCGGCACAATCTCTCGCCTCCGTGTGGTGCTGCTCGTGGCAGGAGACGCAGCCCTTGACCTCGGCGGCGGGCAGCCAGCGACACCGGGGTCGTGTGGCATTCCTTGCAGGCTAGCTCCGTGTGCGGGCATGCTCGAAGCTCACATCCCGAGGGCGAGGGGCGTGCTCCGGGCACCGTCACGGTGACGCGGTCGGTCTCGGCGACCAGTCGGCGGGGGCTTGTGGCAGGCGGCGCAGTCGCGCTCGGGCGGCGGTCGAGTGGTGGCAGAGCTGGCAGCCGCGCGGGCGCGGCAAAGTTCAGCGTCGACGTGGCCGAGGATGTCGCGTGGCAGGTGAGGCACGCCAGGTCCTTGTGCTGCGGCATGCTCGAAGCTGTCCGCCGGGGCCTGAGAGACCAACGCCGCCGGAGGGTCCTCATCCGGCGGCGCGTCGCCCTTTCCATGAGGGCCGATCGGGTCTGGCCGCGCCGAACGCGAGCGGAGCGCCTTGGTGGTGTCGAAGGGCAGTGGAGGCTTTCGGAGCCGCCCTTCCGGTGACCGATCCGCGCACCCGTTCGTGGCAGCCGGCGCAGGCACTGGCGTCCACGCGCGCGGCGTGCGGCTGGTGGCAGGTTTCGCAATTCTCGATCGCCCTCCCGGTGCATCTGGCCGGTGTGGAACTCGACCTGCTCGCCAGTCGCCGTGGCATGCCGGCCGTCGCGCAGGCTCTCCGGGCGTCCGTCCGGCTCGACGTTGGTGTGCGGGTTGTGGCACATCCCGCACTTCCCGTCGTGCGGGTCGCGCCTCGGGTCGAAGTCCTTGAGCCGCTCCTGCATCTCGTGACAGCTGAAGCACTGGCCATCGCCCGGCACCAGGGTGCCGCTCGCCGAGTCGAAGGTGGCCAGTTTGGGCACGTCGGCGGTGAATTCGTGGCAAACGGCGCAATGCAGCCCCACGGCGTCCGTCATCTTGCCGAGTTTGATGGTCACGTCATCGGTCAGGTGACATCCCTGCTGGGAACAGGTCGAATCCACCGGTTCGAATCGATGGGCCGATCGGGCGTGGCAGGTGAGGCACTCGACCTCTTCGGCCTCGAGCGAATCGGACTCGAAGTGAACGCGATGCCCAGCCGTGGTGACGATTTCCTGCCAGCTCTCCTTGGCCTCCCCGGACTCGTGACAGCTCTTGCAGACCGTGGGGGGGACCTTGGCGTGCTCGGGCACCTTGTCGGGCCGATCGACCATCCACAGGATCAGCTCCTGGGCTTGGGCCGATCTTGTCCGGCAGGTGGCAGTCATGGCACTCGAGGGTGTCGTGCTTTCCCTCGAGCTGGTTGACGATGAGGTAGGTGCCGGTGTCCGGGCGGACGAACGGCTGGCCGTAGGGGATGAAGACATGGCAACCACGCAGAAGTCGTTGTCGTGCTCCATATAGTGATTGACCTTGTAGCCCACATCCCTGTCACCATGGCCAGGATCAGTCCCCCGGTGGAGCCCAGCGCCAGCTTGGCCCCGCGATCGCTGGTCGAGCCACTTCCAGATTGCCGCTCGATTCGTCCAGACCGGCGCCCAGGATCCCGCGACGGTGAGGCCAACGGCGATGCCCGCCAGCCACATCCAGAGCGGGGCATTGAAGATGGCCCGCAGTACCGTGGTGATGCCGCCGGGGAGCGGTGGGGGCTGCGGGGGTACCCCCTCCTGGAACCGATGGAAGGCCGCCGAATCCTGGACGACCTGCAGGAGGGAGAGGCAGCGATGTCGAGGGGATCACAGGCATTCGCTCAGTAGGGGGAACTCAATCCTACGCAGGAACAGGACGGGAACGCCAGCGCGAGCTCATGCGAATCGTGCCGCCGATCCGGAGCACTGGCTCAGGTCGACGGCACGATGGGACAGCTTGCGCCGGATCAACGATGCTGGCCGGCCGACCTGATTTCGAGCCCAGCAATCTGGGTGCTGGAACGCTGGAGCCCGCCGGGCGGCTCAGCGCCTTGTCCATCGAGACGCCTTGACTGGCGGGCTCGGTGGAGCGGGAGGAAAGTATCTGTACACCTCGTTGACCTCCGCGATGCTGGCCGCGAGCAGCGCCTCGTAGTAGAACGGGTTGTGGACGCCGTAGGACCCGTCGTTGTGGTCGTAGAGGTCCTCGGCCAGCATCATCGGACGTTGAATAGGGCGCCCTCCGGCCGGCGACACGGTGTTGTCGTCCGGGTCGAAGGCCTGGACGCCATTCACCGTCGGGTTGCCGGCGGTGAAGAGCAGGTAGACCAGGTCGCCGGCGTCGGCCGCGTCCATGTACGGCTCGCCGCCGCTGTTGAGCGTGGGGTTCAGGTCGTTCCAGAGCTGGTCGGCCAGGCTGGCGATCAGCGACCGCTGATTGACCAGGGCCGAGGCCGCCACATCGGCGCTGGCGTGGCAGCCGGCGGTCAGGCAGCCGGTCCATTGCGCGTGCTGCTTGGCAGGTAAGCACAGCTGTTGTCGGTCGATCGGCTCGCCCGTGACCGCGTCGAGGCAGGGGTTCGGGCGAGAAGAGATGCCCCACGGACTGGAAGATGAACGCCGTCGGTCATGGGATCGCTCACGGTAGCTTGACATGGCAGCCGGCGCAGAGCCGCGGGTTCGTTGAGCGAGGCGTGCGAGGTGTACGCCCGGTTGGTGTCGTAGACGAAGTAGCGGCGGAATGTACCCGGCGCCCTGGCCGAGCACGATCGGGCCCTGCGAGGCGTGCGCGCCGCGCTTGGTGCTGGTCGCGGTCGAATTGGAGAAGTTGCCGCTCGGCGGAGGTGCCCCGGTTGTGGCAATTCATGCAGAGGTTGGCGGTGACGTCAGGCACGTCGATCGGCGCGCGGAGCTGCCCCTGGTAGGGGCTGCCGTGCGGATCGTGGCAGACGGCGCAGGTGGCCGGCGGCAGGGTGGTCATCTGGCCGATCGAGTCGAGTTCCATATAGGTGCTCGGCTTCCCGCCGTTGAACTTGGCGAGCGCGGTCCGGCCCTCGTGACAAGTCGCGCCGCACCCCGTGCCGCCTCCGGCCGGGTACGCATTGGCCGCGGAATCGGCGTGGCCGGTCTGCGACCACTGCTCCGCGAACGGGTGGTGTTCGACCGCTGTGACAGCCGCCGCAGCTCGTGGCGGTGTCGTTCAGGCCGGCACGTGCCAGCGGATGGTTGTCATCGTTCGGGTTCGACACGTGGTCGTAGCCCGGGCCGTGGCAGCTCTCGCACTGCACGTCGTGGTAGGCCGGGCTCGTGCACCACGTTCCACCCGCCCGGTTCGCCCGACGCGGCGCCGTGTTGCCGGTCATCGCTGACGGTGTGGCAGCCGTAGCAGAACGACTGGGCATGGCCCGGAGGCGTCCAGCGTGTTGTAGGCATCGGCGTGCGCGGTGTCGACCCACGTGCCCTGATAGCCGACATGGCAGTTGCCGCAGGTCGTCTGCTTGGTGGCGGCGTTGTAGTACCCCATGTAGCCATTGACCGAGTCGGGCGGCGGATTGAACTGCGGCCGCTCGACGTATTCGGTGTTGGTCTCGGTACAGCCGGCGAAGAAGACGATCGCCAGCGTGCCGAGGATGGCGGCGAGGGAGCGGGAGCGAACGGTGCGAGACATCATAGGAATGACCCTTGAGTTGAGGGAGGACGCGAGCAATTTTTCCCTCTCCGGGCTTTCGCGCAATGGGTCTCCGTGGCAATACGGGGCTATCGTTACAAAATTTATTGTTCCTTCACTAACTCTTTGGAGAATCTTCGCTTCCAGCATACCGCGGTGGCGTCGTTCCAGCCGCATCTCGATGAATGTGACGCGACCGTTTCTCGCGGAACTCGGCAGTTCCGATTCGTATCGCGCATCCTCCACTCCGTAGCAGTACTGAAATCATCTTCAGAATCTCTTCAGATCAGATTTATTCGCCGATTCGGATGTTGTCTCAGTTGGATTCCCCCCCCGACGGCGGGCTCCTCCCGCCGCCGGTCCATCCCGCACCATTGTGGACCGGAGGTTCAGACGATGTTCTTTCCCACGCAGTTCCCCTGGGCCAAAGATCAGACCCTCGGCGAGCATCTCGAGACAAGCGGCGTATCCCGCCGCGACTTCCTCGAGTTCTGCGGCCAGATGGCCGTGCTCCTCGGCCTGACCGAAATGGCCGCACCGCGCGTGGCCGCCGCGCTGGAAGGCGTCAAGCGGCCTGTGGTCATCTGGATTCAGCTGCAGGAGTGCACCGGCTGCGTCGAGAGCGTTCTGCGGAGCGCCGATCCCTCGATCGGCGAACTGATCCTGAACATCGTCTCCCTCGACTACTCGCACACGCTCATGGCGGCCTCAGGCACGGCAGCGGAGGAAGCGCTGCACGCCTCGATGAAGGCCAACATGGGCGAGTACCTCCTCGTGGTGACCGGCTCGGTGCCGCTCGCCGAGGACGGCATCTATACGGTGATCGGCGGCCGGACGGCCAAGGACATCCTGGTCGAGGCCGCCGCCGGCGCCAAGGCGGTGATCGGCGTCGGCGCGTGCGCGCACTGGGGCAGTGTCCAGGCCGCCAAGCCGAACCCGACCGGGGCGGTGGGCATCGCCGATATCATCAAGGACAAGCCGGTGGTGCAGCTGACCGGGTGCCCGCCGATTGCCGAGACGGTCACGGCCACCCTGGTCCACTACCTGACCTTCGGCGGGCTTCCGGAGCTTGACGCCGACGGTCGGCCGCTCTTCGCCTATGGCGCGCGGATCCACGATCAGTGCCCGCGCCGGGCCAACTTCGACGCCGGCCAGTATGTCGAGGAATTTGACGACGAGGCCGCCCGCAAGGGGTGGTGCCTGTATAAGGTGGGGTGCAAGGGGCCGGCGACCTTCAGCCCCTGCCCGATCTTCCAGTGGAACATGAAGACCAGCTGGCCGATCGGGGCCGGTCACCCGTGCATCGGCTGCACCGAGCGTGGGTTCTGGGACACCATGACCCCGTTCTACACCCGGTTGCCCAACGTGGCCGGCATCGGCATCGAGAAGACCGCCGACACCATTGGCGCCGCGCTCGCGGTCGGGACCATTGCCGGCGTGGCCGCGCATGCCACCGCCACTACCGTACACCAGATTCGCTCGCGCAAGAAAGCGGCTGCGGCGGCGGAGGGAGGTCACGATGGCCAAGACTAAAGTGGTCGTAGACCCTATCACTCGTATCGAAGGACACCTCCGGATCGAGTGCACGGCGGAGAACCAGATGATCTCCACGGCCTGGGCCTCCTCCACCCAGTTCCGCGGCATCGAGACCATCATGCAGGGACGCGACCCGCGCGACGCCTGGGCCTTCACCCAGCGGATCTGCGGCGTCTGCACGGTGGTGCACGCCGTCGCCTCCTGCCGCGCGGTCGAGGACGCCCTGGGCATCAAGATTCCGCCCAACGCCACCCTGATCCGCAACCTGGTCCACGGGATGCAGACCATCCAGGACCACGTCATCCACTTCTACCACCTGCATGCGCTCGACTGGGTGGACATCATTAGCTCGCTGAGCGCCGATCCGGCCAAGACAGCGGCCATCGCCAAGAGCATTTCCCCCTGGCCCAACAACTCCGCGACCTACTTCGCCGAGGTGCAGAACCGGATCAAGACATTCGCGGCCGGTGGCCAGCTCGGCATCTTCACCAACGGCTACTGGGGCCACCCCGCCTACAAGCTCCCGCCGGAGGTGAATCTCCTGGCGGTGGCGCACTACCTCGAGGCGCTCGACTGGCAGAAGGACGTGATCCGCCTCCACACGATCTTTGGCGGAAAGAACCCGCACCCGAACTTCCTGGTCGGCGGCATGGCCAGTGCCATCAACCTCAACGACACCGCGACCATCAACGCGGCGCGCCTCTCCGATGTGCAGGCGATGATCACCCGCGCCAAGCGGTTCGTGGACGAGGTGTACTGGCCCGACGTGCAGGCCATCGCCGGGTTCTATAAGAACTGGGGCGCCATCGGCGGCGGGACGGGCAACTACCTCACCGTCGGCGAGTACGCCGCCGTCGACACCAACGACCTCGATTCGCTCTACTTCCCCCGCGGGATCGTCCTGAACCGCGACCTCTCCAAGGTGTATCCGTACGATCAGACGCTGGTCACGGAGGGGATCACCAGTTCCTGGTACGAGTATTCCGGCGGCGATGCCGCATCGCTCCACCCGTGGGAGGGGGAGACGGTCCCGAAGTACACCGGCCCGCCGACCCCGTGGACGTACCTGCAGGACGAGAAGAAGTACACCTGGATGAAGTCGCCGCGGTACGATGGGCGTCCCATGGAGGTCGGGCCGCTCTCGCGGATGCTGGTCGGCTACGCCGCGGGCCAGCCCGACATCAAGGAGATTGTGACCGAACTCCTGACCCGCCTCGACGTGCCGCCGGCCGCGCTCTTCTCGACGCTCGGCCGCGTGGGCGCGCGCTGCATGGAGACGGTGCTGCTGGCCAACCAGATGCAGAACTGGTACGGCCAACTCGTCAACCGCATCAAGAACGGCGATACCCGCACCTTCAACGGCGAGTTCTGGGACCCCGAGACCTGGCCGAAGACGGCCCAGGGCTACGGATACCTCGACGCCGCCCGTGGCGCCCTTGGCCACTGGGTTCAGATTCAGGATGGCAAGATCTCCCGCTACCAGTGCGTGGTGCCCAGCACCTGGAACTGCTCCCCGCGGGATGAACAAGGCGTGCCCGGGCCCTACGAGGCGGCGCTGATGGATCACCACCCGCTGCTCCGGCCGGAGCAGCCGCTCGAGATCCTGCGCACGATCCACTCCTTCGATCCCTGCATGGCGTGTGGTGTCCACGTGCTCGACGCCGCCGGGAATCCGATCGTGGAGGTCAAGGTCCAATGACGACTTCCACGCCGCGGCATGGCCCCGCGCCGCCGCCCCTCGCCGATTCGCCGCTCTTTCCGCTTGGACGGCATTCCGCCCCACCCTCGGGTGACTACCGCTGGGTCTCACCGTGGGGCGGCCCCCTCCGGTTCACCCACTGGGTGGCGTTCATCACGATCACCGCCCTGGTGGTCACCGGCTTCTTCATCAATCGACCCTACTTCCTCACCACCGGCGGACCACCCGAGTTCCTGATGGGCTACATCCGCCTGGCCCACTTCATTGCCGCGGGACTGCTCGTGGCCGCCGGGCTGATCCGGATCTACTGGCTCTTCGCGGGCAATCAGTTCGAGCGTCTCCCCGCGCTCTTCCCGATCCGGTGGCGCGACTGGGTCAACCTCTGGAAACAGATCAAGTACTACCTGATGATCGAAGGGGATCACGGCATCTACTACATCGGGCACAACCCGTTGCAGCAGTTGAGCTACACCTTCACCTACCTGATCGCCGCGGTCATGGTGTTCACGGGCTTCGCCATGTACGGGCAGGCCAACCCCGGCGGGTTCTGGTACGGCCTCACGGAGCCGATGGTCCTCGCCGTTGGCGGGATCCAGATCATCCGCCTGACCCACCACCTCTGCACCTGGTGGTTTATCGTCTTCCCGATCATCCACATCTACCTGGTGCTCCGGAAGGACATTACGGAACATGGCGGTGGACTGTCGGGCATCTTCAGCGGAGGCCACTACATCAAGGCGGACATCCAGTATGTGGACGAATAACGTCCGGCCGGTCCTCGTCCTGGGCCTCGGCAACCCCATCATGGGCGACGACGGCGTGGGGATCATCGCGCTGGAGCGGTTCCGGGACCGGTTCGACGTTGGCGATGGCATCGAGCTGATGGACGGCGGCACCTGGGGAATGAACCTGCTCCCCTATATCGAGTCCGCCGGCAAGTTGCTGCTGGTCGACGCCATCCGCGCCGGGCTCGAACCCGGCGCGGACGTGTTCCTCGACGGTCCGGACCTGCCGAAGGTGCTGGGGCAGAAGATCTCGGTGCACCAGGTGGATATCGTGGACGTGCTGACACTCGCCCAGGTGCGCGGGACACTCCCCCCGATGACGGTGGCGCTCGGCGTCGAGCCATCGGTGGTCGAAATGCGGTCCGACATGACCCCCGCGGTGGAGCGGGGAACCGACCGACTTCCCGATCGGATGGCAGGTCAACTGAGGGAATGGGGTATCCGGGTTTCACCGCGCGCACCGGCCCATGCATGAAATGAGCGTGGCGGTGGAGGTCTGCCGCCTCGCGGAGGAGCGACTCTCCCCGGCAGAACTGCCGCAGCTCATTACCGTCGGGCTCGATGTCGGAGACGACTCCGGCCTTGAGCCCGACAACTTGCTCTTTTGCCTCGAGGCACTGCTGGCCGCACCACCGTTCCACCGGGCCCGGCCCGCCATGACCCGGTGCCAGGGCGATGTGCTTCGCGTCACTTACCTGGAGCTCGACGATGACCGTCAGGACAATTGAACTCCGAGAGCCAGTCATGGCTCGAAACAACGAGATTGCCGGCACGGTCCGGGCACGCCTCGCCGCCGCCGGGGTCCCGGCGCTGAACCTGGTGTCCTCTCCGGGATCGGGAAAGACACTCCTCCTCGAGCGCACCCTCGCCGCCCTCGGCGACGAACTCCGGATGGCGGTGGTGACCGGGGACGTGCAGACCCAGAACGATGCCGACCGGCTGGCCCGGCACACGACGCGCCTGGTGCAGGCGGTGGTGACCGGCGGCGCCTGCCACCTCGATGCGAGACAGGTCGAGACCGCCCTCGAAGCCATCGACCTGGCGGCCACCGACTTGCTCTTCGTCGAAAATGTCGGCAACCTCGTCTGCCCCGCGAGCTGGGACCTCGGGGAGGATGCCAAGGTGGTGCTCTTCTCGGTGACGGAGGGCGAGGACAAGCCGCTCAAGTATCCCAAGGTGTTCCAGCAGGCACGCTACGCGGTCCTGACCAAGATCGACCTGCTCCCCCATGTGCCGTTCAACCTGGAGCAGGCGCTTGGCTTTGCACGAGAGGTCAATCCGGACCTGAAGTTTTTCCAGACCTCCGCCCTGACCGGTGAGGGGCTCGACACGTGGTACAACTTGCTCCGGCAGCTGGCGCGGCGTCCCGTATCGGTCTGAACGACCGGGAGGGGCGTGCCGTCCGAATTTCGGGCGTTGTACAAGGGGTGGGCTTCCGCCCCTTTGTGCATCGGTTGGCCCTGCGTCATCAACTCGCCGGGTGGGTGCTCAACACCGCCGGCGAAGTCCAGATCGAAGTCGAAGGCGCCCCGGCCGCCCTGGAGGAGTTCGTAGTGGCGCTCGAACTCGAGGCACCTCCGCTGGCGCAAATCGAGCGCATCGACGTGACGACACGCATCGTCACCGGGCTCAGCGGTTTCGCCATCGAGGCGAGCCAGGCGCAGCCGGACCGACGGCAGCCGGTCTCGCCCGATGTGGCCGTTTGCGCCGAGTGCGAGGCCGAGCTCCGGAATCCGGCGGACCGCCGGTACGGATATCCGTTCATCACCTGTACCGACTGCGGCCCTCGCTTCACGGTCATCGAGTCGATGCCGTACGATCGCGCGCGAACCAGCATGGCGGTCTTTATACAGTGCGCGGCCTGCCAGCGCGAATACGACTCGCCGGTCGACCGACGCCACCATTCGGAGACGAACAGCTGTCCGGCATGTGGCCCCCGTCTCTGGTACGCCTCGCCAGAGGGCGCGACACAGACGGCGGCTTCGGACGAGGCGCTGTCCGCCGCCGCGCTGACACTGCTCAAGGGCGGCATTGTCGCGCTCAGGGGGGTGGGTGGGTTCCAGCTGGCGGTCGACGCCACCAACGCATCCGCCGTTGCGCAGCTCAGGTTGCGGAAGCGCCGCGAGGCGAAGCCATTCGCGATCATGGTCCGCACCCTCGAGGAGGCGGGGAAAATCGGCGTGGTGGGCCGGGATGAGACGTTGCTCCTCCGCTCACCGAAGCGCCCGATCGTGCTGCTGGAGCGAGGAGCGCGCGATCCTCTGGCCGAGGGAGTGGCCCCCGGGCTCGCCTGGGTGGGCGTCATGTTGCCGACGACACCCCTGCATCACCTCCTCCTCGACCGGGTCCGCCGGCCACTGGTGATGACCAGCGGCAACGTGAGCGATGAACCCATCGCGACCGGGAATGAGGAGGCGCTGGCGCGGTTGGAGGGCATCGCCGACGGCTTCCTGCTTCATGATCGCGAGATCGTCGCCCGGTACGATGATTCGGTGGTGCGGCCCACGGAGATTGGGCCGATCCTGATGCGGCGCGCGCGGGGGTACGCGCCGCTCCCCCTCGATCTGCCGGTCGGGAGTCCGGTACCGCTCCTGGCGGTCGGGCCGCATCTCAAGAACACCTTCACGCTGGTGCACGGCGCGCGCGCGTATGTCAGTCAGCATATCGGTGACCTCGAGAACCTGGAGACGCTGGAGCACTTCCACGCGGCGCTCGACCGGTTCAAGACGCTGTTCCGCATCGAGCCCGAGGCGGTCGTCCACGACGCGCACCCGGGGTACTTCTCGACTCGCGTCGCGCTGGAATCGGGGTTGCGGGTCCTGGAACCGGTGCAGCACCACCACGCCCACGCAGCCGCGGTCATGGCGGAGCATGGTCGGACCGATCCGGTGCTTGCGCTCTCGTTCGACGGCGTGGGCTACGGCGCGGATGGCGGCGTCTGGGGTGGCGAGGTTCTCCAGGCGGACCTCCTCGGCTTTCGCCGCGTCGGGCACCTGCGGCCTGCCCCGCTCCCCGGCGGCGACCTCGCCGCCCGCAATCCGTGGCGCGCCGCACTCGGCTACCTGATGCTGGACCCGCACCTTGGGAATGCGTTCACCCTGGCGCTCGATGGCATCCAGGAGGCGGAGCGGGCCGTCGCCGAACTTCAGGCAACACGGGGGGTGAACGCTCCGTGGGCGTCCTCCATGGGAAGGCTCTTCGATGCGGCCGCAGCCGTCCTCGGACTCCGCCTGAAGGCGGACTACGAGGGGCAGGCGGCGATGGAACTCGAATCGCTTGCGGGGCGGCGCGTCGCCTCCGAAATTCGGGTGGGGTTGGATCGTTCGGACGAGGGAGCCTGGATTATCGACCCGCTGCACCTGCTGGCGGTCCTCGGCTCGCGCCGGCAGCGGGGTGACAACGTGGCAGACCTCGCCGCCGATTTCCATGCGAGCATTGCGTGGGCCGCCGCCGAGGTGATCCGCCGGGTGTCCGAGGAGAGCGGCATCCGAACCGTTACCCTCGGCGGGGGCACTTTCCAGAACGCGCGGCTGCTCACCTCGCTGGTGGGCCGGCTGCAGGGCTTCGGACTGACCGTCCTCTGGCCCCGGCGCCTCAGCCCCAACGATGGAGCCATCAGCTTCGGGCAGGCCGCCGTGGCTGCCGCACGACTGGCACGTTGACCGATTGAACCCGAAGGAGGCGTTCCATGTGTCTCGGCATTCCTGGACAGATCGTGGACATCCGCGGCGATAGCGGGCTTCCGATGGGGACCGTGGACTTTGGTGGCGTGCGCCGGGACGTCTGTCTGGCGTACGTGGCGGACGAGGTGGTGGCGGGTGACTACGTGGTGGTCCATGTCGGCTTCGCTATCTCCAAGGTGGATGAAGAGGAGGCCAAGCGCACCTACGAGATGCTCCGCGAGATGAGCCTCCTCGAGGGGGAACTCGGGGTGACGCCATGAGATACCTCAACGAGTACCGGGATCCCGTGCTGGCGCGCACCCTGGTCCGCCAGATTCTCGACAGCGCCACCCGCCGCTGGGTCCTCATGGAGGTCTGCGGTGGCCAGACCCACACCATCGTCAAGCAGGGGCTCGACGAGATCCTCGCCCCGGCGGTCGAGATGATCCATGGCCCCGGGTGTCCGGTGTGCGTCACCTCGCTCGAGCAGATCGACAAGGCGCTGATGCTCGCGGCGCGGCCCGACGTCCTGTTCACCTCCTTCGGCGACATGCTGCGCGTCCCCGGCAGCGAGTGTGACCTCCAGCAGATCCGTGCGCGGGGCGGGGACGTGCGTGTGGTCTACTCGCCGCTGGATGCGCTCGACCTGGCCATCAAGCATCCCGACAAGCAGGTGGTGTTCTTCGCGGTCGGCTTCGAGACGACGGCCCCGGCCAACGCCATGGCGGTGTTCCGGGCGAAGGAGCTGGGGGTGCCGAACTTCAGCGTGCTCGTCTCCCACGTCACGGTGCCCCCGGCCATGGTCGCCATTCTCGACGCGCCTGAGAACCGCGTGCAGGGCTTCCTGGCGGCGGGCCACGTCTGCAGCGTGATGGGGTGGACGGAATACGAGCCGATCGCCGCCAGGTACAAGGTGCCGATCGTCGTTACCGGGTTTGAGCCGGTCGATATCCTCGAGGGGATCGCGCTCGCGGTCCGTCAGCTCGAGGAAGGGCGACACGAGGTCGAGAACCAGTACGTCCGCGCCGTCCGTCGCATCGGGACGCCGCCAGCGCAGGATCTCGTCCGGAAGGTGTTCGAGCTGGCCGACCGGAAGTGGCGGGGTGTGGGGACCATCCCGAAGAGTGGGCTCGTTTTGCGGCCCGAGTTCTCGGACTTCGACGCCGAGCTCCGGTTCGGCCTCGAGGACGTCGCGGTCGATGAGCCGGCGGAATGCCGGGCGGGGGAGGTGCTCCGCGGAACGCTCAAACCGTTTGAATGCCCCGCCTTCGGCACGCTCTGCACGCCGGAACGTCCCCTCGGTGCGCCGATGGTCTCCTCCGAAGGAGCCTGCGCGGCCTACTACAACTTCGGTCGCCATCGGTCGGCCGTGGCACCGGAGGCATAGGATGACCGTCACGATCGGCGGAGGTCCTACCTGTCCGCTGCCCGTTGCGGCAACCGACCGCGTCCAGCTGGGGCACGGATCGGGCGGAAAGCTGAGCGCGGCGCTGCTGAACGAACGCTTCCTGCCGCACCTGCGGAACCCGGTCCTGGAACAGCTGGGCGACGCGGCCGTCCTCCCCGTCAACGGGCAGGAGGTGGCGATCTCGACGGACACCTTCGTGGTGAGCCCGGTGGAGTTTCCCGGTGGCAACATCGGGTCGCTGTCGGTGCACGGCACCTTGAACGACCTCGCCATGGTCGGGGCGAGGCCGGTGTGCCTCACCGTCGGCTTTGTCCTGGAGGAGGGGCTCGAACTGGCGTTGCTCGACCGGGTGCTCGCCTCCATGGCCGAGGCGGCCGGGGCGGCGGGAGTGCCCGTGGTGACCGGGGACACCAAGGTCGTGGAACGTGGCAAGGCCGACAAGCTCTACATCAACACCACCGGCATCGGCGAACTGCGGGCCGACTTCCGTCCGAGCCCTGAGCGCGCGCGCGCCGGCGATGCCATCCTGGTGAGTGGGCCGATCGGGTCGCACGGCATGGCCATCATGGCGGCGCGCGAGGGAATCGCCTTCGACGCGGCCATCGAGAGCGACGCCGCCACCCTCTTTCCCCTCGTGGAGCTGCTGCGCGAATCGGTGGGAGCGTCGGTGCACGTCCTGCGAGACCCGACCCGCGGTGGTCTGGCGAGCGCCCTGAATGAGATCGCGGGTGCCGCCAGGATCGGCGTCGTGCTCGAGGACGGGGCGCTCCCCGTTCCGGGGCCCGTCGCGTCGGTCTGCGATCTGCTCGGGCTCGACGTGATGTACGTGGCCAACGAAGGCGTCCTCGTCGCGTTCGTCGCGGCGGAGGCGGCGAATGCGGCGCTGGCGGCGCTCCGCAGCCACCCCCTCGGTGCCCAGGCGGTCATCGCCGGGGCGGCCGTCGCCGAGCACCCCGGCATGGTGGTCCTCAGGACGGGGCTGGGTGGCACCCGCATCGTGGACATGCTCCCCGGAGATCAGCTCCCCCGCATCTGCTGACCCCCCCCCTCAGTATTATTGCGGTCCCGCGATCTCGATGGTCTGGCTAGATTAGTTCCGGCCAATACCCACCCTCATACCCTGGATTCTGTCCGATGGCCTCCAAGACGACCCGTTGCCCCTCCTGCGGCGCCGACGCCGAAGGGAAGTTCTGCCGACACTGCGGTGCGAGCCTCGGCCCGCGCACCTGCGCCTCCTGCCATGCCCCGCTGGCGGCTGGCGCCAAGTTCTGCACCCAGTGCGGGACGCCGCAGGCGCAGGCGCAGGCGCCGGCGCTGGGCAGGGTGCGTCGTCGTCGGCGCCCGGCGATCGAAAGGCGTGGGCGGTGGCGGCGGTCGTGAGCGCCGTGCTCCTCGTGGCGGTGCTCGCCCTGGTGGTGCGCGGCAGCGGGGGTGCCCCGGAGGCGGCCGGCGTGGTCGGCGCCGGCGGTTCCGCCGCGCCCTTTGCGGGAGGGGCCGGCGCTGGGCCGCTCCCCGACCTCAGCACCATGACACCGCGTGAGGCCTTCGACCGCCTCTACAACCGGATCATGCGGGCCTCTGAATCGGGCGATCAGCAGACCGTCACCACCATGACACCGATGGCCATGATGGCGTACGAGCGGTTGGAGACGATCGACGCCGATGCCCGATTCCACCTGGCCACCCTGAAGCTGCACAGCGGGGACGTTGCCGGGGCCGCCGCGATCGCCGACACCCTCCTGATTCAGGATCCGGGGCATCTGTTCGGCTATGTGATCCAGGGCACGGTGGCCCGGTGGAACAAGGACGATGCTGCCTTGAAGAAGGCCTACAAGGCGTTCCTGTCTCATTACGATGCAGAGATGAAGAAGGGCCGCCCCGAGTACGGCGATCACGAGCGGATGATGACCGATTTCCACCAGGCAGCGACCTCGGGGCAGTGAGGCTAAAGTCGGCGTGAAGAGTTCCTTAATCGACCGTTCGGGCCTTGCTCCGAGTCGGCCGGCTGTCGATTCTTGAAGAGTCTTGTCGGAATCCAACTACACGCGGGGAGCGGGACCATGAAGCCTGGCCACAAGTTCCTATTCGGCGCGGTGCTGATCGTCGGGAGCGTCGGCCTCCTGATGTTCCAGGGGGTGAAGGAAACGGGCGTCTATTTCCTCACGCCGACCGAGCTCGCCACCAAGGCTTCCGAGGATCCGACCTTCCACAACGTCGGCGTGAAGATGGGGGCCCGCGTCGTGCCGGGGTCGGTTCGCCGCGATGCGGCCACCCAGACCGTGGATTTCCAGGTGACCGATGGCTCGCAGATCTATCCGGTGACGTACCGGGGCCTGGTGCCGGACACCTTCACCGATGCCAGCGATATCGAAGTCGTGGTCGAAGGCCGTCTCGGCGCCGATGGGGTGTTCCACGCCACGGATGTGCTGGCCAAGTGCGGTTCGCGCTACGAAGCGACTCCTGAAGCTCCCGCAGCCTGACGCGCCATGACACTCCTCGGGCAGTTTTCTCTGTGGGTGGCATTCCTGATCGGTACCTTCGGCGCGGTCCTCTCCTTTTCGGGGAAGTGGCAGGACCGCCCAGACCTTGAGCGAACGGTCATCCGGTCGTCGTACGCGCTCGCCGCCGCGCTGCTCGTGGCGGCGCTTGCACTCTGGAAGGGGCTCTTCGCCCACGACTTCAACATCGAGTACGTGGCGGCGTATACCTCCCGAAACCTCCCCACCTATTACATCGTGTCGGCGTTCTGGGCCGGGCAGAAGGGGTCGCTCCTCTTCTGGGCGGTCGTGCTGGCCTGCTTCTCGGCCGTGGCGCAGTGGATCACCTCGCGCCGCTACGCCGACTTGCTGCCCTACGTGGCCGGCGTCACCAACATCGTGGTGGTGTTCTTCGTCCTCGTGATGCTCTTCGCCGCCAACCCCTTCGACCGGCTGGCGTTCATCCCCGAAGACGGGCGCGGGCTCAATCCCCAGCTCCAGAACATCGGCATGGTCATGCATCCGCCGATGCTCTACCTCGGCTACATCAGCGTCACCATTCCGTTCGCCTTTGCCATCGCGGCGTTGCTCCGGCGCCGGCTGGACAGCGGGTGGATCGTGGCCATTCGGAAGTGGACCCTGGTGTCGTGGGTCTTCCTGTCGATCGGCATCGTGCTCGGCATGTGGTGGGCGTACGTGGAGCTCGGCTGGGGCGGCTACTGGGCGTGGGACCCGGTGGAAAACGCCAGCTTCCTCCCCTGGCTCACGATGACGGCGTTCCTGCATTCCGTCATGATCCAGGAGAAGCGCGGGATGCTGAAACGGTGGAACCTGTCGCTGATCGTCGCGACGTTCCTCCTGAGCATCTTCGGCACCTTCATCACGCGCTCCGGCGTCATCGCCAGCGTGCACAGCTTCACGCAGTCCAACGTCGGCTATTTCTTCCTCGGCTTCCTCCTCGTGGCCGGCGTCCTCAGCTTCACGATGCTCTACACCCGCTGGGACGAGCTCGAGCCGGACGCGAAGCTGGAGTCGATGCTGAGCCGGGAGGCGGCGTTCCTCTTCAACAACCTCGCGCTGGTCGGGATCGCCTTCTCGGTGCTCTGGGGCACGCTCTTCCCGATTCTCTCCGAGGCGGTGCGGGGCAGCAAGATCACCGTGGGCCCCCCCTTCTTCAACCGGGTCAACATCCCCCTCGGGCTCTTCCTGCTGGCGCTTACCGGCATCGGGCCGCTGATCGCCTGGCGCAAGGCGACCGCCCGGAATCTGCAGCGGCAGTTCGTCATCCCGGTCTCCGTCGGCTTGATCGTCACCCTGGCCCTCGTCGTCGACGGGATGCGGGACCTCTATCCGATCATGACCATCGGGCTCGGTGCCTTCGTGATGGGAACGGTGGTGCAGGAGTTCTACCGCGGAATCCGGGCCCGCCGCCGGATGCACGGCGAGTCGATCCCGACCGCGCTGTTCCACCTGATTGCCCGGAACCGCCGGCGCTACGGTGGCTACATCGTGCACGTCGGGATCCTGCTGATGTTCATCGCCTTCACCGGAATGGCGTTTCGGGTCGACCAGGAAGCGACGCTCAAGCCGGGCGAGTCGATCGAGATGCAGAGTCCCTACGGTGGCACCTACAAGCTGACGCATCTCGGGGTGTCGCAGTACAACGCCCTCAATCGGGTGGTGTCGGCGGCCACGGTGCAGGTCGATTACAACGGCAAGTCGCTTGGGGTCATGAAGTCCGAGAAGCGCCAGCACGTGGACAGTTTCGGCCGCCCGACGTTCGAGCCGTCCACCGAGGTCGGCATCCGGAGTGACCTGAAGGAAGACCTCTACATCGTCTACGCCGGATCAGTAAACGGGACCGAAGAGGCGGTCTACCGCTTCACCATCAATCCACTGGTCTGGTGGGTGTGGTTTGCGGGGCTGGTGCTCGTCGTCGGCGGAATCCTGACCATGTGGCCCGGCGGCGGCGGCATCGCGGAGACCCGGCGCACCCAGGCCGGCTACGAAGCGACGCTCGTCGGCGCGGAGAATGTCTGAGATGAATGAGGCGATGACCGAACGACGCGCCTTTCTGCGACAGGTGGCGCTCGGTGGACTGGCGCTGACCGGGGCGGGGACCCTCCGTGCGCAGGCCGCCTCGCAGGGCACGCCCAGTAGCGGGGACGCGGGGCGGCTCTACAATCCCAACGCGGTGCAGCAGCGCACACCGACGGTCGGGGCGGACAACGACGTCCAGATCATGGAGCTTGAGAAGACCCTCAAGTGCCAGTGTGGCTGCAACCTCGATATCTACACCTGTCGGACCACGGATTTCACGTGCACGACCTCTCCGGCGCTCCACCGCGAGATTGTGGCGCTGTGGAACGACAACAGGACCGCGGACGAAATTCGCGAAGAGTTCGTGCGTGAGTATGGAGAGCAGGCGCTCATGGCGCCCAAGGCCGAGGGCTTCAACCTGGCGGGTTATTTCGTGCCTGGCATCGTGATGCTGATCGGCATCGGTCTTCTCTCGATGTGGATCCTCCGGCGCCAACGCCAGGTCTCGGCGGTGCCCTCGCTGGCTGCCACCGAGGCGATCGATATCGCTGCGGTCGCCGGCGCCACACCCGAGGAGCTTGAGCGCTTGCGCAAGGCGCTTTCGGAGGTCCAGGACTGATGTGGATTGAGATTCTGGCGGCCGCGTTCGTGGGACTCTCGCTGCTCTGGCTCGTGTTCGAGCCGCTCTTCACGGCGCATGGTGCACGGCCGGCCGATGTCATCGACCTCGATGCCCTTGAGGACCTCGAGGATACGCGCAGTGGAGTGGCGCTCGCAGCGCTGAAGGAAATCGAGTTTGACCGGGAGACCGGCAAGCTGAGTGACAACGACTACGAGTTCTTGAAGCAGAAGTACACCGTCGAAGCGCTCTCGGCGCTTCGGACCGAGGACGCAGGCTCCCCTGCCGCTGCCATCGAGGCGCAGGTCGCCGCCCGGGTGGCGACCCTCCGGGACGACGGCCGCACTGCCGCTGCATGCGGTGCCTGCGGCGCGGAAGCCAGTCCCGGGGCGAGATTCTGCCCAGACTGCGGCAAGCCGCTCGGCGCGCCGGCCGCCTGCGCCAAGTGCGGCACCGACCTTTCGGCTGGCAGCCGCTATTGTGCCGCCTGCGGTGGGCGGGTCGCTGCCTGAAACCCGTCGCACCCCCTTCCCGTCTCGTTACTAAGCTGTAGTATTGCCGAGGGGGCCTGTGTGCAGGTTCCCCTCCCGATGCCGTTCCCGAAGATCGCCCCTCCGTTCACACCCGTACCGGAGCTGTTCATGCCAGGTCGAGGAATCGTCCGAGTCGCTCTCACGTCCCTGAGTGTGGTCGCGCTGGCCTGCGCGTCCGGCCCGGGCGCAGGCACTTCCCCGAGCCCGGCGAACGCCCAGGGCAAGGCCAAGTCCGGAGGCGACAAACCCGCAGCCACGAAGAGCATCGCGGAACTCACGAAGAGCTCGACGAAGTTCGAGGGGCTCTTTACCATCTACCAGGACACCGTGACCGGCGCGCTCCAGATGGTCGTGAAGCAGGACCAGATCGGCAAGGAGTTCATCTACTGGTCGGTGACCGACGAGGGGGCACTCCCGGCAGGCAGCTTTCGCGGCGCCTTCGGCCCCAACACGGTGTTCGCGGTCCGGAAGAACTTCAACAAGATCGAGTTCATCACCCAGAACACCCGGTTCTATTTCAATCCGGCGAGCCCGCTCAGTCGGGCCGCCGACGCCAACATCAGCCCGGGGATGCTCGCGTCGATCGAGATCGCCGCGACCGATACGGCCACCGGCGAATTCCTGATCAAGGCCGATGAGCTCTTCCTCACCGAAACCCTCCGTCAGGTCAAGCCGAGCCCGCGGCCCGGTACTCCGCCCGGCACGACATTCACCCTCGGCGCGCTCAACAAGGACAAGACGCACGTCGTGTCGGTCAAGTCGTATCCGCTGAACACGGACGTCGTCGTGGAATACGTGTACGTCAACCCGGCGCCCACCAACAGCGGCGGACCCGAAATCACCGACGCGCGCAACGTCAGCCTGACGATTCAGCACACCTTCATCGAGATGCCCGACAACGACTACCAGGTCCGGTACGACGATCCCCGGGTCGGCTACTTCACCGACCAGGTGACCGATCTCACCTCCACGAGTGTCACCCCGTGGAAGGACCAGGTGCACCGGTGGAACCTCGTCAAGAAGAACCCCGACGCGGCCATGTCCGATCCCGTGGAACCGATCACCTGGTGGATCGAGAACACGACACCGACGGAGTTGCGGCCCGCCATCCGCGAGGGAGCGCTCCGCTGGAACAAGGCCTTCGAGACGGCTGGATTCACCAACGCGATCGTTGTGAAGGAGCAGCCGGACACCGCCACCTGGGAGGCCGGCGACCTCCGTTACAATGTGCTCCGGTGGACCGCCTCGCCCAATCCGCCCTTCGGTGGGTACGGACCGAGCTTCGTGAATCCGCGGACCGGGCAGATCCTCGGCGCCGACATCATGCTCGAGTTCATCTTCGTGACGAATCGAATTCATCAGTCGGAGTTGTTCGAGTTCGCCGGTCAGGTCGTTGACGCATGCCCATCGATGATTCGGACCCGACCGCATGCACCGCTCAGGCCTACATGCAGCAGCAGGCCGCGTTCGGCGCCTCGGCGCTGGAGATGTTCGGCGCGACCGAGGTCGAGATGAATATGTACATCTACGACGCCGTCGTGAGCCTGGTGCTCCACGAGGTGGGGCACACCCTGGGCCTCAACCACAACATGAAGGCGAGCCAGATGCTCTCCCCCGCGCAGCTGCAGGACTCCGCGCTGGTGGCGACCCGGGGTGTGACGGGATCGGTCATGGACTACACG
This sequence comes from uncultured Gemmatimonadales bacterium, assembly GCA_963697435.1. GTDB lineage: Bacteria > Gemmatimonadota > Gemmatimonadetes > Gemmatimonadales > GWC2-71-9 > SPDF01. The sequence continues at coordinate 162,557 of CAVOOB010000001.1, read as the reverse complement.
GCCGTCAACGTGCCGCCTCCGGGAGGCAAGCGGACGCTGGCTTTTGACATTCAGACGGGGCCCTACGACGACTGGGCCATCGAGTTCGCGTATCGCCCCTCGCTCCCGAATCCGGCCGCCGAGGCGGCGCGGATGACCGCCCTGCTCAATCGCTCGACGGAGCCGCAGCTCGCCTTCGGCAACGATGCCGACGACATGCGGTCCCCGGCCCGGGGCATCGACCCGCGGGTCATGGTGGGCGACCTCAGCAACGATGCGCTCACGCTGGGTCGAAGGGCGGATGGCGCTGTCCGACTCCCTGCTCAGGGGATCGACCAGCGGTACCCGAAGCCCGGCCAGGACTATGCGACCCTGCGGGTGGCCTATCTCCGCACGACAGGTGAGAAGGCGAATGCCGCGGTGGTGACGTCGCGGTATATCGGCGGCGTGTACGTGAGCCGCGGGGTCGACGGGCAGCCGGACGCCGGCCTGCCGTTCACGCCCGTGCCGCTTGCCGAGCAACAGCGGGCAATGCGCATTCTCCGGACAGAGTTCTTCGCGCCGGACGCCTGGAGCGCTCCTCCGACGCTGCTGGCCGAGTTGCAACAGCCCCGGCGCGGCTTCAGCGGTCCCGGCGAGCCGGACATCCACGCGCGCGTGCTCAACATGCAGAAGACCGTCTTGTCGTTCATGCTGGCCCCGCAGACCCAGGCCCGGTTGACCGACTCGCGGCTCTACGGCAACAAATACTCATCCGCCCAGATGATGTCGGACCTGACCGACGCCGTCTTTGCGGCTGATGCCCGCGGCAACGTCAACACCTTCCGGCAGAACCTGCAGTTGGAGTACGTCAGCCAGGTGGCCGGGATGATCAAGGGCCCGACGGCCAAGAACTACGACTACGTAGCCAAGTCGGCTGCCGTGGCAAGCCTGAAGAAGATTCAGGCGCAGGTCGCCACGCCATCTGGCGACGCCGAGACGCGGGCCCACCGCCAGCATCTGTCGCTGGTGGTGAGCCAGGCGCTCGACCCCAAGTCCTGAGCTAGAAGGCGTACTGGACGCCGAGACCCACCCTGCTCGCCCAGAGGGTAGTGGTCTCGAACTCAGGGGGCAGGTCGTCTGTGTTGAAGGGCGAGCCTGAGACGGTGCCTCCCAACGTGGCGAGGAGGTGCCAGGAGGAAGCGAGCGGGGCGGTGACTTGCAACGTTGCCGTCCCCCCGAATCTGGTCCGGCTGTCTTCCTCGGTGATGGCCCAGATGCCGAGGACCGGTCCAGCGGAGAGGTGCACGGCGGCCCCGGCCGTTCCGAGTCGCAGCAGCGGCACGGTCACCAAGGCGCTCACCCCCCACTGCGCAATATCGAGCGTGTTCTCGGTGATGGTGATCGGATCACTCGCCAAGTGCAAGTTGGAGGAGAGGTACGACAGGCCGAGGCCGATCCGGATCGTCCCCACCGCACGATCGGCGGAGATTCCCCACGTCATCTTCGGTGCCAGGCTCCATTTGCCGTCGGTGGTGGTGGTGTCATCGAGCCCGCCGCTGAACCAGGTCTGGGCGGCGGTGGCTGTCAGGTGCCAGGCCCCCTCCTGCCCGGCGAGTCCCGCGGCCGGGAGTGCGAGGAAGGCCAGCACCCCGCCAAGAACTGAACTCCACTTCGTCCTCCCGCCCATATCCGCTCCTTGAGTGGGGCGGGGGAGGATCCTCCCCCGCCGTCAGTGGTTATTGCATCACGAGATTCAGCCAGCCATTCACCTTCGAATGCCCCTCCATGACGGCCCAGTGTCCGATCGGGCTGGAGCGGCCGACGACCGAATCGGCCATGGCAATGCCAATGAGATCGTCGTTGCTCTTGATGAGGTTGGCCAGCGCGGTCACGAGCTTGGCGCCGCTCCTGGCTGCCGTGATGACCCGCGTGGTTCCGTTGATGGTGATGATCTTGACGTCCTTGAGTCCGGTGTACGAATTGTAGGCGTTCTTGAGCGCGGTCAGCGCATCGCCAAAGCGGTCCACGCCCGTCTTGATTTCGCAGGCGGTGTCGTCGTCCTCCAGCGCGAGGATCATGTACGACTGTCCGGGGAACGCCTGCTCCAGAGCGTCCATCTGGGCCTGGGTGAACACCTTGGCGGTCCCATTCCAATTGGTCGAGTTCATGTCCCAGTAGTAGCCGGAGGGGGCGTGTTCGCCGACGCACTGGAACGAGATGTAGGTGGTGGTGTCGCCGGGGCTGGCTGGCCCCAGCACATGCAGCTCAAACTCGGGACTGCCCTTCAACCAACTCTCAAACGTGTCCAGGGATAAGAGATAGATGGTGCCTCGGAGTTCACTCTCGCTCTAATTCCGAGTGCATTTGAAGGGATTACCATCCCTCCTTGGGCTTGCGCTACAGGCCATTGACGGGAGATTGACGATAGTGTCTCACCATGGATCCCTGTTGGCACCGACAGTGCCCTGAGAGCGGCCCGCCTAGACAGGATCCGTGTAAACCCCCTCACCGGAAGCTGGATTTCGTGCGCCTTCCATTCCTGACTGCACTGGTAGTCTGTGCCGCTTGCGGTACCACCGACTCGACCGCCCCAACAGTAGGGCCCACACCGACACAGTTAGGTGTCACAATCCAGCCGACGAGCGTGGCTGCTGGGGTCGCCATGACGCCAGCTGTCGTCGTGACGGTGCGAGACGCCTCCGGTAACACGGTGACGAGCTCGACGGCGAGTATCACGCTGGCCATCACTGGTGGGACCGGTACAGCGGGAGCCGTGCTCAGCGGCACGGTGACCCAGGCGGCGGTGAGTGGCGTCGCGACCTTTAGCGACTTGAAGCTTGACAAGGTAGGGACTGGTTACACCCTGACCGCCACCGCCACCGGTCTGACAAGCGCGACCAGTAGTGGTTTTGCGGTGACGGCAGGAGCACCTACGCAAATGGGCTTCACTGTGGAGCCGACGAGCGTGGCTGCTGGGGTCGCCATGACGCCAGCTGTCGTCGTGACGGTGCGAGACGCCTCCGGTAACACGGTGACGAGCTCGACGGCGAGTATCACGCTGGCCATCACTGGTGGGACCGGTACAGCGGGAGCTGTGCTCAGCGGCACGGTGACCCAGGCGGCGGTGAGTGGCGTCGCGACCTTTAGCGACTTGAAGCTTGACAAGGTAGGGACTGGTTACACCCTGACCGCCACCGCCACCGGTCTGACAAGCGCGACCAGTAGTGGTTTTGCGGTGACGGCAGGAGCACCTACGCAAATGGGCTTCACTGTGGAGCCGACGAGCGTGGCTGCTGGGGTCGCCATGACGCCAGCTGTCGTCGTGACGGTGCGAGACGCCTCCGGTAACACGGTGACGAGCTCGACGGCGAGTATCACGCTGGCCATCACTGGTGGGACCGGTACAGCGGGAGCCGTGCTCAGCGGCACGGTGACCCAGGCGGCGGTGAGTGGCGTCGCGACCTTTAGCGACTTGAAGCTTGACAAGGTAGGGACTGGTTACACCCTGACCGCCACCGCCACCGGTCTGACAAGCGCGACCAGTAGTGGTTTTGCGGTGACGGCAGGAGCACCTACGCAAATGGGCTTCACTGTGGAGCCGACGAGCGTGGCTGCTGGGGTCGCCATGACGCCAGCTGTCGTCGTGACGGTGCGAGACGCCTCCGGTAACACGGTGACGAGCTCGACGGCGAGTATCACGCTGGCCATCACTGGTGGGACCGGTACAGCGGGAGCCGTGCTCAGCGGCACGGTGACCCAGGCGGCGGTGAGTGGCGTCGCGACCTTTAGCGACTTGAAGCTTGACAAGGTAGGGACTGGTTACACCCTGACCGCCACCGCCACCGGTCTGACAAGCGCGACCAGTAGTGGTTTTGCGGTGACGGCAGGAGCACCTACGCAAATGGGCTTCACTGTGGAGCCGACGAGCGTGGCTGCTGGGGTCGCCATGACGCCAGCTGTCGTCGTGACGGTGCGAGACGCCTCCGGTAACACGGTGACGAGCTCGACGGCGAGTATCACGCTGGCCATCACTGGTGGGACCGGTACAGCGGGAGCTGTGCTCAGCGGCACGGTGACCCAGGCGGCGGTGAGTGGCGTCGCGACCTTTAGCGACTTGAAGCTTGACAAGGTAGGGACTGGTTACACCCTGACCGCCACCGCCACCGGTCTGACAAGCGCGACCAGTAGTGGTTTTGCGGTGACGGCAGGAGCACCTACGCAAATGGGCTTCACTGTGGAGCCGACGAGCGTGGCTGCTGGGGTCGCCATGACGCCAGCTGTCGTCGTGACGGTGCGAGACGCCTCCGGTAACACGGTGACGAGCTCGACGGCGAGTATCACGCTGGCCATCACTGGTGGGACCGGTACAGCGGGAGCCGTGCTCAGCGGCACGGTGACCCAGGCGGCGGTGAGTGGCGTCGCGACCTTTAGCGACTTGAAGCTTGACAAGGTAGGGACTGGTTACACCCTGACCGCCACCGCCACCGGTCTGACAAGCGCGACCAGTAGTGGTTTTGCGGTGACGGCAGGAGCACCTACGCAAATGGGCTTCACTGTGGAGCCGACGAGCGTGGCTGCTGGGGTCGCCATGACGCCAGCTGTCGTCGTGACGGTGCGAGACGCCTCCGGTAACACGGTGACGAGCTCGACGGCGAGTATCACGCTGGCCATCACTGGTGGGACCGGTACAGCGGGAGCTGTGCTCAGCGGCACGGTGACCCAGGCGGCGGTGAGTGGCGTCGCGACCTTTAGCGACTTGAAGCTTGACAAGGTAGGGACTGGTTACACCCTGACCGCCACCGCCACCGGTCTGACAAGCGCGACCAGTAGTGGTTTTGCGGTGACGGTAGGAACGCCCACTCAGATGACAAAGGTGGCAGGTGATAGCCAAATGGTCGGAGCTCCAGGCATGCACCTAGCCCCAATGAGAGTCGAAGTTCGCGATACTTTCGACAATCTCGTGCCAGGAGCGGCGGTGGTCTTCCGCGTGACGTCCGGATCCGGGCGATTCGATGGTATTGATAGCACGGTCGCCGTCACTGATGCCTCTGGTGAGGCTGGAGCTAGTATCGTGCTCGGGCCAACCGACAACGAGACGACTGTTGTTCGTGTCGCCATTTCCGGTGCCCCTTTGGATCAAGTGGAGTTTGTCGCCGCAACGGTAGCGACACAAGGAAACTGGTTGCGAGCAGGAAGCAGTGTGACTTGTGGCATTGTAGTGAGCGCTGAACTGTACTGTTGGGGGTACAACGGCTACGGTGTTTTTGGAAACGGCTCTGTCTCTACCCTACCAGCAGTCACACCAGTACTTGCGGCAGGCGGGCTCCGGTTTGCAGCGGTGACTACTCCAGGGAGCCATGTGTGCGGGTTGGCTGTTGATGGAGGCGCACTTTGTTGGGGCGACAACTCCAAGGGACAATTGGGAGATGGCACCACAACCAGCAGACCTTCACCAGTTCCAGTCGCTGGTGGCCACTACTTTCGCACTATAGAGACCTCACCTGGCGGGCAATTCTCGTGTGGTGTGACGAGTAGGGGGGAAGGCTATTGCTGGGGCAGGGGTCTAGAAGGTGAATTGGGTGATGCAGCTCAGGAATCGCGCTCCTTACCTTCTCTCGTCTCTGGTGGTCTCACATTTGAACTCATTCGTGCCTCGGGTGTCTCTGCGTGTGGCTTGACGGTTGCGGGAGACGTGTATTGCTGGGGAAACAACTCTTCTGGACAGCTTGGTCCCGGCAACGGAGCTTTCACTGATACTCCATCGCGCGTATTGGGTTTGCCGTCTGTTGTCGATATCGCGTTCGGTGGTGCGCACGCTTGTGTGCTAACACAGGCAGGAGGTGTCCTGTGTTGGGGGGCCAATACTAATGGCGAGCTGGGTGATGGGACCACGATCAGCAGGGACACACCTGCAGTCATCTCATCACCTCTTCAGTTCTCACAGGTTTCAGTGGGGGGTTGGCACTCCTGTGCAATAGCTGTCTCCGGCGAAGCGAGCTGTTGGGGAGGCCCCAAAGGAATTGGTGACGGACTGGGAGGTTGGGTGTATTCGCCTACGCCGGTGGCCGGGGGGCTGCAATTCGCTACTATGAGCGGTGGGGCTGGGTATACATGTGGCGTGACGATTGCGGGCTTTGCCTATTGTTGGGGCGCGAATTCTAACGGAGAGCTTGGTACTGGTTCGACGTTTGTAGCCTTGGCACCCGCCGGCGTCGTAGGATCGCTCTCGTTCAAGGTACCTTAGGCGATAGCCCACTTCTGAGCTGACTTCGTTGACCCGTCCGACCCTAATCAGCATTTGCTCCCAAGGGCCTGAGGGTAGGACTGGAAGAACACCCGCATAAGTGGCCAATGGACCGTCAGATGTCATTACAATCACCCTAGGTGTGATCTATGGAATCTGACGGAGATATTGATCTTGCCCTGCTGCGCCAGGCTGTGGCCTGGAACAACCTCTCCGACGCCCTTCGCGACAACCTGCCACCTCCGGATCCCCGGTTCTGGTTTTCGCTAGTTTCAGAAGCGATCAGCCGCCGGCGCACCATGCCCGTTGGACAGACGATCGAGCGTGCCCGCCTGATGCCGCCCGAGCACGAGGCGAACGTCACTGGACCCTACGCGGTTTCGGAGATGGGCCCGCCGCCGCCGGAACGCGCAGCCGTTGCGCGCCTCAGTCGGAAAGGTGTACCCGTATTTTATGGCGCACTCTCCTTCGACGCTGCTGTCGCCGAGATGCGGCCCTGGGCTCGGGCTCGAATCACGGTGGCTACGTTTCGTACTACATCAATCGTTGAAGTGGTCGACCTTACAAGCGGAGAACGAACGGCACCGAATACACCTACCCTCCAGTACTTGGTATTTCTTCTCGGTCGCCCGGTGCACCACGAGGATCCTTCGGGTTACCTCGCCAGTCAGAAACTTGCCGATGAGGTCAGAGACGCAGGATGTGCTGGCATAGTCTACGATAGCTCACTTGCACCAGGCGGCACAAACGTCATGCTATTCTCCGCAGCTAACCTCGCAGCCGAGACATCCGCGCTCTATGGGGTGAACGGAGTAGAGTACAGGACCACAATGCTAAGCGACCCTATGTAGCCCTACAATGCGCATCTGGCCTCTCCGACCCACCCACGTACTGTTCGGCGTGGAAAACACAGAGCGATGAATGATTGCCTACAAGTTTCGCTCGGCAGACCAGTTTGGGTTTGCCATGGACATCTTGATCAAGCGGCGCTTGCGCTGCAGTGATTGGGCTGCGCTAAACGACCCAATGGAGGGCATGTTCGTCACATCAACTAGAAATGAGCTGGATCCGGTGGAGCAGGTGAACGCGATCATCAAGGAGAAGAAGCGGATCAAGGTCTGTGCATTGTCTCAAACGTTCGACTGTCATCTACTGTGGGCTCATTACGCATCTGGTTTTTCCGGGCTCGCGGTGGAGGTCGACCTTCCGGAGGATGATCAACGGATTCGAAAGGTGACCTATCGCGGCATCGCGGCGTACGTCCCAATTGCCGGTGCTATTGATCCGGAGAGCGTCGCAAATCAAGTCCTATCATCAAAGTACAGTGAGTGGAGCTATGAACGCGAAGTACGCGTCCTTGCACACGAAACATGGTACCAGCTCGATCGACCCATTCGGCGGGTCATTGCTGGTCACAGAATGGCACCCGCAGTTTGCGATGCACTGAAGATCGTTTGCGAGCGCCTCGGCATTCCTCTGTTCCGCACAGGTATCGGGGATGAAGGCATCGACGCCGACAATCTCCAACCGTTCCGGCTCGGCCAATCAGCATCATAGCAGTCTAGAGCGGTCGACACTGACTCCTGCCTGATCTGTCGTGCGGCCCTAGTATCAAGTCGACTTCACCTCAATAGGACCACGCGAGGGGTTAATATGAGTGGCCGTCCGGGCCCCGTCAGGAGGCGCGGAACGCTTAGCGAGAACCGCTCCCAGGCGCCTGCCTGGGAGCAGCCCCTCGAGTCTGAACAGTGCTACCTCGCGGACTTGCGGCGAACCTTCTTGGGGTGCGCCGGTGGCTTCGCTGCGCGGCGGGGTGCCGTTGGAGCCGCGGCCAGCACGCGGAGGGCCACTTCACGATCCTCCGGGGACATACGCGGCTGTTTCATCGCCCACGCAGCCCAGCGGGCAGCGATCAGCTTCAGCAGTGCCAGCATCTCCAGGGACGGTTGACGTTCCCCTTTCCGCCAGAAGCGAATCAATCGGATACCGCGACCCGTGGCCTTGGCCAACTGCTGGAGCGGAATCCGGCGGATGGCGGGGAGGAACACCAAGTCCCACAGCGTCTTGTCGCTGACCTGGTAGGTGGTCCGCACATCCGCCGTGGCATGTATGAGCCCCTGTTGGACCTGTTCCAGCGCGTTGGACTCCTTCCCGACGTAGACCAATTCTCCGAGCTCCACCGGGCGGCGCTGGAGGAGTCCACAGGTCGCTTGGGCGCAGAGCTCGCCGTTGGCGTCGAGACTCTTCGCTTCCGGGTGGACCCGGTACTCCAAGATGACATCCCGGTAGGACCGCACCTGTACCCGATCTCCAGGCGTCTCCCGGCCGACCCCAATCCGGTAGGTCTGGCCAGAGTACTTCTCGTACCAGGTCATGTCCAGCCATCGATCTGGGTCGGTTTCGTAGCTGCCGAGCAGGTGGAACCGTTCGGGGTTCGCTCCCGCTGGATGCCCGAACCGGGCCACCGTGGGGCTCAGGAGGAAATTCATCGGCTTCACAGAGTCGTCGTAGGACTTCTCATCGTTCAGGTTGTCAAAGGTGAGGAGTATGCCGACGGTACTTACCGTGACCCGGGCAAGAGCCGGCCTGTCTGCCCATTGGGGCAGGAGGAATTCCTCCCCTTCTGACTCCCGGATCAGTGCCTTCCAGACATCCCGAATCCACTGACGGCCCTTCTTGCGATCTTCTACCTCTTCTGCCTCGGTTCGGGTGCCCCGTGTGGGCCAGAGCAAATGCCCCAGCCCATGTTCTTTCGCGTTTTCGACCTCAATGGCCCCGTCGACCCCTCGGACGAACAGGGCATAACGCTTGGCCGAGATGGCAAAGGCGAAGAGCTGACGTGACGTCTCGGTCCCAGGGACGAAGTTCACATCCTCAATCTTGAGAATCGATCCAGGGACGTAGTCGCGATTGTACGGGCTCAGCTCGCGGAACCTTGCTGAGAGTGCCTGCACCTGCCCCCAGCTCAGGGCACGCACCGCGGCCTGACCGTCCGGGAGCACGTCCGCCCCACCAGAACATGGGACGAGACCACCACCCTCCGTAGCCACGATCGCTGCACTGTCTGTGTCACCAAAGGCGATCTCTCCACCGAGTTCTCGAACGCCGCACTCCAACAGGGCCAACATGAGCCGCGCTCCCGCGGTGGTCAGGGCCGCGAAGGGTGGGAAGCAGAACTCCCCTGGGTCCTCTGGGGCGGCGGTGGTGGTCGGGAACATGCCGTCGAGGCCATACACTTCCACCGCCTCGGGGGCTCCGGTGCGCGTGGGCTGTGGGTTCAGTTCCGCGTAGACGCCGTAGCTGGCACTGTTGGCCATCACCTTCAGAAAGCGTTCAAGCCGATCACGCTCTTCCTCGCTGAGGTCGGGTCGCCGAGTCTTTGCGCGCTGCCGCTCCTCGATCACCCGCTGGAAGAAGTCCTCTTTCCTCGGATCAATGGACCTGGCTTCGGAGTTCCACCGGGGTCGAGCCTGGTCTGCTGGCCCACCGGTACGATCCGAATCGCCTCGAGGACCTCCGGTTGCTTGCCGGTCAGCAGCACGGATGCGACGAGATCCGGCCCCGCGACCCAGACCGGGATCGCGCTGCTGAACGGATTGACGCCGATGGTGGTGTTGTCCTCGGTCGGGCCGTAGGACGCCCGCACCGGGAGGATGTCACCGTTCGGGCGGATCTTGGCAAAGAACCGCAGATCTCCCCAGAAAGCCTTCTCGAAAGCAGCGCTCGAGAGTGATCCCGGCCAGGAGCTTCCGCACCTCCTCCGTGGCGGCCTGGATCTTGATTCGCTCGGCGGTGAGCATGCGCCAGAGCCCGATGAGGGCATTCACCGTGGGGTACATCGAGAGAAAGTCGACGTAGATGACCGGCACGACTTGGCGCCGAATGCGGACCTCGGTGCGTCCGCCGAAGTAGGCAGTCATGCAGAGCCCGTGCACGGTGTCCCCGATGTCGCTGAACTTCCGCCCGGGTGGGACGATCCCCATGGCCCGGAGATAGCCTTTTCCGAGACCTGGCGGGCGACATCACCTTGTCGGGCGAGAGGGCCACCGGGATGGCGAACCCACTCGGCCCGCACCGCTTCCAGGAGCAGCGACGTGACCTCCACGTCGCGGCGATTGTAGTCGATGTAGTGCTCGGTGATCACGCCATGTTCTTCGACGTCGAGCTTGCCGACCTCCAGCCCGAAGGTCTCGGCGGCCTTCGCCAGGCTGAGATGACGGTCGGTCAGGGCGAAGGTGAGATGCTTGAGGTCGAGGAGCCGGCCCAGCCCCTCCAGGACTTGGCGCTTCTCCTCAGGTCGGGCGCCGACGCGCCGGGTGGTCCCCATCAGCGTCCGCTTGCTGTCGATCGCCTTCATCCGGATGCGGGGCCGGTGCTTGTTCTCCACCCACTTGCCCTGCTCCTCGTACTCGAAGAGGGGCACTGAGAAGCCGCCCTGGAACATGGGATGCCGGGACGCGCCCACCCCGATGGCGAGCCGCGTCAGATCGAAGGCCAAGTTGTAGCCGACGATGAGCGTGCCGCCATCGAGGGCCTTCCAGAGTCGGTCGTTGACGAACTCCCGACGGGAGAGGAGCAGAAGCTCCGCCCGCCGAAGATTCCGCGTCGCAGGACGATGCGTTCGTCAGTACTCCTGGAGCCGCGCCCAGCCGACCGGATCCCGCGTGGCGAGATCGTCGGCGTGGATCAGTCCCTCCTCCAGACACTCGAACTCTCCATGCTCGCCGAAGATGCCGAGACGCCAGCTCCCGAACAACAGGCGCTGTACAGCGTCGGTGGTCGTTTCCGTGTCCAGCACCAGCACGTGCTTCGGCCACGGGAGCACAGACGGCTTGTACGGCGCCTTTACCGGTCGATCGACCCGGGCAATCCAGGCCCGAAGGGCCACCCGAAGAACACTCTGCTTTAGCGAGCCCATGGTTGATTCCTCCAGGTCGGAGCGTGGGCGTCGAGCCCGATGATGAACTGGACCAGGCAGAGCGCCAAGGCGAGTAAGAAATCCGCGAGGTCTTTGAAAAACGTGATCAGTGCCTGGAGGATGGCGACGATTCGCTCCAGCATCGTGGGCTGCGGCTCGAGGGGGACGGCGTCGTCGCTTTGATGTGCCGAGAGAATGGCGTGACAATTCCGACACACCGCGACCGTGAGGTCCGGGGCGTGGGCCTTGCCGAGCACATGGTGCCGCTCGAAAAACGCGCGCGACGGGTCATGAGCACCGTGGGGTCGGCGATCCCGCAGGTCAGGCAGCGAGCATCCGGCCCAAGGCGCTGCCGCGGCGGTGGACCCGCGCCGCCGCCGCTGAGGATCGTAGGACATGGTCAATGCACCTTTCTCCACGGTCAGGCCGTGGCTTCGTAGAGGTCTTCGAATAGGACCTCGCCCGCTTCGGCGAGCCGAATGAGGAGGTCGGGGTCCGTGATGTAGGCGAACAGATGACCGCCGGCCCGGAGTCGCTTGCCCTCGTAGGGCTGCAGCCGATCGCGCTCCCCGGTGCGGAGGTAGTGGTCGACCGCCGCCCAGTACAGGGAGAGACTGGTCGCGGAACGGGAGCTCCGAACGTCGACCACGACCACGCCTCGGTCCGTGAGGAAGCGCATGGGGCGCCGCATCTGATCGGCGGGGAGCGCCTCATAGGTGCCCTCCCGTCGCCGGATGGCCGGCTTCGCGTACTTCTGGATCGTCCGTGGAGTGGTGCCGGCCCGGGTCGCTGCCTTGGCGCGGGACAACCCCTTCCGCATCAGCGACAGTGCCTTGAGGGCCCGGCGTTCGGCCTGCGCCGACTGGGCGGTGAGCCCTTTGGTGGGCGACCGCTCCGCTGGGCGCTTCGCCTTTCGACTGGGCTTGCGACGCTTAGCCATGGCGCCCTCCCTTGGGCTTGCGGGCCCGCTTCCTCGCGAGGGTCGCCACGTCAGCCGCGCTGAAGAGTCGTCCGTTGCCTTCCGTTCGGGCCACGGCTTTGAGCGTGCCGCGCTTCTCCATCGCCCGGACTGCCGCGGGGGTGATGCCGAGCCGTCGAGCGGCGTCCGCGGGGGTGAGGTATTTCATACTGCCTCCACTGATGAGTGTCGCCTGTCCCAGCGGGTCAGGCGGCCAATCGAGCCCGTCCTGGCAGGGGTGCCGGAACGCGGATTCTCGACTGGAAGAGGCAACCTAGATCTCGTACCTGCAGTCACTTACGCATTCTCGCGTACTGTTGTATATTTGATGCATGCTGCAAGCTGCCAAGCCCCTCCCGCTCAAGGAGTTGCTCGATTTGGCTCGGGTCCGGGGGCACACCATTCGAGGGGATCAGGTGGTCCGCTGGCACAAGGCCGGCCTCGTGCCCCGACCCCTGCGGAGGAGCCTCGGGCGAGGCCGGGGAACGACGTCGCTAGGCTATCCCCCCGAGGCGCTCGACCACGTGCTGGCGGTTAGCACGCTCCTCAGCCGGGGGCGACGGCGGGATCTCAAGTGGGTGGCGTGGATGATGTGGTTGGCGGGTTTCCCCGTGACTCCTGCCGTTCGACAGTTCCTACAGGAGCTCGCCGCGAGGTTCGAGGACGAGGTCAATACCGCGCTTCAACGGATGGAGAGCGACGAGCCGGGGGTTACTGGCATCGGCGAATTCAAACGCCTTGCATCAGCACCTGGGCTTCGAGCGTTCGGCATCCGCCCAAATCGATTCACCGGGGCGCGCCGAGGCGAGTTTGATACCGCGCTAGCGCTAGTGGTGCGAGTCTTGTCAGGCTACGGGATCAAGAAGGAAGAAATTGCCGAAGAACATCTCGACGCGATCGAGCACGCAATCGTGGGCATGCGAGGCGTCCCCACCGGGCTCGAGGCCGCATTGACAGAACTCCGACGGTCGCCAACCGAGGGCAAGAAAGGCTCCACGCCGGACACTCGACGGGCAGCAAAGGCGCGAGAAGATGAGATGGAGGAGTGGCGACAGAAACTCCGAGATCAACTCGCTGAACTCAGCGAAGACATTGGGGCCAGCCTCATCCGCTCCGCGCTCTCGGAAGAGCATAGCCCCGACCTCGAGGTGTGGCGGGAGGAATTCATCGCGATGTGGGTGATGCAAAACGCGCACGATCCCACCCTCGAGCCATTCGATGGACCGCCACCCCACATGTTCCTGGTGTGGTATGCCTTTCGACAGCACACCATGGCCAGCGTTCGAGGCTTCACCCTCTTTGATGGCGAGCAGGGACAACTGTTCGAATCGTTCTCGTCATGGTTTATCGACTGCATCTCTACCACCACGGCTTGCCGCTCCCGCGTCGCCGTAACCTGCATGCTGTTCTCTTGCCGTTGAACCTGAAGGAGCACCCTGATGCGCACCTCACCTGCTACCCGATCCAAACCGGCACGCGACGTTCTCGTCCTGCAGGGCTACGGCCTCCGCATCGCCGTGGAGCGTGGCCACCTTGTGGTTGAGGATGGACTCGCCGCCAAGCGCGACGGCCTGCGCTTCGCCGGCTCGATCGTGAGCTCAAGCGGATCCTGATCCTCGGACATGCCGGCACCATTTCTCTCGACGCCATCCGCTGGCTCAACGGCGTCGGGGTCCCGCTTACCCACCTCGACAGCGATGGGCGGGTCTTCTTCGTCGCAGCTCCCACCGGGGCTGTCATCCCGGCGCTTCGGCGCAATCAGGCCCTCGCTGGGGAGACGGGATTGGCGGGGCGGATCTCCGAGGAGCTCATCCGGCGAAAGGTCGAGGGGCAACGGCAGCTGCTCCCCCGGCTCCCCGGTGGGGCTGAGGCCGAACCGATGCTCGTGGAGGTGCTTGGGCGCCTCGGGGAGACGAAGAGCCTCAAGGAGCTCCGGGTCCTCGAGGCGGTGGCCGCTAGGGCCTATTGGGGCGCCTGGCAGCCGCTCGAGGTCCGGTTTGCGACGGCGGACGCCAAGCGCCGACCCGCCCACTGGCGGTCGTTTGGGACCCGGGTGTCCCCCCTCACGACGTCCCCCGCGACGGGCCGTGAACCCCGCCAACGCCATGCTGAACTACCTCTACGCCCTCCTGGAGGCCGAGGCCCGGATCGCGGCCCTGGCGGTCGGAGCCGACCCCATGTTGGGGCTGATGCACAGGGACGCCCGGAATCGGGACTCGTTGGTGTTCGACCTCATGGAGCCCGCGCGCCCAGCCGTCGACGCCTTCCTGCTCGAACTCCTCACCGCCCGGGAGTTCACGAAGGACACCTTCTTCGAGGGGCTCGATGGGGGCTGCCGGTTGCTGCCACCGCTGACCACCGAGCTGGCGACCACCACGAAGCAGTGGGCCCGCCTGGTCCTGCCGATTGCCCAAGAGGTCGCGGCGACCCTTCTGGAGGCGGACCGACCCGACAAGGCCTCTCTGGGGCTCATGACGAAGGACGGGAGGCGCTCTGCGGAACGCCCCGTGGGTGGGCGCGGGGTCTCCAGGCGACCGCGTAGGGGACAGCGTCCGGTGGGACGGGAGTTCTCGAAGGGCGATGTACCGGACCGCAGCCGCCAACGGGGCCCTGAGGCCGGGGCGAAGCGTCGGCGTGCAATGCGCGAGGTCTGGCGGGAGGATCGGGCGTGGAACCGGAAGCACCCCGGTGAAGCCGACGTGGGGTTCTATCGGCGGGATAGTGCTTCCCGGAATCCAGGGGGTCAAACTGGCTCGACCTAGCGTCTCAGACGGGGCTCACCAAGAGCGCCTGCAGCCGGATCCGGTCAGGGGAGGTGGTCCCCCATGCCAGGCACTGGGAGGCCCTCAGGGAGGCGGGAGTGGGGGTCGCGTAGCCCCCTGAGGGTGTGCCAAAACCCTCAACGGACACCTTCAACGGACGTTGGGGTGTGCCCTCAACGGCGACCTCATATTCGATCTCATGTTCGACCTCAGTCGACCTTAGGGCAGTACGGATCGGTGGAATTGCCCGGTTGGGAGCAGGAGAAACATTGTGAATCTGGATGGCCGACGGCTAGGTTAGCCGGGCCACGCCCTTGGACACGTGGGCGACCAGGCTCAGGTGCAGGGTCTTCCGGGAGCGGAGGGCGAAGCGTAGAATAGCAGGGCTATTACGCGTCCTGCAAAATTGGGCAACAAGGGGTTCATCATGTTCCGTTTTGTGTTCCTACCTCCCACCGCGCGCTGCACCATAATCGCTCTCGTGGCGAGCATATCTGTGTTCTCAAGCGTGCAGGCCCAAAAGAGTGAGGACACCGGGTTCTCGAAACGTGATAGTGTGGTGATCGCCGTCCCGACGGCGCTGATGAATGTCCACTTGTCGACCGGGATCTTCGCTACATACAAATACGACTTGGATGCGCGGTCGAACGGTGGCGTCATAGAAGTGTTAGACTCGGCCACCGGTACTTGGAGGAGTGATTGGCGCTCTGCTGGGTTCCCTCCATCTGGGCGCTACGACATTCATAAGATTATCAAGGTGACGCGCATCGGCACCAAGCAGAAGATGTGGGAAATTACCGTGAACACTTCAGGCACCCAAGACTTCCGCATCTTCGTGCCTGTGGAGCAACCCGAGGTCGCTCGCGCATTGATCGCGCCAGTGGCGGCCGCCGATTCTGTATTGCAGTTGTCATATGCGGCTATCGACTCAGTGACGTTTGTTGGGCCCCTCGCCACTTTCTCCCCGGCCGAGCGAACGGCGCTCCTGAAGTTCGCCCACATCACGGCGAATGGAACGACCCTTGGCTCAGAGGACTTCAAAGGCCTGACCTACATGACGATATCGCTGCCTCTCTATGGCTCAACGTGGAATGACTTGCAGGTAACGCGCAGTAAGCGGATTGGAGCGCTGATTGAGGAACAATTGGCGTTGCTTAAGCTATTTGCCAAAATTGCGATGCCTCACGATGCCATTGGAGGGCTCATGCTTCGACAAGACGTTCGACATGGGACCGCTCCCTACTACACAGACGCAACAACCGAGCATGTAATGGCCTATTTCCCGCTGAAGGCGATCTTGAGCTTCGCCGACTTTGACATCACGAGCCAGGAGCTCGTAAATCAGTCTATCATCCTCGTCGACGACAATCGTGTCGAGGTGGACCTCAGCAGCCAGTAGGCGCGTAGGATTGCGGGGTTGTGCGCTGAAATGGTACAGGCGGCAGGGCGACGAGGGGCTATCCTCGGGCCATGCCGCCATTCATTTGGGACGAGTTTCCGGAGTTCTTCCGTGGCCGGCTGCGGGTGCTCTACGAGCTACGGGGCGAGGTCGTCTATCAGCCGAGGCCCAAGCTGCCGTGGTACTGGCCGAGGCATCGGCGGTGGTGGCCTGTGGGTTGAGCGCGTCCGATGGCTGGACTTAACACGACCAGAGTGAGATCGTAGTGTGGGCCTAGTTCTGATGCCCGCCCTTTCGCAACTCCCCCCCAAGGCGATTTCCCATGCCAGCCATTCACGACACCGTTCGCCAGAAGCTACGGTTCGCGGAGCGACGACTGGCAGACCTGGTCGGGCTCGTCAGGGCTGGTACGATGCCATCAGATGTCGATGGGCGCCAACAGGCGGTGCAGGAGTTCTTCTTCCACTTGTCTGGCGCCATGGATTTCATGGCCCAAGTGGTCAACAGCGAGCAAGCGCTTGGGATTGCGGACGACGATGTGAGTATTGGGAGAGTTTGCGTCAAGCTTCGCGCAAGCACCGCGTCAGCCACACTAGTAGCCGCGATGGAGGGACTCAATATCAAGGTACACAAAACTCCGCTCCCCCCGGACCCCTATTCAGACGACGGGCTCATGTTCAGGGTCGTCAATTATCGGAATGAGGTGGTCCATCGCGACGCCAATCCCTTCAACTTTGTGATTTCCTCTACCGGCAAGACTGCCTATCTGACTCTTGATCCTCGCCACAGGCCCGCCGTTCCACACGTCGCATCACGCGTTCCGATAGTCGCCGATCTTCATTCAATGATTGAAGTCGTCACACAGCGGTGCGATGAGGTATTCAAGGCACTCTAGCGCTCGGGATGCATTGGTGTGACGCTTGAGGGTTTCCATCTGTGCTGCAACCGGAAGCGCTCCTCGAGCCATGCAGCCTTTCACTTGGGACGAGTGGCCCCAGTTCTTCCGGGGCCGGCTGCGGGTGCTCGATGAGCTCGACAGCGAGGTTACCTATCAGCCGCGTGGTCGCCGTCATTGTGATGTGAAGACCCAGACCGCCCCAGCACCCGCATTGTCCAGATACCCTCCGACCATGGCGGTGTTGCCGTCGGCGGAGAGGGATACGGAAATACCCTGCTCGGCAGCCCCCGCGGCGCCGGTGCCGACCAGCTTGGATCCCTGCTGGGTCCAAACGCCCCCACTCCGTGTCCAGACCCAGGCGGCCCCAGCATCCACATTGTCTAGATACCCTCCGACCATGGCGGTGTTGCCATCGGCGGAGAGGGACACTGAATAGCCTTGGTAGGCGTTCCCGACGGCGCCGGAGCCGACCAGCTTGGTTCCCTGCTGGGTCCAGACGCCCCCGCTTCGCGTCCAGACCCACACGGCCCCAGCCGCCAGATCGTCGAAGCTACCCTCCGACCAGGGCGGTGTTGCCGTCGGCGGACAGGGACACGGAATAACCCTGAAGGGCAGTCCCCACGGCGCCGGTGCCGACCAGCTTGGATCCCTGCTGCGTCCAAACGCCCCCGCTCCGTGTCCAGACCCACGCGGCCCCAACATTCACATTGTCTTTACGCCCGCCGACCAAGGCCGTGTTGCCGTCGGCAGAGAGGGACACGGAAATACCCTGCTCGGCGACCCCGACGGTGCCGGGCCGACCAGCTTGGATCCCTGCTGGGTCCAAGCACCTCCGCTCCGTGTCCAGACCCACACGGCCCCACCGCCCCCATCGTCGAAGTACCCTCCGACCATGGCGGTATTGCCGTCGGCGGCGAGGGACACGGAATAGCCCTGAAGGGGAGTCCCCACGCCGCCGGTGCCGACCAGCTTGGATCCCTGCTGGGTCCAAACACCTCCACTTCGTGTCCAGACCCACACGGCCCCGGCACCTGATCGTCATCGGGCCCTCCGACGATGGCGGTGTTGCCGTCGGCGGAGAGCGACACGGAATGGCCCTGGTTGGCAGCCCCCACCGCGCCGGTGCCGACCAGCTTGGATCCCTGCTGCGTCCAAACACCTCCGCTCCGTGTCCAGACCCACACTGCCCCAGCACCCGCATTGTCGAAGTACCCTCCGACGAGGGCGGTATTGCCATCGGCGGAGAGGGACACAGCACCGCCCATAAGCGCAGACCCCACGGCGCCGGTGCCGACCAGCTTGGACCCCTGCTGAGAGAACACGGGCGGGTCCGCCGATGGCGCCGTGCTCTCACTGCATGCGGCGGCCAGGAGCAAGGCGGTGAGGCGGACGGCGGCCGAAAGCAGTCGGGATCGGGTCGGCCAGGAAGCGCGCAACTCCGGGGTAGCTCCACGTTTCCAGTGCTTCTGGGGAGAGAGAATCTCGGCGATTTCTTCCCTCATGGGGAGCGTCTCCTGAGGTGCACTCGTTTAGGGGAGGGCGGCCTACACCTGAAACATAGGCTCACCCGAGAAGGACTGACACTTTGGAAGGGAGATCTCGATGCCCGTCAAACGGCTGGGTGGGACGAGTGGCCCCAGTGCTTCCGGGGCCGGCTGCGGGTGCTCTACGAGGAGCTTGGGGTTCTCACGTACCAGCCGCGCCCTCTCTTGCCCTGGTGGAGGCGGCATCGGCGGGAGTGGGGCTAGTTGGAATTGTAGCCCGAGAATCCGGAGTGTTTCCATCCTGATTGAGCCTCTTGCGGGCCGGCGGCCGGAGGGCAGTATTGGGCTGGGCGGCGCAACGGGCGAAGGTACGTGACTCCTTGATGACTCCCCGCTGACTTCGTCGGCCCATCTTCAGGCATCGGTCAGGCCGCGTTCACCTGGCACTGCTGTCTCGTGACCTGACAGCCGCCACTCAGCGGGGGTCTTATGTCGCGCTCTCGGTCCGCCTCTCTCCGTGTTGTGTCGTTCCTCCCCCTCCTGATCGCGATGGCCTGCGCGCCGGAGAATGAGCTGCCAAGCGGACCGGCGGTGCAGCCGTCCCTCGTCGCGGCCAACGTCGCTGTACCCACGGCGAACGCGTTTGGGCCGACCGAGTATGTGCGCACGACCGCGTCCCCCCGAGTGGAGTCGGCCACGTTCACCGCCGACCCCGCGGCGGACTACATCATCGACATTGATGACTTGGCGACGCAAGGCGCGGATGGGTCGGTTTCCGTGAACGGGCAAGTGATTCCCGCGCTGCGGACCGCAACCGAGACCGGGCCGCGCCACCTCCATCAAGCGATCGTACTGCAGGAACGCAACGCGCTCACGGTGCGGCTGACGGGCAAACCGGGCTCGAAGCTCCGGGTCTCGATTCTAGGCGGTGCCAAGCTTGTGGACGCGAACGGCGGCGTGGTTCATTTGCCTGGCGGAACCGTGGAGTTGGCCATCCCCAGTGGAGCCTTGGCCGGGCCCACGGAAATTCAGCTCACGCCGCTGCCAGCCAGCGCCTACCGATGCGCCGACACTCAACGCCTTCCGCTCCTACGATGCCAAGGTCATCACTGGCTTCGTCGGTGCGCCTGACGGCATACACTTCCTGAAGCCAGCCACCGTCCGCATCACTGGGCTGCCCGCGCTGGAGGGTAGCATTCCGCTCCTGGCGACGGTTGGGCCCGGAGGCATCCGTATCCTCCCCTGGCGAGATGCGCTACGACCCCGCGACGGCCACAATGGAGGCCACTGCGGAGCATTTCACCCAATTCGTGGGGACTGAGGTGAAACTCCCTGAAGGTTCCGCGTGCCGCACAGGGCGCATGGTTGTGAGGTCGGCCGATGAAGAGATCAGCAATGCCACGGTGGGTGGGAGCGGCTGCACCATGGTATTCTCGAGCGTGGTGATTCAATTCCTCGACTGCCCCGGTGCTCCCACCGAAACTGGCGTGCTCGCCGGACGAGCGACCAGTGTCCGACGAACCTGAGCCTCCGGCTTCGGGTTGATCCCCCGGCGATGACTATTGAGGTCGGGGAACTTCTACCGCTGACGGCGACGTTGGTGGATGGGACGGGTGCCGTCTACGACTTTGGCGTTACGCTCCCGGTGATCTGGAAGTCCGAGAATGAGGAGGTCGTCGTCGTGCACGAGGGTGGTTTCGCCGAGGGGCTGAAGGAAGGGGGGCCGGTCACGGTGTGGGCCTGTGACGCGAACAACTGCACCGGGAAGAGCGAGATCCAGGTGGTGGGCACTGAGAACGAACTCAAGGTCGAGAGCGTAGGGATGGCAACGCCGCTCAGCTCTGTGGTGCCGGTGAGTTCGCTGTCGCCGACGCCGGTGACGACGCAGCTCCAGTGTACGCAGCCATTGCGCATCGCTTCGCCGCGCCGAGTGCAATTCATCGGCGGGAGTATCGCCTTATCGACAGAGCGTGGGGACTTTCCCAATCCCATGACTTGGGAGGCTGGGCCCGACGGCGCGTTCGGCGGTCTTGGGCAGATCAGCTTCGAGTCGGGAGGCGGGACCATTGC
Organism: uncultured Gemmatimonadales bacterium; assembly: GCA_963697435.1. Taxonomy (GTDB): domain Bacteria; phylum Gemmatimonadota; class Gemmatimonadetes; order Gemmatimonadales; family GWC2-71-9; genus SPDF01. The sequence continues at coordinate 141,863 of CAVOOB010000001.1, read as the reverse complement.
AGCCCAGTCTACCGTGAACGCCCTGATTTCGTTCCAGCGCCGCCCTGCTGCTGGGGCACCGCTGAGCGACTTGACGGCAGACCTCATCATGAAATTTCGAAGCGACAACGGCTCGGTGGAAGAGAAGACGCTCTTGATCACGTGCCGTGCGCCAATCCCGGACGTGGAGGTCACGGTCGAAGTCATCGGTGCAGCCCGCATGGAGCATCGAGTGGCGAGTAGTGGTGGGATCATCTCTCCTGCGTATCTCACGTGCGACGTTCGCCCTTCGGTTGCGGTGCGTGGTCCCGGAGTCGTCCATGTGTTTGGGCTCGTTCCGAATTCTCTGACTGACATCGCAACAGGTCAGCTTCTGCTCTCAGACGGATCCGGGTCTGGGTACCCTAGTATTGGCGATGCGTTCCCCGAGAATCGGGCACTCACAATCACGGGAGCGAGTGGTGTGTTCGATGCCAGCGCAGGCGGGTCGCATGTGGGGACAGCATTCAAGATGCAAGCACCGCCCACCATCGAGGACGCTGGGAGCGTGACGGGGGCCAGGGCTGTGCGAGCCATCCGCATAACGCACGAGGTATTGTTGAACTTCGGTGGCGGGACTGTCGACCAGCGCGAACTAGCCCCCGTGGACTGCATACTAGCGGATGCCCAGGAAATGAACATCTCGTTCGGCCTCCGTACTTGGTCGGCGAATATCAGCCGGAGTGGGCCAGTGGGAGTCGGGCCAAGCGGTGAACCAGTGTACCGCTATACCTACTCGTGCGCGGCGGGCTGGGACCTCAGCATCACTGGTGGGTCCGGCTGGGTTCGCTCTGAGGCACCCGCGACTGCGTCCGTACTTGATGCGACCACGTTTGAGGTGCTCGGGACGTCGTCCACCGACGGCGTCCTCCATCCACTTCACAACGCGTTGATATCTGGTGACGTGAGTGTGTTCCCGCTTGGTGCGGGGGAGGGCTCGTGCCGTACCAGTTCACCTTCAGCGAGGACGCGGTCACACCGCGGAAGGGCGTTCGCGGCCAATTGACCATCCCGTTCACGACCAGTGATGGGGCAGTCTTCTCGATGATTGTGGTCGCTCCGTGCGCACCACAGAACTAAGCAGTCTCGAAGTGCATTGACCTGCTAAGGCTAACTGTCGTCCGGGGGCGGTCTTGTTAGCGAGGGTGGGCCGCTCATCGGCTGTAGTGCAGACTCGTCCGCGCCTCACGACCATTCACCTGGCAAGGTTCGACGCTGAGCGTGCGAAGGTCGCAGAACACCCCCCCGTGGGGCCACACCTCCCTGCCTAAGTCGCGGTCCACCGATTCTCCGCCCCCTAGGGGGCGGCTTCCCTTTTAGCCGCGATAGACTGCGCCGGCCAGCTCGCATCCTGCATTGTTTGGGCGGGGGTGAACTCTCAATCGGGCTCTGTCTCTTATCCCCTCAAACGTGTCCACGAATTGGGCGCGGGTCAGGTACAGGTCCTGGACAGGGGGCGTGCCACCCGGCCCACCTCCCTTGCCGCCCCCGGCCGTCCCCCCGCCGCCCCCGCCCACGCACTCGTCAACGGCACAGATCGCGTCCCGCGGTCCCATCGGCCGGTCAAAATCGGTCTCCTGGGGGACCAGGGCCAGCACGGGAATCGACGGCGGCGTCCGGGGATCGAGGAGAATCCGCTGGCCCTGCGGGGTGAAGGCGACCGGTACATCCCCGTCGTTGAGCGCGGTCGCCACGAGCAGGTCGGGTCCGCCGTCCCACCGCTCCAGGTGACCGGGCACCGGGAAGTAGAGTTCCGACGCGATCCCCGCCGAGGCGTCCTGCAGAACGGCCGCCTGGGGCTGCCCCTGTGTAGCCGCCATCGCGCTGGCAACGCGCTGGTCATCCCGGGCGAGGAGCCGCTGGAACTGGAGCTTGTGCTCGACCACGGGCGACCCCCGGAGCTGCTCGAACAGGTATCCGCGGAGTGTGGGGTCGGCAAGCGCACGCGCCAACTGCTCCGCCTGACGTTCCAGCCGCCGGGCCTCGGGAGAGGCGTTCGGTTCGGGGGTGATCGCATCGGGGCCAGCGACTGTTCCCGGCGTGACTCCGGGGGCGGATGGTTCGTGGTCGGCGCAACCGAGCGCCGTCGCCAGCAGCACGCACGCTGCCAGCCTGAGCCTGGCATTCATGGGACCTCCTTGGGATGGGTGACGGCGCGCCCAAGGTAGGCCTGGCGAGGTGACCGATCGGCACCGCGAAATTGCGGGTGAGGGCCCCATCCTCCGACTCGGTGGTCGGAACCCTATCGGGGAATGGGCCCCGCAGGGCAGTCGGGGCCTCGGGATGAAGGCGCCTTCATACGGCGTTGCAGGTCCCTTTATTCTCCGCGTGCAATGTTGACCAAAGCATTCGGCTCCTGTGCATCACACCTGTTTCAGTCCTGGATCGTCATCCGCACCGCTCACCCGTGAAGGCACCGCCTTCGGAGGTTCGATGTTGCGGTCATTCGGCCATGATTCGGCCCTCCCCATCGTCAAACTCCCTGCCTGCTCGCGTGGGGCCGTTCTCTGCGAGCTCCTGCTCCGCCGCGGGAATCCATGACAGGAGTCGACCGGAGGACGTTCCTCAAGGGGGTCGGCATCGCCTCCGCTGCTTCGGTCGCCTCCAGTTCGGCGTTCGCATCCTCTGCGGCTCCTGGCCTCACACTGCCGGCACGCGCCCTGACCTGGAAGCGCACGCCATGCCGGCTCTGCGGTGTGGGCTGCGGATTGCTCGCCGGGATCGAGGGTGGGCGTGCGGTGGCCGTCAAAGGAGATCCCGACTCCCCGGTGAGCGCGGGGCTGGCGTGCGTCAAGGGCTACAACTCCGTGCAGGCCCTCTATGGTCGCGACCGTCTCAAGCAGGCGATGGTGCGACGCGAGGGGAAGTTGGCGCCAGTCCCCATCCACCAGGCGTATGACCTGGTGGCGCAGCAGATAAAAGAGACGATACGGGTGCACGGCAAGGACAGCGTGGCCATGTACGGCTCGGCTCAGTGGACCATCGCTGACTCGTACATCGCGTCCAAGCTGTTCAAGGGCGGACTCGGCACCAACAATCTGGATACCAGTGCCCGGCTGTATGCGGGAAGCGTGAGTGCCGGGCTCCGCAGCAGCTTTGGCTCCGACGGCGCCCTGGGCTGCTACGAGGACATCGACCACGCCGACACGTTCGTGCTGTGGGACATGAACCTCGCTGAGACCGATCCCGTCCTCTTTTCCCGGATGCTGGCGCGTAAGCGGGCCAACCCAGCTGTGCGGATCATTGCCCTCGTCCACCCGGACGGCCCGCACCGAGTACGCCTCCGATCGGGTCCTCCTCTGTGCGCCTCACTCATCCCTGCCGATCGCCAACGCCATCTGCCAGGAAATCGTGGCTCGCGGCTGGGAAGACCGGGAGTTTCTCGATCAGCACGTCGCCTTCAAGCGCGGCAAGACCGACCTCGGGAACGGCGACGACGAGGGCCGCCTGATGCCTGGACCCCCCGATCGACGCGACCTGGTCCGACTACGTCGACGTTCCTCGCCGACTACACGCCGGAGCGGGTGCAGGCGGTGTCGGGTCTCTCGGCCGCCAAGATCCGCTGGCTGGCCTCGCTCTATGGCGATCCGACGCGGCGCGTCATGTCAGTCTGGGGGCGGAGTGTCAACCAGGACGTGCGCGGCACCTGGACCAACAACGCGCTCTACAATATCCACCTGCTGGTGGGCAAGCTCGGGGAGCCGGGGAACAGCGCCTTTGCCATCACCGGCCAGCCCAGTAACGGCAGCGCGCCCGCACGACGCTGGCACGCTGACCGGTACGCTGCCCCGTGGTCGTGTGGACGACGAGGGAGACCGTCGCCGTGCCGCCGAGATCTGGGGAGTCCCAGTCGAGCGCATCGATCCCTCGCCGGGCGCCCCGCTCCTCTCGATGTTCCGGCAGCTGGAGCGGGGTGACATCCGTTTCCTCTGGATTCAGGCCACGGACCCGATGATGAGCCTGCCGAACCTGGATCGCTATCGTCGGGCGGCGGCCCGAGCCGGCGCATTCGTGGTCGTCTCCGAGGCCTATCCAACGCCGACGACGGACGTGGCAGATGTGGTGCTCCCGGCGGCGATGTGGTTCGAGCGGGATGGGGTATTCGTGAATGTGGAGCGGCGGGCCCAGTACTTTGGCCAGATGGTGGCACCGCCCGGCGATGCCACCAGCGATGCCTGGCAGATGATCGAGGTCGCGCGACGCCTGGACCTCGGGGAGTTGTTCCCCTACGAGCCAAGCCACGGACTGGCGCAGATCTGGGACGAGTACAGCCGCTTCCACGCGGGATCGAGCAGCGCCCTGCCGCCATTGGCGGTGGTGCGCGCGCAGGCCGGCGTGCAATGGCCCTGGGTCGATGGGCACGAAACCCGCTGGCGGTACAACACGACCGACGATCCCTCCGCCGATGCTGCGCTCGGTGCCGTTGATTTCTACGGTCACGAAGATCATCGCGCGTGGATCTGGCTGCGGCCCCACGCCCCCGCCGCCGAGGTGCCCGACACGACCTACCCCTTCTGGCTTACGACGGGGGCGGTGCTGGAGCAATGGGGTGCAGGCTCGATGACCCAACGGATTCCGGCGCTGCATCGCGCCCTGCCGCATGCCTACGTGGAACTCAACCGCGAGGACGCGCACCTCCTGGGAATCCGCAACCGGGAGCGGGTCCGCCTGGTCAGCCGGCGGGGTGCGCTCGAGATCGAGGCTCGCATCGACTACCGGTCGCAACCCCCGCGCGGCCTGCTCTTCGCCCCCGTGTTTGATGAGGGAGAACCCGTCAACCGGCTCATGCTCGATGCCTACTGCCCGCTCTCGGGTCAGCCCGACGGCAGCAAGTGCGCGGTGCGGGTCGAGCGGTTGCCGACGCGGAGCGCCCCGTGAATGGCTCCGGCCCGCGCCCCGCCGCCGTGGCATTCTGGCTCGTCCTCGTCGCGTCGGCCGCGACCGCTGCCGTGGCCGCTGTTGTCGCGATCCGGCGGATGCCGGAGCCCGGTCCGGAGGCGGCGCCCGATCGGACGCGTCGCCCTGATCGAACCGACCACGTACGCCGATCCCGATCCCGGCCGAGGCGGAGGTCTTCCGTACCACCCCCGCCATGCTCGCCATCGCACCGGCCCTTCCGCGGGATCGCACCGCGCATCCACGGAACTGGGCCACCTATCGGTATCTCCGCGCCTTTCCGGGGGCGCCCCCGCGCATTCCGCACGCCCTCAGTGCCGACGAGTTTCGGGTCGAGATCTGCAACTCCTGCCACACGCGGGGCGGCTACTCCCTCCGGTTCGCGGCCTACGTGCCGGTGACGCCGCACCCCTCGATGGGCATGTGCCTGCAGTGCCACGTCGGGGATGACGCGGTCATGGGCACGGCGTCGGCGGCCGCCGATCCCAACGCCCGGTGCCCGCTGTGCCACGGCCCGGCCGGTGGTCGGCCGCTGCCGGAGGCCTCGGCAACATGGCCCACCTCTATTTGGCCGTCTCTGCCACAGGCCACCAAGGGTCGACTCCCACCCCCGATCCCGCACGAGCTCCAGTTTCGAGGAAACTGCCTGACCTGTCACGGAGGCCCTGCCGCGGTGGCGGCCATCCGAACTTCGCATCCGGAGCGGGCCAATTGCCGGCAGTGCCATGCGGCGGTCGAGCCGCAGGCCGGGCTGTTCGTCCGTCCGGATCCCGAACAGGTGGCCAGCGCCGGGGCGGCACGCAGTGAGTCGATCCATGTCCGGCGTCGGCCATGGCGCCCTCGCCGCGGTCCTGCTCACCGCTGGTTGCAGGGAAGGGGGCACCAGGCGCCGAGCCACCACCTTCCCCCGGAGTCGTGGCGGTCGTGCTCGATTCCGCCACGCTGGCGCGTAACGCGGCGCTGGAGCCGGGTGCGCTGGCCACCGTGGTGGCGGACCCCGTGGTCGGATTCACGGGCCCGGGCCGCAGCCGTTTGAAGTCGCGCGGCGCAGCGCCGCCCCCGAAGCAGGCCACGCGCGCCGATTCGGCACGATCACCTTGGCGCTCGTCCTCCGCAACGAGTCGCCGGCCCTGACGCAGTACCCGTGTACGTCGTGCCACGCCGGCGCGCGGGTGACGATGGCCGCGCAGCGTGAGCCCGACGTGCACAACGACATCCAGCCGGTGCATCCCGACACGAGCGGTGGCGTCTGCGCCACTTGCCACGCTCCGGAAGACGCCTCCCTGCTGGTGCTGCTGGACGGCAAGCGCGCGCCCCTGGACCAGAGCTATCGCCTGTGCGCTCAGTGCCATTTCCGGAGGCCGAAGCATGGGCTGGCGGCGGGCACGGCAAGCGGCTCGACGGCTGGCAGGGACGCCGGATCGTCATGGCCTGTACCGATTGCCATGATCCGCACCACCCGTCGGTCGAACCGCGGATTCCCTTCCGCGCCCCGGTTCTCGAAAGGACGCAGCGAGATGACCCATGAGTGACGATCAGGCCGGCGACCTGCGGGAGCGCGGCGGCGATGGGAGCATGCTCCAGAAGCCGGTCGACCGGCGGAACGCCCTGGGCATGTTGGTGGCGGGGGCGGTGGCTGGTGCCCAGGCGCTGGGCGCGTGCGTCCCCCTGAACGGGGAGACGCCGGAAGAACGCGAAGTCAGGGTGCTGGCATGGCGGGAGTACATCAAGGGCAACTATCGGTTCATGACCGATGCGGAGCGGGCGGAGACAATCACCCGGCTCGAGGAACTGGCGCGGCTCAAGCGCGACGAAGCGGTGACCATCCAGTCCACCGGCGCCCAGCCCGGCGTCGTCTTTGGCTATGCCTTCAACATTTCGAAGTGCCAGGGGTTCCGGAACTGCATCGAAGCGTGCATCAACGAGAACAACCTCGATCGCGAGGCGGACACGCAGTACATCCGGATCTTCGAGATGTCGGAAGGCGAGGTCAACTTTCGATCTCGGCGATGCCACCTTCCAGCACGAAGTCCCGGCCGAGGGCCACTTCTACCTGGGGACGCAGTGCTTCCAGTGTGCCAACCCTCCGTGCACCAGTGTCTGCCCCGTCGGCGCCACCTGGCAGGAGCCCGATGGCATCGTGGTGATTGACTACGACTGGTGCATCGGGTGCCGCTATTGCATGGCAGCGTGCCCGTACTGGGCGCGTCGCTTCAACTGGAGCGCCCCCGACGTGCCGGCATCGGAAATCAATTCCAACCAGCATTACCTCGGCAATCGCGCGCGCAAGAAGGGCGTGGTCGGAGAAGTGCACCTTCTGCATCCATCGCACCCGGCAGGGACGGCTCCCGTCGTGTGTCGAGGCCTGTCCCACCGGGGCCCGCGTGTTCGGCAACCTGCTGGACCCCGACTCGGAAATCCGCTGGGTGCTGGAGCACAAGCAGGTCTTCCGCTTGAAGGAGGATCTCAAGACGGAGCCGCGCTTCTGGTACTTCACCGACTGAGGTGATCGTGCATCTGGGACCATTCGTTCGCACCGCGCTGCGTTCGGCCACCACAGGGGGCGGGCGCTACCACGTCTGGATGAGCGCCTCACCGTGCTCATGCTGACCGGTGCGATATTGCTATTTCCTGCAGCTGCGCGACGGCCTTGGCGTCACCGGGATGAGCGATCATGTGAGTTGGGGACTCTATATCTCCAACTTCACCTTCCTCGTCGGGCTGGCCGCGGCCGCCGATGATGCTGGTGCTCCCAGCGTATATCCTGGAGCAGGTGGATTTCGGCCGGGCTGTCCTCCTGGCCGAGGGAGTGGCGGTGGCCGCCCTCGTCATGTGCCTCGCGTTCGTGGTCGTGGATATCGGCAATCCACTCGGCGGGTGGCACCTGATGCCGGGGCTCGGGTACCTGAACTGGCCGCGATCCCTGCTCGCCTGGGACGTGCTCGTCCTGAACGGCTACCTGGCCCTCAACCTGGCCATTCCGTTCTACCTGCTCTACAACCGGTACGCCGGCCACCCGCCGGCCAAGAGCAAGTACCTGCCCTGGATGTACATCTCGGTCATGTGGGCGGTGAGCATTCATCTGGTCACGGCCTTCCTCTCTGGCGGGACTGCCCGCCCGGCCCGTTCTGGAACTCCGCGCTCCTGGGGCCACGGTTCCTCGCCTCGGCGTTTACCGCGGGCCCGGCGTTCATGATTCTGCTCTTCTGGTTCGTGCGCCGGACACCGCCTATCCCATCGCCGACGGCGCCATCAGCAAGCTGGCGATGATCACCACGGTGGCGGCCCAGATCAATCTCGTCATGCTGCTCTCCGAGCTGTTCTACGAGTTCTATTGGCCCACGCATCATGGCATCCATGCGGTGTACCTGTTCTTCGGCCTCGACGGGCACCATGCGCTGGTACCGTTCATCTGGACGGCGATCGGTCTCAACGTCCTCGCCACGGTCGCGCTCATGACCCACGCAGTCCGGCGAAACGTCCGCTGGCTGATGCCGACCTGCGCCGTCCTGTTCTTCGCCATTTGGGTCGAGAAGGGGCTGGGGCTGGTGATTCCCGGGTTCATCCCATCACCGCTCGGAGAGATCGTCGAGTACACCCCCACGCTGGTGGAGTTGGGGGTGACGATCGGCATCTGGGCGATGGGCATGTTCGTGCTGACGGTTCTGGTGCGGGTGGCCTTGCCGATCGAACTGGGGGAGGCGCGAAGTCCCTACCTGGAGGTACCGCCGCCCGAACGTGCCGTTCGCCCGCGCGCCACGCGCGCACGCTACAAGGACGTCCGGCCTTTCCGGACACGCTGATAGGCTTGCCGGCGGCGCGCCGGCTGATTCTACTTTTACGAGGTGACGGACATGATCAGAAACAGGCCAAGTGACACCCGCTATTCGCTCGCCGCGTTCGCCGCAGGGCTGGTTGGTGGGGCGGGGCTGGCCGGCGCGCTGTTCCTCGTCGGCATCGCGCCGCCGCTGGCCCTCGTGGCCGGCCTCGGATGTGCCGCCCTTCTGGCGTCGTCCATCAAGTACACCGACCAGTGGGAGAAGGGCGTCCTGCTCCGGCTCGGTCGGTACCGGGGACTGCGCGGCCCGGCTACTTCGCCATCATCCCCATTCTCGAGCGCGTCGCCTACATCGTGGACCAGCGTATTCGCACCGCCGCCTTCGGGGCGGAATCCTGCCTGACCCGTGACACCGTCCCGGTCAACGTCGACGCCATCGCGTTCTGGATCGTGCGCGATGCCGAGCGCGCCGCGCTCGAAGTCGCAGGACTACGACGAGGCGGTGATCCTCTCCGCGCAGACCGCGCTCCGGGACGCCATCGGCAAGCACGACCTCGCCGAACTGATCCAGTCGCGCGTGGAATTGGGGCAGGGGCTCAAGGACGCGCTCGAGCAGAAAATGGCCAACTGGGGGATTCACGTGCAGTCGGTAGAGATTCGCGACGTGATCATTCCGGCGGCGCTCGAGGACGCCATGTCACGGCAGGCACAGGCCGAGCGGGAGCGTCAGGCGCGTATCATCCTCGGCACGGCGGAAACGGAGATCGCGCACAAGTTCGTGGAGGCTGCCGCCGCCTACAAGAATCACCCCGAGGCGATGAACCTCCGTGCGATGAACATGCTCTACGAGAGCATCGTCAAGCGGGGCTCGCTCATGGTGGTGCCGTCAGGCTTGGCCGACTCCCTGAACGTACCTGGGATCATGGGGATGGCGAGCCAGGCCGGCGATGATCCCGCGGGAAGGTGCGCCGACCGCCGGCCAGGGGGGGCAGAGCAACGCCTGACCGTCGTCGGCCGCTCCGCGCTCACTTGAGCAGGTGGGGCCGGTATTCCTCGGGGCTCGCCTGCAGGTGACAGACGACGCACTCGCCTTCCGCGTGGTGGTCCACGCTCGGATCGTGACAGACCAGGCAGAACGACCGGGTCGGCGTGAGTGGCGCGATGGCCGCGGTCGTGTGGCATCGATCGCAGGCCACGTGGGTGTGCACCGGCAACGAGTGAGGCTGGGTGATGCTCTCGGTGCGGTGACAGGTGGCGCAGGCGCGGCCGTCTTGATGGTGCTCCACGTGGCAGCCGCGGCAGGTCTGCGCGGAATCAACGGGCTCCATTGTCACCCGCTTCCCGTGACAGGCCGTGCACTCCAGCCCGCTGTGCCACGCATGTTGGAAAGAGACCGTCCGTTCGAGGGGCGGATCGTCGGCTGCGGCGATCGTGAGGCTGACCGCCAGCGTGTCGGTAACACTGCCCGGCGCATGACACCGGGCACAGCCGTTCCTTGCCTCCTCGACGTGGTGACAGATCTGACACCCTCTCGGCGATTCGAATGTGAGCATCGAGCCTGAACTGCTGAGGTGGCAGGTCATGCAGGCGAGGCGTTCGTGGCGATTGTGGGAGAAGGTGTCAGTCGTCGATCGGGTCACTCCGGTTTCAGAGCCATCGTCTTGCCCTTGCGCTCCAGCGACCCCCGTGCCGGTGACCAATGCCACAAGCACCAGGATCGGGAGCCAGCCCCACCGGTGGCCGTTGTGCATCACGCTCCGCCGAGACGCGCCCGACCGACCGATCGCGTCGGGCAAGCCGATGCGGTAGCCGTCGGGCGGTGGAACGAACTCGAGCATCGGAGGCTCCGGAAGGAGGATGAAACGTCCAGCCAGACCGCGGGCAGCGCCACGACAGTGGAAGCTGCGGCCAGTCGGAAATATGACGGCAAGTGTGGCGTACCCCAAGGGTGTGTCCCATCGGCGAGCGCCACTTCCTGTCCGCGTTAGATCTCGAGCTCCTGGAGCCGACGGAGGCCGATGCGGAGCGGAAGGATGGTCGACGCCGCGCACAGCGCCGCCACCGCCAGCATGCTGACGACCATCTCGGTGCTCCACCCCGGATCGTCACCGATGGCGATGGCGCGCAGGTAGCTCGCGACCGGCAGCGCCTCGATCACGATGACCAGGGCCAGGAGACTCAGGCTCGACATCATGAAGACGAGTCCGCCGAAACTGGTGGGGATCTGCGCGGCGTTTTCGGTGCCGAACTGCGGGAAGAGGGCCCCGAGCCCGAGCGCGAGCGCACTCGCCGCCAGGGTGTACATCGTGATCGTCAGCACGCTCATCAGCATGATGAACGGGCTGGCGTGGAGGAGGGCGTTGGTCACCAGCGTCAGGGTGAGGGCCACGACCATCAGCGGGAGGGTCCCGATGAAGTACTTGCTCCAGAACATCGCGCGGAGATCGAGGGGGCTCGACTTGAGCAGCCACAACTCCCGCCCCTCGAGGCTGATGGCGGGGAAGATGAACCGGGCCGCGATCGCCGCCAGGACGAAACCGGCCAATCCCTGATTCAGGAAGACGACGAGGGTGACGAAGAAGATCGGCACCTGCTCGCCGGAAAAGAGCTGCAGCGTCTGGATGTTGAAGACGTACACCGCCAGCAGCACCGCCAGCAGGATCAACTGACTCCACTGGGTCGTGTCGCGGAAGAAGAGCCGAAGATCCTTGAGGATGAACTCCCGCCGTGCCGGCCCCGCGGTCCGGAGGAACGGCAGGAGCAGGCGCTCCCACAATCCTCCGCGCACGAAGGAGTCCTTCCCCTCCTGTGCCTTGCTGTAGCCCGCCAGGTAGAGCCGCTGGTGCAGGCCCGCCCCCACCACCCCCATGACGCCGGCCGTCGTCCAGAGGAGCAGAATCGGCAGCGGGTCTCCGATGCGCAGCAGCCAGTTCATCACCATGTCCGCCGCCCACTCACTGGGCAGGAACGGGTTGGTCGGCCCCTGGAGCATCGAGAAATAGTCGAGGAGGTTCCGGAATCCTTCCGGCCGAGCCGAGCTGCTCCGGCCGGATGAGCCGCAGCAGCAGCACCACGCCGCCCACCGCGCCCACCGCGACGAGAGTGAGGAGGTCGCGCGTCTTCCTGGCCGGGAAGATGTTGACCAGGAGAAGCGTCAGGAGTGTCCCGAGCACCGCGGGCATGACGAGGAAGGGGATCAGCGCCGCGATGACGATCATCGGGTAGAGCGGGACCGCCGTCGAACACCATCCCGTAGGCGGTGAAGATCGGCACCGCCACGAGCGCCACCATCCACGACGAATGCACCGTCGTCTCGGCGAGCTTGACGATGTAGACCCTGAGCCAGTCCACCGGCGCCGAGACCATGATGTCGAGATCCGACGCCAGGAAGAAGGTGGACAGCGCCGTGATGATGTTGGAGAGGAGCAGGACACCCAGAAACGCGAGCAGCATCACGGCGAGGAGCTTGGTGGCCACCAGTGTGCCGATTTCGGGGACGCCCTGAAAGTACTTCAGGACCCGGTAGGACACGCCGAACACCGCGGACCAGAACCCGAAGCCGACCAGCGTGAGCAGCAGCACGCGCATCCCGGCCCCTGAGCGCTCCTGACGCACCCGCGCCATGGCGGTCCGCCACTTGGGAGAGAGGAGGATCCACAGTCCAGGTTGGCGCGGCGCTCCGGCGGCCCCGACCGGCTCAATCATCGAACATCCCGGACAGCGACTGCGGAACCTCGCCACCGGTCAGCTTGAGAAAGAGCCGTTCCAGCGTCATCCCCTCGGAGGCCGTCTCGCGGCGCAGGTCCTCCATGGTTCCCGACGCGGCGAGGGTCCCGTGCTGGATGATCGCGATACGGTCGCACATCGCCTCGGCCACCTCGAGGGTGTGGGTGCTCATCAGGACCGTGCCGCCCCGGTCGACAAAGGCGCGAAGGAGATCCTTCAGGGTGCGGGCACTCTTCGGGTCGAGGCCGACCATCGGCTCGTCGACCACCACGACTTCCGGGCGGTGCACGAGGGCGCTCGAAATGAGCAGCTTCTGCCGCATGCCGTGGCTGTACGACTCCGTCAGCTCGTCCTTCCACGGGGTGAGCTCGAACAACTCGAGCAGTTCATCCATGCGCTTCTCGACGCCGGCCCCCTCCTGTCCGTACAATGCCGCCACGAACCGCAGGAATTCCGCGCCGGTCAGCTTCTCGTAGACATACGGCCGATCAGGAATGAACCCCAGCTTCGCCTTCGCGGTCTCGGGGTCGTGGTGGATGTCCGCACCTCCGATGACCACCGACCCGCTGGTCGGCTGCAGGATGCCGGCGATCATGCGCAGGGTGGTCGTCTTCCCGGCCCCGTTTGGCCCCAGGAAGCCGAACAACTCCCCCTTGGGCACCTCCAGCGTGAGGCGGTCTACCGCGGTGAAGCGGCCGTAGTTCTTCGAAAGATCGCGCAGCTGGATCATGGCGCCGTCGTTGTCGTGGTGAGCACGGGCCGGATGGCCCCGAGCATCGGGATGATTGTCGATGGCCGTGCCGTCGCATCGACCAGCAGGCGGAAGTGCCCTCCATCCGCTGGAAACTGGCCCAGCGTCGGGTCGACCGGAACCCAGCCACCCAGCCATACCTCCGCCCAGGCCCGGTAGCGCAGCCGCCCGCCCGTGGAGAGAATGCCCACGACAGGCCGGGCGGGAATCCCCAGCGATCGGGCCAACGCGACCAGGAGCGCGGCGCGGTCCGAACTGTCGCCACGGCGGCGGAGCAGGATGGATTCGGCGCCGCCGAGCGATGGCGGCCCCGCCACGATCGTGGAGCTGACCCACGTCGCCAACCTGGCCACGGCCCGGGCTGGCGCCGCACTGTCCGCGCCTGCAATGCGGCCCGCATCCAGCCTCACCCGTGTGGATGACGGAACCGCACGATAGGCCGCACCGATCGAGTCGGGCAGGGGAAACGACCCGCGATCAGGCAGGACCTTTTCTCCTGGCAGTGTCACCAGCATGCCACCTGCCGCTGCCTGCCATGAGGTTGTGAGCGTCGTCGCGGTGCCGCGGAGGTCCACGGGGCCCAGCCTGAGTTCGCTCGGCCCCTGCGCCACGGCGCCCGGCGTCGGCACTTCAAGTGGTGGGGCCTGCACATTCCGCGGCCGACGCCGGACGTACCCGGAGTTGACGATCTCGAACGGTCCGCGATGCTCCGAGAGGCCGAGCGGCGTCTCCCGCGCAATGACCGCCCCATGCCGGTCGATCCACGCCCGGATCGGCATGCCGTATTCGACCCACTCAGCGAGGACGGTGGGGATCGTGTCGAGGCCGGCGGGGAGCCAGCCTCCCGAGACCGAGTCAATGACGGCGCTGTCGGGGAGCACGAAGATGCTCTCCGCGGCGACCCGGACGTCCCAGGTGGCGATCGTCAATTCCACGGGGTCGAGCACCGGGACGGGGGTTGCGCCCCCCACGCTGAGGTACCCGCCGGCCGCGAGCCCAATCGTGACGGCGTCCGGCAGCAGCACGCCGGAGGGCAGCTCGAGGACCAGCGTGTCCACCCGTGTCCGTCCGCGACCGCTGACGGCGACCGACAGCCGGCCATCCTCCCCCACGGTGCCGACATTCGTCTGCTGGCCGGACTCGCCGCTGACCGTCGTCGTGAACCCGACCAGGGTGAGCCGCTGATCGTAGAGCGCCTCGGTCGTGGTCAGCAGTCGGCGGGGGACCAGGGGGAGCGGCACGTCGATGTCGATACGCGACGTGACGCGAATCCCGTTCGGCAGCGTGTCGGTGGTGATGGACCGGAAGCCGACCTGATCCGCGCCAGCCCTGAGGGCATAGAACGTGGTGGTCGGAGGCAGGATGATCTCCGGGCTCGACGCGAGATCTCCATCGCCCGCCGGGCGGTACTCGCGCAGGACCAGCCAGCCAAGCGATCCCAGCCAGGCGAGGACGAGCCACAGCGCGAGATACTTGCGCTTCAGCGGTCCACCCGCCGGATGGCGGCCTCGATGATGTCGCGTTCCTCGGCGCGATCGACCACGATCTGCAACGAGGTAGGAGGGCGCCCGCTCTGGCAATGGGCCATGAACGTCCTGGCCATCAGTTCGGCGGCGTCCCCCAACCCCAGCTGGCCGGCGCCGGCGCCGATCGGCGGCCCGGCGATCCGCTCCAGCCCCCAGGCGGCGGCCCGTTGCCACGCCGACGTGAGCGCCCGGCGCACCGAATCGGGCGTCGCGTTCGACTGCTCGCCCCGGATCACGGTGTGGATGACGAATTGGGCTGCGAGGTCGCCGGCGCCGGTCACCACGGCGGAGCCGACTTCCATCGCCGACTGCGTTCGTCGCTCCTCGGCGAAGGCGGGGCCGGCGAGCTGATCGAGACGACTGGAGACGGACGCCACCGGATCGAGGGTGTCGCTTGCCGGTCGCAGCACCGCATCGACCTTCAGGAACGCCAGGTCTTCAACGACGACCTCAATCACCGTGGCGCGACCTCACGGGCCCGGCGATACATCTCGCGGGCTTCCTCGGGCCGGCCGAGGCGATCGAGTACGCGGCCCATGAGCTGCAGCGGTTTTGGGTTTCCGGCATCGAGCGCCGCGGACCGCTCCAGGGTCGCGAGCGCCGCCACGTCGTTGCCGTCCTGGTGCAGCGATTCACCCAGGTAGTAGGCGGCATCGGCACGCCCGGGGGCGAGGTCGGCTGCGCGCTGGAGGTGCTCCACGGCCTCGCTGGCGAGCCCCTTCCTCCAGAGCGCGAAGCCCAGCTCGAAGTGCACCTCCGCATGCTCCGGTGCCAGTCGGAGCGCTCGTTGCAAGTCTGCCTCCGCCTCCGGGTGCTGCTTGATCCGGGCGAGAAAGGACCCGCGCGCGACCAGTGGTTCGGGGCGCTCGGGGTGCAATCGAACCGCCTCACCGAGGTGATGGGCCGCCTCGTCTACCTGCCCGTGGCGCTCGTAGAGACCGGCCAATTCGACGTGACCCGCCAGGTGCGATGGCTCCAGAGCGAGGACCTCCCGGAAGAGGCCCTCCGCATCCGCGCGCCGCCCAGCCTTGACGGCCTCGCGGGCCAACCGCAGGCAGCGCTCCGCCGGAGCCTCCGCGGCTTCCGCGTGCGGGTCGAGCCCGACAGCGCGCGGAATCTCCGCCGCGAACGGCCGAAGCGGGAAATGCGCGTCCGGTATCCGGGGCGTCTGGTCTCCCTCAAGAACATCGGGGGCAAAGAGATCCCCCAATGCCTGCTGGCGACCGCTGGTTCTGCTGTGCTTCGAACGGCGCATGAGGTCGGGGGGGCCAGGGGGACGGGTGGCTGACGGGGTACGGTGAGAAAAGTGTCCGCAGAGGCGAGAAAAGGGAACGGCCAGTGCTCGGAGCCGATTTCCCCGGAGTTGAATCCCGGGGCCGGTCCGGGGTATCCTCCAAGGCTATGGCAGAAGAATACCTCGTCGTCCGGGGAGCCCGGGAGCATAACCTCAAGGGCATCTCCGTCACGATTCCCCGGAACCGCCTGACCGTCATCACGGGGCTTTCCGGATCCGGCAAGTCCTCGCTGGCCTTCGACACCATCTATGCCGAGGGCCAGCGTCGCTATGTCGAGTCCCTCTCGGCATACGCGCGGCAATTCCTCGGGTTGATGGAAAAGCCCGACGTCGATGTGATCGAGGGGCTCTCGCCCGCCATCTCCATCGAGCAGAAATCCACCGGCCACAACCCCCGCTCGACCGTCGGAACGGTCACCGAGGTGTACGACTACCTCCGGCTGCTCTGGGCGCGAGCCGGGGTCCCGCACTGTCCCAATGACGGCAGCCCGGTCGAACGCCAGAGCGCCAGCCAAATTACCGACGCCGTGCTGGCCTGGCCGGAAGAGACCCGAATCGAGGTCCTCGCGCCGCTCGTTCGGGGTCGCAAGGGAGAATTCAAGGACCTCTTCGAAGACATCCAGAAGCGGGGGTTCGTGCGTGCGCGGGTCGATGGCGAGACCTACGACCTGTCCGGGATTCCCAAGCTCAATCGGCGGCAGAACCATGACGTGGCCGTGGTCGTGGACCGCCTGGTGGTGCGGCCCGCGGACCGCGGGCGGCTGAACGACTCGATCGAGACCGCGCTGAAGGTGGCCGATGGTGTCGTGGAGGTGGTCAGGCACGGCGGGGACGGGGGGAAGCGGGGAAGCACCACCGAGACCGTCACGTTTTCGGAGCGGTTCGCATGCGGCGCCTGCGGGTTGTCGATGCCGGAGCTGGAGCCGCGGCAGTTCTCCTTCAACTCGCCCTTCGGCGTCTGCGCCGAGTGCCACGGCCTCGGGACGCGCCGGACGGTCACGCCGGAGTTGATCCTCGGCGATGGGCGCATCTCGATTCTCGAGGGCGTCATCCTGCCGTGGGGGGAACCGACCGGCTACCTGCGCAAGGTCGTCCTCCCGACGCTCGCCAAGGCGCTCAAGTTCGACCTCGCCGCGCCGTGGAGTGAGCACAGCGAATCTGCCCGCCACGGCCTCCTGCACGGGATGCCCGGGAAGAAATTCAAGTTCCAGGTCGATGGCCGCGGTTCAAAGGGCGACTACGAGAGCGAGTGGGAGGGTGTGCTCCTCAACGTCGAGCGCCGCTATCGCGAGACAGCCAGCGATTCCGCCCGGACCTCGCTCGAGGAGTATATGGTCGAGCAGCCCTGCCCGGCGTGTGGTGGGCGCCGCTTGAAGCCCGAGAGTCTCGCCGTGCTGGTCCATGGCAAGAGCATCGGCGAGGTCGTGGACCTCTCGGTCGAACGGGCGGTGGAGTTCTTCGAGAGCCTGCCCCTCCGCGCGAAAGGCCGCCCGGGGCTCGACCCCGATATCGCCGGGCCGATCCTGAAGGAGGTGACCGATCGCCTCCGCTTCCTCCGCGACGTGGGGCTCGAGTACCTCACGCTCGGCCGTGGCGCGGGATCGCTCTCGGGCGGCGAGGCCCAGCGGATCCGGCTCGCCACGCAGATCGGCTCCCGCCTCGTCGGTGTCCTCTACATCCTGGACGAGCCGAGCATCGGGCTCCATCAGCGAGACAACGAGCGTCTGCTGGGAACCCTCCGGGGCCTGCGCGATCTCGGGAACACCGTCATCGTGGTGGAACACGACGAGGAGACCATTCGGGCCGCCGATCATGTCATCGACCTCGGCCCGCGCGCCGGACGGTTCGGTGGCGAGGTCATGGCCGAGGGGACGGTCGAGGAAGTGCTGGCCCATCCCACGTCGCTGACCGCGCGGTACCTCAGGCATGAACTCCGGATCCCGGTGCCCGCCGTGCGCCGCGCGCCCGTTGCAGGGAAGCGCCTCCGGATCATCGGCGCGCGGGCCAACAACCTCCGCGACTTGACGGTCGATATCCCCCTCGGGCTCTTCGTGGCCGTCACGGGCGTGTCCGGGTCGGGAAAATCGAGCCTTGTCACCGACATCCTCTACCGGGCCATGGCCCGGCACTTCTACCGGGCACGGGTGGTGCCCGGCGAGCACGACCGGATCGAGGGGTTCGACCAGATCGACAAGGTCATCGAAATCGACCAGAGTCCCATTGGCCGTACGCCTCGGTCGAACCCCGCCACCTATACCGGGCTTTTCACGCCGATTCGGGAACTCTTCACGCAACTCCCTGAGGCGAAGATCCGTGGCTACGGGCCCGGGCGCTTCTCCTTCAACGTGAAGGGGGGGCGGTGCGAGTCGTGCGCGGGCGACGGGCTGGTCAAGATCGAGATGCACTTCCTGCCCGACGTGTACGTGCCGTGCGAGGTGTGCAAGGGGAAGCGCTACAACCGGGAGACGCTCGAGGTCCGCTACCGCGGCCGCAGCATTGCCGAGGTGCTCGACCTGACGGTGGCGGAGGGGCTCGACTTCTTCGAGAGCCAGCGGCGGATTGCCGACAAGCTGGAACTGCTGAACGACGTCGGGCTCGGCTACATCCACCTGGGGCAGGCGGCCACGACCCTCTCCGGCGGCGAAGCGCAGCGGGTCAAGCTCGCGACCGAACTGGCCAAGCGTGACACCGGGCGCACGCTCTACATCCTCGACGAGCCGACCACCGGACTCCACTTCGAGGACGTCCGCCTGCTGCTGGAGGTGCTGCACCGCCTCGTCGACAAGGGAAACAGCGTCGTCGTCATCGAGCACAATCTCGACGTCCTGAAGACCGCCGACTGGGTGCTCGACCTCGGTCCCGAGGGGGGTGACCGGGGCGGACAGCTGGTGGCCGAGGGGACGCCGGAGGCCGTGGCAAGGAGCAAGGCGAGCGAGACGGGGAAATTCCTCGGGCGGGTACTCCGCGAGGGGACCTGACTCCACCGCGTCGCTGGCGGCGCCTCGGCAGGGCTCGTACATTGAGGGAGACCCTGCCCAGGAGGCACCGATGACCATCGAGGAAGTGATCAGCCTGTTGGGGTATGCCGGAGACCACGACCAAGCCGTCCGGGTC
Organism: uncultured Gemmatimonadales bacterium; assembly: GCA_963697435.1. Taxonomy (GTDB): domain Bacteria; phylum Gemmatimonadota; class Gemmatimonadetes; order Gemmatimonadales; family GWC2-71-9; genus SPDF01. The sequence continues at coordinate 122,760 of CAVOOB010000001.1, read as the reverse complement.
GTCCTGGCCGACACGTCCGAGGTGACAGGGGTGCCCACCTCCCTCGACGCACACATCGCGGCCCACGAGGTCTATCTGCGGCCGCTCGGGATCGAGGATACGGAGATTGCCCTCTCACTCGGCGACATCCACCAGGTGGAACTGCTCTGACGGATGATTTCCCTACTTGATATCATTGGACCGGTCATGGTCGGGCCCTCGTCGTCGCACACGGCGGGGGCCTGCCGTATCGGGCTCTTTGCCCGGGCCCTCCTGGGCGAGCAGCCGGACAAGGGGCTCATCGAGTTGCACGGCTCGTTCGCGCGTACGGGGCAGGGGCATGGCACCGATCGCGCGCTTGTCGGCGGGCTGCTCGGGTTCCGGCCCGACGACGAGCGGCTCCGCGACAGCCTGGAGCTGGCGGTCGCCGCCGGGATGGACGTCACCTTCCAGAACACCAAGCTCCGCGGCGACCCCCACCCGAATACCGCACGGCTGACGCTCTCGCAGGGCGAGCGCCAGGTTGCCGTCATGGGGTCGTCCATCGGCGCGGGACGCATTGTGATCACCCGCATCGACGACTATCCCGTGGAGATTACCGGCACCCTTCCCGCCCTGGTCGTCGTCGCCAGCGATCAGCCCGGTGCCGTCGCCGCGATCACGACGGCGCTTGCCGCGGCGGGGGGCAACATCGCCACCATCAAGGTCTCCCGGCGCGAAAAGGGCGGCCACGCCATTCACATCTATGAGCTCGACGAGGCGGTCGGTGCAGACGCCCTGGCCGCGCTGCTCGCGCTCCCGCGCGTGCAGAGCGTGCGGGCCATTGGGCGGGTCGACGGCTGATGGACTCCCTCAATGATGCCGTGGCACAGGCGGAAGCAGCCGGCGTCTCCCTGGGTGAATTCGCGCTCCGTCGCGAGGTGGCGCACGGACTGAAGAGCCGCGCCGAGCTCGAGGCGGGCTTGGGGCGCGCGCTCGCGGTGATGCGCGGGGCAGTGGCCCGGGGGCTCCCCGGCGACCTGCGGAGTGTCAGCGGCCTGGTCGGGGGCGACGCCGCCAAGCTCAACCGGCTCACCGGGCCGCTGTCGGGCACCCTGTTCACCGAGGTGATCGCAAGCGCACTCGCCGTGCAGGAGGTCAACGCGGCCATGGGAGTCATCGTCGCGGCGCCGACGGCGGGTGGCGCGGGGGTCCTGCCCGGGGTTCTCCTCGGTCTGGCTGGCCGGGGAAGCGCAAGCGACGAGCAACTGCTGCGGGGGCTGGCGACGGCCGGGTTGATTGGAGCGGTGGTGGCGGTGCGGGCCTCGCTCAGCGGGGCCGAGGGCGGCTGCCAGGCGGAGACCGGCGCCGCCGCCGCCATGGCGGCAGGCGCGGGCGTCGAGGTTCTCGGTGGATCCCCGACCGTGGCCGCGCACGCCGTGTCGTTGGCCATGCAGGGCACACTGGGGCTGGTCTGCGACCCGCTCGGCGGACTCGTCGAAATCCCCTGCGTCTATCGGAACGCCACCGGGGCCGCGATTGCCCTCGCCGCCATCGAAATGGCGCTCGCCGGCATCGAGTTCCCCATCCCGGCCGACGAGGTCATCGACACGATGGGGGAAATCGGCCGATCGATGGATGTGAGATACCGGGAGACCGCAGGGGGAGGACTGGCCGCCACCCCCACTGGGCGGCGGCTGGCGAAGGAGCGTCTGGTCCAGATAAAGCGTTCCGGCAACAGGGCTTAGCGGGATATTGCTGCACGGTATGAAACAAATTGAAACGTCCAGCCGTACTTCAACTATTCACCCCAGTAGAAGGTTGTGAACATGGAGGGCGTACTCGCAATCATTTTCATCTTCGGGGGCGGAACCCTCTTCCTCCTCTCCGTCAGCCCTATCGGGAAGGCATATGCCGAGCGGATTCGGGCCAAGACGCATGAAATGGCGCCGCCCGACCCGCAGGTACTCGCGGAGATCGACGACCTGAGGCTGCAGCTGTCGGAACTGCATGAACGGGTGGATTTCACGGAGCGGCTGTTGGCCGAGCGCCGTGAGCCGTCGCAACTTCCGCCAAGTTAGAGGAGATCGCCGTGCCACACGAAGAGTTCATCATTGTGATGGTGTTGCTGTCCGCCGGCATCGCCCTGGTGTTCTCCTTTGCGGTCCCGCTCCGGAAGGCGCTCCTGCGAAAGATCGAAGGGAAGTCGCTGAGCCAGGATCCGCACCTTGTCGAGGAAGTCGACGTGCTGCGCGAACGGATGGGAGAGCTGGAAGAGCGGTTGGATTTCACCGAGCGACTGCTGGCGCAGCAGCGTGAGTCGGTGGGTTTGCCACCGGGAGGAGTCCGATGATCATGTCCCTGTTGGCGCAGAGCGAAGTCATCGTGACGCAGATCCCGGCGCCGGGGCCGTTGCCCCCGTGGGCACTGCTCACCGAGCCGGCACTGGTCTTGATCACCCTCGCCTTCGTGGCCGGTACGGTGCTGATCGCCTTCCCGCTGGTCCGGGCCATTGCCCGGCGCCTCGAGGGGCGGCGCGGTCAGGACCCGGCGGTCTTGGCCGAGATCGAGGATCTTCGCGCCCGGGTGTCCGAGCTGGAGCAGCGGCAAGGCATCGTCCATGAAATGGAAGAGCGGCTGGACTTTGCGGAACGCCTCCTCGCGCAACAGCGCGAGCAGGCACGGCTTCCTCACTAGAAAGCAACTGCAATGAACTCCGGCGACATCGCTCCCGTCATCGTCAGCATTGTCTTCCTGGCGTCGTTTGCTGCCGTGCTCATCCTGCGCGGTCCCTTGGGCAGGGCGCTGGCCAGGCGGATCGAAGGCACGGCGGGGCAGCCGGCGGGACAGACCGTGGCGGAAGTGGAGGAGCTTCAGGCGCGCATGGGAGAGATCGAGCAGCAGGTCGGCCGCCTGCACGAACTCGAGGAACGCCTCGATTTCACCGAGCGCCTGTTGGCACAATCCCGTGAAGCGGCTCAATTGCCAAAGCCAGAGACGAGGCGATAATTATGGGCGACGGCATCGGCGACTTCGCGTTCTGGATTGCAATTGGCGTCATCAACATCGCGTTCTGGACCGCCATGTCACCCCTCATCAAGGCGGCGGCTGACCGGATTCGCGGAGGGGCGGCTCCGTCAGGGCTCGAGGCGCGCGTGGAGGCCCTGGAGGCCGGTCGGCCGATCACCGGCGAGACCGACGCCGTGTACCACCGGATGGTGGAGCTGGAAGAGCGCCTCGACTTTGCCGAGCGACTGCTGGCCCAAGGGCGTGAACCCGCACGGATCGAGGAAGCGAGATGAGCCGCACGCGCGAGATCTTCGGCATCGATGGGAAGGACATCACGATCCACGTGGGGGTCACGGCCGTGGTCGCGGTCATCGTGGGCGGTGCGGGCGGGGAGTTCAATTACGATGGCGATGCCGTGGCCATGATCATCCTCGCGGCCTCCACGGCATTGCTCGGCCTGCGGATGTTCCTTGGACGCATGGATCGTCCTGCGACGACCGCTCCACGTGGCGAGGAAGCGCTGCAGGAGCTGGATGAACGGCTCCACGAACTCGAGCAGGAGCGGGCGCGGCTCCTCGAGCTCGAGGAACGGGTGGATTTCACCGAGCGACTGCTGGTCAGTGAACGGGAGAAGCGGGCCCAGCTCGAGGAGGGGCGGTGAGCTGGATTCGTAAATTGGTTGGGTTGGATGGGGTGGACATCGTCATCCAGGCCGGCGTGACCATGTTCGTGATGATCATGGCCGGGAGCTCGGCGGGCGGCAATGAAGAAGTGTTGATTGGGGGCGTCGGGGCGGTTTCCCTGGTGATCCTCGGGGTCCGCCGGCACTTCGCGCTCAAGCGCGGGGCTCGTGGCCCCATGGGAGAGGTCACGGGTGAGGTGATCGTTGACCGGTTGGCCGAGCTCGACGCCCGATTCAACGAAATCGATGGCATGAACTACCGGCTGCATGAACTCGAGGAGCGGCTCGACTTTACGGAACGGCTCCTGGCGCAGGCCCGTGAACCGGAGCGGTTGACATGAGAGAATCCAATGTTGCCTTGTACGCCACGGTGGGAGTTGTCTCGATCGTACTCTTGGGTGCCTTCATTGCGCTCTCCATCGTCATCGGCGAGGACTTTGCCATCCCCGCCCTGATCGCCGGCGCGGTCATGGGCACCGTGACGCTCCGCGGCCCGGTGGGCAAGGCGCTGGCGGCGCGGATTCACCAGGGCACGATCGGGCAGGCCGAACCGCACCCCGAGGTGCTGGAGGAGTTGTACGAGGTGCGCGGCCGGATGGTCGAGATTGAGGAGCGGCTGGACTTCACCGAGCGACTGCTGGCGCGTCACCGCGCAGAGGACCCGGTGCAGCTTCCGCCGTCCTGAGTGGTGTTTGGCGGCGTTACGGCCGCGGTTAGATTCTTGCAGAGGGGGTGTCATGGTCACACGGGATGACGTCCAGTCCTTCCTGGACCGCATGGAAGCGGCCGGCGGGACTGTCGAAGAGCTGGAAGAGGGGCTCTGGAAGGTGCGAACGTCGGAGGAATCGGAGGTGGTGGTCAGCTTTTCCCCCCCCGTCCTGATCCTCCGGGTGCGCGTGATGGAAGTGCCGGCGGAGCCCGCCCGGCGCACGGAGTTGTACCGGCAATTGCTGGAGTACAACGCGACGGACATGGTGCACGGTTCGTATGGAGTGGAGGGTGATCACGTCGTCCTGACGGACACTCTCGACCTGGAAAACCTGGATTTCAGCGAGTTCGAGGCCAGCTTCGATTCGCTCACGCTGGCGCTGGCGACCCACTTGGGCGCCCTGGCGCCGTATCGCGAAAGGTGATGCCTGATGGGGATCTTTGATCGCTTGTCCACCATGCTCCGGTCGAACATCAACGACCTGATCAGCCGGGCCGAAAACCCGGAGAAGATGCTCAACCAGCTCATCACCGACATGAAGAGCAACCTGGCCAAGGCGAAGCAGGAAGTGGCCTCGGCCATCGCCGATGAAAAGAAGCTGCATGCGGATGCCGAGACCATGCGGAAGCAGGCGGAGGACTGGGAGCGGCGTGCCATGCTGGCAGTGCAGGAAGGTCGCGACGACCTCGCCAAGCAGGCGCTGCTCCGGTATAACGAGCACCTGCAGGGTGCCCAGCAACTGCACGAGACCTGGGTCAAGCACAAAGCGGAGACGGAATCGCTCAAGGGTTCCTTGCGCCAGCTGAATGACAAGATCGAAGAGGCCAAGCGCAAGAAGAACATCCTGGTGGCGCGGGCGCGTCGGTCCGAGGCACAGCAGCGCATCCAGGCCACCATGTCGGGAATGTCCGACAAGAGCGCCTTCGAGTCGTTTGAGCGGATGACCGAGAAGATCGAAGACCAGGAGCGGAAGGCGCTCGCCTCCGCGGAACTCCAGGAGGAGTTCTCCGGCGACAACCTGATGAAGCAGTTCGAGGCGCTGGAGTACCACGGCAGCTCCGACCAGCAGCTCCTCGAGCTCAAGGCCAAGATGGGGCTCCTCGGCGCCGGCGGCGAGAAGGAAACGCGCCAGATCGGGAAAGGCGGCGAAGAGGTCCACGAGGCCGAGGTCCTGGAAATCGAGAAGGACGACGATACCCAGAGCTGAGGCACCTGGCAGCGATGCATCGATGGGGCGTGGAGGGGGGGAACCCCTTCCACGCCCCTCTTGGCATCGGTAGCTTTCGGCATCCTCCAACCAGCCTGCGAGCACCCATCCCGATGAGCGCCCCCCGCTTCCTGATCCTGGCCGACCGCGATTTCGGCCCCCTCACCTCCAAGACCGCCAACTCGATCATCCGGTACCTGCCGGACCGGACGGTGGCGGTGCTCGACAGCCAGCTGGTCGGCAAGACGGTGCAGGAAATCCTCGGCTATGGGGGGGATATCCCCGTGGTCGGAACCATGCGTGATGGGTTGGCGTTCAAGCCCGACGCGGTGCTGATCGGCATCGCGCCGGTGGGGGGACGGCTGCCGGAGCAGTGGCGCACCTGGCTGGCGGAGGCGCTGGACGCGGGGTGCGACATCTGGAGCGGGTTGCACAGCTTCCTGGCCGACGATCCCATGCTGGTGGAACGGGCGCGCGCCAGCGGCGCCAAGCTGCTCGACCTGCGCAAACCCCCTGCGAACATCCCGGTGGCCAGTGGCCTGGCCAAGGAGGTCGACGCGCTGGTGGTGCTGACGGTCGGCACCGACTGCAACGTGGGCAAGATGACCGCGCAACTCCAGCTGGTGAAGGAGCTCAAGGCGCGCGGCCAGCGGACCACCTTCGTGGCCACCGGGCAGACCGGCATCATGATCGAGGGGTGGGGCATCTCCGTCGACGCGGTGGTGTCCGACTTCACCGGCGGCGCCGCCGAGCAGCTGGTGCTGCAGGGGAGCAAGGATGCCGACATCGTCCTGGTGGAGGGGCAGGGGAGCATCAATCACCCCGGCTACTCCGGTGTCACGCTGAGTCTCCTCCACGGCTCCTGCCCCGACGCGCTGATTCTCTGCCACCAGGCGAGCCGCAAACATGTCGGCGACTATCGCGAGGGGGCCTGGGTCAAGATTCCGCCGCTGACCGACTACATCCGCTGGTACGAGGACATCGGCTCCGCGGTGCACCCGACGAAGGTCATCGGCATCTGCCTCAACACCTTCGACCTCGACGAGCCGGCGGCGAAGGCGGCGATCGCCAAGGCGGCAGCGGGAGACGGGCTTGCCCTGCACCGATCCGGTGCGGTTCGACTCGGCGCCGCTGATCGACGCCATCCTCGCGGCACGGGCAGCGCTCACCACAGTAGCCACGGAGGCCCCATGATCCGGACACGCTGGTGGTTGGCGGTCGTCACCCTGATCGCTGGCAGCTCATTCTCCGGACTCGGCCTCTGCACAGGACGCTGTCGCCAAGCGCGACACCGCGATCGCAAAGCTCAGTACCGGTCAGCAGATCCGGATCAGCGGCGAGGCGATGAGCCGGCTCGTCGGCAAGGCGGGCGTCGCGCGCAACGACACCCTCGACGTCGCGCAGGACGACATCGTCCGGCGGATTCCGATTCAGGCCATCGATACCCTGTGGGTGCAGCCGAGCGACCTCGACTGGGATGGTCATCGGCGGCGTCACCGGGCTCGTGGTTCGGATCCTACGGCGCGGCGGTGGTGTCGGTAGCTCTGCGAATACGACTGTGACACCTACGGCGCGGACGGTCTGTCGGAGCGCTAGCGGTTGGTGCCGTGGCCGGCGGTGGCCTCGGCGCCCTGATTGGTGCCGCCTTTCCCAAGTGGAAGCGGAAATTCCCGTGAGGCCCGTCACGGTCGGGGCGCTCCTGCTGAGCGTCGGATTCACGGCCCCGCTGTTCGCCCAGGGAATCGGCCTGGCGCAATTGCAGGGGGGTGTGGCGCTCACGAACGGCGCGCTCGAGAACGACGCCCTGTTCGGCGGCCGCGCCGCGCTCGGGTTTCGGAGTGGGCACTTCGTCTTCGGTCCCGAGTTGGGGTATTACGGATTCGGCTCCGATTCGCACCTGACGACGCTCGACGCCTTCGTGCGGTATGGGACCCGGACCAGCACCGGCTGGTACGGCATTGTTGGACTCGGGTACCAGGGGCCGGGCACAGCGTACGGCGGTCAGAGCATCTTCGGAGCCGGAATTGGCGCAGGGTGGGCCGGCAGGGACCGCCACCGCGAACGGACCCTCGGCGGAACTCCGGTACCTCTTCAGCCTCCAGAACGACACCGAGGGAAAGTCCGGCTTCCTGCTGCTCACGGTCGGGTGGGAGTTTCGCTGGTAGCAATCCGCGCCATGAGCTTCGCATGTTTGCCTCGCGGGTCCTCGTCGTCCTGTTCCTGCTTCTTCCCGGGATCGCCTCCGCGCAAGACGCCGCGGCCAAGCGCGACAGCGCCGTCGCAAAGCTCAATACGGGCCAGCAGATCCGCATCAGCGGTGAGGCGATGAACCGGCTTGTCGGGAAGGCGGGCGTGGCATCCAACGACACCCTCGACTTCGCGCAGGATGATGCCGTCCGGCGGATTCCGATCCCGGCGATCGATACACTGTGGGTGCGAGGGCCTGCCACGATGAACGGGGCAATCATCGGCGGTGCGCTCGTGGGGTCCTTTGCCGCGATCTTCGCCGCCGCCTGGATCGGGCTCGGTGCGAGACCTCCGATTGCGGCTCGGTCCCGCTCGCGGCCCTGGGCGGGTTCCTGATGGGGGGCACCGTTGGCGCGGTGCTCGGTGGGTTCATTGGCGCGTCGGCCACGACCTGGAAGCGACAATATCCCTGAGCGGCGGACGCTCGCCTAGGTCTTTGGGGGTGTCTCGCGGGTTGGTGTCTCATCATCGTGCAAGGCGCGCATCGCCGGCGTCTCGAGGTCGTCGAACTGCCCCCGCCGCGCCGCCCAGGCGTAGGCCGCAATCGCCCCGGCCAGCAAGATCAGCGCAATCGGCAGGACCACGTAGATGACGCTCACGCCCGCTCCTCGAACGTCCGGCTCCGCCACGACGCCAGCACCACGGTAATCGAACTCGCCGGCATCAGGAACGCCGCCATCAGCGGGTTGATCCATCCACCCATCGCCAGCCCCGCCCCGACAACGTTGTAGACCAGCGACAGTGCCACGTTGCGCCGAATGACGCGGAGCGTTCGTTCCGACCCCTCCATCAATTGATCGAGCGCGCCCAGCCCGGGGCGCGACAGGTACACGTCGGCCACCGCCAGCGACGCCTCGGCGCCTCCGCGGACGGCGACACCCGCGGTGGCCCGCGCCATCGCCGCGGCGTCGTTGACGCCGTCGCCCACCATCACCACCGGGCCATGCGCCGCGGCTTGTTCGATCTCCTCGAGCTTTCCCTCCGGCGTCACCTCGCCTCGCCACGCCCCGCCGGCAATGCCGGTCTCGGCAGCCACCGCCTCGACGACCCTGGACGCATCGCCGGAGAGCAGATGGACCGACCATCCGCGCCGACGAACCTGCTCGATCACGGCGGGGGCCTCGGGGCGGAGCGGGTCGCCGAACGTTGCCGACGCGACCACGGCGCCGTCCACCGCGATCCAGACCGGCGTGTCCGCCGCGGACGCTGCGCGGAAGATCGGGGGAGACCCTCCCGCGCGCTTGCGCACGAACCGCGGCGAGCCAACGACCACGTCACGCCCCGCCACCCAGCCTTCGATCCCGCCGCCCAGCGTCTGGCGGACGCCAGACGCGACCGGCGCCTCGAGATCGGGCCATGCGGCCAGGAACCCGGCCGCAACCGGATGGCTCGAGTGGCGCTCCAGCGCCACGACAAGCGGCTTCAGCGAGTCGTCACCGGCCCAACCGGTCAGCCGGAACTTCCCTTCGGTTATGGTCCCCGTCTTGTCGAGATAGAGTGTGCCGGGACGGGCCAGCGCCTCGAGCGCGTCTCCGCCGCGGATCAGGATCCCCTGGCGGGCGGCCCGACCGATCGCGACCGTCACGGCGAGCGGAGTCGCGAGGGCCAGTGCGCAGGGACAGGTCACGATCAGGAGGGCGATGGCGTGGTCGAGTGCCGCGTCGGGCGAAACGCCACGCCAGTACCACCAGGTGCCGAGGGCGAGCAACAGCACCGCCGCCACGAACCACCCGGCGATCCTGTCGGCCAGCAGCACGATGCGGGCGCGCCGACCGGCCCCGGCGGCCACCTCCCGCACCAGCCGGCCCACGCGGCTCTCTTCCCCTGCCTGGGTGACCTCCAACCGCAGCGCCGCCGCGAGATTCACCGTGCCGGCCCACGCCTTCGATCCGGGCTCGGCGCGCACCGGCCGGGACTCGCCGGTCAGCAGGGAGAGGTCCACCTGCGAATTCCCCTCGGTGACCGTCCCGTCCGCCGGGAAGGTCTCCCCGGCGCGCACCTCCACCGTGACCCCCGGCAGGAGTGCCTCGACGGGGACCTCGCGGATCGCGTCACCATCGATCAGCCGCGCCACCGACGGGCGTCAGGCCATGCAGCAGGCTCGTCGCATCGGTGGCGGCCCGCTGAGCGCGCTGCTGGAGAAACCGGCCCACCAGCAGGAGGAAGACCAGCATCGCGACACCGTCGAAGTAGATCGGTCCGGTGTCGGTGACGGTATTCGCCACGCCACGCAGGAACCCGGCGCCAAGGGCGATGGCGATCGGCAGGTCCATGTGGAGACGGCGGGTTCGGAAGGACGCGAACGCCCCCTGGAAGAACACCCGGCCCGGCCAGAGCAGCACCGGGGCGGTCAGGAGCAGGCTGAGCCAGCGGAAGTAGCGGACGAAGGCGGGCTCCATCCCTGCGAACCACCCGCTGTAGAGTGCGACCGCCAGCATCATCACGTTGCCGGCGAGCGCCCCCGCCACGCCGATGCGGAGTAGTGCGGTGCGATCTTCGAGGCGGCGCATCTCCTCGACGCGCTGGCCACGGAAGGGATGCGGCCGATATCCGAGCGTATCGAGGAAGCGCGCGATCGAACTCAGCGAGGTGTCGGCCGGATTCCACGAGATGCGCGCGAGCGCGCGCCCGACCTCGAGCTCGGCCCGGATGACACCTGGGACAAGCAGCGGCACCCGTTCCACCAGCCAGACGCAGGAGGCGCAGTGGACGCCGTCGAGATAGAACTCCGTGTCGGCGGTCCCATCGGCGCGGGTGCGCACATAGAGCGACTGGAACGCCGGGTGGTCGAACTCGTCGAAGCTGCGGCCGCTCGGCGCCACCGCGGCAAGCCGCTTCTCCGGCAGGTCATAGTAGCGGTCGAGCCCACCCTCGTGGATGATGGCGTACGCGGTGGCGCAGCCGCCGCAGCAGAACGACGGATCGCCGTCCGCGCGGAGCAGGGCCGCCGGCACCGGCAGGCCGCAGTGGACACAGGCGGTGGTGCGCGCCGAGTCTCTGGGTGCGCTAGTGGCTGTCATGTGCCGCGGGAGGGTGTGCGGCGGCGTGCGGAGCCTGGAACTTCCCGGCGACGGTCAGGACGCCGAGGACAAGCAGCACCGCCGCGGTCACCACCGGGAGCTTGGCGCGGAGCGGCCCGGCGGCACGCTGTGCCAGCGCGCCGACTCCGGCGAGCACCGGAACCGTACCGGCCCAGAACACCGCCATCACCAAGGCGCCGTTTGTTGCCGAGCCGGTGCTGGCTGCGGTGGCCACAAATACATAGAGCCAGCCGCAGGGGAGCAGCGCGGTCAGCAGGCCGATGCTGAGGGCCCGGAGGATGGGGGGCTTGTTGGCAAGGCGCGCGATCGCGCCGCTGAAAAACCTCCGGAATCCGGCGGGCGCCGCCGTCGCGCCCCGTCCGATACCCGCGGCGGCCGCCAGCCCGGCGAGACCCCAGAAGATCAGCAGGGTGCCGGCAGCCACCGCGGCGGGGCGCTGGAAGCCGGCCATCCGGCCCGCCAGGTCGAAGCCGGCACCCGCGACGCCGGCGGCCACGCCGAGGAGCGCGTAGGAGATCAGGCGTCCGAGGTGGTAGGTGGCGTGGGTCAGCCGGCTCGGCTTCGCGTCCTGCTGTCCGCTGAAGAAGCAGACGAATCCACCGCACATGGCCGCGCAGTGCGGGCTGCCGAGGAGGCTCGCGCCGAGGACCGAGAGCACGAGGGCGTTCATGGGGGCTACGGTGCCCCGTTGTCGACGGTCACGCGCCTCGAGAAGATGTCGCCTCCCCGCACGGCGGCGATGTCGACCCGCCACAGCCCCTGGGCGGTGGAGGGGACGCGGGCAGCGTAGAGCCCGGGGCCGGAGGCGAGGAGCCGAACCTCATAGACGTGTGCACCCTGCGCGTTGTGGCTGAGTGCGGCGCGCACGTCGGCGGAATCGAGGGGGAGACCGTCGCGGGTCGTGATCGTGACGGAGAGCGTGGCATGCCCCGACTCGGGAGGTGCGAGCCGGACATCGGTGACCCAGCCCAGAGCGGTGCTCCGCGCTCCACGCGCGACAGTGGAGTCCCAATCGATGGCGCGCTGGTAGTAGTCGGGTTCGACCGCGAACGAGCTGTCGTTGTTCGCCATCCAGTAGATGGCGAAGTTTGCCACGACTGTCATGGCCAGCACAGCCACGAGGGCGGCGGGCCAGAGCTTGGCCGCGTTCACGGAGAGGCGACCTCCGGACCGACCAGCTCGAACGGAATGTCGGTGGAGAAGGCCGCGCCATCGGTGATCCGAACCGTCGAGGGGAGACGGTCGTCCGCAAAGCTCCCCTCCGGCACGACGACGAAGATGCTGGTCTCGACGGTCTTGTCGCCGGAGACGGTGACCGGGTTGTTCGGCGCAATCAGTGAGGCACCCTCCACGCCGGACACCTCGAGGCGGTAGCGGCGTTCGCCGGTGCCCCGGTTGGTGATCTTCACGCGGATCTGGTTGACCACGCTGCCGTTCGGCTGCCGGGTGAAGGGCGCGCCGGCACCGCGCAGCAGCGTGACATCGGTGTCGGCCTTGGTACCGAGGTTGAAGCCGAGCAGGCCCACGGCCAGTGCCAGCGCGGCGGGATAGAGGATGACCCGCGGACGGAGGAACCGGTTCGGCTTTCCCTCGACCGTGTTCTGCGAGGTGTAGTGGATGAGCCCGCGGGGTTTCCCGACCTTGTCCATGATGGCGTCGCAGGCGTCGGCGCACTGGGTGCAGTGAATGCACTCCATCTGCAGTCCGTCGCGGATGTCGATGCCGGTGGGGCAGGTGAGGACGCACGCGCCGCAGTCGATACAGTCGCCGGCGGTATCCGGACGGCCCTTGACCTTGAGTGTTCGGGGCTCGCCCCGGAGCGGCTCGTACCCGACGATCAGCGACTGCCGGTCGAGCAGGACCGACTGCAGCCGACCGTAGGGGCAGGCGACGAGGCAGGTCTGTTCACGGAAATAGGCGAAGTCGAAATAGATCAGCGCGGTTGTCCCCGCCATGATCAGGAACGAGGTCGGGTGCTCGAACGGCGACTGCCGCACCCACTGGACGAGTTGGTCGATGCCGACGAAGTAGGCGAGGAAGGTGTGGGCCAGGACGAGGGCAAGCACCAGGTACACACCGTTCTTCGCTATGCGTCGCGGCTGGAATCCGCCCGCCTTGTCCATGGCCGCTGACCCGCTCCGCCCGCCCTCGAAGAACCGCTCGAGGGGGCGGAAGAGAAACTCCATGTACACCGTCTGCGGGCAGGCCCAGCCGCACCAGACCCGCCCGAAGAGTGCCGTGAGCAGGAAGATGGCGATGGCGATGCTCATCAGCAGCAGCATGAAGAGCAGGGTGTCGGTCGGCAGAAAGGTGTAGCCAAGCAACGTGAACTGCCGGTGCGGCACGTCGAGGAGCACGAGCGGCTTCCCGTTCATCCGGAGATAGGGGATGAGGAAGAAGACCACCATCAGGGCGTAGGCCACCACGCGCCGCACCCGCCAAAATTGGCCGGTGGAGAGTTTCGGGCGAATCCAGCGGCGCGAGCCGTCTTCGTTCAGGGTCGCCAGCACGCGGCCGGGGGCGGCCGGATGCGAGGCGTTCGGCGTGCTCATCTGATTGCTGCGCTCCTCAGCTCCCGCTGGGCGGGGCCTCGACGGCAGTGCCTTCCGGCGCCTTCGGCGTGGCCGGGGTGGTGCCCTGCAGGGAGATCACATACGCGACCACCGCATCCACCTCATCGGGCTTCAGGCTCTGGCCCCACGCCGGCATGCCCTTCTCCAGGACGCCGTCGTGAACCGTCGCGTAGATCGCGTCCGGCGAGCCGCCATGGATCCAGAAGTTGTCGGTCAGGTTCGGGCCGATCACGCCGCCACCGTCCGCGGCGTGACAGGCGGAGCAATAGGCCTGGTACACCGTCTTGCCGGCGGTGAGGGCGGCGGGATCCTGGCTCATGGCGACGAGTGCCGCAACGTCCGGCCCGGTGCTCACCGGCTGAGGAAACTCGGCGGCGGCCGCCGCGACGGAGGCGTCGTAATCGGCGATCATCCCCTTGCCGACGCCGATCCCCGGGACGTTGAACCAGAAGAGCGCGGCCCAGACGATCGAGCCCCAGAAGATGTAGAGCCACCAGCGCGGCATCGGGTTGTCATATTCCTTGATGCCGTCGTAGTCGTGGTGGAGCAGCCGGTCTTCGTCGTGCGAGGCGCTCATGACGCATCTCCTCGGCTCTGGCGCGGTGTCTGTGGGTGGATGTCATCCAGCGGCATGCGGCTGGCCTCGTCGAATTCCTGCTTGCGCGAGGGCGCGAAGACGGAGACGACGATCAGCAGAAACGCGATCAGGAAGATGACCAGCGCGATTTCCGCGTAGGCGGAGAGCCCGGCGTGGCTCATGATATCGGAGAGCCGCATCTCACCGCCCTCCCGCGGCGCCAGCCGCCGAGGGTGCGCTGACGTCACGCCCAAGCCGTTGCAGATAGGCGACCATGGCGACGATCTCCTTGTCGGAGAGGTCGGTGGGGCCGCCCTGCGAGGCGATGGACTGGGCGATGGCCTCCGCCTGCGTGCGGGCCATGCCGGGGGCGTCGTTGACCGCCTCGCCATACGGCACACCGAGCATCACCATCGCGTCGACACTCGCCTGGATCCCCTCGAAGTCGAGCTGGTCGGTCAGCATCCAGGGGTAGGCCGGCATGATGGACTTGGCTTCGAGGTCCTTGGGGTTCTTCATGTGCCGCACATGCCAGAGGTCGGGATACTTCCCGCCTTCCCGCGCCAGGTCCGGCCCGATGCGCCGCGAGCCCCAGAGGAAGGGGTGGTCGTACACGAACTCGCCCGGCTTCGAATACTCGCCGTAGCGGTCGGTCTCGTAGCGCAGCGGCCGGATCATCTGCGAATGGCAGTTGAAGCACCCCTCGCGGATATAGATGTCCCGCCCCGCCAGTTCGAGCGGTGTATACGGCTTGACCGACGCGATGGTCGGCACGTTGGATTTGATGAGAAAGGTCGGGATGATCTCGAAGAGCGAGGCCACGATGACCGCCAGCGTCACCATGACAGTGAAGGTCACCGGCAGCCGCTCCCAGGTGCGATGCCAGGCAGCCTGGGCGAACCGGGCCAGCGCCCCGGCGGGGCGGGGGGCCGTCAACTCCTCGTAGTCGCCGAGCGGCGCGGCCTGGATGACCGGCTCCTCGTAGGTGGCCGGGCGCGCCGCCCACGTCTTCAGCAGGTTGTACCCGAAGAGCACCATCCCCGTCAGGTAGAGCGTGCCACCCGCCACGCGCACCCAGTACATCGGCATCAGGCGCATCACGGTTTCGATGAACGCCGGATACTCGAGGCGGCCCGTCACGTCGTAGGCGCGCCACATCAGCCCCTGCGTGAGGCCGGCGCTGTAGATGGCGGTCGCATAGAGGATGATGCCGAAGGTGGCGAGCCAGAAATGCACCTCGGCCAGCTTGACGCTGTGGAGCTTGGTCTGGAAGAGCCGCGGCGCCAGCCAGTAAATCATCCCGAAGGTCAGCAGGCCGTTCCACCCGAGGGCGCCGGTGTGCACGTGGGCAATGATCCAGTCGGTGTAGTGCGCCAGTGCGTTGACGCTGCGCACCGAGAGCATCGGCCCCTCGAAGGTGGACATGCCGTACGCGGTGATCGCGACGACGAAGAATTTCAGGATCGGATCTTCGACCACCTTCTTCCACGCGCCACGCAGCGTCATCAGGCCGTTGATCATGCCGCCCCACGAGGGCATCCAGAGCATGACGGAGAAGATCATCCCGAGCGTCGAGGCCCACTCCGGTAGGGCGGTGTAGTGCAGGTGGTGGGGGCCGGCCCAGATGTAGAGGAAAACGATGGTCCAGAAGTGCAGGATGGAGAGTCGATAGCTGAAGATCGGCTTGTCGGCCGCCTTGGGGAGGAAGTAGTACATCAGCCCGAGGAACGGCGTGGTCAGGAAGAAGGCCACCGCGTTGTGGCCGTACCACCACTGCATGAACGCGTCCTGCACGCCCGCATAAATCGAATAGCTCTTCAGCATGCCGGCCGGAACGACCAGGTTGTTGAAGATGTGCAGGATGGCGACGGTGACGATGCTGGCGATGTAGAACCAGAGCGCCACGTAGAGGTGCCGCTCCCGCCGCTTCGCGATCGTGCCGAAGAAGTTGATGGCGAAGATGACCCAGACGACGGCGATCAGGATGTCGATCGGCCACTCGAGTTCGGCGTATTCCTTGGCCTGCGTGAAGCCGAGGGGCAAGGTGATCGCCGCCAGCACGATGATGAGTTGCCACCCCCAGAAGTGGATGGCGCTCAGCAGGTCGCTGAACATGCGCGTCTTGAGCAGGCGCTGCGACGAGTAATAGGCGCCTGTGAAAATGGCGTTGCCGGCGAACGCGAAGATGACCGCGTTGGTGTGCAGGGGGCGGAGCCGCCCGAAACTGAGCCAGGGAATGTCGAGGTTCAGGGCCGGCACCGCCAGCTGCAGGGCGATGAGCAGCCCGACCGTCATGCCGATCAGGCCCCAGATAAAGGTGGCCCAGAGGAACTTCCGCACGATGGCGTCGTCATAGCGGAACGATTCCAGCTGTGAAGTCATGGAGGCTCCCGGAACAGCGTGTGGTGGTCTCAGGCGACCGCCCGAGGTGAAAGCGCCGGACCCGGTGCCGCGGCCCGGAGCGCGTTGAGAATGACGGCGATGTCGATCACTTCCTGCAGGACTGCGCCGGCAATCGGAGGAATGTAGCCTGCCGCAGCCACGATCATCGCGACCCCGCTCATCCCCAATCCGGCCCAGATGCTCTGGCGGGCGATGCGCATGGTCCACCGGCTCGTCTCGACCGCATCGGCCACCCGGCCGAGGTCGTCGGCGAGGATCACGATGTCGGCCGCCTCGGCCGTGATCCCCCCGCCGTGCGAGGCCAGCGCGATCCCGACCGTGGCGGTACTGAGCGCGGGGGCGTCGTTGGTGCCGTCGCCCACCATCAGGACCCGCGCCCCGTCGGCCATGGCGGCTTCGATCAGGGCGACTTTGTCCTGCGGCAGCAGGTCGGCGTGGGTCTCGGTGAAGCCGAGCTTGGCGCCCAGCGCCTCGACGTTCTCCCGCCGGTCCCCGGAGAGCAACGCCATGCGGGTGATGCCGAGGGCGCCGAGCCTCCGCAGCAACGGGCCGGCCTCCGGGCGGATGGCGTCGGCAAACTCCAGGAAGCCTGCCGGCCGTCTGTCGACGGCGACGTAGGCGCGGAGTGCGGCTCGATCGCCGTCCGCCTCGTCCAGGGCCTCGGCCGCGTCCGGCGCACGTCGCCGGACGTATTCCCTGGCGCCGACCACGACCACCCGTCCCTCGACCCGCCCTTCCACCCCTTCCCCTGGTGCTTCGCGCACGTCGGTCGCGGCCGGCATGCCGACGGCGCGCGTGCGGGCGCCGTCGACCACCGAACGGGCGAGGAGATGTCCCGATCCATGTTCCACCGCGCTGGCCAGGGCGAGCAGCGACGCCTCGGTGAAGGGCGGCACCGCCACGACCCGAGCCAGCGCGGGGCGCCCGACGGTCAGCGTCCCCGTCTTGTCGAACATGGCCACCGTCACGCCGCCGAGCTGTTCGAGCGCGCCGCCGTTTCGTATGACGATCTGCTGGCGCGCCGCCCGATTCAAGCCCCCGATAATGGCCACCGGGGTGGCCAGGATGAGGGGGCAGGGGGTGGCGACCACCAGGACCGCCAGCACCCGCACCGGGTCGGACGACGCCAGGTAGGCCACGACGCACACGGCGAGGGTGAGCGGCGTGAACCAGACGGCATATCGGTCGGCCAGCCGTTGCAGCGGCGCCTTCTCCGCCTGGGCGGATCGGACAAGTTCGACGATGCGCGCGTACAGGCTCTGCGACGCGAGTGCTTCGGCACGGAGCGTCAGTGGGCTCGTTCGATTGACCGACCCGCTGGGGAGCCGGGTGCCGGGGCCAGCACTGACGGGCACCGGTTCTCCCGTCAGCCGGGAGACATCCACCGGCGACGAGCCAATCGTGACGACGCCGTCGCAGGGCACCATCTCTCCCGGCCGGACCAGGAGGAGGTCATCGATGGCCACCGCCTCCGCGGCAATATCCTCCACGGTGCCGTCGGCGAGGAGCCGGTGCGCCTCGTGGGGTGCGGCCGCTTCCAGTTCGCGGACCGCCGCACTGGCACGTCCTTCGGCAAACCGTTCGAGCGCTTCCCCCCCTGTTTGCATCAGGACCACCACCAGGCCGGCGAGTGGCTCCCCCAGCGGCACGGCGGTGGCAATGGCCAACGTCGCCACGATATCGGCGGCGGCCCGACCCCGCAGCAGGCCGCGCAGAGTGCGCCATGCCACCGGCGCGCCGGTGAGCAGCAGCCCCGCCATCCATACAGAGCGGCTCCAGCCCGAGAGGTCGGGTTGGAGCCGTAGAAACAGCCCCGCCAGAATGAAGAGGAGTGCCGCCCCCGGCAAGATCGCCGGGGGCACGCGCCGGCTCACGCGGAGCGGGTGGCGGCCGTGTTCGCCGCGCGGAGGCAGAAGCCGACCCCCCGCACGGTAGTGATCAAGTTGCCGCCGGCCGACGCAGCCAGCTTGCGGCGGAGGTTGCCGACATGGACGTCCACCACGTTGCTCTCGGGGTCGAAGTGCATGTCCCAGACCTTCTCGAGCAGCGTGGTCCGCCGGACCACCTCTTCCGGATGCAGCAGGAAGAACTCGAGGAGCTGAAACTCCTTGGGCGTCAGGTCCAGGGGACTGTCGTCCATGCGCACTTCGTGACGGAGCCGATCCATGGAGAGCGGGCCGTAGCGGAGTGTCTCGAGACGCTCGGCACCGCCCCGGCGGACGAGGGCGCGCATCCGGGCCAGCAACTCCTCAAACCGGAATGGCTTGGCGAGGTAGTCATCCGCGCCCGCGTCGAGACCGCGGACCACATCCTCCACCGCGTCCCGCGAGGTGAGCATCAGGATGGGGGTGTTGCGCCCCTCGCGGCGGAGTTCTGCCGCGACCTGGAAACCGTTCTTCTTCGGCAACACGACATCGAGCAGGATGACGTCGTACTGATAGACGTGGGCCAGCATCGTGGCCTCCTCGCCGTCCGGCGCGACGTCCACGGTCCAGCCCTCTTCCTTCAGACCCTGTTCGATGAACCCGGCGACCTTACGGTCGTCCTCCACGACGAGAACTTTCATGCTGACCAAGCTATGAGGATCGAGTGAACGCTACCGGAAGGTATTATGAAGGGTTCTTTAGTTTACCGCCACCCGGCAGCTCCAGAATGAAGCAGCCGCCCACATCGGGGCGGGCCTCCGCCCGCAGGTCGCCGCCGAGGAGGCGGGCCAGGCGCCGGGAGAGGGGGAGGCCCAAACCCACGCCCTCGGATCCCTTCGTCTGGTAGATATCGAAGATCCGGTCGAGGTCCTCCACGGCGACGCCCGGCCCCTCGTCCAGCACCTCGATGCGGATCCTGGCGCGATCCCCGAGGAGGTGGACGCGGATGGTCGACTTTGTCGGGGCGTGACGAGTCGCATTGACCAGGAGGTTGATGAGGATCTGTTCGACCCGGTGTGCGTCAGTCTGGATGGTGCCGCCGTCGTGGCTGGAGTCGAATTCGACGGCGATGCCGTGCGCATCGGTCTGCGGTGTGACTCTCCCGATGGCGCGCTGGACCATCACCGTCGTCTCGACCTCGCGGAAGACGGGCTTGAGGCGGTCCTCATCCAGCCGGCTGAGGTCGAGCAGGTCGTTGACGAGGGCGATGGCCTGTTCGGCGGAATCGAGCACCTCGAACGCGGCCTTGGGCACGGTGCCAGGGTCCTTCTTGCGGACCAGCATCTCCGCCCAACCGTAGACCCCTGCCAGCGCGTTCCGCAGCTCGTGGTTGACCATCGCGAAGAACCGTTCGCGTGAGCGTTGCAGCTGTTGCACCTCCTCCAGCAGCCTGGCACTCTCCTCGTGCAGCCGTGCGTTTTCGATGGCAGCGCCGGTCTGCGCCGCCAGGAGCCGCGCGATGTGCTCGTCGTCGCCGGTGAACTCCGGGCCATCGAGCTTCTCGGTCAGGTAGAGGATGCCGAAGACACCGCGCCGCCGCTCGATCGGCACGCCGAGGAAGGAGTGCATGGGCGGATGCCCCGGGGGGAACCCCACGGACGCGGGGTGCGACTGCAGGTCGGCCAATCGGATGATCCGGCGCTCCCGCATCACCAGGCCGAGCACCCCCTTCCCCTCCGGCGGCGGGCCAAGGTGGGACTTGGTGCTCTCGTCGATTCCTGCTGTCACGAAGGCGTCGAGTCGGCGATGGTCCTCGGACAGGACACCGATCGCGGAGTAGCGCGCCCCGATGAGCTGGCACGCCAACTCCGCTACCCGCTGCAGCACCCCCTCGAGGGAGAGCTCGGAGGTGAGGAGGAGGCCGGCGGAGACGAGCTGCTCGAGCCGTTCCGGGGGGGGAGGGAGTGGCGAAGGGGGGCGGGCCATGTCAGAAAGCTAGTGCAATTGTGAGGAAGCGGGGGCAGGGCGGCTCGTATCTTGTCGATTCCTTCATGCTCTCTTCAAGGGATTCAGACGAGAATGCGGGGTCACCCATCGCGGAGCACATCTGAATGGAGCTTCGGCATGTGGTTGCGGCTACAGACCAATCTGAGGCCGGTCACCACGCCGTGCTGGTCGCCGCGCGTGCCGCCGAACAGGCGGGCGCGCGGCTGACCGTGCTTTCCGTTCGCCCTGCGACCTCGAGCCAGGCGGGCGGGGCCGCTCCACACTCGGAACCGGAACCTCAGCTTCTTCTCCGCGACCTCTCGCGCAGCCTTGAGGCGGATGTGAAGCGCGCCGCGCCGAAAATAGCGCCGGCGTTCACGGTGCTCTCGGGCGTTCCTGGCATCGAGATTCCCCGGTACGCGGAAGAGCACGATGGCGACTTGCTGGTTCTCGGTCGCAAGCAGCGCACCCAGCGCCAGCGGATGTTCCTCGGCGACACCGCGGATGCCGTGGCCCGGCGGAGCCGGGTCCCCTGCCTCTTCGTCGGCGTCGATTGCGAGGATTTCGGACCGATGCTCGTCTGCCTCGACGCCTCTGAGCGCAGCGCCTCCGTCTTTCAGGTCGCCGCCGACTTCGCCCGGACAGTCGAGGCGCCGTTGCGTGCCGTCACCGTCGAGCCAGTCTGGCTCAACGAGCCGGACGAACTCGCCGCCAACCTCCCGGCGTCACGTACGCTCCGGCTCAACCGCACCCTGGACCGGGGGCTTGTGACGACGGACCTGCGAATCCGGCGGGGGAATGTGCTGACTGAACTTCTCGCCGAAGCCGCGGAGGCGAGAGCCAGGTTGTTGGCGTTCGGTTATCATCGCGGCGGCCCACCTGGGATTGTCGAGGGTGGGAGTGTTGCCCGTGGGTTGCTGCACTCGGCGCTCTGTGCCGTCCTGACTGTTCCGCTCTGACATCTCTCTCGTTGAGGTCTGACATGCGTCGCCTTGCCTTGATCGCACTCGCTGCCCCGCTTCTCCTCGCCACTCCACTTTGGGCCCAGGACTCGGCCGCCGCTCCCGCGGCACCGATGGCGGGCCACGCACACGGTATGGGCCCCGGGATGGGTGCCGGGATGGGCTGCGGTGGAAGCGGGGAGTGCCCCTGCATGGCCATGATGGCCAAGATGGACTCCGCCAACGTGCAGATCGCCGATCTCACCGAGGCCATGAACAAGGCCAGCGGGAACAAGAAGATGGAGGCGATGGCCGCGGTCGTGAACGCGATGGTCCAGGATCGCCTGATGATGCAGGGCATGCTGAAGATGATGCATCAGCACTTGAAGCAGATGATGATGGGTGGCATGGAGAGTATGGAAGGGATGAAGGAGATGGGAGGTATGGGCGGCGAGGGTGGCATGATGGGCGGGAAGGGTGCCTGCAGCCCCGGCATGGACTGCTGCAAGGGCGCGGGCTGCGGGGCGGCGGCGGCTCCCTCGCCGGCTCCAAAGGAGTAGTGTGTTCAGCGCGGCCACGATCTCTCCCTTTTCCGCCTCCGAGGCGGCGATGGGAATGGGCGTGGCCGCGCTCGTCGGCCTTGCGGTCGGCATAGAGCGTCAGTGGTCTGGGCACGCCGAAGGTCCGGACGCCCGCTTCGCGGGCGCCCGGACCTTCTTCTTGTTGGGCGGGGCGGGAGGGCTGGCCGGCGTTCTCCTGACGACGGGGGCGGTGGCGCTCTCGGCCGTCCTGCTCGCGGGCGCCGCCCTGCTCGTCGCGGCGGCGTATGTGCTCGCGAGCCGGCGCGGGTCCCTCGATCCGGACGGCACCACCGAGGTGGCCGCGCTCGTGGTGCTCGGGCTCGGAGTCATTGCCGGACTGGGGCATCTGCGGTTGGCGAGCGCCGCCGGGGTGGTCGTGGTGCTGGCACTGAACGAGAAGAGCCGAATCCACGAGTTCGTCAGGCGCATAGACGACTGGGAGCTGCGCGGCGCGCTCCAGTTTGCGGTACTCGCCCTGGTGGTGCTGCCGCTTATGCCGAAGGGACCCTACGGCCCCCTTGGCGGCGTGTATCCCCAGACGCTCTGGCTTCTGGTCCTGCTCTTCTCGGGCCTGAACTTCCTTGGATTCCTCGCGCGCGGGGCCGTGGGAGTGACTCGCGGATATGCCTATGCCGGGCTCGCCGGCGGGCTCATTTCCTCGACGGCAGTCACCCTCAACTTCTCCCGACGGAGTCGGCTGGAGCCTGAGGCCGGCATGGGCCTCGCTGCCGGGGTGGTCGGGGCGTGTACACTCCTGGTCCTCCGCGTCATGGGATTGACGTTCGTTCTCAATCCCCCTGCGGGGTGGGCGCTGCTGCCGATGGCCGCGATCCCGCTCGGCGCCGGAATCCTCCTGACGGCATGGGCGTTCCGGCCCGGCACCGCCGCGAGCGACCCCGCGGCTGAACCGATGGCGCCGCCCACCAATCCGCTGCGATTGGGAGGGGCCATCCGCCTCGCGCTGCTTTTCCAGGGAGCGATGATGGCACTTGCCTGGGTCCGTGGCGAATTCGGTGACCCGGGAGTGCTTCCCCTCGCGGCACTGCTTGGCCTGACGGATATGGACGCACTCACCGTGTCCATGGCCAGGCTCGGGACGGACGAGCCGACGATTCGCCTCGCCGCGCAGGCCATCATGCTGGGCCTGCTGAGCAACACGATTCTCAAGTTGACGGTCGCCGTGGGCCTCGGCACCTCGCAGTTCCGGCGACTCGCAGGCGCTGGACTGGCCTATCTTGGGGTCGCCACGGCGTTGGCCCTGTTGCTGATCTGAGCGCGCGAGTTCGCGTGAAAGGATGGACACGATGATCAAGAGCATCCTGGTTCCGCTCGACGGCTCCGCCTTTTCGGAACAGGCGTTGCCCTGGGCTGCCTGCCTCTCCAAGGTCACCGGGGCACACCTTGAACTGGTTCGGGTCCATGATCCTGTGCCGCCGTGGACCATCGCAACGGAGGGCGCCGTGGCCGCCACGACCGTCGATCCCTCCATCCGCGACGCGGAGGAGCAGTACCTGGCGAACTGCGCCGTCCGTCTCGAAGAGGGCGGGTTTACCAGTGTCACCCGCCAGCTGCTCGATGGGGATGTGGTTGATCAGGTCGCCAGTCATGCCGAGGACAATGCCTTCGGCCTGGTGGTCCTGGCCACGCATGGGCGCGGCGCCCTGAGTCGCCTCTGGCTTGGGAGCGTGTCGGATGCGCTGGTCCGCCGGCTCACGGTGCCGGTCTTGCTCATCCGCCCCACCGAGGGAACGGCGATTCCGCCGGCCGAACAGTTCGGGAAGGTGCTCGTGGCCCTCGATGGATCGACGGAGGCGGAGTCGGCCATCGCGCCGGCCCTTGCCCTGGCCGACCCGAAGAAGAGCGAAGTGATCCTCCTCAGGGTCGTGCCGCCCGTCCCGATCGCGGGCGAAGCGGGTATGGGTGCCGCGCTCCCACTGGATGACACGCTCACCAAGTCGCTCACGGAGCAGGCCGCCGGTTATCTCGACACCGTCGCGGCCCGGCTCCGCAGCCCCGCCGTCACGGTCTCCACTCGGGTGGTCGTCGAACCGGGTGTGGCGCAAGCAATCCTGCACGAGGCCACCCTCGCCGATGCGGAGCTCCTGGCGCTCGCGACGCATGGTGCTCGCGGGTTGCGGCGGATGGTGCTCGGGAGCGTGGCGGACAAGGTGCTGCGCGGTGCCGATCGGCCGGTCCTCCTGACCAGGGTGCCCGACCGCCGTTAACGCGCGCCGGAACGCGCCGCCGGGGTGATGTCCTCCGACGGCTGGCCGGTACTGTGCCTGGATGACGAGCACAGATGCTGTCCGCAGTCCTTCCCCGCTTCCCCTCCTGCTCGCGTTGCCGCGCGGCGCCATTGCCGGCGTGCCGGTCAGCGACAAACAGCGCCCCTTCGTGGTCGAATCCGCCCTCACCGCGTTCGGGCCGTTCCTTCGCACCGAATCGGACCTCCGGCACGCGGTCCACCGGGTCCCGGCGCGCCTGGTGCTGGACGCGCGCGGACTCACCCCGCCACACGTCGAAGCGGCGATCCGGGCGCTGCAGCGCGGAATGGCCGTCGTGGCGCTGCGGTGCGACGACCTCGGCAGGCTCGCCCGGTGGTGTGAGCGTATCCTCCACCAGGACGCGGCAGGGTATCGCTGGATGACGGCCGAGGCCTGTCAGGCCGGCCGGGTCCTCGAGCTTCGCCTCGATGATACGGCGCCGGATCAGAGTCGGTGGATTCGTGTCCCGCTACAGGACGGGGAGGGGACGGAGGCCGTACTGGCAGCGATCCTGGCAGACGGGAGGCGGGTGCGCGAGAGCAGGATCGCCTATCGGTCAGGCCCAGCGCGTTGACGGCACGCGCGGCCCCGGTCTAGGTTACGCCTCGAATTCATTGTCTCCAAAGGGGTTGCCACGGTGCCGCTGCTTCCATCGTTGAACGATTCGTTCCAGGATATCATCGAGTTTCTCAAGATCGATCCCGCCACTGCCGCGCGGAAGTTTATCGCCGTCGCCGTCATCTGGGGTGTGGCGTGGCTGGCCAATCGTCTGGTGAGAAAGCTGGCCTCGCGGATCGTTGCCGCCTCCGACGACGGCGACGACACCACCTTCAGCGCCACCGAGCGCCGGAGCGCGACGATCGCCTCGCTGCTGCGCAGCCTGGGCAGCGTAGTGGTGCTGCTGATGGCGGCCCTGTTCACGCTGAATCTCTTCATGCCGATCGGCCCGATTCTGGCCGGTGCCGGTGTGCTCGGCCTGGCCATCTCGTTCGGCGCGCAGTCGCTGGTGAAGGATGTGATTGCGGGGTTCTTCGTCCTGCTCGAAAACCAGTTTGCGGTGGGCGACATCATCCAGGCGGGGAGCAAGTCGGGTGTGGTAGAGAAGATGAACCTGCGCATCGTGCAGCTCCGCGACCTCGAAGGGGTGCTGCACACCATCCCGAACGGCGACATCGGCGTGGTCAGCAACATGACCCGGGCCTGGAGCCGGGCGGTGGTGGACATCGGGGTGGCGTACGGCACGCCGGTAGACCGTGCGCTGAAAGTGTTCGAAGACGAGGCGGCCCGTTTCGCCGCCGATCCGGCGTGGGTGGGGTATTTCGACGGCCCCCCCGAGGTACAGGGCATCCAGGACCTTGGCGACAGCGCCGTGGTCATCCGGACCCGGATCCGAACTGTTCCGGGTGAGCAGTGGGCGGCGGCGCGGGAATTCCGCCGCCGGCTCAAGAACCGCCTGGACCGCGAGGGCATCGAGATCCCCTTCCCGCAGCGGACGGTCCACGTCCGCGGCGGCGACGTCGATCCCGGCATGGCGGCCCGTGCCGCCGAGCAGGGCGCATGACACTCCGGCTCTACAACACCATGACGCGGCAGGTCGAGGACTTCGTCCCGCTGACGCCGGGCCGGGTGTCGCTCTATACCTGCGGACCGACCATCTGGAACTACGCGCACATCGGGAACTTCCGGACGTTTCTCTTCGAGGACCTGCTCCGGCGGTGGCTCGAGGCGAGCGGGCTGACTGTCTTTCACGTGATGAACCTCACCGACGTGGACGACCGGACCATCCAGGCGGCGGCCAAGGCCGGTGTCACGCTGCGGGAGCATGTCGAGCCCTACGCCGAGGCGTTCTTCGCCGACCGGGACTTCCTCCGCATCAGGCCCGCCCACGTCTATCCACGGGCCACGCAGTTCATCGCGCCGATGATCGCGCTGGTGGAGTCGCTGCTGGCCAAGGGGGTGGCGTATCGCGGTGACGACGGGTCGGTGTACTTCGCCATCGGGCGGTTTCCGGCGTACGGGCGGCTGAGCCAGCTCGACCAGCGCGAACTGCGCTCGGGGGCGAGTGGCCGGGTGAGCAGTGATGAGTATGCCAAGGAAGACGCGCGGGACTTCGTCCTCTGGAAGGCGGCCCAGCCGGATGATGAGACCGTGCAGGCGGCGTGGGACGCGCCGTTCGGGCGGGGTCGACCGGGGTGGCACCTCGAGTGCTCGGCCATGGCGCTCGACCTGTTGCGTGAAAAGTGGGGCGGGGATGTGCTCGACATTCACTGCGGCGGGGTGGACCTGATCTTTCCCCACCACGAAGACGAGATGGCGCAGAGCTGCGCGCACACCGGCAAGCCGGACTTCGCGCGCGTCTGGATGCACGCCGAGTTCCTGAACATCCGCGGCACCAAGATGTCGAAGCGGTTCGGCAATATCACCACGGCGCGGGACCTGAAGGAGGACGGGGTGGACGCGGCGGCGCTGCGGCTCTTCTTCTTCCAGGCCCATTACCGCCAGAAGATCGACCTGAACGACGAGTCGATTGCGCAGGCGACCGCCGGGCTCCGCCGGCTGGGAGACTTCGCGGCCCGGCTCGAGGCGGCGCCGGCCAGGGCGAGCGGCGCGGTCGGCGAAGGGGCGTCCGCGGAGCTGGATGGGGCCGCGAAGCACCTCCGGGAGCACTTCTCGGCGGCGCTGGACGACGACCTGAACGCCCCGCGGGCGGTGGCGGCGCTCTTCGACTTCGTGACAGCGGGAAACCGGGCGCTCGACCGCGGGGCGGGGGCATCTGCCGCGGTCCGGGAGGCATTCGGCTGGGCCACCGGCGTGCTGGATGTCCTTCCGACGCCGAAGGAGGCCGACTCCGAGCTGGCCAGCTGGGTGGAGGAGCGGATCCAGGCCCGGAAGGCGGCCCGGCTGGCCCGGGACTTCGCCAGGGCGGACCAGATTCGTGATGAACTGGCCGGGAAGGGGATTGTCCTGGAGGATGGGCAGGGGGGGACGAAATGGCGACAGGCCTAGGCGGGGAAGTGGGGACGGGCAATGGACCCCGCCTTTCGCCGGGGTGACGGCCAGGCTATCTTCTCGCCCTGCCTCCCTGCCTCCCTGCCTCCCTGCCTCCCTGCCTCCCTGCCTCCCTGCCCCCGTTGACTATTGCCGGAACCCCTTCTATCATATGGGTCTGCCTAATTTGGCTTTCGTGCTGACGTAGCTCAATTGGTAGAGCAGTGGTTTTGTAAACCACCGGTTGGGGGTTCGAGTCCCTTCGTCAGCTCCAGCTGAAGTGCAGGACAACTCTCGACGGTCAAACCCCGCCCAGTTGGTGGCGGGGTTCTGTATCGGGGGGTAGCAGGCAGCGCGGTGGGGTGGCCGAGTGGCTAATGGCAGCAGACTGTAAATCTGCCGGGCTTCGCCCTACGTAGGTTCGAATCCTACCCCCACCATGCCTGGCGGCAGGACATGGTCAGGCAGCAGGACACCGGCGGGTGTAGCTCAGTTGGTAGAGCGTCAGCCTTCCAAGCTGAGGGTCGCGGGTTCGAGTCCCGTCGCCCGCTCTGGGCAAGCAGTCGCTCGCGTAGCTCAGTCGGTAGAGCACATCCTTGGTAAGGATGAGGTCATCGGTTCAATCCCGATCGCGAGCTCTGTCACGGTTTCGCAGGGCGCAGGAGCAAAACTTTTACGGAGGGCGGACAGGCGGAGAGACGGATGACCGAGCGGCAGGTTCTGCCCCCCGGCCCCGCTGCCCCGCTGCCCCGCTGACATATGCCGCGCGAAAAGATCATTCTCGAGTGCACCGACTGCAAGAACCGGAACTACTTCACCGACAAGAATCGGCGGAAGCACCCGGAGCGCGTGGAGTGGAAGAAGTACTGCCCCCGGTGCGACAAGCACCAGCTGCACAAGGAGTCGAAGTAGTCATGGACGGCTGCCAAGCAGGGCGGACAGGCGGTCGCGACCACCGGCGGCGTCGGCGGCTGGTTGCGCCGGACGGTCGATTTCCTGGCCGCGGTGCGCACCGAGACCAAGAAGGTCTCCTGGCCGACGCGGGATGAGCTGAGCAAGGCCACGCGCATGATCCTCATCATGTCGATTGCCCTCGGCTTCCTGATCGGCTGGATGGACCTGCTGCTCCAACTGATCCTGGTCGACGGCATCGCCAAGCTGGCCCGGTGATCGCCATGGACTACCGCTGGTACGCGATCCAGACGACCGCCGGGCACGAGAACAAGGTTCGTGGCCTCCTGCAGCGGCGTATCGAGGAGGATCCGCGTCCGCCTGAAGAGCGGCTGGTGCGCCAGGCCCTGGTGCCGGTGCAGGAAGCGGTCGAGATCAAGAACGGCAAGAAGGTCACCGTCGAGCGGAAGCTCTACCCGGGCTACGTGCTCGTGGAGATGGGGTTGAACCAGGAGGCGCTGCACCTGGTCAACAGCATCCAGGGCGTCATCAAGTTCGTCGGCACCGGCCGGCTGCCGCAGCCGCTCCGCCAGGAAGAAGTCAACCGGCTCCTCGGCGTGGTGGAGCAGACCGCCGAAGCGGAGCCGAAGGAGGAGATTCCCTTCCTCCCCGGCCAGGTGGTCGAGATCACGGAAGGCCCCTTCTCCGACTTCAGCGGGACGGTCGAGGAAGTACTGGCCGACAAGGGCAAGGTGAAGGTCTCGGTCAGCCTCTTCGGCCGACCGACGTCCGTCGAGCTGGATTACCTCCAGCTCCGCGGTCACTAGGGCGGCAGGCGCCGCCCTTGCGCCCCTTCGGGGGCGCACCGCCACCGCGCGGTATACGCGGGAGCCAGGGGCGGTGGATCGTCCCGGCGCACTACGAGGAGTCGCATGGCCAAGAAGATTCAGGCGCTCGTCAAGCTGCAGGTTCCGGCTGGCGCCGCGAACCCCGCGCCCCCGGTCGGGACGGCGCTGGGGCCGCATGGCGTCAACATCATGGAGTTCTGCAAGCAGTTCAACGCGCGGACCCAGAGCCAAAGCGGAATGGTGATCCCTGTCGTCGTGACGATTTACGGCGACCGGACGTTCACGTTCATCACCAAGACCCCGCCGGCGCCGAACCTCCTGCTCAAGGAGGCGGGGCTCGACAAGGGCAGCGCGCAACCCAACCGGACCAAGGTCGGCAAGGTCTCTTCGGCGCAGCTGAAGAAGATCGCCGAGATCAAGATGGCCGACCTGAACGCCGCCTCGGTGGAGAGTGCCATGCGGATGATCGCCGGCACCGCCCGCTCGATGGGGCTGGAGGTCATCGACTGATGCCCAGCCACGGAAAGCGTTACACCGCCGCGGCCGCCACGGTCGACCGCAACCGGACCTACAGCAGCACCGAGGCGTGCGCCGCCGTCAAGGCCGCCGCCAAGGCGAAGTTCAACGAGACGGTGGACGTCGCGGTTCGGCTCGGCGTGGATCCGCGGCATGCGGACCAGGTCGTCCGCGGCACCGTCGTCCTGCCGCATGGCACGGGCAAGTCGGTGCGGGTGCTCGTGATCACGCAGGGCGAAAAGGTCCAGGAGGCCGAGGCCGCCGGGGCGGACTTCGTCGGCGTCGAGTACCTCCAGAAGCTGAAGGACGGCTGGCTCGAGTGCGACGTCATCGTCGCCACGCCGGACGTGATGGGCCAGCTCGGCCAACTCGGCCGGGTGCTCGGTCCGCGCGGCCTGATGCCGAACCCGAAGGCTGGGACGGTCACGCTCGACGTGACCAAGGCGGTCAAGGAAATCAAGGCGGGCAAGATCGAGTTCCGGGTCGACAAGACCGGCAACGTGCATGTCCCGATCGGCAAGGCCTCGTTCAGCGAGGCGCAGCTGGAGGAGAACCTCCAGGCGTTCATGGACACCATCGTCCGGGCGAAGCCGTCCGCGGCCAAGGGTGTCTACATCCGGTCGGCGACGGTCTCCAGCACCATGGGACCCGGCGTGCGGCTCGAGACGGCGGGGTATAAATGAGCAGCAAGACTGAACGGCAGACGGAGGTCGAGACCCTGGCAGCGGTGCTGCAAAAGTCTCCCAATGTCTATGTCACGGACTTTACCGGCCTGAACGTGTTGAGCATGACCGAGTTCCGTCGTCGCCTCCGGGCGGCCGGCGCCAACTACGTCGTGGTCAAGAACACGCTGGCGCAGCGCGCCCTGGCCGCGAACAAGATCGAGGGGCTCGACGAGCACTTCAGCGGTCCGACCGGACTGGTCCTGTCGCAGGAACCGCTGTCCGCGGCCAAGGTGCTGACCGAGTTTGCCAAGGAGTTCGGCAACAAGCCGACGGTCAAGATGGGGCGCGTCGACGGCGAGACCGTCAGCGCGGATCACGTCAAGCGGCTCGGTGAGATTCCCTCGCGTGAAGTCCTGCTGGCCCAGATGGCCGGCGCAATGAACAGTGTCCTCTACACGATGGTCGGCGCACTTGAGGCACTGCGTGAGCAGCGCGGCGCCGCGGCATCCTAACCCGACGGAGAACATCCCGATGAGCACCACGATGAGCAATGAGCAGATCCTCGACGCGATCGGCAACAAGACCGTGATCGAGCTGGCGGACCTGATCGAAGAGTTCAAGACGAAGTTCAACGTGACCATCATGGCCGCTCCGGCCGGTGGCGCGGGCGCGGGCGCGGCTCCGGCCGCCGAGGAGCAGAGCGAGTACTCGATCGTGCTCACGAGCGGTGGCGCCAAGAAGATTCAGGTCATCAAGGCCGTGCGTGAAGTGACGAGCCTGGGCCTGAAGGAAGCCAAGGACCTGGTCGACGCCGGTGGCGTCATCAAGGAAGGCATCTCCAAGGCCGAGGCGGAAGAACTGAAGAAGAAGCTCGAAGAGCAGGGCGCCACCGTCGAAATGAAGTAGGGCGCGCAACACCCGCCGGGACGACCCGGCGGGTGCCTGCGACTACCCTGCTTTAGTGAGACGGCATGACGAACCTGCGTTGGTCCTGAATTCCAGCGACGTCCGAGCCCCGCGGGGCCATCCCATTTGGCGATGGCCTCCGTCCCGGGGCCCTTTGTGTTGCATGAGAGTGAGCCATGACTGATATCCGACCGGTGATCACGTTCGCGAAGCACGAGGGTGGCATGCCCATGCCGCACCTCCTCGACATCCAGACGCGCGCCTTCGAGTCGCTGCTGGTCCCCGACGACGTCGGCGGCGCACGACAGGACGTGTCGCTCGAACGCGTCTTCCGGGACCTCTTCCCGATTTCGGACGTCAACGGGAAGTACACCCTGGACTTCGTGCGCTACGCCCTGGGCGAGCCGAAGTACTCCGTCGAGGAGTGCATCGAGCGCGACATGACCTACGCGGCCCCGCTCAAGGCCACGCTGCAACTGGTGGTCTTCGAGGAGGTCGAGGGGGAGAAGCGGCCGAAGAACATCATCGAGAAGGAGGTCTACCTCGGCGAGCTGCCGATCATGACCCCGCTCGGCACGTTCGTGATCAACGGCGCCGAGCGCGTCGTCGTCAGCCAGCTGCACCGGTCCCCCGGCGTGGTGTTCGAGGAGGACATTCACCCGAACGGCCAGCGGCTCTTCTCGGCGCGGATCATCCCGTTCCGGGGCTCGTGGGTCGAGTTCACCATCGACATCCACGACGTGATCTACGTCCATATCGACAAGAAGAAGAAGTTCCCGGCGACGGCGCTGTTGCGCGCCTTCGGGTACGGCGAGAACGCCGACATTCTCAGCCTCTTCTTCGCCACGAAGTCGCTGTCGATCACCGGCAAGATCGAGACCCGGCAGGAGCGCCGCGAAGTCGTGGGCGCCATGCTGGCCGCCGCGGTGCCCAACCCCGAGGACAAGGGGGGCGACCCCCTCGCCGCCATTGGCGACGAGCTGACGCCTGACCGCCTGAACATCCTGCGCGCCGCCGGCATCAAGACGGTCGAGGCGTTTGCCGGCTACACCACGCTGGACCTGCGCGACGAGGAACAGCCGACCACCACGCGGGACCGGGTCGACCATATCCTGGCCTTCGACGTGGCCGATCCGTCCACCGGCGAGGTCGTCGCCGAGCGCGGCGCCAAGCTGAGCGACACGCTCCGCAAGAAGCTGATCAAGGCCGAGGTCCGCCGGGTGGACGTGCTCCTCCCGCCGGGGCGCGGCGACAGCCAGCTGATCAAGAACACGCTCGCCAAGGACCCGACCCACTCGGAGTCCGAGGCCCTCGAGCAGATCTACTCCCTGCTGCGGCCGGGCGAAGCGCCCAACCTCGAGACCGCGCGCGAGGCCCTGAAGCGCCTCTTCTTCAACCCGAAGCGCTACGACCTCGGCCGCGTCGGCCGGTACAAGATCAACCAGCGCCTCAAGCTGAAGCAGGACCCGAACCATACGGTCCTGACCGAAGAGGATTTTGTCGCGATCATCCGCTACCTGATCGACCTCGCGGACGGCCGCGGCTACACCGACGACATCGATCACCTCGGCAACCGCCGCATCCGGTCGGTCGGCGAACTGATCGCCAACCAGTTCTCGGTCGGCCTGTCGCGCATGGCCCGGCTCGTCAAGGAACGGATGAGCATCAACTCCGACCCGGAGAAGATCTCGCTCGACGACCTGGTCAACGCCCGCACCGTGTCCGCGGTCATCCAGGCCTTCTTCGGTTCGTCGCAGCTGTCGCAGTTCATGGACCAGACGAACCCGCTCGCCGAACTGACCAACAAGCGCCGGCTCTCGGCCCTCGGCCCGGGCGGCCTGACCCGCGAGCGCGCCGGGTTCGAAGTCCGCGACG
The DNA here is from genome assembly GCA_963697435.1 of uncultured Gemmatimonadales bacterium. Taxonomy (GTDB): domain Bacteria; phylum Gemmatimonadota; class Gemmatimonadetes; order Gemmatimonadales; family GWC2-71-9; genus SPDF01. Next base: position 90,028 of record CAVOOB010000001.1, on the reverse strand, counting down.
TGCACTACTCGCAGTACGGCCGGATGTGCCCGATCGAGACGCCGGAAGGCCCGAACATCGGCCTGATCACGTCGCTCTCGACCTACGCGCGCATCAACGACCTCGGCTTCATCGAGACGCCGTACCGCGTGGTGCGGAACGGCAAGGTCACCGACGAGATCCGGTGGCTCTCCGCCAGCGAGGAGGAGGACTACGCGGTGGCCCAGGCCAACGCCACCCTCAATCCTGACGGCACCTTCCAGGAGACCATGGTCCTGACCCGCCGGGGCGACGACTACCCCTTGCTGAAGCCCGAGGATATCGAGCTGATGGACGTGGCGCCGGAACAGCTGGTCTCCATTGCCGCCGCGCTCATTCCGTTCCTCGAGCACGACGACGCCAACCGGGCCCTCATGGGTTCGAACATGCAGCGCCAGTCGGTGCCGCTCCTCTTCCCGCAGGCGCCGCTGGTCGGCACCGGGCTGGAGGAGAAGGTGGCACGCGACTCCGGCGCGGTCATCGTCGCCCGCCGCGGCGGCACCGTGACCCGGGTCACCGCCGACGAGATCATCGTCGACGCCGGCATCGTGGGCCTCAAGGCCGGCGCCGGGCCGCTCGCGCGGCTCTCGCAGCACGACCGCTACCGGGTCAAGAAGTTCTGGCGCACCAACCAGGACACCGCCATCAACCAGCGGCCCCTGGTGGAACTCGGCCAGGAGGTCGAGGCCGACCAGGTGATCGCCGACGGCGCCGCCACCGAGGGCGGGGAACTGGCCCTGGGCAGCAACGTGCTGGTGGCGTTCATGCCCTGGTACGGCCACAACTTCGAGGACGCCATCATCCTCTCCGAGCGCCTGGTCAAGGACGACGTCTACTCGTCGATCCACATCCAGGAGCTGGAGCTCCACGTTCGCGACACCAAGCGCGGCCAGGAGGAGATCACCCGGGAAATCCCGAACGTCTCCGACGAGTCGCTCATCGACCTCGACGAGCGCGGCATCGTGCGCATCGGCGCGCACGTCAAGCCGGGCGACATCCTCGTCGGCAAGATCACGCCCAAGGGCGAGACCGAGCTCTCACCCGAGGAGAAGCTGCTCACGGCCATCTTCGGCGAGAAGGCCAAGGACGTGAAGGACAGCTCGCTGAAGGTCAGCCCCGGCATGAAGGGCGTCGTCATCGACGTCAAGATCTTCAGCCGGATCGAGGACCTGGTGGTCGAGAAGGACCGCGGCGAGCGGATCGGCGAAGTCCGCCGCATCGAGGCCGACGAGAAGGCCCGCATCACCTCGGTCATGATGGAGGAGTTGCACGCGTTCCTGAAGAACCAGGACGTGGCGCTGATGCTGAAGGCCGGCACGGTCGAGGAGTTTGTGCCGCAGGGCACCAAGCTCACGGCGCAGATGCTCGAGGGCATGGACCTCTCCGAGGCCGACCTGAAGACGCTCCGCGTGGCCGACAAGGCCGCCAACGAGCGGATCCGCGGCACCATCGACGCGGCGGCGCGCGAGCGGGCCCGGGTCGAGGAGCGCGCCGAAGACCAGATCGACAAGATCCTCCAGCCGGACGAACTGCCCCCGGGCGTCATCCAGCTGGTCAAGGTGTACATCGCCGAGAAGCGGAAGATCAGCGTCGGCGACAAGATGGCCGGCCGCCATGGCAACAAGGGCATCGTCGCCCGCATCGTGCCGGAAGAGGACATGCCGTTCCTGCCGAACGGCACGCCGGTGGACATCGTCCTCAACCCGCTCGGCGTGCCGAGCCGCATGAACGTCGGGCAGATCCTCGAGACCCACCTCGGGTGGGCGGCGCGGATCCTCGGGTTCGAAGCGAAGACGCCGGTCTTCCGCGGTGCGGACGAAGCCGAGATCGGCGTCCTGATCCGGCTCGCCGGACTGAAGTGGGCCGCCGAGGCGCTGCGGCTCAACGCGCCGGCACCCGAAGCCGCGCCGGAGATCATCACCGCGATGATCGCCGACCTCAAGAAGGCCGCGACCGACGCCGACCGCACCGCCCTCGGGCGGGTGGGGATCGAGGTCCTCGGGCACCGGGCCTCTTCGGCCGATACCAAGGCGCTCTACAGGGAGGCGCAGAGCTTCCTGGTCGACGCCGCAAAGCAGCTCGCGGAGCGGGAGCAGGCGCAGATCCTGATCGAGCGGGATCACCATGCCGCGCTCCTCGGCGAGGCCGACAAGGTGGAAAAGAAGGCGCTCGAGAAGTCGGTGAAGGAGCTGGAGAAGATGGCCGAGCTGTCGCCCGCCGAGTTGTTGACGGCGGCAGGGCTGCCCGCGCTGGCGGGCGTCCTCGGGGCGAAGTCCGAAGCCTCGTGGGACGAGGCGTCCGCAGAACTCCTCAAGGCCGCGGGCATCACGCCGGGCGGCAAGGCGCGGCTGCGGGACGGCCGGACCGGCCAGGAGTTTGCCAGCGACGTGACGGTGGGCGCCATCTACATGCTCAAGCTGAGCCACCTGGTGGACGACAAGATCCACGCCCGGTCGATCGGCCCGTACTCGCTGGTCACGCAGCAGCCGCTCGCCGGCAAGGCGCAGTTCGGCGGCCAGCGGTTCGGCGAAATGGAAGTGTGGGCGCTCGAGGCCTACGGCGCCTCGCACGTGCTGCAGGAGATGCTGACGGTCAAGTCGGACGACGTCAACGGACGCAGCCGGGTGTACGAGGCCATCGTGAAGGGCCAGAACCTGGCGGAGCCGGGCATTCCGGAGTCGTTCAACGTGCTGGTGAAGGAACTGCAGGCGCTCGGGTTGAAGGTGACCCTGGGCACCACGGCAGATGGGGACGAATAGCAGACACACGCCGGACTGTTCGGGCGCACCGTGTGTACGCCCACACCGGATTTCAGAATGAGGCAGCAATGATCGATTTTCGCAGCGGACGCGAGCCCAAGAGCTCCAGCTTCGACTACATCAGCATCCGGATCGCCTCGCCCGAGGAGATCCGGGGACCCCGCGACACGAAGGAACGTGAGCGCCTGGAACTCCAGGGGCAGCGAACCTGGTGGTCCTGGGGCGAGGTCACGAAGCCGGAGACCATCAACTACCGCTCGTTCAAGCCCGAGAAGGACGGCTTGTTCTGTGAGCGCATCTTCGGTCCGGTCAAGGACTGGGAGTGCCACTGCGGCAAGTACAAGCGGATCCGCTATCGCGGCGTCATCTGCGACCGCTGCGGCGTCGAGGTCACGCTCTCGAAGGTGCGCCGCGAGCGCATGGGCCACATCGAGCTCAGCGTGCCGGTGGCGCATATCTGGTTCTTCAAGACGCTGCCGTCGCCGATGGGCAACCTGCTGAACATCACGCTCCGGGAGCTCGAGCGGGTCATCTACTACTCGAACTACATCGTCATCGAGCCGGGCAAGCAGGAAGTGGAGGTGGACGGCAAGGTCATCCCGGTCAAGCAGAATCAGTTGCTCGACGAAGATGAATTCCTCGCCATGAAGCAGAAGGCGCGCGACATGGGCGACACCATGTTCCGGGCCGATACCGGCGCCCCCGCGGTGCGGGAGCTGCTGGGCCGGATCGACATCAAGAAGCTGGCCGAGGAGCTGCGCGCGGGTGTAGCCACCGAGACGAGCCAGCACCGCAAGAAGCAGATGCTCAAGCGGCTCAAGATCGTCGACGCGCTGCTCAGCTCCGGCGACTCGGGTGACCTGCCGAACAACCCGGCGTGGATGATCCTCGACGTGGTGCCGGTCATTCCGCCGGACCTGCGGCCGCTGGTGCCGCTCGATGGCGGACGCTTCGCCACGAGCGACCTGAACGACCTGTACCGGCGCGTCATCAACCGGAACAACCGGCTCCAGAAGCTCATCCAGCATCGCGCCCCGGAGGTCATCCTCCGGAACGAGAAGCGGATGCTGCAGGAGGCGGTGGACGCGCTGTTCGACAACGGGCGCCGGAGCAAGGCGATTCGCGGCCGCGGCAAGCGCCCCCTCAAGTCGCTGAGCGACATGCTCAAGGGCAAGCAGGGCCGGTTCCGTCAGAACCTGCTCGGCAAGCGGGTGGACTACTCGGGCCGGTCGGTCATCGTGGTGGGCCCGGAGTTGCGGCTTCACCAGTGCGGCCTCCCCAAGGCGATGGCGGTCGAGCTCTTCAAGCCGTTCATCATCCACAAGCTGGTGGAGAACGGGATTGCGGAGACGGTCAAGCGCGCCAAGAAGATCGTCGAGAAGGAAAGCCCCGAGGTGTACGAGATCCTGGAGCACATCATCCAGGACCACCCGGTGCTGCTGAACCGGGCGCCGACGCTTCACCGGCTCGGCATCCAGGCGTTCGAGCCGGTGCTGGTCGAGGGCAAGGCCATCCGCATCCACCCGCTCGTCTGCGCGGCCTTCAACGCCGACTTCGACGGCGACCAGATGGCGGTCCACGTGCCGCTGTCGTTCGAGGCGCAGATCGAGGCGCGGGTGCTGATGATCGCGTCGAACAACATCCTCAAGCCCTCCGACGGCCGCCCGGTGGCGGAGCCGTCGCAGGACATGGTGCTGGGCTCCTACTTCCTCACCAAGCTCCCCCCGGGCGCCGAGGAGCCGCTGAGCGGCACCCTCGCCGATCTGTCGAACCGGAGCGCCGGGTGGAAGGACGCGTCGTTCTTCTCGACGCTCGCCGAAATCGAGATGGCGCTGCTGCACGGCACGGTGGACTACCAGACCACGATCTTCTACTGGTTCGAGCCGCCGGCCGGCTCGCCACCGGAGCGCGCGGCGGGGTGGATCCCGACCACGGCGGGCCGGGTGCTGTTCAACAGCATCATCCCGACCAAGATCATCGAGAGCGGGGGCTTCCGGAACGGCCTGATGCGGAAGAAGAGCCTCTCGCAGCTGGTGCTGACCAGCTTCCTCGAGGCCGGCCTGTCCGACACGGTCGTGTTCCTCGACCGCCTGAAGGAGTTCGGGTTCCGGTACGCGACCTGGGGCGGCATCTCGATCGGTATCGAGGACCTCGAGATTCCGGCGGAGAAGGTGACGCTGCTCGAAGAGGCCGACAAGCGCGTGCAGCGGTTCCAGCGCGCCTACAACACCGGTCAGATCACCTTCGGCGAGCGGTACAACAAGGTCATTGACGCATGGACCCACGCGAACAACGACGTGGCCGAGGCGATGATCAAGCACATGGGTGCCTCGCGCGGCGGGTTCAACCCGGTCTTCATGATGTTCGACTCCGGGTCCCGCGGCAGCCGCGACCAGATCCGGCAGCTCGCCGGGATGCGCGGCCTGATGGCCAAGCCGCAGAAGAAGCTGACGGGCGGCATCGGCGAAATCATCGAGAGCCCGATCAAGTCGAATTTCCGTGAAGGTCTCACGGTGCTCGAATACTTCATCTCGACGCACGGCGCCCGGAAGGGCCTGGCGGACACGGCCCTCAAGACGGCCGACGCCGGATACCTGACCCGCCGCCTGGTGGACGTGGCGCAGGACGTCACCATCACCGAAGAGGATTGCGGCACGATCCTCGGCCTCGAGATCAGCGCGCTGAAGGAGGGCGAGGACGTCATCGAGTCGCTGCGCGAGCGCGTGCTCGGCGCCGTGGCGCTCGAAGACGTGTACGACCCGAACAAGATGGACGACCACGGCGACCAGAAGCTCCTGGTCGCCTCGGGGCAGCTCATCAAGGAGGACGTGGCCGACGAGATCGACGAGGCGGGGCTCGACCGGGTCAAGATCCGGTCGGTGCTGACCTGTGAGGCCCGGCGCGGCGTCTGCCGCATGTGTTACGGCCGCAACCTGGCCACCATGGAAATGGTGGACATGGGCGAGGCCGTCGGCATCCTGGCGGCCCAGTCGATCGGTGAGCCGGGCACGCAGCTGACGCTCCGGACCTTCCACATCGGCGGTACCTCCGCCCGCATCGCCGAAGAGGCGGAGCGGCGCGCCCGGTCCGACGGGACGGTGCAGTACACCGCGGACCTCGAGTTCGCCGACCTCCCGGTCGAGTACGAAGACGGGGAGAAGGGGGAGATCCGAATTGCCCTGACTCGCGAGGACGAGTCGGCGGCAGATGAACAGAAGGAAGGCATCCTCATCACCGACCCGAAGGACAAGAAGCGAGTCCTCAACCGCTTCCCGGTGCCGGAAGGCGCGCTGCTGCAGGTACGCGCCGGCGACACCGTCGCCAAGGTCGACCCGCGCCAGGGCGCGCGGGCCTCGGTCCTCTACACCTGGGATCCGTACAACGACCCGAGCATCATCAAGGTCGACGGCGAGCTGCGCTGGAAGGACCTCGTGCCGGGCGTCACGCTGCGCGAGGAACTCGACGAGTCGACGGGCCTCCGGTCGGTCGTGGTCGTGGCCGACCCGGACAAGGAACTTCATCCCTCGGTGCTCGTCTACGCGCCCAAGCGCAAGGACCCGCAGGAGTACATCCTGGCGGAGGGCTCCCGGATCATCCTCGGGTCGCCGACCGACCTGGTGAGCCGGGCCATGGACATTCCCGACGAGTCCAACCCCTGGTCGCCGAAATTCAAGGTCGAGGAGTATCCGATCACCGAGGCATGGCCAAACAAGACCAAGAAGGAAGCCAAGGACAAGACGGTCTTCCTCTCCCCGCCGGTGAAGGTGCCGAAGGGTGTCACGGTCACCAAGATTCCGCGTCAGGCGTACAAGACGCGCGACATCACCGGCGGCCTGCCGCGGGTGGCGGAGCTCTTCGAGGGCCGTCGTCCGAAGGATCCGGCGACGATCGCCGAGGTGGACGGCCACGTGAAGTTTGGCGAAATCAAGCGTGGCAAGCGCGAGATCTTCGTCTACCCGCTGGAGGAGGGTTCGGAGCCGCAGCTGTACGAAGTGGCGGCCGGCAAGCACCTCCGGGTGCACGAGGGCGACAAGGTCCGTGCGGGCGACCGTCTGACCGAAGGCCCGGTGAATCCGCACGACATCCTGGGTATCAAGGGCCCCCGCGCGGTGCAGGAATACCTGCTCAACGAGGTGCAGGAGGTGTATCGCCTGCAGGGCGTGCGCATCAGCGACAAGCACATCGGCGTGATCGTGCGGCAGATGCTGCAGAAGGTGCGCGTCGTCGATCCGGGCGATACCGGCTTCCTCGAGGGGGAGACGGTGGACAAGCTCTCGTTCCGCGACGAGAACGACCGGATTCTGCGCAAGAAGGGCAAGCCCGCCAACGCGGAGCCGGTCCTGCTCGGCATCACCAAGGCGTCGCTCACGACCCAGTCGTTCATCTCGGCGGCGTCGTTCCAGGAAACCACCCGCGTCCTCACCGACGCGGCCATCCGCGGGGCCAAGGACGACCTCCTCGGCCTCAAGGAGAACATCATCATCGGGCACCTGATCCCGGCCGGCACCGGTATTTACCGGTACGCCGAAATCGATATCGAGCCGCCTCCGGGCTTCGAGCCCCCGCCGCCGCCGCCGCCTCCGGTGGAAGCGGTTGAGGTGGAGGCGGTGGCCGAGCCGGTCCTGGTCGCCGTGGCCGAGGACGGCAGCTAAGCAGCATCGAAGGTGTCTCGAGCAGTGCGCGCCCCGGCCGGGTCCTCCCGAGCCGGGGCGCCGTGCGTCCGGGGCCCCTCTGGCGCATTCAGGGATTTCTGTGCAGTATGCGTTATCCGTCCTGCCGGAGCCCGGCCCCCTGGGTCTCCGGCCTCGCCTTTGATCGCCTGCCGCATCTCAGGAGTCTCTCATGACGCTGCATCGCGCCGCCGCCTTCGTTGCGGTCGCCCTCATCGGGCTGACAAATGTGAATTGCTCGGACAGCGGGAACGGCGGCACCACGCCCACACCCGTGGCCACGACCCTCGCGCTCGTCTCGGGTGATGCGCAGACCGGCACCGCCGGCGCCGCGCTCACGAATCCCATCACCGTCAAGGTGACCGACCAGGACGGCGACGCCATGGCCAATGTGGCGGTCGCGTTCGCGGCGACGGCCGGCGGCGGGAGTGTCGCGGCGGCGAGCGTGACGACCAATGCGCAGGGCGAGGCGGCCACGACCTGGACCCTCGGCCCGATGGCGGGCGCCAACTCCAACACCGCCACGGCGTCGGTCACGGGACTGACGGGATCGCCGGTCACGTTCACGGCCTCGGCGAACGCCGGGTCGCCGACGCAGATCGGGGCCTCCGCGGGGAATGCGCAGACCGGCGAGGTCGGCGCGGCGGTCGCGCAGGCGCCGACGGTGACGGTGCAGGACGCCAACAACAACCCCGTGGCCGGTGCGACCGTGACGTGGACGGTCATGGGTGGCGGCGGGTCGGTGACCGCGGCGACGTCGATGACCGACGCCGCGGGTGAGGCGTCCATCGGCTGGACCCTCGGGCCGCTGGTCGGCACCGACCTGCAGATGCTGCGGGCGTCGCTGTCGGGTGGAGCCAACGTGATGTTCACCGGCTCGGCTGAATTGACGGCGGGGACGATTGCCCTCAATGCCGGCGACAACCAGTCGGCTGTGGCCGGGACGGCCGTGGCGACCATGCCCTCGGTCCTGGTGAAGACCCCCGGAGGAGCCGGTGTGCCGGTGCAGGGCGTGACCGTTACGTGGGCCGTGACGGCGGGCGGTGGGACGCCATCCGCGGCATCGAGTGTCACCAATGCCTCGGGCATCGCATCGATCGGGTGGACCCTCGGCGGCACGCCGGGCTCCAACAACCAGGGGCTGAGCGCGACGGCAGCGGGGCTGACCGGCTCGCCGGTGGCGTTCGTGGCCAGCGCGACGGCGCCCCCGACCCAGATGTTCCTGGTGTCGGGTGATGGCCAGACGGGAACGGCAGGGCAGGCATTGCCCCAGCCGCTGGTGGTCGTGGTGGAGGACGCCGCCAACGCGCCGGTTGCGGGTGTCGTGGTGAGTTGGCAGGTGACCTGGGGCGGCGGATCCGTCGCGTCGGCGACGAGCATCACGGATGCGTCTGGTGAGGCGTCGATGACGCTGACGGTGGGCCCCGTGGCGAGCGTGAATAGCCAAACGGTCGAGGCCTCCGTTACTGGACTGGCCGGTTCGCCGGTCCTGTTCACGGCCAGTGTCGCCGCGGCTGCGGCGTCCAAGGTCGCACTGCTTTCCGGCAACGGGCAGACCGCCGTCGTCGGAACCGCGCTCCCGCAGCCGATTGCCGTCCTGGTCAGCGACCAATACGACAATCCGATCGCGGGCTATACGGTCAACTGGGCCGCCGGCGCCGGCAGCGGGGCAACGGCCGTGGCCTCCTCGATGACCAATGCCTCCGGCATCGCGACATCCGGCTGGACCATCGGCACAGTGGCCGGGGCGGGCAATCAGGCCGCAACGGCGACGGCCGCGGGGCTGACCGGGTCACCGGTGAACTTCACGGCGTCGGCGACAGCCGGGCCTGCGGCGGTGCTGGCGATTTCGTCCGGCAACAACCAGACCGCCGTGGCAGGCTCGTTGCTGCCGACGGGGCTCGTGGTCCTGGTCACCGACGCGTACAGCAACCCGGTCTCCGGCGTGACGGTCAACTGGGCCGCGGCGACAGGTGGCGGGTCGGTGTCCGCGCCCACGTCAGCCACGTCAGCCTCCGGTCTCGCCTCGATCAGTTGGACCCTGGGCGGCACCATCGGCGGGCAGACGGCCACCGCTGCGGTAGCCGGAACGACGCCGGCGATGGTGACCTTCAACGCGACCGCCACCGCGGTGGTCAGCAATTACAACATCACGCTGCGGTATATCTCGACGATCTCGCCGGCCCGCCAGGCGGTGTTCGACGCGGCCGCGGCGCGGTGGAGCACCATCATCACCGGTAACCTGCTGAGCGTACCGATCGTTGCCGCAGCCGGAACATGCGGGGCCAATTCTCCGGCGCTCAGCGAAACCATCGATGACGTGCTGATCTTCGTGACGCTCGACTCGATCGACGGTCCGGGGATGATCCTCGGCTCGGCGGGGCCCTGCTACATCCGGTCGGGGACGAAGTTCTCGCTCGTTGGGCGGATGACCTTCGACACCGCGGACGTGGCCAATCTCGAGGCCGCCGGGCTCTTCCCGGCCACCATCCAGCACGAGATGGGGCATGTCATCGGCATCGGGACGCTGTGGACCCAAGCGCCGTCGCTTCTGGTGGGTGGGGGTGGGGCTGATCCCTACTTCACCGGGACCACTGCCATCGCGCAGTTCAACGCGAACGGTGGTGGCACGTACGTCGGCAACAAGGTACCGGTGGAGAACATGGGTGGTCCGGGCACGCGCGATGGACACTGGCGGGAATCGGTCATGGGCAAGGAACTGATGACCGGCTACATCAGCCTCATCGCGAACCCGCTGAGCTCGATCACCGTCGGCTCCCTCGCCGACATGGGGTACGTGGTCAGCTACGCCAACGCCGATCCGTACACGGTGGACCCGACCAACCTGAGGGCAGGCGGTGCGGACGGCTTCCGGCTCATCGAAGCGGCCCCCGACTGGACCCTCAAGGCCATCGATTCCAACGGGAGGATTACCCGGGTGCGGTAGGGACACTGTCCTGAGCATCGAGGAAGGCGCCCGGCAGTCTGCCGGGCGCCTTCTTTGTTGTCACCGCCTGCCGCTGAGCCCGGTCGGGGGGCGTCAGACGAGGACAGGGGTGTTGTGGTTGGCCACCATCACCCACGCCCCATCTCGCCTGGCAAAGACTTCGAGGAGGCGGGTCCGCAACACGCCGTCGGCGTCGGGGCGAATCCCGGGTGGCATCCCCTTGGCGCCGTGCAGTTGGACCGCGACCTCCGCCACAGCCACGTCGGGCGCGGGGAAGGTCACCCGTTCCACCTCGAGTTCCAGCCGACTCCCGGCGTAGATCCCCTTCAGGATCCGTTCGTGCACCTTGAGGAACGCCTCCCGGCCGATGAAGCGCATGCCGAGGATGTTGGTGAAACCGAGGTCCTCGCCCGCACCGGCGGCGTAGCCAGCGGCATCGCCTAGGGTCCAGGCATCGGCCTGGGCCTGCACGATTCGCCTGATGTTGTCGATGTCCACCTCAGCCATGTCGTCCCTCCCGTTCAGGCCACATCCGAGGCCGTGCCCCCGTCCCGCTCCGCCACTGCAGCCGTTTCCGCCACAGCCCCCTGAAGCACCGTCTCGGCGAGCCATCGGGAAACCCGCTCGACCTCCGTGGAGGAGAGCCCGCGCACGTCACGCAGGAGGAAGGTCGCGTCGAAGCCGACCACGGTGCAGAGGGCGGAAATCAATCGCGCAAATCGATCCGGCCCCAGCCGGGCCCGGACAGGCTCAATCGCGGCGGTGATCCAGTCGATGCGCCGGGTGCCGCGCGGCCGCACCCCCGGCGTGGTCTCGCCCCCGGCTGTGAGCCGCTGGATGGTCCGCAACAGCGGCTCGTGCTTGAGGGTCAGGCGGTGCATGACGCGTACGGTCGCGTCGAGCCGCGCCAGCGCCAACGCAACGTCTTGCGCCTCGGCGCCTTCGCCGATCTGGATCTGGAGCACGCGGACGGCATCCATGGCCCCCTCGACCTCGGGGCGCAGGCGCTCGAGGGCCGATTCGACCAGGAGCTGCTCCTGGGTCGGGAAGTACCGGTAGGCGGTACGACGCGACACCCCCGCCGCGTCGGCCACCTCGGTGGTGGTGGGGGTGAGCCCCCGGCCGATCAGGGTGGCCGCCGCCTCGAGCAGCTTGGCCCGGGTTCTTCCCCTCTGGGCCGGACGACCTCTTGACGGATTCATGCCCAGAATATAGCATAGTCTCTAATGGCACTCTAGTGCCATTATGGTCTCGTCATTCGACCAGGCCTTAAACGACAGGGGCTCAGTATGTTACGAGTTTCGACGCGCCCGTTTGCATTGCTCGCCCTCCTTCTTGCCCTCGGCGCCTGCGCCGACCAGACTGCCCCTGATCCCACGTCCCCCTCGGCGCTCGGGGACGACCTCCTGCAGCTCGATGACGCCCCCATGGCCTGGCACCGCACCGGTCGTCGACCGACGCTGGTGGAGGCGGTAGAGACGTGGAACGACAACATCGCTGCGTTCAGTGCGCTCGCTGGCACCAATCCACCCGCCGAGGCGCGGATGCAGGCGATGGCCAACACCGCCATGCACGACGTGATGAACGCGGTTCAGCGGCGCTTCGAGCCGTATGCGTACGATGGGCGGGTGGATCGCCCGCTCTCGGTCGAGGCGGCCGTGGCCACGGGTGCCTACGAGGTCCTCGCCGGCATCGGCGCAGGGCTCTCCAACCCGGCGGCGCTGGAGTTCATCACGCAGGCCTACAACGAGTACATGGCCGTCCTCGATCAGTGCGACGAGGTGACCCGCGGCGTCCAGTTGGGGCGCGACGCGGCGGCCGCGATGCTGGCGCTGCGCGCCGGCGACGGCTCGGCGGGTCCGCCGGCTGTCTTCTTTACCTCGACAGGCGAGGCAGGGAAGTTCCGTTCGACGGTCGGTTCGGCCACGGCGCTCGCCGGCCCCCAGGCGATCCCCTACTGGGGTGCGGTCCGTCCGTTCGTCCTGAGCAGCGGTTCGCAATTCCGCGCGCCCCCGATGTATGGCGCGGCGACGGTGGAGGCGGCGGTGCAGACGGCGCAGTACCTCGCCGACTACGCGGAGATCAAGCGCCTGGGCGGGGAGGTATCGGAGCGCACGGCGGAACAAACCGACATCGCGTACTACTGGCTTGGTGGCGATGGCCAAACCTGGAACGATGCCGCGCGCAGCCTCGCCGCCAAGCGACACCTCAACGCCTGGCGCCTCGCCCGGCTGGTCTCGCACGTCGCGCTGGCCAGGGCAGACGCCCTGATTGCCTCGTTCGAGTCGGCCTATGCCACCAACTTCTGGCGCCCCGTGACGGCAATTCGGCTGGGGAACCTCGACCCGTCCACTCCTGGCGACCCCGCCTGGCAGGTCTCCACCTTTTCCGTTGCTCCCAACGGTCCGACACCGCCGTTCCCCGGGCACCCCGCGGCGGCGCTGGTCGCCGCCGAGGCGGCTGCGCAGGCCATCCTCGCAAATCTCGCCGGCCCAACCGGGTTCAGCTGGGAGTCCGCGACGCTGCCGGGCCAGCCCCGGAGCTTCCGGTCGGTGCAGGACGCAGTGCGCGAGAGCGCGGTGGCCAGGGTCTATGGCGGTTCGTTCTTCCGGGAGGCGACGGTCGTCGGGGTCGCGCAAGGCAGGAAGGTCGGGCGGTATGTGACTGCGCATTCGCTGTGGCGAGTGCCCGGGCGCGCTCACAACTAGCGAGCTGGTTCAAACCAAGGGGGGACAATGGAAGCCGAACGCTTCTTCAAGACGGTGTGGATCGGCGCCGTCTGTGTGGCAGGTGTTGGCTGTTCGGTCGACAGCGGCAGTCCCGTGTCCCCCTCGGGGACTGGGCCCCCCCGACCTCCGTCAATCGCGGTGGTAAGCCTGCTCGGCAACGCCCAGAGCGGCGTCGTCGGTCAGTCGCTCCCCGAAGCAGTCGGCGTCCGACTTTCGGATCAGGACGGGGCCCCGGTGAGCGGCACCATGGTCAAGTTCGCGGTGGGCGGGGGCGGGGGGAGCATCGACGCCGACAGCGCACCGACCGACGCCCGTGGCGAGGCGCGGACTCGCTGGACCCTCGGCGTTGATGCCTCGGCCGACCATCGGTTGACCGCGACCGTCCCTGGGTACGCGACAGGCATTCCCGCGCTTCGAGCCAGCGGGCTGCCGGGACCGCCCGCCGAGATGGTAATCGTTTCGGGAGACACTCAGGCCGCGATGATCGGCATGGCGCTCACCGCGCCGCTTCGCGTGCGCCTGACCGATGCGTTCGCGAATCCCACGCGCTTCGTCAGGGTCGCGTGGAGTCCTTCCCCCGGTGACGGTTGGGTGACCGCCGACACGACGCTCACCGATTGGGATGGGATCGCCCAAATCGAACGCACCCTCGGTCCGGACCTCGGTTACCAAGGCACGGAGGCCGCCCTGGTGGGTGGCAGCCTGCCGTCGGTCTTGTTCGCATCGACGGCCGTACCATTAGTGAGCGCGTATGACATTGACCTTCGTTTCGTTGGGCCAATGCCGCCAAACCTCGAGGCCGCAATCCGGTCAGCCGCTGCGCGGTGGAGCCGTATCATCGTCGGGGACGTCCCTTCGGCATCGCCATCGGCTTTCTATGACTGGTGCGCCCTCGACCGCTCGTGGTTGCCAGCAGTCGTCGACGACATCTCGATCATCGTCCAACTCGATTCGGTTGACGGACCCGGGGGCTCTCTTGGGTGGGGGTACCCGTGCATCGACCGCCAGTCGCTCAAGACGCAGGTCGGGACGGTGGTTGTCGATGTCTCCGATCTCCCCGCGCTCGAGGCCACTGGAGCTCTGGAGGCGGTGGTGCTTCGGGCCGTCGGCCATGCCATCGGATTTGGCTCCCTCTGGGCCTACCTCAATCCCCCACTCGCTACCGGGTCCGTGGTGTGGAACCCCGCCTTCATTGGGCGACACGCCATTCGACAGTTCAACCTGAGCCGCGGGGCATCCCTCCCGCGAGCGTCTGTCCCTATCGAGGTGTACACGGGGCCGGGTGATTGGACCTGGATGGCTCCGGGCGAATACCCCTATTGGAGTGAATACCTCATGGGCTCGGAGCTGATGACGTCGATCGTCAACCCCGGGCTCAATCCGCTCAGCACGATCACCATCGCGACATTCGCCGACATGGGGTACACCGTCAGCTATGCCACCGCGGATCCGTACACGGTGGGCGGGTCGGGGCAGGCGATCCGTCCTGCCGACATTTCGGACAGCCCGGGCATGCGACCAGGGCGAAGCGCCGTTCGATAGGTCTAGTTCACTCGTCGCACATGGAGAATCTCATGCTCGGAAGTCGCGTTCTCCCCCATGTTGCGTTGTACGCAGTGATCGTTGTGACCGTAAGCTGTTCGAGCGACGTCTCGGCGCCTGGGGTTGCCCCCACAACCCTCGCCGTCTCCTCCGGCGACGCCCAGGCGGGAATCATGGCCGCGAAACTTGCCGAACCTCTCGCGGTCCGAGTCACCGGCTTGGATCTGCAACCGGTGCCCAACGTGCAGGTCACGTTCACGGTCACCAGCGGCGGAGGGAGCGTAGGACATTCACTGGCCACCACCGATGCAAATGGCATTGCAACCACCAGCTGGACACTCGGATCTGGTGCCGGCGCCACCCGTCAATCGGTTGCCGCCCGATTCGTCGGATTCTCGGGGCCCACGGTGAGATTCTCGGCGAACGCCGGCGCAGTTGTCACGAAGGTGCAAGGTGACTCGCAGGCGGGGGAGGTATTGGAAGTGCTGGCGCAGGACCCCGCCGTCGTCGTGCACGACGCCTTGGGCGTCCCGGTGGAGGGGATCACGATCAGGTGGGGGGTATTGGCAGGCCGGGGCATCGTATCGACCGGCGAGTCCGTCTCGGATGCCGCCGGCTACGCGTCGAGTTCGTGGACCCTCGGTCCGACGGTCGGTGTCAATGCGCAGACGCTCCAGGCCTACCTGCCGTATTCCGGTCTCACCACCTTTGCTGCCTCGGCCACCTTGACCTCAGGGAGGCTGTCGATCCTCTCCGGGAATAATCAGGCGGCATTCGTTGGCAGGGAGCTCGCCGAGCGACCCGCCGTTCGAGTCACCGCGGGCCAGGTCATAGACATGCCGGTGGCGGGCGTCGAGGTGCATTGGCAGGTGGATGCCGGTGGTGGGGTGACCGTCGCTGCCACCACCACGACTGACCGCCACGGGGTGGCGGAGGCCGAGTGGGCCCTCGGGATGGCGGTCGGCGTCAACTCGCACCGCCTGAGCGCGTCAGTACCGGGGCTCGACGCGCCGGCCGTCACATTCCAGGCGAGTGCGATACCGGTGCCGGCCAGCATCGTGAAGATCGGCGGCGATCTGCAAACCGCTCCGCTGGGCGCCACCCTGCCGTTGCCCCTCGTGGTGCGCGTGCTGGATACAGGCGGTGACCCCATTCCCGATGCACGGGTGGAGTGGGATCACGGCTATATCACGCTTGACGATTGGTTTGCGAAGCATGCGATTCACTGGAGCACCACGGACGCTGCCGGCGAGGCGTCTTTACTCCTCACCCTGAAGGGCGAGATCGCGGCGGACTCGATGGAGGCAGTCCGGGCCTACGTCGTTGGCGCCAAGGAGGTCGTTGCGATCTTCTATCTCAACGTACTCCAGGTGCCAATCGGGCCAGTTCGGGCAGCAGCAGGCGAGCAGCAGTAGCGATCGACAACCTGTTGTCTGCCACGCAGTTGTGGCCTCGCGACCCCTCCCTCGGCGTGCTCGGAGCCGGGGGCGGTGGCTCTCGGCAGCCGGGAATACCCCTCCCTTGACTCCCACCTGAACGCCCTCTATCTTTGGTGTCTGCCGCGGTTTGCGGCCATTTTTTACGGACCATGGAAAAGCGCAGGGTATGCCGACCATCAACCAACTCGTCCGGAACGGTCGCAAGACGCCGGTCACCAAGGGCAAGTCGCCCGCGCTCAAGAGGAATCCCCTCCGGCGTGGCGTCTGCACACGCGTCTACACGACGACTCCCAAGAAGCCGAACTCCGCGCTCCGCAAGGTCGCGAAGGTGCGTCTCACGAATGGGTTCGAGGTCATCGCCTACATCCCGGGCGAAGGGCACAACCTGCAGGAGCACTCGATCGTGCTGATCCGCGGTGGCCGCGTGAAGGACCTGCCGGGCGTGCGGTATCACATTGTGCGGGGCAGCCTCGACACCGCCGGCGTCAACGATCGCCGGAAGTCGCGGTCCAAGTACGGCGCCAAGCGTCCGAAGGCCGGAGGGGCCAAGTGAGCCGCCGGAACTCCGCGGTCAAGCGGCCGGTGCCGCCCGATCCGCGCTACGACAGCCAGACGGTCAGCAAGTTCGTCAACAACCTGATGAACGACGGCAAGAAGAGCACGGCGGAAGGCATCTTCTACACCGCCATGGACCTGATCGAAGAGCGCACCGGGCAGCCGGGCGTCACGGTCTTCAAGCAGGCGGTCAACAACGCCAAGCCCGCGCTCGAGGTGAAGAGCCGCCGGGTCGGCGGCGCCTCGCTCCAGGTGCCGGTGGAGGTCCGTCCGGACCGTCGCGGCGCGCTGGCCATGCGGTGGATCATCGGGTTCGCCCGGGATCGCACGGAAAAGACGATGGCGGAGCGGCTGGCCGCGGAGCTGATCCTGGCCGCCAAGGGCGAGGGCAGCACCATCAAGAAGAAGGAAGACACGCACCGCATGGCCGAGGCCAACCGGGCGTTCGCGCACTACCGCTGGTAGGCGCATAGATGGAAACAGGGGCGAACCTCGTGTTCGCCCCGGATGTGGGCGGAGGGTCGCCCGATAATCGGACCACGTGACGGCGGTCAGGCCGCCTGCCACCTCTGGTCTTCCGACGAAACTGCGAGGGAATCCTGGAGATTCCTCGTCTCGGGTGCGAGCCCGGACGTGCGCGGAGCGATACCACGGGCATCTGCCCGGCTCGGTCGCCCCGCTTTTTCGCTGAATAGAGACTAGAGACAGGGACTGTATGTCGCGTCAGACATCGCTCGAATTGTACCGGAACATCGGCATCATGGCCCACATTGATGCCGGGAAGACGACTACGACCGAGCGTATCCTCTACTACACCGGCAAGAACTACAAGATCGGTGAAGTGCACGAGGGCGCGGCCACCATGGACTGGATGGAGCAGGAGCAGGAGCGGGGCATCACCATCACCTCCGCCGCGACGACTTGTTTCTGGATCCGGAACGGGGTGACGCACCGGATCAACATCATCGACACCCCCGGCCACGTGGACTTCACGGTCGAGGTGGAGCGGTCCCTGCGCGTGCTCGACGGCGCGGTGACCCTGCTGGACTCGGTGGCGGGCGTGGAGCCCCAGACCGAAACGGTGTGGCGCCAGGCCGACCGGTACGGCGTCCCGCGGATCATCTTCGCCAACAAGATGGACCGGGTGGGGGCCGACTTCGACCGCTGCCTGACCATGATCCGGAACCGGCTGACCAAGCGTGCGTTCCCGCTGCAGCTGCCGGTGGGTTCGGGTGAGACCTTTACCGGGCACATCGACGTGCTGCGCCGGGTCGAGTACATCTTCGACGAAGAGACCCTCGGCAAGACGTTCACCGAGATGCCGGTGGCCGACGCCTTCAAGGAGGCCGTGGAACAGGCCCGGCACGAGGTGATCGAGGCGGCCGTGGAGTCGGACGACGCGCTGATGGAGAAGTACCTGGCCGGCGAAGAGCTGTCGCTCGAGGAGATCAACACCGCCATTCGCAAGGCGACCTGCGCGGGGTCCATCGTGCCGGTCCTCTGCGGCGCCTCGTTCAAGAACAAGGGTGTGCAGGCGCTGCTCGATGCCGTCATCGACTACCTGCCGAGCCCCATGGATGTGAAGCCGGTGCAGGGACACCTCCCGCTGCACGACGACACACCGGCGCACCGCGACGCGAAGGACGACGAGCCCTTCTCCGCGCTGGCGTTCAAGGTGGCCACCGACCCCTACGTCGGCCGGCTGACCTTCTTCCGGGTGTACTCGGGCTCGCTGAAGTCGGGCAGCTACGTGTACAACAGCACGAAGGACAAGCGCGAGCGGGTGGGGCGGTTGCTCCAGATGCACGCGAACAAGCGGGAAGAGATCGAGGAAGTGTGGGCGGGCGATATCGGCGCCGCCATCGGGCTGAAGGACACGCGGACGGGCGATACGCTGTCCGATGAAGACAAGCCGATCATCCTCGAGGCGATGAACTTCCCGAACCCCGTCATCGATGTGGCCGTCGAGCCGAAGACGAAGGCGGACCAGGACAAGCTGACGCTCGCGCTCATGAAGTTGCAGGAAGAGGACCCGACGTTCCGGGTCCGGACCGACGTCGAGACGGGCCAGACGATCATCGCGGGCATGGGCGAGCTCCACCTGGAAATCCTGGTGGACCGCATGAAGCGCGAGTTCAAGGTCGAGGCCAACGTCGGCAAGCCGCAGGTGGCCTTCCGCGAGACGATCCGGAAGCGGGTCGAGAACGTCGAGGGCAAGTTCGTCCGGCAGTCCGGCGGCAAGGGCCAGTACGGCCACGTCGTGATCCACGCGGAGCCGGCTGACGTCGGCCAGGGCTTCGTGTTCGAGGACAAGATCGTCGGCGGTGTCATTCCCCGGGAGTTCATCAAGCCGGTGGAGGCGGGCATCCGCGAGGCGCTCGAGGGCGGTGTGCTGGCCGGGTACCCGATGGTGGACGTGAAGGTGACGCTGGTGTACGGCAGCTACCACGACGTGGACTCGAGCGAAATGGCGTTCAAGATTGCCGGCTCGATGGCCGTCAAGGAAGCCGCGCGGCAGGCGCACCCGGTCCTGCTGGAGCCGGTGATGGAGGTCGAGGTGGTGAGCCCGGCCGACTTCCTCGGCGACGTCATCGGCGACCTCTCGAGCCGGCGTGGCAAGATCGGTGGCATGACGCAGCGCGGCGACGCGCAGGTCGTGGCCGCCGATGTTCCGTTGTCGGAAATGTTCGGCTACTCCACGACGCTCCGGAGCATGACGCAGGGGCGCGCGGTGTACTCGATGCAGTTTGATCATTACGAAGAAGTGCCGAAGAGCATTGCCGAAGGCATTATCACGAAGCAACAGAAAGGCTGAGGCCGAGAGGCACTCAGCAGACTCCCCACATCTCGACAGGATAGCGAGCCATGGCGAAGGCAAAATTTGAGCGGAAGAAGCCGCATGTGAACGTGGGCACCATCGGCCACGTCGACCACGGGAAGACCACCCTGACGGCCGCGCTGACCAAGGTGTCGGCCGACCGGGGCTGGGGCACCAAGTACATCCCGTACGACGAGGTGGCCAAGGCCTCCGAGTCGCAGGGGCGTCGTGACTCCACCAAGATCCTGACGATCGCCACCTCGCACGTCGAGTACGAGACGGAGAACCGTCACTACGCGCACGTCGACTGCCCCGGGCACGCCGACTACGTGAAGAACATGATCACCGGTGCGGCGCAGATGGACGGCGCCATCCTGGTCGTGTCGGCCACCGACGGCCCGATGCCCCAGACCCGCGAGCACATCCTCCTGGCCCGCCAGGTGAACGTGCCCTCGATCGTCGTGTTCCTGAACAAGTGCGACCTCGTGGACGACGAAGAGCTCCTCGACCTGGTCGAGCTCGAGGTCCGTGAGCTCCTCAGCGCCTACAAGTACCCGGGCGACGACGCGCCGGTCATCCGTGGCTCGGCGATGAAGGCCATCGAGGGCGACGCGACGTATCTCACCAAGATGGACGAGCTGTTCAACGCGCTCGACACCTTCATCCCGGAGCCGGTGCGCGACGTCGAGAAGCCGTTCCTGATGCCGGTCGAGGACGTGTTCTCGATCACCGGCCGCGGCACGGTGGCCACCGGCCGTATCGAGCGCGGCAAGATCAAGGTCGGCGAGGAAGTGGCGCTGGTCGGCTTCGGTTCCGAGAAGAAGACGGTGGTCACCGGCGTCGAGATGTTCCGCAAGCTCCTCGACGACGGCCAGGCGGGCGACAACGTCGGCCTCCTGCTCCGCGGCGTGGAAAAGGCCGACATCGAGCGCGGCATGGTCCTGGCCAAGCCGGGTTCCGTGACTCCGCACACCCACTTCGAGGCTGAAGTGTACGTGCTGCGCAAGGAAGAGGGCGGCCGGCACACCCCGTTCTTCAAGGGCTACCGTCCGCAGTTCTACTTCCGGACCACCGACGTGACCGGCTCGGTCGAGCTGCCGGCCGGCGTGGAGATGGTCATGCCGGGCGACAACATCGGCGTCAAGGTGGAACTGATCACCCCGATCGCCATGGATGATGGCCTCCGCTTCGCGATCCGCGAGGGTGGGCGGACCGTCGGTGCCGGCGTGGTGACGAAGATCCTGAAGTAGGCAGGTACACGGCATGCCGCGGGCCTTGCCCGCGGCCTCTACCAGAAACGAGAGAATGATGGCTCAGAAGATTCGCATCCGCCTCAAGGCGTTCGACCACGTGGTGCTGGACCAGGCCGCGGCGGACATCGTGCGTACGGCGGAAAAGACCGGCGCCCAGGTGTCCGGTCCGATCCCCCTCCCGATGAAGATCGAGCGGTGGACGGTGCTGCGCAGCCCGCACGTGGACAAGAAGAGCCGGGAGCAGTTCGAGCTCCGGACCCACAAGCGGCTGCTCGACATCAACGACTCCCGACCGCAGACGGTGGACGCGCTGACGAAGCTCGACCTGCCGGCCGGCGTGGACGTCGAGATCAAGGTCCAGTAGCCATGACGAATGGACTCATTGGCCGGAAGCTCGGCATGACGAGGCTCTTCGCCGAGGACGGGACCGCGACGCCCGTGACCGTGATCGAGGCGGGGCCGTGCCAGGTCGTGCAGGTCAAGACCGGCACGGTGCAGCTCGGGTTCGGCGCGCAGAAGGCGACGCGGGCCAGCAAGGCGGAACTGGGGCACGCGAAGGCGGCGGGGCTCGAGGTGGCGCCCCGGATCATCCGGGAGTTCGCGGTGGCGGGTGACGCCGCGCCGGCGGCGGGGTCGACCGTGACGGTCGAGATCTTCGCGGCGGGCGAGCGGGTCAAGGTGACCGGCACCACCAAGGGCAAGGGCTTCCAGGGCGTGGTCAAGCGCTACGGCTTTGGCGGCGGCCCGGCCAGTCACGGCAACACACGGCACCGGAAGCCGGGCTCCATCGGGCCGGGCACCAATCCGTCCCGCGTCATCAAGGGCAAGAAGATGCCGGGCCATCATGGCGCGGCGCGACACACCGAGCTCGGCCTGACGGTCGTGCAGGTGGATGCCGAACGGAATCTCCTCTTCGTGCGCGGGGCCATTCCCGGGTCGAAGAACGGCATCGTGACCGTCTCCAAGCAGGGAGGCAAGAGCCGCCATGATTGAGGCTCCGCTCTATTCCGCCGCAGGCGCCAAGCTGAAGACGCCGTTTGCCCTGCCGGCCGAGACCTTTGACGGTACCGTGCACCGCCCGGTCCTCCATGAGGCCGTGAAGGTGTACCTGAACAACCAGCGCCAGGGCACGCAGAAGGCGAAGACCCGGGCGGAAGTGTCGGGTGGCAACCAGAAGCCCTGGAAGCAGAAGGGCACCGGTCGCGCGCGGCAGGGCACGACGCGGGCACCGCACTGGCGGGGCGGCGGCGTCGCGTTCGCGCCGGTCCCGCGCGACTACCGGACGGGGATCCCCAAGAAGGTGCGGCAGCTGGCGCGGAAGTCGGCGCTCAACGCCCGTGCGGCCGATGGCCTGCTGGCGGTGGTGGAGCGTCTCGAGTTCGCGTCGCCCAAGACGAAGCAGATGACCGCCCTCCTCGCCAAGTTGGGCTTCGAGGGGCGCAAGGTGCTCGTGCTGACGCACGGCATCAATTCGGCGGCCTACCTGAGCGCCCGGAACCTGCCGCGCGCCGGCGTGCTGCCCTATGCCGACGCCTCGGCCTACGACATTCTGTGGGCGGATGCGCTGGTGGTGGAGCAGGGCGCGCTGGGCGGCGAGGTGAGCACCGCGAGCACCGCGAGCGCCGCGGCAGCCGCGCCGGCCAAGACGAAGAAGGCGGCCAAGCCGAAGACGGCCAAGTCGGCCAAGTCGGCCAAGGCCAAGGCGGCCAAGGCGGCGGCGCCGAAGAAGAAGGCCGCCCCGAAGGCGAAGGCGCCCAAGGTCAAGGCTCCCAAGGCCGGCGCGCGGCGGAGCACCGCCCGCAAGGCCGAGCCGAAGAAGAAAGGCAGCGAGTAAATGCCCGCCCTGCATGAAGTGATCGTCAAGCCGCTGATCACCGAGAAGAGTTCGGCGGCCTTCCAGGCGCGCAAGGAATACGCGTTTCACGTGCATCCCGACGCGAACAAGTACCAGATCCGGGATGCGCTCCTGAAGTTGTTCGGCGTCACCGTGACCGACATCCGCACCATGCAGATGCGTCGGAACGAGGTGACCCGGGGCCGCACGCGGGGCACGACTGCCCAGTGGAAGAAGGCCATTGTCGTCCTCAAGGACGGCGAGACGCTTCCGGTTTTCGAGGGCTGAGCCAATGACCATTCGACAGTTCCGCCCGATGACGGCCGGCACGCGGTTCCGCTCGGTCTCCGGCTTTGACGAGATCACGCGCGGCACGCCGGAGAAGTCGCTGCTGGAGCCGATCAAGAAGTCCGGTGGCCGCAATAACAAGGGGCACCTGACGTCGCGGCACCGGGGCGGCGGGCACAAGCGCCAGTACCGCAAGATCGATTTCAAGCGGAACAAGTTCGGCATTCCGGCCAAGGTGGCGGAAATCGAATACGATCCGAACCGGAGCGCGCGGATCGCGCTGCTGGTCTACGCCGACGGCGAGAAGCGCTACATCCTGCATCCGACCGGCCTGAAGCAGGGCGATGCGGTGATGTCGGGCCCGGGGTCGGACATCCGGCTCGGCAACGCGGTACCGCTGTCGGAGATCCCGCTCGGCACCATGGTGCACAACGTGGAGCTCAAGATCGGCAAGGGCGGCCAGATGGCGCGTTCGGCCGGCGCGGGCTGCCAGGTGGTGGCCAAGGAAGGCGAGTATGTGACACTCCGCCTGAAGTCCACCGAGGTCCGGCGGATTCATGCGCGCTGCATGGCCACGATCGGCGAAGTTGGCAACTCGGAGCACGAGCTGCTGTCGATCGGCAAGGCCGGCAAGAGCCGCTGGCTGGGCATCAAGCCGTCGGTCCGCGGTGTGGCGATGAACCCGGTCGACCACCCGCTGGGCGGCGGCGAGGGCAAGTCGTCGGGCGGACGTCCGCCGGTCTCGCCGTGGGGCAAAGCTGAAGGCAAGAAGACGCGCCATCGCAAGAAGGCGTCCACGAAGCACATCGTGCGCGGCCGTCGCCGCGGCAAGGCCACGAAGTAGGCCACTGGGGATTCTGATATGGCACGTAGCATCAAGAAGGGCCCGTTCGTCCAGGACGCATTGCTCCTGAAGGTCGAGGCCCTCAACCAGAAGAACGAGAAGAAGGTCGTGAAGACCTGGAGCCGGGCGAGCACGATTCTGCCCGAGTTCGTGGGGCACACCTTCGCCGTCCACAACGGCAACAAGTTCGTGCCGGTGTACGTGACGGAAAACATGGTGGGACACAAGCTGGGCGAGTTTTCGCCCACGCGCCTGTTCCGCGGCCACAGCGGCAAGCTTGTGGCGGACCGGAAGGCCAAGCCGGAGTGACGATGCCAGGCACAGCGATCCAGCGGCTGGTGCGCCAGTCGCCGCAGAAGATGCGTCTCGTCGCGGACCTGATCCGCGGCAAGGACGTGAATGAGGCGTACGCGATCCTCAAGTTCAACAAGAAGCTGGCCGCGCGGCAGATCGAGAAGACGCTGAAGTCGGCGGTCTCGAACGCCGAGCAGCTGGCCCTGCGGGACAACGAGGCGTTTGACGTGGACGAGCTCTACGTCTCGAAGGCGATGGTGGACATGGGGCAGCCGCTCAAGCGGTTCACCGCCGCGGCACAGGGCCGCGCGACCCCGATCCGCAAGCGGACCAGCCACGTGACCATTCACGTGGCCACGAAGGGGAGCAACTAATGGGGCAGAAGACCCATCCGATCGGATTCCGGCTCGGCATCGTGCAGCCGTGGCGGTCCCGCTGGTTTGCCACGAAGGAAATGCCGGCGCTGCTCAAGGAAGACGAGCTGATCCGGAAGTACCTGCGCGCGCGTCTCGGGCACGCCGCCATTGCCGACATCCACATCGAGCGGAAGCCGGGCAAGGTGACGGTCACCGTGCACACCGGGCGGCCGGGCGTGGTGATCGGCAAGCGGGGCGCCGAGGTGGACAAGCTGCGCGACGAACTGGCCCAGCTGACCGGCAAGGAAGCCGCGATCAACGTCGAAGAGATCAAGCGGCCCGAGGTGGCGTCGCAGCTCGTCGCCGACAACATCGCGCACCAGCTGGTGCAGCGCATTTCGTTCCGCCGCGCCATGAAACGCGCGGTGCAGAGCGCCATGCGGATGGGCGCCCAGGGAATCCGGGTGCGGGTGTCGGGCCGGCTCGGCGGATCGGAAATCGCGCGAACCGAGGGGTACCGCGAGGGCCGGGTGCCGCTGCACACGCTGCGGGCGGACATCGACTACGCGACCTCGACGGCCAAGACGACCTACGGCACGATCGGGATCAAGGTCTGGATCTTCAAGGGTGAGGTGGTCGAGGACATGGCCGGCCGCACCTACAGCACGGGGGCCTGAGGACCATGCTGGCACCGAAGCGGGTGAAGTTTCGCAAGACGTTCAAGGGCCGGACCAAGGGCATCGCCTCGCGGGGCATTGCGGTGTCGTTCGGCGAGTTCGCCATCAAGACGCTCGATCCGGGCTGGATCACGAACCGGCAAATCGAAGCGGCGCGTGTGGCCATGACCCGCGAGATGAAGCGCGGCGGCAAGGTCTGGATCCGGATCTTCCCGGACAAGCCGATCACGAAGAAGCCGGCCGAAACCCGCATGGGCAAGGGCAAGGGCAATCCCGAGGGTTGGGTCGCCGTGGTGCGGCCCGGGCGGGTGCTCTTCGAGGTCGAGGGCGTGAGCGAGGAACTGGCGCGCAAGGCGCTGGCGCTGGCGCAGGCCAAGCTGCCGGTGCGCACGCGCTTCGTCAAGCGCGAGGAGATCTAGGCAATGAACGCGACTGAGTTGCGGGACCTGTCCGACGACGAGCTGAAGGCCAAGCTCGCGGAGCTGAAGGAAGAGCGGTTCCGGCTGCGCTTCCGGTCGGCGAGTGAGTCGATTGACAATCCGATGCGGTTCCGGACGTTGCGCCGGGACACCGCGCGGATCCTGACGGTCCTGCGTTCGCGCGCGACCAAAGCGTAAGGGCACATCATGGCTGACGAGACAACCGCGACGACGCGCCTGCAGCGGAAGACCCGCACCGGCGTCGTCAAGAGCGACAAGATGCAGAAGACGGTCACGGTCACGCTGACCCGGCGCTTTGCGCACGCGGTCTACGGCAAGATGATGACGCGGACCATCACGGTGAAGGCGCGGGACGAGCACGGCGCGAAGGTGGGGGACACCGTCCGCCTGATGGAGACGCGGCCGCTGGCCAAGACCGTGAACTGGCGCGTAACCGAGATCGTCAAGCGGGCCAAGTAGCCCACGCAACGAGGAACACATGGTTCAGCAAGAAAGCATGCTCAGAATCGCGGACAATTCCGGCGCGCGCAAAGCGCTGGTGATCCGCGTCCTCGGCGGGAGCCGGCGCCGCTATGCGGGCCTCGGCGACACCGTGGTGGTGGCCATCAAGGACGCCATCCCGACCGGCCAGGTGAAGAAGGGCGACGTGGCCAAGGCGGTCATCGTGCGCACCGTGAAGGAGACCCGCCGCAAGGACGGTTCCTACATCCGGTTCGACGAGAACGCCGCGGTCCTCATCGATGACAAGGGCGAGCCGCGGGCGACCCGCATCTTCGGTCCCGTGGCGCGCGAGCTCCGCGAGAAGCGGTACATGAAGATCGTCTCGCTGGCTCCGGAGGTCCTGTAACATGAAGCCGCTCGTGCACAAGAAGGCCAAGCGGGTCCGGCAGAAGCCGGTCGTCCGCCACCGCATGCCGATCACCAAGGGCGACACCGTCCAGGTCATGTCGGGCGACGACAAGGGCAAGCGGGGGAAGGTGCTCCGCGTGTACCCGAAGACGGGCCGCGTGGCGATCGACGGGGTGAACATCGTGAAGCGGCACCGCCGCGCCACGCAGAACACCGAGGGCGGGATCATCGAGTTCCCGGCGCCGATCCACCATTCGAAGACCATGCTGATCGACCCGAAGAACGATGCGCCGACCCGGGTCCGCCGGCGCAAGGATGCCGACGGGACGCTCGAGCGCATCGCCGTGAAGTCCGGGCAGCCGATTCCGAGGAGCAGGTAAGATGGCGACCACGAAGGAGAAGGCCCCGAAGACGGGTGGCACGGCCAAGGCAGGCAAGGAGAAGGGGGGCGCCACGGGGGTTGCCACCGATCCGGCGCCGAAGGCGGTCGACGGCACGCCCCGGCTGCAGACGTACTACGAGACCGCGGTCCGCCCGCGCCTGGTCCAGCAGTTCGCCATCGCGAACCCGATGCAGGTGCCCCGGATCACCAAGGTGGTCCTGAACGTCGGCATGGGCGAGGCGAGCAAGACCCCGAAGCTGCTCGACGCCGTGGTGTCGGAGCTGGCGCTGATCACCGGCCAGAAGCCGGTCATCACCCGCGCCAAGAAGTCGATCGCCAATTTCGGCCTCCGGACCGGCGTACCGGTCGGGGCCTCGGTCACGTTGCGCGGCGCGCGGATGTACGAGTTCCTCGACCGCTTCATCGCCATCGCGGTCCCGCGCGTGCGCGACTTCCGCGGCCTGCCCGAGAAGAGCTTCGACGGTCGCGGCAACTACACGACCGGCATCAAGGAGCAGTTGATCTTTCCCGAAATCGACTACGACAAGGTCGAGAAGATCCACGGGATGGATATCACGATCGTGACGAACGCCGGGCGGGATGACCTGGCGATGGCGCTTCTCCGCGAACTCGGCTGGCCGTTTCGCGGTGAGACGCCGGTCCCGATGGCGTAAGAAAACCGGCGCCCTCCGGGGCGCCACCAGGAGAGACGATGGCAAAGACCAGTTGGATTGAACGAGCCAAGCGCACGCCCAAGTTCAAGGTGCGCGCCGTCCGCCGCTGTGCGCGGTGTGGACGGTCACGGGCAGTCCTGCGCAAGTTCGGCCTCTGCCGAATCTGCTTTCGAGAGCTCGCGCTGAAGGGGGAAATCCCGGGCGTGCGCAAGGCCAGTTGGTAAGGGGACGCAAGTAACATGAGCATGACAGATCCCGTAGCGGATATGCTGACTCGCATCCGGAACGCCTGCTCCGCAGGCCACCGGCGAGTCGATGTGCCGGCGTCCAAGCTCAAGGTCGAGCTGGCGCGCCTGCTTCTCGAGAATCACTACATCGCCGAGTGCAAGGTGCTCGAGGATGGCGGTCGCGGCGTGCTGCGGCTCTACCTCAAGTACCACAACGAGCTGCCGGTTATCCGGGAGCTGCGTCGCGTCTCGACCCCCGGGCTCCGGCAGTATGTGAAGTGCCGCGAGATTCCCCGGGTCAAGAACGGCCTCGGCATGGCCATCGTCTCGACGCCCAAGGGCCTCATGACGGACCGGCAGGCGCGCACCGCCAACCTCGGCGGCGAGCTCCTCGCCGTCGTCTGGTAGGAGGCGACATGTCGCGTATCGGCAAGCGTCCGGTGGAGGTTCCCGCAGGGGTGACGGTGGCCCTCAACGGCAGCCACATCGCGGTCAAGGGGCCCAAGGGCGAACTCGCCCGGGAGCTGCCGCCGGAGATGAACGTGTCCATGGCGGACGGGCAGGTGACCGTCGAGCGCCCGAGCGACGAGAAGCGGCACAAGGCGCTCCACGGCCTGACCCGCACGCTCGTGGCCAACATGGTCGAGGGCGTCACCGCCGGGTACCAGAAGGTCCTGGAACTCCAGGGCGTCGGCTACAAGGCGGAAATGAAGCCGGACGGCATCACCCTCATCGTCGGTCTGTCGCACCAGGTGCCGTTCAAGGCGCCGGCGGGCATCAAGATCACGGTCGAGAACAACACGGTGGTACGGATCCAGGGCGCGAGCAAGGAACTCGTCGGGCAGGTGGCCGCCGAAATCCGGTCGGTCCGTCCGCCCGAGCCCTACAAGGGCAAGGGCATCCGCTACCAGGGCGAGCAGGTCCGGCGCAAGGCCGGCAAGACAGGAGCGAAGTAGGCATGCGCGCGATACACGCACCCAAGACGCGCCGGGAACAGCGCTACCGCCGCCACCTCCGCGTTCGGCAGAAGGTTGCCGGCACGCGTGAGCGTCCGCGGCTGGTGGTCTTCCGGTCGCTGAAGCACATCTCCGCCCAGCTGGTCAACGATGACCTCGGCGTGACGATTCTCGGCGTGGTGGACACGAGCGAGGGGATCGCCATCGAGGGCACGGGCAAGGTGGCCCGGGCCAAGGCCGTCGGGAAGCTCATTGCGGAGAAGGCGAAGGCCGCGGGCATCACCACGGTGGTCTTCGACCGGGCAGGTTACCGATACCATGGCCGCGTACAGGCGGTCGCCGACGGCGCACGCGCCGGCGGACTGGAGTTCTAGCATGGCTGACGAAAAGGCAGCAGTCCCTGGCACCACCACCGAGGCGCCGGCCGAAGCGCCGTCGCAGCCGCAGCGGCGTGGCCGCGGCGGCCGCAACGATCGCGACCGCGGCCCCCGTCGGGACCGTGACCGGGACCGGGGCAGCGACCACGTCGAGAACGTCGTCTCGATCAATCGCGTGGCCAAGGTGGTCAAGGGTGGCCGGCGGTTCTCGTTCAACGCGCTCGTGGCCGTCGGCGACGGCAAGGGCAAGGTGGGCGTCGCGACCGGCAAGGCGAACGAAGTCTCGGAAGCGGTCCGCAAGGCCGTCGAGGCCGCCAAGCGGAGCATGATCGACGTGCCCCGCACCGGCGCGACGATTCCCCACGAGATCATCGGCCAGCACGGCGCGGGCCGGGTGCTGCTCAAGCCCGCCTCCGCCGGTACCGGCGTCATCGCGGGCGGCCCGATCCGGATGGTGCTGGCTTGCGCCGGGATCACCGACATCCTGACCAAGAGCCTCGGGTCCCCGAACCCGCACAACATGGTCGGCGCGACGATGGATGCGCTCGCCCGGCTGGTCTCCGTACGGCCAGGTGGCGCGCGAGCGGGGCATCGAAGTCAGCGACCTCGCCTACAAGCCGCGCCAGGAGGGCTGAGCCATGGGACGCAATCCAGTCGTCGGACGGCAGGGCCCCAAGCACCACGCCGCGACGATTCCAGACGAAAAGACGGCGAAGCGTATCGCAGTCAAGCAGATCCGCTCCGGCATCGGCCACGCCGAGACCATGCGGCGGACGCTGGCTTCGCTCGGACTTCGGCATCACCAGCAGACCGTCGAGCTCGAGAACTCGGCCTCGGTCCGTGGGATGCTCTTCAAGGTGCGGCACCTCGTCGAGGTGACGCCGGCGCAGGAGGCGTGATGGCGAAGGCGAAGGCGAAGGAAGTGGCGACCCCGTCGGTCACCCTGTCGAACCTGAAGCCGGCACCCGGCTCGACCCAGGCGCGCCGGCGGATCGGCCGCGGCCCCGGCTCCGGTCTCGGCAAGACGTCGGGCAAGGGCCACAAGGGACACAAGGCCCGCACGGGCGGCTCGACCAATCCGGGCTTCGAAGGCGGGCAGATGCCGATGTACCGGCGCCTGCCGAAGCGGGGCTTCACGAATCCGTTCAAGGTGACGGCCGTGCCGATCAACCTGGCCCGCCTGTCGGCGGTGGCGGGCGGGGTCGTGACGCCCGAGACGCTGACGGAGGCGGGGCTGATCAAGAATGCCGAGCAGGTGGTCAAGATCCTCGGGACCGGGGAGGCCGCTCGGGCCTACGCCGTCCGCGGGATTCCGGTGTCTGCTGCGGCTCGCGCCAAGATCGAGGCGGCCGGCGGCAGCGTTGAGGCGTAAGTGACTGCTCCCAACACTCCGACATTTTCGTTTGATCCGGAGCTGAAGCGCAAGCTCCTGTTCACGCTGATGGCCCTGGTGATCTACCGGACCGGCGCGCACATCGCCGCCCCGGGGGTCAACGTCCAGGCCCTGTCTGACTTCATCCGGAACTCGGCCGCCGCCGGGTTCTTCGGCTTGTACGACATGCTCGGCGGCGGGCTGTCGCGCGCGACGGTCTTTGCCCTCGGCATCATGCCGTACATTTCCGCCTCGATCATCTTCCAGCTGATCGGCGGCGTGGTGCCGACCATCAGCAAGATGCAGAAGGAGGAGGAAGGCCGGAAAACGATCACCCAATGGACCCGGTACGCCACGGTGTTCATTTCGTTCGCCCAGGCCTACACCTTCACGCTCTTCACCGAGTCGATTCCGGGCGCGGTGGCCAACCCGAACTTCGTGTCGCGGATGGTGATGGTGGTGACGCTGACCGTCGGCGCCATCTTCGTGATGTGGCTCGGCGAGCAGATCACCGAGCGGGGCATCGGCAACGGGATGAGCCTGCTCATCACCTTCTCGATCCTCGAGCGGCTCTGGCCGGGCATGCTGCAGCTCGTGTCGCTCATCAAGGGCAGCGTGGTGTCCCCGATCGGCGCCATCTTCTACCTCGCGGTGCTCGTGGGTATCATCGCGGCGACGGCGGCCATGACCATCGCGGCGCGCCGGATCCCCATCCAGATTCCCCGCAAGGTGATGGGACGCGGGCGGATCCGCGAAGGGCAGAAGACGTTCATCCCGATCCGCCTGCTGACGGCGAGCGTGATGCCGATCATCTTCGCCCAGACGATCATCATCGTCCCCGGCACGCTGGCCAGCTTCACGAAGAGCCCGCTGCTGCGCGACGTGGCCGGCTTCTTCAACCCTGGCAGCCTGCCGTACAGTATCGTCTTTGCCCTGATGACCCTGCTGTTCAGCTACTTCTACACTTCCATCATCTTCAATTCGGTGGACGTGGCGGAGAACCTGAAGAAGCAGGGCGGGTTCATTCCCGGCGTGAAGCCAGGCGCGAGCACCGCCGACTACATCGACGACGTCCTGGTCCGGATCACCCTGCCGGGCGCGATCTTTCTGGCCGCGGTGGCGCTGCTCCCGATCTACCTGAGCGCGCAGATCGGCGTCCAGCAGCAGTTTGGCGGCACCTCCGTGCTGATCGTGGTCGGCGTGCTCCTTGACACCCTGTCGCAGATCGAGCAGCACCGCCAGCTGCGGAAGTACGACGGCTTCATGAAGTCGGGTCGGGTCAAGTTCCGGGGGCGGCAGCAGCGGTTTATCTAGGTCTGACGAATCGGACGGTCGGACGAGGACTGAGGACTGAGGGCTGAGGACTGCGATACAGCACCCTCTCGACCCCCTGTCCCCAGTCCTCAGTCCTTTTTCGGGAGACGCACAGATTATGGATATCTTGTTGATGGGCCCGCCAGGGGCCGGGAAGGGCACCCAGGGCGCGCTGCTTTCCGACGCGCTGGGGCTGCCCACCTTCGCGACCGGCAACCTCCTGCGCGAGGCCGTGAGCCGTGGCACCCCGCTGGGCCTGCAGGCCAAGGCGGTGATGGAGGCGGGCAAGCTCGTCAGCGACGACATCATTCTGGGGGTCATTCGAGACGAGCTCGACCGCGCCGCGGCGGCAAAAGGAGTGATTTTCGACGGGGTGGTGCGGACCATCCCGCAGGCCGAGGGGATGGAACGGTTGCTCGCGGAGCGGGATCGCAGGCTGAACGCCGTGCTCTTCTTCGATGTACCGGACGCGGAGATTCTCGGTCGGATCGAACGCCGCCGGGGCATCGAGGGGCGCGCCGACGACGATCCGAACGCGGTGACGACCCGCCTGCAGAGTTACCGGGAGCAGACGGCCCCGGTCCTGGCCTGGTACGAGCAGCGGGGCAGCCTGATCCGGATTCCCGCCGTCGGGCCGGTCGACGATGTCGCCACCCGGGTGCGCCGGGCACTGGCTGAGCAGGGTTCGTGATTACGCTCAAGTCGCCACGCGAAATCGAGACGATGGCTCATGCCGGTTCCATCGTGCACGGCGTGCTTGCGCTGCTGCGCCGCGAGACCAAGGCGGGAATGTCCACCGAGGATCTCGACCGGATGGCGGAGGCGTTCATCCGGAGTCACGACGGTGCCACCCCGTCGTTCAAGGGGCTCTACGGTTTTCCCAAGACCCTCTGCACCTCCATCAACCAGGAAATTGTCCACGGCATCCCCTCGAAGAAGCGGGTCCTTCGCGAGGGCAACATCGTCAGCGTGGACGTCGGGGTGTATTTTGACGGCCTGCACGCCGACTCGGCCACCACCATCGGCGTCGGGGAACTCTCCCCCGACACCGATCGGCTCCTGGCCGTGACGCAGGAGTGCCTGACCGCCGGGATTGCGGCGGCGAAGATCGGCAACCATATCGGCGATATCGGGCACGCGGTCCAGGCGGTGGCCGAAGCGGCTGGATACGGCGTCGTCCGGGAGCTCGTCGGGCATGGGATCGGGTCGCGATTTCACGAGGAGCCGCAGGTGCCGAATTACGGCAGCCCGAAGCGGGGCCCGCGCGCTCCTGGAGGGGATGACCCTCGCCATCGAGCCGATGATCACCATGGGGGCGCCGGCCACCAGGACGCTGCCCGACAAGTGGACGGTCGTGACGGCCGACGGCAGTCTCTCGGCGCATTTTGAGCACACGGTGGCGGTGACGGCCAGTGGGCCGAGAATCCTGACTGGGGGGCAGGGGGGCGGCGGGGCCGCGGGGCAGTAACTCCCATCGCGCTCAGTCCTGAGTCCTCCGTCCTCAGGCCTCAATCCTCAATCCACTAAGTCATTCCCCGATATTCACTTGCGGCGCCAGTAGCGGATTGGTACCTTACCGCATGCCCCGCATATTTTCCGGAATCCAACCCTCCGGCGACCTGCACATCGGCAACTGGCTCGGTGCTGTCCAGAACTGGGTGGCGCTGCAGGGTCGGCACGAGTGCTTCTTTTCCATCGTCGACCTCCACGCGATCACCGGGCAGCACGACGCCGCGACCCTCGAGCGGCGCACCATCGACATGGCCATCGGGCTCCTGGCGGCGGGCATCGATCCGCAACGGGCGACGTTGTTCGTGCAGTCGCATGTGCCGGAACACGCCGAGTTGATGTGGCTGCTGACGTCCGTCACGCCCCTCGGCGAACTCGAGCGGATGACGCAGTTCAAGGACAAGTCCCAGCGGATGGAGAGCATTCCGGCTGGGCTGTTCAACTATCCGATCCTGATGGCGGCCGACATCCTCCTCTACCGGGCCGACCAGGTGCCGGTGGGCGACGATCAGCTCCAGCATCTCGAGCTGGCGCGGGTCATTGCCCGGCGCTGGAACGCCGGCTACGGTGGCGGCACCGACTACCTGCTCGAGCCACAGTCGCTCCTGACGCCCGCGAAGCGGATTATGGGGCTCGACGGTCAGGCCAAGATGTCCAAGAGTCTGAACAACACGATCGGGCTGCTCGAGTCGCCCGAGGAGATCTGGCAGAAGCTCCGGCCGGCGGTGACCGACCCGGCACGCGTGACCAAGCAGGACCCGGGCAACCCCGACGTCTGCAACATCTACTCCTTGCACAAGCATTTCTCGCCGCCTGAAACCGTCGGCGAGGTCGCACGCAAGTGCCGGGCGGCGGAATGGGGCTGCATCGACTGCAAGCGGGTGCTGGCGGAGAATATGTCGGCCACGCTCGCTCCCATGCGGGAGCGGGCGGAGGCGCTGCGCGCCGAGGAGGGGGCCGTGCGCGCGGTCCTGGCCGACGGTGCGGCCCGTGCGCGCGCCGTGGCGCGTGAGACGCTCGACGAGGTGAAGTCGCGAATGGGATTCCTGCCGGCCACCAACGCGAGGGCATGAGGTTCCATGGAAAAAATCATCAAGGCCGCCGTCGAACGAGGGGCATCTGACCTGCACATCAAGGCGGGCGACGTGTTCCGTGCCCGCATCAATGGCCGGCTGGTGCCGCTCACCAAGCAGCGCCTCACGCCGGACCAGACGCGGGCCATTGCGCACAAGCTGATCCCGAGCGAGGAGGACCGCGCCAACCTGGAACGGCTCCGCGACTTCGACTGCTCGTGGGGCATGCCGGGGGTGGGCCGCTTCCGGGTGAACGTGCTCCGCCAGCGCTCCTCGTTCATGATCGTGATGCGCGTCATCCCCTTTGCGGTGCCGTCGATCGCGTCGCTGGGCCTCCCGGAGGTGATCTCCACCCTGGCCGACGCGGAGCGGGGGCTGGTCCTGGTGACCGGGGTCAGCGGGAGCGGCAAGACGAGCACGGTCGCGGCCATCATCGAGCACATCAATCGCACCAAGCAGAAGCACGTCGTCACCATCGAGAACCCGATCGAGTTCCTGCACCGGGACATCAACTGCTCGGTGACACAGCGCGAGGTCGGAGTGGACACCGCGAGCATGGCCATCGGGCTCCGTGCCGCCCTCCGGCAGGATCCTGACGTCATCCTCATCGGCGAAATGCGTGACCCGGAGACCGCTGACATTGCGGTCAAGGCCGCCGAGACCGGGCACCTCGTCATCTCCGCCATGCCGACGCCCGATGTCCCGACCACCATCGAGCGGATGGTGGCCATGTTCCAGCCCGATGAGCGCGACATCGGTCGGGTGCGGCTGTCTGAGGCGCTGAAGGGAATCATTTCGCAGCAACTGCTGCCGAAAATTGACGAGGAGGGGCGGGTCGCGGCCATCGAGATCCTGGTGGGGACGCCCGCAGGTGAAGCGCCTGCATCAAGGATCCCGTCGAAGTGGGGCGATCTCCGCAAGCTGATGGCCGACGGGCGCGAGAAGCACGGCATGCAGACCTTCGAGCAGCACCTCGCCGACCTGGTCAAGGAGGGGCTCATCACCGAGGAGACGGCGCAGGCGGCGGCGCGGGGCGAGGCGGAGCCGGCCAGCCGCGACCGGCGCAAGAAGGCGCGCTGATCGTGGCGCGTCCGCGTGAGCTGCTCGCGCTGGTGCTCGATGCCCCCCGCGAGGCGGGCACGCCGGCCGCGGCCCACGCACGGCGCCTGGTCGCCGATCATCTCCGCACCCTCGGCTACAATGTCGAGGAACAGCCCTTCACCTTCTTTCCCTCCAGCCTGAACGCACTCCCGATGTTCGGGGCCGGGCTCGGCTGGCTGACCCTGATCCAGATCCCCCTCGTCACCGTGCCGGGCGCCCCCCCGTGGGCGGCGCTCGCCGCGTGGGTGGTGGGGCTCGGGGCGCTCGCGATGCTGGTGCGCGGGACCGCCCTCGGCTGGTCGTCGCTCGGCGGCGGTGTGCGCGAGGACGCCAACCTCATCGCCACGCGCGGGGACGCGCCGGTGCGGCGGTGGATCGTGGCCCACCTCGACACCAAGGCGCAGGGGCATTCGATGGCCGGACGCGTCGTCGGCGCGGT
This sequence comes from uncultured Gemmatimonadales bacterium, assembly GCA_963697435.1. Lineage (GTDB taxonomy): Bacteria > Gemmatimonadota > Gemmatimonadetes > Gemmatimonadales > GWC2-71-9 > SPDF01. The sequence goes on along the minus strand of CAVOOB010000001.1, from coordinate 54,292 downwards.
CGTGGCGCTCGCTGGCGCTCGGCGACGCTCAGTGCGCTGGCCGTCCTCCGGCTCTGGGGACCGGTGCCGGGCGACACGGTGTCGTATGCCGCCGTACTGGCGCTCATCGCCTGCGGGCTCGCGGCGCGCGGCGCCCTGCGCGGCACCTCCCAGGGGGCGCGGGACAACGGGACGGGCCTGCTGGCCGCGCTGGTGGCGGCGGAGCGCCGCCCCGCCGGAGGGGGTCGGCATCCTCATCACCGGGGCGGAGGAATTCGGGCTGGTGGGAGCGAGGATCTTCGCACGGGAATACGGACCCCAGCTGGTCGGGGTCGAGGTCATCAACCTCGATACGATCGACGACCAGGGAAAGCTCTACGTCGTGTCGCACGACGCCACGGGGGCGCGGTGGTCGGGCTCCGTGGCCGGGGCGCTGGCCGGTGTCGCCCCCGATCTCAAGGAGCGGAGGCAGCCGCTCTGGGCCTACGTGGACAGCCGACCGCTCTCGCAGACGGGGGCGGCCGCGCTGACGGTGGCCCGGCTCGACTGGGGGACGCTCCGGCGGATGCACACGCCCCGAGACACCCCTGCCGGCATGGAGTTCACGACGGCGGAGGCGGTGGGGCGGCTGGTCGCCGGGCCCATTTGACCCGGAGGCCGGCGCCCACTAGCTTTTCCCTGAGGATACACGGGCCCCGCGAGGGGCCCTTTTCGTTGGCCTGAGCCCGTGAGAGGACCCATGTTCGATCCGAAGACTCACTGCGTCGTGGTGGTGGGCGCCCAGTGGGGCGACGAAGGGAAGGGAAAGCTGGTGGACGTGCTCTCCGAGCGCGCCGACTGCGTGGTGCGCTACCAGGGCGGCGCCAACGCGGGGCACACCGTCGTCATCGGGGAGGAGCAGTTCATCCTGCAGCAGATTCCCTCGGGCATCCTGCATGCCGGCGCCCGCTGCCTCATCGGCAACGGCGTGGTGCTCGACCCGGAGACCCTCTTCAAGGAGCTCGACGGGCTGACCGGCCGCGGTGTGGACACCACCGGCCGCCTCTTCATCTCGGAGCGGGCGCACCTGGTGCTGCCGTATCACAAGCTGCTGGACGCCGCGAGCGAGAAGTCGCAGAAGATCGGCACCACCGGGCGCGGAATCGGCCCGACCTACGAGGACAAGTACGGGCGGCGCGGGGTGCGGGTCATCGACCTGCGGGACGGCGCGGGGCTCCGCGCGCTTGCTCACGAAGCGCCTGGAGCGGGCCAACCGGCTCCTGGCCATGATGGGGGCCGCCCCGGCGTCGCTGGACGAGCATATCGCCCTGCTGGAGCGGCTGGCGCCCCGCCTGCTGCCCCTGGCCACCGACACCGGCCTCCTGGTGCACCGGGCGCTGCGCTCCGGGCAGCGTGTCCTCCTCGAGGGCGCCCAGGGGGCGCTTGCTCGACGTGGACCACGGCACCTATCCGTACGTGACCAGTTCCAACACGACCGCCGGCGGCGCCTCGATCGGCTCCGGCATCGGACCGACCGCCATCGACGGTGTGCTGGGGGTGGTGAAGGCCTACACCACGCGGGTGGGAAATGGGCCGCTGCCCACGGAGGCGCTGGGGGAGGGCGGGGAGGCGCTGCAGCGGATCGGCGGCGAGTTCGGGGCCGTCACCGGGCGCCCCCGGCGCTGCGGCTGGTTCGACGCCAACGTGGTACGCTACTCGGTGCGGGTCAACGGCCTCACCGGCCTGGCCGTCACCAAGCTCGACGTGCTGGACAGCTTCAGCGAGATCCCCGTGGGGACGGAGTATCTGATCGACGGGGAACGGAGTGAGGAGCTGCCGGCGGAGGTGGAGCGGCTGGAGCGGGTGGAGCCCGTCTACGAGGTGCTGCCGGGCTGGAAGAAGTCGACCGAGGGGGCCCGGCGAATGGCGGACTTGCCTCCCCAGGCCCGGGCGTACCTGGATCGTCTGCAGGACCTCGCCGGCGCCCCCATCCGCTACGTGAGCGTGGGGACGCGGCGGGACCAGATCATCGAGGTGTAGAGCCTAGCTGATCCGATTCTTCTCGTAGCGCAGGTTCCGCGGGGCGAACCACCAGCCGTAGGCGCGGGTGACCGGCTGCCCGTTGTTGACGCGGCGGTCGACCGGGTCGCCCTGCAGCCAGGCATTGACGCGCACGGCGAGGATGTCGTCCCAGTCGTTGTCGCCGTTGCCATCGGTCCCGCTTGCGGTGGTGGCTTCGACGCCGTTGCTGAACACCAGCCGGACGTGGATGCTGTCGACGCCGGTGGCGATGAGTTCGCCCTTGGCCGTGCCGTTGGCATTCAGCTCCTGGGCCCGCATCAGGGACCCGTTCTCCACCCAATACGACACGAACCGCAGCTTCCGAAGCGCCACGCCGTTGTTCGGCAGGGTGAGGTTGCGGGCGTACGCTGCCTCGTGATGGAGCAGCGTCGTGTCGGACCGAAAGGTGACCGAGGCGACGGCGCCGGCGACGCTCACGGCGGTGACCTCGACCAGCCGCCGTTCGTTGTTGACCTGGAGGAGCGCCAGGTCGTTGGGCGCGAGGTCAAACCCCACCGTGTCCACGTCCACGCAATAGGTGCCGCAGCTGCCGGTGGCCGGGGCGAGCGGGGCGCCGCCGTACTGGAAGGTGTGCGGCGGGGCCGCGAGTCCGTTGGTGTAGGGCACGCTGAGAATGACGAGGGTGTCGTTCCGCACGGAGAGCGACCCGAATCGGACGCTGGAGGCGAGCTCGACGCCCGTCTCGGAGAGGTCGCGGTTCAGGGCCTCGTTGATGAAGCGGGCATTCCGCTCCAGCCCCTCACGGGTACGCCCGCCGGCGATGCCCCGCCAGGTGGAGGCGACGACGGCGGTGGCGGCCGCGAGCACGACCAGGCCGACGATCATGGCGATCATCAGTTCAACGAGGGTGAAGCCGGCTCGGCCGGCGGGAAGTCGCACGCGCATGGCGATCACCGGTAGATGAGAGTGACGATTGTGACGGGCTGCGGGCCCCGCGGGTACGTCACGTTGCAGGTGGCCTGGTACAGGTTGTTGCCCGAGGTCCGAGACCGTCAGCGAGCGGCTGTAGTGCCGCCCCCGCTCGCGGTGCCGGTCTCGTCCACGGCAGTCGCCCCCTCCGAGGTTGGGACCGCGGTCCGGCTCCGGACTTCCTCGATGTAGTTGCGCGCGATCGCCGAGGGCGACGTCGCGGCCGGCGCTGGTGGCCTGGGCCCGGACCAGCATCGCCTGGGAGCGGCCGAGGGCCATGATCCCGATGCTCAGGATCACGACGGCCATGATGACCGAGATGAGGGTGAACCCCGCTTCACTGTTCCGCTTCATCGCCAATAGCCTCCCTCAGAAGTCCAGAGCCGGACGCCGCCCGCGCCGGACACGGTCACGGCCGCCACGGCGCCGGTGTCGGCCGCCAGTTGTACGTACACGACGCCGCGGGTCCCGAATGGGGTGGTGAGCCCCCGGCCGTCGAAGTTGATCTGCGGGGTGGGGAAGGTGATGGCGCCCGCCCCCGCGAAGTTGGTGATGTCGGCCTGGCCCGCGCGGCCGAAGGACGCCCCGGTCGGCAGGACCCGGGTGCCGAAGGCGTGCAGCGAATCGCGCTCCGCGGTCGTCTGCCCGATGACGTTGTCCCGGTCGAAGTCGAGGTAGCCGGTGTAGGAGCTGGTGGCATTGTCGAACACCACCCGCACCTGGGCGCGGTGGGCCATCGCCTTGGAGCGGGCCACTTCGAGGTCCGCCGCCAGCTGGGTGGCCACCTGCCGTGCCTTGGTCTTGTCCGAGACCCGGAACCGGGGCACCGCGATCATCATCGCCAGTCCCATGACGACGATGACGATGATCATCTCGATGAGCGTGAAGCCCGCTCGGTGTGCTCGTGCGCATGCGTCCCATCCTAGAAGACCGGCCGGAAGGAGGTCTGGATCACGCTGCCGACCACCGGGGTGCCCGGGGGCAGGTTGCGCGGATCACGGAACCGGAGGTCGAAGGCCCAGTCGCGGTTCGGCGGGCTGTAGTAGTTCGTCCAGCTCCACCGGCGCCGGGCGGCGTACTGGCTCTGGAAGAGGGAGACCAGCGAGCCGCGGTAGAACATGAGGTCGCTGCCCCAGTTCTCGAGGAACCGGGGGAAGTTCTCCAGGCCGCCGCCGTAGCTGCCGCTGCTGCCGATGGCCGGCGGGGGCGTCGGGCACGGTGCAGCCGGCGCGCTGCCAGTCGCAGGGGGTGGCCGAGTGCCCGGCGGCGATGGCGGCGTACACTCGCATCGAGGTGTTCACGGCGCAGGTTCGGCGGATTGGTGTAGTCGACAGTCGGGGTATGCGTGCCGACCGGGTGCGCGGCGTCGGTCCAGACCGGCGACAGGAAGGTGATGGCGTCGGCGATGAACGAGGCGGGCTGCCAGCCGACGTTGTTGAAGTTGTTCCAGATGTAGAGCGGGCGGTCGGTGGCGACCGTGACCGGCGCCCGCAGCGGGAACCGTTGAAGATCCGGACCGCCGGGTAGTCCCGGTTCAGGTCGAGTCGGGTTCACGTTGCTGAAGGTGACGTAGATGATGCTGTAGTCGCGGGCCGCGTTGCCGCCCGCCCAGATCTGGAGGTTGCCCATGTTGATGTTGAACACATCGACGCCGATGTTCTCGCGGCCGTCCCAGAACGCCTCGTCATTGCCGCTGAAGATAAGCGCGCAGTCGGCACCGGTCGGCAGCGGCGAGCCGATGATGGTGAGCCCGGCGCAGGTGTTGACGTTGTTCAGCTGGGTCATGTCCACCGTGATGTGGGCGGTGGCCTTCCAGGCGAACTTCACGCCGCGGGTGTCGGCGTCGTCGGCCACGTTCCGCGGCTGGACGAGCGCGATGGGCGGCATGCCGTCGGGGAGCGGGAGCTTGAGGGGCTGCACGCCGCTCACGCCGGTCATGACGCGGCCGTTGAAGAGCGCGTTGCTGGCCGTCACGAACGACTGGCCGGGGTTGCTCCGGCTGTCGAAGTTCAAGGTCTGGGGCGTGCCGCCGGCGTCGTCGATGCGGACCCCGCTGACCCGCTGGTTGTAGGCCTTCCGCTGCCAGAAGAGGCTGTCCGGCGTGGTGATCAGGTCCTGGAAGAAGGTGTTGCTGCCACCTGGCGTCAGGTAGAGGTTGGAGTTGGTGTGCACCCAGCCCGCGAAGTCCATGTCGGGGCCGTTGTGGATCTCCAGGTCCTCGTTGTAGAACACGCCGAACTGGAAGAGCGGGATCGACTGCGCGTTGGCGGTCACCACGACCTGCGCCCGGTTGTTGGCGGGGTCGGTGGCGCTGATGCCGATGTCGATCTGCTGGTTGAGCCCGATCAGGCCGCTGAACGGGCCGTAGGTGATGGTCTGCGGAATCGGCGAACCGACCGCGGTGACCGTCGGCGTGGCGAAGGTGAAGCCCGGAGAGCGACGGCAGCGTGATGGCGGCCAGGTCGGCCGAGCTCAGAATGCCGTCCGTCATGCTCTGCGCCAGCTGCGAGATGACGGCGTCGGCACCCGCCTCGGCGGCGTAGGAGACGCGCGTGCCGCGGTAGTCGACGCTCCCGGACCGCTGCACCATCACGTAGCTCGCGACGGACGCGCCCACGAGGACGGAGATGAGGACCAGCACGATCAGCGTGGCCTCCAGCGCGAATCCGCGCCGGTCGGCCATCAGGGTCGTGCGCCGGCTCGCTGCCGGGGAGGTGTGTTCGGGGCGCATCTCGGACTCCTGCTTCGGGTCGGTGGATCGGGTTCGTGGCCACAGGAGTGGCCTGACTGGGGTCCCGAAGGAGCAATTCGGGTGCCGACCATGCCGCGATTCATAACTGATTGTCATAAAAAGAGATAGCGATACTGACTGATTGCGTGCTTTCCTGCAGGGAACAGCCGATCGTGCCGTGCATTGCGTGCAAAGTCTTGCAGAGAACCCGTTGCTTGTCGCTCCCTTCCGGCCCGTCTATTATCCCGCGTATCCAGACTCCTCCTCCACTCCAGCCCTTGTGAGCCGGCAGATGGCCGACACCACCCTCATGGACAAGCTCGTGTCGCTCTGCAAGCGGCGCGGATTCGTCTTCCAGTCCTCCGAGATCTACGGCGGCCTCGGCTCGGTGTGGGACTACGGCCCCCTGGGCGTCGAGCTCAAGAAGAACGTCAAGGACCGCTGGTGGCGCGCCATGGTCCACGCCCGCGACGACATCGAGGGCCTCGATGCCGCCATCCTGATGCATCCCAAGGTCTGGGAGGCCTCCGGGCACGTCGCCGGCTTCACCGATCCGCTGGTCGACTGCAAGACCTGCAAGGCGCGCTTCCGGGCCGACAAGCTCGAGGACGCCCCGTGCCCCCAGAAGCCGAGCAAGAAGGCGGGGCAGCACACCACCTGCGAGCTCACCGAGCCGCGGCTCTTCAACCTGATGTTCAAGACCTTCATGGGTCCGGTGGAGGAGTCGGCCTCGGTGGTCTACCTCCGCCCCGAGACGGCCCAGGGGATCTACGTCAACTACCTGAACGTGCTGCAGGGCTCGCGCCAGAAGGTGCCGTTCGGCATCGCGCAGATCGGCAAGGCGTTCCGCAACGAGATCACCCCCGGCAACTTCATCTTCCGGACCCGCGAGTTCGAGCAGATGGAGATGCAGTTCTTCGTGAAGCCTGGCGCCGACGCCGAGTGGTTCGAGCAGTGGCGGAGATCCGGATGGCGTGGCACCACGCGCTCGGCCTCAACCCGGCCAAGCTCCGCTGGCACCAGCACGGCGAGGGTGAGCTGGCCCACTACGCCAAGGCGGCGTACGACATCGAGTACGAGTTCCCCTTCGGCTGGAACGAGATCGAGGGGATCCACAATCGCACCGACTTCGATCTGCAGCGGCACCAGGAGGCCTCCGGCAAGAAGCTCGAGTACTTCGAGCAGGCCACCAACGAGCGGTTCGTCCCGTACATCGTGGAGACCTCCGCGGGCGCGGACCGGGTCACCCTGACCACGCTCGTCGACGCCTATCGCGAGGAGCAGGTCGAGGGCGACACCCGCGTCGTGCTCGGCTTCCATCCCTCGATCGCGCCGATCAAGGTCGGCATCTTCCCGCTGGTGAAGAAGGACGGGATGCCGGAGTTCGCCACGCAGCTCTATCACGACCTGAAGCAGCACGTCCCCGCCTTCTACGACGACAGCGGCGCGGTCGGCCGGCGCTACCGCCGGATGGACGAGGCGGGCACGCCCTTCTGCATCACCGTGGACGGCCAGACGCTGCAGGACGGCACCGTGACGGTGCGGCACCGGGATTCGATGGCGCAGGATCGGGTCGCCGCAGACACGCTCAAGGGTTGGCTCAAGGAGAGGACTGAGGACTGAGGACTGAGGACTGAGAAAGGGGCGGATCGATGAGCAAGCATCGCGAGATCGGCGGGAAGCCGTTGCGACCCGAGAGCCTCATGATGAGCTACGGGTACGATCCGCGGCTCAGCGAGGGGGCGGTGAAGTGTCCCATCTTCCAGACCTCCACCTTCGCCTTCGAGTCGGCCGAGGCGGGGAAGGCCTTCTTCGAGGTGGCGTACGGCCTCCGTGAACAGCGGAGCGGGGAGGAGATGGGGCTGATCTACAGCCGCCTCAACAACCCCGACCTCGAAATCCTCGAAGGACGCCTGGCACTCTGGGATGACGCCGACTCCTGCGCCGTCTTCGAGAGCGGGATGGCGGCGATCACCACGTCGCTGCTGGCCTACCTCACGCCCGGCGACGTCCTGATCCACAGCGAGCCGCTCTACGGCGGCTGCGATCACTTCGTGAAGCACTTCCTTCCCCGCCTGGGCGTCATCCCTGTCGGGTTCCAAGCCGGCTTGCCGATGGTCGATCTGGCCGCCGAGCTCACGGCGAAGGTGGCCGGCCGCCCCGTGGCCGCCGCGCTCCTCGAGACGCCGGCCAATCCCACCAACGCCCTGGTGGACATTCGAGGCATCTCCGACCTGGTGCACAGCCTCGCCGCGCCGGGCCGACCCGCGGTGGTCATGGTCGACAACACCTTCCTGGGCCCGCTCTGGCAGCACCCGCTGCAGCATGGCGCCGACCTCGTGCTCTACTCGGCGACGAAGTTCATCGGTGGCCACAGCGACGTCATCGCCGGCGCCGCCTCGGGGCCGAGCTGAGGTGATGCTCCCGATCCGCACCCTTCGCACCTTCATGGGGACGATGTCGGGCCCGTGGACCGGCTGGCTCCTCCTCCGCAGCCTCGAAACGCTCAAGATGCGGATGACGGCGGCGATGAAGAACGCGCGCTACGTGGCCGACTTCCTCGCCGACCATCCCAAGGTGCCGCAGGTCTACTACCTCGGCCACCTCGCCGAGGGGACGCCGATGTTCGATGTCTACAGGCGACAGTGCGTGGCTCCAGGCTCGATGATCTCCTTCGATGTCGAAGGGGGCGAGGCCGGCGCGTTCCGGTTCCTCAACGCGCTCACCATGGTGAAGCTGGCGGTCAGTCTCGGCGGGACCGAGTCGCTCGCACAGCACCCGGGCTCGATGACCCATGCCGACATCCCCCCCGCCGATCAGGCGCGGATGGGAATCACCGAGGGGATGGTGCGGCTGTCGGTGGGAGTGGAGCATTACGAAGATCTCATTGCAGACCTGGCGCAGGCGCTGGACGCAGCGTAGGCAGGGCGGCAGCGGGGCAGGGAGGCAGAATGCAACTGGGTCCATTTCGTGAGATGGTCGTGAGGATGAGCGCCGAGGTTCCCTCCGGGTTCCTCGACGGGATCTCCGAGATCACCGTCTCCCCCGCACCGTGCCGCATCCCACCCGCGGCGACATCTTCACCCTCGGACACTGCATCCCCTTCCACGCCGGCGAGACCGGTGCGCCCGACGAGATTCAGAGCCGGGTGGTGCTGTATCATGGCTCGTTCCGCGCGCTCGCCGAGCTCGATCCGGAGTTCGACTGGCGGGAAGAGGCGTGGGAGACGCTCACCCACGAATTGCGCCACCACCTGGAGTGGCGGGCGCGTGAAGGGGCGCTGGAGGCGTTCGACGAAGCGGCGGAGGAGAACTTCGCCCGTAGCGCCGGCGAGGCGTTCGACCCGCTCTTTCACTTGCACGGGGAGGCGGTCGCCGAGCGGGTCTACCAGGTGGACGACGACTTCTTCCTGGATCAAGTGGTGCGGAGGCTGCCCCCGGTGGTCGAGTTCAGCTGGCACGGGCGCCAATACCGGGCCGCGGTGCCCGCTGGGGCCTCGCTGCCGGCATTTCTCACGGCGGAGGGTGTCGCTGACCCACCCCCCGGGGACCTGGTGCTCGTCTTCCGGCGGCGCACCGGTCTCCTGAACCTCCTGCGGCAGGGGAAACCGTTCCGCGGGACCGTGGCGGCGCAACCGGCCGGGGGCGATTAACTTTGGGGTCTGCACTCACCCGTTGGAGGGATGCAATGCGGGGCACGCTGCTGCTGGGTCTGGTACTCGTCGCGACGCCGCTCGCCGCACAGTCGTACCAGGTGGGGGTGGTCAGCGAGTCGGGAGACATCGTCACCTGGCTCCGGCCGGAGGGCGCCACGCTGGTCGTCGACCATGTGGTGCCGGTTGGCGTGATGCCGGCCGACATCGACGGGCCGCACAACATCACCGTCTCTCCCGATCAGCGGTGGTACTACGTGTCCATTGCCCACGGCACGCCGTATGGGACGTTGTGGCGCTTCGACGCACGCAACGACACCGTGGCGGGGCGGGCGCAGCTGGAGTACTTCCCCACGACCATCTCGGTCTCCCCCGACGGCGAGTTCGCCTTCGTGGCAAACTCTGATTTCCACGGGGATCACCCCCGGGTGAATTCCGTCTCGGCAGTCTACACACCCGACATGATGACGATCACGGACATCCCCGCCTGCGACATGCCGCACGGCGTGAAGGTGAACCACGCAGGCACGGCGGTCTGGATCTCGTGCATGCACAGCGACGAGGTGCTGCAGATCGACCCGGCCACCCTCGAGGTGGCACGCCGGGCCAGGACCGGTTCCGGGATGGCGATGCCTGCGGCCGCGGCGGGAGGCCACGCGGCGATGAATCACGCCGCGCCGTCGAGCGCGCCCGCGGCAGCGCCTCCGGTGGACAACGAGTGTGCGCCGACATTCGTCAGCGTCGCGCCCGATGACCGGACGCTGTATGTGGCTTGCAACCACAAGGGGACGCTGCAGGTGTGGGACACCGATGCGCTGACCATGCGCAAGGAGATTCCCGTTGGGGCGGGGGCGTACAACGTGGAGCCGTCTCCCGACGGCCGATATATCGTGGTGACCAACAAGAAGGCGCAGAGCGCGAGTGTCATCGATGCGAAGTCGCTGACGGAACTGGCGCGCATTCCGACCACCAAGAAGATCGTGCACGGCGTGGCCTTCAGCCCCGACGGCCGGTACGCCTACGTGACGCAGGAGTCGATCGGCGCCGACCCGGGCGCGGTCGATACCATCGACCTGACCACGCTCACCAATGTGAGCACCACGCCGTTGCCGGCGCAGCCGACCGGCATCACCATCCTCAAGCGCTGAGTCCCCCATGGTGCACGAGATGACCACCACGCTGGCCGGCCCCGACGTGATCGGGCGCGCCAAGCAGTTCTTTGCCCAGCGCATGCCACAGTCGGCGGCGTTCCCCGAATCCGAGGGGCCGGCGTTTCTCACGCTGCGCGGGCAGGGGGGTGAGGAGATCGCCCTGGCGGTGTTCGCCGGCGACGGCGTGACCCGGGTACGTGCATCGACGCTCTTCTTCGACCAGGCCATCGGCCGCTTCCTCTCCACCCTGCCGACGCCCGCGGTGGTGACGACATGAGCACCGATGCCATGCTGGTCCGCGTGACCGTCCAGGACGCGTGGGACACGGTGGAGCTCAAGCTGCCGGGCACGGCGTCGGTCGCCGAACTCAAGCTCCGGGCGCTCGTCATGACCCATGTCACGAAGGATCCAAGCGGGTACGAAGTGAAATTCCGCGGCGCGTCCCTGCGGGATGAGGCCGCGTCCCTGGAGGAGTCGCAGGTGGTGGACAACGCCGCGCTCATTGTCCTCCCGACGCGCCGGCGCCCGGTCAAGTAGCCTCTCCCCTTCTTCGGCGGGCGCGATGGCCGTCGCAGTCTACAGTCACCCCAGTTGTGCGCTTCACAGTGCGGGCCCCGGGCATCCCGAGGCCCCCGCCCGTATCGGAGCCGTCCTGGACGCGCTGGCCGCGCTCCCAGGCGCCGAGCTCATCACCGCATCGCCGGCCGACCCCGATGTGATCCTCACCGCCCACACGCCGGCCCATCTTCAGGCCCTGTCCGAACTGCATGCGGCGGGCGGCGGATACCTCGACCCCGACACGGTCATGAGCGTTCACAGCTGGGACGCCATGCTGGGAGCGCTCGGCGCAGTGCTCGCCGCGGCGGAGCGCAGTCACGCCCTGGGGAGCCACGCCTTTGCGGCGGTGCGCCCTCCCGGCCATCACGCCCTCGCCGACCGGGCCATGGGGTTCTGCCTCGTCAACAACGCGGTGATTGCGGCGCGGCGGTTCCAGGCCCTTGGACGTCATCGCGTGCTCATTGTCGACTGGGACGTGCACCACGGCAACGGGACGCAGGCGCTGGTGGAACAGGATGCCGACGTCCGGTTTGTGTCGCTGCACCAGTCGCCGTGGTGGCCGTTCAGCGGGGCGGCGTCGGAACGTGGCGTCGGCAACATCTTCAACGTGCCGAGGCCGCCCGGGCTGGGGCCGGAGCAGTATGTGCGGGATCTCTGGCTGGCTGTCGAGGCGGCCACGGACGACTGGATGCCGGGAGCGGTGATCGTATCGGCCGGGTTCGACGCGATGGCGGGCGATCCGCTGGGTGGCTTCACGCTGGAGCCGCGGCACTACCGGGTCCTCACCGAGCGGCTGCGGGAGCGGATGCCGGAGACGCCGATCATGGGCACGCTGGAGGGCGGGTACGTGCCTGGACGGCTGGCCAAGGGCGCGGCGGCGTTTGCGGAGGCGCTGGCCTAGTTCGGCCCGCAGGCCCAGAAACGAGGGAGGGTCGGAAAAGGGCAGGAAGGTCGGAGGAACTGCTGGGTGGTGGTGACCGCACATCGTATTGCTGATTTCCGACCCTCCGGCGGTTCTCCGGCCTTCCCTCGTCTAGTTTGTTTTTCGGCGTTAGCTTGGTTGTATTGGTCAGTCGTTGTGCCGCCTGCTCCCAATTCACCGGAACACTCCATGCTGCGTCTCCAGGCCGAATACCTCGAACTGCAAACCCGTCACCCCTTCATCATCGCACGTGGGGGCCAGAGCGATTACAAGACCGTCTGGGTCCGGCTGACCGACGGCGACGGCAACGAGGGCTGGGGGGAGGCCGCGCCGACCAAGTTCTACGGCGAGACCTCCGAGACGGTCATGCAGACGCTGCAGAACTACGCTCCGCACCTTCCGGCCGACCCGTTCGACCTGGAAGAGACCGACCGGCGCCTCGAGACGGCTCTCAAGGGCAATCCGTCGGCGCGCGCCGCCATTTCGGCCGCCATGCATGACCTGGCCGGGAAGCGGCTGGGCATCCCGGTGTACCAGATGTGGGGGCTCGACCCGGCCAAGGCGCCGATGTCCACGTTCACGATCGGCATCGACACGCCGGACCGGATCCGCATGAAGGTCCTGGAGGCCGAGGAATACCCGATCCTCAAGATCAAGCTCGGCGGCGAGCACGACCTCGAGACGCTGCAGGCCATCCGCGACGCGACCGATCGCGAAATCCGGGTGGACGCCAACTGCGGGTGGACCGTCAAGCACACCATCCGGATGCTGCCGGTGCTGGAGGAGTTCGGCGTGACGGTGCTGGAACAGCCGCTCGTGCCGACCGACCTCGAGGGCCTCGGCATGGTCCGCATGGCGGCCAACATCCCGATCATCGCGGACGAGTCGTGCCGGGTGGCCAGTGACATCCCCGGCCTGGCGGGCCAGGTGGACGGCATCAACATCAAGCTGGCCAAGTGCGGCAGCCTCCGCGAAGCGATCCGGATGGTGGCCGTCGCGCGGGCCCATCACATGATGGTGATGGTCGGCTGCATGATCGAGAGCTCGCTCGCCATCACGGCGGCGGCACACTTCACGCCGCTGGTGGACATCGTGGACCTCGACGGCGCGGCGCTCCTCTCGAAGGACCCGTTCGTCGGCGCCACCATTTCCGGTGGACAACTCCGCATTCCGACCGGTCCGGGGCTCGGCGTCACGCCGCGATGACGCCACGGTACGCGCAGGTCGCGCTCCCGCTTCCGCTCGCCACCCCCTACACCTACGAGATCCCTGACACACTGGCTGACCGCGTGGCGGCCGGGGCGCGGGTCGTCGTGCCCGTGCGGGGCCGGGAACTCATCGGCATTGTTACCGCCGTCGAGGCCCCGGCGCCGCAGGTGACGGCCCGCCCCATCCTTGCCACCCCCGACGACGAACCGGCGCTCACCTCGGCCCTGCTCCGCACGGTGGAGTGGATGGCAGGCTACTACGGCGCGCCCCTTGGACTGGCGCTGAAGGCGGCACTCCCCGCGGGCCTCTGGGGCAGCTCCGAGGTCATCGTCGAGATCGCGGCGGCTCGCCGGGCGCCGGGCGGCACCGGCGGGGAGATCCTCCACTGGCTGGAGCGGAAGGGGGGCTCCGCATCGGTGGCGGCGATTGCGCGCGGCATGCGGCGCGGCGTCTGGGACGCGGTCGACCGCCTGGCGCGGGTGGGCGCCGTGACGCTCAGGATCGTCCCTCCCGACACCGGTGGCGGCGCGGTAACCGAGCGGGTGCTGGTGATTCCGGAGCAGCGACCCACCCTCCTCGAGCGGCAGGAGCTCTTTGGTAGCAGGCATCGTCAGCGCGCGCTCTACGAAGCGGTCGAAGAACTCGGTGGCACCGTTTCGGTCGCCCATCTGCGGACGCAGCTCGGATTCAGCAGCGCACTCATCCGGGCGCTGGTCACCGGGGGCCAGGCGCGGATCGAGGACGTCGAGCGGGTGCGCGATCCCTTTGCCGGGGAGGTCGGCACCCCGCCGCCGGATGCCCTGTCGAATGATCAGCGCCGCGCGCTCGCACGCGTGGAGGGGTTGCAGGCAGGGGAGGGGGCACTCCTCTTCGGGATCACGGGAAGCGGGAAGACCTTCGTGTACCTCGAAGCCATCCGGCGGGGGCTCGAGAGTGGCCGGGGTGCCATCATCCTGGTGCCGGAGATCGGCCTGACGCCGCAGACGGTGCGTCGAGTGCAGGGGCATGTTCGGCGACGACGTGGCGGTACTGCACAGCGGGCTCTCCGACGGGGAGCGGGCCGACGCCTGGCGGGCGCTGCGCCGCGGGGAGCGCCGGGTCGCGGTAGGTGCGCGGTCGGCCGTCTTCGCGCCGGTGGTGGGACCGGGTGTCATCGTGGTCGACGAGGAACACGAGGCGACGTACAAGAACGGCGAGACGCCGAGGTACCACGCGCGCGAGGTGGCGGCCGTGCGGGCCCGGCTCGAGGGGGCCCGCCTGGTGCTCGGGAGCGCCACACCGTCGCTGGAAAGCTGGTCGGAGGCCGGAGACGGCAAACGCCTCCGGCTCGTGCGGCTGCCGGAACGGGTCGGGGCGGGGAAGCTGCCGCCGGTCGAACTGGTGGACCTGCGCTCCACGCCCAAGATCCCCGGGTCCGGAGCGATCCCCTGGTCGGAAACGCTGGACGCGGCGGTCTCCCGAGTGCTGGCGCGGGGGGAGCAGGGGATGCTCCTCCTCAATCGGCGCGGCTTCGCGGCCTTTCTGCAGTGCCCTGACTGCGGCCATGTGCCCGAATGCCCCTCCTGCAGCATCAGCCTGACCGTACACCAGTCGCCGCCGGCGCTGCGCTGCCACTACTGCGCCTATGAGGCGGCGCTCACCGGGAGTTGCGTCTCCTGTGGTCACGCGGTCGCCCAGATGCGCGGCATCGGTACGCAGCAGCTGGAGCGGTGGCTCGCGGAGCGGTTTCCCAAGGCGCGTCTCGCCCGGATGGATCTGGATACCACGAGCACCAAGTGGGCGCATCACCGCGATCCTCGGCACGGTGGAGCGGCGGGAGGTGGATCTCCTCCTCGGCACGCAGATGATCGCCAAGGGGCTCGACTTCCCGAACGTGACGCTCGTGGGCGTCGTGGACGCCGACACGGCGCTGCACCTCCCCGACTTCCGATCGGCGGAGCGGACCTTTCAGCTGATCGCACAGGTGGCGGGGCGGGCGGGGCGCGGGCCGAAGGGCGGCAAGGTCATCGTGCAGACCCGCCAGCCGACCCATCATGCCCTGCTGCGGGCCGCCGAACACGACGCCGCGGGGTTCCTCGGGGAGGAACTATCGCTGCGGAGTTCCCCCGCCTATCCCCCTGCCACGGGGCTCGTCAACCTGGTCGTCTCAGGGAAGGATGAGGCTGCGGTCGGGCGCGTGGCGGCGGAGACGGCGGAGTGGGCGGCCGCCTTGGCCGACCGGCACGGCCTCGACCTGACGGTGCTGGGGCCTGCACCCTGCCCGCTGGCCCGAATCAAGACACGGTGGCGGTGGCATGTGGCGTTGAAGGGAGACGGGGAGCGTGCTGGGGCGGGTGGTGCGCTACGGGGCGACGCGGCTGGCGGGAGGGGGAGAACCCCGGGTCACGATCGACCGTGACCCGGTGAGTCTCCTCTAATCCACTACTTCACCACTTCGATCTCGGTCGGCCGCCAGCTCTTGTCGAAGAACGACTCGCAGCGGGCTGTAGAGCCGCAGGATCGTGAACCACCCCTTGCCCGGGTCGGTCTGGATCCAGTTGCCGCGATCCACGCCGGCGGGTTGCTTCGGGCCGAAGTAGATGGTCGTCGAGCCGTCGGCGCTCGCCTTGGCGGCCGGTGACGGATAACTCTGGCTGCCGGCCCGCGGATAGCAGCTGGGGCGTGGCCAGCATCGAGCGCGTCTGGTTGTCATACAGCGTGAACGACCAGAACGCTCGGGCGGGAATGTTCGGCGGCAGCGTCACCTTGTAGGTCTTGGCGCCGTCGAAGGGGTTCTTGTTGGCGTCGAGGAATCCCATCAGGTACTGCGAGCCGACGCCGGGAATCCGCATGATCATGCCCGGCGAATCGAGGGTGTAGCCGTAGTAGAACGCGGTGCGCGACGCGAGGGTCCGCGCGCCGGTCGGCGGGAGCGGCTTGAACATGCCGTCCTTGGTGAACATCGGCGGCGGGGTCTCGAAGAAGGCGCCGCCCTCCCAGAGCATGCTGCTCCACGAGGAGCCCGGGTAGTACGACCAGCCGAGCGATTCGAACGGCCGCCAGTTGAGCACCCGGCCGGTGGCGTTTCCGACGGCGGCCGCCTCGGTGAGGATCTTCTTCATCCGGGCGTCCGGATCGAACGGCTTGCCCTTCACGATCCCGATGGCCGCCATCTGTCCGGCCAGCTCCACGTCGTAGCTGGTGGCCGGCTCTTCCTGCACGTTGGCGTTGATCATCTCGAAGAACGAGTAGTCGCTGGGCGGGATGGTGTTGAACACCCGGTTCGACCCCTCGATGAACTTGGTCTCGGGAATCGGCGGATTCTGCGCGATCCGGACCGTCCCCTCGAGGGCCGAGGCGATGCTCGTCCCTTCGGCGCCCGGCGTGTAGGGGTAGATCTTCATGTACTTCCTGATCATGGCGACGGCGGGCTTCGGGTCGTTGTCGACCAGGTAGGCCCGGGCGGCGTACAGCGCATAGACGGTGCTCGACCGTGCGATGTAGTAGCCGCCTTCCGGCAGCGGGCCGTCGTAGCCCGGGGGCACGATCAGGTACCGCCCGCCCTCACCCCGGTCGGGGCCGGGGGTGCCGATGTCGATGATCCAGGAGAACCACATGTCGTTGATGGTGCCGACCGACTTGGGCGGCTGCTCGATGACGATCGGGCCCTTGGTGAGGTCGAGAATCGAGAGGTAGTAGATGGTGTCGGCGTTGCCGGTCAGGAAGACCGACTTCGAATTCATCAGCTCCGAGAAGATGACGACGTCGTTCCCGCGCGCGCCGATGTCGTAGAACCCGGTTCGGAGTGCGTAGGCGGAGGCGCCGCGGAAGCTGTTGTTGTAGACGTCGAGGCCGTTGGTGAAGGCGAGGGCGGAGTAGACCGCATCGGCGGTCGCGGCCGTGGGGGCGCCGTCCTTGAACTCGAGGGCGCCGAACCGGCTGTCCATCTTGGCGGGAGCGCCGAGGGTCTGGACGGGGGCCGGGGGCAGGGCAGGCGCCTGGGCCTCGAGGGCTCCGGCGGTGATCACGCACAGCACGAGCGGAAGAGCGGGTTTCAGGAAAGAGCGCATTCCAGGTCTCCGTGGACTCAGGGGGTGTGAATATCCTGCACAATCAATGATAGCAGGCGCATCGTTGGCTGGGACCGAAGGGGAGACGGCCGAGGTACCGAGCCGGTCACATCCCGGATTCCGGCATTGAGTGGCTGCCTTGAATCCCCTCCCGGCCACCCCTAAGATTCCCCAACCTATGGCCACTCCTCGATATACCCCGCCCGACTTCACGAAGGCCCCGTTCGCCGGGGCCCCCCAGGCGCGCTTCGCGCCGCTCCCCGCCGACGGGGTCCTGCCCGAGGACTTCTTCTCGACCTCGAACCTCCCCACCTATGTCCATCTCGGTGGCGGGAAGTGGGTCATGCCGGCCCGCCCCCGGATGGACTGCGTCATCGTCCGGCACGGGCGACGGGCTGGAAGTCTCGGAACCGCGGCGGCTGAAGGCGGGCGCCCAGATCGTGATGGGCGAGGCGGAGGACGGCAGCCAGGGCGTCTACGTGCACACCACCGGCTTTCTCTCGGGTGCGCACAGCGGCAACGAGTTCCGCTTCATGTCCACCGAGGTGAGCCGCGAGCGCCCCGTCAACTACGAGGAGCTGGCGGCGCGCATCGGCGAGGAGAAGCGGCGTGGCGGGTACATCCTCTGGGTGGCCGGGCCGGCGCTGGTCCACTCCCGGGCGCGCGCCGACTTCGAGTGGTTCATCCGGAACGGCTACGTGCACGTGGTCCTCGCGGGCAACGCCGTGGCGGTGCACGACATCGAGGCGGCCATCTTCGGGACCACCCTCGGCATGACGAACACCGGGCAGCCGACCGAGGGGGGCCACGGCCTCCACATGCGGGCCATCAACCGGGTGCGCGCCGCCGGGTCGATCGAGAAGGCGGTCGAGTCAGGGCTCATCCAGAGCGGCATCATGCACGCGCTGGTGACGAGCAAGGTGCCCTATGTCCTGGCCGGCTCGATTCGCGACGACGGGCCGCTGCCTGGGGTCATCACCGACGCTCTGGCGGCGCAGGACGCCATGCGGGAGCACGCGGTCCGCGCCACCGGTGCCATCTTCGTGGCCACCGCCCTGCACGCCATCGCGGTGGGCAACATGCTCCCCGCCTTCCACACCCACTACGACGGTGTCCCCAGCGAGCTGATGACCATCTGCGTGGACCAGACGGAGTTCGTGGTCAACAAGCTGAAGGACCGCGGCACCCACCAGGCCTACGGCGTCGTCACCAACGCCCAGGACTTCATGCATGTCCTCCGACTCTACGTGGAAAAATGGGAACAGGCTACCAGGTAGCGACGCCCCCGGAGCCGGGGGTCGGCAATGGCTGGGCGCTGCTGGCCGAGGCCGTCCAGGCCGAGCTTCCGGTGACGGAGCTGCACGGACTCTGGGTGTTCCGCCCCTTCCGGCGCGACGGGAAGGAATACGGCACGGCCATCCTGTCGCGGGTCGTCGACGAGCGCCTCTGCATCTACACCGCCCGCTACGCCCACACCCTGAAGGGGAAGAAGCGCGGGGAGTTCGCGTCCGAGTTCGCCGAGGTGGGGAGTGGGCCGGTGGACGCAGTCGAAGAGCTCGTGGCCCTGGTGCCGAAACGCACCGAGGAGGAGCCGCCCATCCAGATTCCGCTGGAGCGGTGGTACCCCGCCGAGGACGATGGCGCACCTGACCTCGGCTGAAGCCGCCGACCTCCTCGAGCGGTTCCGCCATTACCTCCGGGAGCACCGCCTCCCCGTGACGCAGCAGCGCGACCTGATTGCCCATGCCATCTTCACCGCTCCCGACCACCTGACCGCCGCGGCGGTCCACCAGCGCCTGTCCGAGCAGGGCAAGCGCATCGGCATCGCCACGGTGTACCGGACCCTCGACCTGCTGGTCGAGAGCGGGCTGATCCGGCTCCATGAGTTCGGCGACGGCTTCCGCCGCTACGAGGGGGCGACGCCGCAGGGCTCCCATGGGCATCTGGTGTGCGTGTCGTGTGGCGGAGTGGAGGAATTCACCAACGAACGCCTCGAACGGATGCTGCCCATCATCGCCGACGAACATCACTTTCGATACCGCACCCACCGCGTCGAGCTGCACGGCACCTGCCGTGAGTGTCAGCGGCGCGCCCTGGAGGGGCTGTGAACACTCCCGAAAACCTCGGCTTCTTCGTGGCATTCGCCGCGGGCGTGCTGAGCTTCCTCTCCCCCTGCGTGCTGCCGCTGGTGCCCAGCTACCTCGGATTCCTCACCGGGATGACGCTGGAGGAGATGAGTGGGCGCCGCCGCATGGCGATGATCCATGCGCTCCTCTTCGTCTTCGGCTTCGCGCTGATCTTCGTGATTCTCGGCGCCAGCGCGACCGCGCTCGGCTCCGCGCTCAAGTACTACCAGGTCTGGCTGCAACGGGTGGGCGGGGTGCTGATCATCCTCTTCGGGCTCTATGCGATGGGGGTGTTCAAGTTCCGGTTCCTGCAGGTGGAGCAGCGGGTCCACCTCGACCGAAAGCCGATCGGCTATCTCGGCTCGGTGCTCGTGGGGATGGCATTCGCGGCGGGATGGACCCCCTGCATCGGTCCGATCCTCGGGGCGATCCTCGGGATGGCCGCCACGAAGGGTGACGTCGGGCAGGGCATGGCACTGCTCGGCGCCTACTCCGCCGGCCTCGCCGTCCCCTTCCTGGCGGCGGCGTGGGCCATGGAGGCATTTCTCGACTGGTTCCAGAAGTTCCGGAAGTACCTGCCATGGGTCATGCGCGCCAGCGGGGTGCTGCTGATTTTCGTGGGGCTGCTGATGGTGACGGGCGAGTTCACCCGGCTGGCGGGATGGCTGCAGGGGCTGACGCCGGGGTTTCTCAAGGGACGGCTGTAGGCAGAACGGCAGGGAGGCAGATCCACGGCCGCCCTGCCGCCCTGCTCACCTGTCCCGCCTAGTTATTCTGCTGATTCCCGCTTAACAGCACATTCAGCGCGTCGTCAACCGAGAAGCTGCCGGCTTTCTGGCGCGGCGGATAGTCCTTGAAGGTGGCGAGGAAGCGCCCGACGTAGGTCTGCGCAGGGACGAGCACGAAGGCGTGCTCGACGCGCCACTTGCCGTAGTTGATGCTCTCGTGGTCGGCGATCTCGAACGGATCCGACCGCAGATTGAAGAGCTTCGGGAAGCGGAGCGGGACGAACGGGTCCTGCCAGACATCCAATCCCTGCGCCCGCTGCTCGGCGAACACGATCTTGTACTGATGGTATCGCAAACCCACCAGCGAGCCATCGTCGTTGAAGTAGAAGAAGTCCTCTCGCGGGCTCTTCGCCGACTGCCCGCTCAGGTACTCCGTCAGGTTGTAGCCGTCGAGATGCACCTTGAACGTCTTGCCGTCGGCGGCGTACCCCTTCAGCAACTGCTCCTTCACATTCGGATTGCCGGCGGCTGACACGAGCGTCGGGAGCCAGTCCTCGTGCGCCACGATGTCGTTGAGGACCGTGCCCGGCTTGATGGTGCCCGGCCACTTGATCATGCCGGGGACGCGGTAGGCGCCTTCCCAGTTCGAGGCCTTTTCGTTCCGGAATGGGGAGCTGCCGCCATCCGGCCAGGAGAATTTCTCGGCGCCGTTGTCGGTGGAGTACTGCACGATCGTGTTGTCCGCGATGCCAAGGCTGTCGAGGAGGTTCAGCAGCCGGCCAACCTGCGCATCATGCCCGACCATCCCATCGGGATAGATCCCCAGGCCGGTGACACCGTCCTGCGCTGGCGTCAGGTGAGTCCAGATGTGCATCCGGGTGGAGTTGAACCAGACGAAGAACGGCTTGTCGCCCCTGGCGGCGTTGATGATAAACTGCTTCGCCGCCGCCTCGAATTCGTCGTCGATCGTCTCCATCCGCTTCTTGGTGAGCGGGCCGGTATTCTCGATCCGCTGGGTGCCGTTCGGTTCGGCCCACGTGTGGAGGACACCACGTGGGGCGTACTTGGCCCGGAAGGCGGGGTCCTTCGGGTAATCCGGGTTCTCTGGCTCTTCCTCGGCGTTGAGGTGGTAGAGCGAGCCGAAGAACTCGTCGAATCCGTGCATCGTGGGGAGCATGGCGTCGAGGTCGCCGAGGTGGTTCTTGCCGAACTGGCCGGTGACGTAGCCCTGCGGCTTGAGCAGTTCCGCGATGGTCGGGTCCTGGGGCTGGAGGCCTTCCTTGGCTCCGGGAAGGCCCACCTTGAGCAGGCCGGTGCGGAAGGGGCTCTGGCCCGTGAGGAAGGCACCTCGGCCGGCGGTGCAGCTCTGCTGGCCGTAGAGGTCGGTGAAGAGCGCCCCTTCGCGGGCGATCCGGTCGATGTTGGGGGTCTTGTAACCCATCTGGCCGAGGTTGTAGGCACTGATGTTCCAGTACCCGATGTCGTCGCCCCAGATGACCAGGATGTTGGGCTTCTTGTTGGTCTTCATGGCCGAGCTCTGGGCGTACGCCATGGGTACGAGGGCGAGCGTGAGGGTCAGTAGAATCGCGCCGATCTTACGCATGTCCAAGAGAACTCCATGTCTGGGGGTAGGCCATAAAGTCGTGCTCCTCGATGCCGTTGTCAATCGAGGTCCGGGGCAGGCCCTGGAGGCGAAGTTCCTTCCCCGCCTCCCCGCCCTAGAAGCTGACTACACCAAAGAAGCTCAGCGTGTTCCGCGTGACGCTCGGCTCCGAGTCAAATCCGAGCAGTGCCGCGTTCTCGAACGACACGCCCAGCTGGCTGTGATACGACGCCCATTCCCCCTTCAGGCTGACGTCCACCCCGCGCATGAGAGGTGCGTTACTCCGGATCAGGAAGAATTCGAGCCCCGCCCCCCAGTGGGTGGTATTGGGCCAGAGGTTGTTGTTGGGAAAGAAGGTCGGCTGCCGGATCCAGGGACCGTCGGCGTCGGTCAGCGGCACCCCGTCGGTGGCGATGTCGGTGGCGCGGTACCAGCTCCAACCGTAGCCCACCTTCAGATAGGGCTGGATGCCACCCGTCAGGAGGTTGAACCGGATGCTGCTGGCGAGTTCGTAGAACTTCAACGTGCCGGTGACGTCAAAGGGATCATCGGGGCGGTTGGCAAGCGGCACGGAGATGCTCAGGCCGCTGTTGGAATTGTGAAAGGTGTTCTCGGTCACCCAGCGCTTGCCGATGTAGAACGCAATCTGTACGGCGTAGGAGGTCGCGTTGTCCGCCTCGTCTGTTTCTGCCCCTCCCGGGGTAAGCGTCGAGTCCGCCGCGATGAGTCGCGTGACAATCTCCTCGAGCTGGGGCCCGGCCAGGAGGAGCGCCGACCACTCCGACTTCATGTCGGCCGTCGTGACGCCGCCGGCCAGTGACATGGTCCGGACCGGCAGTTCCGCCCGGGGAACGTATTGTGCGGGGAACTTTCCGAACACCCTGCGGACGGGGGCAAGGAGGATCTTGTAGAGCACGTCGATCGGCGGCAACGTGATCAATGCCACGATCGGCGCGTTCAGGTACCCCAGGTTGTTCTGCACCTGATCGAGCGGCGAGGCGGTGACGATGGCGTGCAACCGGTGCGGGTCATACAGGTGGTACCCCCCGGAGGCGCCGCTCCGGTTCCAGCCCCCGTTATAGGTCACCGTGAACGGAGCCAGGTTGCCCGTTTCCGCGTGGCTCACGATGCCGGCGAACGGGGACTTGGCTGCCGGATACCCCGAACGGATCGGCAGGACAAACCACGCCCAGTCGCGGCGATAGTCGGGGTTGGTGTACACCTGGGCGTAGACGCGTTCCCAGTCGGGGAGCAACTTGACCCGGCCGACCGAATCGAACGGCTCCACGAAATCCGGCAGGGGAGCTCCGCCGGTCAAGTAGGCCTGGTGGTCGAAGGCCTTCTTGACCTCCTCGGCGGCATCGGCGGGACCGATCTTCTCGTAGATCCCGGCAAAGGGATAGGTGCCGTGGCCGTCCTGGTTGTGGGCGCCGGGAGAATAGAGAAAGAGGTCGAGCCCCTTGCTGTTGGCCCCGATATAGGCGATGGGGTGGGTGTTCACCTGGGTCTCTGACGAGTCGGCCCAAGCCCGGTAGCGCACGATGGCGGCCACCTGGTCGGCGCCGACCTTTTCCGCCGACGCAGCCTGGTACTGCCGGCGCCACTCCTCGCGCGGGGCGTACGCGTTCGGGTAGGAATAGTCCACCGGCATGACGTTTTCGTGGAAGTAGTAATCGATCCGCCGGATGACCAGCGGGTCGGCACCGTCGAGTTCCTCGGGGCCGCGCCGCAACAGCGCCTCGATCTGGGCGCCAGTCTGGGGCCCCGTCACCTGCGACATCGGGCTGATGACGACGTTGATGTGTTCCCAGTCGCCCTCGTGCTTGTTGCCGGCATCGTTGTAGGGATAGAAGAACCAGTACTGCATGGTGAACTCGTAGCGCTCGTCCTGACTGCCGAGCACCCCGACCGGCGAAATGAAGGGGTGGACATAGACGGAAATGGCAGGCCGATACTCCGCCTTCATCAGGCCGGTCGACGGGTCCTCGAACGCGGCCTTCCAGGTGGCGGGATCGTATCCCGGCCAGTTCCAGTAGAGGACGGAGAACGGGTCGTAATCGGCCGGGACGGCGGCGGAGTTGAATCGTTCTGCCAGGGGACGGTTCGGATTGAACTCCCGGAGCAGCTGCAGCACGCGACAGTCCTCGATGGGCGTCTGGGTGCGGAGCAACGCGAGCAGGCTGTCCTGCGACACAGAGCCGGCGGGGCAGGGTTGGGAGCCGAGCGAGGCGAAGTTGACCGTCTCGGTCCCGAGCACGCGTGGAGAGGCGTGGATGTCCCACTTGTCCACCGTCAGGATGGTGGATCCGCTGATTTCCTGGGCCTTCTGCAGGTCGAGCGGCACGTTGCCCGTGTTGCGGATCATGAACGGGGCGAAGCGGACACCCAGGGCCTGAAGCAACGCCCCCCGCGCGTCGTCGACGCCGTCCAGGGGCGCTTCGTCGCGGAAGCCGCCGCCGGCGCGGGGGCCGTAGAGCTCAAAGACGCTGTTGGCCGCGGTTTGCCGCACGATCCGCGGGTAGGTGAGCGGCACGTACTGGAAGTACTCCTGCTTGGTCATCTCGGCGTCCTGCGCACACAGCGGCGCAGCCGCCATCACCAATCCGGCGACCAGGGCGATTCCTTTCACAGCATTCTCCAATCCGTGGGCATCCCGATGATTTCTCAGTCCTCAGTCCTCAGTCCTTGAGGAAGTACTCCACCGTCGAAACCACACGCACCCGCTTCGAAATCTGGCCCTGTTCGCTGATGCCGGGGGCCTGATCTCGCGCCAGGATTTCGAAGACGCCCTGGTTGGCGCGACGGATCCCGCCGAGGTGGCTCTTGGAATCGGTGGCGAACTGGTCGGCAGCCTCGCGGGCCCGGCTGGTGGCCTCGGCAATCATCTGCGGCTTCAGGTCGTTGAGTCCGGAGAATACGAACGTGGGCCCCCCGCCGCCATACTGGGCCCCCGACGAGAAGACGACCCCCGTCTGCACCAGTTCTCCCACCTTCTGGCTTGCGGCGAGCACCTTGCCCGGTTCCCCGCTGCGCACCATCAGCGTCTGGTTGATGACGTACCGGGTGACCGCGGCGGACTCCCGGTACTGGTTGGTGGTGGCGTCGTTCACCGAGAACGCCTGCAGCTCCACGAGCGCCGTATCGATCCCCTGACGGGCCAGGAAGCCCCGGACCTGCTCGAGCTGGCTCGACAGGCGGGCATACGCCCGGTTGAGGTCGTTGTCGCTGACCACCAGCCGCAGCGGCCAGAGTGCCAGGTCGGCCTGGGCCTCCCGCTCCGCGATCCCCTTCACGGTCACATACCGGTCGGCGGTACGGCTTGCGGCCAGCCCCGCGCCGGCCAGCCACCCGGCGGCGGCGATGCCGAGGGCGAGGATGATTGCACCGGTGATGAGTGAATCAGGCTTCTTCATCCATTGCTCCGTTTCAGTGTACGAGGGACGAGAGAAGGCCGGAGGAGCGCCGGAAGTTCGGAAGCACGGCTCGAGGGGTGCCAGGGCGATCACCCACGCGGTGTTCCGACCCTCCGCTGGTTTCCGGCCTTCCCTCGTTTGCAGTGTCGGCCCCGCTGCCCCGCTGCCGCGCCGCCATCCACCTCACCCCCGTCCCCCTCACACTTCGAGCTGTTCCTCGATCTCCTGCCGCCGCAGCAGCTCCCAGTACCGCCCCCCGGCGGCAAGCAGATCCGCGTGGACCCCTTCCTCCACCACCTTACCTC
The DNA here is from genome assembly GCA_963697435.1 of uncultured Gemmatimonadales bacterium. Lineage (GTDB taxonomy): Bacteria > Gemmatimonadota > Gemmatimonadetes > Gemmatimonadales > GWC2-71-9 > SPDF01. Next base: position 28,896 of record CAVOOB010000001.1, on the reverse strand, counting down.
TGTCGAGGACGATGATCCAGTCGGCATCCCGCACCGCGGCGAGCCGATGGGAAATGATCACACTGGTACGCTCGGCGAGGGCATCGCGAAGCCCGGCCAGAATGCGGGCCTCCGTATGCGCGTCCACGGCGCTCAGGGCGTCATCGAGGATGAAGACCGGCGGGTCCTGCGCCAGCGCGCGCGCAATCGCCGCGCGCTGCTTCTGGCCACCCGAGAGGTTGATTCCCCGCTCGCCCAGGATGGTGTCATACCCGTGTGGGAGGTCTGGGAGCGCTTCGGCCAGTTGTGACACCTCGGCGACGCGCTCGAGCCGCCCGTCGTTGGGGGCGCCCAGCAGAATGTTCGCGGCGAGGGTGGCGCTGAAGAGGAAGGTCTCCTGCGGCACCACGCCGAGGTTCCTGCGCAATTCCTCCAGGGCGATGGTGCGGATGTCGAGGCCGTCGAGGAGGATGCGTCCCTCGTCGGGATCGTAGCTGCGGGCCAGGAGCTCCGCGATCGTCGACTTGCCGGCGCCGGTGGCCCCGACGATGGCCAGCGACTGCCCCGGTTCCACACGGAACGAGACATCCTGAAGTACCCACCCTCGGTCCTGCGCCCCGGGATACGCGAACCACACATGCTCCATCGCGATGCTCCGGGCGCCCCGGCGCGGCGGGAGCACGGCGGGATTGGCCGGCGACGTGATGGCCGGCCGCTCGTGGAAGAGCGTGTTGATCCTCCCCATCGCCGCCTCGCCGCGCTGCACCAGCGTCACGGCCCACCCGAGCGCAATCAGCGGCCAGGCGAGCATCAGGAGGTAGACGCCGAACGCGACATACTCGCCGACGCTCACTGTCCCCGCCATGACCAGCCGGCCACCCACCGCCAACACCACGACCCCGCCCAGTCCCGCCAGGAGTCCCAGCAGCGGATGAAAGGCCCCCTGCGCCTTGGCGAGCGAGATGTTCCTCGTTCGGTACTCATCGTTCAGCCGGCGAAACTCGGCGGTCTCCGCCGCCTCCTGGCGGTAGGCCCGCACGATCCTGAGTCCGGAAATGTGTTCGTGGACGTGAGTCGTGATGGTGCCGAACTGGTCCTGAATGGCCAGCGAGCGACGGTGGATCTTCTGTCCGAGTGAAATCATCACCACCGGCAGGCCCAGCAGGGGCAGCAGCGCCAGCATGGTCAGCCGGGTACTCATCGCCAGCATGGCGGGGAGAATCATCGAGATACGGACCGCCGTGTCCACCATGTACATCATCGCGGGTCCGGCCGCCATGCGAGCGGAGAGGAGGTCGTTGGTGGATCGCGCCATCAGGTCGCCGGTGGAGGAGCGATCGTAGAACGCGGGGGAGAGCCGCTCGAATTGCAGGAAGAGGTCGTTGCGGAGGTCGAACTCGACATGCCTGCTCCCGCTGTTGAGGAGCTGGCGCATTCCGAACCGGGCGGTGCCCCCGAGGAGGGTGACGCCCACCAGCAGGAGGGCCGTTCGGGCGACTGCCGAGGGAGTTGCCCCCCCGTCGATCAGGTTGATGCCGTGTTCGAGAATCTTGGGGCCGAGGGTAATGAGCGCATTGGACACCACGACGCACACCATGCCGGCGGCGTACGTGGCTTTGTATTTTGTGATGTAGGGCACAAGCGCCCGCAGGGACTTCAGCATATATTGCAGATTACCTTGGCAAGCAACGCACCGGCTGCATTGGCAGCCGGCGATGATACCCTATCGGAGTTCGAATATGCGTAATCTACTCACTGCTCTGTGTGTCGTGACCCTCGCCGCCTGCGGCGGCGGCGATAAGGCGGATACCGCGATCGCCGACAGCCTGAGCCGGGACCTCCAGCTCGCCCAGCAGGACTCGACCAATCCAATGGCCGATACGGCCGGTACGCCGGCTGGCGCACCCGTGGCGACCACGACGGCAGCCACGCCGAAGACCGCTACTCCCAAGCCCGCGACGTCGAAGCCAACCCCCAAGCCGGTGGCCCCCGCGCCGCCGCCAGCGCTTGCCGCCGGAGCCACCTTCTCGGCCAGCGTGTCCGATACCGTGAGTTCGCGGACCACGAAGTCCGGCGCCATGATGCAGGCCAAGGTCGGCGCAGACGTCATGTCCGAAGATGGGCGTCTGGTCATTCCGGCCGGCTCGACCGTCAACATTCGTCTTGACCAGTTCAAGTCCTCCCCCACCAAGGGCGGCAAGGAGACCTTCTCGGCGTCGCTCGTGTCGGTCATCATCGGCGGCACCAGCTACCCGATTGCCGGCAAGGTCGATCACCTCGACTACACGCTGAAGGGGCGGGGCGTCACGGCAGGGACGGCCGGGAAGGTCGGCGCCGGCGCCGCAGCGGGTGCCATCCTCGGCAAGGCCATTGGCGGGAATGCAACCGGCGCCATCGTCGGCGGCGCGGTCGGTGCGGCCGGCGGCGCCGTCGTCGCCAATGAAACCGGCGACCAGGACATCACGGTCTATCCGGGCGCCAAGGTGACAATGACCGTCACGGAGGCGTTCGTAGCAGGGTAGGCAGGGCAGCAGGGCGGCAGGGTGGCAGAAAACAACATGACTGCCGCCCTGCCCACCTGCCCCCCCTAGTACCCCGCCCCTCCCCCTCCCAATCTCGGATCACTGACGCCCTGCCACCCGGTGGGGGTCCGGATGATCGCCTCGACGTCACCCGTGTAGCCGCTCTCGTTCACCTGGTGGCCCATCTTCTCAAGCTGGGCGATCGCTTCCGGTGAAAAGCCACCCCGCTCGATCCGAACGGAATTTGGCAGCCCCTGGTGATGCAGCCGCGGGGCCGTGACCGCGTCGGACAGCGACATCCCGTGGTCGAGCACGTTGCTGATCACGTGGTAGACCATGGTGATGATTCGTGGGCCGCCCGGGGTGCCGACCACCATCAAGAGCTGCCCGTTCTCCTCCACCACGAAGCTCGGTGTCATGGCCGAGAGGGGCCGTTTGCCCGGCTGAATGGCGTTGGAGTCGCCCTGCACCAGCCCGTACATATTGGGCTTGCCCGGTGCCGCAGCCAGGTCGTCCATCTCGTCGTTGAGGAGGAAGCCGGCGCCCGTTACCGTCACGGCACTGCCGTAGCTGTTGTTGAGCGTGGTCGTGATGCTGACCGCGTTCCCCTCGGCGTCCACGATGGAGTAGTGGGTTGTGGAGGGACCGTCCTTCAGCCCCGGCAGCACCTCGCCGACTTTGGAGGCGCGCTTCGGGTCGATGGTGGCGCGTCGCTCGTCGGCATAGCGCTCTGACAGCATCTCGCCAATGGGATTGTGGACGAAGCCGGGGTCGCCCATGTAGGCGTTCCGGTCCATGAACGCACGGCTCATGACTTCTGCTTCGAGATGCATGAGTGCCGCCGACCCGAAGGGCGGCAGCGGCGAATACCCTTCCACCATGTTCAGGATCATGCCCATCGTGGTGCCGCCGGAGCTGGCGGGTGGCATGGAGTAGATCGTGTCGCCGCGGTAGGGAATGATGATCGGCTCGCGCCAGTAGGTCTTGTAGGCGGCCAGGTCGGCGTGCGAAATCAGGCCGCCGCTCCGCTCCATTTCCGCCACGATCAGGTCCGCTGTTCTCCCGGTGTAGAACCCGGCGGCCCCCTTGTCGCGAATCCGCTCCAGGGTCTTGCCGAGGTCGCGCTGCACCAGCGTGCTGCCGACCGCCGGGGGCTGGTTGTTGGGGAGGAACTGGGTGCGAGACGCTGGAAAGAGATAGAGCCGCGACATATTGTCGCCAATCGACTCCCGACGGAAGTCGTCCACGACGTAGCCGTCGTTCGCCAGCGTGATGGCGGGGTTGATGACATCCGCAAACGGCAGGCGGCCGAACCGTCGGTGCATCTCGACCAGCCCCGCGGGCGATCCCGGCACGGCGGCCGCCAGCGCGCCTGTCACGCTCAGGTCGGAGACATCCCCGTCCGGCTCGAGGTACATGTCCCGACTGGCGCCCGACGGCGCCTCCTCACGGTAGTCGAGCGAATGGACGGCGCCACCCGCCTCCCGGTACATCAGGAAGCCGCCGCCGCCGACGTTGCCGGCCTCGGGGTGCACCACCGCCAGCGCGAAGCCGACCGCGACCGCGGCGTCAATGGCGTTGCCGCCCGCCTGCAGGACGTCGCGTCCCACCTGGCTTGCGATCGGGCTCCCCGACACGACGACGCCGTGTGCCGCGTCGGTCACGCGGGCCTGGCCGGCAAACTTCCACCCGTCGGCGACGCCGGATGGTTGTGGTCCGCCGCAGGCGGGGAGGAGGAGCAGCAGCGCGACGGCGGTATGGCGTGGGTGCACGGGAATCCTCGTTGGGAGGGAGCAGCGGAGTGGAGGTTGCCCCGGAGCGAAATGCTGCCCTAATTTAGCGATATCTCTCGCGTGGCAAGTCCGCCCCCCCTTTCCCCGGCCCAGGTGCCCCCGTGCGCGACCCCAGGCTCACCGAGCGGAGAAACCCGCGGACGGCGAATATCGACACTCTCGACAGTCTCCAGATCGTCGATCTGGTGTCTGCCGAAGACGCCACCGTCCCCGCCGCGGTCGCCGCCGCCCGCGAACCGATTGCCAGGACCATCGACCTGATCGAAGCCGCCTTCCGTGCCGGAGGGCGGCTCTTCTATGTCGGGGCCGGCACCAGCGGGCGGCTGGGCGTCCTCGACGCATCCGAATGCCCCCCCACCTTCGGCTCGCCACCCGAGATGGTGCAGGGGATCATCGCCGGCGGGCCCGCCGCGCTGGTCAGCTCGATCGAGGGGGCCGAAGACGACCTCGCCGCCGCCGTCGACGTCATCGACGAGCACGGGGTGGGGGCCCACGACGTGGTGGTGGGCATCGCCGCCAGTGGTACGACGCCCTATGTGCGGACCGCGCTGGCTCGCGCGAAGGAACGGGGCGCGCGGACCGCCTTCCTCAGCTGCACGGCGCCCCCCGAGTCGATCACGAAGACCTGCGACGTGTGCATCACCGTTCCGGTCGGGCCCGAGGTGGTGACCGGGTCCACCCGGCTCAAGTCGGGTACCGCCACGAAACTCGTGCTCAACCTCCTGACCACCGGCGCCATGATCCGCCTGGGCAAGACCTACGGCAACCTCATGGTGGACCTGCAGGTCAGAAACCAGAAACTGGTGGACCGGGGCGAGCGCATCGTCATGGAAGTGGCCGGCGTCGAGCGGGAAGCGGCCCGGGCCGCGCTCGAGGCTGCTGGCGGGAGTGTCCGTACCGCCATCGTCATGGTTCGCACCGGCAAGGACCGGGCGACGGCCGAATCGCTCATTGCCGATGCACGGGGGCGGCTCCGCCCCATCCTCGGCGACCCTCCACCGGTGGAGCCCGCCTGATGGAACGCCCCTCGCTCATCGTCGGCCTGATGTCCGGCACCTCCCTCGACGGGATGGACGCGGCCCTGGTGCGGTTCACCGGGCCGACGCACGCCGAACTGATCGCATTCGCCACGCGGCCATACGACCGGGATGAGCGCTCCATGGTCCGGGCGGCGCTCGAGGGACGAGCCGCCGCGCCCGCACTGGCCCGGCTGCACGTGCAGATCGCCGAGTGGGCCACCGAGGCGGTGCAGGCCGTCCTGCACGCCGGCGGCGCGCGTGCCGACCAGATCGACGGCATCGCCTTTCCCGGGCAGACCATCTGGCACGAGCCGCCATTGGTGAGCTGGCAGCTGGGCGAACCGGCGGTGCTCGCCGAGGCGTTCGGTGTACGCGTGGTCAGCGGCTTCCGCGCGCGCGATGTGGCCGCTGGAGGGCAGGGGGCCCCGCTGGTCCCCATGGCCGACCTGCTCCTCTTTGCTGACGCGGATCGTGACCGCGTGCTGCTCAACCTCGGCGGGATGGCCAATTTCACCATGGTGCCGCGGGGTGGCCGCGAAGACGGCGCCATCGCGTTCGATACGGGGCCCGGCATGGCCATCATCGACGCGGTGGCGCACCGCGTGGATGAGTCACGCACGTGCGACTTCGACGGGGCGCTGGCGGCGTCCGGACGCGTGCATGAGGAGGTGCTCTCGGAGCTGCTCGAGGACCCCTACTTTCGCGAGGCCCCGCCGAAGAGCACGGGCCGGGAGCATTTCGGCGACCACTTCGCCGGGGCGCTGCACCTCCGCGTGCCGGGTGCGGATGGGGTGTCCACCGCGGTGGCCCTGACTGCCCGCTCGGTTGCGGCGGCGGTACGGCGCTGGGCCCCGGAAGCGGGGGAGATCCTGGTGTCGGGGGGCGGAGTCCACCACCCTGCGCTGATGGCATCGCTCGCCGCACTGCTCGCGCCGATACCGATTCACCGCTTCGATTCGGTGTACTTCGATGGGGACGCGAAGGAAGCGGTGGCGTTTGCCCTCCTCGGCTACCTGACCCTCCATGGCCAACCCGGCAACCTCCCCGCCGCCACGGGCGCGCGCGGTGCGCGGGTACTCGGATCGATCACTCCTCCCTGATGCACGGACGCCTGATCCTCCCCGCACTCCGCTGGCGGGACGACACGGGATTCGGCCACGAGGCCGAGACCATCGCGGCGGCGCTCGAGTTCGGGGCGGGCGGGTTCATCCTCTTCGGGGGAACGCCAGAAGCGGTGCGCCGTCTCACCACCGAACTCCGGGAGCGCGCCGGCCGGCCGCTCTTGATCGCGGCAGACCTGGAGCGAGGCGCAGGGCAGCAGTTCCCCGGACTCACGGAGTTCCCCCCACCCGCTGCGCTGGCCTCGCTCGACGATCCCGACGTCATTCGCCATGCCGCTTCGACCACCGCACGCGAGGCGCTCGACCTCGGCGTCAACTGGGTGCTGGCGCCCGACGCCGACCTCGACATCGAACCGGCCAATCCCATCGTGCAGACGAGGTCATTCGGGAGCGATCCGAAGCTGGTCGGCGTCGCGACGGCGCTCTGGGTGCAGGCCTGCCAGCAGGCCGGGGCGCTGGCCTGCATCAAGCATTTCCCGGGGCATGGCCGCACCACCCGCGACAGCCACGACGAGGTGCCGTCGGTGGACGCGGAGAGGGCCACGCTCGAGGCCACCGATCTCATGCCGTTCCGGATGGGTGTCCTGGCCAACGTCGCCACGGTGATGACGGGGCACCTGCGGGTTCCGGCGCTTGACGCGACAGGCACACCGGCGACCTTCTCAGCGCCGATGCTCCGCCTGCTCCGCGAGGAACTGGGGTTCGGAGGACTGGTGGTGACCGATGCGCTGATGATGGGGGCGGCGGTGGAGGATGCGGCGGCCCACCCGGCGGTGCGGGCGCTGGCGGCGGGATGCGATCTGTTGTGCTATCCGGCGGACCCGCAGGCGGCATACGAGGCGATCGGGGAGGCGGTGCACCGGGGTGGGCTGTCGGAGGAGCGCGTGGAGGAAGCGATCCTCCGGTATGGAGAGGCGCTGCTGCGTGCCGAGGCGGGGCAGCGGGGCGGCGGGGCAGGTGGGCAGTCGGAGGCAATCGCCGACCGCCTGCTGGCGCAGGGATTGGTACGCGGGGCGCTGCCCCGCCTCCGCATGCCGATCGATCTTGTCATCGTCGACGACGATCTGGGCGGCGCCTGGCCAGCGTCGTCCACCGAGTACGTCGAGATGGCGTTGCGGGGAACCGGTGTGGCGGTCGACCGTGGCGGCAGCACGGTCGTGCTCGCCTTTGCGGAGCCGCGCGCATCGAAGGGGCGTGCCGGGTTCGGGCCGGACGCACTCGCGGCGTTGCGAGTCCACGGGAATGCCGACGCCGTCATCGTCTTCGGCCACCCGCGGCTGGCGGCGGAGGTGCCGGGCGACGCACCGGTCCTGGTGGCGTGGCACCGGCAGCGGCTCATGCAGGAAGCCGCCGCGCGGTGGGTCGTGGAGCGCATTGGGTGAGGGCGCTCGACTGGGGCGTGGTGGTGGCGTACCTGGCGGGGACGCTCGTCCTCGGGCTCTGGGTGGCGCGACGGGGGGCCCGGAGCCTCACGGAGTTCTTCGTCGGCGGGCGCGCCATTCCCTGGTGGCTCGCCGCCACCTCGATGGCGGCCACCACCTTCAACGTCGATACGCCGCTCTACGTGGCGGGGCGCGTGGCCAAGGACGGCGTGGCCGGCAACTGGGAGTGGTGGGCCTTTGCGTTGAGTCACGTGCTCGTGGCGGTGGTGCTGGCCAAGCTCTGGCGCCGGGCCAAGGTGCTGACCGACGTGGAGATGACGGAAATCCGGTATGGCGGCCGCCCCGCCGCCGGCCTCCGCGCCTTCCGCGCCTTCCTGATTGCCGTGCCCTTCAACTGCCTCAGCATCGGCTACGGCATGCTCGCCATGCGGAAGATGGTCGTGGCCCTCGGCGTCTTCGACGCGATGCCCGACCTCCCCGGCGACGAACGGCTCTGGGCCATCATTCCCATTCTCGTCATCGTCGTCATCTACACCGCCGCGTCGGGTCTCTGGGGTGTGGTGGCCACCGACTTCGTGCAGTACATCCTGGCCATGGCGGGCGCCTTTACCGTGATGTTCTACGCCCTGGGCGAGGTGGGTGGCCTCTCCGGCCTCACCGCGGCGTTGCGGGAGAGCGGGCAGGGCGACAAGCTGAACCTCCTCCCGACCGGCGACGACGCGACGCTCCCGATCAGTACCTTCCTCGGATACCTCTTCGTGCAATGGTGGGCATTTCGGAACAGCGACGGCGGGGGAATGTTCGTGCAGCGGCTCTCCTCCACCGCCAATGAGAAGGAGGCGGCGAAGGCCGCCCATCTCTTCAACATCCTCAATTACGTGATCCGCACCTGGCCGTGGGTGCTGGTCGGGCTCGCGGCGCTGGTCGTGTTGCCGCACCTCTCCGATCCGGAACTGGCCTATCCGATCATGATGGTGCGGTATCTCCCAACCGGTATCCTGGGGCTGGTCTTCGCGAGCCTCGTCGCGGCCTTCATGTCCACCGTCTCCACGCAGGTCAACTGGGGCGCCAGCTACCTGGTCAACGACCTCTACGCGCGGTTCTCGGGCCAGCAGGACGAAGCCACACTGATGCGGTCGGCGCGATGGGCATCGGTACTCCTCGCGGCGCTCGCGGCGGTGGTGTCGTTCTTCATGGACAGCGTGGGCGGGGTGTTCCGGTTCATCATCCTGATTGGCACGGGGCCGGGGTTGGTGCTGCTGCTGCGCTGGTTCTGGTGGCGGATCAACGCCTGGGCGGAGATCGCGGCCATGGCGGCGGGGCTGATCCTGGCAATCCTCAGCTCGACCAGTGCCTTCGCCGCATTCACCTTCGGGCAGCGGCTGATGCTCTCGGCGTTCGGCGCCATGGCGGTCTGGGTACCGGTGATGTACCTCACCGCCCCGGAAACGCCGGCGACGCTCGACGCCTTCTACGCGCGGGTACGCCCCGCCGGCGCCTGGGGCCCCGTGCGCGCGCGCACCAATCTCACCGCGCTGGACGACGGCGTCCGCGACGCGCGGCGTTGGCTGGGATGGTCCGTCGTCATCCTGGGAGGGACGCTGCTGATCGGGTGGGTCCTGCTGGCGGCTTGAGAGGACTGAGGACTGAGCGTCACCCCGGCGGAAGCCGGGGTCCCGTGTCCCCGTCGCCCCGCTTACTGCAATTGGTCCAACAGCTCCAGCGCAAATTCCACCGGTACCGCATCGTAGAGCCGTCCGCCGGCCGACGGCGCCGCGGTCGAGATGATCCCCGCCACGAGTCCTTCGGCATCGATGATCGGGCTGCCCGGGCTGGCCGGCGCTCCCCACGTGTCGACCGTAATGAACCCCGCCGCCACGAGCGCTGCCGTCCCGGTCGTGGTGCTCGACGCCACGGTGACCCGCCGCCAGTCGTTCCTGTCGGGGATCTCGATCGGCGCCGAGTAGCCGACGATGGCGATGGGTTTGCCGGCTGCGACCGGCGGCGTCCGCCACGCCAACCCCTGGACGACGGGCACACCGCCGCGCTGCTGCACCCGGAGGAGCGCCACGTCTTCGATGGCGTGGGTCGTGAGGACGCGCGCCGAAATCGGCTGCGCGATGCCGGGCATCAGCACCGTCACCTGCGTCGGCGATTCGCCCGCGTCGTTGAGCACCGCGCGCCTGGTGGTCAGCATCACACCACCGGTGCCGTCCCGCCGGATGGCGAACCCGGACGCCAGGACGGTGCTGCCATCGGCGTACTGCGCAATCACGAGGCCCACCGCCGCGACGCTGGGGGCGGCGACCGTCTCGGGGTTGAACTCCGCTGCCTCGGCAATGTCGTGCTCGCGGGTAATGGCGGAGTCGAGCGATTTCATGATGGCGGCGCTGGCCAGCGCATTGGGGCCCGCGTCCACCAGTGCCGCGTGGAGTCGGGTCGCCGCCTGGCGCGCGGAGTCGAGCGATGTCTGCATGAACGGCGACGCCACTTCGACGGCTGCCATACTCGCCATCATGCTGTCGGCCTGAGCCAGGAGGAGGAGGCGCGCCTCCTCTTCCGCCATCCTGGCCGTCCGCTTCTGCCACAGCACAAAGGCAATGGCGGCGAGGGCGACGACGGCGACCACCGCCCCGATGATTCGGAGCAGCCGGCGCTTGCGCGCGGCCGCGGCGGCGTCGCGGGCCAACTGCCCCGCCTGTTCCTCCTCCAGGATCCGCGCCAGCTCCTCGGTGCTCATGCCCGGCTGTGCGGGCTGGGCCTCCTGCGGCTCGAGGCTCGGCTCCGCCACCGGCGCGCGGTCGGAGAGCAGGAACTGAATTTCCGGCCCACCGGCGCCGAGTCGCAGCAGGTCTCCGTCGTTCAGCGGCTGTTCCTCGGAAATCCGCTGGCCGTTGAGGTAGGTCCCCTGCATGCTGCCGAGGTCGCGGATAATCCAGACCGCATCCTTCTTCTGGATCACGGCGTGCCGATTGGAGACCTCGGTGTCGCGCTCCGCGTCGAGCTTGATCTGGCAGGTCGGATGGCGCCCGATGCTGGCGACGGCCCCCGTGATCGGCTCGACGGTGCCGGCGCGACCGCCGGAAAGAATGGCGAGGCGCGGGGTCATCGTGTGATCAGCCAGTAGAGGAGGGCGGCGGCGAGGAGGAGTGCGGTGCCGATGAGACCGACCGGCGGGCGGGGGCGCAGGGGCGGCGCCGGTGGCTCCTCGCGCACCGGAATGGCGAGCGGCCGCTCGATACGGATGCCGCCGGTCTTGTAGCCCACGCGAATGTCGTCTTCCAGCGGCTCGTCGCCCGGGAGGGCGAAGACATGATGGCCCGGCTCCGGCGCCGTGACGTGCTGGGGGAGCCCCTCCCCCTCGAACCGCGCCGCCACGACGGTGATGTTGTCGGGGCCCCCGCGGGTGTTGGCAAGCTCGATCAGCGCGCTGCAGAGTTTCGCGAGGTCGTCGATGCGGGCGGCATGGTCGGCGAACTCTTCCCGGCGCACCTGGCCGCTCAGGCCGTCAGAACAGAGGATCAACACGTCGCCGTGCTGCAGTTCCTCATAGGTCAGGTCCACCCGCACCTGCGGGTCAGGGCCGAGCGCCTGCAGAATGATGTTCTTCCGCTCGCTCTTCTCCGCCTGTTCCTCGGTCATCTCGCCGGCATCGACCAGGCGCTGTGTGAGGGACTGGTCCTTCGTGAGCTGTGTGGCCACGCCACCCCGCACCATGTAGGCCCTGCTGTCGCCGATCTGCGCCAGATAGAGGTCGGTCCCGTACACCCCGGCGGCGGTCACCGTGGTGCCCATTCCCCTGACGTCGGGGTGCTCCTGCGCGTACTCGTGGAGCTTCTGATTGGCTGCTTCGACCGACTCCCGCACCCGGAGGGCGAACTGCTCCCGGCTGGTCTCCTCGTCCCTGGTCCAGGTGCTCAACAGGTGGTTGTGGATCGTCTCCACCGCCAGCGCGCTGGCCAGTTCCCCTGCCGCCGCGCCACCCATCCCGTCCGCCACCATGAACAGGGAGCCGCGGGCCCCGACGTGACAGACCTGCACCTCGGTGGCGTCGCAGAGCTCGCCGGTGCTGAGGTCGGCAACGAGGTAGGTGTCCTCGTTGTGGTCCCGAGTGCGGCCGACGTCGGTCCGGCCGGCGACCGACACATGGACGGGGGGGATTGTCACCTGGCTCGGCGGGTTCGTGCGGTGAGACAGAGGGTGGAAGCGCGCGCCACGAGTGCTCCGGGCCGAGGATAAAGGGGGAGGCGGAATCTAGGCCGCCTCCGGAGGGGCGTCAATCGTTCGGTGGGCTCGCGGTCCGGGCCCGGTGTGCTTGTCGCAAGTCATATTCAGGAAGTACCTTGCGTTGATGCATCCCCGCCGACTCCCGACGCTCCTGATCCTGCTTGCCGTTGCCGCCCCCCTGGGCGCCCAACAGCGCAAGCCGTCCGACCCGAACCGGGGCCGCCTGCCCGCCATCCAGAAGTCGACGGGGCCCCTGGACCTCACGGTGGTCTACCCCGCCAGGAACGACGTCGTCTCCACCACTGGCGACAACTCGTTCATCTTCGGCAGTACCGGGACCGGCGACGCCCGCCTGACCATCAACGGCGACTCGGTCAAGGTCTGGCCCAACGGCGCCTACCTCGCCTGGCTGCCGTTTCCCAGGGACAGCGTCATGTCGTTCACGCTCCGGGCCGCCCGGCCCGATGGCTCACGCGACTCGCTGGTTTACAAGGTCCGCCGCCGGGTGGGCGCGGAGCCTCAGACGACGCCGCTCTGGATCGACACCCTCTCGTTTCGGCCCAGCGGCAAGGTCTGGTGGCCAGCCGATGAGTACCTCCCGCTCTCGGTTCGGGCCGCTGAGGGGTCGGAAGTGCGCCTGGTCCTCCCCGACGGATCGGTGGTGCCCCTGGCCAACTCCGTGGGCTACGACGATGTGTCATGGGGTGTCCGCGCCTTTGATCGCGACACCGCCAGCCTGGCGCGCTCGGTCCGTGCCGACCGGTATGTCGGCGTGGTTCGCGGCGCGGCCTTCGGTTCCGATCCAGGCCCCCTGCTCGGCGTGGAGGCCGCCCCGGGGTGCCCCCTCTGCCGGCGGAGAAGCGCCCGCGGGGTGGACACCCTCCTCGCCATCGTCGAAGCCATCAAGGGTGCCGACACCGTACGAGCCCGGTGGCCCATTCGTGTCTCCCTCCTCGACAGCCTGCCGGTCGTAGTGGAGCTGGACGACGACACCGCCGGCAAGGGAGACACCGACCGGCTGACGGTCGGGCGGGCCGCCCCAGGCGCCACCTATCACTGGTTCTTCCCGACCGGCACGCGAGCCAATGTCTCCGGCCGGCTCAACGGCAATCTCCGGCTGGCCCTCTCCGCGACCTCCATCGCCTGGATCAACGCCACCGATGCGCACGCCCTCCCTGAGGGCACGCCGCCGCTCGACGCGAGCGTCGGTTCGGTATCGCTCACCTCCGCGCCGAAGAGTGCGACCCTGCGGATTCCGCTGAGCGCCCGGGTGCCCTATCTCGTCTCCGAGACCGAGTCGTCCATTACCGTGCGGATTTACGGCGCCTCGGCGGACGTGAACTGGATGCGCTACGGCGGGTCGGACTCGCTCGTTGAGCAGATGGACTGGGAACAGGAGACGGCGGACGAGGTCACCATCACGCTTGACCTCACCCAGCCGGTGTGGGGATACCGCACCCGATGGGATCGCACCGACCTGATGCTGGAAATCCGGCGGCCGCCGGCCATCCAGAAGTCCCGGCCCCTGGCAGGTGTCCGGATCGTGGTGGACGCGGGTCACCCGCCCGGCGGGGCCACGGGCCCCACCGGGTATACGGAGGCGGAGGCCAATCTCGGCGTTTCACTGAAGCTGCAACAGCTGCTCGAAGCGGGCGGAGCGGAGGTCCTGATGACCCGGACGACCGAGAAGCCGGTCGACCTCGCCTCTCGGCCCTTCTTTGCCGACAGTGTCGACGCGGACCTGCTCATTTCCGTCCACAACAACGCCCTCCCCGACGGCGTGAACCCCATCACCAACAGCGGGACGAGCGTCTTCTATAATCAGCCGCGCAGCGCCGCGCTTGCCCGCAATGTGCAGGCCGCGCTTGTGAAGCGGCTGGAACTCCGCGACCTCGGCGTCGGCCGGGGAGACCTGGCGCTGGTGCGCCCGACCTGGATGCCCTCGATCCTGACCGAGGCGATGTTCATGGCGATTCCGGAGCAGGAATCGGCGCTCCGTACCCCCCTGGGCCACAGGATGTACGCGGAGGGGGTGTATGAAGGAGTGCTGGCGTATTTGAAACAGGTGGGGCAGGGAGGCAGGTAGGCAGGGCGGCAGGGGGGGGAGGGAGGCCGTGTGTGGATACCTCTGCGATCCGGCGTCTCCCCCCGTGTACCCATGCCAACAGGGCCAATGACACAACGCTCCAATTTCCTACGCTCCCTCCCGGCCGCCCTGCCGTTCTGCCTCGCGATGGCGGCCCTGTCGGGCGCGCCTCGCCCCGCGGAAGCGCAGAGCGTCGCCGACAGGGCCGCCATCGAGGCCTGGCGCGACACCCTGGCCCAAACCTCCGACACCATCATGCTGCTCCGCTGGGAGCGGCTCATGATCACCGAGGCCAAGGCCGACCGCGACAACACGATGCTGCACATGCGGCTCGGCTTCCTTTCCCTCCGCTACGGCGACCTCGCCGGCGGCCCCCACTACGACGACGCCGCCTCTGAATTCGAATGGGCCACCCAGCTCGAGCCCGCCTGGCCCTATCCCTGGTACGGGCTCGGCATCGCCGAGCTGTCGATCGGTGATTCACAGCTCGCCATCGTGACCGGCCTGAAGACCATGTTCGGAAAGGACGCGCTGGCCAGGGCGGCGGACGCCTACGCCCGTTCGGCCGAGGTGGATCCGGGATTCGTGCAGGGGCTCGTGGAACTGGCGAATACCTCGCTGGCCCAGCGCGTCAACATCCGGCTCGACGTGGCGCTCAACGCGCTTCGCCAGAGCGCCAGCAGTCAGTCGGCGCAGCATCCCGACGTGCTCCTGGCACGGGGCCGCGTTGAGCGGGAGGTCGGGAGTCCCGATTCTGCCGTCGCGGCCTTCATGGGTTATCTCGCCAACGGCGGCGACAAGGGCCTCGGCCTCTACGAGTTGGGACGCAGCCAGCTCGGCCTCGGGCTCGATGTCGGGGCCACCAGCTATTACGAGGGGGCGGGGGACAATGACCCGGCGAGCGTCGCCCTCTATCGGAAGGACCTCGGGTACTTCACGTCGGAGGCGGAGCTCTCGGCATTCGATTCGACCGCCGGGCAGGGACGTTCGACCTGGCTCCACGAATTCTGGACCGGGCGCGACGATGCGAGCCTGCGGAGTCCCAATGAGCGGTTGAAAGAGCACTACCGCCGGCTCCAGTACGCCCGGACCAACTTCCGGCTGGCCAGCGTCAATCGGCACTACAACATCGAAGAGATCTACCATTCCGGCAGCGACGAGTTCGATGACCGGGGCATGATCTATCTGCGCCACGGCACGCCGTCCGACCGGGCCTCGTATGCCGAACCGGGCGTCGAGCCGAACGAGACGTGGGTCTACCGCCATCCCGACGGCGACCTGATCTTCCATTTCGTGTCGCGCGAGGACGTGCAGGATTTCAAGCTGGTCGAGAGCCTCCTCGACATCTTTGGCTACGCGACCGCCGTGCAGCTGCAGGGAGCCTCGAGGTCGCTGGCGTCCAACACCACGACGGAGCAGCTGCTCTCGTCGCGCCAGAACATCTCTCCCGTGTACAACAAGATGAAGGGCGCGGGTGGGGCGAGCGTCAGCCGCTACATGGCGGAGGAACGGACCCAGGGGCGGACCAGCTACACCCGCGGGACCTCCACCGACACCTATGAGCTGCACTTCCCGCGACCACTGAACGCCAAGGTGCAGGTCCTGGCGGTCGGATGGGACGACCAGGGCCCCCTGGTTCAGGTGGCGTACGCCATTGCGGGAGGGTCGCTGACCGGCGTGCCGACGTCACGGGGGCAAGTGTACCCGGTTCGGCTGCGCTTCTCGGTGCTCGACTCCGCCGGCAGGTCGGTCGCCTCGATCGACACCACGCGGTTCTTCCTCTCCCGCACACCGGTGCCGGTCAAGGAACACCTGGTGGGGCGCGCGGAGGTCAACGTCCCGCCCGGCGCGTTCTCCTATCGCGTCCTGGTGCAGCAGGGGGAAGATGCCGGACTGATCCTGCCGACCGACAGCGTACGCGTCAGCAGCGAGGCTCGGCTCGCGGTGAGTGACCTCGTCCTCGGCCGCCGCCAGAACAACCTCGGCTGGCTCGCCGCCCCCGGCGACACCGTCTACCTCAATCCGCTGGAGACCTTCCGCCGCACCGACGACATGCAGCTCTACTACGAGGTGTACGGCGCCACCACCGGGACCGTGCTGAAGACCGAAGTCGTGGTCAAGAAGGGCGGAAGCGGAGGGCTCTTCGGCAAGGGCGGCTCCAACATCAGCCTCAAGTTCGAGGAGAAGGCCCAGGGACTGGTGACCCGGGCGAACCGCACCCTCGACCTATCCAGGCTCAAGGCAGGGACCTACACCATCGGGGTGCGAGTGACGCGGCCGGACAGCTACACGAATTACAGGACGCAGCAGTTTACGGTGATCGATCCCTGACGGGATCGGGCGGGGCGGGGAGGCCGCGGGGCAGGGGGCCGCAACGGCGGACGCGGGAAAGGGGCCCTCGTCACCCTGGCCCCCCGCTTTTGATGGGGTGACGATCTTCCCCGCCGCCCGGCCCAGCCGCCCCGCCCCGCCGCCCCGCCGCCAAGCCCCACACCACGTTGCGCCCCCAGCTTGGGGCTCGTAGCTTCGCTTCATGCACTGTTCTAGCTGCGGCCACAAGCTGGAGGAGTCCTGGTCCGCCTGCCCTATCTGTGGGGCGCGGGTCGGGAGCGCGGGTGACGCGCGCGGTGTCACCATGGGCGACGTCTCCCAGACGGCCCTGATCCGCGACACCCTGGCCGCCGAATACGAGGTCATCGAGGAACTCGGCCGCGGCGGCATGGCCATCGTCTTCCGGGCCAGGGAAATGGCCCTCGACCGGGAAGTGGCGGTCAAGGTCCTGCCGTTCTCCCTCGCCTTCGACGCCGAATTCGTGGAGCGGTTCCAGCGCGAGGCGCGCACCGCCGCCCAGCTCGAACATCCCAACATCATACCGATTTACCGGGTGGGCCGGACCGGGCAGGTCATCTTCTTCGTCATGAAGCTGGTGCGTGGCGGCTCGCTCTCGACGCTGCTCGAGGGCGGGGGGCGATTGCCGCCGAGTGAGATCCGCCGGATCCTCGTCGAGTCGGGCAAGGCGCTGAACTACGCCGCCGAGAAGGGGATTGTCCACCGCGACATCAAGCCCGACAACATCATGTTCGACGAGCATGGCGCCAGCGTGATCACCGACTTCGGGATTGCCAAGGCGGCGAGCGGGCAGCGGCTCACCAGTACCGGGATGTCCATCGGGACGCCGCACTACATGAGCCCGGAGCAGGCGCGGGCCCAGGAGACCGACGGCCGGAGCGACATCTACTCACTCGGCGTGGTGGCCTACCAGGCGCTGCTGGGCGAGGTGCCCTACGACGGGGAGGATTCGTTCGCCATCGGGTACAAGCACATCATGGACCCGATCCCGGAGCCGGTGCTGAACACCGCCGACGAGCGGCGGCTCTACGTGGTCATCAGGAAGATGCTGGCGAAGGACCCGGCCGACCGGTTCCAGACCGGGATCGACCTGGTGGAGGAGATCGAGGGGCGGCCGGCGGCGCCGAGGCGGATCTCGGGGGCCACCACGCGGGAGCGGCTGGCGGCGATGCCGACCACGCCGATCCCGAAGGAGACGGTGGACGCCCTGAAGACGGCGCGCCCGGCCATGCAGCGCTCCGCCGCCGCGCGTGAACTGGGGCAGCAGAAGAGCGGCAGCTTCCTGACCTGGTTGATCGTGCTGCTGGTGGTGGCGGCCGGGGGCGTCTTCGGGGCGGGGAAGCTGGGATATGGGCCGTTGGCGCCTGCGGCGCCAGGAGGGGGCCGGGAGGCAGGGGGGCAGGGAGGCGGTGAACAAGCCGTCGCCAATGCACCGGTGCTCGACTCGACGCACGGAGGCAACCTGCTTCCGGACTCGGTCGTGGCTGACACCACCATCGCCGACTCCTCGTCTGCCTCCCAGCCTCCCGGCCAAACTGCCCAACCTGCGGGTACTGTCTCCCTGCCTCCCAGCCCCCCTGCCCGAGCCCCGCAGGCGGGCCCCACTGGTCCGCCCGGATTCCTGAGAATCCTCGGCCTGCCCAGGGGCTCGACTGTCCTGGTCGACGACGTCGCCCCCGAGGAGACGCCGATCAAGCTGAGTCCCGGGCCCCATGTCGTCGCCATCTCGGCGCCGCTGCACATCTTCTATGTCGACACCGTCAACATCCAGTCCGACCTCCAGGTGACCTTCACCCCCGACCTGACGCCGGTGGGGGAGCCGCTCCGGCCCCGCCGCCGCGCCGCCCAGGGGCTGGGGCCGATTGATACCACGGTGGTCAACTGCGATCGGCTCGGGCCCGGCTACAACAAGGACCGGGCCTGTTGGGACACGCGGGCGGTGCCGGTGGCCCCGCCGCGGGTGCCGGTCCCCGGCTCGCTGACGCCGTTGCCGGGGCCTGTTACCCTGGCGGTCAAGGTGAACGCCGACGGGACCACCGCCGAGGTGGCTACCTTGCGGCCATCGGAAAGTGCGGAATTCAACGATCTGGCCAGCCGGTATGCCATCGCCATGCGCTGGACGCCGGCCAAGAAGGATGGGGAGCCGGTGGTGGGGTGGACCCAGATTCGACTCGAACCGATTCATCAATGAGCCGAGGGGCATAGTGCCGACTATTCACAAGACGGCGTGGGTGGCGCCGACCGCCGTGGTCATGGGCAACGTGACGCTGGGGGCGGAATCGAGCGTCTGGTACACCACGGTCATCCGGGGCGACATGGCCCCGATCACCATCGGAGCCCAGACCAACATTCAAGACGGCACCATCGTGCATGTGGACGAGGGCGTTCCGTGTACCATCGGCGAGCGGTGCGGCGTCGGGCACCGGGCCATCCTGCACGGCTGCACGGTGGAAGACGAGTGCCTGATCGGGATGGGGAGCGTGCTGCTCAACGGGGTCCATATCGGCACGGGAAGCGTCGTGGCGGCGGGGGCGGTGGTGCCGGAGGGGATGCAGGTGCCGCCCGGGTCGCTGGTCATGGGCGTCCCGGGGCGAATAGTCCGACAAGTCACCCCGGAATTGGCGGAGCGGATTACAGGCACCTGGGAGCACTACGTGGCGCAGGCAAGGGATCATCGGGCAAGAAAGTACCCGCTCGTCTGATCGGAAGACGCGGGAAACGCGGAAAAAAGCCGGAAAAGGAAAAAAAGAAACGAGGGAGGGTCGGAGGAAGGCCGGAGGGTCGGAAAACAGCGAAGCAGGTGGGCGGCCTCCCCCCCCGTTCCGGTAGTCTTCCGAGCTTCCCTCGTCTTATCTTGGTTTTTCGACGGGAGTAGGTTTGTGATGTGAACAGCTATTTTTCCCACCACTGCGGCATAATTTGGCGCATTGCATCGTATCATCGTCTTGCCTAACTTTCGATCCACTCTTCGGTACTGTCCGGTGACATTCTCGCGACATTCCGATCTCACAACACACTCCCTTTGTCTGCAAGGGAAGAGGTAGGCATGACCCAGTCCTCGTCACGGGGGGCGCTCGATCTGTCCCCGAACGCCATCACTGTCCTCGAAAAGCGCTACCTGGTCAAGGACGACGCCGGCAAGCCGGTGGAGTCCTCCGAGGACCTCTTTTGGCGTGTGGCCAGGACCATTGCCGGTGCCGACAAGAAGTACGGCGCCTCCAGCGGCGCCATCGAGGAGCTTGCCACGGCCTTTTACGGCTCCATGGCCCACCGCGAGTTCATGCCGAACAGCCCCACCCTCATGAACGCCGGCCGTCCCCTGGGGCAGCTGTCGGCCTGTTTCGTGTTGCCGGTGGGCGACAACCTCTCCAACGGCAAGGACGGCATCTACGACACCCTCCGCGCCATGGCGCTGGTGCACCAGTCCGGCGGCGGCACCGGGTTCGACTTCAGCCGGCTCCGTCCCAAGAACGACGTCGTCCGCTCCACCATGGGCGTGGCCTCGGGGCCTGTCTCCTTCATGTCCCTCTATGACGCCTCCACCGAGGTGGTCAAGCAGGGTGGCACCCGCCGCGGCGCCAACATGGGGATCCTGCGGGTCGACCACCCCGATATCCTCGATTTCATCGAGTGCAAGAGCGACACGACCAAGATCACCAACTTCAACATCTCGGTCGGCATCACCGACGCCTTCATGAAGGCGGTCGAGGAGGACAGCGAGTACGACCTGATCCATCCTCGCGGCAAGGACGTGGTCGGCCAGCTGCGCGCCCGTGAAGTCTGGGAGAAGATCATCCACGGCGCCTGGAAGACCGGCGAGCCTGGGGTCTTCTTCATCGACAAGGCCAACCATTACAACCCGGTGCCGCATCTCGGCGCCTACGAGGCCACCAACCCCTGCGGCGAGCAGCCCCTGCTCCCGTACGATGTGTGCAACCTCGGTTCGATCAACCTCGGCATGTTCGTCGAGAATGGCAGCCTCGACTGGGACAAGCTCCGGCGCACGGTGCACCTCTCGACCCACTTCCTCGAGAACGTGATCGACGCCAACAACTATCCCCTGCCCGAAATCACCGATCTGGCCCAGCGGATCCGCCGCATCGGCCTCGGTGTCATGGGCTGGGCCGACGTCCTCATCAAGCTCGGCATCCCGTACGACTCCGAGGAGGCCGTCACCCTCGGCGCCCGGGTCCAGGCCTTCGTGGACAACGAGGCCAAGGTGGAGTCAGAGCGGCTGGCCGGCATCCGCGGGCCGTTTCCGGAGTGGGATCAGAGCATCTGGGGCCCGGACAAGACCTGCGCGCGCGACGCCCAGGGCAACCGGATCCGCCCGATGCGCCGGCTCCGCAACTGCAACGTGACCACCGTGGCGCCGACCGGCACCATCAGCATCATTGCCGGCTGCAGCTCCGGCATCGAGCCGCTCTTTGCGGTGGCGTTCATGCGGAACCAGGCCGGTGTGTTAATGCCCGACGTGAACGAGGAGTTCGTGTCGATTGCCAGGAAGGAAGGGTGGTACTCCGAGGCGCTGATGACCCGGATTGCCGAGGCGGGCAACATCAACTTCGAGGAAGTGCCGGAGAAGTGGCAGCGGGTGTTCGTGACCGCGAACCACATCAAGCCGGAGTGGCACATCCGGATGCAGGCCGGCTTCCAGGAGTCGAACGACAGCGCCATCAGCAAGACCTGCAACTTTGCCTTCGACGCCACCGAGGCGTATGTGGAGGAGATCTACCGGCTGGCGTACCACCTGAATTGCAAGGGTGTGACGGTCTACCGGGATGGTTCTCGTGACATGCAAGTGCTATCCACGGGATCGACGGCCAAGAAGGTCCAGGAACAAGCCGTTTCCAGTGGCAAGTCGGTGGCGCGGGCCGATCTGGCCCCGCTTGCCGAGAGTGAGGAAGTCGAAGGCGTCGCGGACCTGATGGGTGAGCTGGCCGAAATCCGTGCCGAGAACGACCGGCTCCGCCGGATGGTACACGATCTGGAGGCCGAAAACCTGCAGCGGCGCCAGAAGCGGAGCCGTCCGGAGGCGCTCAAGGGCACCACGCGCCGTGTTGACACGCCGCTGGGCACGCTCTACGTGACGATCACCGAAGACGACAAGCACCAGGCCTTCGAGGTGTTCATGAGCCTCGGCAAGGCCGGTGGGGCCCTCATGGCCGATGTGGAGGCGATGGGCCGCCTGGTGAGCCTGGCGCTGCGCTCAGGGATCCCGATGAAGGAGATCCACCGTCAGCTCCGTGGCATCAGCAGCGACCGGACCATCGGCCTTGGCAACAACAAGGTCCTTTCGGTGCCGGATGCCGTGGGTATCGCCATCGAGAAGTGGATGCAGGACAAGGCGGGGGTCCAGCAGGAGCTGATCCCGACCGGTGAGGCCGAGGTGGCGCCAACGGTGAAGATGACCCAGGGAGCCACGCAGTACGAGCTGAGCCGCCCGGCGCCGATGATGTCCGGCGCCTGCCCCGATTGCTCCTCCCAGCTGGAATACGCCGAGGGGTGCATGAAGTGCCATGTGTGCGGGTTCAGTGAATGTGGGTGAGGTGAGGGGCTGGATCCGATTGTAGTTCGAGGGGCCTCCGGAAGTGGGGGCCCTTTGTGTTGGGTGGGGTGTCGGATGTGTCTGGTTTGCGGTAGGATCATGCTTCTAGGTCGACCACAACAGGTTAGGTGCGAGACGGATTACCGGAACAGGATACCCTGTTCTCTGGAACGCCGGAGCTTCACAATCTAGGGGAACCTGCCTTGACTCCTATCACGCACTCCCAGCGATATGGTTGGGCTGGATCTGTCCGCGCATTCTTGAAGGTCTCTCCGCAAGCGTGGCTGGATGCACTGCACGCCCACCACCTTCTGAGCCTTGGCGACGCCCCGGCTACCTCCCAAGTGACCGCCTGGCAGGAGTGTTTCGGCGAGCTGACGACCCAATTGAGTCAGATGGTGAAGCTCTTTCCGCCAGCAATCGAGTGGGGGATCGTGTTTGAGTACGAGCTTCCCCGGGAGCGCGGGAGGCGACCCGACGTAACAATTGTCGCCCAGGATGGCTTTCTTGTCTTGGAGTTCAAGGGCTATGGCGACTCGAAGCGATCCTTCGTTGACCAAGTATCCGCGTATGTACGTGATTTGAGAGCGTACCACGAAGCCTCTCATGGACTCAGTGGCCGAGCTGTGCTGGTGCTGATGGGATCCAGTACTGCGCCCGCGCAGGCCGAGGATGTTACCGTTTGTGGCCGGGGCCACCTGGTCGAAGTGTTGACGGAATGGTCCAGAGGGCCCGGTACCACGGGAATTGGGGCGGAAGCCCTCGACGACTGGCTGCGTTCCGATTATTCCCCACTTCCAACTCTGATAAGCGCGGCAAGGTCCATATTCAATCATGAGCCATTGCCCTTCATCCGCCGCGCACAGAGCGCGGGGATTCCGGAAACCATTGCGAGCCTTTCCGCCATTGCAGCTCGGGCCCGCCATACGGGAGAGCACCATCTTGCCCTAATCACCGGAGTTCCTGGCGCGGGGAAAACACTCGTCGGGCTCCAGTTTGTCTACACCACTCATTTTGCCAGGGATGACCGAGAAAAGATGGCCGTATTTCTGTCAGGGAATGGGCCGCTCGTGAAGGTACTCCAACACGCACTAAAGAGTCAGATCTTCGTTCAGGACATTCACGGATTCCTTCGCCAGTATGGTGGTGAGCAACGAAGGCTCCCGATCGAGCACATCTGGGTCTACGATGAGGCCCAGCGCGCATGGGATGGCGACAAAGTTCGTGAGAAACGGGGGCATGGTGCGTCAGAACCGGAGGATTTCGTTCGGCTTGGCGCTCGGATGCCCGGTTGGAGCATGATCGTCGGCCTGATCGGCGAAGGGCAGGAGATTCATGTAGGAGAGGAGGCCGGGCTTGCACTTTGGAACGCTGCAGTCGCAGGCAGCGATGTCCCATGGCACGTCCATTGTCCTGCACGCGTAGCAACTATGTTTCCTGGAGCTGCCTCAGTGGAGGCGAGCGGGGCGCTCGATTTGGACGTGAGCCTTCGTTCACATGTGGCGGAAGATGTTCAAGATTGGATCAGGAGTCTGCTCGCGGGCCGCCTTGACGAAGCAAGTGAGCATGCCGAAAGAGCAAGAGCATCTGGATTCCGCATGTATGTCAGTCGTGTGAAGGAGGATGTTGTCGCATATGCTCAGCAGCGGTACGAGGACGCGACCGACAAGAGATTCGGGTGGCTCGCGTCTTCGAAGGCCACGAATCTTGCTGGTCACGGCATCCAGAATTCCTACGCGTTCACCAGGCGGTTCCGGGAGGGGAGTTGGTTTAATGATCCACCCGAAAGCGTAAATTCCTGTTGCCAGTTGAATGAGGTTGCCACTGAGTTCCAGTGTCAGGGGCTAGAACTTGATCTCCCCCTTGTCGCCTGGGGCAATGACCTCACATGGGAAGGCGTCAAATGGGGGAGCAAACCGTCACCCAGGTCAAAGGCGAAGGATCCGCATCAGCTGAGGCTGAACAGCTATCGCGTACTGCTTTCTCGGGGCCGGGACGGTGTAGTTGTTTTCGTGCCGCCTGACCAGGCGCTCGACTGCACCTTTGAGGCGCTGAGAGGTGCAGGACTCGCGGTGCCTTAACGCCCTACAACACTATCTCCCCCGCCCACCGGATCCATCGTCTTCAGCACGTCCAGCCGCTTCAATGACGATGCCAACCGGCGCTCCTGCTCCGCTGCGTTCAGGGTGGCCCCCGCCCACAATCAAGAAGCGCCGTCTTGCCTTCCGGGCTCTTGATTTGGGCCGCGTCTCCCTGCCGACATCGAAGAAGCGGATAGTAAGCTGCCGCGCGGTGGCCGGCGTGGCGATGAACGCCAGTCCGAGGAGGCAAACCGAACCGAAGCGACGGATCAGGTTGGGCAAAGTTGGCGCGAGAACCATCTTCAACTCCAGGCGCCGGTTAGCTCGCATCGAGTGGCCTCGTGTACCGACACCGAGGGAAAGACTGGCAGCCGAGAAAGGGCGGCATGTCGCGCGACGGTGACCTAGCACGTCGTTCGACAAGTCGCCCTCCGCATTTTGGGCAAATGGTGAGGTTAGTGAAGCGCTGCTGTAGAGCGAAAACGTGGGAGTTGATGGCATCTGGGGTCGAGGCGGCTTCTAGCTCCTCGACCACCCGGCAAACGCGCTCCGCTTCAGCATCCGTAAGTCGCACGCCTTTGGTACTCTCAATGAAGTTCCGGTATCCGCCGACAACTACGTTCGACGGCATTGGTGTCTTTAGCTCACAATTGCCCGTGAAGACAACAAGCGAATGGAACACATCGAAGGGGAGACCGGTCCGAGCCTCTAAGGCCTTGACGTGTCGAAAGTTCTGACGAAGCGGGTTTTGGAACTGGTGCTTCGCGCCGTCGACGTAGCTCGCGGTCCAGGTCTCAGCATCCTCGTCGCCAAAGATCCATCCGTTGTAGTGTTTGAGTTCAACGACGAAAACGCCTGAATTACCGACAACGATGACATCCACTTCCGTCGTACCGCGTGTGTCGGGAACGATGACGTTTGTGTAGGCGAAGAAGCGGAAGTACTTGGGCGCGGAGAGGAAGCTGCGCTCTGAGTCAGATGAGCGCGTCCACGAGGCCGAATGACGCCTTCGCCAAAATGCGACCACGACGACAATAGTGGTGACGACTAAGCCGATTACTAGCGGGTCAGATGTCATGTCCGCCTAACAGGTGGCGCGTCAGCTGCGAGGGCGAGCTGGTCAGACGCGGGCGCTGATTGGATCGCAGCTCTGACGTCACTGCCTATGGCTTTGTGACGAAGATGGCCTTGCCTTGAACAGTCTTACCTTTGACAGGTATGGCATAGTTGTCCCCACTAACGACACCTGTCGTGGTCTCGCCAGTGGATACCAGGAGTACTCCATTGGCTCCTAGCTTCGCGGCCTGCTTCTTCAGCTCCTTAACCGCGTAGTCCAGTGATCCTTGGTCAGTCCAGCCAGCATCGCTTGTGGCGTTCACGAGTCCGATGATCTCAAAGGTCGCTGGTGGCTCCAGATAGAGCTTCACTTCTTGCGGCGCAACTGGAGTTCTAGTGTTACCCGTAACGATGGCGGAGCCAGAAGCACATGCCCCGCTCGCCAGCACCGCTGGTGCAAGAAGCAGGAGCGCGGAGCGACGAAGGTTCATGCTTTACTCCAAGGTGAGCACAACATACGGAACAGGGCGATATAGCGCGGAGTCGAATGTACGCGCGGAGGGCGTTGTACTCGTGTCCGTTCCTCTAGAACGTATCGTCGGCTAGCGCGGACGCCAAATGGATCGTCCCTCTCGTGAGCTCGACCGCCTGCCCGAGATTGCTTCGTCGGCCCCTTCGGGTCCTCCTCGCAATGACAGAAGCCCCCCTCACCCCCCAAAATTCAACTTCTTCATCAACGCCTTGAACCGCGGCTCCTCCCGCAGCGGATCGTAGATCCGGTCGATCTTGAGCCAGACGAGTAACTCCGAATTGGCGGTGTACGCCTGCTCGAGATAGTCGAGTGCGCGCGAGTTGTCCCTGAGGCCGAGATACACCAGCGCCAGGTTGAACGGGGCCACCTGTCCCCCAGGCGACATCGCCT
Source organism: uncultured Gemmatimonadales bacterium (assembly GCA_963697435.1). Taxonomy (GTDB): domain Bacteria; phylum Gemmatimonadota; class Gemmatimonadetes; order Gemmatimonadales; family GWC2-71-9; genus SPDF01. The sequence continues at coordinate 2,811 of CAVOOB010000001.1, read as the reverse complement.
TGAGTTCGCCGAGAGCCGCCATGGCACGGGTGCGGTCGCCAGACATGCCATAGGCGTACGCCAGATAGGCGGTCACGAACGGTGGCGCCTCCAGTGTCCTCGCCTGCTCCAGGCGCGCGATGGCCTTGGGGTATTCACCTGTCTGCAGCGCCAGGGCTCCCTCGGTGGTGGGGGGCATGAAGTAGGTTGGATCGAGTTCCGCCGCCTTCCGGGTCAGCTCCTGCGCAAGCTGCGACTTGCCGGCGTACAGCGACGTCGCAGCCAGGTCCGTCAGGATCGATGGTGACAGGGGATCAAGCGCGATGGCCAATTCCCCCTCGGCAATCGCCTCGTCGAAGCGCCCGACCAGCCCCAGCATCTGGTTGAGTTGGTCGTGCGCGTAGGCGTAGCTGGGATTGAGGGCAATGGCACGACGGAGCTCCCGCTCGCTCGCGACCCAGTCGTACTCAAGCCAAGCCAGGTAGACGCCGAGCGAAGTGTGCGCCTCGGCCGAGAGAGTGTCGAGCGCGACCGCCCGCTCCGCCGCGGCCTTGGCGAGGGGCTTCGCGTCCATGGCCCGGATGAACCCCTCGTTGTACGCGGCCCAGGTGTAGGCGTCCGACAATCCCGAGTACGCTGGGGCGAAGGTCGGGCTCAGCCGGATCGCTTCGTTGAACTGCGCGATGGCCTTCTTCAGGTTGTCGTCGCTTGGGCGGTTGAAGAAGATACCGTCCCTTGAGGTAGGCGTCGTGCGCCTCGGGGTTCACCGTCGGCGCTGCAGCAAGGCGGGACTGCTCCCCCGGCGTCAACTGGACGTTGATGGCACTCGCAATGGCCGAGGCCAACTCGGCCTGCAACGTCAGCACATCGCTCGACTGGCGCTCGAAGGTCTGGCTCCAGAGGTGCCTGTCGGCCCGGGCGTCGATCAGCTGCGCAGTAATCCGCACTCGGTCGCCCGAGCGGACCACCGATCCCTCCACGATGGCATCCACATCCAGGAGCTTCGCGATCTCCGGCGTGGCCGGACGATCGCTCCCCTTGAACTGCATCGCCGACCCGCGCGACGTGACCCGCAGCTGGCTGATCGTCGCCAGGTTGCTGGTCAGCTCATCCGTCATCCCCTCGGCGAAATAGTTCTGCGTGGTGTCACCCGAGTAGTTGTCGAGCGGCAACACCGCAATCGAACGGATGGTGTTGCCGTGCCGGCGCCGGCCCGGCCTCCAGCCATGAGTCGCCACACGACCACTACCGTCAGGGCAACCAGGATGATTCCGGCGGTCCACGCCATCCCCTTCCTCGCCCGCCGAGGACTGCGTGCGCCCAGAGGTTCCTGGGAGGGCGCCGTGATCGCCACAGTCGTGAGCGCATCGGCGAACTCGCGGGCAGTGGTAAACCGATCGCTCGGCGCCTTGGCCAGCGCCCGTATCACCGCAGCGTCCACGGCCGCTGGCGACAGTGTCGCGCAGGACGCGGAGCGAGGTCGGGACGCTCGGTCATGCAGCTTCGGCGACGATCGCCTGGACCGAGGCCCCTGTCACTGGCGGCTCTCCCGCCGAGCATCTCATACGTCACCGCGCCAAGTGCATAGACATCGCTCCGCGCGTCGAGCTCCCGATCCCCGGCGGCCTGCTCGGGGCTCATGTAGCTCGGCGTGCCCAGCGACGAGCCCGGTGCCGGTCAGACGGTCGCCACCGGCCTCCTTGACGGCCAGCGCGATGCCGAAGTCGGTCAGGAAGGCGTTCCCCTCGTGGAGCAGGATGTTCTCGGGCTTGATGTCGCGGTGAGATGACTCCCTGGCGGTGGGCGTAGTCCATGGCGGATGCCACCTGCTTCGTCAGGTCGAGCGCCTCGTCCACGCCGAGCTGGCGCTCCCGCGTCAGCTTGGCGCGGAGGACTCCCCGCGAACGAAGGGCATGACGTCGAAGAGCGTGCCGTCGACGTCGCCGGAATCGATCAGGGTCAGGATGTTGGGATGGTCGAGGCGGGCGGTCGTCGCTTCGGCGAGGAAGCGCTCGGCGCCGAGGGCGGCGGCCGATTCAGGGCGGAGGACCTTGATGGCGACGTCGCGGTCGTGCTTGAGGTCAGCGCGGGTGCACCATGGCCATGCCGCCGGCGCCGAGTTCCCGCTCGATGCGGTCGCGGTCGGCAAGCAGGGCGGCGAGGTGGTCCTGGCGATTGGTCACTGTGGAAGGGGAGGAGGTACCGTTCAGGAATGGAGCGCTCGGCGAAGCGGAGGGCGTGGCGTCTCGGGCGCCACGTCGGCGCCGTTCGGCCAGACGATCGTATCCGCGTCGCGGTCAACCCACACGCGAGCAAACAGCGCGGGGTCGCGCAGCTCAGCAAAGAGTCCGGTCTCCCGTCTCGAACAGCCAGGGGCGGCAGTCGATCTCACCTGCGGTATTGTCCGTGAAGGTCAACCGCAGTCCGTATGGCGGGATGACCTGGACGCTGGTGACGACGGGGTCCATATGCCAGCTACTCCAGTGGGGCGATGCGACGCGGTGGTTTGTCGGCTTGGATGAGGTGCCAACAGTCCATGAGTTCCTCCTCATGGAGCGTAGCCCAATGCAACGCCATTGCCAAGGGTCGAGGCGGCAGATCCCCACCCATCGGCCGTACGGGTGCGATCCCGATGCGCCCGCGCAAGGAACCGTAGCGGACATGGAAATGCGGTGGGTCGTGATCGCGAAGGTACATCTGGATCACGAGGCCGAAGAATCGTGCGATTTCGGGCATGACGGCCAATGTGGCCGTGGCCGCTCTGACACCCGCAATCAAATTCCCAACAGGATGGGCTCCATCCTGCGGGCGGGCCCATCCCGCCCGCCCCCC